>NZ_JBHLUI010000009.1:0-430549 GCF_042433995.1 Kineococcus gynurae
ACCGGGGCTGATCATCACCACCGCGACGGGGTGGGGAGCACACGCTCCCCACCCCGTTCCGCCGTTCCCCCGAAGGTCGTCCGCCCCGGAACGCCCGGGCCACGACCGCTCAGGCCGGTCCTGCCGCCGCCGATGGAGGAGTCGACGCGTCCCGAGCACCGGACGGGGCGGCGCAGACCGGTGGGGGAGACGCGTGAACGAGTCGGCGAGGGTGGTCGTGCTGGGCCTGGGCTCGGTGGAGGACCTCACCACCGTCCTGCGGCAGGTGTTCCAGACCGTCCCGCTGGACGTCGAGATCGGCTACCTGGCTCGCGGACGGGTTGCGTTGCCGCCCCGGCTCGGCCGCCGGGTCCGCCACGTGCCGCTCGGCCCCGAGGGGTTCGAGGGGGCGATCCGCACCCTGGCCGACGGTTCCCGCCGGCTCGTGGTGCTCCGGCCGGAGCTGCGGCTCGTGGCCGGCTGGTGGGGCGCTCTCGCGCGCGACGGCGCCGCCACCCCCAACGCCTGCCTGACCGTGGGGGAGGACGCGATGCTCCTGGCCTTCCCGGCGGGTCTGCCCGCCGACCGGGTCCGGCGGCTGCCCTGGTCCACCCCCGTCGGGCTCCGACTCCCCGCGACCCCCGCCACCGTCGGCGGGCCGACCGTCCGCCGCAGCCTGGGCGCCGTGCTCATCGTCAAGGACGAGGAGGCGGTGCTCACCGACTGCCTCGACGCCCTGACCCCGTTCGTCGACGAGGTCGTGGTCTACGACACCGGGAGCACCGACAGCACGCGGGAGATCGCCCGCGTCGCCGGCGCCCGGGTGGTCGAGGGGTTCTGGGACGACGACTTCGCCGCGGCCCGGAACCGGGCCCTCGAGCACGCCCGGACCGACTGGGTGCTCTCCGTCGACGCCGACGAGATCCTGTCCGGTGAGCCGGCCGCGCTGCGCAGCGCCGTCGACGGCTGCCGGGACGAGGCCATGTGCATCGACATCACCTCCGACAGCGTCGAGGGTGGCGAGCACGAGGTCCGCTCGGCCTCGGTGCGGGTCTTCCAGCGGGCGGGCACCTCCTGGACCGAGGCCCTGCACGAGTACCCGGTCGGGCCCGGGGGCCGCCGGTTGCGCGTCGGACCCCCGGCGCCGGTGACCATCCGCCACTCCGGCTACCAGGTGGCGACCTTCCTGGCCAAGGACAAGCACGAACGCAACCTGACCATCGCCCGGGCCGCCGTGGCCCGGCTCGACGCGGGCGGGCGCGACGCCGCGGCGGCACGCACCTCGCTGGCCCGCGCCTGCACGGCCGCCGGGCTCTGGGATGAGGCGCTCGACGCGCTCTCCGGTGTCGGGACCGACGTCCCCGCCGACGAGAACCTGCTGGCCTCCCGCGCCGGAGCGGTCGCCGCCCTCGTGGTGGGTGACCTCGCCGCGGCCGCCCGCTGGATCGAGCGCCTGGCGACCGGGGGAGAGGCCTCGGCCCGGGTGGACCTCCTCCGGGCCGAACTCGCGCACCGCTCCGGTGACCTCGCGGCCGCCGGAGCGCACCTCGCGGCCCTCGTGCCCTCGGAGGACCTCTGGGGTGTGCCCTACGACCTCGGCGAGGCCGACCCGCTGCGCTTCCAGCTCGCCCTCGCCGAGGGGGCCGACGCCGCCCGGACGGAGCTGCTGGCCCAGCTGGCCCGCGGGTCCGCCCACGTCCGCCTGGACTTCGTCGTCGCCGTCGACGAGACCGCGCCCGGCACCCTCGACGAGGTCGCGCGGACGGCTCCGGCCGCGTTCCTCGCCCGCTCGCTGCGTGAGGCGGTCCACCTGGAGGTGGAGCAGGCCGATCGCTGGGCCGAGGCGCTGTTCCTCGGGGGCCGCGAGACCGTGGGGGCGCTGTCGCTGGCCTCGGTGATCGCCCCGCGCCTCGGCCTCGACCGCTTGCTGGTCTGGAGCCTGCGGTTGCGCGAGTCCGGTCGCCCCGAGGCCTGCCCGCTGCGCCGCGTCGCCGAGGACGAGCAGGCGCCGCTGCCCGAGCGGGTCGCCGCGCTGAGCGTCCTCGCCGGCCCGCTCGGCGATGCTGAGGCCCGCGACGCCCTCGTCGAGGTGCTCGACGACCTCCCCGACGACCTCCGGGCCCTGGTGGCCGATCTCGCGCCGGAACTGCTGGCGCCGGTCGGACCACGCGCATGAGCACCCTGTCGGTCTGCCTGATCGTGCGGGACGAGGAGCGGCACCTGACGGACTGCCTCGCCTCCCTCGACGGTCTCGCCGACCAGGTGGTCGTGGTCGACACCGGTTCGCTCGACGCGACCCGTGAGATCGCCCGCCGGGCGGGTGCCGTGCTGGGTGAGCACCCCTGGGCCGGCGACTTCGCCGCGGCTCGCAACACCGCCCTCGACCTGGCCACGGGGGAGTGGGTCCTGAGTCTCGACGCCGACGAACGTCTCCTCGGCGATCCGTCGGGCCTGCGGGCGGCGCTGGACGCGTCCGGACCCGCGAGCTGGTCGGTGGAGTTCGACGACCACGACGCGCGCAGCGGGCCCTACCGGTTCCGAGCCCCCCGGTTGTTCCGCCGGGCCGGGACCCGGTGGGTCGGTCGGGTGCACGAGCGTCCGGTGGCCGCGGGGGTCGACCTGACGACCTGGCCCCTGGATCCTGCGGTGCTGACGATCCGGCACCTCGGCTACCGGGACCTGGACGTCGTGCAGGGCAAGGCGGTCCGCAACCTGCAGATCGCACGATCAGCCGTGGCCGCCGCCCTGGACACCGCGGATGCCGACCTCCCCGTCCTGCTGCTCGACCTCGGGCGCAGCGCGCTCAGCGCCGGGGAACTGCAGACGGCGGTCGACGCCCTGGAGGCCCTGCGCGACCTCGTCCCCGACGGATCCCTGCGGCGGCGCGGCACGGACTTCCTGGTCCGGGTGCTGATCGTGGCCGGGGAGTACCCGGTGGCGCTGCACCTGGTGGAGGAGCTGGACCGCGGCGACGCCTGGGTCCGCTGGCTGCGGGGGCAGGCGCTGGGCCTGTCCGGCCGCGCCGACGAGGCGCTGGAGGAGCTGGACGGGATGAACGGCGCGGGGGAGCTGCGCGACCTCTCCGGGTGCCGGTACGACCCGGCCCCCCTCACCGCCTTCCGCGACCTCTGCCGGCGCCTGTCCGCCGCGGTCTGACCTCTCCGCCGACGGGGCTGCCCCGATCGGGTGATCCGCCGTTCCCGGCGCGCATTCCGCTTCAAGTCCTCGCGACACCTGCCGATGAGGTGTTCGAAGACTCAGCCACAACCACGGAAGGGGGCGAGCTTCATGGCCGCAGTGGATGGCCTCGTCAGCGGTATCGACGTCACCAGCATCGTGTCCCAGTTGGTCAAGGTCGACGCGGCGACGCAGGACCGACTGAAGACCAACGTCAGCACCGCCCAGAACGAGATCAAGGGTTACCAGGCGGTCAACACCAAGATGGCGGCCCTCAAGACCGCCGTCGAGGGCCTCACCAAGGCCGGCGGCTGGTCGCCGGTCACGGCCAAGTCGTCCAGCGACGCCGTCGCGGTCGCCGCCACCGGCACCGCCGACCAGGGCTCGATCAGCTTCCGGGTGAACTCGCTCGCGAGCCCCAAGTCGATCCTGTCCAACGTCTCCGCGGGCGCGAGCGACGTCGTGGACCCGAACTCCCTGGGCCTGCCGGTCGACGTCTACCGCAACGGGTCCAAGGTCGGCAGCATCAGCCCGACCAGCGGCACCCTGAGCGAGATCGCCGCCTCGATCAACACCGCCGACAGCATGGGCGTCAAGGCCGTCGCGATCCGCATCTCGGCCGACCAGTACCGCCTGCAGATCACGTCGACCAACTCCGGGACCGCCGGCGACTTCCAGCTGAAGAAGGCCGACGGGACCGACGCGGAGGCCGGGAAGTTCGACGCGATCTCCTCGGCGACCGACGCCGAACTGCTGCTCGGCAGCGGTGGCGTGTCGGTGAAGTCGTCCACCAACACCTTCCCGGACCTCATCCCCGGGGTCACGGTGACCGCGAGCAAGGCCGACCCGGCCGCGACGGTCACGGTCTCCTCGGCCCGCGACTCCGGCAAGCTCGGGGACGCGATGAAGGCCGTCGTGGACGCCGCCAACGCCGCGCTCACCGAGATCGGCAACCAGACCAAGGCCGGGGTCGTCGGCAGTGACGGCAAGCTCAGCGGTTCCGGGGCCCTGATGGGTGATTCCACCCTGCGGGGCCTGCAGACCCAGATCCTGAGTGCCGTGTCCGGCGCCTTCGGCGGCGGGACCTCCGGGGCCACGGTCGGGTTGCAGACCAACCGCAGCGGGACGTTGGACTTCGACCGCACCAAGTTCGTCGCCGCCTTCGAGGCCGACCCGAAGGGGATCCAGGCCCTCCTGAACCCCACCACGACGCCTCGTCCGGCCGGTGCCGACCTGAGCACCCCCGACACCCGTTCCGGCCTGCTGGAACGGCTCGGCTCGGTCGCCACCGCGGCCACCAAGAGCGGGATCGGGAGCCTGGCCACCGCGATCGACGGCCGGAACTCCACGGTCAAGGACCTCACCGACCGGATCAGCGACTGGGACGACCGGTTGGCGGCCAAGAAGACCGCCTACCAGTCGTACTACACCCGGTTGGAGACGGCCCTGGGATCGCTCAAGAGCCAGGGTTCCTGGTTGTCCTCGCAGTTGTCCGCCCTCTGAGTCCGATGGTCGAAGGCCGCGTCCCGTCCCGGGTCGCGGCCTTCGTCGTTCCCGACCCGACATCGGTGCCCCGATCGCCTCGGAACCGGCCCGTTCGCGCCGATGAAGAGTCCAAGAGCCCGCGTTCCTCCAGGAGGACCTCCGCATGACCGCCATGTCCTACGGCCGGCCCGGTTTCGCCAACCGTTTCCTCAGCGACGGCCTGGCCACCGCCAGTCCGGCCACGCTGCTGGTGATGCTCTACGACCGCCTCGTGCAGGACCTGCAGCGCGCCGAGCAGGCCCAGACCGGTGGCGACCGGCAGACCGCCCACACGAACCTCCTGCACGCCCAGGACATCGTGGTGGAGCTGCAGTCCAGCCTGAAGGTCGACCTGTGGGAGGGCGGCAAGAACCTCGCCAGCCTCTACACCTGGCTGCTGAACGAGCTGGCCCAGGCCAACATCACCGGGGACGCCGGGCGCACCAAGGCCGCCCGTTCCCTCGTCGTCGAACCCCTCGCCGACGCGTGGCGGCAGGCCGCCGTCGAGCACCTGGGCGCGACCTCGGTCGGCGCGGGAGCGAGCGGTCTGGCATGAGCCCGCACGAGACCTCGGTCTCGGGCCCCCGCTCCGCCGCCGCGCACCCGTCCGAGGACGACCCGGCGAGTTTCTCGCGTGCCTGGCACGACGCCCTGGACGAGCTCGAGGTCGACGTCACGGCCGCCGAGGAGCTCCTCCGGCAGCTGCACTCCGGGGCGGCCGGGGGTGACGTGGTCCCGCGGCCCGTGTGGCGGGCCCCCGAGCTCCCCGGGAAACTCCCCGCCGACTGCCTCGACCGGGCCCGGGCGCTGCACCAGCGCCAGCTCGACGTGTCGCAGCGCATCGCCCGAGCGATGGTGCAGACCCGCTCGCAGTCCAACGCCCTGCGCAAGATGGCCCAGGCGGAGGCCCGGCCGGTCTTCGTCGACTTCGCCCTGTAGCACCGTCCCGGCACGGGGGGACCTTGTGCTCGATGATCGGGAGCAGGGTCCCCCTGTGCCGCAGAGCCCCGGTCGCCCGGCGCGGCAACCGACAGCAGCGACGACCCGCGCCATCGTTTGTGACCGCAAACGATAGTAAGGTCCGGGGATGAGTTCGGACGAGGCGTGGCCCGCCGTCGGGTGGGCCGAGCACCCGTGGCGCTCGAGCGTGCCGCCCGAGCTGGTCTCGCGCGCGGTGCGGGAGGCGCACCGCGGTCCCTACCGCAGCGCCGTCCCACCCGGCATCGCCACGCGGTCACCGCGGCTGCCGGTGCCCCTGCTGGGGGCGGCCGAGAACGCGGCCGTCGGGATCGCCCGCTTCGACGCCGAGCACGCCGGGACACCCCTGCCGTTCTCGGCGCTGCTGCTGCGCTCGGAGTCGGCCTCGAGCTCGCAGATCGAGAACATCACCTCCGGGGCCCGCGCGCTGGCGCTGGCCGCGATCGACGCCACGGGCGCGCCGCGCAACGCCGGCCTGGTCCTGGGCAACGTCCGGGCCATGGAGGCCGCCGTGGAACGGGCCGGGAACCTCGGGGTCGCGGCCGTGCTGGACATGCACGCGGCGCTGCTGAACGAGACCGAACCGGCCCACGCCGGGACCTTCCGGACCGAGCAGGTCTGGTTGGGCGGCAGCGGGTTCGGGCCGCACCAGGCCGACTTCGTCCCCCCGCACGCCGAGCTGGTCCCCGACCTCGTCGCCGACCTCATGGAGTTCCTGCGCCGCGACGACCTGCCGGTCCTGGTGCAGGCCGCGGTGGCCCACGCGCAGTTCGAGACCATCCACCCCTTCGTCGACGGCAACGGCCGGACCGGTCGGGCCCTGGTGCACGCGCTGCTGCGGCGACGCGGCCTGGCCCGCCGGGTCGTGGTGCCCGTCTCGGCCGGCCTGCTGCGCGAGACCGACGCCTACGTCGACGCCCTGGGCGCCTACCGACGCGGTGACCCCGAACCCATCGTGGCGCGGTTCGCGGCCGCGGCCGAGCACGCCGTGGCCCACGGCCGGGGGCTGGTCGCCGACCTCGCCGACGTGCGTCGCCGGTGGGGCACGGTCGTGCGGGCGCGGGAGGGGGCCGCGGCCTGGGCGGTCGTGGACCTGCTCTTCCGGCAGCCGGTGCTCGACGTCGACGCCGTCGTCCGCGCGGTCGGCGTGACCCCGGCGAACGCGGCCAAGGCGCTGGCCACCCTGGCCGAGGCCGGGGTCGTGGTCGAGTTCTCCGGGCGGCGCCGCGGGCGGCGCTGGCACGCCCCGGAGATCACCTCCGCCCTCGACGAGTTCGCCCGGCGGGCGGGTCGTCGGGCGCCGTTGACCTGACCGGGTGAGCCCGTCGCCTGCTCGCGCGGCGGGGGAGCGATCCTCGGGCGCGGCACTGCAGTCCGGCTCCGACGCCGCCGAGCACGACCCCGTGCGCACCTTCCTCGCCGGCGGTCTGGCCGCGGCCCTCGTCCTGACGGCCACCGTCGCGGCCGTCCTCGGACCGGGTCAGGACCGACCGGCCCTGGCCGCCGGGCTCGGTCCCGGCGACGGGCTGGACCGGTTCGTGGTGACCGTCGACGACGGAGCGGGGGCCGGGGCCCGGCCCGCGCTGCCCGCGGTGGACCCGACGCTCCTGGACCTGGCCCACGCCGACCTCGGCCGGGGCGGGGAGTTCGAGGGTCACGACGACGCGACCTGGTACGTCACCGACGCGTCCTCGCGCCGCGTCTCGCTGCCGGGTGCGCCGCTCGCCCCGGCCCCGGTCGACGACCCGGTGCGTCGGCTCCTCGAGGCGGTCCCCGGGGTGGCCAGCGCGCAACCACTGACCGACGGGACCCTGCTCGTGGCCACGTCCACCGGCTCCGCCGCGCTGACCGCGGTGCCCGGTGTCGGCGCGGTGCGGCCCAGCCTGCAGGCGACGCTGGACGGCGCCGCCGACCCGGGTGACCCGCTGTTCGGCCGCTACGGGTGGAACCTGCGCAACACCGGTCGCAACGCCTACGACGGGCGGGCGGTCGTCGGCGCCGACGTCGCCGCCCCCGACGGGTGGGGGAGCGGACGCGGGGCCGGAACGGTGGTCGCGGTGATCGACACGGGCTTCGCCAGCGGTCACGAGGACCTCCAGGGGGCGCTCTGGACGAACCCCGACCAGCCCTGCAACAGCGTCGACAGCGACGGCAACGGCAAGGCCGGCGACTGCCACGGTTGGAACTTCTACGCGAACTCCCCGGCGGTCGACAACGCCGGGTTCAACGCGCACGGCGTCATGGTGTCGGGCACGATCGCGGCCCGTGCCGACAACGGTCGCGGCTCGGCCGGGGTCGCCCCGGAGGCGACGATCATGCCGCTCGCCGTCGGCGGCGGTTCCACGCTGGACATGAACCTGGCGGCGCAGGCCATCCGTTACGCGGTGGACAACGGGGCCGACGTCGTCAACTGCTCCTTCGGAGCCGGCGGCGTCACCGACCTGTTCCGCTCGGCCGTCGCCTACGCGGGCAGCAAGGGGGTGCTGGTCGTCGCCTCGGCCGGCAACGACTCCGCCGACCGCGACGCGCGACCCACCTACCCCGCGAGCCTCACCGAACCGGCGATCGTCGCGGTGGGGTCCTCCACCTCGGCCGACACGGTGGCCGCGCACAGCGCCTACGGGTCCCGGACCGTCGATCTCTTCGCCCCGGGAGAACTCACCGTGGCCCCGGAACGCGCCGGCGGTTACACGGTGTGGAGCGGCACCTCGGACGCGGCCCCGCACGTCGCGGCCGCCGTGGCCCTGTACCGAGCCGCGCACCGTGGCTGGACCGCGGCCGAGATCAAGGCCGCCCTCCTCGCGGGCACGACGAAAGTCCCCGCCTTCGCCGGACGCTCGGTCAGCGGCGGCCGGTTGTCGCTCGCCGCCCTGGGGACCGACGCGGTCAGCTGGTCGTTCTCGGGGGCGGGAACCGTGCCCGCCGACGGGCAGTTCCCGGTCGTCAGCCTGGGCAGCGGGGCGGGTGCCGGCGCCTACGCCCTGCGGGGCACGCTGGTCACCGAGCAGGACGGGGACCTGTGGGCCGCCGCCGGGGTCCCGGTGACCGTCGACGGGGTCACGACCACGACCGACGACCGGGGGGAGTTCTCGGTCGACCTCGGACGCCGCAGCTCGTTCGGGACGGCCCGGGTCGGGCTCGGGTTCGCCCTGCCGGTGGGGGGTTTCGCGCTCGGGACACGCCTGCAACGCGACGGGAACGATCTCGGCGCGGCGCGGTGGGTCCCGCTCGTCGTGACCGAGCCCACCGCGACGCCCGTCCCGACCCCCGCCCCGGTTCCCTCGACCACCCCTGCACCCTCGCCGGCACCCTCGACGCCGGGCGGATCCGCCCCCACCCCGGGGGCACCGGCGCCGACGACCCCGGGAGGTGGTCCAGGTCCGGGCGTCTCGGCCCCGGGTGGTTCTCGACCGTCGACGGGTTCCCCGGCGCCGGTGAATCCGGTACCCACGAACCCGGTTCCGACGAACCCCGCACCCGCGAACCCGGCACCCGCGAACCCGGCACCCGCGAACCCGGCACCCGCGAACCCGGCACCCGCGAACCCGGCACCCGCGAACCCGGCACCCGCGAACCCGGCACCCGCGAACCCGGCACCCGCGAACCCGGCACCGCTGAACCCGCCGGCCGGGTCCCCGAACCCGTCCGCCGGCGCAGCCAACCCCGCGACCCCGTCGACCCGTCCGACCGGTCCGGCGAGCGGTCCGGCGACGGGCCCGGCTCCCGCACCCACCCGGACGACCTTCGGCGGGGTGGGCCGGTTCCGGGTGACCTCGCTGGCGCCCTCGACGGTGTCCACCACGGGCGGCCAGGTGGTCGTGACCGGGTCCGACCTGGACGGCGTCCGTGCCGTGCGGGTCGGGGACACGGCGCCCGCCCGGATCGTCTCCGCCGCCCCGGACCGGCTCGTGGTCCAGGTCCCGGCCCGCGTCCCCGGGGCCTACGACGTGACGATCTTCGCGCCCGACCTGAGCAGCAGCGTGCTCCCCGCGGCGTTGACCTACGTCGCCCCGGCGGCGGGCCCGGGGGCGGGTCCCGCCGCGCCCGGGAACCCGGTCCCCGGCGCGCAGAACCCCGGCGCGCAGAACCCCAGCGCGCAGAACCCGGGCCCGCAGAACCCGGGCGCCCAGGACCCCTCCGTACCGGCCCCGGGCCCGACGGCCCGGCCGACCACGACCGTCGGGCCCGGTGGCCTGCGGCTGGTCCGTCGCGACGACCTGCCGGCGGCGCTGCGGGCCGACGGTGCGCTCTGGCGGACGAGCGGCTGCGAGAGCGCCTGCGGGGGTCTGCGGGTGTGAGCCGCGTACGGTCGCCGTCGCCCGCGGGGGAACGCGTCCGGGTCCGGTCCGCCGAGCCCTCAGACCGGCCGGACGGCGGCCGAACATGAACAGGGCGTGTCATCGACCCCTGTGACTCTCCGAATGCGGAAACATTCAGAGGGTGACGACGGGGGGTGACGTCAACGCTGTGTAAAGACCTCGTGTCTCGCGTAACCCCCGGACCGCCCCGTCCGATGCTCGTGATGCACCGCACACGCGACCGCCACGACCCGCCGACCGCACGCACGACCGCCGACCGCACCGAGAACCGCAGACCCGGACGACCCGTCAGGAGTGACCATGCCCAGCAGCCCGAGCATCGCCGCGTGCCTCGTCCTGCACGACGGCGCGACGCCGCCCGCCCTCGAGGCCGACGTCCGCCGCCTGGTGCAGGTCGCCGACGAGGTCGTCGTCTACGACACCGGGGACCACCTGGCCCCCGGGACCCCGGCGTTCGAGGCCACCCTCCATCCCGCGGTCACCGTGGTCAGCGGCTTCTGGGCCGAGGACCGTGACCGGGCGCACCAGGCCGCCCTGGCCCACGTCGCCTCCGACTGGACCCTCTGCCTGCTGGCGGGCGAGCGGGTCGAGATCGAGCGGACCCGCCTGCGTCAGGTGCTGGCCGAGGCCTGCGACCTGCCGGCCCTCTCGGTCCGGGTCGACGACGTCGTCCGCGGCAGCCACCGCTCACCCCGGCTGCTGCACACCTCGCGCACGCCGCTGCCGCCGAGCCTGCAGGGGGCCGACGTCGCGGAGGTGCCCTCCGAGGTGCTGCGGGTCTCCCAGCCCGTCGACATCACCGCGGGCATCCCGCGGCAGCGGGGCGTGTTCGACCGCGTCTGACCGGACGCGACCCGGGCGTCCGACCAGCACGGACGTCCTCCACGGAGGCGTGGGCGACCCGGTCCGGGTGGCCCGGTGCGGACGGCACCCGGGCCCCGGGTGGGGCGGTACCGTCTGCGCCCATGAGCACCGCCCCTCCGAGCGCGTCGTCGCGCCCCTCCGAGCGCCCGTCGCGGCGACGCTGGACCTCGCGCGACCTGGCCCTCGTCGCCGCGTTCGCCGGACTCATCGCCGCGCTCGGCCTGCCGGGGCCGCTGTACCTGCCGGGCAACGCCGTGCCCGTCACCGCCCAGACCCTCGGGGTCATGCTGGCCGGGTCGCTGCTCGGTTGGCGGCGCGGGGCCGCCGCGGTCGGCGTGCTGCTCGTCCTGGTCGCGGCCGGGTTGCCGCTGCTCGCGGGCGGGCGCGGCGGGCTCGCCGTGTTCGCCGGACCCTCCGTCGGCTACCTGCTGTGCTGGCCGCTGGCCGCCGCGGTGATCGGGGTGCTGGCCCGCCGCTTCCTGCCCCGCTACCCGCTGGGCTGGGGGATCCTCGTCAACGTCCTCGGGGGCATCGTCCTCGTCTACGCCGTCGGGGTGCCCGTCTCCGCGGCCGTCCTCGGCGGGCAGCTCTGGCCCGCGGTGGTCCAGTCGGCGGCCTACCTGCCGGGTGACCTGCTCAAGTCCGTCGTCGCCGCCGTCGTGACGGCGGGGGTGCTGCGGGCCCAGCCCTCGCTGCTGCGCCCGTGACCGACGCCCCGCCCGAGCCGCTCGTCCTCGCCGGACCCGCCCGGGCCGTGCTCGAGGGGTTCCTGGCGGGGTTCGGCGGGGAACGCGTCGTCGTCGTCACCGACCCCACCCGGCCGGCGTCCTGGCAGCAGGACCTGCTCGACCGGGTGCGCCGGGCCACCCGCGAGGGACGGGTCCGCCCCGGCGACGCCGTGCTGCTGACCGGGGGGACCACCGGCAACCCCCGTGCGGTGGTCCGCGACCGGGCGTCCTGGGTCGCCTCCGCGCCGGCCCTCGCGACCCTGCTCGGGCTGCGACCCACCGACGAGGTCTGGGTGCCCGGCCCGCCGACCTCGACCCTGTCCCTGCAGGCGGCCTGGCACGCCGAGCACTGCGGGACCGAGGTCGTCGGGTTCGCCGGCGGGACCGCGGCCCCGCCGGCCCGGGCGACCGTCCTGCACGGCGTCCCCTCCGCGCTGCGCGCCGCCCTGGAGGCCCGCGCGGCCGGTCGGATGCCCGCGCTGCGGGTCGCCGTCGTCGCCGGGGACACCTGTCCGCCGACGCTGGTGCGCCGGGCCGGGGAGCTCGGGGTCGACGTGGTCGAGTACTACGGCGCCGCCGAACTCTCCTTCGTGGCCTACCGCGATACCCGGACGGTCCCCCCGGTCGCGGGCTTCGCACCGTTCCCCGGGGCCGAGGTGCGGGTCCGCGACGGACGGGTCGAGGTCTGCTCGGCCTTCCGCGCCCGGGGTTACCTGCCCGGGGGCGCTCCGGGGATGCCCGGCCCGGAGGGTCCCCTGACCGAGACCGTCGACGCCGACGGACGGGTCTGGGCCGGCGTCGGGGACGGTGGTCGCTGGGTCGATGGTCGCCTGCACCTGACCGGGCGGGACGCGACGGCGGTGACCACCGGTGGTTGGACCGTCCTGACGGCCGACGTCGAGGCGGTGCTCGGGGAGGTGGAAGGGGTGCTCGGCGTGGTGGTCCACGGTCGTCCGCACCCGGACCTGGGCGCCGTCCTCGTCGCCGTGGTGGAGACCGCGGCGACCACGACGAAGGGCCGGGCGGACCTGCGTCGCCGGCTGGACGCGGCGGCCCGGGAGCTCTCCGCCCCCGCCCGGCCGCGACGCTGGTCGTTCGTCGCGCGGCTGCCCCGGACCCCGGCGGGCAAGACCGACCGCGCGGCGGCCGCTCTCCTCGACGACGACCACCGATGAGCGTTCCCCCCGTCCTCGTCGTCGCCGCCCGCCGCACTCCGTTCGCCGACGCCGGGCGGGAGCTGTCCGGGCTGGGTCCGCTGGAACCGGCCGCGGCCGTCCTCGCCGCCCTGCACGGGGAGCTCGGGGGGTGCCCCGTCGACGACGTCGTGCTCGGCTCGGCCACCGGCCCCGGTGGGGACGCGGCGCGGGTCGCGGCCCTGGCCGCCGGGCTCGGTCCCGCCGTCCCCGGGGTCCGGGTGGACCGGCAGTGCGGCAGCGGGTTGGACGCGATCCGGGTGGGGGCGGCGCTGGTCGCGCAGGGCGAGGACGTCGTCCTGGCCGGGGGGTTCGACGCCGGGAGCGCCGAGGTCGGCGGTTACGGCGGTGCCGGGGTGCGGCGGGCCGCCTTCGCCCCGCCCGGGTACCCCGACCCGGAGATGGGCCCCGCCGCCGACGCCCTCGCGGCCGAGCTCGGCATCACCCGGCGACGCCAGGACGCCTACGCCGCCCGGTCCCACGCCCGGGCCGTGGCGGCGGCCGCCCGGGGGGAGTTCGCCGCCGAGCTCGTCCCGGTCGGCGGCCTGGCCCACGACCCCCGCCCACGGTCCCGGCTGGACACCGGACGCCTCGCCCGGTTCCGTCCGGCGTTCGCCCCGCACGGCTCGGTGACGGCGGGCAACTCCTGCTCGGTCAGCGACGGGGCGGCTGCCGTCGCCCTCGTCTCCGGACGCACCTGGGCGGCCCGGCCCGTCCCGGCCCTGGCCGTGCGGACCGCCGTGGTCGTGGGCGGCGACCCGGCCCGGCCTGGGGCGGCCGCGGCTCCCGCGGTGCGCAAGGCCCTCGCCCGCGCCGGGATCGGGCTGGACGAGGTGGGGGCCGTCGAGATCGTCGAGGCGTTCGCCGCGCAGGTGCTGGCCTGCACCGACGCGCTGGGGCTCGACCCGACCGGGGCCGACGACGACCGTGTCAGCCCGCAGGGCGGGGCGATCGCGCTCGGTCACCCCTGGGGGGCCTCCGGGGCGGCCGTCGTCGTGCGGTTGTTCGCCCGGATGGTCCGGCACCGGGGACCGCGCTACGGGGTGGCGGCCTGCGCCGTCGGGGGCGGGCAGGGGGTCGCGGTCGTGGTCGAGCGGGTGGACGCGTGATCCGCGTGCAGGGGGTCGACGTGGACCTCGTCGGGCGCGCGGTGCTGCGGGAGGTCGACCTCACGCTGGCCGAGGCCCGGATCGGGATCGTCGGGGGCAACGGCTCGGGCAAGTCCAGCCTCGCCCGCCTGCTGAACGGGTTGCTGCTGCCGACCCGCGGACGGGTCGAGGTCGACGGTCTCGACACCCGTCGGGACGGGGCCGAGGTACGGCGCCGGGTGGGGTTCGTGTTCTCCGACCCCGACGCGCAGATCGTCATGCCGACCGTCGCCGAGGACATCGCGTTCTCGTTGCGGCGCAGGCGACTCGGCCGTGACGAGACCGACCGTCGGGTCGCGGCGGTGCTCACCCGCTTCGACCTCGCCGGGCACGGCGACCATCCCGCCCACCTGCTCTCCGGCGGGCAGAAGCAGCTCCTCGCCCTGGCGGCCGTGCTGGTCACCGAACCCCAGGTGCTCGTGCTCGACGAACCGACCACCCTGCTCGACCTGCGCAACACGCGACGGATCGCGGAACTGGTGCGCGACCTGCCGCAGCAGGTCGTGCACGTCACCCACCACCTCGACCAGTTGCGCGACTACGACCGGGTGCTGGTGGTGCAGGACGGTCGGGTCGTCGCCGACGACGAGCCCGGCCCGGCGTGCGCCTGGTACCGCCGCAGCGCGGGCGAGGCGGGGTGAACGGCACCTTCGTCGCTGGGACCTCCTGGCTGCACCGGGCCCCGACGGGCGCGAAGCTGCTCGGCCTGGCCCTCGCCTCGGCCGTCCTCGTCTCGGCCCGGGTCCCGGTCGCGGTCGTCGTCGGCGCGTTCGTGCTGCTGGTGGTGCTGCGCTCGGCCCGGCTGCCGGTGCGCGTGCTCACCGAGGCGGTGGTCCCGTTGCGGTGGATCCTGCTGCTGACCGGCGGACTGCAGTGGGCGACCCAGGATCTCGCCCGGGCCTTCGTGACGGTCGGGACCCTGGCCGTCGTCGTGGCGGCCGCGGCCCTCTTCACGGCGACGACCCGGATCGGTGACGCCCTCGCCACCCTGCAGCGGGCGCTGGGACCGTTGCGCCGGATCGGGATCGACCCCGACCGCGTCGCGCTCGTGCTGGCGCTGGCGCTGCGGTGCGTGCCGGTGCTGCAGGCGACGGTCGCCGAGGTCCGTGACGCCCGGCGGGCGCGCGGGGCCGAGCGCAGCCTGCGCGCGCTGCTCGTCCCGGTCGTCGTCCGGACGGTCCAGCACGCCGAGGCGCTGGGTCAGGCGTTGGCCGCCCGGGGCGTCGACGACTGAACAGGATTGGGACGGACGGCGTGGCGGCCCGGGCCCAGCGTGGCGAAGTTCTGCTGCACCAGGGCGACCGCGACCAGGAACACCGCGGGCCCGGACATCTCGAAGAACTCCTCGACGGTCGCCACGAGACCGACCCCCACCCCGAGCTCGTCGGAGCCGGCGGAGATCAAGTATCCGCCGAGCGCCTCGACGACGATGGCCCCACCGAGGTAGAGCCCGCCCCCGAGCAGCATGAGGCGCAGGATGCGACCCGGCTGGGCACGCAGGAAACCCAGGTAGGCGATCACCAGCATCACGGCCAGCGGGGCCGCGGCGGCGATCCAGGAGTAGCGGAGGATCCCGCTCGTCCCGACCAGCCCGGCCATGGGTTCGGCCAGTTTCTCGTGCAGCCCGACGAGTTCGTCGAGGGACAGGTAGAGGAACCCGAGCCCGAGGACGAACCAGTGCCACCGGTACCGGAGCTTCTCGACCACCGCCCGGCGGCCGACCTCGAGCGTGCTCAACCCGGTGACGCACAGCAGCATCGAGGAGTACCAGGACGGCAGGTTCTGCTCGGTGTCGAGATCGACGAACTTCCGGGCCGAGACCACGATCCCGCTGTCGATCCCGAGGCCCGCGGTGGCCACCAGGAAGCTGACGCTGAGCAGGGCCAGGATCGCGGCGATCGACAGCAGGACCGCGAGCAACCGGCTCGGCCGGATCGTGATCGAGAACATGGGCCCCCCAACGGGCCGGTGGCCCGTTCCAGTGTTGTTTTGACGAACGACGGTCGCGGAGCAGGTTAACCATCTCCGAACGGCGACCGACGTCATTGCTGCCAACAGGTGACAAACATTGACGGAGAACTCCCGGCCCGTCACTCTCCGCCCTCCGTGACGCCCCGCCACGGCCTCCGCCGGCCCCCGCGCCCCCGCGCCCCCGGCCCCTCACCCCCGAACCCGCATGCCCCGGAACCCCACCCTTTCCGCGTGATCAAGGAATTCCTCCGGACCGACGTCCCCGGCGGGCGAGGAACGCGTCCACCCATTCCTTGATCGCGCGTCGGTGGGAATCTCCGGCCCCGTCGTCCACGGAAATTCCTTGATCACGAGGCGGGGAGGGGGATTCCTCGATCATCGGGAGGGGAGTGGAGGGGGTGGAGGGGGTGGAGGGGGTGGGGGATGCGGCCCGCGGACAGCTCGAGCACCCGGTCGGCGTCCGCCAGCCCCTCCTCGCGGTGCGCGAGGAGCAGGACGCCGCGACCCTCGGCACGGGCGGCGGTCACCAGGTCGTCGAGGAGGTCCGCGGCCGTGCGCTCGTCCAGCCCCTCCGTCGGCTCGTCGAGCACCAGCACGTCGACGTCGGCCAGCAGCGCCCGGGCGAGGGCCAGTCGGCGTCGCTCACCCCCGCTCAGCACCGCGCCACCGTCGCCGAGGCGGGTGTCGAGGCCCGCCGGGAGCGCGACGAACCAGTCGTCGAGGCGGACGCGGTGCAGGACGCTCCGCAGGGCCTCGTCGGTGCAGCCGGGGGCGGCCAGCGCGAGGTTCTCCCGCAGCGACGTCGCGAAGACGTGCTCGTCGTCCCCGACGAGTCCGACGACCCCACGGACCGCGTCCCCGGCCAGGCCCGCGGTGTCCTCCCCGTCCAGAAGGACCCGACCCGCCCGGACGTCGAGGAACCGCAGCGCGAGAGCGGCGACGGTGGACTTGCCGCTGCCCGAGGGACCGCGCAGGACGGTCACCGTCCCCGGGGCGAGGTCGAGGTCGAGACCCCGCAGGCACGGTCGGTCCGGGTCCCAGCCGGCCTCCACGCCGAGGAACCGCAGACCGCGTCGCCCCCGACCCTCCGGTGCCGTCGTCGGCGCCGGGGCCGGCAGCACACCCGGGGCCGCGGGGTCGCGGGCCGGGACGGGGGTCGTGGCGAGGGTCTCGAGCCGTCGGGTCGCGGCGGCGGCCCGGCGGGCCGTGCGCACCGCTTCGGGCAGCGCGCGCAGCGGCTCCAGCGCGACCGTCCCGGCGAGGGCGAGCACGGCGACCACGACCGGCGGGCGGCCGGCGGCCACCGCCGCCAGGACGGCGCCGAGCACCGCGACCCCGGCCCCCGTCAGGGCGAGCGCCTGGGCCGCGGCGAGCGTGCGAGCCTGCCGGAGCTCGATCCGGTGCAGGGCGGCGGAGCCGCGGTCCAGGGCGGCGAGCGGGTCGACCGGCAAGGTCCTCAGGTCCTCGACCGCGCCGAGCACGTCGAGGGAGCGGACCCCGCGGTCGCGCAGGCCGTCGACCCGGAGCTGCTCCCACCGCTGCGCCCGGGCGGCCACCGCGGGGGCGAGGGACCCGGCGAGGAGCAACCCGGGGACCGCGGCCAGGGCGACGGTCGTCCCCACCAGGAGGGCGGTCGCCGCGAGGAGCACGGCCGACGAGGACGCGGTGACCGCGACCGGGTGCCGCCCACGGAGCAGACCGTCGAGCCGCGCGTCCACGTCGTCGGCGACCCGCTGCAGGAGCTCACCGCGCCGCCGGGTCCCGGTGAGCGGGCCGGGGACCCGGGGGACGAGGTCGGCGAGGACGCGGGCGCGCCAGCGGGCCAGGCGCCGGAAGGCCACGTCGTGGCTCAGCAGCCGCTCGCCGTAGGCCAGCAGCGGTCGCAGGACGGCGGTGGCCCGGACGACCACCGCCGCGACCGAGAGCGTCAGGACCGGGGGCCGGTCGGCCGCGGTCACCAGCAGCCAGGTGGCCGCCGCGGTGAGGACGACCCCGCTGAGCGCGGAGCCCGTACCGGCGGCCACGGCGAGCGCCCCGTCGACCCGCCGGAGACGGACGCGGCCCGGACGGACGGGACGGCCCGCCGAGGGGGTCGGTGCGGGGCCGGGGTCGGCCTCCTGGGTGGGGGGCGGGGCCGGGGCGCCCGTCGGCACCCCGCCGCCCTCGGCGGGCGGGCGCGGGACCCGGACGACCCGGACGACCCGGTCGGCCGCAGCGAGCAGGGCCGGGCGGTGGGCGACGACGAGGACGGCGACGCCGTCCAGCGCCAGTCGGCGCAGGGTGGCGACCACGTGCGCCTCGGCCCGGGCGTCGAGGTGGGCGGTCGGTTCGTCGAGCACCAGGGTCCGGGCCCCCAGCTCGACGCCGAGCAGGGTGCGGGCCAGCGCGACCCGTTGCCGCTGCCCGGCGCTGAGTCCGACCCCGGCCTCACCGAGGGGGGTGTCGGGGGGCAGGTCGACACCGGCCCCGCGCAGCGCGGCCAGCAGGGCCGACCCCGACGCGTCGCGGCCGGCGAGGACGGCCTCGCGCACGGAGCCTGCGTGGGGGAGGGCCGGGCGCTGGGCCAGGGTGGCCGGCGGCGGGTCAAGGGGGTGCAGGACCTCGCCCGCGTCCGGGGCCCGGGTGCCGGCGACGACCCGGGCGAGGGTGGTCTTGCCGGCACCGCTGGGGCCGGCCAGCGCGACGAGTTCGCCGGGGTGGACCCGCAGCTCCGCCCCGCTCGCACCCGCGAGTCCGGGGACGCTCGCGGCCCCGACGAGGTCGCGGCCGCGGTCGTCGGTGCAGCGGACGCCGCTGAGCCAGAGGCCCGGTGCGCAACCCCCCCGGGGGGTGGCGACGGGGCGGGCCAGCAGGGCGGTGACCTCCTCGACGACCGCGCCGGCGGCGGCGGTGTCGTGGAAGCGGGCCCCCACCTCGCGCAGCGGCCGGTACGCCTCGGGGGCGAGCAGGATGGCCAGCAGCGCGGTGGGCAGGGCCAGTTCACCGGCGGCCACGCGCATCCCGGCGGTGACCGCGACCAGTCCGACGGACAGCGTGGCGACGAGGTCGAGGGCGGTCCCGGACAGGAACGCGACGCGCAGCACGTCGAGGGTGCGCCGGCGTTGCTCCTCGGTGGCGGCCGCGACCACCGGTACCTGCCGCGCGGCGCGGCGGTGCACGCGCAGGGTGGGCAGGCCCCGGACGACGTCGAGGAAGTGGCTCGCGAGGTCCGCGGTGGCCCGCCACTGCCGCCGGGCGCGGGCCTCGGTCGCCCGGCCGAGCAGGACGGCGAAGACGGGGACCAGCGGCAGGGTCAGGGCGACGACGACCGCCGAACCCGGGTCGGCGCGGACCAGCAGGAGCAGCACGACCGGGGGCAGCACCACCGCGGCGACCAGCGCCGGCAGGAAGCGGGTGAACCACCCGTCCAGGGTCGGCAGCCCCTGGGTGAGCAGGACCCCGGTGCGGTCGGCCGCGACCGTGTCGGGACCGAGGGCCAGGGCGTGGCGCAGCACCCGGCCACGGAGGTCCTCGCGCAGCCGTCCCGCGACGTCGGCGGCCCGGACGGGGGCGAACCGGACCAGCGCGGCCCGCACGAGCACCAGCCCGAGGAGGGCCGCCACCGCCCGGGTCGGCGGCTCCTCCCGCCACACGGTGACGACCAGGTCGACGAGCAGGAGGGCCTGCAGCACACCCGACAGGGCCAGCGCCGTCTCCAGGACGGTGAGGACCGCCAGGCGTCCCCGGTGCCCCCGGGTCAGGGCCAGCAACCGGCGGTCGACCGGTCCGCGGGGCCGGCTCATCGGGACAGCGGGGCGCCGGGCCGGACCGGGGTGCGCGGGGGCATGGCCGGCCCGCGACCGCTCACCCGGTGCCGGAAGACCCGGTAGGACCAGATCTGGTAGACGAGCACCGCGGGCAGCACGACCACGCCGACGACGGTGATCAGTTCGAGCGCGGCCGGGGAGGAGGCCGCCCCGCGCAGGGTCACGTCGGCCCCGCCGGGCAGCGTGCTGGGCAGCAGCACCCCGGCTCCGAGGTGGGCGGTGAAGGTGGCGACCACGCCGGCCGCCACGGTCAGCGAGGACGCGGTGAAGGCGAGGGCCTCGCGTCGGCCGAGGACGAGGACGGCGACGAGCGCCGGGGCCGCCGCGGCGACCAGGAGCACCGGGGGGCCGTGCAGCGCGCCGACCCCGCCGAGCGCCGCCGTGAGCAGCACGGCGACGGCGAGGGCGACCCGCCGCGCCCGTCGACGCAGCGGACCGGTGGTACGCAGGCCCAGGAACGTGGCCCCCTGCAGCAGGCACAGCCCGAGCCCCAGCAGGGCGCCGAGGCCCGCGCCCGGGGACAGCAGCGGGGCGAGGCTGCGCGAGGGTCCGGTGCCCGCGACCTCACCGTCCACGCCGAGGGCCAGGCCCGTCGCCAGCACCCCCAGGACCGCACCCCACAGCAGGGCCAGCAGGGCGGAGGAGACGGCCAGGGCCAGGTCGCAGCGCGCCCGCCAGCGGGGCGCGAAATGCTTGCCGCGGAACTCGATCGCGACACCGCGCACGGCGAGCAGCAGCAGCAGGGCGACCATCGGCAGGTACAGGCCGGAGAGGGCGGCGGCGTACCAGTCGGGGAACGCCGCGAACATGACGCCGATCGCGGCGACCAGCCAAACCTCGTTGCCGTCCCACACCGGGCCCACGGTCGCGACCGCCTGACCGCGCTCGTCCTCGTCGCGGCCCAGGACCCGGGCCAGCACCCCAACGCCGAAGTCGAAGCCCTCCAGGACCCAGAACAGGACCCAGGCCAGGACGGCGACGCCGAACCAGAGGGCGGGGAGGTCGAGGTTCATCGGGACTCCAGGAGGGCGCGGGTGGTCGGGGTGGAGTTCGGGGCGGGGAGTCAGTAGCTGAGCGGGCCGACCGCGGCGGCGGGCGCCGGGGTGGCCGAGGAGCCGGTTCCGGGGCCGGGAGCGTCGTCGTCGCGCCGGGGGTCGGGCAGTTCCGGCAGCCCGGCCCGGACGAGGTGGGTCAGCAGGCGCAGCCAGACGACCGCGAGGATCCCGTAGAGCAGGGTGAAACCCAGGATGGAGACCACGAGCTCCCCGGCCGTCGTGCCGGGGGAGACGCCCTCGGCCGTGCGGAACAGCCCGAAGACCAACCAGGGTTGCCGACCGTTCTCGGAGAAGATCCACCCCAGCGAGTTCGCCGCCAGCGGCAGACCGGGCAGCAGGACGACCCCGAGGAAGGCGGCCCGCCCCAGGATCCGCCGGCCGCGTTCGGTGACGGGGGACAGGGCCGGGTGCGCGAGCACCCGGGCGGGCACCCAGCGGCGGCGGTAGGAGACGACGAGGAACACCAGGGCGATGGCCGCGGCGAGCATCCCGACGCCGATCATCAGCCGGAACGTCCAGAACTGCACCGGCACCCAGGGCATGTAGTTCCCGGGGCCGTAGCGCTGCTCGTAGCTCGACTGCAGGTCGGCCAGGCCCTGGACCGGTGCGGTGAAGGACCCGGTCGCGAGGAAGGACAGCAACCCCGGGATCTCGACGGCCCAGGTGGGTTTGGCCTGACCGGGGGGTGCGTAGGCGAACAGCGAGAACGGGGCGGACCCGGTCGTGGAGTAGAGCGCCTCCGCCGCAGCCATCTTCATGGGCTGCACGGCGGTGATCACCTTGCCCAGCACGTCGCCGGTGATCGCGGTCCCGGCCCCGCCGACGAGCGTGGTCCAGGCCCCGAGCCGCGCCAGGGAACGGAACGCGTCGCGGTCGGTGCCGGCGGGGGAGCGGCGCAGGTGGTGCAGGCCCACGGCCAGTACCAGGGCGCCGCCGGCCATGAGGGCACCCGACATCGTGTGCGGGAAGGCGGCCAGGTTCACCTCGTTGAGGAGCAGGTCCGCGAAACTGCCGAGGCGGGCCCGCCCGGTCTCCGGGTCCAGGGTGTAGGCGACCGGGTTCTGCATGAAGGAGTTCGCCGACAGGATGACGAAGGCCGAGATCGTCGTCCCCACCGCGACGATCCAGATGGTCGCCAGGTGGACGCGCGCGGGGAGCCGGTCGCGCCCGAACCACCACAGCCCGAGGAACGTGGCCTCGAGGAAGAACGCGAGCATCCCCTCCACGGCGAGGGTGGGCCCGAAGACGTCGCCGTAGAACCGGGCGAAGGCGCTCCAGGACAACCCGAACTGGAACTCCTGCACGAGGCCGGTCACCACGCCTACGGCGAAGGTGATCATCAGGATCTTGCCGGTCAGCAGGGACAACCGGCCCCAGCGCTCCTCACCGGTGCGGGGGTGCGCGCGGTGGTGCGCGGTCTGCAGCAGGGCGGTGAGCAGGGCCAGGGAGATGGAGAGGGGGACGAAGAAGTAGTGGTAGATCGTCGTCACCGCGAACTGCATCCGGCTGAGCGCCTCGACGTCCACCGTGCTCCTCCTCCGACGACGGCCTCGGGGCCGCGACCTGGGCTACGACACTTCGTCGTAGTACGACCGACTGTAGTACCGGCTCCCACCTCTACGACAGGGGGTAGTACGACCTGAGCTAGTACGCTGTGGGAGGAATCACCACCGGCGGTATGTGCAGCTTCAAGGGTTAGGATGGCCTCATGGCTCTGGGGGAACTCGAACGCGAGGTCATGGACCGCCTCTGGGCGGCCGGGACCCCGTTGACCGTGCGCGAGGTGCACGAGGAGCTCGCCGCCCACCGCAAGATCGCCTACACGACCGTCATGACCGTCCTGGACCGTCTCGCCAAGAAGAGCGTGGTGCGGCAGGAACGCGCGGGGCGGGCCTTCCGCTACTCCCCGGCCGCGTCCCGCGAGCAGATGGTGGCCGAGGTGATGATGGACGCGCTCGGCGACGTCCCCAGCGACGACCGGCAGGCCGCGCTCGTCCACTTCGTCGGGTCGGTGTCCCCGGCCGAGCTCGCCGCCCTGCGTGAGGCCCTCGACGCGATGGCTCCGGGCGCCACCCCGGCTGCGACTCCCGGCACGACCCAGCCCCCCGCCGAGCCGGACCCCGCTCCCGGGTCCTGATCGCGCAGGGGCGATGGTTGGCCCGTGACGGCGTTCTGGTTCGCGGCCCTCGCGCTGGTGCTGGCCGGTCCGGTCCCCGCGCTGCTGGCCCGCGCGACCTGGACCCACCGGGTGCCGCGCGCGGCCCTGGTGCTCTGGCAGGCCGTCGCCCTGGCCGCCGTCCTCGCCACGCTGGGGGCGGGGCTCGCCTCGCTCACGCTGCTGTTCACCGAGACCCCGGGTCTGCCCTTCCTGGCCCGGCACGGGGTGGTCGAGACCATCCTCATCGGACTGGGTTCGCTGCTGGTGGCGATCGTCACCACCCGGTTCTGGACCGTGGCCCTGCTCGTCGGGATCCGGACCCGGCGTCGGCGCAACCGCCACCGTGACCTCGTCGACCTGCTCGACGACCGCGCCCAGCTCCTGGGCCGGCTCGACTCGGCCCTGCTCGGCGGGGCCGGGCTGCGTGTCCTGAGCGGCCCCGGCCGGGTCGCCTACTGCGTCCCCGGGCAGGTCCCGCGCCGGGGCGGGCAGCGGGTCGTGGTCAGCGACGCGGTCCTCACCACCCTGGCGCCGGCCGAGGTCGAGGCCGTCGTCGCCCACGAGCGCTGCCACCTGCGGGCCCGCCACGACCTCGTGCTCGAGGCGTTCACCGCCCTGCACGCGGCCTTCCCCATCGTGGTCTCCAGCCGGGCCGCGCTCGACGCCGTCCGGCTGCTGGTCGAGATGCTCGCCGACGACGCCGCCCGCCGGGTCAGCGGACCCGTCCCGCTGGCCCGGGCCCTGCTGGTGCTGGCCGGGGACCCGCAGATCAGCACCGATCCCGCCGCGATGCCGGTGACGGAGGGCGCCGTCGCCCGGGTGCGCCGGCTCACCGGTCCGGCGGGGTACTCCCGGGCGCTGGCCGTGGCCACCTACGGACTGGCCCTCGCCCTGCTCCTGCTGCCCACCCTGGCGGTGGCCGTGCCCTGGTTGGTCAGCTCGGTCACCGCCCTCGGCGCCCTCTGACCCGTCCGCACCCCGGTCCGCGGACGCGCACCCACCCGGGTGACCCCGACCGTCGCGGGTGGGCGATCACGACGATCGACGGTCACCGCCCGGACGGATCAACGAGCTCGCCCGAGGAGACGCTCAAGGGATCGGCCCGGGCTGCCGAAGAGGGTGCTGAGGCGCAGGACGCGCCGAGCACCACCGGCCACGGACACGGCCACATCCCGACACCGATCGTCTCTCCCCCGAGCGGGTGAGACGCAACCCGGAGGGTGGCCCCGTGCCCGATCTCACCACCGTCGCGCTGCACACCGCGCTGAACGGTCTCCAGGCACGTCAGCGCGCCATTGCCGACAACATCGCCAACATCAACACCAAGGGCTACATCGCCAACAAGGTGTCCTTCGAGGACTCGCTGGCCTCCGCCGTCGCCTCGGGCGACGCGAGCGCGGCCGCGTCCTCCGGGATCGTCACCCGCAAGTCGCTGGAGCCGACCCGCGAGGACGGCAACAACGTCAACCTCGACGAGGAGACGATCTCCAACATCTCCACCGGGCTGAGCTACCAGACCGCGCTGTCGGCGATGAACGCCAAGTACACGTTGCTGCGCACCGCGATGCAGACCTCGTGAGACCGCTGGACCGCCCCCGCCCCCGTCCACCCCTGGCCATGAGAACGGAGCAGACCCGATGAGCATCTTCGACGCGATCGGCATCGCCGGCACCGGCGTGACCGTGAACCGCAAGTGGATGGACGCGGTCAGCGACAACATCGCCAACGTCAACACCGCGACCCGCACCTCCGAGGACGCCTTCCGCGCCCGCTACGTCGTCGCGGGGGAGGCCGGGGACGGCAAGGGCACCGCGGTCCGCGGCATCGTCCTGGGCGGCAGCGAGGGTCGGACGGTCTACGAGCCGGACAACCCGCTCGCCGACCAGGACGGCTACGTCAAGTACCCCGACATCGACATGTCGACCCAGATGACCTCGCTGATCATGGCCCAGCGCGCCTACCAGTCCAACCTGGCGGTCATCGACCGGGCCAAGGACGCCTACACCGCTGCGCTGCAGCTCGGGAAGGGCTGATCCCGGTGAGCGTCGAATCGATCGGCTCGATCTCCTCCTCCCTCGGCACGCTGGCGACCGGTTTCGGTCAGGGCATCGCCGACACCGACAACGCGCAGGCCACCCGCGGCGTCTCGACCACCGTCGGGACCGCCCCCGGGGCCGGGTCCATCAGCCCGCTGAGCTCCACCGCCGGCACCTCCGGCGTGAGCGGGGTCGGCTCCTCCGACGGCACCGACTTCGCGTCGATGCTCTCCGGGGGCATCGACAAGTTGCAGGGCCTGCAGTCGAACGCGGACACGTTGGCGCTCAAGGCGGCCACGGGTGACCTCACCAACGTCCACGACTACATGATCGCCAGCAACGAGGCCCAGCTGGCCACGCAGCTCACCGTCGCCGTCCGCAACAAGGCCGTCGAGGCCTTCAACGAGATCATGAGGATGCAGCTCTGATGGCGAAGGCCGGAAAGGGGCCCGCGGCGATCGTCGACGGCGCCAAGAAGTTCGTCACCGGGTTCGGTGGCTTCACGGCCGGGCAGAAGGCCGTCGTCCTGGCGGTCGTCGCCGGTCTGGTCCTCGGCGGGGTGTACTTCGCCCGCTGGGCCTCGACCCCGAGCTACGCGCCGTTGTTCTCGAACCTCTCGGGGACCGACGCCTCGGCCATCACCCAGCAGCTGGACGCCTCCAACGTGAAGTACGAGCTGCAGGACGGCGGCTCGACGATCCTTGTGCCGCAGGACGTCGTGGACGCGCAGCGTCTGGCGATGGCCGGGCAGGGGCTGCCGGCGAACACCGAGAACAACACGAGCTCCCTGCTCGAGTCCGGCAGCGTCACCCAGTCGGAGTTCCTGCAGAACAAGAAGTACCAGGCCTACCTGGCCGGTGAGCTGCAGGACACCATCACCAGCATCGACGGGGTCCAGTCCTCCAAGGTCAACCTGGCCATCCCGGACAAGGACGTGTTCCTCAACGAGCAGGACCCGACGACCGCCTCGGTCCTGGTCAAGCTCCGGCCCGGCACGACGCTCAGCAGCGACCAGGTCACCTCGATCGTCAACCTCGTCGCCCGCGGCGTCCCCGGCATGAACCCCAAGGACGTCTCGGTCGTCGACGGGGAGGGCAACACGCTCTCCAGCGACGGCAACGGCGCCTCCGCCAACGCCGAGCGCACCAACAGCTACAACGCGTCCGAGACGGCCAAGCTGCAGGCCTACCTCGAGGGCATCTACGGCAAGGGCAACGTCTCCGCGCTGGTCTCGGCGACGCTGGACTTCGACCAGCAGACCGAGAAGTCCATCAAGTACAGCCAGCCGCAGCAGCTCAGCCCGACCTCGGAGTCCGAGGCGGTCGAGAAGTACTCCGGGTCCGGTCAGCCCACGACCGGGGTCCTCGGCCCGGACAACATCCAGACGCCCGCGGGCACCACCGGCACCGACGGTGCCTACGAGAAGAGCCAGACCACCAAGAACAACCCGATCGACTCCACCGAGACCAACACCGTCTCCACCCCCGGTGCGGTGCAGCGGCAGTCGGTGGTCGTGACCCTGGACGCCACGAAGCTCGGCAACGCCGACGTCAACCAGGTCACCCAGATGGTGACCAACGCGATCGGGGTCGACGCCGCCCGCGGCGACACGGTCTCGGTGGTCAAGACGGCCTTCAACACCGGTGCCGCCGACGCGGCCGCCAAGGAACTGGCCGCGAGCGAGAAGGCCGACCAGCAGCAGCAGCTCATCGGCTACGGCAAGACCGCGGCGCTGGCCCTGCTCGTCCTGGTCATGCTGATCGTGATCCTGGTGTCCTTCCGGCGGCGCAAGGTGGAGACCGTCGAGACCCTCGACCTCGCCGCCCCGCCGATCGACCTGGGCGACATCACCGACGGCGACGAGGCCCCGGCCCTGCCGGCCCAGCGTCGTCCCGCCCCGGTGGCCCTCGACCCGGCCCCGGTGGACCCCGCGCTGCAGACCGCCGCCGCCCGCCGCGACGAGGTCGTCCAGCTCGTCGCCCGTCAACCCGACGAGGTCGCGGAACTGCTCCGCGGCTGGCTCGCCGACCGTAGGAGCTGAGCGTGAGCACCACGACCACGGAGGTCGCCGTCCCGGAGCTCACCGGGGCCCAGAAGGCCGCCGTCCTGCTCGTCCAGGTCGGCCAGGAGAACGCGGCCAAGATCCTCTCCCGGATGCGGCCGGCCGAGATCGAGGTCCTCACCGCCGAGATCCTGCGGCTGAAGGCCATCGGGCCCGACGTCGTCGGTTCGGTGCTGGAGGAGTTCCACGAGATGGTCGCCGCGCCCATGCGGATGGGCATGGGCGGCATGGACTACGCCCAGGGCGTGCTCGAGGCCAGCCTCGGCGCCGAGGGCGCCCTGCAGGTCCTCGGCCGGGTCGCGGAATCGGCCGTGGCGCAGCCGTTCTCGTTCCTGCACCAGGCCGACCCGCAGCAGATCCTGACGTTCCTCACCGACGAGCACCCGCAGACCATCGCGCTGGTCCTGGCCCACCTGCGGCCCGACCAGTCCTCGATGATCCTCTCCGGGCTGGCGCCCGAGCTGCAGGCCGACATCGCTTTGCGCATCGCGATGATGGAGAACACCTCCTACGACTACATCCGGCTCGTGGAGGACGTCGTGCAGCGGCGGACCTCGGCGGTGCTGCAGCCCAAGAACAACGCGGCCGTCGGGGGCGTCGAACCCCTCGTCGAGATCATCAACCGCGCCGACCGCGGCACGGAGCGCTCCATCCTCGAAGGTCTGGCCCGGGTCAACGCCCCGCTGGCCGAGGAGATCCGCGCCCTCATGTTCGTCTTCGAGGACATCACCATGCTGGACGACCGTTCCATCCAGCTGGTGCTGCGCGGGGTCGAGACCGCCGACCTCGCCACCGCCCTCAAGGGGGTCAAGCCCGAGGTCAGCGACAAGATCCTGCGCAACGTCTCCGAGCGGGCCCGCGAGAACCTCCTGGAGGAGATCGAGATGCTCGGCCCGGTCCGCCTCTCCGCCGTCGAGGAGTCGCAGACCAAGATCGTCCAGGTCATCCGTGGCCTGGAGGACTCCGGGCAGATCGTGATCAGCCGCGGTGGTGACGATGACTTCGTCGCCTGACGCCTTCGTCCCGGCCGCGCTGGGGCCGGCCGCGGCGAACCGTCCGCGGGTGTTCGCGGCCGCCCCGGTCACGACGACGTCCCGTCCCGAGCGGACGTTCACCACGTTCGAGGTCCCGGCCGACCCCGCGGCCGTCCGGGTGCGGGAGTCCGCCCGGGCGGCGGGCTACGCCGAGGGGTGGAGCGCCGGTCTGCGCCAGGCGCACGAGCGGGTCGAGGCCGAGCGGGCCGCGGCCCGGGTGGCCGAGCAGGAGCAGGCGGTGCGGGAGGCGACCCAGCGGGCCGCCGTCCTGCGCCGCTCGGAGGACGCGCTGCTCGCCGCGGCCGACGAGCTGCGAGCGCGGCAGGACCCGACCGTGGGGGAGCTGGCCGACACGGTGCTGGCGCTGGCCTGCGACCTGGCGGGGGCCGTCCTGGACCGGGAGCTGGCCCTCATGGACTCCCCGGTCCTGGAGGCCGTCAAGCGGGCGCTGCGGCCGCTGGAGGCCGCGGACCCGGTCACCGTGCGTGTCCATCCGGCGGACTTGATGGGCCGCCCGGGGGACACCCTCAAGGATTTCGCCGCGGATGCCGATGCAGGGCGCGTGAACTTCGTCGCCGACAGCAGCCTGCACCCCGGTGAAGCGATCGCCCGTCAGGGTGAGACCACCATCGACGCCCGTCTGCGCGCCTCGGTCGCGCGGGCGGTGGACGCGCTGCTGGGTGACACCCCGGGCGTCGTCACCGACGTGAGTGCCGAGGTGGGCGGGGCCGCCGCGTGAGCACCCCGACGCTGGTCTCCCCGAGCCTGGCCCGGCAGGTCCGCGACCTGCTGGCCCCGCAGGTCGAACGGGCCGTCGACGCCGCCCGCCCGCTCGTCTCCGGACGGGTGAGCGGGCTCGTCGGGCTCTCCGTGGAGGTGGCCGGTCTGCAGGCCGCGGTGGGGGAGACCCTGGTGCTCGGCGACCCCGAGCGCCCCGACCGGCAGATCCGGGCCGAGGTCGTCGCCGCCGAGGGCGGGCGCCTGCGCTGCCTGCCGCTCGGTCACCTGACCGGGCTGGCCGCGGGCGCACCCGCCGTCGCCACCGGTCGCCCCAGCACCGTCCCCGTCGGCCCGGCCCTGCTCGGGCGCGTCGTGGACGCGCTCGGCAACCCCCTCGACGGGGGCCCGCCCCTGCACACCGCCCCGCAGGCCGCCCTGCACGCGGCCCCGCCGCCGGCGCTGTCGCGCGGCCGGGTCCAGAACCCGCTGGGTCTGGGCGTGCGGGCCCTGGACACCCTGGTGCCCGCGGGTCTCGGTCAGCGCTTCGGGATCTTCGCCGGCTCCGGTGTCGGGAAGTCCTCGCTGCTCTCGATGATCGCCCGGGGCACCTCCGCCGACGTCTCGGTGCTGGCCCTGGTCGGCGAGCGTGGTCGAGAGGTCCGCGAGTTCCTCGAGGACGACCTCGGGGCCGAGGGCCTGGCCCGTTCCGTCGTCGTCGTCGGCACCTCCGACGAGGCGCCCATGCTGCGCCTGCGCGCCTCGCTGACCGCGACCGCGATCGCCGAGGGGTTCCGCGACCTCGGTGCCGACTGCGTCCTGATGATGGACTCCCTCACCCGCGTCGCCATGGCCCAGCGCGAGATCGGCCTCTCGGTCGGCGAACCGCCCGCCACCCGCGGCTACCCGCCCTCGGTGTTCGCGCTGCTGCCCCGGCTGCTGGAGCGCGCCGGGCCGGGCGTGGAGCGCGACGGGGTGGCCGGGTCGATCACCGGCATCTACACGGTCCTCGTCGACGGGGACGACCACAACGAACCCGTCGCCGACGCCGCCCGCTCGATCCTCGACGGCCACGTCGTGCTCGACCGTCGCCTGGCCACGGCCGGGCACTTCCCGACCATCGACGTGCTCGAGTCGGTCTCCCGCGTGGCCTCCCGGGTCACCAGCCGCGAGCAGCGCGCGTTGTCCACGACGTTGCGCCGGGTCCTCGCCGCGCACCGGGACGCGAAGGAACTCATCGAGGTCGGGGCCTACCAGCCCGGGGCCAACCCCGACGTGGACGCCGCGGTGGCCGCGATGCCCGCCATCAACGCGTTCCTGCGTCAGGACATCGAGGACATCACGCCGGCCGGGCACGCCTGGCAGCGACTGGCCGAACTGGCCCGGACCCTGGGAGTGGCATGAGCGCCCGCGCGATCCTCGCCCTGCTGAAGCTGCGCAAGGTGCAGCAGGAGCAGGCCAAGGGGGAGCTGGCCGCGGCCAACGCCGTGCTGCGCCGGGAACGGCAGCGCGCCGCCCGGGTCCGCCACGAACTGGGGGAGACCCACCTCTCCGACGAGACCATGGCGGCCTGGACGGCCGGGGTCGCCCGGCGCTCCGCCCTCGTCGTCGACCTCGACAACGCCCGCGCGCTGACCCTGCGGGCCGAGGCCGGCGTGGACGAGAAGCAGGCCGCCTGGCTGCGCGCCCGCCGCGCCGAACGCGGTCTGGAGCGCATCGTCGAACGGCACGAGCTGGCCCAGGAGCAGGCCGCCGCCGCCGCCGACCAGAAGGCCCTCGACGACCGCACCGTCGCCGAGTTCGCCGCCCGTGCCCGTCGTCGGGCCGAGCTGGAGGGCGGTCGATGAGCCCGGTCGCCGAGATCCAGTCGCGCATCGCGGAGATCCGCTCGCGCATCGCCTCGCTCGACCCGGGCACCGCCCGCGCGGGGCTGCCCGTCCTGAACGCCGGCACCCCCTCGGCCTCGGGGTCGGGCACGGCGTTCGCCTCGGCGCTCTCCGACGCCAACGTCTCCCGCACCACCCGGGCGGTGAACGCGGGGTTCGGCTCCGCCGGGACGGGGGAGGCCCTGCTCTCGGCCGCCAAGAAGTACCTGGGCGTGCCCTACCGCTGGGGCGGCACGACCCCCTCCGGCCTCGACTGCTCGGGCCTGATCCAGCTGGCGGGCAAGGACATCGGGGTAAACCTGCCGCGGACGGCGGCGCAGCAGGCCACCGTCGGCACGGCGGTGCCGAGCCTCGCCCAGGCGAAACCCGGCGACCTCGTCGTCCTCGAGAACGGCCACCACATCGGCATCTACGTCGGCAACGGCCAGATGCTGCACGCTCCGAAGACAGGCGACGTCGTGAAGATCTCCAAGGTCTGGGAAACCCCGATGACCATCCGTCGGCTCGGCACGACGGCGGCCACCACGGCCGCCGGTGCGGCCCTCGCGACGGCCGCCGTCCTCGGCACCGGGGCCGCGACCGCCAGCAGCACCGACTACGTGCGCCCGCCCGCGCTGTCCACCAGCCGCTCGGCCCCCTACGACTCCGCGTTCTCGACCGCCGAGCAGAAGTACGGCCTGCCCGCCGGACTCCTCTCGGCCGTGGCCAAGCAGGAGTCCGGGTACGACCCGAAGGCGGTGTCCCCGGCCGGGGCGCGGGGGCTCATGCAGTTCATGCCCGCCACCGCCAGGGGCATGGGGATCGACCCGATGGACCCGATGCAGGCCATCGACGGGGCCGGTCGCCTCCTGCGCTCCCACCTCGACCGCTTCGGGTCGGTGGACCTGGCCCTGGCCGCCTACAACGCCGGGGCGGGCAACGTCGCCAAGTACGGCGGGGTGCCGCCGTTCAAGGAGACCCAGAACTACGTCCGCAAGATCACCGCCACCCTGGGAGCCGCCGCGTGAGCACGCCGACCACCGCGCTGATCGCCGTCCGTCCCGCCGCGCCGGCGACGCCCGCCCGTCGCGACGGCGGCCTGCCGGGCACCGGCGACGACTTCGCGCGCAGCCTCGACCGGGCCGGCGCCGAGCTCGACCGCGGGGGTGAGCGCCGCGCGGAGCGCGGACGCAACCACGACCTCGAGGCGTTGCGCCGCAACGAGTCTCGTAGCGAGTCCCGTAGCGAGTCCCGCGCCGGCTCGCGCCCGGCGGACCGCGAGGAGTCCCGCGGCACCGTCCGTCCGGACCGCCGCGCGGTCGAGCGCGCCGAGCTGCGCGGCCCGGCCCGGGGACGCGAGGCGGGGGAGCGGGCCGTGGGGAGCCCGACCGCGACGTCCGACGTCCGGGATTCGCAGGAGCGCCGCACCGAGGACGGCGACGCAGAGACCCCCGGGACCCCGGTGGTCCCCGTGACCCTGCTGCCCGTGGCGCTGCTCGTGCCCGCCGTGAACGCGCCTGCCGCGAACGCGCCTGCCGCGAACGCGACCGGTACGGCACCCACCCCGACGGACCCGGCCGCGGTGTCCACCCCGGCGTCCACCCCGGCGTCCACCCCGGCAACCGTCCCGGCTCTGCCGGTCACCACCGTGTCGAACGCGACCGCGAACCCCACCGCGACCCCGGTCGCGACGGGCGCCCCCGCCGCCGGTCCCGCCGCCACCCCGGGCACCCCTTCGCCCGGCGCGGGACCGGGCACCTTCGGTCCGGCTGCCGCCACCGCGACCGCCGACGACACCGGTCCGGCCGCTCCGGCCCTGCCCGCGGGGGCGGTCGTCCTCGGTGCGTCCTCGGGCGGGCGGGCCTCCACCGCCCCGACGGCGGTCGAGCTGCAGACCGCCGTCACGACGCCCACCCCCACCACCGGCACCGCTCCGGCACCGACCGCGGGCCCGACCGACGGCCCGACCGCCGACGGCGTCGGCACCGCGGGCCCGGGTGCCCCGGGCGGGGAGTCCGGTTCCGCCCCGGGCGGGTCCGACGACCGTTCCGGGGGTGGACCCGGTGGGCGGCCCGCGCCCGGCCCGGTCGCCGGGCCGGTCACGACCCCAGCCGCACCCGCCGCGGGGACCACCGGTCTGCCCGGGACGGGTGCCACCACCCTCGCGGCCGTCCCGGCCGACGCCGCGACGGGTACCGCCGCGACCGGTGCGACCCCGGTGCCGACGCCGATCCCGGTGCCGGGCACGCCCGCCGCCCCGGTCACCGGGCCGTCGGTCCCGGTCACCTCGACCGCGCCCGCCCCCCTGCCGCTCACCAACCCGCTGGCCTTCGCCCAGGGCATCGCCGGGCACCTCGGGGCCCTGCCCGCCGACCTGGACGCGACCCACCGGATGCAGGTCGAGGTCAATCCGCTCGGCCTCGGCCCGGTGACCGTCACGGCGGAGATCACCGACGGGGCCCTGCACGTCCAGCTCGGCGGCGCCTCGGAGTCCGCGCGGCACGCGCTGCGCAACGCCGTCGGCGACCTGCAGCGGGAGCTGAGCGACAGCGCCTTCAGCAGCACCACCGTCGCCGTCACCGCCGACACCACCGCGGGCCAGGGCGAGCCGCGCCTCGCCGAGCAGCGGGCCGGCCTGTTCGGCGGGGAGTCCAGGCGCGGGGGCGAGGGCCGCCCCGGTGGTGACCGCGGCGACGGGCCGCCGACCCCGCGGTCGGGGTTCTTCGACGCCGTCGGTGAGGGTCGCGCCCGGCAACGGGCCGCCTCGGCGGCCGCCGCCGGCCGGATCGACCTGCGCGCCTGAGCTCCCGCAGCGTCCCGGACGGCCCTCGACGGGCCGCCCGGGACCTGGGACTCACCCGTGAACCTGAGCCCCGAACCTGAGAAAGCCCCGAACGGGCTACAGGTTCGGTCCCGTTCGACCGAAGAGGAGTCCATGACAGTCGATGCGGCGAGCGGGAGCTCGGCCTACAACGCCCTGCTGACCGCGTCCAACGTGGCCACCGCGGGCGCCTTGGCGAAGTCCGGCAACGCCAGCGACAGCAGCGCCACCAAGGCGTCCGGCGACACGGCCGCCAACAAGGACACCTTCATGAAGCTGCTCGTCGCCCAGCTGCGCTACCAGGACCCCTCCAAGCCCGTGGAGTCCTCCGAGTTCATCGCCCAGACCGCGCAGTTCTCGGCCCTGGAGTCGATGGAGGAGATGAACAAGAACAACACCCAGCTCCTCACCTCCCAGCTCCGGCTGCAGGCCAGCACCCTGGTCGGGCAGACGGTCACCTACACCGGGCCCGACGGCAACCCCACCACCGGGGTCGTCAGCTCGGCCAGCTTCACCGCCGCCTCGATCGGCGGCACCAACGGCGAGCCCGTCCTCAAGGTCAACGGCACCGACGTCGTGCTGAGCAAGGTCAGCGGGATCGAGACCCCCGCCGCGGCTGCCGCCGCCGCCGCTGCCGCAGCGGCCACGACCCCGCCCAGCGGCGCCGGCAGCACCGCGACGGCCCCCACCGGGTCCACCGACACCGCCTGACCCGCACCGCAGCCTTCTCCCGAACCCACCCGAACCCGCTCCGCCCCGCGCGGACACGACGAACTCGCCCCCTCCGGCCGTCCGAAAGGCAACGACATGCTCCGTTCCATGTTCTCCGGTGTCAGCGGTCTCCGCTCCCACCAGACGATGATGGACGTCGTCGGCAACAACATCGCCAACGTCAACACCACCGGGTACAAGAGCTCCAGCGTCATCTTCGGTGACACGCTGAGCCAGCTCACGACCTCCGCCGCGGCCCCGCAGAACGGGGTCGGGGGGACGAACCCGGCGCAGGTCGGCCTCGGGGTGCGGGTCAACGCCGTCACCAACAACTTCACCCAGGGCTCGGCCCAGACCACGGGCAAGGCCACGGACATGATGATCCAGGGCGACGGGTTCTTCGTCGTCAAGCAGGGCGAGGCCTCGTTCTACACCCGGGCCGGGTCGTTCTCGCTGGACACCGACGGCAACCTCATCACCCCCGACGGCTCCTACGTGCAGGGCTGGACCGCCTCGGGCGTCGACGGCACCGTCAATGCCAACCAGCCCACCGGTCGCCTGAACGTCCCGGTCGGCAAGATCCTGCCCTCGACCCCCACCGACAAGGCCACCATCGGCGGGAACCTGGACCCCTCCAGCAGCATCGTCCCGCCCGCGACCACCGCCAGCAACGACGGCGTCGCGACCACCGCCTTCACCGCCTACGACGCCCTCGGCACCGCGCACCTGGTCACCGGCACCTTCACCCAGGACTCGACGGACGCGACCAAGTGGTCGGTGGCCTTCACCTACCCGGGGCAGAGCACCGCCGACGCGGCGGACGCCACGGCCAACCTCGTCTTCAGCGCGGCCGGCAAGCCCGACACCGGCTCCGACGCCTCGGCGACGGTCAAGGTCAACGGCGTGGACGTGGTCGTGGACCTCTCGACCCTCACCGGGTTCGACAGCCCCGGAGGCGCCGGCATCAAGGGCGGCAAGAGCGAGATCACCCAGGGCGCCAACGGTGCCCCGGTCGGCACGCTCACTTCCTTCACCCTGAACCCGGACGGCACCCTCACCGGTGCGTTCACCAACGGCATGAAGTCCACCCTCGGGCAGGTCGCGATCGCGACCTTCAACAACCCCGCCGGGCTCGAGAAGTCCGGGAACTCCATGTTCACCGTGACCACCAACTCCGGTGCGGCCCAGGTCGGCGTCGCCAACGCCGGCGGGCGCGGGAAGCTCCTGGGCGGGCAGCTGGAGATGTCCAACGTGGACCTCTCCAACGAGTTCACCAACCTGATCCTCGCCCAGCGCGGGTTCCAGGCGAACTCCCGCATCATCACCGCCTCCGACGAGATCCTCCAGGACGTCGTCAACCTCAAGCGCTGATGAGCTGAGGCCCACCGGGCCGGACCCACGGACGCCTCCCCACCCCGAGCGGGTGGGGAGGCGTCCTGCTGTCCGGTCCGGATGCGTTGTAGCGCAGCGTGACCGGACGGTGGAGCAGATTCACCCGTCTGCGCGCACCCCGTCTTCAGATCGTCCCCCCGGGGGCCGATGGACAGTCAGAACGGCCCACGGACGGGCCACCCGCCTCCACCTCCAAGGACGGACCCCAGTGATCCTCGTGACCCGCCTGAACGGGTCGGTGTTCGCGTTGAACCCCGACCTGATCCAGCGCGTCGACGCCACGCCCGACACGGTCGTGACGCTCGTCGACGGCGCCAAGTTCGTCATCACCGAACCCCTCGCCGACGTCGTCGACCGCGTCATGGCCTTCCGCGCCCGCGTGGTCGCCACCGCGCACGCGCTGGAGGAGCAGGGTCCCCGCGACGTGCTGGAGCTCCACTCGGTGCCCGCTCCTGCCGATGACCCCTCCGACGCCCGCGCCGAGCGTGGCGCCGACGAGCTGCCCGCCCCCGTCCCGTTGCACCGCAGGAGGTCCTGACCATGGACGTCGCGACCATCGTCGGCCTCGTCATGGCCGCGGCCGCCATCCTGTGGGCGCAGAATCACGAGGGCGGCTCGCCCTCGGACATCCTGCTGCCGGGTCCGCTCGTGCTCGTCTTCGTCGGCACCCTGGGCGTGACCCTGATGGGTGGCGTCCTCAAGGACGGCATCAACCTCATCAACTCCCTCAAGCGCGCCTTCCTCGGCAAGCCGCCCAAGGCCGGCGACATCGTCGGCGTCCTGGTCGAGATGGCCGAGCGCGCCCGCCGCGAGGGCCTGCTGGCCCTCGAGGACGCGATCAAGAACGTCGACGACGTGTTCCTGCGCGAGGGTCTGCAGACCGCCATCGACGGCACCGACCCCGACGAGCTGTACGAGATCCTCACCGCCAAGATCACCGCGAAGAAGGCCGCCGACAAGCAGGCCGACAAGGCGTTCGGCGACATGGGCGCCTACGCGCCCACCGTCGGCATCTGCGGCACGGTCATCTCGCTCACCGTCGTGCTCGCGAACCTCTCCGACGCCTCGGCCCTCGGGCCGATGATCGCCGCGGCCTTCGTCGCGACGTTCTGGGGCGTGGCCAGCGCCAACGTGTTCTTCCTGCCCGTGCAGAGCAAGCTCAAGCGGCTCTCCGGCCTCGAGGTCGCGCAGATGGAGCTGGTGGTCGAGGGCATCCTCGCCATCCAGGCCGGCTCCAACCCGCGCTCGGTGGCCCGCAAGCTCGAGAGCCTGCTGCCGCCGGGGACGGTCGTGCCCGACAAGAAGGCGGCCTGATGTCCGGCGGAGGTCACAAGCGACGGGGCAAGCACGAGGAGCACGAGGAGCACGTCAACCACGAACGCTGGTTGGTCTCCTACGCGGACATGCTGACCGTGCTGGTCGCGCTGTTCATCGTGCTGTTCGCGCTCAGCCAGATCGACCAGGTCAAGTTCGCCCAGTTCAAGGCGGGTCTGACCGACGGGGCCTCCGCCTCGAACCTGGTGATGCCCGGCAACGACGGCATCAACAACGTCGACAACGGTCAGGACCCGATCGACCTGCTCCCGCAGGCCGGTGGGGACCCCATGCAGGCCATGAGCGCGGCCGACAGCGAGCGCCGGATCATGGGCAACATCGCCAAGGCCCAGTCCCAGGCCGACCTGAAGGCGGCCAAGGAGCAGGTCGAGGACTACCGCGGGGTCATCCAGCAGATCGACGCGGCCCTGACGCCCTCGGGCAGCCAGGACCAGGTCACCTACCGGATCACCTCCGACGGCCTGGTCGTCGGGCTGGTCGCGGACAACGTGTTCTTCGCCAACGCCTCGGCGGGGGTGGAGCCGCGCGGTCGGGCCGTCCTGGACGCGATCGCCCCGGTCCTCGCGAAGCTGCCGAACGACATCGCGGTGCAGGGGCACACCAACTCCCTGCCGCTGAAGGACACCTCGCGCTTCGCCGACAACTGGAGCCTCTCCTCGGAGCGGGCCAACAACGTCCTGCGGCTCTTCCTCGCCGACGGCTTCAGCCCGGCGCGGCTGTCCGCGCAGGGTTTCGCCGACACCCGCCCGCTGTACCCCGCCGACGACCCCCGCGCGCTCAACGGCAACCGCCGGGTCGACCTGATCGTGGCCAGCCCCGGCACCGACGCGGTCAAGTCCCTGCTGCCGCAGGTCGCCCAGGACACCCCGGGCGCGGTGGAGCAGGAGATCGCGACGCCGGCCGACGAGGCCGCGGGGGACACCGCGGCGGTCGAGACCGGCGGTTCGGTCTCGGTGGCCGGGCCCGACCCGGTCGTCATCGGCACCACCAACGCACTCCCGACCGGCTCCACCGACGGCCAGTGACCGGCCACCCACGAGAGAAGGACTGACATGGCCAAGGACAAAGAGGCTCCGGCTGAGGGCAAGGCCGGCGGCAAGAAGAAGCTGATCATCATCGCCCTGGGCGGTCTGCTGCTGCTCGGCGGCGGGGCCGGGGGAACCTACATCCTCGTCAAGCCCGCCTCGGCGGCCGAGGAGAAGCCCGCCGAGGAGGTGCTCAAGCCCGGTGCGGTCACCGCCCTGGACCCGATCACCATCAACCTCTCCGACGGCAACTACCTCAAGCTGGGCATCGCCCTGCAGGGCGTCGAGGCCGAGGGCGGTGGCGAGGGCAAGGCCGAGGCCCCCGACGGCTCCAAGGCGCTGGACCTGTCCATCTCGGAGTTCAGCGGCCTGTCGATGGCCGAGCTGGGCAACGCCGAGACCCGCCAGCACTACAAGGACGAGCTGCAGCAGAAGATCATCGAGGCCTACACGACCCCGGCCGACCCCGAGGTCAAGGACTCCAAGGACACCAAGACGATCATGGGGATCTACTTCACCCAGTTCGTCATGCAGTGATCCCGCGCGCCTGACCCGCTGAGCACGACCCGCTGAGCGTGACCGGCCGGCCCGTCCCGACAAGGGTGTCGGGGCGGGCCGGACAACCCGTTCGGGCTAGCGCTAAAGGGTGAACCCCCCTCGTGCCGATAGGTGAGCGTGGCACCCGACACGAGCATCGCCCCCGCCCGCGGCAGCGGCCGCCGGTCCCGTCGACGCGGCGTCCCCACCCCGTACGACTTCCGACGGCCGACCAAGCTGTCGCGCCAGCACGCCCGCGTGCTGGAGCTCACCTACGAGACGTTCTGCCGTCAGTGGGCGACGCTGCTGTCCTCCACCCTGCGCACCACCGTGCAGGTCGAGCTGGACGGCGTCCAGCAGTACGCGCTGGACGAGTACCTCGGCGGGCTGCCCTCGCCGACCATCATGGCCTTCTTCGACCCGCAGCCCCTGCCCGGTCAGGCCGTCCTGCACCTCGACACCGCGTTCCTGATGAGCTGCGTCGACCGGATGCTCGGCGGCACGGGCCAGGGCGCGCAGCCCCGGCGCACCCTCACCGAGGTCGAGACCGTCCTCGCCGAGCAGTTCATCGAGAAGACCTTGGGCGAGCTCGGCCTGGCCCTGCGCACGATCGTGGACCTCAAGCCCAAGCTGCACGGGATCGAGCAGAACCCGCAGCTCGCGCAGACCGGCGCCGGCACCGACGTCATCATCGTCGCCACCTTCGAGGTGACCGTGCACGGCGTGGTCGGCAGCGCCACCCTCGCGATGCCGCTGGACCCGCTGTCGGCCGCGCTGACCGCCGCCGAGCTGCGCGTGGCCAGCCCCGAGGAGCTGCGGCAGCGCCGCCTCATGCGGGGGCGCCTCGACGACCACCTCGAGGACATCCCGATCGAGGTCGCGGTCCGCTTCGACCCGGCCCGCATGCTGCCCGAGGAGATCCTCTCCCTCGCCCCCGGCGACGTGGTGCGGCTGCCGCACCGCGCCGACGCCCCCCTCGACGTCGTCGTCAACGGCGCCCGTCTCGCCTCCGCCGTCGCGGGCTCCCGTGGCCCGCGTCTCGCCTGCCTGGTCGTCCCCACCCCCGAGGAGAACCGATGAGCACCGCCACCACCACCGACGCCCAGGCGTTCGTCCGCCAGGCCGCCGAGGCGGCGCTGGGTGCCCTGCCCCTGCCGACCCCCGGCCAGATCCTCGAGATCGTCCCGGCCGCGGCGGCCCCCGACCTCGGGTCCGAGGGCAGCGCGGTCGTCGCCCGCTTCGCCGGGGCGCAGGCCGGCACGCTCGTCATCGTGCTGGGGGAGGCGGCGCTGGAGGCGCTGTCGTCCAGCCCGGGCGGCGCCCTCGACCCGGTCGACGCGCTGCGCCCGGCCATGGAGACCGCGGTCGCCACGCTCGGCCCCTGCACCCTGGAGCACGGCGCCGAGGCCGAGCCGGCCGAGGCGCTGGCCGCGCTCGGCGGGGTCCCGGCCGCCGGCGTCGCCGTCATCGGGACCGAGGACGGCCCGCTGGCCCTGATCGGCCTCGTCGCCGGTGACGCCCCCGTCACCGCGGCCAGCACGTCGGCCAGCCCGGGTGCGCCGCGACGCACCATGGACCTGCTGCGCGACGTGCAGATGGACGTCACGGTCGAGCTGGGCCGCACCACCCTCACCGTGCAGGAGCTGCTCTCGCTCACCCCGGGCTCGATCGTCGAGCTCGACCGGGCCGCCGGCAGCCCCGCCGACATCCTGGTCAACGGCCAGCTCATCGCCCGCGGCGAGGTCGTCGTCGTCGACGAGGACTACGCGATCCGGGTCACTGAGATCGTCACCCCGGGCACCGAGGTCGGCGCCTGATGGACTCCCTGGAATCGATCGGCCGCATGGCGGCCTCGCTCGTCGCGGTGCTGGGCCTGCTCTGGCTCATCACCCGGGGCATGCGCAGGTCCCGTGCGGCGGCCGCGAACTCCGAGGAGGTCGCGGTGCTCAGCCGGCAGGCCGTCGGGCACAAGGCCGGGGTCGCCGTCGTCAAGGTCGGCACCAAGGCGCTGATCGTGGGCGTCACCGAGCAGCAGGTCACCCTGCTCTCGCAGGTCCCGCTCGACGTGGTGACCGCCAAGCCCACCGAGGAGCGGACCACGGTCGCGATCCCCGGGGTCTCCGTCCCGGCGCCGGCCGCCACCCCGGCGGTCGAGAACGTCGCCCCGGGCGCGGGTGCGCTCAGCGGGTCGGCCCTCTCGCCCGCCACCTGGACCAAGGCCGTCGACGTGCTGCGCGAGAGGACGACCCGACGGTGACCACCTCGACCACGACGGGCCCGGTGCGGCGCACGCTGTCCCGCGGTCTCGCCACCGGCCTGCTGAGCCTCGGCCTGATCGGTGGGGGAGCGCTGCTGGCCGCCGGCCCGGCCGCCGCCGCCGTGCCGGCCGCGACGAGCACCGGCGTCGTCGCCGCGGCCCCCGCCGCCCTGCCCGCCGCGGTCCCGGCCGCCCCGGTGGCCCCCGAGGCCCCGGCCGCGCCCACCGACCCCGCGGCGCCGAGCGACGCGAACCTCGGGCTGTCGGTCAACGGCGTCAAGCCCTCGCAGTCGGTCACCATCATCATCGCGCTGACGGTGCTCTCGGTGGCCCCCGCGCTGCTGCTGCTCACCACCTGCTTCACCAAGATCATCGTGGTCCTGGGCCTGACTCGGAACGCGCTCGGGCTGACCTCGGCCCCGCCGAACCAGGTGCTCGCCGGCCTCGCGCTGTTCCTGACGATCTTCGTCATGGCGCCGACCTTCAGCCAGGTCAACGACGCCGCGATCCAGCCCTACCTGCGCGGCGACAAGACCGCGACGGTGGCGTTCGAGGACGGGTCGCAGCCGCTGAAGGAGTTCATGCTCAAGCAGACCCGCGACGAGGAACTGGCCCTGATGACCAAGGCCGCCGACCGCGAGGCGCCGGCCGACCGGGCCGACGTCCCGCTGACGACCCTGGTGCCGGCGTTCGCGCTGTCGGAACTCCGCTCGGCGTTCATCATCGGGTTCGTCATCTTCATCCCCTTCCTGGTGATCGACATCGTGGTGTCGGGGGCGTTGATGAGCCTCGGGATGATGATGCTGCCGCCGGTGACGATCTCCCTGCCCTTCAAACTCCTGCTGTTCGTCATGGTCGACGGCTGGGGTCTCATCATCAAGGCGCTGGTCTCCAGCTACGGCGGCTGAGACGACTCGTCCGCAGCGGTCGCACCCGTTGCGGCACAGGGGGACCTTGCGCTCGATCATCGAGCGCAGGGTTCCCCTGTGCCGTTCCCGCGCCTCCTCAGGCGGTCGGGAAACGGGCCGTGCCGGAGAAGAGGGTGGTGGTGGCGCCCGCGACCCGGAGGGTTCCGGCCGCGTCGACGCTGATGCCGACCACCCCCGCGCGACCGAGGGCGGAACCCTGGGTCACGGTCCACGGCGGGGCGAGCACCCCCGTGCGGTGCAACCACTGCGCGACCGAGGCGTTCAGCGACCCGGTCACCGGGTCCTCGGCCACCCCGACCCCCGGGCAGAACGCACGCAGCTCGACGGCGTGCGGGGAACCGGCCGGGTGGGCACCGACCACGCCGACCATCGCCTCGGGGATGCGCCCGAGGTCCGGTCGCAGGGCGCGCACCTCCGCCGCGGTCGCGACCCGCAGCACGCACCACCCCGGGCCGTTGTCGACCCACTGGTGCCCGAGCACCTGCTCCGGGGCGAGCCCCAGGGCCTCGGTCAACCGGTCGAGGAGTTCTGGATCGAGGTCGCCGGTGCGCCGCACCGGGGGTGCGGCGAACGCGAACCCGTCGGGGGTCCGGGCGATCTCCACCAGGCCGGCGGCGCACTCCTGCACGATGCGGTCCGGGTCGCGGGGGAGGCCTCCGCGCTCCACCCAGGCGTGCGCCGACCCCAGGGTCGGGTGCCCGGCGAAGGGCAGCTCCCCGCCCGGGGTCCAGATGCGCAACCGGTAGTCGGCGGTCGGGTCGGTGGGGGCGAGCACGAACGTGGTCTCGGAAAGGTTCGTCCAGCGCGCGATCCTCTGCATCGTCTCCTCGTCGAGGCCGTCGGCCTCGAGGACGACGGCCACGGGGTTGCCGCGGTAGGGCTCGGCGGAGAAGACGTCGACCTGGGCGAAGGGGCGGGCGGGCACGGGCATCGGCCTCTCGGGCGGGGCCGCCCCCGGGGGTCGGGACGGCCGGAACCGCTGCAGCGTAGGCGGGTCCCGCGGTCGGGTCCGACGGCGGGGTCCGCGTCCCGCCGATCCGTCATCCGGCCGCGGGGGTGGGCGCGAAGCCGGCCACCTGCCCCCCGAGCCAGTCCAGGGCCTCCGGCAGCTGCCCGGCCCAGACGTCGAGCCGGTGCCCCGGTTCGGGCTGGGGCACGGTCGTCATGGTGGTGGGCCCGTGCACGATCGCGGCCATCGCCGTCGTGGTCGGGGCGGAGAGCTCGTCGGAGGACGAGGACGTCGCCCAGAGCTGCACGGGCGGGGGGTCGCGGCGTTCCAGGGCGAGCAGGTCGTAGCGACGGGCCGCCGGGGAGCGGGTCGCGAACGGCCGCCAGTCGCCGAGGTCGAGCTGGTAGTAGCCGGCGAAGGACACGGCCGAGCCGAACCGGTCGGGGTGCAGCATCGCGAGCATGTTCGCGCACCACCCGCCCATGGACAGGCCCATGGCCGACCACGACGAGGGCCCGGCCGCCGCCCGGAAGTGCCGGCCCAGGTAGTCGGGGAGGTCGCGGGACAGCCAGGTCTCCAGCTGTGGGTCCCCGGCGGCCCCGTCGATGCACTCGGTGTCGCGCCCCGCCGGGACCTCCAGGTCCGGCAGCACGAGGATCGAGGGCGCCAGCCGCCCCGCCCCCGCGGCGGCGTCGGCGTCCTGCTCCAGCGGCATCGCGGTCAGCCACTGGTCCTCGGTCCCCGGCCAGCCGTGCAGGGCCATGATCACCGGGTAGGTCCGGTCCAGGGTGGCGGGGGAGCGGTACCCGAGCGGGAGGACCACCAGGGCCGAGGACGTCGTCCGCGAGACGGCTCCGGGGACGACCACCCGCCACACCCGCCCGTCGGACCCGGCCACCGGCTGGGGGGCCGGGTCGTCGGGGCGGGTGGCCGGCACCCCGTGCACGGCCGAGGGCGCGGGTCGCCCGCTGGTGCCGGCGAGGGCGGGGGAGAAGGCGGTCACCACGTCGGACCAGTCGTCGAACAGGGCGAAGCGGGCGTTGAGGCCGATCCCGACGGCCAGCAGGGTCACGGTCTGCACCAGCAGCAGGGCGAGCGCCCGGTGCAGCAGGGCCCACGGACCCCGCCCGGCCCACCGCCGCCAGGTCAGCAGCAGCCCGAGGGCCCCGAGCAGGGCCGCCGCGCCGACCACGACGAGCGTGCTGCACTCCCGCAGAGCCATGATCCGTTCCGTCCCTCCACCCGCCCGGACCGCCCGGGCGAGCGCCCCCCCGGGCGCCGGGGGACAGGGTGCGCGGCGGGCGGGGCCGCCGGCATCCGCCTCCCGGGTCGGCGCCGGACGCCGAGATCCCTCCGGAAGGAGGGATCCGGTGAGCGGGTCCGGCTGCCGATACTTGGTCCGGGGGATCACGGGGGTGGCCCCCGGGGCTCGGCGCGAGCTCCCCGTGCAGGAGAGGCGGCCGGGACGATGCAGGACGCGGGCGGGGAGCCGGTGCGGGTGCTGGTCGTCGACGACGAGCACCTGGTGCGCTCGGGGATCACCGCGATCCTGTCCTCGGCCCCCGACATCACGGTGGTCGCGGCCACCGACGGCATCGGGGCGGCCGAGGCGCTGGCCCGGCACCCGGTCGACGTGGTGCTCCTGGACATCCGGATGCCGGTCGCGGACGGCCTGAGCGTGCTCGCCTCCGTGACGGAGACCGCCGTCGCTGGAGCCCGCCCGGCCGTGGCCATGCTCACGACGTTCCACGCCGACGAGAAGGTGGCCGCCGCGCTGGCCGCCGGGGCCAACGGCTACCTCCTCAAGGACACCGACCCCGACCTGCTGATCCAGCACGTGCGGGCCCTCGCCTCGGGGGCGGCGGTGCTGTCCTCCGGGGTCACCGCCTCCGTCGTCGAGGGGTTCCTGCGGTCGCGTTCCGCGGTCGACCCGGGCGCCGCGCACCGCATCGCGCAGCTGTCCCCGCGCGAGCGCGAGGTCCTGCAGCACCTGGCCCGCGGGGCGCCGAACTCCGAGATCGCCGCGGAGATGCACCTGTCCCTGCCCACCGTGAAGGAGCACGTCGGGTCGGTCCTGACCAAGCTCCGGGTCGCCAACCGGGTCCAGGCCGCCGTCCTCGCGGTCCGCTCCGGGCACCTCGAAGCCCGGTGAGCAGGCGTCCGCCGGCCCCCGGACGGAGGGCCGCGACCGTCCGGCTACTGCTCGGGGAGGTGCTGCTGCTGCTGGTCTGCGTGCTGGAGGGCAGCGTGAACCAGACCCCGGGGTGGAACCGGCCCTTCGTCCTGACGGTGCTGGCGCTGGTCGCGATCCCGCTGCGGCGCCGCTTCCCGCTGCTCGCCTTCCTGGTCGGGGTCCCGTCGCTGGGCTGGGCCCAGTGCGTGCTGGCCCCCGGCGTCCTCGCCTACGCCCTGGCCGAGCGACGGGCCCGGGGGGCGGTGGTGGTGGCGGCGATCGGGGTCGGCATCGGGGTGAACGCCTGGCCCATGCTCGACCTGGAACCGGGTTTCTGGCAGCTGAACACGGCGAACCTGCTCATCCTCGCCGCCGTCCTCGCCGGGGCGGCCGGGCTCGGACGGTTGCGTCGGGTCCGCGCCCAGCTGCGCGAGCAGGTCCGGCAGCTGACCGAGGCCCGGGAGCGGGAACGGGCGACGACCGAGGCCGCCGTCCGGGCCGAGGAACGGGCCCGGTTGGCCCGCGAGATGCACGACGTCGTGTCCCACCAGGTCTCGCTCATCGCGGTCCAGGCGGGTGCCCTGCGCGTGGGACCGCACGGGCAGGAGGTGAGCACGGCGGCCGAGCAGATCCGCCGGGCCGCCGTGCGCACCACCGACGAGCTGCGGCACATGCTGGTCGCGTTGCGCGGGGAGGGCGGGCAGCCCCTGCAGGGTCCGGGCACGGCGGCCGACCTGCCGCGGCTGTGGGCGGCCACGGGGTTGTCCGGACGGTTCGAGATCGTCCCGGAGGTCGCCGAACGTCTGCCGGAACCGTTGCAGCGCACGGTGTACCGGATCGTGCAGGAGGCGCTGACCAACGCGGCGCGGCACGCCCCCGGGGCCGAGGTCGACGTGCGGTTGCAGCAACGTCCCCGGTCGGTGCTGCTGGAGATCCACAACGGGCCGGTCCCGTCCCCGCGGGTTCCCGAGACGGCGGGGCACCCGGCCCCCACCGGGTGCGGGCACGGGCTCATCGGGATGCAGGAGCGGGTCGGCGCGGTCGGCGGACGGCTGGAGGCCCGCCCCGTCGCGGGCGGCTTCCGGGTGCGGGCCGAGCTCCCGGTGCCCTCGAACCTCGCCTGACGCCCGCCCGGCGCCGGGACCGGGCGGACCCCGTCCGACCTCCTCGGGGCCCGGTTCAAGGTTCTCACTCGTTCGGCCGATGAAGTCCCCAGCACGACGACCCGACCGGGGCCGTCGGGGTCGACCGAGGAGTGCTCCACCCATGAGCGACGTGACCGCCGTCCACATCGGGATGACGGCCCTCGTGCTGGCCGCGAAGCTGTGCGCGCCGATGCTGCTCACCGCGCTCGTCGTCGGTTTCGGCATCTCGCTGTTCCAGTCGGTCACCCAGCTGCAGGAGCAGACCATCGCGTTCGTGCCCAAGGCCCTGGCCGTCGGCACCGCGATCGTGTTCTGCGGCAAGTGGATGCTCCACGAGCTGACGAGTTTCACGACCGCGCTGTACGACTCGATCCCCGGCCTGCTGACCCACGGCGGCTGACTCCGTGCAGGGACTCCAGAGCGCGACGGGACCCGTCCCGGTCGACCTGCTCCTGGCCATGCTGCTCGCCTCCGTGCGCGCGGCCGGCTGGTTGATGCTGGCGCCGCCCTTCAACAGCCGCGCGGTCAACGCCCGGGTCAAGGCCATGCTGTCGGTGTCGCTCGCCCTGCCGCTGGCCGTCCGGTTGCGCGACCAGGTGCCCCCGGTCGAGCCGGCCGCCATCATCACCGCGGTCGTGCAGCAGGCCTTCATCGGCATCGCCCTGGGGGCCCTCTGCGCGTTGGTGTTCGCCGCCGTGCAGGCCGCCGGTGACCTGCTCGACCTCTTCGGCGGGTTCCAGCTCGCGAGCGCCTACGACCCGTTGATGCAGTCCCAGACCGCGATCTTCGGCAAGCTCTACGGCTGGACGAGCTCGGCCCTGCTGGTCTTCTCCGGCGGGCACCTGATCATCCTGGCGGGCTTCCTGCGCAGCTACGACGTCGTCGGGCTGGACGCGGTGATGAGCCCGGCGGTGGTGGCGGGGGCGTTCACGCAGGGTATCGGGCAGCTGATGCTGGCCGCGCTGCAGATCGCGGCGCCGCTGGTCGCCGTCCTGTTCATCACCGACATCGGCCTGGGCCTGCTGTCCCGGGTGGCGCCGGCCCTCAACGTCTTCGCCATGAGCTTCCCGCTGAAGATCATCGTGACCCTGACCCTCGGCGGCTTCGCCTACGCGATGCTGCCCGACGTCGTGACCGAGATGATCGGGGTCGCCCGCGACCTGGTCGTGCGGGCCGCGGCCGGGGGATCCGCCCTGGGGGGTGGCTCGTGAGCGGGGAGAAGACCGAGGCACCTACCGCCAAGAAGCTCCAGAAGGCCAAGGAAGAGGGCAACGTCCCTCAGTCCCGCGACGTCTCGGCGTGGCTGACGACCGCGGCCGGGGCGATGTTCGTGCCGAGCACGATCGAACGCGGCCGGGACCTGGGGCGGGCGGCCATAGAGCAGATCGCGGTGGTGATCGCCGATCCCGACCCGGCCGGGGCCCTGGCGAGCATGGTCCACACCTTCGCGGCGCTGCCCGGGGTCCTCGGACCCCTGCTGGCGGCCACCGTGCTCGCCGCGATCGTCGGCCGGGCCGTGCAGGGCAACGTCAAACCGACCCCGAAGAAGCTGCAGCCGAAGTTCTCCTCGCTCAACCCGGTGAACGGGTTCAAGCAGCACTGGGGCCCGCAGGGCCTCTGGGAGGGGGCGAAGTCGCTGCTGAAGACCGCGGTCATCGGCCTGGTGCTGTGGTTCGTCGCCAAGGAGCTCGCGCCGCAGCTGGTTCGCTCGGGGGTGACCCCGCTGTCCTCGGTGCTGCAGCTGACCGGGGAGGCCACCGGTCGGATGCTGACGCTCACCATCGTCATCGGTCTGCTGATCGCGGTCGGGGACTACTTCATGAACCGCCGCCAGATCATGAAGAAGCTCCGGATGAGCAAGGACGACATCAAGCAGGAGCACAAGACCGCCGAGGGTGACCCGCTGCTCAAGGGCGCCATCAAGTCCAAGCAGATGCAGATGTCGCGCAACCGGATGATGGCCGACGTGGCCAAGGCCGACGTCGTGGTCGTCAACCCGACCCACATCGCGGTCGCGCTGCGCTACGAACCGGGCAGCGGCGCCCCGAAGGTCGTCGCCAAGGGGGCGGGCGCGATCGCCGCGAAGATCCGCGCCCGGGCGCAGGAGAACTCCGTGCCCATCGTCAAGGACGTCCCGCTGGCGCGGTCGATGTACAAGGGCGTGAAGATCGGCCAGGAGATCCCCGCGGAGCTGTACGCCGCGGTGGCCAAGGTCCTGGCCTTCGTCATGAACCTGCGCACCCGCGGGGCGCTGACCCCGCTGGGCGGCGACGCGCACACCCTGCCGGTCGCCTGAGCCCGGGCCGGTCGGGGCGCTCACCCGGACGGCTCATCCCTCACCCGTCCGGGCCCGCCCGGATCGGCGGCTCAAGTCCGCGCCCGGATGTGCCGAGACAGGGGTCAGCCAGGACGGCGCAGCAGGGCCACGGACGGGCCGTTGGAGAGGTCACCCGCACGGGTGACCGGGACGAGACGGTGGTGACGCGGGTTGAACGGCAAGGTCAAGATCTCGCAGCTGGTGGTGCCGGCGGGTGTCGTCGGCATCGTGCTGCTGCTGGTCGTGCCGCTGCCCGCGATCGTGCTCGACTTCCTCATCGCGACCAACATCACCTGTTCGCTGGTCGCGCTCCTCACGGTCATGTTCGTCAAGCGGGCCCTGGACTTCTCGGTCTTCCCCTCGCTGATCCTGGTCCTGACCCTCTTCCGGCTCGGCCTGAACGTCGCCTCGACCCGACTGGTCCTCTCCGACGGGTACGCGGGGCACGTCATCGAGGCCTTCGGCCACTTCGTCATCTCGGGGTCGCTGGTCATCGGTCTGGTGATCTTCATGATCCTGGTCGTCATCCAGTTCGTCGTCATCACCAAGGGTGCCGAGCGCGTGGCCGAGGTCGGGGCCCGCTTCACCCTGGACGCGATGCCCGGCAAGCAGATGGCGATCGACGCCGACCTGAACGCCGGGCTCATCGACGAGGCCGAGGCGCGCCGGCGCCGGGCCGACATCACCGGCGAGGCCGACTTCTACGGGGCCATGGACGGTGGTTCCAAGTTCGTCAAGGGTGACGCCGTCGCCGGCATCGTCATCGTCCTGATCAACCTCATCGGTGGTTTCGCGATCGGGATGATCCAGGGCGGGTTGTCCCCGGCCGAGTCGATCAACAAGTACGCGCTGCTGAGCATCGGTGACGGTCTCGTCTCCCAGGTGCCCGCGCTGCTGCTGTCCGTCGCGACCGGCCTCATCGTCACCAAGGCCGGTTCCACCAACGACATCGGTTCCGACGCCCTCAAGCAGCTCGGGCAGAACACGATGGTCCTGCGGATCGCCGGGGGCGGCGCGATCGTGCTGGCCCTCATCCCCTCGATGCCGAAGCTGCCCTTCCTGCTCGTGGGCGGCCTGGCCATCTTCGCCTCCACCCGCATCGCCGCGAAGCAGAAGGTGGAGGCCGCCGAGGCGGCCCGCCTCGAGCTCGAACCCGCCCCGGTCTCGCCGACCGACGCGGCGGAGTCGCTGCTGGAGGAGATGCGGGTGGACCCGCTGGAGGTCGTGCTCGCCCCGGACCTGGTCGACCTGGTCGACGTGGCCGGCGGCGGGGACCTGCTGGAGCGGGTGCGCGCCCTGCGCCGCAAGATCGCCCTGGAGCTCGGCCTCGTGGTCCCGCCGGTCCGCACCCGCGACTCCCTGGACCTGCCGGCCTCCTCCTACGCCGTGCGCATCTCCGGGGTCGAGGTGGCCCGCGGGATGGCCCCGCCCGGACAGGTCCTGGCCCTCGGCGACAACCTGGACGGGTTGCCCGGGCGGACCACCGTCGAACCGGTCTTCGGTCTGGCCGGCAAGTGGATCCCCGCCGAGCTGCGCCAGCAGGCCCAGCTCATGGGGGCGACCGTGGTCGACCGGGGCAGCGTGCTCATCACGCACCTGGGCGAGCTGGTCCGCAGCCACGCCCCCCGGCTCCTGGGCCGCGAGGACGTCCGCTCGCTGGTGGACGCGCTCAAGCGCACCCACCCGGTCGTGGTCGACGAGCTCACCCCGAACGTCCTCACCCTGGGCGAGGTGCAGCGGGTCCTGCAGGCGCTGCTGGAGGAGAGCGTCCCGATCCGCGACCTGGCCCGGATCTTCGAGGCGCTCAGCCTGCGCGGCAAGCAGGGTTCCGACCTCGACGGTCTGGTCGAGGCCTCCCGGGCCGCGCTCGGGCCGGCGGTGGCCGCGGTGCACGAGCAGGACGGTGTCCTGCACGTCATCACCCTGGACCCGCTGCTGGAGCAGCAGATGGCCGAGTCGCTGCGACCGGGGGAGCACGGCGCGACGCTCTCCCTGGACGCGATGACCGCCGAGCACCTCGTGACCTCCGCGGGTCAGTGCCTGGAGCGGGCCGAGCAGCAGGGCATCTCCGCCGTGCTGGTCTGCGCGCCCCCGTTGCGAGCGCCCCTGCGGCGCCTGCTCAAGGTGGCCGTCGGCCGCCTGAACGTCCTCTCCTACGACGACGTCAGCAACCACCCCCGGATCGAGACGGTTGGAGCGGTGAGCGGTGTCCATGCACTTGCTTCGTGAAGGAAACGACCTGCAGGCCCTGCTGGCCGAGGTCCGCGCCGAGCACGGCGAGGCCGCGCAGATCGTGCGCGCCGAGCGCATCCGCACCGGCGGGGTGGCCGGGTTCTTCGCCAAGGAGAGGTACGAGGTGACCATCGAGATCCCCGACGCCGAGCCGGGCGCCCCGGCCGCGTCCACCGGGTCGTCCGGGTCGACCGGGTCCACCGAGGCCCCCGCCCGGCCGCTGCCCACCCGGACCCCGACGGCGACCGCGGTCGCCGCCGCGCCGGCGCAGCCCCAGGTGGCCCCCGGGTTCGACGACGTGAGCGTGGCCGAGATGGGTCGCGAGCTGGCCCGCCGGCTCGGCACCCCGGTGCCCTCCGCCCCGGTGAGCCCGGCCCCGGCGACCCCGGCCCCGGCGTCGCTCGGTGACCTGCTCGCGGCGGCCGACGCCGCCGACGGTGCCGACCGTCTCGGTGCCATGATCTCCGCCGGTGCGGGCGCCCCCGCCGCCGCGCAGGCCGTCCCGGCCGCGTTCCGGGCGGCGTCCGTCCCGGCCCCGCGGGTCGAGGCACCGCACCGCCCGATCTCCACCGAGGGCGAGTCGTTCGCCTTCACGCTCGCCTCGATGCGTCGTCACCTGGCCGACGGCACTCCGGCAGATGCACCCAACGTCACTCCGGTTGTACCGTCTGTGATGGAGCATGGTGCTTCCGCACAACGCGAGCGGACCGCCCCCGCAGGCGGATCGGAGGACCTCATGAGCGCCGACAACTACGGCAGCAACAACGGCCTGTCCGTGCCCCGGGAGACCCCGGTCACCGGCCGCAACGCGGAGCGGTACGAGCAGGACGAGCGCTTCCTCGCGGCGCGTCGTGGCCACGACTACGACGAGGACTTCGGCGGGGACCGTTTCGGCGGCCAGCGCGCGCAGTCCGCCCCGGTCGAGGCGCCGCGGGTCGAGGCTCCGCGCAACGAACCGCAGCCGGTCGAGGCCCCCCGGGCCGAGAGCCCGCGTCCGGAGTTCCGTCCCGAGGCCCGGCGTCCCGAGGTCCGCGCCCCGCGGCCGAACCGGGCCGACTCCGGCGACGCCGGGGAGGCCGTGCGCCTGGCCGCTGAGATCGCCGTACCGGCTCCGCTCACGGTCGGCGGTGGTGACGTCGTCGTCGTCATCGGCGAGGCCGACGCGGTCGTCGCGGCCGGCCTGCTCGTCGCCGACGAGACCGGTTCGGAGGCGCCCGTCGTCATCGGTCGTGCCGACGTGCACGCGACGATCACGCTCGACGAGCTCCCCGCGCTGCGCCAGCAGGCCCGCCGTTACAGCGCGCCTCTGACCGTCGCCCTGCCGGCCCGCCCGACCGGCGCCGACGCCGCCCGCGCCGCGCGGCTGGCCGCGGCCCTCGACCCGGCCGCCGTCGTCGTCTGCGTCGACGCGACCCGTCGCGCCCACGCCACCGGCGCCCTGCTCGACGCCCTGCAGGCCGCCGGCGTGCCCGCCGACCGGCTCGCGGTGCACCGCGCCGGGGAGAGCCCCGACCCGCTGGACTCGCTCTCGCTCGACGTGCCCGTCGGCTTCCTCGACGGTCGCCCCGCCACCACGGGCGCCTGGGCCGGTCTGCTGCTCGACGCCGGCGCCGGGCGCGGTCGCCGGTGACGTCGCTCCGCTCCCGGACCCGGGCGGGTGCCCGGGATGCAGGTACCGAGAGCTGGGCGCCGCTGAACTCCCGGGTCTACCTGACCCTGCCCGGTCGCGCGGCGGACGGGGGTGACCTCGAGCTGCTGAGCCGGGTCGAGGACCACCGCGACGACGCCGACGGGCCCTGCCTGGTCGTGGCCATGCCCCGCTTCGGCGGGGACCTGGCCGTCGAGGCGGGGCTCCCGGTCGTCGTGCGCTGGGGGAGCCGTCGCGGGCGGCACCGGCGCGGCTGCCGGCTGCTGCGCATCACCCGGGAGCCGGTCCCGGTCTGGACGCTGCTGGCCCTGGACGACCCGACCATCGAGCAGCGACGCCGCTTCGTCCGCGTCGAGAGCAGCGGTCGCGTCGTCCTGGCACTGGCCCCCACCGAGGGGACCGACGCCTCGATGGTGCCGCTGCCCGCCGCCGAGGGCACCGACCCGGTCGCGGCCGACGACGAGACCCCCCGACCCGAGCTGCGGCTGCACCTCCTGGACATCAGCGAGGGCGGGGCGCGGCTCACCCTGGACCCCGAGACCACCGCACCGGAGTGGTTGCAACCGGGGGAGCAGGTGCGTTTCCGGGCGACCGTCGGGGGCCGGGCGCTGGAGCAGCCCGCCGAGATCCTGCCGGCGCGCTTCGACAGCAGCACCGGGACCGTCGTCGTCGCCTTCCTGCCGCCCGTGCAGCAGGCCGAGTTCGTCCGCCAGCACGTCATGCAGGTCCAGATCGCCAATCGTCGGACGGAGGGGTCGTGACACCGCTGGTCCTGGGGGCGGCCCTGCTCCTCTCCGGCCCCTCGCTGGTGGGGGCGTTCCGCGGCACGACCGACGTCGACACCGCACTGCTGCACCTCGTGCTGGCCCTGCTCGTCTCGGCCGTGGCCGGGCGCATCCTGCGGACCCTGTACGAGAACTACCGGGCCTCCACCGTGGCCGCGGCCCGGGTGGCCGCGCACGAGGAGGCGGTCGCCGCGGCCCAGAAGGCGGCCGAGGAGCACCGGCGCCGCACCGACGGCTGACGCGCCCCGACCCGACCGGTCGCCGCTCCCCGCGCGCCATCACGCTGTTCACATGAGCGGGCACGCTTCGTCACTTATGCTGGCGGACATGCTGGTCCTCACCCGCAAGGCCGGAGAATCCGTCGTGATCGGCGACGACGTCGTCGTTCGTGTCCTGGAGGTGCGGGGCGACGTCGTCAGGGTGGGGATCGACGCCCCCCGCGACGTCCGGGTGCACCGGCAGGAGGTCTTCGAGGCCGTGCGGGACGCCAACCTCGCCTCCGCGGTCGTCTCCGACGACGCCGTGACCGCCCTGCAGGGGCTGATGCGGCGCACGGGAACCGAATGACCTGCCGTCCCGGGCGGGCCTGACCGCCCGGGGAGCGGCCGGACGGGGGACGTTTCCCCACCGTCCTCACCCCACGTGAGCGATATCACCCGCTCGCCGCCCCGAACGGAGGCATTTCGGGCAGCGTCGGGCGGGTGCGGACTCCTAGGATCGGGGTACCGGAGCAGTCACCCGCTGGTGACGAGGCCGGGAACGACCCGCCACCCGTGAGGGTGTGAGGACGATGCGGTCCGCGGTTCGCCAACTGAAGATCCGCTCCACCGGACGGTGGGGCGGGTACCGGTCCGGACCTTGGAGGAATGACATGGACAAGCACATCGAGGGTGACGTCGTCGACCTGCGCGACGCGACCGAGCTGACCACCGTCGCCAACCCGCGTCGCGTGCAGCTCTGACCCCGTCGCCCCAGCGCGACAGCCGAAGGCCGGACCCGGACGGGTCCGGCCTTCCGTCGTTCCCGGGGACTCGCCGACCTCACCGGGTGGTCAGAACGGTCGGGGCGGTCAGGGCCGGGAGAGGACCCCGGCCCGGTACCAGCGGTGCAGGAGCTCGAAGCCGTCGTCCCCGCTGACCCAGGTGACGTCGGAGTCCTCGGGCCCGCGGACCGGGTTGATAGGGTGCCCGCCGGCGAGCAGCTGCTCGGCCGGGGTGAGCCGCCGGATGCCGACCGCCCGCACCCGCTCGGGAGCCGCGGCCACGAACTCGGCGTACAGGGTGGGGTCGTGCTGACCGTCGTCGCCCACCAGGAGCCAGGTGACCTGCGGCAGCTCCCGGGCGAGGCGGGACAGGGTGCCGCGCTTGTGCGCGGACCCGTCGCGGAACCACCCCGTGTTGGTCGGTCCCCAGTCGGTGAGCAGCAGGGCGCCCTCGGGGTAGCCCCCGCGGCGCAGGAACCGCGACAGGGTCGGGGCCGCGTTCCACGCCCCCGTCGAGAGGTAGACGACGGGCGCGCCCGGGTTCTCGTCCAGGACCTGCCGGTACAGGTCGGCCATCCCGTTCACCGGGACCCGGGCCCGCTCGTCGATGACGAAGCTGTTCCAGGCCGCGATCAGCGGACGCGGGAGGCGGGTGACCACGACCGTGTCGTCGATGTCGCTGAGCAGCCCGAGCTGCGGTTCGGGGCCGACGACCTGCACCCGCGCCGTCCCGCTGTGCCGGTGCAGGCTCGGCGGCACCAGTTCGGCCCCGCCCTCGGTGTCGTCGTCGACCAGCTCGGTCCCGACCTCCAGGTCGTGGGCCTCCTGGGCGTCCGGGCCGACGGTGAGGGTGATCTCGTGGACGCCCGGGGTCAGGTCGAGGGGCACGACCTCGTCGAGGTAGCCGCCCCGGTCGGAGGTGAGCACGAACTCGTGCCCGCCCAGGGTGACGGTCACGTCGATGCCGGCGACGGGGACGGTGAGGAAGTTGCGCCACCCGCGCACCGACGCCACCTCGTCGGAGGCCTCGGGGCGCGAGGACTCCCGGCCCAGCAGCACCCGTCCGAGGACCCGGACCCAGCCCGGTCCGCCGTAGCTGGGGTAGGCCAACGCCCGGGCGTGGTAGCCGCTCTTGCGCAGCCGGGAACCGACCAGGCCCTTGACCGACTCCTCGATGCGCGCGGCCCGGTGCAGCGAGTGCTCCCCGGGGCGGGTCTCCAACCCGATCTCGCGCAGTCGTTCCAGGTCCTGCAAGGCCTCGGAGGCGAGCTCGCGCCCACGGTCCCGGCGTCGTGCACCCCTCGCCGTCAGCTTCACCGTCCGACCGTAGCCCGCGGGTGCGGCGTCAGCGCGAGAACCCCGCGGCGAGCCGGTCGAAACCCTCGTCGAGGCTGACCCGCGGTTCCCAGTGCAACGCCTCGCGCGTGCGTCGCTGGTCGAACCAGTGCGCGGTGGAGAGCTGCTCGGCGAGGAACCGCGTCATCGGTGGCTCGTCGGCCATCCGGGCCGCGGTCCACACCCGCTCCACGACGCTGCCGGCGACCTTGGCCGCGGCGGCGGGGACCCGGCGGGTCGGGGCGGGGACCCCGGCCGCCCGGCAGATCCGGGCGAACACCTCCGAGACCGTGCGCGGTTCGCCGTTGGTCACCACGAACGCCTCCCCGTGCACGTCGGGGGCACGGTCCAGCGCGGCGAGCAGCGCGTCCACCGCGTTGTCGACGTAGGTGGTGTCGATGAGGGCGGCACCGTCGTCGAGCAGGGGCAACCGCCCCGCCCGGGCGCGCTCGGCGATCCGCTGCACCAGCTGGGTGTCACCGGGGCCGAGGACGATGTGGGGGCGTACGGCCACGACCGCGAACCCGGGGGCGTCGGCGGCCAGGGCCAGCAGCTCGGCCTGGGCCTTGGTGACGGCGTAGGAGCCGTGGGCCCCGGCCGGGTCGGCCGGCGCCGTCCCCTCCCCGACGAGCGCGTGCCCGGCGTGGGCGACCGAGGGCGAGGACACCTGGACGAAGCGGCCGACCCCGGCCTCGCGGGCCGCGGCCAGCAGGGCCCGGGTGCCCTCGACGTTGGTGGCGACGTACTCCGTGTGCGGCCCGGTGATCGAGACCTTGGCCGCCAGGTGCACGACCGCGTCCATCCCGTCCACGGCACGGACGAGGGCCGCGGGGTCGCTCAACGAGCCGCGGGTCTCCTCGATCCCGTCGGTGCCGAGCAGCCCGGAGGAACGCCGTTGCAGCACCCGCACGGCGTCCCCCCGCCGGGCCAGGGCCAGGGCGGTCTCCCGTCCGAGCATCCCGCTGGCCCCCGTGACCAGGACCTTCATCGCCGCCACCCCTTCCGCACCAACGGTTCGGTCCGTTCCCCGGCCAGGACGCGCTCGGCCCAGGCGGCCACCCGGACCCGGTCGATCTTGGAGTTGTGCCGCACGTCGGTGGGCAGGGCCGGGACGAGCAGCACCGCGACCAGGGGCAGCCCGGTCGCCAGGCGCACCGCCTCGGACAGTTCGGGGGTGGCCACCGTGGTCCGGGCCACCGGCTCGACGTCACCGGCGTCGGCGCCGCCCGCCTCGGCCACGACCGCCACCTGCCGGGCGTGCTCGGGGCCGATCCCGACGAGGGCGGCCCGGGCGATGCCGGGCACCGTCTCGGCCCGCTGCTCCGGACCCACCGGGGTCAGCACCCCGGCCGGCGTCCGGACGACGTGGGCCAGACGCCCCTCGATCCAGACCCGGCCTTCGTCGTCCAGGTGACCGACGTCCCCGGTGCGGTGCCAGCGCCGGGCGCGGGGCCCGCCGTCCGGGCCGGCCACCGACCCCACGGCGACGCTGTCGGCCTGGGTCAGCCAGAGCTGGTCGTAGTGGTCCTTCACGTGGGCGCCGCCGACCACGACCTCACCGGTCACGCCGGGCGTGGTGACGAGGTCGGCCCCGGGCACCCCGGCGTCGTCCAGGGGGGCGATGGCGACCGTGGTCCCGGCCACCGGCCGCCCCACGCAGATCCCCTCGCCGAGGCCGGCCTCGAGGATGTCGCTCAGGCCCACGTCGGTGGCCGGCAGGACCTCGGTCGCGCCGTAGGGGGTCCGCGGGTCGGCCTTGGGCATGAGCCGGGCCACGCGCTGCAGCAACGGGGTCGGGACGGGAGCGCCCGCCGAGAGCAGCACCTCGACCTCGCCCAGGGCCCGGCGGTCGGCCGGGTCGAGGTCGTCCTCGGTGGCGAGGACGTTGACCAGAGCGGCGGGGGAGAGGAACACCGAGGTCGAACCGCTGGCCGCGACCGCGGCGGCCAGCGCCCGGGCGGTGAGGGTCGAGGGCCGGGTCACGTCCATGGCCGGGACGACGCACGTCGCCCCCAGCGCCGGGCCGAGCAGGGCGAACGGGGCGAAGGCCGAGACCAGCCCCGCGCCGGGTCCGATCCGGATGGTGGCGCCCATGGCCTGGGCCAGCCGCGCCAGCTGCTCGTGGTTGTAGACGACCCCCTTGGCCGGGCCGGTGGACCCGGAGGTGAAGAGGACGACCGCCTGCGCCTCCGGGCCCGGCGCCGGCGGGAGCACGGCCCCCTCGGCCAGGCGGCGGGCCCCCGTGCGGGCGAGGTCGGAGACGGTCGTGCTCGCTCCCACGGCCCGCAGGACGGCGTCGGGCACCGGGCCCGCGGCGATCCGCCGGCCCGGCCAGCGCAGCGCGCGGGCGGCGGCCAACGCCTTGGGCACGCCGATCACGGCGTCGACCCCGCTGGACGTGACCGCTCGGGTGAGCCCCCGGACGCCCAGGCCGGCGTCGGCGACGACCCCCACGGCCCCGATCCGCAGCGTCGCGTAGACCACCGCGGTCAGGTCGGCGCCGGGCGGGACGAGCAGGGAGATGCGCTGACCGGGCCGGACCCCTTGAGCCAGCAACCCGGCGGCGATCTCGTCGACCCGGCGGGCCAGCAGGGACCAGCCGATCCGGCGGGCCGACCCGTCCGGCTGCACCTCGACCACCGCGGGCTCGTCGGAGTCCTTGCGCTGCAGGAGCTGCGACCACAGGTCGATGGGGGCGACGTCGTCGTCGTGGCCCTCGGGGGCACCGGTGTCGGTGCGCCGGTCGAGCCAGCGCAGCACGGTCCCGGCGACGTCGGCGTCCTCGACCACGAGGTGGCCCGCCTCGGCGAAGCGGTGGACGTCGGCCCCGGGGAGTCGCCCGCGCAGGTCGCGCAGGAACTTCTCGCCGAAGACCGGGTCGTTCGGACCCCAGAGCAGCAGCGTTGGCCGGTCGAACCGGCCGAGCCGCTCGGCCGCGGCCTCGAACACCGGGCGGGTCGGGTGCCCGGCCCCGACCGGGATGTCGGCCACGAAGTCCTCGATGCCGAGCCGACGCTCCACGCTCAGGTAGGGCGCCCGGTAGGCGGCCGCCACGTCGTCGGCCAGAGCCGGGCGGGCGATGGCCAGCGTCGTGCGCAGGAACGCCTCGGTCCGGCTGGTGACCAGCGGCAGGACCCCCGGGGTCCGCGCCAACCGGACGGGGCCGGGTGCGGCGGCGTCGGTGGGCAGCGTCACGCCCGTGTTGGTGAGGACCAGCGAGGTGACCTCGAGCGGGGCGGCGTGCGGCGACGTGGCCCAGGCCGAGGCGACGACCCCACCCCAGTCGTGCCCGACCACGACGGTCTCGCCCGAGACCTGCAGGGCGGCGACCACGGCGTCCAGCTCAGCCACCCGGTCGGCCAGGCGACGGTGCAGACCTGTGCGCTCGGAGAAGCCCATCTCGAGGTGGTCGAGGGCGATCACGCGGTAGCCGACCGCGGAACCGGCGCGCAGCAGGTCGCGCCAGAGGTAGGACCAGGTGGGGTTGCCGTGGACGCAGACGATCGTGGCGCGCGGCGCGGTCTCGTCCGAGCCGGCGCGGGTGTCCAGGACGTGCCAGGTGCGTTCGACACCGTGGGCGTCGACCGCCCGCACCAGGCGTGACCAGCCCGGGTCCAGACCGGGGAGACCAGGCGGCGGGAGCTGGGCGGGGGCGGTGCGGGAACGCGACGTCACGACCGGAGGTCTATCAGCCCGCTCGGACAGAGGGGTAGTTCGCCGCTCACCAGGCCAGTTCGAGCATGGCCGAGTTCAGGCCGGACCCCACACCCATGGCGATGACACGGTCGCCGCGGGTGAGCTCCGGCGCGGTGGCGGCCAGGGTCATCGGCAACGAGATCGGGCCGACGTTGCCCCAGCGGGGGAAGGTCAGCGGCACCTTGGCCGGGTCGAGGCCGAGGCGCTCGACGACGGTCTCGGTGTGCACGCGCGAGATCTGGTGGATGACGAAGCGGTCGGCCTCCGACCAGCCCCACTGCTCGTCGCCACCCTTGAAGGCGTCGGCGACGATCTCGATGCCCTCGGTCAGCATGAGCTTGGCGTCGGTGCGCATGTGGTGGGCGTCGCCGATGCAGAGCTCGTGGTGCTCGGTCCCCGCCCGGGCCACCCCGCCGAGGATGCGATGGGCCTCCGGGTGGGCGTCGGCCGGGCCGAGGACGGCGGCCGCGGCACCGCAGCCGAGGGTCATGGTCGCGAACTGGTCGAGGAAGTCCTTGCGGGTCACGTCCTCGCGCTGCAGCCGGGTGATCGTGCCCTCGTGCATGGACCGGACGTCCTCCGACCCGAGGACCACCGCGTAGCGGATCGCGCCCGCGTCGATCATGGCCGCGGCGACCTGGACGGCGTTGACCCAGGCCAGGCAGGCGTTGGTGATGTCGAAGTTGAGGGCGTGGGTCGGCAGGTCCATCGCGTGGTGGACGGCCGTGGCCAGCGCCGGCTCGAGGTGGGGGCGGGTGACGGTGGTGCTGATCAGCAGCCCGACCTCGGAGGGGTCGACCCCGGCCTCGGAGAGTGCTTTGAGCCCGGTCTCGGCGGCGGCCTGCGACGCGTCGGCCCCGTCCGGCCACCAGCGACGCTCCTTGACCCCGGCGATCTTCTCCAGCAGCCCCGGCCGCAGCCGCAGGCGGGTCAGGGTGTCGGCCAGGACGTCGTCGAAGTGGGAGGAGGGGATGACCACGGGCGCCTCGAGGTGCGTGATCGAGAGCATCGCTGCGTTGGCGGGTCGGAACGTGGAGTTCCCGAAGGTGTCCCCGTACCGCTTCGTCGTCCCGGTCTCCGTCAACGTCTTCCCCAGTCCTGTGGTGGTACGCCCCACCCGGGATGAGTCCGAATCGGGCGCCCGTGTGCTGTCGCGGCGCTGCTCAAGGTTAGCTCCCGTTCACCCCCCCGCCCGACGTACCTGGTTCTCCGGTCACCGGGCCCGCGACGCGGACCCGGGGCCGAGCGGGGGAGTAGCGCTTGACCGGTCAACGGCGCCCCGACCCCCCGCGTTCCCGTCCCCGGCCCTGATCTCCGGTCCCCCACCCGCCCCCGCCACGAGGACCGACGCCGCGGCGGTGCGGGACGACCCCCGCTCCGTGCTACGGTTTTCCCCGTTGTGACCGCCTCGCAAGGGGTACGGCGCAGCAGATGTCCGGGTGGCGGAATAGGCAGACGCGCTAGCTTGAGGTGCTAGTCCACGTATAGTGGGTGGGGGTTCAAGTCCCCCCTCGGACACCGAACGATCAGGCCCTGACCAGCAGTTTCTGCGGGTCAGGGCCTTCGTCGCTCCCGAGCCGACCGCCGGGCGACCGGTGCCGAAGCGGTAAAAGCGGCAACGTTCCCGCTCCCCGAACCGGAGGTGACCCTGTGCCGCGGTCGTCCGACCCACTCCTCGTCCTGGAACCGCCGGCGGGGGCCGGTTGCCTCCTGTTCGACTGGGACGGCACGCTCGCCGACAGCACCGCCGCGAACGCGGCGGCCTTCTCCGCTGCCGTGCAGCCCTACGGGGGCGAGGTCTCACCAGACTGGTTCGTCCGGCACGCCGGGCTCTCCGCCGTGGAGGCAGTCCGGGTCGCCGCCCTCGAACAGGGCCTCGAGGTGGACGAGATCCGGTTCTGCGCCGACCGCGACCGTCACTACCTGGCCCGCCTGGGCGAGGTCCGCGAGGTGCGGCCGGTCGCCGATCTGGCGCGGGCGCAGCACGGTCGGCGTCGGTTGGCCGTGGTCAGCGGAGGTGGTCGCACCACGTTGCTCGCCGGGCTGCGGCACCTGGGCCTCGACCACCTCTTCGACGTCGTCGTCGCGCGCGAGGACGCCGCCCACGGCAAACCGGCCCCCGACCTGTACCGGGAAGCCCTGCGCCGGCTCGGCGTTCCCGCCGACCGGGCGGTGGCCTACGAGGACACCGACGAGGGCTTGCAGGCGGCGGCCGGTGCCGGTGTCGCCGCGATCGACGTCCGCCCCGTGCGTTCGACCCGGCGGCCGATGAGTTCCTGACGCCTGCCGGGTCTCCCCGGCATGAGCGGACGCATCGTCATCGACCTGTTCAGCACCCTGGACGGCGTGGTCCAGGCCCCGGGCGGGCCGGAGGAGGACCCGAGCGACGGTTTCGCGTGGGGCGGGTGGCAGGCACCGCTGTTCGACGAGGCGGTGGGGGAGCAGGTGACCGCCGGGGTGCGGGAGATGGACGCGCTGCTGCTGGGCCGGCGGACCTACGACATCTTCGCTGCCTACTGGCCCCGCCAGGACGACGCGGAGCTGATCGCGGGGACGTTCAACCGCATCCCCAAGTACGTCGCCTCCCGCGGCCGACCGCGTCTGGACTGGGCGGACTCGACGCTGCTCGGCGCGGACCTGGACGCCGAGGTCGCGGGTCTGCGGGAGCGGCACGCGAACGTCCACGTCGTCGGCAGCGCCGAACTGGCCCGGACCCTGGTCGCCCGCGGGCTCTTCGACGTGCTGAACCTCTGGGTCCACCCGATCGTCCTCGGGCGGGGGAAGCGGTTATTCCCCGACGACGGGCCCGCGCTGGGGCTGCGGCTGCTGGAACCGCCCACGACGGGCGGGACGGCCGTCCTGCTGCGGTACGGGCCGGGGGAGGAGGTCCGGACCGGCGACATGACCGTGACCTGAGGAGCGCTCAGTTCCGCAACGACGGCCGGTCACCACGTCATGAGCATCCGACGGCTCCTCGCCCAGGCCACCGTGACCGACCTCGACGCGTGCGAGGGTTGGTACGCGACCCTCTTCGACGGCCCGCCGCAGGCCCGGCCGATGCCGGGCCTGCTGGAGTGGCATCCCGACGTTGCGTTCGGGGTCCAGGTCTGGCGCGAGCCGGAGCGGGCCGGGCATTCGACGGTGGTCCTGGAGGTGACGGACCTCGACGCCGAGGCCGACCGCCTGACCGCGGCCGGGGTCGGGCACGACGGGCCGCAGCCGGCCTCCGCCTTCCGCATCCTCGTCCTCGCCGACCCCGACGGGAACCGGGTGGTCCTCACGGGGGAGTGACCACGGTCAGGCGCGGGCGCGGGGGACCAGCCGTTCCAACTGGGTGACGTGCTCGGGGGTGAGCTCCTCCAGGCTGTGGGCGCCGAGCAGTTTCATGGTCCGCACGATCTCCTCGGAGAGGATCGCGATCATGCGGTCGACCCCGGCGCGGCCCCCGGCCATCAACCCGTAGAGGTAGGCCCGCCCGACCAGGGTGAACCGGGCGCCGAGGGCGATCGAGGCGACGACGTCGGCGCCGTTCATGATCCCGGTGTCGATCATGACCTCGACGTCGTTCCCGACCTCGCGCACGACGTCGGGGAGCAGGTGGAAGGGGATCGGGGCGCGGTCGAGCTGGCGGCCGCCGTGGTTGGACAGCACGATCGCGTCGACCCCGGCGTCGGCGAACGCGCGGGCGTCGGCGACGCTCTGGACGCCCTTGATCGCGATCTTCCCGGGCCACAACCCCCGGATGATCTCCAGGTCCTCGAAACTGATCGAGGGGTCCATCGCCATGTCCAGCAGGTCGCCGACGGTGCCGCCGGTCGCCGACAGCGAGGCGAACTCGAGCTTCGGGGTGGTGAGGAAGTCGTACCACCACCAGGGGCGGGGGATCGCGTCGACGACCGTCCCGAGGGTCAGCTGCGGCGGGATCGAGAACCCGTTGCGCTTGTCCCGCAGACGGGCCCCGGCGACGGGGGTGTCGACGGTGAAGAACAACGTCTCGAACCCGGCCTGCGCGGCGCGCTCCACCAGGGCGTAGGAGATCTCGCGCTGCCGCATGACGTAGAGCTGGAACCAGTTGCGGCCCGTCGGGTTCGCGGCCTTGACGTCCTCGATGGACGTCGTCCCCAGGGTGGAGAGCGTGAACGGGATCCCGGCGGCGCCGGCCGCGCCCGCCCCGGCCGTCTCGCCCTCGGTCTGCATGAGCCGGGTGAACCCGGTGGGCGCGATCCCGAACGGGAGTTCCGAACGACCCCCGAGCACGGTGGCGCTCGTGTCGACGTGGCTGACGTCGCGCAGCACCCGCGGGTGGAACTCCACGTCGGCGAACGCCTGCCGGGCACGGGTGATCGAGATCTCGGCCTCGGCCGAGCCGTCGGTGTAGTCGAAGGCCGCGCGCGGGGTCCGCCGCTTCGCGATCGACCGCAGGTCCGCCACGGTGAGAGCGTCGGCGAGCCGACGGGCCCGCCGGTCGAACGTGGGCGGCTTGAACCGCAGGTACTCCAGGAGGTCCACGGGGCGCGGGACCTGACGCTTGACCATCTCGTTCACCCTCGGTTCGTGGTGGCGCCGGCGCGGTGCACGCGCGGCGGGAAGGACCGGGCGACGACCCTACGCAGGGCCTCCAGGTCGCCGCTCAGGAGCCCGTGGGTGCGGGCCTGGACGAGCAGGTTGCCGATCGCGGTCGCCTCGACCGGGCCGGCCACGACGTCGATGCCGACGGCCTCGGCGGTGAGCCGGCACAGCAACGTGTTGCGGGCCCCGCCCCCGACCAGGTGCAGGGTGCGCGTGCGTCGACCGGTCAACCGGTCCACGTCGTGCAGGGCGGAGGCGTAGGCCCGGGCCAGGCTCTGCAGGATGCAGCGGACCAGGAGGGCCGGGTCCGTCGGAACAGGGTCGCCCTGCTCCCCGAGCAGCTCGGCGATCCGGGCGGGCATGTCCCCGGGGGCGAGCAGTCGCGGGTCGTTGACGTCGAAGACCGGCACGGGGCCCTCGACGGCGGCGGCCTGCTCCAGCAGGGTGTTGAGGTCGGCGGGCCGACCCTGCTTGGCCCAGGTGCGCAGGGTCTCCGAGACCAACCACAGCCCCATGACGTTCTTGAGGAACCGGGTGCGCCCGTCCACGCCGCGTTCGTTGGTGAACTCCGCGCACCGGGCCTCCTCGGAGAGCACGGGGGAGTCCAGTTCCGCCCCGATCAGCGACCACGTCCCGCAGGACAGGTAGGCGGCGTCCCCGGCACCCTCGCCGACCCCCAACGGGACCGCGACGACGGCCGAGGCCGTGTCGTGCGACCCGACGGCGGTGACCGTCACCGCCCCGGAGATCCCGAACTCCGTCGCCACGTCGTCGCGGACCGCCCCCAGGGACGTCCCCGGGGCCACCAGCTCGGGCAGGACGGACCCGGGCAGGTCCAGGGTGGCCAGCAGCTCCCGGTCCCAGTCGTCGGCCCGGCCGGGTCGGGCAACCGGGAGCAACCCCGTGGTGGAGGCGTTGGTGATCTCGGCGACCTCGTGGCCGGTCGTCCAGAACCCGAACAGGTCGGGCAGCAGCAGGACCCGGTCGGCCAGGGCCAGGTCGCCGACCCGTGCGGAGGCCACGAGCTGGAACACCGTGTTGAACGGCTGGTGCTGCAGACCGTTGCGCGAGAACAGCTCCGCCGCACCGATCCGCGCGTGAACGTCCTCGACCGCGGCGGCGGTCCGGTCGTCGCGGTAGTGGTAGGGGTTGCCGAGCAGCCGCCCCCCGCGGAGCAGACCGTGGTCGACGGCCCAGGAGTCGACGGCCAGCGACTCGAGGTCGGGCACCTCGCGCGAGGCGCGGCCCACCCCGGCCAGGGCGGCCGCGTACAGCGCGAGGACGTCGGTGTGCCAGCCGTCCGGGAGCCGCACCGGCGTGTTCTCGAACCGGGCGACCGGTTCCATCCGGAGCGAGCCGTCGACCACGGTCCCGACGACGACCCGCCCGCTGGTGGCACCCAGGTCGACGGCCGCGAAACTGCTCATCGCAGGAACGCGGCGGCGACGCCGGCGTCGACGGGGACGTGCAGGCCGGTGGTGTGGCTGAAGTCCGGTCCGGTGATCGCGGCCACGGCGTTGGCGACGTTCTCGGGGAGCACCTCGCGCTTGAGGATGGTGCGCTGGGCGTAGAACGCGCCGAGGTCGCCCTCGTCGATGCCGTAGGTCTTGGCCCGGTTGGCGCCCCAGCCGGCGGCGAAGATTCCCGAGCCGCGGACGACCCCGTCGGGGTTGATGCCGTTGACCTTGACCCCGTGCTCGCCGAGTTCCACGGCCAGCAACCGGACCTGGTGGGCCTGGTCGGCCTTGGTGGCGGAGTAGGCGATGTTGTTGGGCCCGGCGAAGACGGCGTTCTTGGAGGAGATGTAGACGACGTCGCCGCCGAGACCCTGCTCGATCAACGGCCGGGCGGCGGCCTTGGACACCAGGAACGACCCCTTGGCCATGACGTCGTGCTGCAGGTCCCAGTCCTGCGCGGTGGTCTCCAGCAACGGTTTCGACAACGACAGCCCGGCGTTGTTCACGACGAGGTCGATGCCGCCGAAGGCGAGGACGGTCGCCTCGACCGCGGCCTGGACGGCGGCCTCGTCGGTGACGTCGGCCCGGATCCCGACGGCGACGTCGCTGCTGCCGAGTTCCGCGGCCGCGGCGCGGGCCTTGTCGAGGTCCAGGTCGGCGATGACGACGCAGGCGCCCTCGGCGGCGAGGCGGGTCGCGACGGCCTTGCCGATCCCGGACGCGGCGCCGGTCACCAGCGCGATGCGGGTGGCGTGGCTCTTGGGCTCGGGCAGCCGGGCGAGCTTGGCCTCCTCCAGGGCCCAGTACTCGATCCGGAACTTCTCCGACTCCTCGATGGGGGCGTAGGTGGAGACGGCCTCGGCCCCGCGCATGACGTTGATGGCGTTGAGGTAGAACTCGCCCGCCACCCGGGCCGTCTGCTTGGTGGCGCCGTAGGAGAACATCCCGACCCCGGGGACGAGGACGATGGCCGGGTCGGCCCCCCGCATCGCGGGGGAGGCGTCGGGTCCTTCGGTGGTCGCGTGGCGGTCGTAGTAGGCCCGGTAGTCCTTGCGGTAGGCGACGTGGAGTTCGCGCAGCCGGGCGATCTGGTCCTCGACGGTCGCGGAGGTCGGCAGGTCCAGGAGCATCGGCTTGACCTTGGTCCGCAGGAAGTGGTCGGGGCAGGAGGTGCCGAGCGCGGCCAGCCGGGGCGCGGCCTCGCGGGACAGGAACTCCAGCACGCGGGGGTCGTCGGTGAAGTGCCCCACCATCGGGCGGTCGTGGGAGGCCAGACCGCGGATCGTCGGGGCGAGCGCGACGGCCCGGGCGCGGCGTTCCTCCTCGGGCAACGCCTCGTGACCGGGTCGCAGCGCCCCGAACGGATCGGGCCGCCCGTGCGCGGTGATCCAGGCCTGGGCGGTGCGGATGATGAACAGGGAGTTCTCCTCCGCCTCGGCCGAGGTCTCGCCCCAGGCGGTGATGCCGTGCCCGCCGAGGATGCAGCCGACCGCCCCGGGGTTGGCGTCGCGGACCGCAGCGATGTCGAGGCCGAGCTGGAAACCGGGGCGCCGCCAGGGCACCCAGACCACCTTCTCCCCGAAGATCCGCGCGGCCAGCTCCGGGCCGTCGGCCGCGGTGGCCAGTGCGATCCCGGAGTCGGGGTGGAGGTGGTCGACGTGCGCGGCCCCGACCAGGCCGTGCATGGCCGTGTCGATCGACGGGGCCGCCCCGCCGCGACCGTGCAGGGCGTAGTCGAAGGCCGCCACCATCTCGTCCTCGCGGTCCACCCCGGGGTAGACCGCGGTCATCGCCCGCAACCGGTCCAGTCGCAGGACCGCCAGACCAGCCTCGGTGAGGGTGCCGAGGTCCCCGCCGGATCCCTTGACCCACAGCAGGTCGACGGGTTCGCCGGTGACGGGGTCGGTCCCGCTGCCCTTGGCCGAGGTGTTCCCCCCGGCGTAGTTGGTGTTCTCGGGGTCGGAGCCCAGCCGGTTCGAGCGGGCGATGAGGTCGTCGACGACGGTGGCGGTGGGGTTCACGGGACGGGGGTCCTTCGATCGGGGGCGGGATTCAGACCTGGCGGAAGGGGAGGCCGAGGAGGTCGGCGGTCGCCCGGTAGTCGGCGGCCCGGTGGCCGACGGACAGGGACCAGTGGTGCCCGACCCCCGTGCCGCTCCAGGCGTCGACCCATTCTCCGGGGTCGCGCTCGAAGTCGACCCGGCTGGTGGTGTTCCCGATGGCGAGCAGCGGTCCGGGGACGACCGTCCCCTCCGAGGCGGTGAGGGCCAGGGTGCCGTCGGCGTCCTGCCCGAGTCCCAGCAGGGTCACCGGGCCGGGCCGGACGTCGAACTCGACGCTGACCCCCCACCCGCGCTTGCCGTGGAAGACCCCCAGCCCGCGCAGGAGCGGGCGGGCGGAACTGACCTGCAGGTGGGCCGGGCCGTCGTGACCCATCTCGACCACCCCGTCGACGAAGTCCAGGGCCTGGATCTCGGTGAACGAACCCCCCGCTCCGCTGACCTGGGTGACGAGCTGGGCGACGGTCGTGCGCAGCTCGTACTCCCCGGTGGTCGGCACCCCGCGGGCCGTGAGCAGCGAGGCGCCGAGGATCATCCCGGCACCCAGCCGTTCGTGCTGCTCGCCGTCGAGCCCGCGGTGGTAGTAGGCGAGGGTGTCGAGGGCGAAGTCGTCGACCAACCGGTCGAGGGCGACCGAGACCGTGGCGCCCCAGCGGAAGTCGGCGTCCTCCACGCTGGCGTCCACGGAGAACACCTGCCGGGCCAGGTCGACCCGGGCCTGCGTCTCGTCCTCGGTGATGGCCTCCACCCGCTGGCGGAGGTCGTCGAACTCGAGGACCTCGACGTGGGAGCCGAAGGTGGAGGGCAGCAGCGTCAGGTCGGTCGAGACGTCGAGCATCCCGGGGTAGACGTGCCCCATCAGGCCGTGGCGGGCGTGCCGCAGGGCCGCCCGCACGCCGGCCGCGGTGACCCAGCGTCCGATGCGTTCCCAGGCCGACTCCTGCCGCAGCCACCCCGAGACCGAGCGGAACGGGATGCCCGCCCGGCGGAACACGTTGCCCACCTCGGGGACCGGGCACTGCCCGCAGTAGGCGAGCCAGGCCCCGGTGTCGAAGGTCGCGTGGTCCATCCGCTCCGAGGGTTGCAGGTCGATCACGAGGACCGGGGAGCCCGACCGCTGGGCGATCGGCAGGACCATCGAGGACGTGAGGTAGGTGGTGAGGAACAGGACGATCAGGTCGCAGTCGGCCCGCCGCAACCGTTCTGCCGCGGCCGCCCCCTCCCGGGCGTCGGAGACGAAACCGACGTCGACGACCTCGGCGTCGAACTCCTGCAACCGGGTGGAGACGTAGCGGGCGGACTCCTGCAGCTGCGGCAGGAGGTCGGGGAACTGCGGCCAGTACGTCCCAAGGCCCCCCGCGACGAGCCCCACCCGGGGGGCCCGCCGACGGACGGGGGGCAGGAGGGCGTCGGACACCTCAGGGTCGGACATCTCAGGCCCCCCAGCCGGCCTGGTGGCCACCGACCCGGTCGGCGGCGATGCGCTCGGCGTAGCCGCTGCCGGCGTAGGCCGCGTAGGGGTCGGCCGGCAGTCCCTGCGCCTCCCGCAGTTCCACCAGCAGCGGGCGCACGTCGGTGTTGTAGGCGTCCATCAGGACCCCGTTCGCCCCGAGCACGTCCCCGGCCGCCTGCGCCGCCGCCAGGGCCTCGCGGTCGACCAGCAGGGCCTTGGCGGTCGCCTCCTGCACGTTGGTCACCGAACGGATCTGCCCCGGGATCTTCGGCTCGATGTTGTGGCACTGGTCGAGCATGAAGTTGACCCCGGAGTCCGGCCGCAGCGCGTCGGCCCGGACGATCTCGTTCATGATGCGGAAGAGCTGGAACGGGTCGGCGGCCCCCACGATGAGGTCGTCGTCGGCGTAGAACCGGCTGTTGAAGTCGAAGGCACCCAGGCGCCCCGCCCGCAGGAGCTGCGCGACGACGAACTCGATGTTCGTGCCGGGGGCGTGGTGCCCGGTGTCCAGGACGACCTCGGCCTGCGGACCCAGGGCCAGGCAGTGCAGCAACGAGGTGCCCCAGTCGGGGACGTCGGTCGCGTAGAAGGCGGGTTCGAAGAACTTGTACTCCAGCAGCAGCCGCATCCCCGGGTCGAGCTCGGCGTAGATCTGTCGCAACCCCTCGGCCAGGCGGTCCTGGCGGGCCCGCAGGTCGTCCTGGCCGGGGTAGTTCAACCCGTCGGCCAGCCAGACCTTGAGGTCGCGCGACCCGGTCTGGCGCATCACGTCGAGGCAGTCCAGGTGGTGGCGGACCGCCTTCGCCCGCACCCGCGGGTCGGGGTTGCACAGCGAGCCGAGCCGGTAGTCGTCGTCCTGGAACACGTTGGAGTTGATCGCCCCGATCGCCACGCCCTCGTCGGCGGCGTGCGCGGCCAGCTTGCCGAAGTCGTCGACGAGGTCCCAGGGGATGTGCAGGCTGACCCGCGGGGCCGCCCCGGTGAAGCGGTGGACCTGGGCGGCGTCGCTGATCTTCTCGTAGGGGTCGCGGGGGACCCCGGGTGTGGAGAACACCTTGAACCGGGTCCCGGAGTTCCCGAACGCCCAGCTCGGCAGCTCGATCGTCTGCGCGCGCAGGGCGACCAGGGCGGCGTCGCGGCGGTTGCTCGCCGACGACCCGGAGGTCGCGGTGGTGGTGGTCATGGTCGGGCTCCTTGCCGCCCGGCCGCGGCCAGCTGGGCGTCGATGTCGAAGATGGTGGGGAGGACCTCGAGGGCCCGGTCCGGCCGCCCGTCGGGAAGGTCGGCGAACAGACCGGCCATCGCCGCCTGCCAGCGGGCGTTCACGTCGGTGGCCTCCATGGCGGCCTGCGCGCGTCCCAGGTCGTCGGTCTCGACGACGCCGACCAGCAGGCCGTCCTCGCGCAGGTGGAGCGTGTAGTGCCCCCAGCCCGCGTCGCGGAGGGCCTCGAGCATCTCGGGCCACACCGCGGCGTGCGCCTTTCGGTACTCCTCGAGCCGGCGCGGGTCGACCTGCAGGGTGAAGCAGTGACGGGTCATGCGGGAACCTCCCGGGAGGCCGTCCCCCCGTCGGCGACCGGCGCCGCCGACGGAGGGGACGGGATCAGAAGTTGAACTGGTCGATGTTGGCGGCGTCGAAGGTGGTCGGCGGCCCGAGGACGATCTCCCCGGAGGCGCCGATCGTGTACTCCCCGAGCCGGCCCGCGGTGAACGTCTCACCCTCCTTGCCGGTGATCTGCCCGGCCTGGAGCGCGGCCCCCGCGTAGGCGGCGAGGTAGCCGATGTCCGCCGGGTTCCACAGCGCGAACTCCTCGACCGTGCCGTCCTTGACGTACTCGCGCATCTGGTTCGGGGTCCCGAGACCGGTCACGGCGACCTTGCCCTTGTAGCTGCTGGTGGAGATGTAGCGGGCGGCCGCCGCGATGCCGACGGTGGTGGGCGAGACGATGGCCTTGAGGTCGGGGTACTTCTGCAGCAGCGCCTGCGTCTGCTGGAACGACTTCTGGTCGTCGTCGTCGCCGTAGGCCACCTCGACGAGCTGGATCCCGGAATACTCGGGCTTCTTCAGCTCCTCCTGCATGACCGCGATCCACGCGTTCTGGTTCGTGGCGTTCGCGGTGGCCGACAGGACCGCGACCTGGCCGCTGCCCCCGGACTCCTTGAGCGCCTGCTCGGCCAGGGTCTGACCGATGCCCTCGGTGGTCGCCTGGTTGACGAAGACGTCGCGGCAGCTCGCGTCGGCGTCGGAGTCGAAGGACACGACCTTGATGCCGGCCTGCCGCGCCTGGTTCAGCGAGGGGCAGACGGCGTTGGGGTCGTTGGCGGCGATGTTGATGACGTCCTGCTGCTGCTGGATGAGGGTGTTGATGTAGCTCACCTGGCTGGAGGCGCTGGCGTCGTTGGGTCCGACCAGGCTGTAGGAACCCTTGAGCTCCTCGACCCCCTCCTTGCCCCCGCCCACCTCGATATCGGTGTAGGGGTTGTTCAGCTGCTTGGGCAGGAACGCGATCTTCAGTCCCTCGGGGATCGTCGCCGACGGGTCGGCGGTCGCCGTGCTGGTGGCCGCCGGGGCGGCCGCGTCGTTCTGGTTCTCACGGGTGGTTCCGCCGCTGCAGCTGCTGAGGGTCAGGGCGACCCCCAGGCCACCCACGAGGAGCAGGCTGCGGGAACGGGTGCGGAGCAGGGACATCGGATTCCTTCCATCGGCCACCGGGGCGGCACCGGTCCCGTCGACGTCGGCGTCGGCGGGGGTGTTCGAGGGGTCCGGTCTCCCGGACGGTCGGGAGGCGGCTGGGGGGTTCTCGGTCACACCCGTCGGGGTGGACGTCGGCGGGCGGTCCGGCCGCGGGCGGCCCGGACCAGGTTCGGGGCGAGCACCGAGACGATGAGCAGGCTCCCGGTGACGACGGTCAGGGCCTCGTTGGACACGTTCAGCAGGCGCAGGGCGTTCTGCAGGCCGGCGAGGAGGACCACGGCCGCCACCACCCCGGGCAGCGTCCCCTTCCCGCCGAAGATCGAGACGCCGCCGAGCAGGACGGCGGCCACCACGGCCAGTTCGAGACCGGCGGCGTTGTCGGCCCGGGCGCTGGAGTAGCGCAGGGTCCAGAGGACCCCCACCAACCCCGACACCGCTCCCGAGACCACGAAGAGGAAGAACTTCGTGCGCCGGGTGGAGAGGCCCGCGAACCGGGCGGCGGTCTCGGAGGCCCCGGTGGCGACGATCCCGCGTCCGGTCGGGGTCGCGTGCAGCACCACGGTGAACGCGACCACCGCGATCACCAGCGGCAGCAGCAGGTTCGGCACCGGGCCCCCGCCGATCCCGCCGGTGACCCAGCCGCTGTACGTGAAGGGGAAGTCGGCCACCGCGTCGTCGCCCAGCACCACGTAGGCCAGCCCGCGGAACAGGGCGAGCGTCCCGATGGTGACCGCCAGCGACGGCAGCCCGACCACGGTGGTGAAGAACCCGTTGACGCAGCCGAGCACGGCCCCCAGGACGATGCAGAGCGGGATGATCGTCTCGATGGTCAACCCCTGGACCCAGAGGGAACCCATGGTGGCGCTGGTGAGCCCGACGATGCTGGCCACCGACAGGTCGATCTCGCCGGTCATCACCACCAGCGTCATCGGCAGCGCGATCAGCAGGACCGGGGCGATGTCGAGCACCAGGAACGTGGCGTTGCCCGCCCCGCCGAACCCGGGCACCACGGCGGCGGCGACGACCAGGACGAGGATCGTCAGGACGGCGATCACCACCTCCCACGAGGCGAGCCGGCCGACGAACCCCGCGCGGCGGGCCACCGGGTCGGTCTGCGTCGCAGCCTGGGTCGGGACCTCAACGGCCATGGGAACTCCTCCTGCGCAACTGGGCGGCGAGACGGGCGGTCAGCACCCGGTCGGTGCTGATCGCGAGCAGGATCAGGGCGCCGACGATCGCCTGCTGCCAGAACTGGTCGATCCCGAGCACCGGCAGGGCGCTGCCGATGACGGTGAGCAGGAGCGCCCCGAGCGCGGCGCCCCAGACGGTGCCGCTGCCCCCGGCGACGACCACGCCGCCGACGACCGCCGCGGCCACGACGTTGAGCTCGTACCCCGTGCCGGCGGCGGCGTCCACGGTCCCGAACCGGGCCGCGAAGAGCACCCCGGCCAACCCGGCCAGGGCCCCGCTGGTGACGAAGGCGACGAGCAGCCGCTTCCCCACGGGGATCCCGGCGAGGACGGCGGCCTCGGGGTTGGACCCGATGGCGTAGAGGTCGCGCCCGGCCCGGTAGCGGCCCAGGACGATCCCGGCGCCGACGACCACGGCCACCGCGATGAGGGCGAGCACGGGCAGACCGAGGACGTCGGCGGTCCCGAAGGCGAGGAAGTGCCGGGGGAGTTCGTCGGCGTTGATCTGCTGCCCCCCGGCCCAGAAGAACGCGATCCCGCGGAAGATGTACAGGGTTCCCAGGGTGACGACGAGGGCCGGGACGCCGCCGAAGCGCACCAGGACGGCGTTCACCACCCCGCACACGGCCCCCACGGCCATGCCCAGCGCCACGGCGAGCACCACCGGGGTCCCGGGAGCCGACTGCAGCAGCGATCCGGCCGCGTAGGCCGACAACCCCAGGACCGATCCGACCGAGAGGTCGATGCTGCGGGTGACGATCACGACGGTCTGCCCGACGGCCAGCACGGCGAGGATCGCGGTGCTGAGGACGATGTCGCGCACGGACTGGGCCGAGAGGAACCGGTCGTTGGCGAGGGCCGTGACGGCGACGAGGGCGACCAGGGCGAGGAGGATCCCGAGACTGCGCGCCCGCAGGACGCGCTCCACGGCCGAGGGTGCCCGCCGGGGGGCGGTGGTCGGCGCCGGCGCGGTGGTGGTGCTCACGCGGCGGCCCCCGGGTTCGCGTCACCGGTCTGGCCGGTGGCGGCCAGCATCACCGAACGCTCGTCGGCGTCGGCCCGGGCGATGTCGGCGGTGATCCGTCCCTCGTGCATGACCAGGACCCGGTCGGCCATGCCCAGCACCTCGGGCAGTTCGGAGGAGACCATGACGACGGCGATCCCGTCGGCGGCCAGTCCGCTGATCAACCGGTGCACCTCGGCCTTCGTCCCGACGTCGATGCCGCGGGTGGGTTCGTCGACGATGAGGACGCGGGGCCCGGTGGCCAACCACTTGGCCAGCACGACCTTCTGCTGGTTCCCGCCGGACAGGGTTCCGACCGGGTCGCCGAGGCGGTGGAACTTCGTCTGCAGCCGCGCGGTCCAGCTGGCCGCGGAGTTCCGTTCCGCCCGCCCGAGCAGCAACCCGAAGCGGGACAGCGCCTTCGCGCGCGGCAACGTCGCGTTCCGTTCGATCGAGAGTTCCAGGACGAGTCCCTGCTGGCGTCGGTCCTCGGGGACCAGGGCGATCCCGGCGGCCATCGCGGCCCGCGGTGATCCCAGCCGGAGTTCCCGGCCCAGCACCCGGACCCGACCGGCGTCGGCCCGGTCGACCCCGAACACCGCCTGGACCACCTCCGAGCGTCCGGCGCCGACGAGGCCGGCCAGGGCCACGATCTCCCCGGCCCGCACCGAGAACGACACGTCGCGGAACCAGCCCGCGCGCGTCAGCCCCTCGACCTCGAGCACCACGTCGCCGGGTTCGACGTCCTGCTTGGGGAACAGGCTCGTCACCTCCCGGCCCACCATGCGGCGGACGATCTCCTCGACGGTCAGGTCGGCCATGAGGTCGGTGGACACCCAGCTGCCGTCGCGCATGACGGTGACCCGCTGGCAGAGTTCGGTGATCTCCTCGAAGCGGTGGCTGATGAACAGGACCGCGGCCCCGTTCTCGACCAGACCGCGGGCGACCCCGAACAACCGGGCGACCTCGTTCCCGGAGAGTGCCGCGGTCGGTTCGTCCATGACGATGACCCTGGCCTGCAACGAGATCGCCTTGGCGATCTCGACCAGCTGCTGGTCGGCGATGGACAGACCCCGGGCCGGGCGGGCCGGGTCCAGCGGGGCGCCGAGCCGGGTGAACAGGGCCCGGGCCTCGGCCTCCATCGCGGCGGCGTCGATGAGCCCCGCACCCCGGGTCGGCTGGCGGCCGATGAAGATGTTCTCCGCCACCGACAGGTCCGGGAACAGCGTCGGCTCCTGGTAGATCACGGCGATCCCCGCCGCCCGGGCGTCCGCGGGGGAGGAGAGCTCGAGCTCGGCGCCGTCCAGGGTGACCGTGCCGGTGTCGGGTCGGTGCACGCCGGCCAGGACCTTCACGAGGGTCGACTTCCCGGCGCCGTTCTCGCCCACGAGGGCGTGGGCCTCGCCGGCCCGGAGCTCGAGCTGCACGTCGCGCAGGGCGGCGACGGCGCCGTAGGACTTGCTGACGTCGCGCATCGCCAGCACGGGGGTCGGTGGGGCCACATCGCCTCCAGGGGAAGGTCTTCGTCGATGAAGACGCGGTGTCGTCGAACCGTTTGAATGGATTCACGAGGACCTTAGGCCGGTCGTCCGGACGCCGTCAAGGGTCAGATGAATCGTTACATCGCCGCGATGCCCCGGTGACCGGACGAGCCGTGTTGCCGCGGCGGGAGAGGTCAGCCGGTGCGGCGGGAGGACTCGCGCTCGACCAGGTCCGGGGTGAAGAGGACGTGCCGGCGGCGGCCGCCACCGGGGTCGGCCACGGTCTCCAGCAGCAACTCCACCGCCGTCCGGCCGAGCTGCTCGCGGGGCTGCCGCACCGACGTCAGGGGGACGGCCGCCGTCCCCGCGAAACTGATGTCGTCGTAGCCGACGATCGCGAGGTCGTCCGGGACCCGCACCCCGCGACGGATGCACTCGTTGAGCACCCCGAGGGCTAGCAGGTCGTTCGCGCAGAACACCGCGGTCGGCCGTCCCTCGCGCCCGGGCCACGTCGCGAACAGCTGCGCCGCCGCCGCGCTGCCGGCCCGGATGGAGAGGTCGGGCACGGTCAGGACCTCGACGCGCGCACCGCCGTGGGCGGCCAGCCGCAACCCCGCGAGCCGGTCCCGCACCTGGGCCAGGTGCTCCGGACCGCCGACGAAGGCGATCGACGTGTGGCCCCGCGCCCGCAGGTGCGCCCCGGCGAGCTCCCCCCCGCGCACGTCGTCCACGGCCACCGACGGGGCCCGGGACGAGGCGGTCCCGCGGTCCACGAGGACCACGGGGGTGCTCCGCAGGTCGATCCCGTCGACCTCCTCCGAGGTCTGCGTGCGGACGGGCGAGAGCAGGACCCCCATGACCTGCTGGGCCTCCAGTCGGGCCAGGTGCCGGGCCTCCCGACCCGGGTCGCCGGCGCTGTTGGCGACCACGACGAGGGCGCCGACGTCCTCCGCCGCCTCCTCGGCCCCGGAGATGACGTCGGCGAAGAACGGGTTCGCGACGTCCAGGACGACGAGGGCGATGGTCCGGGAGGACCCCGCCCGCAGCTGCCGGGCGGACTCGTTGCGGACGTAGCCGAGCCGGCGGATCGTGGCCTCGACCTGTTCCCGCACGGCGGGTGTCACCTTGTCGGGCCGGTTCAGCACGTTGCTGACCGTGCCCACCGAGACGCCGGCCTCGCGCGCGACGTCCTTGATGCCCACCGGGTTGATGCCCACCACCCGAGCACCCTAGGGCCGGGCCGTGTCGGAGGACCTCCCTAGGCTTCCCCGTGACGTCACCGCCGGACCGGGCGGCGGGGCAGGGCTGGGGACGGAGGGGTCGCGGTGGCGGCGTTGGGCACGCGGATCGGGTTGGCGGTGCTGGCCGCCGTGGTCGCGATCCTGCTGGGGCTGGAGGGCGCCGACCTGTGGTCGCCGCGCCCGACCCCGTTGACGGTCCTCATCGTGCTGGCCGCGGTCCTGGCCGCGGTCTCGACCACCTGGGCCGCCGTCGACTCCTTCCGGCAGCGCCGGAAGGGGGCGGAGAAGGAGGTGCTCGACGGCATCCTCACCGCCGCGGTGTGGGCGGTCGTCGACGCGACCGGGCTGGACGCGCGCGAGCTGGCCCTGGCCGCCTACGCGCTGCGGCACCGCCCCGGGCGGGGCGCGCGGCTGGAGCGGCTGCACCGGGTGCGGGCGGCGCGTCGACCGGGGACGAGCCAGGTGGTCTGGACCCCGGGCAAGGGCGTGATCGGGCGGGCCGTCGAGCGGGGCGAGGTCGTGGCGGTCGACCTGTCCGACCCCGCGGCGGGTCCGGTCGTCGACCCGGCCGGGTGGGGGCTCGCTCCGACCGAGGCCGAGCGGCTGGCGGGGCGGTACGCCGTCGTCGTGGCGCTGCCCCTGGTGGACGACTCCGGGCCGAGCTCGCGGGTCGTGGGCTGCCTGGCGCTGGACGGTCCGCGCGGCTCCCTGCCGGTGCTCGACACCCCACGGGTGCGGGGGGTCCTGGAGGCGGCGGCGCGGGCCGTGCGGCTCGGGCCCCCCGCACTGGCCGCCACGGTCCGCAGCGCCGCCGCGCCGGAGGACGCCCGGGCGGGGGCCGACGGGTTCACGGCCTCGGCGCGCCGCCTCGGGCTCGGCGCGGAACGGCCGCGCTGAACGGGGTCAGCGACCGGCCAGGACCTCGCCCACCACGGAACGGAAGTTCGCGACGTCGTGGGCGAATCGCCCGAGGAACAACCCGTCGACCCCGTCGGCGACCTTCCCGTACAGCCCGGGACCGGCGCTGCCGCCGTAGATCACCCGGCTGGTGCCGCTGCGACGGGCCAGGGCGGCGCGGATGCGGGTGGTCACGGCCACGACGTGCTCGGCCGAGGCGGGTTCCTGCTGCCCGATCGCCCAGATCGGTTCGTAGGCGATGATCACCTCGGCGTCGGTGGGAACCTCCTCCAGCGCCATCTCGACCTGCTCGACGGTGACCCGGGCGGCGTCGGCGGAATCGGTCCACACCGTCTCGCCCACGCAGATCAGGGGGACCAGACCGTTGCGGGCCGCCGCGGCCGCCTTGCGGGCGGTGACGATGTCGTCCTCGGCGAACATCTTGCGTCGTTCCGCGTGGCCGATCTCGACGTAGCGGCACCCGATGTCGGCGAGCATCGCCGGGGACACCTCCCCGGTCAGGGCGCCGTAGTCCTCCCAGGAGGCGTCCTGCGCCCCCACCACGACGCCGCTGCCGCGCAGCACGTCCAGGGCGAGGCCGATCGTCAGGAAGTCGGGGACCACGAAGAGGTCGACCCCGACGTCGCCGAGGTCGTCGGCCATCTCCCGGACCTGGCTCAGCCAGGTACGGGTCCCCTCGTAGCTGAAGTACATCTTGAGGCTGACGCCCACCAGCGGGCGCGGACGCACGGTCTCCACGGCCCCGACCGTACCCGGCGGACCGGCGACCACCGAGCGCGGCTACTACCGTGGCGCGCGTGACGTCCGACACCGTGAGCCAGGGCACCGGCCCCACCCCGACCGACGCCGAGGCCGAGGTCGTGGACCTGTGCCGCGACCTGCTGCGCATCGACACGTCGAACTACGGCGACGGGTCGGGGCCGGGGGAGCGCGAGGCGGCCGAGCACGTCATGGCGAAGCTCACCGAGGTCGGTCTCGACCCGCTCTACGTCGAGGGTTTCCCCCGGCGCGGCAACGTCGTCGTGCGGATCCCGGGGGAGGAGCGGGGGACGGCCGAGCGCGGTGCCCTGCTGCTGCACGGGCACCTCGACGTCGTCCCGGCCCAGGCCGCGGACTGGAAGGTCGACCCGTTCTCCGGCGAACTGGCCGACGGCTGCCTGTGGGGCCGCGGCGCGGTCGACATGAAGGACATGGACGCGATGCTGCTCGCGGTCGTCCGGGAACTGGTGAGCAGCGGTCGGCGCCCGCCGCGCGATCTCGTCGTCGCCTTCCTGGCCGACGAGGAGGCCGGCGGACCCCAGGGGGCCCGGTGGCTGGTGGACAACCGACCGGAGCTGTTCGAGGGCGTCACCGAGGCGGTCAGCGAGGTCGGCGGTTTCTCGGTCGACGTCGACGGGCACCGGACCTACCTGCTGCAGACCGCCGAGAAGGGGATCGCCTGGCTCCGGCTGGTGGCGCACGGCCGGGCCGGCCACGGGTCGCAGGTGGGCACCGACAACGCGGTGACCCGGCTCTGCGCGGCCGTCGCCCGGATCGGGGCGCACGAGTGGCCGCTGGAGTACACCCCGACCGTCCGGCAGTTCCTCGACGGGGTCTCCGAGATCACCGGCGTCCCCTTCGACGAGCGCGACCCCTCGGCGCTGCTGGCCCGGCTCGGGACCACGGCCCGCTGGGTCGGGGCCACCCTGCAGAACACCTCGAACCCGACCCAGCTGCAGGCCGGCTACAAGCACAACGTGATCCCCGGCTCGGCCAGCGCCCTGGTCGACTGCCGTTTCCTGCCCGGACGGCAGGAGGAACTCCTCGCGACGATCCGCGAACTGGCCGGGGAACGGGTGGACGTCGAGGAGGTCCACGTCGACACCGCGCTCGAGACGGAGTTCGCCGCCCCGTTGGTGGACCGGATGCGCGCTGCCCTGGAGGCCGAGGACCCGGGAGCCGGTGTCCTCCCGTACTGCCTCTCCGGCGGCACCGACAACAAGTCCTTCGCCCGGCTGGGCATCCGCGGCTACGGTTTCGCCCCCTTGCGGCTGCCCGCGGGGATGGACTTCGCCGGCATGTTCCACGGCGTGGACGAACGCGTGCCGGTGGACGCGCTGGAGTTCGGGGTCCGGGTGCTGCGACGGTTCGTCGCCAGCGCCTGACCGCGCCCCCGGGTTCCGCCGAACGTAGGCTCGCGGCATGCAGACGAGGACGCTGGGCAGGACGGGTCGCACGGTCGGGGTCGTCGGGATGGGGTGCTGGCAGATCGGCGCCGGCTGGGGCACGGTCGCCGAGGACGACGCCCTGGCCACGTTGGTCGCGGCCGCCGACGCCGGGGTCACGTTCTTCGACACCGCCGACGTCTACGGGGACGGTCGCAGCGAGGAACTCGTCGGCCGGCTGCTCGCCGAGCGTCCCGACGCCGGCCTGGTCGTCGCGACCAAGATGGGACGGCGGGCCCAGCCGCACGAGGCGGCGCAGTACACCCTCGACGCGTTCCGGCGCTGGAACGACCGGAGTCGCGAAAACCTCGGTGTGGAGACCCTGGACCTGGTGCAGCTGCACTGCCCGCCGCCGCCGGTCCTCACCACCGACGCGGTCTACGACGCGCTGGACACCCTGGTCCAGGAGGGCCGGACCCGCGCCTACGGGGTCTCGGTCGAAACCGTCGAGGAGGGGTTGCAGGCGGTGGCCCGGCCGAACGTCGCCAGCGTCCAGATCATCCTCAACCCGTTGCGGCGCAAGCCGGTCGAGGAGTTCCTGCCCGCCGCCGCGGAGGCCGGGGTCGGGGTCGTCGTGCGGGTGCCGCTGGCCTCGGGCCTGCTCTCGGGTCGCTACGACGAGAGCACCACGTTCGCCGCGGACGACCACCGCACCTTCAACCGGCACGGTGAGGCCTTCGACGTCGGCGAGACCTTCGCGGGGGTGCCGTTCGACGTGGGGGTGCTGGCCGCCCGCCGGATCGCGGCGATCGCCGGCGAGACCCCCTCGGCCGCGTTCACGCTGCGCTGGATCGTCGAGCAGCCGGGCGTGAGCGTGGTGATCCCGGGGGCCCGCAACCCCGAGCAGGCGCGCGCCAACGCGGCCGCGGCGGACCTGCCGGCCCCCGACCCCAGCCAACTCGACGCGGTGGCGGAGGTCTACGCCGACCTCGTCGCCGAGCACGTGCACGACCGCTGGTGAGCGGGGCGAGGACCACGCCTCGGCCGTGAGCGGACCGGGTGGCCTGCTCCCGACGCTGCTGGGCGTCCTCGCCCTGCTGCTGGTGTCGGCCGGGGTGCTGCGGGTCGCCGGGGTCCGGCTGGGGGCCGGCCCGGCCCTCGCCGTGGCCCGGGGCGCGGCGCAGCTGGCCGCGGTCGGAGCCGTGCTCGGTGGCGTCCTGGACCACGCCCCCCTCGCCGCGGCCGCCGTCCTGGCGGTGATGCTGGCGACCGCGGTCTGGACGGCCGGGCACCGCATCGCCGGCATCGCCGGGGTCCGCGCCGCTTCCCGGGCGGTGGCGTGCGCCTGCGCGGCGGGCGCGACGGTCGTCCTCCTGGTCGTCTTCCTGGTCGGGATGCTGCCGTTCGAGGCGCGTTACGTCATCGCCCTGGGCGGGATCGTCCTGGGCGGCTCGATGACCGCAGCGACCCTGGCCGGGCGGCACCTGCTCGCCGGTCTACGCTCGCGCGCGGACGAGGTGGAGGCCTGGCTGTCGCTGGGGGCCACCCCGCGCCGGGCGGTGGTGGACATCGCCCGGGGAGCGGTCCGGGAGTCGCTGGTGCCGGTGCTGGACCAGACCCGGACGACAGGGCTGGTGACGCTGCCGGGCGCGTTCGTCGGGGCGCTGCTGGCGGGGGCCTCCCCGCTGGAGGCGGCCCGCTTCCAGCTCGTAGTGCTGACCTCGCTCATCGCGGCCGGCAGCGTCGTCACCGTCGTGGTCACGACGATGCTGGGCGCGCCGCGGACCCATCCGCGACCGGAACCGGCTCAGGCCCCCGCGGCGCGGCGCAGGACGGCGTAACCCGCACTGCCCGCCGCAGCGGTGCGCAGTTCCTGCGCCCCGGCGTCGACGTACTGCTGCGAGGTGGTCAAGGACTGGTGCCCGAGCAGGCGCATGACCTCGACCGCACTGGCTCCCGCGGCGACGACCTGGGTCGCGAAGGTGTGCCGGAGCGCGTGCACGGAGGCGCCCCGGGCCACCCGGTCGTGGACACCGGCCGCCCGGTAGGCGGTGCGCACCAGGTACTGCAGCTGGTCGCGACTCATCCGGCGGCCGCGGACGTCGACGAACATCGCGGCGTCCCAGGGCAGCGACCCGCGGCGGGGGAACCGCGCCGCGCGTGAGGTCAGGTAGCGGGCGAGCACGTCGTCGAGCACGTCGCCCACCGGGACGCTGCGTTCGGCGTTGCCCTTCCCGCACACCCGCAACCGACGTTCACCGCGGGCCCCGGCGAGATCCCCGACGGTCAGCCCCAGCAGCTCCGCGCTGCGCAGACCGCACACCAGGAGCGTGGCCACGACCGCGAGGTCGCGCTCGGGCCAGGGGTCGCGGGCGCCGTGACGCGCCACGGCCACCGAGGTCAGCAGGAGTTCCGTAGTCGACTCCCCGCGCAGGGGTTTCGGGGCCGGACGGACCGGGCGCGGGCGTTGGACCCCGTCCATGGGGTTGCCGGGCAACGCCTCCTCGGCGACCAGGAACGAGCAGAACCCGTTCCACGTCGACCAGCAGCGGGCGATCGAACTACGCGCGTGGTCGCGGGCGAAGTCCGCGAAGGCGCTGCGCAGCGTCCGCACCGCGAGATCGGCGACGGACAGGTCCGTCGAACCGGTCGCCAGGGCGAGCCGGGGGAGCAGCGCCGCCACGTCGCGGGAGCGGGCGGCGGTGGTGTGCGGGGATTCCTTGCGGGGGAGCCGGGCGATCTCGTAACCGTGGAGGGCGGCGGGGAGGGGGGTGCTCGCGGTGATCACCGCCGGGACCCCGCGGGACGGGGGAGTCATGCACCCAGCGTAGGACGACGGGGGAGTCGTGTCAAGCAAACGCGTTGCAGCACAACGCTTCTCGTGGATCTGGAGTCGCGTGGGGGAGCGGGACACGAACTCCGCATACTTGCGGTTATGCGTTCTCCGGGGTGCAGCACCCGGGGCTGGTGGCGGTCGTGCCCGGCGAGGATGATGTCGGCATGACCACGGTCGTGTACTACACCGCCTCGACGCTGAACGGTTTCCTGGCCACCGAGGAGGACTCGCTGGACTGGCTGTTCGCGGTGCCCGGTGCCGACGAGGCCGCCTCGGGGACCTCGGCCGGATTCGCCGCCCTGATGGCCCGGACCGGGGTGCTGGTGGAGGGGTCGACCACCTACGAGTGGGTGCTGCGCCACGAGGATTTGCTGGCCCAGCCGCACCGCTGGCGGGAGTTCTACGGCGACCGCCCGACGTTCGTGTTCACCCGACGGGACCTGCCGCGACCGGCGGGGGCCGACGTGCGACTGGTGTCCGGAACGGTCGCCGAGCACTGGGCGGAGATCGAGGCGGCCGCGGTGGGACGCGACGTCTGGGTGGTCGGTGGGGGTGACCTCGCCGGCCAGTTCGCCGACGCCGGTCGGCTCGACGAGATCCAGGTGAGCGTGGCTCCGGTGACGCTGACCTCCGGGCGTCCGTTGCTGCCGAGGACCATCACCGCGGAGCGGTTGCACCTGCGCGAGGTGCGACAGGCCGGCCAGTTCGCCGAACTCGTCTACGACGTGCGGGCGCGGCCCGCTGAAGGTCGCCCATGAGTTCAGCGGGCGCGGCGCTGACGAGCACAACTTCGCCGACCCGATCCGCACCGTCGCCAGGAGTCGTGGCCACGGCCGGCCGTCGCGCTGAGCATCGCCCGGCCACGCAGTCCGCCACGCGCCCTCAGATCAGTGTGCCGGTGAGCCGGAGCACGCTGACCACGGTTGCTGCGCAGGCGTCCAGCAAAGCGGTGTTCCGGGGCTGAGCCGAAAGGTTTCCCCGCGGGGTGGCCTGCGCCAGCGTCACCTCTTCGGTGGCATCGAGAGCCTGGTGTATCGCGAGCTCCAGGTAGCGGATGTCGTCGCTGGAGAAGGGGTGCGCACCGCTGCGCACCAGCAGCGCCCGGCGCCACTCCGGTTTGGTGGCCCGATGGGAGGACAGCCGACCACGGAAGTCCTCACTGAGGCCCACGTACGCCCACGGCTTCACGATCAGAGTGGTGGTCAGCGTCCGCTCGATGCCCGTGCGCACTGCGGCGTGCGCGAGATCGGTGCCCGTCAGGACGTACACCCCGGGGGAGCCGTCCCACTCCGTGCCGGGATCGATGTGCCGGGGGACCTGGTCCATCACCAACGCCGGGTGGTGGCACGTGATCCTCGTCCGGCCTACCTCGTCCAGAGAGACGTCCAAGTCCGCCCGCGCAAGTCCTCGGGTCGCCGTGACCTTCGCGGGCGCGACCGGGCCATCGAGGGATGGGGCCCAGACCGCTGAGGTCACGGTCGGCGCAGCAGAGGAGGCGACGCCGGTCGGCGACGTGGTCGCTGAGTCCCTGGGGGTCGGCGGCTCGGCTCCAGCCGGCAGTGGTCGGAGCCGTGTCAGCACCGATCGCAGCTCGGCCTCGACCGCAGTGGGCCGGAACACGGTCTGGATGGCCCCGAGACTGTTCAGGACCGCCTCCCCGACGGTGTCGTGGTCGAAAGTCCCTAACCACGTCACTCGCCGCCGGTGCGGCCCAGAGGCGGGGTCCTCAGGGTGATGCTCATAAGCGCCGACCCGCCCCACCAGATAGTCCCGCGACAGCTGCAGCCGCGGGGTGACGACCAGGTCCCCGGCGCTCATGCGCAACGCGAAAGAGATCAGCTGCCCGGTCGCGTTGCGCTGCCTTGCATCGACTACTCGCGCGCGCAGATCCGCCTCGGACATCCCCGAGACGTCGTCGCTCGCGACGTCGCGAAAACCAACTGCAATGTGCCTCTCTTGGAGGAATTCCTGCGCGAAGCGGGCCTTCTCGCCAGCCCGCACGACCCAGATCACACCGTCCATCTGACCATCTCACCATCTCACTCCAGTCGCCTGGGCGGCACGCTTCCGCTCCCGCACGAGAACTGGCAGCTGCGCATCATGGTGTAACCCGCCGATAATCGACATTATGTCATTAAGGCGATCCCGGACGACGCCGTCGGACTCGCTGACGGGATCCCCCGGGTCGCGGCCGCAGCCTGGAACGATCCGGTCGGATCCTTCGTACGGTCGCGGTGAGCGCGTCGTCCCGGCCCGCCTCGACCAGGAGGCCGCGCGCCGCGGACTGGGCGTCGTCAACGGTGTCGCACCGGGTGCTGCCGACGCCGTCGACCTCCAGCCGCCAGCCGTCACCGTCCGGACGCGCCCCGACCCAGAGGTGTCGCCCGTCCGCACCGTGCACGTCCGGGCAGTCGACCAGGCAGCACGCGCAGACGGGTCCGACCTCGGCGTCGGCCCGGTTCGCGCAGGAGCAGTCCGGGCACGCGCACGGCGTCCCGTCGACCACCTCGGAGAACTCCCCCGGGCCCGTCCCGTCAATGTCCACGAATGTCACGAGATACGTTGCCGCGCAACGCTATCCACATCCATTCCGACGCCCACCCCCTCGTCACGGCGTCCATCCTGCCGCAGAATCGAACACCCGGACAAGAGGCTCCCGGGAGAACTCGAACGATCATCCGTGTGCGGTGCCACCGATCAGCCGTGCGGAACCACGTGATGGACCCGGCCGCGGGCCCGTCCCGAGACTGACGGGCACCGCCGCCCGGCGGGGATCCGACAGAGAGGTCGTCCGTCATGGCCAAGGTGCTCCTGGTTCTCTACCCCGACCCCGTCGCGGGCTACCCGCCCCGGTACGCCCGCGACACGCTCCCCCGGATCGACGCCTATCCCAATGGTCAGACCCTGCCGACCCCGGAGGCCGTCGACTTCACCCCCGGTGAACTGCTCGGGTCGGTGTCGGGTGAACTCGGGTTGCGGTCGTACCTGGAGAAGGCCGGGCACACCCTCGTCGTCACCAGCGACAAGGACGGCCCCGACTCGGAGTTCGAGCGCGAACTCGTCGACGCCGACGTCATCATCTCCCAGCCGTTCTGGCCCGCCTACCTCACCCCGGAACGCATCGCCAAGGCGCCGCGGCTGGCGCTGGCCATCACCGCCGGCATCGGCAGCGACCACGTCGACCTGCCCACGGCCATCGAGCGGGGGATCACCGTCGCCGAGGTGACCTACAGCAACAGCATCGGCGTGGCCGAGCACACCGTCATGCAGGTGCTGGCCCTCGTCCGCGACTTCCTCCCCCAGCACCAGATCGTCCGCGACGGCGGCTGGAACATCGCCGACGCGGCGCAGCGGTCCTACGACCTCGAGGGGATGGACGTCGGAATCTTCGCCGCCGGCCGGATCGGGCGCGCGGTGATCGAACGGCTGGCCCCGTTCGGGGTCCGGTTGCACTACACCGACCCGCACCGGCTCCCCGCGGAGTACGAGCAGCGGTACGGCCTGACTTTCCACGACGACATCCGTTCCCTCGTGCGCGACATCGACGTGCTCACCGTGCACGCGCCGTTGACCGAGCACACGCAGGGACTCCTCGACGACGAACTCCTGGCGACCATGCGCCGGGGGGCCTACGTGGTGAACCCGGCCCGCGCGGCGATCGCCGACCGCGACGCGATCGTGCGGGCGCTGGAGAGCGGTCGCCTCGCCGGGTACGCCGGCGACGTGTGGTTCCCGCAGCCCGCACCGGCCGACCACCCGTGGCGCACCATGCCGAACCACGCGATGACGCCGCACACGTCCGGGACCTCGCTGCCCTCGCAGGCCCGCTACGCCGCCGGGACCCGGGAGATCCTCGAGGCCTGGTTCGCCGGACGTCCCCAGCGCCCGGAGTACCTCATCGTCGAGGGCGGGGCCTACGCCGGGACCGGTGCCCACTCCTACGCCGCCCGGGGCTGACTCCCCCACCGGGCCCGGCTGGTTGGATGACGACCAGCCGGGCCCGACCGTCCGTCGGACGTGACGGACAGGGCCGGGCCGGACGGGCCCGGGAACGGATTCTGCGAGAGGGGGGACCGTGCTGCTCACGCAGCTGGAGTACTTCGTCGCGGTCGCCCGCGAGCAGCACTTCGGCCGGGCGGCGGCCGCCTGCCACGTCTCGCCCTCCGGTCTGTCCGAGGCGATCCGCAAACTCGAGGTGGAACTCCGGGTCCCGCTGGTGCGGCGCGGTCGCGCGTTCGAGGGGTTGACCCCCGAGGGGGATCTCGTCCTGCTCTGGGCCCGCCGGATGCTGGCCGACCACCGGCACCTCCGCGACGAGCTCGACCTCGCCCGCGCCGAGCTCTCGACCACCCTGCGCCTGGGGGTGATCCCTTCCGCGGTGCCGCACGCCGCCGACCTCGTCACGGAACTCATCGACGCCCACCCGCTGCTGCGCGTGGAGATCCGCACCGGGCTCGCCACCGAGCAGATCCTCGCCGGGCTGCGGGCCTACGACCTCGACGCAGGCCTGGTGCACCCGGTGGACGCGACCGATCTCGCCCTGACCCCGTTGTCGCGCGACCGGCTCGTGGCGGTCGGCCTCCCGGAGCGGTTCGAGGGCGTCGGGACGATCTCGGGCACCGACCTCGCGGAGCTCCCGCTCGCCCTGCTCTCCCCCACCATGCAGGCCCGGCGCGACCTCGACGCCGCGTTCGCCGACCACGGGCTGCGCCTCACCCCGCGGGTCGAGGCGGACTCCGTCGAGGCCCTGGTGGACCTCGGCCGTGCCGGCCGGTGGGTGGCCGTGGTCCCCGCCCTCGAGGCCCGCGCCCGCCCCGGTCTGCGGGTCGCCGTGCTCGAGGCGCCGCGGGTCGAGATCACCGTGGCCCTGGCCCGGCTCGCCGAGGGTCCCCGCTCCCCGGTCGCGGCGGCCGTCGACGCGGCCGCGGCCGGGACGACCGGTCGTCGGCGACTCCGCAGGAGCGCGGGAGACCCCGCTCCCGGCCCGCGAACGCGGACCGGCCAACAGCAGTCCGACCGAGGCTGCGGATAGACTGACCGGGTGCTCCTGTGCCGCCTGGGCCTGCTGGCCACCGCCGGTCTCCTGCTGGCCGGGTGCGCCGACGCCTCCGCACCGCCCGCCTCCCCGTCGGAGGCGAAGGAGCACGAGCTGACCGTCTTCGCGGCCGCCTCGCTCAGCACGACCTTCACCGAACTCGGTCGGCAGTTCGAGGCGGCCCATCCCGGGACGACGGTCACCTTCAGCTTCGCCGGGTCCTCCGACCTGGCCGCCCAGATCCTGCAGGGGGCGCCGGCCGACGTGTTCGCCGCCGCCGACCAGAAGAACATGGCCAAGGTCGGCGACGCCGGCCTGACCGCCGGGGAACCGGTGGCCTTCGCCACCAACGTCCTCGAGATCGCCACCGCCCCCGGCAATCCCGAGGGGATCACGTCCCTGGCCGACCTCGCCCGTCCCGGGCTCGACGTCGTCGTCTGCGCCGAGCAGGTCCCCTGCGGGGCCGCGACCACGAAGGTCGAGGAGGCCGCCGGGATCGACCTGACCCCGGTGAGCGAGGAGAACTCCGTCACCGACGTCCTGGCCCGGGTCACCTCGGGCGAGGCCGACGCCGGCCTCGTCTACGTCACCGACGTCACCGCGGCCGGGAGCGCGGTCACCGGGGTCCCGTTCCCGGAGTCGGCCCGGGCCGTGAACACCTACCCCGTCGCGACCCTGAAGGATTCCGCCGAGGCCGACCTCGGCCGGGAGTTCGTCCGGTACGTCACGTCGCCGGAGGGGCGAGGCGTCCTGCGCGCCGCCGGGTTCGGCGCTCCGCCTTCCTGATCGCGCCCCGCTCCCCCCGCGGGGAGCGCCTCACCCGCCGTCGTCGTCCGCCGGGATCGTCGGATCGGCCGGCACGTGCGGCGGGACCCGCCGCGGCCCGGCCACGGCCGGCCGGGGCCGGTCCTGGGGGTGCAGGCGCACCGCGACGACGGCCACGTCGTCCTCCGCGACCCCCGGCAGCATCCGGGCCAGCGTCTCGTCGACGAGGGTGTCGAGGTCCGGTCGGCCGGCCGCGACGTCGGCGAGCGTGCGCTGCAACCGGTCCAGCCCCTCGGCGAGGGACTGGTCGCGGCGTTCGACGAGCCCGTCGGTGTACAGCAGGACGGTCGAACCCCGCCGCACGACGGCCTCGTGGTCGCGGCGCCCGGTCTCGGGCACGACCCCCAGCAGGAGGTCCGCGTCGCCCCCCGTCAGCGCGGCGACCCGACCGTCCGGGGTGACGACCATCGCCGGCGGGTGCCCGGCGTTGGACCACCGGACGCGGGTGACACCGGCCCGCAGATCGTCCGGCGTCTGCTCCAGGCGGGCGAGGACGGCCGTCGCCGTGGTCTCGACCTGGAGGTTGGCCAGCACGCGGTCGGTCTTGGCGAGGATCTGCGCCGGGCTCTCGTCGGCGAGGGCCCCGAACCCGCGGACCAGGGTGCGGACCTGGCTCATCGCCGCCGCCGCCTGGGTGTCGTGACCGATGACGTCGCCGATGACGAGGACCGTGGCCCCGCCGGGCTGCAGGAAGGCGTCGTACCAGTCCCCGCCCACCTGGGCGGCCTCGGCGGCCGGGGAGTACCGCACCACGATCTGGCTGTGGTCGGGTTCGGGCGGGGCCGAGAGCAACGCGCGCTGCAGCCCCTCGGCCAGGTCGCGCTGCTGGCGGTAGGACCGGGCGGCGTCCAGGGCCAGCCCGGCGCGGTCGGCGACCTGGGCCGCCGTGGCCAGGTCCTCCGCCCCGAGCGCGGGACGGTCGGGCCCGGAGAAGACGCTGAGCAGACCGACCGTCCGCCCCCGCCCCCGCAGCGGGAAGATCGCCCCCGACGCCGGGGCGAGCTCGGCCAGGAGCTGTCGACCCTGACCGTCCGACGTCAGGTAGGCGGTCAGCGAGCGGGTGGCGTCGGGCACGAGGACCGGACGCCCTTCGCGCAGCGCCCGCCAGACGAACGCCTCGTCGCCCAGCTCGTCCAGGCGGACGGCGGCGTACCGGGACAGGACCTCGCGCCGGTCCTCGTCGCGGTGCCAGGACCCCACGTCGCGCACCCCGCGGCGCAACCGGCTCATGCCGGCCTCGTCGCCGGCCGACCCCACCCCGGCTCCTCCGGGGAGCGCGGCGACGTCGTCGACCACGCTGACCAGGCACCAGTCGCCCAGCGCCGGGATGACCAGTTGGGCGAGGTGCCCGACGGCCGTCTCCGCGTCGACCGTCCCCGTGAGCTCCGCGCCGATCGCGGCGAGCAGCTGGGCCCGGGCGGCCGCCGACTCGGCCGCCGCCTGGGCCTTCTTGCGCTCGGTGATGTCCAGGAAGTAGAGGGCCACGCCGTCGGCCTCCGGGGTGGCGCGGACCTCGTACCAGGCGTTCAACGGCTCCGGGTAGTAGGCGTCGAAGGACACCGGCCGCCCGGTCCGCGCGGCCCGCCGGTACCCCTCCTCGAACTCGGTGCCCACCGTGCCGGGGAACAGGTCCCAGATGACCTGCCCGACCAGCTCCTCGCGCGGGCGGCCGAGCGCATGGACGGCCTGCGCGTTGACGTACCCGATGCGCCACTCGCGGTCCATCGACAGGTACCCCACGGCCATCGTGTCGAGGATCTGCTCCGAGCGGGTCGAGGTGGCCCGCAGGCCGGTGATGTCGTAGGCCGCGCCCAGCAGGCGCACGGGGGTCCCGTGCGGGTCGACGAGCGCGGCCCCCCGGGCGGCGATCCAGCGGTCGATGCCGTCGAGGCCGGCGATCCGGTACTCGGAGCGGTAGTCGCCGCCCGCCCGGCAGGCCTCCTCCACGGCGGCCACGGTCGCCTCGCGGTCGGCGGGATGGATGTGGGCGTAGACGTCCTCGGCGTCCCCGCCGAACGTCTCCGGGGTGAGGCCGGACAGCTCCAGCAACCGGTCGTTGAGCACCAGCTCGCCGGTGAGGAGGTCCAGGTCGAACGTGCCGAGCTCGGCCGCCTCCACGGTCAGCTGGCCCAGCGTCCGGCTCGTCGCCAGGTCCAGGCGCACCGCGGCGAGCTCCAGCTCGTCGGCGGCCGCCGCCGCGACCAGCGTCAGGCGGTGCCTGTCCTGCGCGGTCCAGGTCCGGGCCTGCGCGTCGACCACCCCGACGACCCCGACCACCGATCCGTCCGGGGCCCGCAGCGGGACGCCCAGGAAGGCCGCCGCCGCGCTCCCCGGCCCGGTCGGATCCGCGGTGTCGGAAGCATCGGGCAGCGCCAGCGGGTGATCCGTGGCGACGACCCGCGCCTCCCGGGCTGCGAGCCATCCGTCCGTCGCTCCCGCCCCGGCCTCGACTCCGACCCTGACACCGACCCCGGTACCGGCGGCACCCACGACCCGGTGCTCCGGGCCGACGAGGACGATGCGGGCCGCGGACGCGGAGAGCAGACCCGCGGTGAGCTCGGCCAGGCGGTCCAGGTGGGCCGCGACGGCGTCGGCGCCGGACTCCCCCCGCAGACCCTCCAGCCAACGGCGGACGGTCGCCGACCGCGCCGCGCCGTCGACGGGTGTCCCGGACCCTTCGGACCCGGGGGGCCCGGGGGGCCCGGGGGGCCCGGGGGGCCCGGGGGGCCCGGGGGGCCTCGTCCTCTCCTCCGGCACGCTCCGACCTCCTGACGCCGTGGTGCTCTGGCGTCGAGCCAGGGCTGCTGCCGGGCCCATCCTCCCCGATACGGTCCCGGAACCCTCCCCGACCCGCGTCCCGACGGCCGCGATCTCGCCCCAGGGTCACCACCCGTCACCGGGACACGATCCACCGCGCGGGATCCGACGTCGCTGCCATGATCGGCATGTGTGCGACGTGACTCCCGACGTGGAGCTGGCCCTCCCCCTCGACGCCCGTGCGGTGTCGGCGGCCCGTCGCTTCCTCCGCGAGGCGGTCTGCCCGGTGCACGCCTCCGCCGTCCTGGAGGACGCGGAGCTGCTCGTCTCCGAGCTCGTCACCAACGGCGTCCGCTACGGCCTGCCGCCGATCACGGTGGCCGTGCGCTGCCGGGACGGGTCGGGGCTCACCGTCGAGGTCAGCGACTCGGCCGCCCGCGAACCGCAGCCCCGCAACGCCGCCCCCGACGACGAGAGCGGCCGGGGGATGCGACTCGTGGACGTCATCAGCGACGACTGGGGAGTCTCCCCGACCGACACCGGCAAGACCGTCTGGTACCGCCTCAAGGTGTGACCCGTCCCGGTTGACCCGTCCCGGTTGACCCGGTCCCGGGCCACCGCCTAACGTCACCCCCGGTCACGAGCACCAGCGTTCAGCCCCGGCTTGCTGGTCGGCAACCCTCCTCCGCGGCGGGGTGCCCCGGGTGATGACCGGGCCCGGGTCGTCCGATCCGGGCAAGCGCTGACCGCGGAGGTGTCGACCGTTGCCCCGGACCCGTCCCGTGCCCCGACCGGCCCCGCCCGGTCCCCGGGTGATCTAGCCTGGCCCCGATGCCGACCACCGGACTGCGCCTCGTCGCGCGGCTGCACCTCGACCTGATGCGGATGCAGACCGCCGGGTGCTGCCGTGCGTCCGCCGCCACGTCCCCCGCCCCGTTCCCCGCAACGGATCCCGCCGTTCCCGTCGCTCATCCCCCCTGCCGCTGAGGTCCCCACCGGGGACCGATCCCCTCTGAGGTTCATCCGTGACATCGGTCCCCGCCCGCACCGCCCCCGCCCGTCCCCGCGCCGCGCGCAGCAACGGTCAGTGGTCGGTCGACGGCACCGCGCCGCTCAACCACAACGAGGAGTTCAAGCAGGCCGACTCGGGTCTGAACGTCCGGGAACGGATCGAGCAGGTCTACTCCCGCGAGGGCTTCGCCTCGATCGACCCCGACGACCTCAACGGCCGGTTCCGCTGGTGGGGCCTCTACACGCAACGTCGGCCCGGCATCGACGGCGGGCGCACGGCCCAGCTGACCTCGACCGAACTGTCCGACGAGTACTTCATGCTGCGGGTCCGCGTCGACGGCGGCGCGCTGAGCACCGAGCAGCTGCGGGTCGTCGGGGAGATCTCCACCGAGTTCGGCCGGGACTCCGCCGACCTGACCGACCGGCAGAACGTGCAGCTGCACTGGGTGCGGGTCGAGGACGTCCCCGAGATCTGGCGGCGGCTGGAGGCCGTCGGCCTGCAGACCACCGAGGCCTGCGGGGACTGCCCGCGCGTGGTGCTGGGTTCGCCCGTCGCCGGGATCGCGGCCGAGGAGATCCTCGACCCCACCCCGGTCATCGAGGAGATCGTGACCCGGTTCATCGGCGACCCGGAACTCGCGAACCTGCCGCGCAAGTTCAAGTCGGCGGTCACGGGCCACCCGAGCCAGGACGTCGTGCACGAGATCAACGACATCTCCCTGGTCGGGGTCGTCCACCCCGAGCTCGGCCCCGGGTACGACCTGTGGGTCGGCGGCGGGCTCTCGACCTCGGCGCACCTGGCCCGCCGGCTGGGGACCTTCGTCGCCCCGGCCGAGGCGGCCGAGGTGTGGCTGGCCGTCGTCCGGATCTTCCGCGACTACGGCTACCGGCGGCTGCGGAACAAGGCGCGGTTGAAGTACCTGATGGCCGACTGGGGCCCGGAGCGGTTCCGCGAGGTCCTGCAGACCGAGTACCTGCACCGGGAACTGCCCGACGGCCCACCCCCGCCGGTCCCGGTCGGGCGCGGGGACCACGTCGGCGTGCACGAGCAGAAGGACGGTCGTCGCTACGTGGGGCTCGCGCCCACCGTCGGACGGGTCAGTGGCAGCACGCTGCAGCGGTTGGCCGACCTGGCCGAGTCCGCGGGGTCGCGACGGGTCCGGTTGACCCCGCACCAGAAGGTCGTCGTGCTCGACGTGGACCCCGAGCGGCTGGACGTCCTGCTGACCGGCGCCGAGGAACTCGGGATGACCGCGAACCCGTCCCCGTTCCGACGGACCACGATCGCCTGCACCGGCATCGAGTACTGCAAGCTCGCGATCGTGGAGACCAAGGCCACCGCGGCCGAGGCGATCAGCGATCTCGAACGCCGGTTGGCCGACCTCGACCTGGACACGCCGATCACGCTGCACGTCAACGGGTGCCCGAACTCCTGCGCCCGGATCCAGACCGCCGACATCGGGTTGAAGGGTCAGCTCGTCCAGGACGGTGACGGCAACCAGGTTCCGGGTTTCCAGGTCCACCTGGGCGGCGGGCTGGCCTCCAGCGACCGGGCCGAACCCGGCCTGGGGCGCACGGTGCGCGGGTTGAAGGTCACCGCCGACGGGTTGTCCGAGTACGTCGAGACCGTCGTCCGTCGCTACCTCGACACCCGCACGACCACGGCCGAGGGAGTCGAGACGTTCGCCTCCTGGGCCCACCGCAGCGACGAGGAGGCCCTGCGATGATCGACCTGGAAACCCCCCGCCGGCGCGAGCTGCGCCCCGAGGCGGACCTGCGCGCGCTGGTCGAGGAGGGGCGTGCGCTCGGTGAGGTCGGGGCCGAGGAACTCCTCGCCTGGGCCGCGGACGCGTTCCCGGGAACCCTGGCCGTCGCCTGCAGCATGGCCGACGCCGTCCTGCCCCACCTCGTCGCGCAGGCGGCTCCCGGTGTGGACGTCCTCTTCCTGCAGACCGGGTACCACTTCCCGGAGACCCTGGGCACGCGCGACGCGGTCGAGGCGACGATGCCCGTGCGCATCGTCGACGTGCTGCCGGAACTGACCGTCGCCGAGCAGGACGAACGGTTCGGGGCGCGGTTGCACGACCGGGACCCGGCCGCCTGCTGCCGGATGCGCAAGATGGATCCGCTGGCCTCGACGCTGCGCGGGTACGAGGCCTGGGTGACCGGGGTCCGCCGCGACGAGGCCCCCACCCGGGCGGCCACCCCCCTGGTGACGTTCGACGAGCGGCACGGCCTGGTGAAGCTGAACCCGTTGGCCGCGTGGAGCTTCGACGAACTGGTCGACTACGCCGTGGACAACGGCGTCCTGGTCAACCCCCTGCTGCACGACGGCTACCCCTCCATCGGGTGCCGTCCCTGCACGGCACGGGTCGCACCGGGTGCCGACCCCCGTTCGGGCCGATGGGCGGGGACCGCCAAGACCGAGTGCGGGATCCACCTGTGACCGCCCTGGCCGAGACCGCGCCCGTGGCCGACGGGGTGGACGGGACGCCGGACCTGCGGGTCGACGAACTGCGCGCGCTGGAGGCCGAGGCCGTCCACATCATCCGCGAGGTCGCCGCCGAGTTCGAACGGCCGGTCCTGCTGTTCAGCGGCGGCAAGGACTCGATCGTGCTGCTGCGGCTGGCCGAGAAGGCGTTCCGCCCGGCCCCCGTGCCGTTCCCGGTCCTGCACGTCGACACGGGTCACAACTTCGCCGAGGTCCTCGACTACCGCGACCGGCGGGTGGCCGAGGGCGGGCACCGGCTCGTCGTGGCGAGCGTCCAGGAGAGCATCGACCGCGGCCGGGTCCGCGAGGACGGCCCGAACGCCTCCCGGAACCGGTTGCAGACGCGCACGCTGCTCGACGCACTGGCGGCGGGCGGTTTCGACGCCGCCTTCGGCGGGGCGCGCCGCGACGAGGAACGGGCCCGGGCGAAGGAACGCGTGTTCTCCTTCCGCGACGCCGACGGCCAGTGGGACCCCCGCCACCAGCGCCCGGAACCGTGGTCGCTCTACAACGGAGTGATCCACCGCGGCGAGCACGTCCGGGTGTTCCCCCTCAGCAACTGGACCGAGCTGGACGTCTGGCGCTACATCCGCGCCGAGGACCTCGAACTGCCCGAGATCTACTTCGCCCACGAGCGCGACGTGGTCGAGCGCGACGGGATGCTGCTCGCGGTGTCCGAGTTCGTCACCCCGGGCCCCGCCGAGACCGTGCAGCGGTTGTCGGTGCGGTACCGGACGGTCGGCGACCTCACCATCACCGGGGCCGTGCGGTCCACGGCGAGAACCCTCGACGCGGTCATCGAGGAGATCAGCGCGGTCACGGTCAGCGAACGCGGGCAGACCCGGGCCGACGACCGCACCTCGGCGGCGGCCATGGAGGACCGCAAACGGGAGGGGTACTTCTGATGCGGGAACTACTGCGGATGTCCACGGCCGGTTCGGTCGACGACGGCAAGTCGACCCTGATCGGCCGGTTGCTGCTGGACACCGGATCGCTGCCGACCGACCACCTCGCTGCCGTCGACGGGCCCGGGGGCCCCGACCTGGCGGCGCTCTCCGACGGGCTGCGGGCCGAACGGGAGCAGGGGATCACCATCGACGTCGCCTACCGGTTCTTCTCCACCGCGCGGCGCAACTACGTCCTGGCCGACACCCCGGGCCACGAGCGCTACACGCGGAACATGGTGACCGGAACCTCGAACGCGCACCTGGCGATGCTGCTGGTCGACGTGCGCGCGGGGGTGCTCGACCAGACGCGTCGCCACGCCCGGATCGCGACGCTGCTCGGGGTCCCGCACCTGGTGGCGGCCGTCAACAAGATGGATCTCGTCGACTTCGACGCCGACCGGTTCCACGCCGTGCGCCGCGAGCTGGACGAGGTGGCCGCCAAGCTCGGCGTGCCGATGCTGGTCGTCCCCATCGCCGCGAAGGACGGCGACAACGTCGCGCGGCGCTCGACCCTCACCGACTTCTACGAGGGCCCCACCTTGCTGGAGCACCTCGACACCGTCGAGGTCGCCCCGCCGGACCACGGAGCCGGACGGCTGCGGCTGCCGGTGCAGTGGGTGTCGCGACCGGTGGCCGGTCGCGGGCGCACCTACACGGGACGGATGGCCGCGGGCACCCTGCGGGTGGGTGACGAGGTGCTCGCCCTGCCCTCGGGGGCACGCACCCGCATCACCGCGCTGGACACGCTCGACGACGACCGTGACGTCGCCGTCGCCGGGCTCTCGGTGACCGTGGAGCTGGCCGACGAGGTCGACGTCGGCCGCGGCGAGGTCCTGGTCTCCCCCGGGGCCGGCCCGGTCGTCACCCGGGAGCTGCGCGCCCAGGTGTGCTGGATGGCCACCGAACCCCTGCGGGTCGGGCAGACCCTGCTGCTGAAGCACACGACCCGTACGGTGCGGGCCGAGGTCACCGCCCTGCACGACCGGCTCGACCCGGGCACCCTCTCCGAGCACGAGCGACCGGAGTCGTTGCAGCTCAACGACATCGGCGAGATCACCGTGCGCACCGCGACGGACCTGGTGGTGGAGCCGTACGTCGAGAACCGGGACATGGGGGCGTTCGTCCTCATCGAGGCGCACACCCACGACACCGTCGCCGCCGGCGTGGTGCGTCGTGCGGTGCCGCGGCGGCGGGGCACGACCACCGCCGCCGGCGGTTGGATCGCCCCGGCGGGTGGCGACCGCGGCGGCGTGGCCGTCCTGCTCACCGCCGACGCGCCGGTGCCCGCCGAGACCCTGGCCGACGGGGTGCGGGCGGAGGGTCGCGACGGCTACGTGGTCGCAGCCGCGAACCTGCGCCACGGTCTGCTGGAGGACCTGCACGAATCGGCCGCCGACCGGCGCGAGGCGTGGCGGCGGACCACCGAGGTGCTGCGGCTGCTGGTCGACGCCGGGGTGGTGGCTGTCCTCGACGTGGCGGACGCGGCGACCGCGCGGGCGGTCGCCGACGACCTCGCCCGCAGCGGGCACCGGAGCGTGATCGACCCGGAGGCCCCGGAGGTCAGCGGCCCGGTGGACCGAACCACCTGAGCAGGGCCGGGCGCAGTCCGTCGGGGTCCTCCCCCACCCAGGCCACGTGCCCGTCGGGGCGCAGGAGGACCCCCGCGGACGGCCCGACCCCCGGTACCGGGCCGGGAGCGGCCACGGTCCGCACCCGTCCGCCCCAGGGCGCGGCGGACGACGAGAACCGCGCGTCGCGGTCGAGCAGCAGACCGCCCCCGGTGCGGAACTCGGCGTAGAGGGTCCCCCGCTCCAGCGGGAGGTCCCGCAACCGCCGCCCGACCAGGGGGTGGGGGTCGCCGAGGTCGTAGCGGACCCCGATCGCGGTGATCTTCTCGACGAGGGTCCGGTTGACCTCGGGGAGGTCGACCAGTTCGGTCAGCAGTCGTCGCACCGCCTGCGGACCGGGCTCGGTGGACAGGAGTTCCGACTGGGCCCGGGTCAGGGAGAGGACGTCGGCCGCGACCGGATGGCGTTCGGCGTGGTAGCTGTCGAGCAGGCCCTCCGGGGCGGTGCCGGCGGCGGCCGCGGCCAGTTTCCACCCCAGGTTCAGCGCGTCCTGGAGGCCGAGGTTCAGCCCCTGCCCGCCCGTGGGCGGATGGACGTGCGCGGCGTCGCCGGCCAGCAGCACCCGCCCGGTCCGGTACCGCTCGGCCAGCCGGGTGGCGTCACCGAACCGGGAGGTCCAGCGCGGGGAGTGGACGCCGAAGTCGGTGCCGGCCACGGCCAGCAGCTGCGCGCGCAGTTCGGCCAGGTCGGGGCCGGGCGCCCCCCGGGCCGCGACCCCGGCGGCGGGCACGACGACCCGGAACAGCCCCCCGCCCACCGGGCCCACGCCGAAACGCTTCTCGGTGCGCCGCACGGCGACCACCCGTTCGGCGACCTCCTCGGCCGGCATCGCGACCTCGAGCTCGGCGATCAGGGTCTCGACCCGCGTCGGCTCACCCGGGAACGCGGTCCCGACGAGGCGACGGATCCGGCTGCGTCCGCCGTCGCACCCCACCAGATGACCGGCCCGCACCCGGTCTCCCCCGGCGAGCTCGACGCGCACCCCGTCGGCGTCCTGCTCCAGCCCGACCACCTCGACCCCGCGACGGATCTCGACCCCGAGGGACTCCGCGTGGGTGGTCAGCAACTGCTCGGTGCGCGGCTGCGGGATCGCCAGGACGTACCCGTGGGAGGTGTCCAGGTCGTCGGGCCACTGCGTCGACAACCCCGCGAAGAAACCCCCGGCCCGCACGACCCTACCCGCGGCGAGAAACCCCTCCAGCAGACCCCGCATGTCCATGATCTCGATGCTGCGGACGTGCAGGCCGAGGGAACGCACGACCGGCGAGGGTTCCCGGTCGCGTTCCAGGACGAGGACCCGGGCCCCGGCCAGGCGCAGCTCGGCGGCCAGCAGCAAGCCGGTGGGACCCGCCCCGACCACCAGGACGTCCACCGGCCCCGCGGGGTCGTCGGTGCTCACGGAGCCCCGGTCGGCTCGGGCGGCAACGGGTCCCCGGGGTCGTCCCAGCCCTCCTGCGGGGTGGCGCAGGAGTCGCGGAACACGTACTGCGAGGGCAGCCGCCGCTGCGAGCTGGACCAGTCGATGCTGGGACGGCGGGCGTGCTCGGGCAGGTACCCGATGCGGTACACCGCCATGAGTTCCAGGTCGTCGGGGACGGCGAACAACCGTTCCAGCTCCGCCCAGCGACCGGGGACCTCCATCGGGAAGGACACGAACTGGATCCCGAGACCGAGTTCCACGGTGGTCAGCCAGACGTTCTCCATCGCCGCTCCCATGCTGAACAGGGAGTAGAAGGCCGAGAGCTCCCCCGGCCGGTGCTCGGCCCGGTCGAGCAGCACGGCCAGCAGCAGGGGGGAACCGGCGACGAGATCCCGGTTGTCCGCCCCGAGGCGTTGGGGCACCCGTAGCGCGTTCATCGTCTGCTGCCCGAACGGGGTGAACACCAACCGGCGGAACGGTCGCAGCGCCGGCGGCAACCGGTCGAAGAGCATGCCGCTGCGTTCGACCGCCATCTCCTCCGGCGAGAACCGGAACCAGCGCCGGTACCGACGGAAGAACGCCCCCGAGCGCATCGCGGTCGTCATGGACTCCCCGCTGATGCGGGCCACCTCGGCGATGCGGGCCGGGTCCTCGACCAGGACGAACCGCCAGGGTTGGGAGTTCAGCTGCGAGGGGGCCCGGCCCGCGACCTCGACCAGCAACCGTTGGTGCTCCGCGCGCACCGGGTCGGGTCGGAAGGAGCCGTTGGTGGTACGACGCCGCCGGATCGCCTCGAGCAGTTCCACGCCTACCTCCCCCGCCCGCTGCGGCAGGCCGCCGCGTAGAAGGGAGCCGCGGACAACGCCACCAGCACGTGCCCGCGGCTGCGAGCCGGGACCCGCGGCACCAGGGCCAGCGGCAGGGCCACCGGCAGCAGCCGCAGCAGGGCGCGGTCGCGACGCTGCAGCAGGGCCAGGGCGCCGAGTCCCGTCGTCGTGACCGTGAGGACGTAGAGCGCGTGGTGGACCCACCGGAACCCGCCGAGGTGCACCCGCCCGGAGGCTACTGCGAGACCGAGGCCGCAGTTGGCGGCGTAGGCGATCATCGCGGGCCGCAGCACCACGGCCGCCCGCAGCGACGGGGATGCGCTCGGGGACGGGGGTGCGGGCGGGAGCGGCACCCGCGCCACTATGCCCGACCCGGCCCAGACTGACCGGATGAGCCCGGGATCCCTCACCGACGTCACCGGCCTGCGGGTCGGACAGGTCACCCACCACGGCGGGGGACGGCTCACCGGGGTGACCGTGGTCATCCCCCCGGTGGGCACCGTCGGCGGGGTCGACGTCCGCGGCGGCGGGCCGGGCACCCACGAGACGGATGCGCTGGATCCGACCACGCTCGTCCCGACCGTCGACGCGATCGTGCTGACCGGGGGCAGCGCCTACGGTCTCGCGACCGCCCACGGCGTGCAGCGGCGGTTGGCCGAGCTGGACCGGGGGTACCGGGTCGGCACGGGCCCCGGAGAGGTGGTGCCCATCGTGCCCGCCGCGGCGATCTTCGACCTCGGGCGGGGCGGCGACTTCCGGGCCCACCCCACGGAGGCCGACGGCTACGCCGCGGCCCGGGCCGCCGAGGGACCGGACGGGGTCGTCGTGGCCCGGGGCACGGTCGGCGCCGGCACCGGGGCCGTGGTCGCGGGCCGGTGGAAGGGCGGGGTGGGGACGTCCGCGTCGCGGCTGACCGACGACGCGACGGGCCTCCTCACCGTCGCGGCGCTCGTGGTGGTGAACGCCGCCGGGCACCCGGTGGCCGGCGCCCGATCCGCCGCGCCCGTGGAGCCGGACGGGTCGGCGGGACCCTCGGGAGCCACGGCGTTGAACACCACGCTCGTCGTCGTGGCCACCGACGCCGCGCTCGACCCGGCCGAGACCTCGCGCACCGCGACCGCGGCGCACGCCGGCCTGGCCCGCGCCCTGGACCCCGTGCACACCCTGCTGGACGGCGACACCGTCTTCGCCCTGGCCACCGGCGCGGTCCCGCTCCCGACCGACCGGGACGGGCGGGTCGCGGCCCTCGTCCGGGTGCAGGCGGCCGCCGCCGAGGTGGTGCGCGCCGCCGTCCTCGACGCGCTCCAGCAGGCGGACCCGGTCACGGTCGCCGCCACGGGCCGGCACTGGCCGCGGTGGCCCGGCTGATCCGGCGGGACCGCTCCACGGCCGGTCCGGGACGCGGCGAGGGCCGCGCCCGGATCGGACGCGGCCCTCGCTGGGTCGTGCTGGGTGGCGCGGGGTGGATCAGTGCCGGTCGGGGCGGTCGCCGCTGTCGACCGGGTCCTTGACCAACGACGGCACCTCCTCCTCGCGGGGCCCGCCCACCTGGACCCCGTCGTCGTGCTTCTCCTCGGCCGGTTGCGGGTTGCGCAGGCTGAGGACGATCGCCAACGTCAGGGCTATCACGATCACGCACAGGCTGATCCAGCTCGGGATGTGCGGGATCGACTCGCTGATGACCTCGTGCCCGGCCTGGAAGAACAGCTTCACGCCGATGAAGGCCAGGATGAACGCCAGCGCCTTGCTCAGCAGGTGGAAGCGCTCCAGCAGCCCCGAGAGCATGAAGTACAGGGCGCGCAGCCCCAGGATCGCGAAGGCGTTGGACGAGTAGACGATGTAGGGGTCGGAGGTGACCGCCAGGACGGCGGGGACGCTGTCGACCGCGAAGATCAGGTCGGCCGCCTCGATGGCGGCGACGACGGCCAGCAGCGGGGTGCCGAAGCGCTTGCCGGCCTCCTTGATGAAGAACTTCTGGCCGTGGTACTCGTCCTTCAGCGGGATGATCTTGCGGATCAGCCGGACGCCGAAGTTCTTGTTCGGGTCCACGTCCTCGTCGTCGTCCTTGAGCATCTTGACCGCCGACCACAGCAGGATCGCGCCGAAGACGAACAAAACCGCGGTGAACCGCTCGACGATCGCGACGCCGAGGCCCAGGAAGATGCCGCGGAACACCAGGGCGCCGAGGACACCGAAGAACAGCACCCGGTGCTGGTACTCCCGGGGCACCTTGAAGTACCCGAAGATCAGCGCGAAGACGAAGAGGTTGTCGACGGAGAGACTCTTCTCCAGCAACCAGGCGGTCGTGTAGTCGACACCGTGGTCCACACCCCGGGTCAGGAAGATGATGACGCCGAAGATGATGGCCACGCCGACCCACACGGCGCTCCAGATCGCGGCTTCCTTGAATTCGATGACGTGGGCTCCGCGGTGGGAGAAGAGGTCGATCGCCAGCATGACGAGGATGACCGCCGCCAGCGCGATCCACGCCCAGAGAGGTACGACGTCCACGAGGGGTCTCCTGAGGGGCTCGGAAAAGTTCGGGTCCCGACCATCGTGACCGCCGCGAGGCGCCTCCGTCCTGGTCGGAACGGGAGAACTTCGCGGCGTTACGTTGCCGGAACCCGGCAACGAAGGGGAGGGTGACGAGGTTCCCGTCCTGTCCTCGCCTCAGTCGTCGACGATCTCCGTGCGGTCGGGCCACCCCAGCGCCCGTGCCGCCGTGACCGCGGCCTGCAGCGCGAAGGCGTCGGCCGCACCCCCCGGATCGATGCCGGTCAGGGCCCGGACGCGCGCCAGCCGGTACGTCACGGCCCGCACCGACAGGTGCAGCCGGCGGCCCGTCTCGGTGGCGTTGCCCCCGCTGCGGAGGTACACGTCCAGCGTCTGCAGGTAGGGCCCCGCTCCCCCGCGCGCCTCGCGCAACCCGCCCAACGTCGACTCCACCAGGTCGGCCGCCGCGGCCCGGTCACGCAGCAGCACGTCGAAGACCAGCAGGTCCGCCGCCTCGGCCACCCCCGGGGGCAGGTCCAGGCGCCGGGCCAGGTCCACCGCCCGACGGGCCTCGTCGTAGGAGGCGACCACCCCGGCCGGGCCGCTGCGGGCCCGGGAGAGCCCCGCCCGCCACCCGCTGCGCTGCGGGGCGTCCAACGCCCGCACGAGTCGCTCCTGCAGGCGACCGTTCGCGGCCGCCTCGGGCGCGGCGAACACCACGACCAGCGCCCCGTCCTTCGTGGCCACCAGCCCGCCCGTCCCGACGTGGGCGTCGAGCAGGACCCGTTCCACCGACGGCAGCAGGTCCACCGCCGACGTCCCCGCCCCGGTCCGCACGACGGCGACGGCGTGCGGCGCCTCCAGGTCCAGCCCGTAGCGCTGGGCCCGGCCGAGGAGACCGGGCACGTCGGAACTGCCCGCGAGCAGCGCGTCGACGAACTCGCGGCGCTCGCTCTCCTCCTGTCGGACGACCCGGCGACGGGCCTGCTGGTAGCCCTCGGTGATCGCGGCGACGGCGTCGTCGGCCGCCCGCAGCACCACCTCACCGGCCCGGACCACCCCGTCGGGATCACGGGCCGCGTCGCGCACGACGGGCAGGGTCCGCCACAACCGCCAGGCCGCCGAGAGGTACAGGTCGAGCAGGGACCGCAGCGCCACCCCGGCGAGGGCCGCCTCCTCCCCCGTCCGGCGGTAGCCGTCCATGCGGGACCCGGGCAGCCGTCGACGGGCCTGGACCGCCTCGCACACGTCGGGCAGGAAACCGGCGAGCAGGGCGGGGTCGAGACCCCCCGCGTCGTTGGCCGCGGCCCCGGCGACCGTCGCCAGCGTCCGCTCCGAGGGGCCGGCCCCGAGCCGGTCGCCGAACCGGTCGCCGGGCGGGTGAGCGGGGTCCGCGGGCTCGGGACGGGCGGACGGGGGCACCCCGGCAGGGTGCCAGGCCAGGACGGACGCCCCCGGCCGGGGGACCGCTCCCCTCCTTCCGGTGTAGGCCGGTCGGGTGAGTCGTGGAACTCATCCGAACGGTTGATTGACGGCTTGTGACGTGATTCACCTCACAAAAGCTGTCCACACCTGGATGTCGGACCTTCAACTGCCGAGGTACCGACAGGTACTGTCGAAGCACTTCCCGACACCGAGCCCCCGCCAGGGCTGCCGAGAACCTCCACCATCCGACCCGGGCCCGCCGCCCCCGAACGACCTGGACGTAACCGACTTGCAGCCCTCCACGCGACCTCACCGGCGCCTGCGTTCCGCCCTCCTCGCCACCTCCGCGGTGGTCGGGACGGCCGGCCTCTCGCTCGGTCTGGCCCTCGGAGGAGCCGTCGTCGGCCCGGTCGCCGCGGCCTCCGCCGCCCCCCTCACCGCCCCCCTCACCGCTCCCTCGGCCTTCGTGGCCGCCCCCTCGCCCGAGGAGGTCGAGGCCGCCCGACAGGCGGCCGCCGCCTCCCGCGCCGCGGCCGACGCCGCCCAGGCCCAGCTCACCGGGGCCGAGGCCCAGCTCGACGCCCTCGCCGCGCAGGCCAACGCGGCCCTCGAGCGCTACCAGCAGGCCGTGGAGGCCCGCCAGGCCGCCGAGACCGAGGAGGCGACCCAGCAGGAACGGCTGCGGGTGGCCGAGGAGACCCTGGCCCGCGGCAAGGTCGAGATGGGCCAGTGGGCCTCGCAGGCCTACCGCGGCGGCGGCACGCTGCAGGAGTACTCCGGCCTCGTCAGCGTCCTGCAGGAGGGCAACACCGACGACGCGGCCAGCGCCCTGGCCTCGGTCAAGCGCATCGGCGACGGGCGCACCAACGCCGTCAACGAGTACGAGCAGGCCAAGATCGTCCAGGTCGACGCGACCGAGCGCGCGGCGGCGGCCGCGACCGAGGCGCGCACCCAGGCCGAGGCCGCCACCGCCGCCAAGCAGGAGTCCGACCGCCTCGTCGCCGAGCAGCGGACCCAGGTCGCGGCGCTCGCGGCCCTGCAGGCCAGCGCGGCCGCCGGCGCCGACGCCGACTCCCAGAAGGCCTCCCAGCTCGCCGCCGAGCGGGCCGCGGAGCTCGCCCGGCTCGCGGCGCAGTCGCGCTCGAGCGTCGGGATCTCGGGCGGCGTCACCGGCACCGTCGGGGACTGCAAGGGCTCCTCCACCTCCGGCTACCCGAACGGGATGATCCCGCGCTCGGCGCTCTGCCCCCTCTACGGGACCAGCTCGCACGTGCTGCGGGCCGACGCGGCCAACGCGTTCAACCAGCTCAGCCAGGCCTACCAGCAGCAGTTCGGGCGTCCCCTGTGCGTCACCGACTCCTACCGGACGCTGGCCGAGCAGATCGACGTCAAGAAGCGCAAGCCCAGCCTGGCCGCCACCCCCGGCACCTCCCGCCACGGTCTCGGCATCGCCGTGGACCTCGGGTGCGGGGTGCAGAGCTACGGCTCGGCCCAGTTCCTCTGGATGAAGCGCAACTCGGCCGTGTTCGGCTGGATCCACCCGAGCTGGGCCGACCAGGGCGGCAAGGGGCCCTTCGAGCCCTGGCACTGGGAGTACTCCGGCTGATGGGGCCCTCCGGGGGCCACGGGGGCGCCGCCTGGCCGCCGCCCCGGCACCCCTTCTGCGCGGTCGGCACCCCGTTCGCGATGGCCCACCGGGGGTTCTCCCTGGACGGCCGGGAGAACTCGCTGGCCGCCTTCGCCGCGGCCGCCGACCTCGGTCTCACCCACGTCGAGACCGACGTGCGCTGCACCGCAGACGGCGTCCTCGTCGCCTTCCACGACGACCGGCTCGACCGCGTCACCGACTCCGTCGGTCTGCTGGCCGAGACCTCCTGGGACCGGGTCGCCCGGGCCCGGATCGGCGGACGGGAGGCCGTGCCCCGTTTCGAGGAGGTCCTGGCGGCGTTCCCGCAGCTGAGGATCAACGTCGACTGCAAGGTGGCCGAGGCCGTCGAGCCGTTGGCCGAGGTCGTCCGCCGCACCCGCAGCGCCGAACGCCTGCTCATCACGTCCTTCTCCGAGCGGGTGCGGCAGGCGGTCGTGACCGCCGCGCACTCCTCCGCCGGACGGGTCGCGACCTCGGTCGGCAGCGCGCGCGTCGCCGCCGTGCTCGCCGCGGCCCGCGCGGGCAGCCGCTTCGGGGTCCGGGCCGCCCTGGCCGGGGCCGACGCCCTGCAGATCCCGGTCCGCACGCACGTCCTCGGCATGTCGGTCCCCGTCGTCACCGAACGGCTCGTCGAGCTCGTCCACGCCGGCGGGGCCCAGGTGCACTGCTGGACCATCGACGACCCGGTCCAGATGAGCGCCCTGCTCGACCTCGGCGTCGACGCGGTCATCACCGACCGGGCCGACCTGGCCCGCGCCGAACTCCTCCGTCGGGGTGGTCCCGGCCCGTCGTGACCCGCCGGGGTCGCGGGTCCGGCAGCATCGAGCCGTGACCCCGGTCCCACCCCCCGCGCCCCCGGTCCCCTCGGCGGCCGGTCCCGCCGACCCGCTGCGTCGGGCGCGGCGCAGCTGGTACGTCTACGACTGGGCCAACTCGGCCTACGTGACCACCACCCAGACCGTCCTGTTCGCGCCCTACCTGACGGTGGTCGCCCGACGGGCGGCCTGCCCGGGGCTCGCCGAGGGCGAGGTCTGCCGGACCCCGCTGTCGGTGCTGGGTGTGCCGGTCGCCGCCGGGTCCCTGGCCCTCTACACGATCACCGCGGCCACGCTGCTGTCGGCGCTGCTCCTGCCGCTGGTCGGGGCCCTCGTCGACCGCAGCACCCACCGCCACCGCTGGCTGGGCGTGTTCGCGGGGATCGGGGCGGTCGCGGCCACCGCGATGGCGGCGATCGGGGGTGACCGCTGGCAGCTGGGGGTGCTGCTGGCCCTGGTGGCCACCGCGTCGCTCGTCTGCTCGCTCGTCGTCTACGACGCGTTGCTCTGCGACGTGTCCCCGCCCGAGGACCGGGACCGCACGTCCTCGCGGGGGTGGGCCCTGGGGTACCTGGGCGGGTTCCTCCTGCTGGCGCTCAACCTGGCGCTGGTGACCTTCCCCGGCGCCCTCGGCCTCGACGCCGGGCAGGCCGTGCAGGTGTCGCTCGCCTCGGCCGGGATCTGGTGGGGCGTCTTCACCCTCGTCGCGCTCGCCGGGCTGCGCACGCTGCCCCGTCGCGACCCGGTGGCGGACAGCCGGGTGGCCGGACGCGGGCCCGGCGCCCCGTTCCGGCAGCTCCTCACGACGCTGAAGGGGCTGCGCCGCTACCCGCAGGTGCTGCGCTTCCTGCTCGCCTACCTGATCTTCAACGACGGGATCCAGACCGTCATCGCCGCGGCCAGCATCTACGGGGCCGAGGAGCTCGGGTTCAGCACGTCGCAACTGGTCACCACGATCCTGCTGGTCCAGGCCGTCGCCTTCGTCGGGGCCCTGCTGTTCGGTCGGGCGGCGGGCCGCTTCGGGGCCAAGAACACCGTGCTGGTCGGTCTGGTGCTGTGGTCGGTCACCGTGCTGGCCGCCTTCGGCGTGCCGCGCGGGGCGTTCACCACCTGGCTGCTGCTCGCCGTGCTCATCGGACTGGTGCTCGGCGGGACGCAGGCCCTCGCCCGCTCGATGTACTCGCGACTGGTCCCGGTCGGTGCCGAGGCGGAGTACTTCAGCCTGTACCAGGCCGGGGAGCGCGGGACGAGCTGGCTGGGGACCCTGATCTTCGGGCTGGTGGCCCAGCTGACCGGCTCCTACCGGCCGGCCATCCTGGCCCTGCTGGCCTTCTTCGTCGTGGGCGCCGTCCTGCTCCGACGGGTGGACGTCACCGAAGGTGCGAGACAGGCCCAGGGTGGTCACACTCAGTGACACAGCTTGATCGGTCCGCACACATGACCTCCACAAGCCGGAGGCAGGATGCCGGAACAGCGGGCCCCGTACCGACGTTCCGCTAGCAGAGTCCTTTCCCCCTCAGTCGTCGGGAGAGGACGGTAGGGAGTTCAGATGAGCGAGCGAAACCTCCGGGGCTCCCGCCTCGGATCGGCCAGTCTCGAGAGTGAATCCGGCGTCGAGCCGGCGGAACGTCAGCAGATCACCTACCACTGCCCCAACGATCACACGGTCGTCGTGCCGATGTCGTTGGAGGCGGAGGTGCCTCCGCTGTGGGAGTGCCGCTGCGGTGCCGAGGCCCTGCGGGCCGACACCGACGCGCCGGAGAAGAAGGCGGTCAAACCGCCCCGGACGCACTGGGACATGCTCCTGGAACGTCGGACCATCGCCGAACTCGAGACCCTGCTCGACGAGCGGCTCGAGCTGCTGCGTCGGCGCACGGTGAAGCAGAGCGCCTGAGGTCCCCAGCCCCCGCCGGGGCCGTGACGGTCAGCGACCGTCGCTCACCTCGCGCGGGGGAAGGACCTCGCCCTCGACGACGTCGTCACGGCGGTCGTCACGACGATCGGCAGGAGCGGCCCCGCCACCCCCGTGGCGGGGCCGTCGTGCGTCCGGCCCCGGCGTGACCGGGCGCCCGTCGACGAGGACCGTCGCCCGTCCCTCGCGCACCGCCCGCTCGACCCGCCGACGGGCCCACCGGGCCCCCAGCGCGGTCAACGCCCGACGCGTCGGCGGGAACAGGAAGAGCAGGGCCAGCACGTCGCCCACCAAGCCCGGCAGGACCAGCAGCACTCCGGCCGCGCCGACCAGCAGCGCGTCGCCGACGCCCCGCGAGGTCCGTCGCGCCGCCGGGGACCCCGGCGCCTGCGCGGAGACCTCCCGCAGCGCGGCCAGACCGGACCGCCCGGCCCGGCGCAGCACCAGGATCCCGGCCGCGGTCTCCAGCACGAGCAGCGCCACCACGCCGACGACCCCGATCAGGTCGGCCAGCACGGTCAGCAGCCAGATCTCGACCCCCAGCAGCACCAGCAGTCCGAGCAGGATCCAGGGTGCGCGCGACCTCACGGGACGACCTCCGGTTGGCGGGCGGGGACGGGCGGCCCGGCGGGCCCCCGCCGACGACCGGTCCGGGGGCCGCGGCGCGCGGTCCCCACCAGGACCAACGCGAGGACGCACAGCCCGAGTTCCGGTGCCGACCCCAGGCGCACGGCCCACGTCGTCGACGTGCGCAGCGGCACCTCACCCTGCAGGACCGCGCGGGTGAACAACCGGCTCGACTCCGTCGCCCGGCCGTCGGGGGTGATGATCGAACTGACCCCCACCGTCGAGATCTGCACCACGCTGCGCCCGGTCTCGACGGCCCGCAGCCGCGACATGGCCAGCTGCTGCACCGCCTCGTCGCTGAAGCCGAAGGTCGCGTTGTTGGTCTGCACGACGATCATCTCGGCCCCGTCGCGGACCGCCTGCACCGGCAGGTCGTCGAAGGCCACCTCGAAGCAGATGACGTCGCCGACCCGGACCCCGTCCATCTCGACCACGCTCGGGCCGCTGCCGTGGACGAAGTCGTGGCGGACCAGGTCGACCTTGTCGCTGAAGATCCGGAAGAACGACCGGTAGGGCATGAACTCGCCGAAGGGCGCCGGGCGGTGCTTCACGTAGCGGCGCAGGTTCTCCACCGTGGCCCCCGACAGCCCCTCCCCCGGCAGCGACACCAACCCGGCGTTGGACAGGTCCGGTGCGGGCTCCTCCAGCACGGCCCCCACCAGGACCGGGGCGTCGATGGCGTCGGTGGCCTGCTCGATGACGGCCGCCGCGTCGGGGTTGCGCAGCGGGTCGATGTCGGAGGAGTTCTCCGGCCAGAGCACCAGGTCCGGCTGCGCCGCCCGGCCCTCCCGGACCGCCCGCGCGAGCTCCAGCGTCGCGTTCGCGTGGTTGTCCAGGACCGCCCGGCGTTCCGCGTTGAACTCCAGGCCGGCCTCGGGCACGTTGCCCTGCACCGCGGCGATGCGACGCGTCCCGTCCTCGGCCGCGCTCGGGCGCGGCACGAGCGCCCCGACCGCGCCGACCAGCACCGCCAGCACCGCGGCGACGGCGAAGGCCCGCAGCCGGCCCGCCCCCCGGGCGGCGTCCGGCGGGGCCGGGACCCGGCGCAGCGCCAGCAGCCCCCACCCCAGCAGTGCCCCCGCCAGCACGGTCACGAACGAGACCGCGGCCGAACCCCCCAGCGCCGCGAGCCCCAGCGTCGGGGCGTCCGCCTGCGAGAAGGCCACCTTGCCCCACGGGAACCCCCCGAAGGGGAACCGGGCGCGGGCCGCCTCCAGCGCCACCCAGCCCGCCGCGACCGCCACCGGCCCCAGTCCGAGCCGCGACCGCAGCAACCGCGGCAGGAACGCCCCGTAGACGCCGTAGAACGCGGCCGAGACCACCGCCAGGGCGGTCCACGGGAGCAGGCCCACGTAGATGCCCGACCAGTGCAGGTGCGGGAAGAGGAAGACGAAGCCGAACACGAACCCGAGCAGGGCGCCCCGGCGGGCGCGGGCCCCAGCGCTCGCCACGACCAGCAGGGCCACGCCGAGCGGGGCCGCGGCCCACCAGCCCGCGGCCGAGACCGAACCGGGGAAGGCCGACCACAGGGCCGCTCCGCCGACGGCGGCCAGCAGGAGTCCGGGCAGCAGCCGGGGCGGGGAGGTCAGGGCGGGCACCCCCGCAGGTTACGTCGGCCGGGCGGCCCGGACGGACGCGTCGCTCGACCGATGGACCGGTGGAAGGGGGCGCGAGCGGCGACGAGATGCAGGCCGGGCCCGTGGCGCCCCTCGTGCCGTCGCGGCCCCCGATGGCATCGAGGGTCGCGCCGTTGTCTAAGGGCGCGCGGGCCCGGCCTCGCCCACCTCCGGCGTGGGGGCCTCGTCGACGTCGCAGGTGGTGCGGCTGCGATGCCGGGCGGGACCCCGTCGGCCGGTCTCGTACGTGAGCTGCAGGACGACGCTATCGAGCTGCCCCCGACTGTCAACCGGGCGCTGACCTGTGGCGATGCGCATCGCCACAGGTCAGCGGGGTGGCCCGGGAACCGGTTGGCGACGAGGTCCCCGGCGTGTCGTGCGGCGTGTCGTTCCGTGATCAACTAGCTACGGAAAGTCCTCACGCGTCGCTCAGAGTGTCGTACGTCACACGTCCGCCGATCGCGGTGCGGCGGCACACCGGGAGCTCGGCCCCGGGGGCGAGGTCGGGCAGCACCGGGGTTCCGGCCCGCGCATCGGTGCTCCAGGCGGCCACCCGCCGGTCCGGGGTCTGCACCAGCAGCTCGTCCACGTCCCAGACCGCGTAGCTCGCGCCGGCGCCGGCCGACAGCCCGCCCTGACCCCCGTCGCCCCCGGGCTCCAGCACCGTGCCCGTGGTCGCCGCCAGCCGACGCGGACCACGCGTGTGGGCCAGGAAGGCCGCCCGGGCCGACACCCCCCGCTCCGGGTGCCCGTCGGGGAAGACGGCTGCGCGCAGGACGGCCCAGGGCGAGAGGGGCGCACCCCGACCCGAGGACAGCGCCAGGACGACCCCGGCCGCGGCGAGGGCGGCGAGGTCCACCGGGTCGCGGTGGTGCCGGGCGGGCACCGCCAGGACACCCCGCCCCCGGTCGGCCAGGCCGGCCGGATCGACGAGGTCGCCCGCGTCGGGGTCGACCACGAGGAGCGAGGAGGGGTCGACCGGCCCGGCCGCCGGGGCGAGCACCCCGGCCGCGCCGGCCGCGTCCCCGGGGGCGGCGAGCAGGTCCACGAAGACGGGGGTGACCAGGCGCCCGGCGAGATCGACCACCTCGTCGTCGGGCTGCACCCACGGCCCCGCTCCCGCGTCCGGCCCCACCCAGGCGACCCGTCCGCCCTCGACCACCATGGCCGTGGCGAACGGGTCCTGGGCGGAGTAGACGATCCCGTTGCGGTAGAACCGCCGCCCCGCGCTCATCTCCCGCTCAGGCGCCCTGACCGGCCCCGGCGAGTCCGGCCGGCGCCTCGATCACCGACGCCGCGTCGGGGGCCTGGACCTGCACGTCGGAGCCCCAGTCGTAGAAGTCCATGCTGATGTTCACCTTCATCTCCCCGGCGGCCCCGGCGGAGGACACCTCCTGGGTCATGCGCACGGGACGGTTCTGGTCGTCCACGTAGAGGGTGAAGGGCACCGAGGTGACGCCGGACTCCTGCAGGGCCTTCTCGGCCTCGGGGTTCTGCTGCTCGGGCGGCAGCAGGTCGTAGGCCTTCTGCGGGTCGATCGTGCCGGAGAAGCCCCGGGCCTGGACCCCGCGGACGGTGGTCGGCTCGACCTCCTTCACGTCGTCGGCGACGGCCTGCAGCTGCTCCAGCTGGGCGCTCGGGTCCATCTGCGCGGTGTTCAGCCCCGCCCCGGCCATGCCGTCGAGCGGCATCTTCATCCACTGGCCCTCACCGGTCAGCGGGGCCCCGGAGAGGTACATGACGCCGTCGACCAGGCGCAGCTGCAGGGATCCGCCCACCTCGGCCGGCAGCGACATCGTCATCTCGAAGGCACCGGCGTCGGTGAAGGCCCCCTCACCGGTGATGTCCTGGGACTGCCCGCCGGCGTCGGTGGTCATCGTCAGCGCGAACTTGGCGCTGCCGGCCTCCTTGGACTGCTGGGCCGAGGCCTGCACGACCTGGAAGGCGGACAGCTCGGTGGACGGCGAGGTCACCGAGGCCGACGGCGCGGCCCCCGCGTCGCCGTCCGAGCCGGACGTGCACCCGCCGAGGGTCAGCGCCAGCGCCGCGGCCGCGGCCACGGTCAGACCGGCGGAACGGTTGCGGAACGTGCGTCGGACAATCGTCATGATCGAGATCCCCTCACCCTGAGAACAGCTGCCTGACTACCCCATCAGCCTGCGTCGGCAGCCGCCCGTCGGCATCACCCGATCGGTCCCCCGGACCTCCGACGCAGGGTGCAAGGATGCCCCGCATGCGCTCCGGCGACCTCCCGACGTCCCCCGGCGACGCCCCGGCCGAGGGGCCGCCCGCGGACCGGCTGCTCCTGCTGGACTCCGCGTCGCTGTACTTCCGGGCCTTCCACGGGGTCCCGTCCTCGGTCACCGCCCCCGACGGCACCCCGGTCAACGCCGTCCGCGGCTTCCTGGACTCCATCGCCCACCTCGTCACGACCCGGCGGCCGACCCGGCTCGTCGCCGCCTGGGACGACGACTGGCGCCCGGCCTTCCGGGTCGCCGCCCTCCCCTCCTACAAGACCCACCGGCTCGCCCCGGACGGCGGGGAGGAGGCGCCGGACGCGCTGCTGCCGCAGGTGGACGTCATCGTCGAGGTCCTGGCCGCGCTCGGCATCGCCCGGGTCGGGGCGCCCGGTCACGAGGCCGACGACGTCCTGGCCACGCTGGCCGAGCAGGCCCGGACGACCCCGGGGACGGAGGTCGACGTCGTCACCGGTGACCGCGACCTGTTCCAGCTCGTCGACGACGCCGCCGGGATCCGCGTCCTCTACGTCGGCAAGGGCGTGCGCCGGGCCGAGACCGTCGACCAGGCCTGGCTGGCCGCGAAGTACGGCGTCGGCACCGGGGCGGGCTACGCCGACCTCGCCATCCTGCGCGGGGACCCCTCCGACGGCCTGCCCGGGGTCGCGGGCATCGGGGAGAAGACCGCCGCGGGCCTCGTCGGCCGCTTCGGCGACCTCGCCACCCTGCGGGCGGCCGCCGCCGACCCGGGCGCCGACCTCAGCCCCGGGCAGCGCACGAAGCTGCTCGGTGCCGGCCCCTACCTCGACGCGGCCCCCACCGTCGTGCACTGCGTCCGCGACGCGCCGCTCGTGCGCTACGGCGGGGTCGAGACCGACGCGCTGCCCCGGACCCCGGCCGACCTCGACCGGCTCGGGGAGCTCGTGCACCGGTGGGGCCTGCAGTCCAGCGTCGAGCGCGTCCTCACCGCGGTCGCCGGGACGCCCTGAGGCACCGGCCGGGCCGGCGAGGTCAGGTCAGGTCGGTCAGGTCAGGGTCGTGTGCGCGACCACCCCGCGCCGGACCAGCTCGACCGCCTCCCGGGCGGCCGAACGGACCGCGGGGTCGAGGGCGGCGGCGCCGATCTGGTCCAGCAGGTCGATCAGCTGCTTGCACCGGCGCACGAAGTCCCCCGCGGCCAGGTCGGCGTCGCGCAGCACGGCGTCGAGCCGCCGTCCCGCGGCCCAGTGCCGGACCGCCTCGACCAGGCCGTCGTCCGGTTCCCGCGTCTGCGGCACCTTGTGCGCCTCCTCGCGGTCGGTCAGGTCGCTCCACAGCCGCACCGTGGTCTCCAGCGCGTGCTCGACCACCCGGGGCGTCCGGCGCTCGCCCCCGCCCTCGTCCCGGCGCGACTCGTTGACCAGCACCGACACCGCCGCGGCGAGCTGGGCCGCGTCCAACCCGGTCCAGGCGCCGTGGCGCAGGCACTGCGCGACCAGCAGGTCGGTCTCGGCGTTGATCCGGCGCAGCGTGCGCCCCCACTCGGTGACGGCCTGACCGTCGGGGGTGAGGTAGCCCAGCTCGGCCAGCAGGTCGCAGACCCGGTCGAACGTGCGGGCGATGGTCCCGGTGCGGTTCTCGACCCGGGCCGTGAGCTGCTCGGTCTCCGAGCGCAGCTTGGCCTCGCGCACCGCCCACCGGGCGTGCTCCTCCCGGTCGGAGCAGCCGTGGCAGGGATGGGCGCGCAGCTCGGCCCGCAACCGGGTCAGCACGACGTCGTCCTGGCCGCCGCCGGCAGCCCGCCGCCGGCCCGGGGGCAGGTCGCCACCGCCGATCTCGGCCAGCGCGTTGCGCAGGGAACTGGCGAGGTCCCGGCGCGCCTGCGGCTGGCGCCACTGGAAGTTCTTCGGGACCCGCACCCGGGTCAGCGGGTCCGGCGGGGTCGTGAAGTCGTGCGCGTCGATGGTCCGGACCTGCCGGTCCTGGGTCAGCACGCGCGGCGAGGGACCCTCGAACCCCTTGCCCTCCACCAGGTCCAGCACGACCGCGAACGCCGCGCGACGGCCCCCGGGCAGCCGCACGACGTCGCCGCTGCGCAGGGTCTCGACGGCGGCCCGGGAGTCCTGCCGACGCTGCGCGGCCCCGAGCCGGGTCAGCTCCTTCTCCCGCGCGGTGATCTGCTGGCGCAGCGCGAAGTACTCCCGGAAGTCCCCGAGGTGGCAGGTCATCGCCTCGACGTAGCCCTGCAGCCCCTCGCGGTGCTCCTTGATCTGCTGGGCCTGGCCCACCACCGCGCGGTCCGCCTGGAACTGCGCGAAAGACGTCTCCAGGATGTCGCGCGCCCGTTCCCGCCCCACCTGCTCGACGAGGTTGACCGCCATGTTGTAGGTCGGACGGAAGCTGGAGCGCAGCGGGAAGGTGCGGCGCGAGGCCAGCCCGGCCACCGACTCGGGGTCCGTCCCGGGCCCCCACAGCACGACGGCGTGGCCCTCGACGTCGATGCCGCGGCGACCGGCGCGCCCGGTGAGCTGGGTGTACTCCCCCGGGGTCACGTCGACGTGGGTCTGCCCGTTCCACTTGGTGAGCTTCTCCAGGACCACCGAGCGGGCCGGCATGTTCACCCCGAGGGCCAGGGTCTCGGTCGCGAAGACCGCCTTGACCAGCCCGGCCGCGAACAGGTGCTCCACGGTCTCCTTGAAGACCGGCAGCAGCCCGGCGTGGTGGGCGGCCAGCCCGCGCTCGAGGCCGTCGAGCCACTCCCAGTAGCCCAGCACGGCGAGGTCGGAGCTCGGGATGTCGTTGCAGCGCAGCTCGACCGTCCGGCGGATCTCGGCCCGCTCCTCGGGCGTGGTCAGCTGCAGGCCCCAGGCCACGCACTGCTGGACCGCCGCGTCGCACCCGGCCCGGCTGAAGATGAAGGTGATCGCCGGCAGCAGGTCGGCCGCGTCCAGGGCGTCGAGGATCTGCGCCCGGGAGGCCCGCGGGGTGCCGGCCCGGGGTGCCCCCGCCCGACCGGACCCGCGCGGCGGCGGGGCCCCCCGGCGGCGCCCGCGCGGGGCGGTGTGGGCCAGCCGGTCGGCCCGCAGCTGCTGCCGGGACATGGCCACCAGCTCGGGGTTGACGACGGCTCCGGGGACGAGCGACCCCTCGTCGCCCTCCAGCGGGTCGCCGTCGATGTCGGTGAACAGGTCGTAGAGGCGCGCGCCGACCGCCAGGTGCTGCCACAGCGGGACCGGGCGGTGCTCGGAGACCACGACCTCGGTGTCCCCACGGACCGTCCCCAGCCAGGCCCCGAACTCCTCGGCGTTGCTGACCGTCGCCGACAGCGAGGCGACCAGGACGTCGGAGGGCAGGTGGATGATCACCTCCTCCCACACCGCCCCACGGAAGCGGTCGGCCAGGTAGTGGACCTCGTCCATGACCACGTAGCCCAGCCCGGCGAGCAGCGGGGACCCCGCGTAGAGCATGTTGCGCAGCACCTCGGTCGTCATGACGACGACGGGCGCCTCGGCGTTGACCACGTTGTCGCCGGTGAGCAGCCCGACGGAGGCGGGACCGTGGCGGGCCAGCAGCTCGGCGTACTTCTGGTTGGAGAGGGCCTTGATCGGCGTCGTGTAGAACGCCTTGCGGCGCTGCTGCAGGGCCAGGTGCACCGCGAACTCGCCCACCACGGTCTTGCCCGCCCCGGTCGGGGCGGCGACCAGGACGCCGCGTCCGGCCTCCAGCGCGGTGCACCCCTGCACCTGGAAGGGGTCGAGCTCGAACCCCAGCGTCGCCGCGAAGGCCGCCAGCTGCGTGCGGGAGAGCTCGGTGCGACGGCGCGCCGCGGCATAACGTTCGGCAGGGCTCGCCATGCTCGCGACAGTACGTCATGGACCCCGGCCCCGGCTCCTCGCCTCGCCTCAGGCCAGGACGCGCAACGCCCCGCGGACGACCTCGCAGGTCAACGGCAGCGGCGCCAACGGCTCCCCGTCGGCGTGCGGCAGCGGTCGTCGGGCAGGGCGCTCGCCGCGGCGCAGGACGGCCGTGTCCTCGCCCGGTTCCAGCCGCACCCGCCGCGCCCGGTGCACGTGGACCGCGGGATGGTTCAGGTGTCCCCCGGACCGCACCCGGGGCAGCACCCGCAGGGCGGCCGGGCCGGACAGCGCGTCGACCACCACGACCTGCAGCACCCCGTCGGTGGGATCGGCACCGGGCGCCATGGTGAGGCCGCCGCCGTAGGACCGGGTGTTGGCCAGGGCCACCAGCAGGACGTCCTGCTCGACGACGTGCTCGTGGGGGCCCGGGTCGAGGACGAGCCGCAGCGGCAGGGGCCGCACGGTCACGAGCTCGCGCACGGCGGCCAGCGTGTAGCGGGCCGGCCCCCGGGGGAAGCGCCAGCGGTTGGCCCGTTCGTTGACCAGCGCGTCCACCCCCGAGGCGAGGGCGGAGACGTACCAGAACGGCCCGACGCCGGGATCGTCGGACCCGACCCGGACGGCGTCGAGCTCGCGGACCCGGCCGGCGGCGAGGGCCTCGAGGACCAGCGCGGTCCCCCGCTCGGGCGCACCGAGCGGCAGGTCGAGCCCACGGGCGATGTCGTTGCCGGTCCCGGCGGCCACGATCCCCAGGGCGACCCCGGTGTCGGCGACGGCCTGCACGGCCGCGTGGACCAGACCGTCCCCGCCGACCACGACGAGCGCGTCCAGCTCGTCCGCGTTCGCACGCACCCGTGCGGTCGCGGTGGCCAGGTCCCCGCCGCTGAGGTCGAGCACGGTGTGACCGCCGGCCCGGACCTCGGCCCGGACCCGCTCGCCCGCGCGTCGACCGGCCCCCCGCCCCGCTGCGGGGTTGACCAGCAACCCGATGGTCACCTCAGAGCGGACTGGCCGCGTCGTCGTCGAGGGCCGAGTAGTCCTCGGTCGGGTTGTTGCGGGCGCGCCGCTTGTCGTTCAGGAAGCAGATCAGCGTCGCGATCGCGAACAGCACGATCATCGGCAGGGCCATGATGATCATCGTCAGCGCGTCCGGGGTGGGCGTGAAGACGGCCGCGAACAGGAAGCACAGGAACACCACGATGCGCCACGAGGCGAGCAGGTGGCGGGCCTTGAGCAGCCCGGCGAAGTTCAGGGCGACGAAGATGACCGGGACCAGGAAGGCGATCCCGAAGGCCAGCAGCAGCCGCATGATGAACGAGAGGTAGGACGAGGCGGTGATGTAGTTCGTCGCGCCCTCGGTGCTGAACTCGGCCACGAACTTGAAGGTCTGCGGCAGCACCGTGTAGGCGAGGGCCACCCCGGCCAGGAAGAGCGGTACCCCGGCCGTCACGAAGCCGATGGAGTACCGCTTCTCCTTCGTGGTCAGCCCCGGGGTGATGAACGCCCAGATCTGATAGACCCAGATGGGGCTGGAGGCGATGACCCCGACCCAGAGCGATCCCTTGAGCTGGATCTCGATGGGACCGATCACGCTGTCGTAGTTCAGGGCACCAGCGGTCCCGAACGCCTGCATGGGCGCGATCAGGGCGGGCAGGACGTAGTCGGCCCACAGGAACCATCCGGCGATGGCACCGAGCACGACCCCGACGGCCGCCCGGAAGAGCCGCTTGCGCAGCTCGTCCAGGTGCTCCATCAGGGGCATGCGCCCCTCGGGGTCCTTGAGGCGTCTCCGACGGACGCGGGCCTGGGCCACCGCTCTCGCTACCTCGGTTCTTCGGTCGACGGGATCGACGCCGCGGGTTCGGACGCCGGGGACGACTCAGACGTCGCGGCGGGTGCCGGTCGGGTCGGAGACGTGGGTGCCGGTGCCGTTGACCGTGCCGTTGACCGTGCCGTTGACGCGGTCGTTGTCGATCGACGTGGTGAGCGAGGGCGTCTGGCGGGTGCCCTCGGGGTTGTCGTCGTCGTTCTGCATCTCCTTGACCTCGCTCTTGAAGATGCGCAGCGAACGGCCGAGACCCCGAGCCGCGTCGGGGAGTCGCTTGGCGCCGAACAGCAGGAGCAGCACGACGACGAGCACGATGATGTGCCAGGGCTTCAGTGCGCCCATGATGGATCGACCTCCGTGGTTGACGTTGCCCCGGCATCGTACGTCGAGCTCGGGGCCCGACCAACGACCCCGCCCCCGACGGTGGGCCGGTCGGGCCACCGCGGCGGGGCGTCGCCGGGGGTGCCCGTGGCGGTCCGGCTGCCCCGCCGCCGTCCGTGAGAAGCGTCGGAAGAGCGCCGGAACCACGAAGGCACCCGCAGACCGTAACCGGTCGGGGTGCCCTTCGAGGTGGGGATCGCCTGCGAGTTCCCTGTGCGGAACCGCGGGGTCGCCCGGGTCAGCGGGAGGAGCTCAGCCCCCGGGCGGCCAGGCCGGCCAGGTCGTCGCAGGAGTCGAGCACGAGGGCGAAGTCGAGGACGTCGTCCCAGGCGATGGTGCCGCCCAGCTTCTCCTCCATGGCCTCGGCCGGGATGATCCAGCGCTCGACCTTGACGCCCCCGGAGACCAGCAGGGCCACGACGTCCTCGCCGGCGGGCTTACGGACCTCGTCGCCGCACTTGGCGCAGTCGAAGGCGTAGTAGGAACGGTCCTTGGCCGAGCACACGACGAGGCGGACCTGCTTGGGGGTCAGTTCGACGTCGCCGCAGCAGGGGCAGGAGGCCTTGATCGTGGTCATCGGGTTACCTCTCGTGGTTCCTGGGCGGCGTTGTCGCCGCCCGACCCCCAAACCTTCGGCACGGGGTTGACAAGTCTTGAACCACCACGCTCGGCCATCAGGGTGACGGTCGAGCACCCTCCGCCGCTCCCCCCTCGGGGGTCGCCGGGAGCCCGTAGCCGGCGAGGGCGGCCGTGGCCGCCTCCCGGACCTCCAGGGCCAGCGCGGCGGGCTGCACGACGCGCGCCCCGTCGCCCAGGCGCAGCAGGAGCCGACGGACCCAGCGGGTGTCGGCCGCCCGGAGCCGGACCCGCTGCACGGCCGGGGCCCAGGCCCCCTCGGGGGCCTTCTCCACGGACTCCACGGGGTAGTACTCCCCCACCCAGGTCGCCTGCGGCGCGAGGTCGAGGACGACGACCGTGTCCCCGGGGCTCGCGGCGAACAGGGCCGCGTCGACGTCGCGGGGGACGGCCTGGGGCGGTGGGGTGCCGTCGGCGTCGAGGACCTCGGCCGCCTCGATCCGGTCGGCGCGGAACAGCCGGACGCCCTCGGCGCGGTGGCACCACGCCTCCAGGTACCAGCGCCCCTCGACCGTCAGCAGCCGCATCGGGTCGACGTCGCGCACCGTCCGTTCGTCGCGGGCCGGGACGAGGTACGTGAGCCGGACGCGACGGTTGTCGCGCAGCGCGGTCCGCAGCGCGGCGATCGGTCCGGCGAGCCCGTCGGGGTCGGCGGGCCGGACGTCGACGGCGACGACCTCGGCGCCGCGGGCCGCCTCGCCCGCCGCCTCGGACAGCTTGGCCAGCGCCCCGTCCAAGGAGTCGCGGTCGTGCAGACCGGGGACGTCGGCGAGGGTCCGCAACCCGACGAGCAGCGCCACCGCCTCGTCCACGGCGAGCCGGGCCGGCCGGGCGATGGCCTCGGCGTTGGAGAGGTAGACCCGGCCGGTCTCCCAGCGGGCGTCGATGAGGTCGTCGGGCAGGTGCCCCGGCGTCCCGCAGACGAACAGCAGCTCCAGGTCCCGGATGAGGTCCGCGGTCGAGATGCCGAAGTGCTCGGCGGCCTCCTCCAGCTCGATGCCCTGGTGCCGGAGCAGGTAGGGGACCATCGCGAGCAGCCGCGACAACCGTTCGGTCGGGGTCTTCACAGCACCCCCCGCAGCCGTCGGAGGACCGCCTCGCGCAGGTCCGGCGGGTCGAGCACGACGACGTCGGCGCCGAACGAGGCCAGCTCGTCGGCCGCCGGCTCGGTGTCACCGACCTCGACCTCGAGCAGGTCCCAGCCCGCCGGCAGCGGCTCGGCGGCGGCCACCGACCGGCCTCGGCGGCGCAGGGCCAGACCGGCCCCGGCACGCAGGCGCACCCGGGCCGGGCGCGAGACGCGCTCCCCCACCGACCCGGCCACCACGGCGCGGGCGTCGAGGTCGGCCGGCACCGCGTAGGCGCCCGGGCGTCCCACCCGACGCACGCCCGAGACGACCCGGGACAGCCGGAAGACGCGCGGGGCCTGCCGGTCGCGGTCGTGGCCGAGGAGGTACCAGCGCCCGTGCCAGGAGACGACGGCCCAGGGCTCGACCGTGCGGGTGCCCGGCTCCGCCCCGGACCGGCGGTAGTCGAAGCTCACCGCCACCCGGTCCCGGGCCGCGGTGTACAGCGCGTCGAAGGCGGGTTCGGACGTCCGCACCCGCGGCTCCAGACCGACCAACGAACCCTCGTCCGGTTCCACGCCGAGGCTGCGCAGCTTGACCAGGGCGCGCGTGGCGGGGCCGGCCAGGGACGCCTGCTGCCAGACCCGGCTGGCCAGGGAGAGGACGGCCAGCTCCCCCGGGGTGAACGTGATCTCGGGGAGGGCGTAGGCGTCGCGGTCGATGCGGTAGCCCGCCTCGTCGCCGAACAGGGGGTCCTCCCCGCCGGTCATCAGCGGCACCCCGAGCTCGCGCAGGTCCTCCTTGTCGCGCTCGAACATCCGCTCGAAGGCCGAGGTGGTGGCGCAGTCCGCGTACTGGGGGACGGCGGTGCGGATCTGCTCCTTGGTGAGCCAGCGCCGGGTGGAGGACAGCGCGATGACCAGGTTGAGCTGGCGCTCGGTGCGCCGCGCGGTCCTGCCGTCACTGCTCATCGGTGACCGAACTTACCCCGCGACGGCTCCGGGCACCCGCCCTTGTGGCCGATGATGGTGACGTGCCGTCCGCTTCCCCCCGCCCTGCGTCACCGGGCGGGGGTGGCGCCGGGGGGCGGGCGCCCTTCCTGGACGTCGCTCGCGGCCTGGCCATCCTGCTGGTGGTCCTGCACCACTCGGTGATCTTCGTGGACGCGGCCCACCTCCTGCCCCCCGCCTGGCGCGTCGTCAACGACGAGCTCGTCGTGCTGCGGATGCCGCTCTTCTTCGCCGTGTCGGGGGTGCTGGCCGCCTCGGCGGCCCGACGCCCCTGGCGCGAGGTCCTCCGGCACCGGCTGGCTCTGCTGGGCTGGTTGTTCCTGGTCTGGTCGCTGCTGCGCTTCGTCTGGTTCTCCCTCGTCCCGCAGACCCTCAACCCGGCCGAGACCGCGACCCTCGCACCCTTGGTGTGGACGCCGCTGCTGCCGGTCACCGGCCTCTGGTACCTCTACGCGATCGGCCTCTTCACCGTGCTGGCCCGGCTGCCCGGACGTCGGGCCCCGTGGCTGCTGGCCCCGGCCGCGCTGCTGTCCCTGGCCGAGAACCTAGGCCTGCTCGCGCTGCTGCCCAACTATGCCTGGCACCAGATGGCCCGGTGCTTCGTCTTCTTCCTCCTCGGTTGGTGCCTCAAGCGGACGGTGCTGGCCGCGTTCTCCCGGGCCCCCGGCGAACTCCTCGCCCTCGTGGTCGTGGTGGCCGGGGTGGTCCTCGTCCAGGACGCCCGCGGGACCTTCGCCCACCCAGCGCTGCAGCTGCCGATCAGCGTCCTCGCCATCGCCGGGGGGCTGGCCCTGGCCGCGCTGCTGGTCGCCGTCCCGACGACGGCCCGACTGGCCGCCGGCTCCGGCTGGCTGGGCCGGCGCACCCTGCCCGTCTACCTCACCCACGAGTGGGTGGTCGGGGGGCTGACCGCGGTGGCCGCCGTCGCGCTGAGCACGCCCTCGGCGTGGCTGCCGCTGCTCTGGGTGCCCCCGGCCGTGGTCCTGCCCCTGCTGCTGCACACCGCCGTGCGCCGGGCCGGGGTCGGCGGCCTGTACAACCTGCCCGCCCGGCGCCCGGGGCGACGCCGCGCACTAGGGTTCCCGGATGCTCCCGGACCCCGCGACGACCACCGTTCCCGCCGTGCGGTGGCGCTCGGCGGTCGTGACGGAGGTCCGGGTCGGCTGGCCGGGGGCGGTCGAGTGCTCGGCCCGGCTGGACGACGCTGCCCCGCCTGCGGAACGGGGCACGACGGTCCGGGCGCTGGCCTTCCCCGACCTCGTGGGGCGACCTGCCCCCGGTGACCGGGTCCTGCTGAACACCTCGGCGCTGGCCCGCGGGCTGGGCACCGGGGGGTACGCCCTCGTCGTCGCCCTGCCCGACCGGCTCCCCGCCGATCCGGTCGCCGGCCCCGGGCACCTGGTCAAGGCCCGCTACACGCCGCTGCAGGCCATGGTCCTCGGGGTCGACGAGCAGGAGTCCGAGCACCACGCGACCCTCGCCGACGCCGACGACCTGGGCGGGATGCCGGTGGTCGTGGCCGACCTGCACTCGGCGCTGCCCGCGGTCGTGGCCGGGATCCGGCTGCGGGCTCCCGGTGCGCGGATCGCCTACGTCCTCAGCGACGGCGGGGCGTTGCCGGCCGCGTTCTCCCGGGCCGTCGCCGGCCTGCGCGACGCGGGGGCGCTGGCTGCGTGCATCTCCACCGGGCAGAGCTTCGGGGGCGACCTCGAGGCCGCCACGCTGCACACCGGGTTGTTGGCCGCCCGCCTGGTCGTGGGGGCCGACGTGGCCGTCGTCGCCCAGGGGCCCGGCAACCTCGGCACGGGGTCGCGGTGGGGCTTCTCCGGGGTCGCGGCCGGTGAGGCCGTCAACGCCGCGGGGGTGCTGCGCGGACGACCGGTCGCGGCCCTGCGGGTCTCCGAGGCCGACGCCCGGCTGCGGCACCGCGGCGTCTCCCACCACACCCTGACCGCGATCGGGCGGGTCGCGCTGACCCCGTGCGACGTCGTCGTGCCGGACTCCCCGGGGGAGTTCTGGGACGGGGTCCGTCGGCAGGCCGCCGACCTTTCCCGCTCCCCCGCCCGGCACCGGGTCGTCGAGGTCGACGTGACCGGCCTGGACGACGCGCTGGCCGCGAGCCCGGTCCGGCTCTCCACCATGGGTCGGGGGCTCGCCGAGGACCGGGCCGCGTTCGTCGCCGCCGGGACCGCGGGGCTGCACGCCGCGGCGCTGCTCGGCTGAGGGTCCCCCCGCCCCGGACGCCGCCCCCTCCTGTTCCGTCCCTGTTTCGGCCCCGGTCCCGTCCCGTGCCCGTCGAGGTGATGCGCGTGGGACGCCTGTCCGTCGGGGCGTGGTTCGTCTGTGGGTGCAGTTCTCCGTGTGGAGACTTACGGCTCGTTAACCTAATACAAGTCAAGCGCACCGGAGAAAGGCCGGCCCGATCCGGGCCGGCCCTCTCTGGTTCAGCTGACGTCGACCAGGTCGACCACGAAGATCAGGGTCTCGCCCGGCTTGATGACGGCGCCCGCCCCGCGGTCGCCGTACCCCAGGTGCGGCGGGATGACGATCTTGCGGCGGCCGCCGACCTTCATGCCCACGATCCCCTCGTCCCAACCCCGGATGACCATGCCGGCCCCGAGCGGGAAGTCCAGCGGCTGGCCACGGTTCCAGGAGGCGTCGAACTCCTCACCGGTGCTGAAGGCCACGCCCACGTAGTGCGCGGAGACGGTCCGGCCGGGGGTGGCCTCGGTCCCCTCCCCCACGACCTCGTCGGTGATCTGGAGCTCGGTGGGCGGCTCGCCCTCGGGGAAGTCGATCTCGGGCTTGCTGCGATCGGTCACGAAGAGTCCTCTGCTCGGGTGTGGTCGTGGTCCGGCTCCGCCGACGGGTCGGCGGTCGGTCAGTAGGCGTCGAGGATGTCGACGACGAAGATCAGGGTGCCGGTCGGGCGGCCGCTGGAGGCGTCGGTGCCGTAGGCCTGGTCGGCCGGGATGACGAGCAGGACGCGGCTGCCGACGGTCTTGCCGACGAGCCCCTTGTCCCAGCCCTGGATGACGCGACCGGCACCGATGACGGTGGTGAAGGGCTGGGTCTCCCAGGAGCTCTCGAAGACCTTGCCGTCGATGGTCGCGCCGACATACTGCATGACCACCGTCTGCCCGGACGCGACGACCGGGCCGGTACCGGTGAGCAGGTCCTGGGCGATGGTGTCGGCGGGCGCCTTGACCGCCTCGGAGATCCCGGAGACGTCGAAGCCCGTCGGCCGGTCGTCGGTCAGCGTGACCTTGGGGAGGTCGGCCGGGACGTCGGTCACGGGCGCGCCGTCGGCCGCCGTGCGGGTCTTCTCGGCCGCGATGATGTCGGCCACCAGCACGAACGTGGTGTTCGCGTCGTACTGCTCGCCGAAGTTGGTGGCCGAGGTGCCGAACCCGTCGGTGGGGCTGATCGCGACCACGACGCGGTCGCCGACCTTGCTGCCGACGAACCCCGAGGCGATCCCCCGGGTGATCTGGCTCATCGCGAACCGCGGCCGGGTCGGGCCGTCGTAGCTGGAGTCGACCTGCTGACCGTCGCTGCCGCCGTAGAGCGCGTAGTTGAACGTCACGGTGTCGTCGAGGGTCACCTCGGGTCCGGTCCCGGCGGTGACGACCTTCTTCACCGTCTTCTCGACCGACAGCGGGGTGGTGATCTGGGTCTCCGGCGCCGCGCCGGCCGCCCCGCTCACCGTGACCGCCAGGCTGTCGTCGACGGGGGCGGCGGTGACCTCGGTGGCCGCCGACGTCGCCGAGGAACTGGCCGAGGACGCCGACTCCTGAGGGGTCTGGTCCGGTTCGGACGCGCACGAACCCAGCGTCAGGGCGAGGGCCGCGGCGGCGGCGACGGACAGGGCGGCACGACGGCGGGACACGAGGAACCTTTCGGGGACGACGGCGATCTCGGCCACCCTAACGGCGCAGGCTGGGTGCGGCCTGTCACCGCCGGACCCGGCCGGTCACATGGAGTCGATGAGCCGTTCCACGCGATCGTCGACCGATTTGAACGGGTCCTTGCAGAGCACGGTGCGCTGGGCCTGGTCGTTGAGCTTGAGGTGCACCCAGTCCACGGTGAAGTCGCGGCGCTTCTCCTGCGCGGCGCGCACGAAGTCCCCGCGCAGCTTGGCCCGGGTGGTCTGCGGCGGGACGCTGAGCGCCTCGAACACCTCGATGTCGGAGCAGACCCGCTCGACCATCCCGCGGTTGGCGAGCAGGTAGTGCAGCCCCCGGCCCCGGTGGATGTCGTGATAGGCGAGGTCGAGCCGGGCGATGCGGGCCGAGGTCAGCGGGAGGTCGTGCTTGGCCATGTAGCGGTCGAGCAGCTTGCGCTTGATGACCCAGTCGACCTCGCGGTCGACCAGGGAGAGGTCGTCGCTCTCGACCGCGCGCAGCGCCCGCTCCCAGAGGTCGAGGACCCGCTTCACGGTCGGGGTGTGCAGGCCGCGGTCCTCGACGAACTCCTTGGCCTTCATGAGGTACTCGCCCTGAATCTCCAGGGCCGAGGCCTCCCGCCCGTTGGCGAGGCGGACCGGCTTGCGTCCGGTGAGGTCGTGGCTGATCTCCCGGATCGCCCGGATCGGGTTCTCCATCGTCATCTCGCGCAGGACGACGCCCTCCTCGACCATCCGCAGCACGAGGTCGGTGGCGCCGACCTTGAGCATGGTGGTCGTCTCGGACATGTTGGAGTCGCCGACGATGACGTGCAGGCGCCGGTAGCGCTCGGCGTCGGCGTGCGGCTCGTCGCGGGTGTTGATGATGGGGCGCGAGCGGGTCGTCGCCGAGGAGACGCCCTCCCAGATGTGGTCGGCCCGCTGCGAGAGCGAGTAGACCGCCCCCCGCGGGGTCTGCACGACCTTGCCCGCCCCGCAGATGAGCTGGCGGCTGACCAAGAACGGGATCAGGACGTCGGAGAGCCGCCCGAACTCCCCGTGCCGGGAGACGAGGTAGTTCTCGTGGCAGCCGTAGGAGTTGCCCGCCGAGTCGGTGTTGTTCTTGAAGAGGAAGACCTCCCCGGAGATGCCCTCCTCCTCCAGGCGCCGCTCGGCGTCGGTCAGCAGCCCCTCCAGGGTGCGCTCCCCCGCCCGGTCGTGGACCACGAGCTGGCGCACGTCGTCGCACTCGGCGGTCGCGTACTCGGGGTGCGAACCGACGTCGAGGTAGAGCCGGGCGCCGTTGCGCAGGAAGACGTTGCTGGACCTGCCCCAGGAGACGACCTTGCGGAACAGGTACCGGGCCACCTCGTCCGGGGACAGCTTGCGCTGCCCCTCGAAGGCGCACGTGACCCCGAACTCGGTCTCCAGTCCGAAGATTCGGCGCTCCATCTGCTCACCTTAGGCACACGCACGGGCGCACGGCGGTCGGAACGCGCCGCGGCTCACCCCTCGGTCGCGGGGGCCTCCGGCGCGGCGAGCATGCGGGAGAGCACGGGGGCGGTGAGCCGGCGGAACGTCCGGCCCTCGCGCGTCCGGTCGAGCAGGGCGACCTCGAGGTTCTCCGGGGAGATGCTACGGACCCGACCGGGGGCGCCGTTCTCCCCCGCCTGGTCGGAGCCCAGGGCCTCGACCGCGAGGCGCAGGGCCTCCTCGGTGGAGAGCCCGGGCGACCAGCGGTCGCGCAACTTGGCCGCGATCTGCTCGGCCGAGCCGCCCATGGCGACCCAGCCGTGCTCATCGGCCACCGAGCCGTCGTAGGTGAGGCGGTAGATCTGGTCGGAGCCCTCCTGCTGCCCGACCTCGGCGACGACCAGCTCGACCTCGTAGGGCTTGGACTCGGTCGTGAAGATCGCCCCGAGGGTCTGCGCGTAGGCGTTGGCCAGACCCCGGGCGGTCACGTCGGAACGGTCGTAGGAGTAGCCGCGCAGGTCGGCGTAGCGGACGCCCGCGACCCGCAGGTTCTCGAACTCGTTGTACTTGCCGACGGCGGCGAAGGCGACGCGGTCGTAGATCTCGGAGACCTTGTGCAGCGCCCGGGAGGCGTTCTCGGAGGCGAAGAGGATGCCGGCCGCGTGGGCGACGACCACGACCGCGCGACCGCGGGCGATCCCCTTGCGCGCGTAGTCGGCCTTGTCCTTCATCAGCTGCTCGGGCGAGACGTAGAACGGCATGCTCATCGCAGCTCACCCCCGTCCAGACGTCCCCCGGGGTTCCCGGTGCGCCGGGCCACCACCGCCTCCACGACCGTGCCCAGCTCCGCCTCGGGAACCCGCTGGTACCCGTCGGCGGTGACGACCGCGACGACCGGCCAGATCCGGCGCAGCAGGTCCGGCCCGCCGGTCGCGGAGTCGTCGTCGGCCGCGTCCCACAGCGCCTCGACCGCGACCCGGATCGCCTCCGCGGCGTCCAGCCCGGGCCGGTACAGCTTCTTCAGCGCGCCGCGGGCGAACACCGACCCCGAGCCGACGGCGTGGTGGTCCTGCTCCTCGTAGCGACCCCCGGTCACGTCGTAGCCGACGATCCGGCCGCGTCCCTCGTCGAGGTCGAACCCGGCGAAGAGGGGCACGACCGCGAGGCCCTGCATGGCCAGGCCCAGGTTGTTGCGGATCATGGCCGAGAGCCGGTTCGCCTTGCCCTCGAAGGACATCAGGGTGCCCTCGAGCTTCTCGAAGTGCTCGAGCTCGACCTGGAAGAGGCGGACCATCTCCAACGCCAGCCCGGCCGTCCCGGCGATCCCCACGCAGGAGTGCTGGTCGGCCGGGAAGACCTTCTCGATGTCGCGCTGGGCGATCATCGGCCCGGCGGTGGCCCGGCGGTCACCGGCCATGACCACCCCGCCCGCGCAGACGATGGACACGATCGTCGTGGCGTGCGGCGGCTGCCCGGCCCCGGGGCCGCCGGTCGGCAGGGCACCCCCGGCCGGGGTCCGGCGCGCGCCCGGCAGGACGTCGGGAGCGTGCTCGCGGACGAAGTCGCTGAAGGACGACGACCCCGGCGTGAAGTACGCCGCGGGGAGACGTCCGAAGGGGTCCAGGCTCACCTTCGCGACCCTACCCGGGGGCCCCGACACGGGCCGCTCCGACCACGCCGGGCCGATCACGCGGCGGGCACGCAGAACCGCCCGCCCCCCGTGGAGGGGGGCGGGCGGCGTCGGGTCAGGGGTGCGCGCAGGGCGTCACTGCCCGCCCTTCTGCACGAAGCTGCGGACGAACTCCTCGGAGTTGCTCTCCAGGACCTCGTCGATCTCGTCCAGCAGGGAGTCCACGTCCTCGTCGCGCGTCTGCGCGCTCTTCTGCGTCGGGATGGCGGGCGCCTCGTCGGGCTCGTCCTCGCGACGGCTCGGTCGCTGCTGCTCGTGTCCAGGCATCCGGGCTACCCCCATTTCTGGCTGCGGGCCGTGCCGGCCCGGTCCGGTCACCATAACCCCGCGGCCCCCGCGCGGCGCGAGAGATCGCCAGGCGCGCCCCGCACGGATCCACCGCCCCGGGACCCACCCCCCGGACCCACCCGCCGAGACTCACCCCCCGGTGAGCGCGTCGACCAGTTCCTCGGCGCTGCGGCAGCGGTCGAGCAGGGCCCCCACGTGGGCGCGCGTGCCGCGCAACGGTTCCAGGGTCGGCACCCGCTGCAGGGCCCCCCGGCCGGGCACGTCGAAGATCACCGAGTCCCAGCTCGCGGCCGCCACCCGCGGTCCGTAGCGGGCCAGGCACTCGCCGCGGAAGTAGGCGCGCGTGTCGACCGGCGGGTGGTCGACGGCCTCGGCGATCTCGGCGTCGGTCAGCAAGCGCTCGACCTGGCCCCGCTCGGCGAGGCGGTGGTAGAGGCCCTTCTCCGGGCGCAGGTCCGACCACTGCAGGTCGATCGCCTGCAGCCGCGCGTTGTCCCAGTCCAGGCCGTCGCGCGAGCGGTACCCCTCGAGCAGGCGCAGCTTGGCCACCCAGTCCAGCTCGCGCGCGGCCGCGAACACGTCCCGGCGCAGCGTGTCCAGCACCGCGCCCCAGCGCCGCAGCACCTCGGCGGTGTCGGTGTCCGGCTCGGCACCGTCGCGCGCGACGTAGGCGCGGGCGGCCTCCAGGTAGACCTCCTGCAGGTCCAGGGCGCTGAGACGACGACCGTCGCGCAGCCGGACGAGCCGGGTCAGCCCCGGGTCGTGGGAGACCTCGTGCAGTGCGCGCACCGGTTCCGAGAGCAGCAGGTCCCCGGCCGGGGAGTCCTCCAGCCAGCCGTCCTCGAGCATGGCCAGCACCAGGGAGGTGGTGCCGACCTTGAGCAGTGTCGCGACCTCGCAGAGCGTCGCGTCGCCGACGATGACGTGCAGGCGGCGGTACTTGTCGGCGCTGGCGTGCGGCTCGTCGCGGGTGTTGATGATCGGCCGCTTCATGGTCGTCTCCAGGCCGACCTCGACCTCGAAGAAGTCCGCCCGCTGCGAGACCTGGAACCCTGGGCGGGTCGAGTCCTGACCGATGCCGACCCGGCCCGCCCCGGTGAACACCTGCCGGGAGACGAAGAACGGGATGAGGTGGCGCACGACCGAGGAGAACGGCGTCGAGCGCTTCATCAGGTAGTTCTCGTGGGTGCCGTAGGAGGCGCCCTTGCCGTCGGTGTTGTTCTTGTACAGCGTGACCGGCTGCAGGCCGGGGCTCGCCGCGATCCGGCGCATCGACTCCAGCACGATCCGGTCGCCCGCCTTGTCGAAGCGGACCGCCTCGCGCGGGGTCAACGTCTCCGGGGAGGAGTACTCCGGGTGGGCGTGGTCGACGTAGAGCCGGGCCCCGTTGGTCAGGATGACGTTGGCCATGGTCGGGTCCTCGACCTCGGCCGAGGCCACGTCGGAGGCGTTGGGGGTGGCCCGCCGTCGCGGGTCACCGCCGTCGCGCGCCGACGCCCGCCGGCCGGGCTCGTCGGTCAGCTGGTCGGGGTGGGCCCGGGACCGTTCGATCTCGTAGCCGCGCGCGTCGCGCAGCGGGGCCTCGTCCTCGTAGTCCCAGCGGGCCCGCAACCCCTTCCCCAGCGTCCCCGGCCCGCCCTGGGCGTAGGCGTTGACCACCTGGGCGCTGAGCAGCATCGGGTTGGCCCCGGGATCGCCCGGCACCGAGATGCCGTACTCGGTCTCGAGCCCTGTGACCCGGCGAACACTCACCCGAACGACCCTACGGGGCGCCCGTCGTCAGTCGGTGCGCAGGGCGACGACCGGGTCGAGCCGTCCGGCCCGCCGCGCCGGGAACACGCCGAAGAAGATGCCGACCGCCGCCGAGACCACGAAGGCGACCACCGGGCTCCACCACTCGATCGCCGCGGGCAACGGGGAGACCTGGTTGATCAGCAACGACCCGCCGACGCCGATCGCGATGCCGAGCAGTCCCCCGACGCTGGTCAGCACGACGGCCTCGACGAGGAACTGCACGAGGATGTCGCGCTGGCGGGCGCCGAGGGCCTTGCGCAGGCCGATCTCGCGGGTCCGTTCTCGCACCGAGACCAGCATGATGTTGGACACCCCGACCCCGCCGACCAGCAACGAGATGCCCGCGATGGCCGCCAGCACCCCGGTCAGCAGGCCGAGGATGTCGCCGATCACCCCGAGGATCTGGGTCTGGGTGACCGCGCTGAACTCCTGGTCGGGGTGCTGGTCCTTCATCGCCCGCCACAGCCGTTCGGCGAGCGCCGGGACGTCGGCGGAGCTCGGGGCCTTGACCGCGTAGGCGTCGACGCGGTCGACGCCGAAGAGGCGTTGGGCGACGGTGATGGGCAGGTGCACCTCGTTGTCCTGGCTGACGCCGAAGCTCTCCCCCTGCTCGGCGAGGACGCCGACGACGCGGAAGCGGGTGCCGGAGACGGTGATCTGGCGGCCGAGGGGGTCGCCCTGGCCGAACAGGACCTCGGCGGTGCGGGAGCCGATGACGGCGACGCGGCGCCGGGTGTCGACGTCGGCGGAGGTGAAGAACTCGCCCTCGGCGACGGGGCGGTTGAACACCTCGGGGAGGTTCTGGTCGGAGCCCTGGACGGTGATGAAGGCCTCGCGGGAGCCGGCGCGGACCTCGGCGGCGGAGCTGACCCGGGCGGTGACGGCGTCCTCGGAGCCCACGACGCGTTCGAGGGCCTGGGCGTCGTCGAGGGTCATCGGGGAGATGGAGGGGCCGCCCTGGCCGGGGTTGGCGGTGTCGAAGCGGCCGGGGACGACAAGGATGAGGTTGGAGCCGAGGCCTTCGACCTGGGACTCGATCTGCTGGCGGGCGCCGGCGCCGATGGAGACGACGACGATGACGGCGGCGATGCCGATGATGACGCCGATCATGGTGAGCAGGGAGCGCAACCGGTTGGCGCGCAGCGCGTCGAGGGCGACGCGGAACGACTCGAGGACGTTCACGCGGTCTCCTCCGCGGCGTGGCGGGGGGTGGGGGCGGCGCTGTCGGACTCGACGAGGCCGTCGCGGACGCGGACCTGGCGGCGGGCGCGGCCGGCGACCTCGTCGTCGTGGGTGACGAGGACGACCGCGACGCCGCGTTCGGCGTTGAGCTCCTCGAGGATGCGCATGACCTCGGCGCCGTTGCGGGTGTCGAGGTTCCCGGTGGGTTCGTCGGCGAGCAGGATCCGGGGGCGGGAGACGAGGGCGCGGGCGATGGCGACGCGTTGCTGCTCGCCGCCGGACATCTGGTTGGGGCGGTGGTCGAGGCGGTGGCCGAGGTTGACGGCGCGCAGGGCGGCCTCGGCCCGGTCGTGCCGTTCGGCGCGGGGGGTGCCGGCGTAGACGAGGGGGAGCATGACGTTGGCCATGGCGCTCTGCCGGGGCAGCAGCTGGAAGGACTGGAAGACGAAGCCGATCTCGGCGTTGCGCAGGGCGGCGAGGTCGGTGTCGGAGAGGTCGCCGATGTCGCGGCCGCCGACGCGCAGGACGCCGGAGGTGGGGCGGTCGAGGCATCCGAGCAGGTGCATGAGGGTGGACTTGCCGGAGCCGGAGGGGCCGACGATGGCGGCGTACTCGCCGTCGGAGACGGTGAAGCTGACGCCGCGCAGGGCGTCGACGACGGTGCCGCCGAGGTCGTAGCTGCGGGTCACGTCCACGGCCTCGATGGCGGCGCCGGGCGTGGGGGTGCTCACGGGAGGGCTTCGCCGTCGGTGAGGGCGTCCTGGCCGTCGACGACGACGCGCTCGTCGGCCTGCAGGCCGGTGTCGATCTGGACGGTGTCCTCGCCGCGGAGGCCGACGGTGACGGGGCGCAGCCGGGCGGTGCCGCCGTCGTCGACCCAGACGGCGTCCCCGGTGCCGCCGGCGGCGCGGACGACGGCGGAGGCGGGCACGCGCAGGGTGTTCTCGGCGCGGTCGACGACGAGGGCGACGAGGGCGCTCATGCCGGGCAGCGGGGCGGGGGCGGGGGTGCCGTCGGCGAGGGTGCCCCCGTCGTAGCTGAGCCGGGCGGTGTAGGTGACGCCGCCCCCGCCGGTGGAGGTGGGGCTGGGGTCGACGGTGGTGACGGTGCCGGTGTAGCGGGCGCCCTGGACGGCGTCGATGGTGACCTCGGCGGGGGTGCCGGGGGTGACGCTGAGGACGTCGGTCTCGTCGACGTCGGCGGTGAGGGTGAGGGTCGAGGCGTCGATGACGGTGAGCAGCCGGGTGCCGCTGCTGACGGGGGTGCCGGTGGTGAGGACGGGGGCGTCGGACCCGCTGCTGCCGCCGCCGCCGAGGGCGCCCTCGGGGATCTGCAGGCCGGAGCCGGCGAGGAGGTCGGAGGCGCCGGCGGGCAGCTGGGTGCCGCCGCTGGTGCCGGAGGCGGGGGCCAGGGAGACGCGTCCGGCGATGGGTGCGGTGACGGTGAGGGAGTCGACGGCGGCCTGGGCGACGGCGACGGCGGCGCGGGTCTGGACGCGTTGGGCGTCGGACAGCGAGCGCAGCGCGGTGTCGATGCCCTCCAGTCCGTTGCTGACCTGGGCGAGGAGGGCCTCGTTCTGGGCCTGCAGGAGGCGGTACTGGGTGCGGGCGGACTCGACGGTCGCGAGGGCCTGGTCGCGCTGGGCGGGGTCGGTGAGGGCGCGGGCCTGCTCCTCGGCGGTGCGGAAGCGTTCCTCGGCGTCCCGGTCGGCGTCGGCCTGGCGGCGGCGGAGCTCGCCGGTGGAGACGCCTCCCCCGCTGCCGGACCCGGCGGCGCGGGCGTCGGCGGCGCGGGCCTGCTCGAGCTGCTCGACGGCCTGGGGGGAGTCGATGCGCAGCAGGACCTGCCCGGCGGTCACCTCCTGGCCGTCGCCGACCTCCAGGGTGGCGACGGTGCCGCTGGCCCCGGCGCTGACCTCGGCCTGGGCGCGGGGCTGGACGGTGCCGGCGGCCTGGACGATCTCGCGGACCTCGCCGCGGGTGACGGTCGCGGTGCGGACCTCCTCGCCGGCGTCGGAGGTGCAGCCGGCCAGCAGGGCTCCCAGCAGCAGCCCGGCGAGCAGGGCGGTGGGGCGGGGCCGACCGGCGGGTCGGGGCCTGCCGGCGGGCAGGCGGAGGGTCCCGGGAACGGCGCGCATTTCCGCACCCTAAGCGGACCTGACCTTGGTGGCCTCCGCCGATGGGTGGGGGCGCCTGGGTACGGTCGGCGGATGGGGCGCGGGGGCACGACGGCGGACGGGACGGCCGGCGCGGGCGCGGAGCTGGTGCCCGTGCTCGACCCGCGGGCCCCGGTGAGGGCGGGGGCGGTCGTGGTCGACGTGCAGCCGCGGGCCCGGGTCCGGGCGGGGAACCTCCCCCACGCCGCGACCGCGGTCCTGCTGCGCGACGGTGCCGGGCGGGTCGCGGTGCACCGGCGGACCACGACCAAGGACGTCTACCCGGGGGCGCACGACGCGGTGGCCGGGGGTGTGGTGTGCGCCGGGGAGGATCCGGACGCGGCCGCCGCCCGGGAGCTCGCCGAGGAGCTGGGGGTCGGCGCCGGGGTGCTCCTGACGCCGCTGCGGCCCGTGCTGCGGCGCTGGTACCGCGACGACGTCACCCACTACCTGGCCTTCGCCTACGAGGCCTGGGTCGCGCCCGGGACGGAGCTGCGGGCCCAGCCCAGCGAGGTCGCCGAGGTGTGGTGGGAACCGGCGGTGCGGGTCCGGGAGCGGTTGGCCGATCCGGGGTGGGCGTTCGTCCCGGACACCCGGGCCCTGCTCGCCGCGTGGCCGGACTGGTGGAACGATCCGGGGGTCCCCGACGATCGTTGAACGGCTGAGGAGTTCTCCTGTCCACGACCGGCGCACCCGCCACCGACCCCCGCCCCGAGCCCCGGGTCCGCCGCGGGAGCGGTCGGCTCGGCTGGGTGGACACCGCCCGCGGCGCGGCGATCCTGCTGGTCGTGCTGCACCACGCGGTGGACCACACCGTGGACCTGCACCTGGGCCGCGGGCTCGGCGCCGAGGTGTGGACCGTGGTCAACGAGTCGCTGCGACTGGTGCGGCTGCCGCTGTTCTTCTTCCTCTCGGGGATGCTCGCGGAGCGCGCGGTGCGGCGGCCCTGGCGGGAGCTGCTGCCGGGCCGGATCGGCACCAACCTGTGGCTGTACCTGCTGTGGTCGACGATCGCGTTCGTCGTCCTGGCCCTGGTGCCCCTGCCGATGATCGGTTTCGGCGAGGACGTGCAGGCCTGGGCCCGCACGACGCTGTGGCTGCCGGTGACCAGCATCTGGTACCTGCTCGCGCTGGCGGTCTTCGTGGCCCTCGGCCGGGCGCTGCGTCCCGTGCCGACGGTCTGGCTGCTGATCGTGTCGGGCGCGCTGAGCTCGGCGATGGCCTCGGGGCCGCTGGTGCCGTGGTCGTTCGTCTGGAACGACATGATCATGCTGTTCGTGTTCTTCGCCGCGGGTCTGCGGCTGGCCGACCTGCCCCGGCGGTTCCTCGACCCCCGCCCCCGGGGGGCGACGACGGCGCTCTGGGTGATGGCGGGCGCCGCCGCCGCGGTGGTCACGACGCTGACGGGCGCCGCCGCGCTACCGGTGGTGCGGCTCGTGGTCGGGGCGGTCACGGTGGTGGGCGGGCTGGTCCTGGCGGCGCGGATCGCGGAGTCCGCCGTCGGTCGCGCCCTGGCCGCGGCCGGTCGGGACACCCTGGGGGTCTACGTCACCCACCAGATGGTCCTGGCCGGGCTGCTGACCGGGCTGGCCTGGGCCCTGGGCTCGCCCGGCCAGGCGTTGGACGACGCGCCGGAGGTCTGGTCCTGGATCGGGCCGGCGGTGCTGTTCGTGGGGGCGGTCGCGGTGTCGACGCCGCTGGGGCGGGCGCTGCGCGGGGTTCCCGGGGCGCTGGGGGCGCCGTGGCCCACCGCCCGTCGCTGACCCACCGGGACCGCCACGACGTCCGACGCCCCGGCCCCCCGCGAGCTGCGGGGGCCGGGGCGTCCGGACGGGTCGGTGCGGGTCGGTCCGGGTCGGTCGGGGTGGGGACCGGTGACCGTCAGAGGTACTGGCCGGTGTTGGCGACGGTGTCGATGGAACGACCCGCCTCCGTCCCCTTCTTGCCCTGCATGAGCGTGCGGATGAAGACGATCCGTTCGCCCTTCTTGCCCGAGATCCGCGCCCAGTCGTCGGGATTGGTGGTGTTGGGCAGGTCCTCGTTCTCCTTGAACTCGTCCACGCACGCACTCATCAGGTGGTCGACCCGCAGACCCCGCTGCTGCAGCGTGAGCAGGTCCTTGATCGCCATCTTCTTGGCCCGGTCGACGATGTTCTGGATCATCGCGCCGGAGTTGAAGTCCTTGTAGTACAGGACCTCCTTGTCGCCCCCGGCGTAGGTCACCTCGAGGAACTCGTTCTCGGGGCTCTCGGTGTACATGCGTTCCACCGTGGCCTGGATCATCGCGTCGACGGTCGGCTGCGGTTCCCCGTGCACCGCCAGGTCGTCGGCGTGCAGGGGCAGGTCCGGGGTCAGGTACTTGGCGAAGATCTCCCGGGCGCTCTCGGCGTCGGGGCGTTCGATCTTGATCTTCACGTCCAGACGACCGGGGCGGAGGATGGCCGGGTCGATCATGTCCTCGCGGTTGGAGGCCCCGATGACGATGACGTTCTCGAGCCGTTCCACGCCGTCCAGCTCGCTCAGCAGCTGCGGGACGATGGTCGTCTCGACGTCGGAGCTGACCCCGGAGCCGCGGGTGCGGAACAACGACTCCATCTCGTCGAAGAACACGACGACCGGGGTGCCCGTCGAGGCCTTCTCCCGGGCCCGGGCGAAGATCAGCCGGATGTGCCGCTCGGTCTCCCCGACGTACTTGTTGAGCAGCTCGGGGCCCTTGATGTTGAGGAAGTAGCTCTTGGCGTGGCTCTCCCCGCGCATCGAGGCGACCTTCTTGGCCAGCGAGTTCGCGACCGCCTTGGCGATGAGCGTCTTGCCGCAGCCGGGCGGGCCGTACAGCAGGATCCCCTTGGGCGGGCGCAACCCGTGCTCGCGGAACAGGTCGGCGTGCAGGAAGGGCAGTTCGACGGCGTCGCGGATCGCCTCGATCTGCGGCCCGAGCCCCCCGATGTCGGTGTAGTCGATGTCGGGGACCTCTTCGAGGACCAGCTCCTCGACCTCGGCCTTGGGGATGCGTTCGAAGGCGAACCCGGAGCGGGGGTCGACCATGAGGGAGTCCCCCACCCGCAACGGTCCGTCCATGAGGGGCCCGGCGAGGCGGACGACGCGTTCCTCGTCGGCGCGGGCCAGGATGAGCGCGCGCCCGTCGCCGAGGATCTCCTTGACGCTGGCCAGCTCCCCGACCCGCTCGAAGGCCAGGGCGGCGACCACGTTCATCGCCTCGTTGACCATGAGGTCCTGACCGGGCTGCAGGGAGTCCAGGTCCACCGAGGGGCTGACCGCCACCCGCATCCGCCGTCCGGCGCTCATCACGTCGGCGGTCCCCTCGCCCACGGCCTCCAGGAACGTGGCGAACTGGGCGGGGGGCTGCCCCAGCCGGTCCACCTCGGCCTTGAGCGAGACGATCTGGTCGCGGGCCTCGCGCAAGGTGGCGGCCAACCGGTCGTTCTGGGTGTTGACCTGGGACAACCGCGTGCGGGCCACGCTCAGCTGCTCCTCGAGCAGGGCGAGGTGGCGCGGGTCGCGTTCGGGGTGCGACCCGAAGCGTCGGTGCTCAGGGCGGTGCTGCTCGGGGCGGGACTCGTCGACCATGGGCGCATCTCCCTCGTGTCCGGCCGGTCACCCGGCGGGCGGTGGATGCATTCGACCCTAACCCGCGCGGGGCGTGGCGCACGGGCGATCACCGGGACGAGCGTGTCGGGCACTCCCCCGGGGTCGTGTCGGAGCCCTGCCCTACGGTCTGGGCATGACCACGACGGCCACCCCCGACCCCGCGCCCGACGCCCCCCGGCCCGGCGACCTCGCGCGACGGGCGGCCGAGCTCGACGCCGCCGACCCGCTCGCCGCCCGGAGGACCGACTTCCTGCTGGAGGCCGCCCCCGGGGTGAGCGCCTACCTGGACGGCAACTCCCTCGGCCGGCCGCTGCGGGCCTCGGCGGCGGCGCTGTCGGCCTTCGTCGAGCAGCAGTGGGGCGGGCGGCTGATCCAGGGGTGGAGCGACGGTTGGATGGCCTGGCCCGAGGTCGTGGGCGACCAGCTCGGCCGGGTCTGCCTGGGCGCGGCCCCCGGGCAGACCGTGGTGGCCGACTCGACCACGGTGCTCTTCTACAAGCTGGTCCGGGCCGCGCTCGACGCCGGGCTGGCCCAGGGCCGCGACGAGATCGTCTGCGACACCGACAACTTCCCCACCGACCGCTTCGTCCTGGAGGGGATCGCGGCCGAGCGCGGCGCTCGGTTGCGCTGGGTCGAGACCGACCCCGCGGCGGGCATCACCGTGGAGCAGGTCCGGCCCCTGCTGGGACCCCGCACGGCCCTGGTCACCTTCAGCCACGTCGCCTACCGCTCCGGGCACCTGGCCGACGCCGCCGCGATCACCGCCGCGGCCCACGAGGCCGGCGCGCTGGCCCTCTTCGACCTCAGCCACTCGGTCGGTTCCGTCGAGCTCGACCTCGACGGGTGGGGGGTCGACCTGGCCGTCGGCTGCACCTACAAGTACCTCAACGGCGGTCCGGGAGCCCCGGCCTTCGGCTACCTGGCCTCGCGCCACCACGGGCGGCTGCACCAGCCCGTGCAGGGCTGGATGGGCCACGCCCAGCCGTTCGCGATGGGCCAGGGCTACGAACCGGCCGCGGGCGCCCGCGGGCTGGTCAGCGGCACGCCCCCGATCCTGGCCATGGTCCCGCTGCGCGCGTTCCTCGACGTGCTGGAGGAGGTGGGGATGCCGGCCGTCCGGGCGAAGTCGCAGGCCCTCACCGCGTTCTGCCTGGACGCCGTGGACGAGCTGCTCGCCCCCGCCGGGGTCGAGGTGGCCACCCCGCGCGACCCCGACGCCCGCGGCGGGCACGTGACCGTGCGCCGGCACGACTTCCAGGCCGTCAACGACGCGTTGTGGGCGCGGGGCGTGCTGCCGGACTTCCGCCACCCCGACGGGATCCGGATCGGGCTCGCCCCGCTGTCGACGTCCTTCGCCGAGACGCTGGCCGGGGTGCAGGCCCTGCAGCAGCTGCTCGCCGAACGGGACGCCCGATGAGCCCGGCGGGGCCCGATGGGATCGCGGCGCCCCAGGGGATCGCGGCGCCCGAGGGGGTCGCGGGCAACACCCGGGCCGTCGAGGACGGCGTGCGCACCGACTTCCGCGACCGGATGTCCTACGGCTCCTACCTGCACCTGCCCGAGCTCCTCGGGGCCCAGCACCCGCTGTCGGCACCCGAGCACCACGACGAGATGCTCTTCATCATCCAGCACCAGACCTCCGAGCTGTGGCTCAAGCTGGTGCTGCACGAGCTCCGCTCGGCCTGCACCGCCCTGCGCGAGGACGACCTCAAGGTCGCGCTGAAGAACATCGCCCGGGTCAAGCACATCCAGCGCACCCTGACCGAGCAGTGGTCGGTGCTGGCGACGCTGACCCCGACGGAGTACTCGCAGTTCCGGGGGTTCCTGGCCAACTCCTCGGGGTTCCAGAGCCACCAGTACCGGGCGGTGGAGTTCCTGCTGGGCAACAAGAACGCGGACATGCTGGCCGTGTTCGCCCACGACGAGGCCGTGCACGCCGAGCTGGCCGGTCTGCTCGCCGCGCCCAGCCTCTACGACGAGTTCCTGCGCCTGCTGGCCCGGCGCGGGCACCCTGTGCCCGGCGACGTCCTCGAGCGTGACGTGACGAAGGCACACACGCCGGACCCGCGGATCACCGCGGTGTTCTCGACGATCTACTCCGAGGCCAGGACCTACTGGGAGGAGTACGAGGCCTGCGAGGAGCTCGTCGACCTCGAGGACAACTTCCAGCTGTGGCGGTTCCGCCACCTCAAGACCGTCGAGCGCACGATCGGGTTCAAGCACGGCACGGGTGGCTCCAGCGGCGCCTCCTTCCTGGCCAAGGCGCTGCAGCTGACCTTCTTCCCCGAACTCTTCGCGGTGCGCACCGAGATCGGGGTCTGACGTGCCCGCCCCGGAGAGCGGTGTCGCGGTCCTCGCAGGGCCGGGGGTGCTCGACGACGAGCGCACCGCGCGGGAGATCCTCGCGCGCGCGGCCGCGGCCTGCGGGCGGGCGGTGGACCTGCGGGTCGCCGCGGACCTCGCGGAGCTCACGGCCTGGGCCCGCGACCGGGCCGGGACGTCGTCACGGGTGCTCTGGCCGGGCCCGGAGGTCGCGGTGGCCGACCTGCTCGGCCCGCCCGACCCGACCGACCCGGCCGGTGGGCCCGACCCCGTCGGTCGACCCGCCCCCGGCGCGGGTCGGCTCGTGCGCGTGGACGCCACCCTGAGCGCCCCGGACCGCGACCCCCGGCTGGCCCGGCACGTCCGGGGCCGGGGGATCGCCGGCCTGGCCGCCGCGGTCGCGGCCCTCGACGTGGCCGAGCGTTCCCCCGCCGAGGTCGTGAACTACGGGGACCACCCGGACCAGCGGGCCGAGCTGCGTCTGCCGCCCGGCGCCTCGACGCGCCACCCCGTCCCGGTGCTCGTCCTGGTGCACGGCGGGTACTGGCGCCCGCAGTGGGAGAACGACCTGATGGAGCCGCTGGCGCTCGACGCGCTCGCGCGCGGGTGGGCCTCCTGGAACCTGGAGTACCGCCGTCCGCACGCGGTCGGCGAACCCGACGCGGGGTGGGCGGGCACCGCCGCCGACGTCGCCGCCGGTCACGCGGCGCTGGCCCGGGCGGTGGCCGCGGGCGCGCCGATCGACCCGGACCGGGTCGTCCTGGTCGGGCACTCGGCGGGCGGCCAGCTCGTCACCCGGCTCGCCGCCGACCTGGTCCGGTCCGGGGGGCCGGTCCCCCGGCTGACCGTGTCCCTGGCCGGCGTGCTCGACCTGGTCGTCGGGCACGAGCGCGGGCTGGGCAACGGGGCGGTGCCGCTCGCCCTGGGTGGCCCCCCGGCCGAGCTCCCGGACGTCTACCGGGAGTCCTCCCCGCGCCACCGCCTCCCCCTGGGCGCCGAGACGGTGGTGGTCTGCGGCACCCGCGACGACCCGGACCTGCTCGACGTCTCCCGCTCCTGGGCGCGGGCCGCACGGGCGGCGGGTGACCGCGTCCACGTGGTCGAGGAGGAGGCCGACCACTTCGACGTGATCGACCCCACCTCCGCGGTCTGGGCGGGCGTCACCGGCATCATCGCCGAGGTCGTCGCCGAGGTCGTGGGCCGACCGGCACAGGGGCCGGGGGCTCCTTAAGGTAGGGCCTCGTGTCCGTGATCTCGGCGACCGATGCCTTCCAACGTCGGCACCGGGGGGTCAGCTACCCGCTGTCGGTGCTCTACAAGTTCTTCGACGACCAGGGCGGGTACCTGGCCGCGCTGATCACCTACTACGCGTTCGTGTCGCTGTTCCCCCTGCTGCTGCTCATGTCGACCGTGCTCGGCTACGTGCTGGCCGACGATCCCCGGGCCCAGGACGCGGTCATCTCCTCGGCGCTCGGGCAGTTCCCGGTCATCGGGACCCAGCTCGAGGAACCGGAGCGGCTGGGCGGGGGGGCGCTGGGGATCGTGATCGGATCCCTCGGGGCGCTCTACGGGGCCCTCGGGGTGGGGCTGGCCCTGCAGAACGCGGTCAACATCGCCTGGGCGATCCCCCGCAACGAGCGGCCCAACCCGATCCAGGCCCGGTTGCGCAGCCTGCTGCTCATCGTCACGGCCGGCCTGTTCGTGCTGGGGACGACGATCCTGTCCGCGATCAGCGCCGACGTGGGGCGCTGGCTGGGCGCGACCGGCACCTGGGAGACGGTGCTCAACGGTCTGAGCCGCGCGGCGGCGGCGGTCTTCACCGCCCTGGCGTTCAGCGTCGCCTTCCGCCTCGCCGCGGCCCACCGGCCCCGGTTCGCGCAGGTCGTGCCCGGGGGGATCTTCGCGGCCGTGATCTGGCTGCTGCTGCAGAACTTCGGCGGCAACCTGGTCGACGAGGTGATGCGCCGGGCCAGCGACACCAACTTCATCTTCGCCCTGGTCCTCGGGCTGCTGGCCTTCCTGTACGTGGCCTCGGTCGCGGTGGTGCTGGCGGTCGAGGGCGACGTCGTGCGGGTCAACCGCCTCTACCCCCGGGCCCTGCTCACCCCGCTGACCGACGCGGTCGAGCTCACCGAGGCCGACGAGCGCGCCTACGCCGGGCAGGCCAAGGCCGCCCGGTTGAAGGGGTTCGAGCTGGTGCGGGTCACCTTCGACAAGCGGCTGGCCGAGGGTGAGGGTCTCGACCCCGGCTCGGCCTCCCACCCGGACCACCAGGACCCTCCCCCGCCGGCGGCGGCCACCCCCCGCTGACCCCCCACCGAACCCCACCCGGGCTCGGCCACCCGCCCCCGCCCGACCCCCATCCCCCCCGTGATCAAGGAATTTTCCTCCCCCGTCTCGCACGTCCTTGGGGCAGGACCCGGAGGAATCCCTTGATCACGGGTGGGTGAGGAGGGCGGGGTGAAGAGGGCGGGATGAGCTGGGTCGGGGTCGGGGTCGGGGGTCGGGGGTCGGGGGTCGGGATGGGGGTGGGGTGGGTCAGTCGCAGGCGACGGGGCGGGTGGTGTCGCCGGTGGGGTCGCCCTCGGGCGTCTCGGCCGGGAACAGGCCGTACTGCGCCTGCGGGTCGAGCAGGAGCGAGGCGAGGACGCGGCCGGGCTGGTCGGTGGGGACGAGGACGTCACCCTCGGCGGCACCGGTGGTGCTCCCGCCCGGTTCCGTGCGCAACCCGTGCAGGTCGAGCTGGAGCGCGACCCGGGCGGCCTGCTCGGCGCTCAGCAGGTACCCGCAGGGCGGGGCCAGGTCGACCTCGTCGGGCGCGGGCAGCTCGTTGTCCGCCCCCGCGTAGGCCACCAGGTCGACCCCGTCGGCCGCGCGGGCCGCGGAGGCGGCGGTCGCGTCGGCGATCTCCGAACGCTGCTCGGCGAGCAGGCCGAGCGCGGCCCGCGCCCCGAGCACCTGGGTCGCCCAGCGGCGCTGGTTCAGCAGCGCCGGGTTGGCGGCCTCGCGCTCGTCGGCCGGGCCGTTGGAGGCCTCGACCAGGATCCCCAGGCTGTGCTTGAGCCCCACGGTGTTGCGCAGGATCCGTTCCTGGCCGTCGCCCGCGGCCTGGGCGTAGACGTCGCCGTTGCGGTCGTAGCGGTAGCCGTAGATGCCGGTGGAGAACCCGCCCCGGTCGACGGCGGGGAGGACGGCCTGCTCGGTGAGCACCCGGGAGAGGTCCTGGACCCGGTCGTCCACGTTGCGGTTGCGCGGCCACAGGGCGATGAAGTCGCGGTCGTAGACGTCAGGCGTAGGTCCGTACTCGTGCAGGTCGTGGACGATGTCGGGGCGCAGGTCGCGCAGGACCCGGGCCAGGGTCTGCGCCTCGACGGTCTGCAGCTGCAGGTGGTCGCGGTTGATGTCGACGCCCTCGGAGTTCTGCCGGGTGTCGGCGGCCACGCCGTCGGGGTTGACCGTCGGGACGATGAGGACGGTGCTGCGCCGCAACAGCTCCAGCGTCGCCGGGTCGGACGTGGTGGCCAGGTCGCGGGCCAGCGAGAGGCAGGCGTCGCGCCCGCTCGGCTCGTCGCCGTGCTGGGTGCAGGTGAACAGGACCGAGCTGCCCCGGGCGACGGTGGCGGCGTCGGGGGCCGTGCTCGCGCCCAGCACGAGCAGCTGCAGCGGCCGGTCCTGCGCGGTCCGTCCGATCTCCTCCACGCGCAGGCGGGGACTGGTCTCGTCGAGGGCGGCGAGGAAGGCCTGCTCCTGCTCCAGGGTCGTCCAGGCCGACCCGCCCGACGCCTCGAACCCGGTCGTCAGCCCGCCGGTCACCGCCGGGGCGGGGAGGTCGACCGTCGCGGCCCGGGCCGGCGTGGGGGCGGCGTCGGGGGCGGCGACGGCGACGGCCCCGGGGGTCGCCAGACCGAGGGCCAGCACGAGTGCCGGGGTCAGCGCCCGACGGGACCGGCGACCCCGACGGCGGGGGGCGCGGACGGCCCCGGAGGTGCGGGGATCGGTGGGGGGACGCTGCACGGCTCGGCTCCCTTGCTCGACGGCGAACGGGCAGGCAGCACCTGAGCGCTACCTGTGTGCCGAACATGCGAACACGTTGCGTGGTCTGTGACAAGCCCCCGGCGTCGTCCGATCTCAGCTCATCGCCGGCGGAGCGGCCCGCCCCTCGGTCCCCGGGTGTCCCGCCCGCCGCCGCGGCGTGAGCCGGACCGGCGGCAGCGGCGGGGCCGGGATGCGCTCCGCCCGGCCGTGGCCCGGCACGGTCCCGAACCGCCCGTCGCCGCTCGTGGCCTGCGCCTCCCAGTCGGCCCGGGCGGCGGCCACCGCCTCGTGGCTGCGGCCGACGAAGTTCCAGAACATGACCAGGTCCTCGCGCCAGGGCGGCCCCCCGATCAGCAGCACCCGTCCCCCGGCGTGGCTGGCGAGCGCCGCACCGCCCCGTCCGGGGACGAGGACGTGCAGGTCGTCGGTGCTCAGGGGCTGCCCCTCGAGCTCGGCGTCGCCGTCGAGGAGGAGCAGTGCGTGCTCGTCGGTCGGGGCGAGGAGGAGGTCGGCGCGGCCCCCGGGGGCGAGCTCGACCTGGGCGGCGAGCGCCCCGGGGGTGGGCGAGGTGGCCGGTGAGTGGACGTCGTCGAGGGTCCCGAGCAGGACGTGGGCGCGCAGGCCCGGTCGGTCGAGGACGGGGAGGTCGCGGCACTGCTCGAAGCGGGCCGGACGGTCGTCGGTCTCGGGTGGGGTGGCCAGCCAGAGCTGGACGGCGTGCTGCAGGGGCCGCTCGCCCAGGGAGAACTCGGAGTGGGACACGCCGCGCCCGGCCGTCATGAGGTTGAGCTCGCCGGGGCGGACCACCACGTCGGTGCCGAGGGAGTCGCGGTGGTGGATGCGGCCGGCCAGCGGCCAGGTGACGGTGGCGAGGCCGGTGTGCGGGTGCGGGAGGACGCGCATGTCGACCTCCTGGGGTCCGATGCGGTCGAGGAAGCACCACGGCCCCACGGTCGGCAGTCCCCGGTGCGGCAACCACCGGGTGACGCTCATCCCCCGCACGCCCCCCAGCGGCACGGTGCGGCCGGGGAGCCGGTCGATCATCCCCGCTCCGTCCCGTCGGCGGCGAGGTCGGTGGCGGCGCGCGAGGCGTCGGCCCCGGCGGCGGCGTCCCGGACGGCCCGGCGGACCTTCTTGTCGGAGACGGGCCGGACGCCGTAGTCCTGCTCCCCCGCCGGCCGCTCCTCACCGGGGGTGGGCGAGGTGTCGCCGGCGCCCTGGGCGGCCGCGGAGGCCTGGAAGTCCTCGCCGTAGGCGCCGGGGGCGGGCCGGCGCTTGCGCAGCGGGGGGCGGACGCCGTCGGCGAGGCGGCGCATGGTGATGAGGAAACCGGTGTGGGCGACCATGCGGTGGTCGGGGCGGACGGCGAGGCCCTCGAGGTGCCAACCGCGGACCATGGACTCCCAGGCCTCGGGTTCGGTCCAGGCCTGCGAGGCGCGGGCGGTCTCGGCGACCCGGGACAGCTGGGTGGCGGTGGCGACGTAGCAGATGAGCACCCCGCCGGGGGCCAGGGCCGCGGCCACGGCGTCGAGGCACTCCCAGGGGGCGAGCATGTCGAGGACGGCCCGGTCGGCCCCGGTGCCGGCCGCGGAGTCCAGGCCGGCGGCGGGGAGGGCCTCGACGAGGTCGCCGACGGTGAGGGTCCAGGCGGGGTGCGGCTCGCCGAAGAAGGTCTCGACGTTGCCGCGGGCGACGGCGGCGAAGTCGTCGCGGCGTTCGAAGGAGAGGACCCGCCCGCCGTCGCCGACGGCGCGCAGCAGCGACATGGTGAGGGCGCCGGAGCCGACACCGGCCTCGATGACGGTGGCGCCGGGGAAGATGTCGGCCATCTGCACGATCTGGCCGGAGTCCTTGGGGTAGACCACGGCGGCACCGCGGGGCATGGAGAGCACGAAGTCGGCGAGCAGGGGGCGCAGGACGAGGTACTCGATGCCCGCGGTGTTGGTGACGACGGTGCCGTCGGGGCGACCGATGAGGTCGTCGTGGGTGAACCGGCCGCGGTGGGTGTGGAACTCCTGGCCGGGGGTGAGGGTGATGGTGTGCCGGCGGCCCCGCGGGTCGGTGAGCTGCACCCGTTCACCGGCGCGCAGCGCTCCGCGCCGGGTTCCCGCCCCGGTGGGGGTGGTGGTGGGGGCGGCGGGGGTCGTCGTCAACGGAGCTGTCCTTCGATCGGGGGTCGGTCGGGCGCTCGGCCCGGGGGCCTGACGCTACCCGCCCGGGCGGGGTCCCCCGATCAGCGGCGGGTGACTGCGGCGACGACGTCGCCGGTGTGCAGGAGGCCGACGACGCGCCCGCCGCCGCCGATGACGACGTGCTCGCCGGGTCGGGCGGTGAGGGTGGCGAGCAGTTCCTCCCCAGCGAGGTCCTCGGGGACCCAGGCGCGCGGGGGCAGGGCGCGGGCGGCGGCGCCGATGCCGACCTCGCCGCGCCGTTCGGCGGGGATGCGGCGCAGGGCGGCGGTGTCGACGACCGCGACGGGCACCCCGGCGTCGGTGACCAGGACGACCTCCAGGTCGCCGTCCCCGCCGCGGGTGGCCCCGGCGTCGATGGCGGCCCGCGCGGAGCGGACGACCTCCTCGACGCTGGCCCCGGAGGCGACGGCGATGGCGGGTCGTTGCAGGGTGCGGGCCGACAGGTGGGGGACGCGGCGGGCCTGCCCGGCCCAGGCCAGCGAGGCGGAGGCGCCCTGCCACAGCAGCGCCCCGACGAGCCCGGCCCAGATGACGCTGGTGAACGAGGGCTGACCGCCGCGCAGCCAGGGCAGCAGGATCGCCAGGGCGAGGACGGCGACGGCGAGGACCCGGCCGGTCCAGGCGGCGGCGACGGTTCCGGCGAGGCGGTCCCCGCGGATCTTCCAGACCAGGGCCTCCAGCGCGTGCCCGCCGTCGAGGGGCAGGCCCGGGAGCAGGTTGAAGATGCACAGCAGCAGGTTGGACAGGGCGAGCGCGCCGAGCAGCAGGCCGCCGATGCCGAGGGTGCCCGGGTCGTTGGGCCCGGCCGACGCACCCGCCGCGACCCGGTAGGCCAGCAGCGCGATGAGGCCGTTGGTGATCGGGCCGACGACGGCGATGAGCAGGCTGCGTCCGGGGCTGCTGACGTCCTCACGGAAGGAGGTGTGCCCGCCCCACACGTTGAGGACGATGCCGGCGACCCGCATGCCCACGGCCCGGGCGGCGACGGCGTGGGCGATCTCGTGCAGGAGGACCGAGACGAGGAGCAGGACGGCGTAGCCGAAGGCGACGGCGTAGGCGGTGGCGGCGGTGGCGGGGTCGGTCGTGGGACCGGGGATCCGGGTCTCCACGATCGGTCCGAAGATCAGGACGATGACGCCCGCGAAGAGGAACCAGGACGGCGCCAGGAACAGCGGCACCCCGAACGGTCGGCCCAGCGGGATGCCGGGGCGGCGGGCCGGGGCGGTGTCGCGGGTGCTCGTCGGTACCACTCCACGAGTGTAGGAGGGGGTGGCGATCCGTCGGTGATCGGCCTGTCCCCCGAACGGGGGACACGTTCGGCCCCTTCCCCGTTCCCCACCCGGGTCAGGTCAGCCGGTCGACCAGGTCCCCGTTCACCATCCGGCCCAGCAGGTCGAGGTCCACGTCGGCCAGCGAGGCCACCCGGTTGCGGCGGGGGGCGGCGGGGATCTCGACGAGGTGCGGGCAGGCGAGCACGACGCACCCGGCGGCCTCCGCCGAGGCCAGTCCCGTGAGGGAGTCCTCGACGGCGACGCAGTCCTGCGCCGGGACGCCGAGCAGCTCGGCGGCCCGCAGGTAGGGCTCGGGGTCCGGTTTACCCCGGCTCACCTCGTCACCGGTCACCAGGACGGAGAAGGTGCCGGGCACGCGGTCGGCGACGACCTGCGCCTGCCGGCGGAACGACATCGTGACCAGCGCGCAGGGGATGCCCGCGGCGTGCACGGCCCGCAGCAGGTCCAGCGCGCCGGGGCGCCACACCACGGCCGCGGCGGTGCGGGCGGCGACCGCGGTGACGAGCTCCTCGATGATGTCGACGGGGTCGACCACGACCCCGACGGCGGCGAGCTCGGCGGCCAGGACGCGCCCGGAGTCCGGCAGCGCGGACCCGACGAGGGCCAGGGCCTGCTCGTGCGACCACCCGACGCCGTGCCGGGCCAGCAGCTCGGTCTCGGCGGCGATCCAGTCCGGTTCGCTGTCGACGATCGTGCCGTCCATGTCCCAGAGGACCGCGGCCGGCAGCGGACGGGCATCGGCGGGCGGCTCGGCGGGCGGCTCGGCGGGCGGCTCGGCGTCCCCGCGGGGCGTGAGGGTGTTCATCGTCGGCGAAGTCTAGGGACTGCCCGCGGGCGTCCCCGCGCGAGTCCGCGGCCGTCGGGCGGGGACGCACGGAGGGTCGCGGGAGGGGCGGGCGGGGTCGGGGACCGTAGGCTGGAGCGGTGCCCGACGAACCCTCGCCCACCCCGAACCCCGCCGCCGGACCGGCTCCGGTCGGGCTGCGCCACCCGGTGGTGCTGGCCGCGTTCGAGGGTTGGAACGACGCCGGGGAGGCCGCCAGCACCGCGATCGCCCACCTGCACCGGGTCTTCGACGCCACCGAGCTGGCCGAGTTCGACCCGGAGGAGTACCACGACTTCCAGGTCAACCGTCCGACCGTGCACTTCGACGAGGACGGGCACCGGCAGCTGACCTGGCCGACCACCCGGCTTTCCTACGTGCGCCTGCCCGACGCGCCGCGCGACCTGCTGCTGGTCCGCGGGGTCGAACCCTCGATGCGCTGGCGCACCTACACGCAGGAACTGGTGCAGCACGCGCAGGCGCACGACGCCTCGCTGGTGCTGACCCTGGGCGCGCTGCTGGCCGACGTGCCGCACACCCGTCCGCTGCCGGTGACCGGATCCACCGACGACACCGAGCTGGCCGGGCGCCTGGCGCTGGAACCCTCCCGGTACGAGGGGCCCACCGGCATCGTCGGCGTGGTCCAGGACGCCGTCGCCCGGGCGGGCATCCCGTCGCTGTCGCTGTGGGCCTCGGTGCCGCACTACGTCGGCCAGCCGCCCTCGCCGAAGGGCACGCTGGCCCTGCTGCACCGCGTCGAGGAACTGCTCGAGGTCGCGATCCCGCTGGAGGACCTGCCCGAGGACGCGCGCGCCTGGGAGCGAGGGGTGGACGAGCTCGCCGGCGAGGACGCCGAGATCGCCGAGTACGTGCAGCAGCTGGAGCAGGCCAAGGACACCGCCGAGCTGCCCGAGGCCACCGGCGACGCGATCGCCCGGGAGTTCGAGCGCTACCTGCGCCGCCGGGAGGACCCGCCCCGCCGCGGCTGAGCCGTCCCTCCCGTGCGGCTCGATCCGGCGAACGGGTGACCCGACCCGCCCCGCCGCGACGACGCGGGGGCGGCCCGATCATGCTCGAGCCGTTCGAGCGGTCCGCGCACCCGGTGCGGCGCCGAGCGCGAGGAGAACCATGGGACCCGTCGAGGCCGTCCGATCCTGCCTGCGCCAGTACGCCCGGTTCTCCGGGCGGGCCCGCCGCTCGGAGTACTGGTGGTTCCAGTTCGCCGTGCTCGTCTTCTCCTTCGCCTTCGTCGTCCTGCTGATGCTGGTGCTCGCGCTGACCGCCGGGGTGCAGGCGGCGACGGGTCAGGACAGCGGGTCCCTCGGCGGCGCCGGCGTCGTGGTGGCGGGCGGCATCTACCTCGTCATGATCCTCGTGCTGCTGGCCCTGGCGCTGCCCTCCCTGGCGGTCAGCGTGCGCCGGCTGCACGACGTCGGCCGCTCGGGCTGGTGGGTGCTGCTCGGGGCGGTGCCCTTCGGCGGGATCGTGCTGCTGGTCTTCCACGTGCAGGACACCGTCGGCGGGCCCAACCCCTACGGACCGCCGCCCAAGGTGCTGGAACCGGGTCCCTGGACCGGGGCCCCGAACCCCCCGCTACGGTGACCGGCATGGCGTGGCGGTTGCAGACCCCCCGGGTGCTCGTGGTCGAGCTGGACGGGGGCAAGGACTCCGCCGTGCGCGCGGCGAGCGGGTCGATGGTGGCCTACGAGGGCGACGTCGCCTTCAAGAGCGCGGGCATGGGCGGCGGGGGCGGGCTGCGCGCCGCGCTCAAGCAGCGGGTGACCGGGGAGTCGTTGTCCCTCATGGACGTGAGCGGTCGCGGGACGGTGCACTTCGCCGTCGACGCGGGCTACGTCCTCGTCCTGGACCTCGCCGGGCAGACGCTGAAGGCGGAGTCGGAGGCGATCCTGGCGCTCTCGGCCGGGCTGCGCACCGACGTCACCTTCACCGGTCTGCAGGGCGCCTCCAGCGGCCAGGGCCTGTTCACGACGACGGTCACCGGCCACGGCCCCGCCGCGCTGATCTCCCTCGGCGGTCCACCGATCGCGCTGCGGGTGGGGCCGGACTGCCCGCTGGTGGTGGACCCCGACGCCTACATCGGCTGCGTCGGCGACGTCCGGCAGTCCTTCGTCACCGACGTGTCCTGGCGAAACCTCGTCGGGGAGAGTTCCGGGGAGGCGTTCTCGTTGCGCTTCGAGGGCGAGGGCGTCGTCTACATCCAGCCGGAGGAACGCTGATGGCCTTCACGAAAGTCACGTCCAAGGTCGTGAGCGTCGACGTGCGACCGGGCGGGGAGGTCCTGGCCCGACGCGGGGCGATGCTCGCCACGTCCGGACGGATCGCCTTCTCCCCCGTGTCCTCCGGCCCCGGCGGCGGCGGGTACGGCGGGGGGATCGCCGCGGCCCTGGCCCGCGGGATGCAGGGCGAGGCGGTGCCGCTCATGGTCGCCGAGGGTTCCGGGACCGTGCACTACGGTTTCCGCGGCCACCACGTGACGGTCATCGACCTCGACGGTTCCCAGGCCGTCTCCGTCGAGGCCGACCGACTGCTGGCCCACGACGCGAACCTGTCCTCCTCGGTGGTGTTCCTCGGCCAGCAGGGCGGGCTGCGCGGCGCGGTCCGCGGCGCGGTCACCGGCCAGGGACTGTTCACCACGCAGCTGTCCGGGCGCGGTTCGGTCGCGGTGCTCTCCCACGGCGGAACGTTCGCCCTCCCGGTGGGCGGGGCGCAGCAGATCGTCGTCGACCCGCAGGCCTACGTCGCCCACGTCGGCGACCTGCGCCTGGACGTCTCCACCAACGTCTCCTGGCGTGACGCCGTCGGGCGAGGGTCCGGGGAAGCGGTGCAGCTCAAGGTGTCCGGCGTGGGCACGGTCTACGTGCAGGCGTCCGAGAAGAAACTCTGAGGGGTCCGAGGATGAACGCCACCGCCAACCCGCCGCAGCCGCTGGACCCGCGCACCCTGCCCGACCACGACAACCTGCCCGACAACGCCTACGCCTACTGCGTCCGGCTGACCGGGCCGCTGTTCATGCAGACCGGGTCGATGATCGCCTACTACGCCGCGGGCGGGGGGACGATCCGGTTCGAACCGCTCACCGCGTCCTCGGTCGCGGGCATGGTCGCCTCCCGGTTCTCCTCCCCGCTGTACAGCCGGGACTGGGTGGTGGCCAACGGCCAGGGGCACGTGATCCTCGGTGACCGGGGGTACGACATCAACTCCTACGACCTCGACGAGGGGAACCTCACCGTCCGGGCCGCGAACCTGCTGGCCTTCGACGCGACCCTGGAGCTGAAGGAGTCGATCATCCCGGGGTTCCTGACCCTCATCGGGACGGGCAAGTTCCTGGCCAGTTCCTCGGGCCCGGTGATCTTCGTGGAACCCCCGGTCCGGGTCGACCCCGAGGCCCTGGTCGGCTGGGCCGACTGCCCCGCCCCCTCCCAGCACTTCGACGCCGGGTGGATGGGGCACTTCCTGGGCGCGGCCCGCGGGGCGCTGTTCGGGACCCGCTCGGGCGAGGAACGGCAGTACGACTTCACCGGCGCCGGCACGGTGCTGCTGCAGAGTTCCGAGCGCATGCTCGAGGACCCGCACGTCGTGCGGCGGCTGGAGGGCGAGGTCCGTCAGCTCGGCCCGAACCAGTTGCAGCACCTGAGCTCGGTCGTCCAGTCGCAGCTGCAGCAGCACCGACAGTAGCCGCCGCACCGGTGCCCGGCTCGCCACCTGTGCGGGCATCAGATTGGGTTGTTGATCTCGCCGCACCGACATGTGATGCTTCGGGGCAATCATCGACCTCCAGAGAGGCAGCGCACATGCGTATCCGACGGCTGACCGTGATGAGCGCTGCGGTGACCCTGTTGAGCCTTTGGACCGGCATCCCGGCCGCACAGGCTTCGGCACCTGTCATGAGCTGTTCCGGGTGATCTACAACGGCGGCGCCCTTCACGGTTCTGGCGTCTCCCCCCAGGGCATCATCACGGCCTACGAGGTAACTGAGTCGACCACGGCCGCTCAGCCGGCGATCACCGAGAGCGCCGCCACCTCGACTTACCGAACCGACTGCCCCGTCTACCAGAACATCTGACGGGGGGAAACGTGTCGTCTCTCCCCTGCGATCCCGACACGCTCGCCACCGAGCTGAGTCGCCCGCTGGTGCCGAGCGACCGTCATCGACTCACGGTCGAGCGGCTGGACCTCCTGCCGGGCGGGGACGTCGACTCCGGGCTGCTCGTGCTGCACGTCCGCGCCGCCGCGGACCCGGCGGCCGCGACGGAGCGCTGGCAGGTGCGACTGCCCCTGTCCCCGTCGATGCTCGACCCCCGGATGGCGCACGACGCCTTCGTCCTCACCCTACGCGCCAACCTCGAGGAGTGGTGGATGACCAGGAACCACGATCCTCGTACCGCCGCCTGGGCACGACGCGTCTCTCCGCCCACCCCCTGAGTCCGGCCCGGCTCAGGCCGCGACGAGCTCCGGGGCCGCGGGACGCGCGTCGCGCAGGGCCCGGACGGTGAGGACGACGCCGAGACCGAGGGCGACGGCGAGCGGGATCGCGCCGCACGCGGCCATCCCGGCCCGCACGCCGAACTCCTCGACGGCCCAGCCGACCAGCGGCGCGCCGATCGGGGTCCCGCCCATGAACACCAGCATGTAGAGGCCCATGACCCGGCCGCGGTAGGGGGGTTCGACCCAGAGCTGCACCGAGGAGTTCGCCATCGCCTGGAAGGCGAGGTTGCTGACCCCCATGACCAGCAGGGCGACGCAGAACCACGCGACGCCGGGGGCGAACGCGGCCAGCGTCTGCGACAGGCCGAACACCGCGGCCAGGGCGAGGATCAGCCGGACCCGGGTGTGCTGCCGGGACCCGGCCAGCAGCGCCCCGAGGATGGACCCGACGGCGAGCACCAGGTTGAAGAAGCCGTAGAGGCTCGCGTCCCCGCCGAAGGTGTCGGCCGCCATCGCGGTGAGGACCACCGGGAAGTTCAGACCGAACGTGCCGAACACCCCGACCAGGACGATCGTGCGGGCCACGTGGGGCCGTTCGGCGATGTGCCGCAGGGCCGCGGACACCTTGCGCTCGGCGTGCTCCACCCGGGCCGCGGGCAGCAGCTCCTCCACCCGCATCAGCGAGAGCGTGATCACTGGGACCAGCATGAGGACCGCGTTGATGGCGAAGGCGTACCCGGTGCCGGCCGTGGCGATGAGGACCCCGGCCAGGGCGGGGCCGACGAGCCGGGTGCTCTGGAACACCGCGGCGTTCAGCGCGACCGCGTTGCGCAGGTGCTCGGCCGGGACCACCTCGCCGACGAACGCCTGCCGGGTCGGGTTGTCCAGGGCCAGCACCGTCCCCGCGGCCAGGGCCAGGAGGTAGATCAGGGTCGGGGTGATCGCCCCGGAGAGGGTGAGGACCGCCAGTGTCGCCGCCAACCCGGCGTTGAGCACCTGGGTGAGCATCAGGACCCGGCGCTTGGGCAGGCGGTCGGCGAGGGCGCCGCCGTGCATCCCCAGCAGCATGATCGGCAGGAACTGGCAGGCCATCGTGATGCCGACCGCGGTGGCGCTGCCGGTCAGCTGCAGCACCAGCCAGTCCAGGGCGATGTTCTGCAGCCAGACGCCGGTGTTGGCGAACGCCTGCCCGACGGCGTAGGTCCGGAAGTTCGGGACCTCCAGGGCGGCGAAGGTGCGTCGCGGTCCGCGGCTCGGGGGGGCGGTGGCGGGGAGGGGCGGGAGGGCGTCGGGATGGGTCTCGGCGGGGGCCGGCGGGGTCACACGGGTCCTCTCGTGGTGCGGGGTGCCCTTCCACTATCGGTTGTCCCGGGCAACTCATCGACGTGATGACCGACTTATCAGCTATCGTGTTCCGCGATAGCCCGGAGCGAGGCGGGAGGAACCGGATGACCGTCGACCCGTCGGTGGCGAGCGCCGGCTACGACCCGGTCCAGCTGCGCACGTTCCTGACCCTGGCCCAGACCCACAGCTTCACCCAGGCCGCGGCGCGGCTCGGGGTGCGTCAGTCGACGGTGAGCCAGCACCTCAAGAAACTCGAGAGCAGCGTCGGACGGGTTCTCGTGCAACGGGACACGCACACCGTCGACCTGACCCCGGACGGCGAGGCGATGATCGGGTTCGCCCGGACGATCCTCACCGCGCACGCCGAGGCGAGCGCCTACTTCTCCGGGGTCCGCCCCGTCGGGCGGTTGCGGATCGGGATGTCCGACGACCTGGCCCTGACCCGGCTTCCGCAGATCCTGCGCGACTTCCGGGCCGAGAACCCGCGGGTGGACCTGGAACTCACGGTGGACCAGTCCGGGACGCTGCACCGGCGCCTGGGCAACGACCGGTTGGACATCTTCATCGGCAAGCGTCCCAGCGGGTCCGGCGAGGGGACGCTGGTGAAACGGGAACGGTTGGTCTGGGTGGGGACGCCCACCACCCGCCTCGACCTCGGGCAGCCGGTCCCGCTGGCGGCCTACCCCAAGGAGTCGATCTCGGCCCAGGCCATGCACACCGCGCTGGGACGGGCCGGCCTCGGTTACCGCTCGGCCTGCGTGTGCCGGGGGGTGAACGGACTGATCGCCGCGGTCGCGGCCGGGATCGGGATCTCCTGCCTGGCCGCCTCGTTGGTCCCGGTGCAGCTCGTGGCCCTCGGTGAGAAGCACCGGTTGCCCGAGCTCGGCACGATCGACCTCGTGCTGCTCACCAACCCGCGCACCGCCGACCGTCCCGCCTCGCGGGCGCTGGCGGCGGCGGTGCTGGCCGGGGGGCCGAGCACGCTGCGCCCCTCCCCCTGAGCCCCGCTCAGACCCGCACGCCCACCCGGTAACGGATGCTCGGCCGACCCTCGGCGTCGTGACCGACCTCGGCGGCGACCCCGTAGACGTCGGCGATGAGCTCGGGGGTGAGGACCGCGGCGGGGGTCCCCGCCGCGACCGCCCGCCCGGCCCGCAGGACCAGCACGGTGTCGCAGAACATCGCGGCCAGGTTCAGGTCGTGCAGCGCGACGACGGTGGTCACCGGGAGCCGCGTGACCAGGTCCAGGACGTCGAGCTGGTGGCGGATGTCGAGGTGGTTGGTCGGTTCGTCCAGGAGCAGCTCCCGCGGCTGCTGGGCCAGCGCCCGGGCGATGTGGGCCCGCTGCTGCTCACCGCCGGACAACCGGCGCCACAGCTGCTCGGCCTTGTCGGTCAGTCCGGTGCGGGCCAGCGCCTCGGCCACCGCGGCCTCGTCGGCCGCGCGGTCGCCGCCGAAGGAGGTCCGGTGCGGGAGCCGTCCGAGCTCGACGACCTCGCGCACGGTCAGGTCGACCTCGGTGGCGGCGTGCTGACCGACGACGGCGACGGCTCGGGCCACCTCCCGGCGCGGCACCCGGGTCAGGTCGCGGCCGTCCAGGGCGACGACCCCGGCCGTGGGCCGCACGACCCCGTCCAGCAGCCGCAGCAGCGAGGACTTGCCCGACCCGTTGGGGCCGAGCAGCCCCACCGTCTCCCCCGGCGCCGGGGCCAGGCTCACCCCGTCGACCACGAGGCGACCGCCCCGGTCCCAGCTGACCGTGCGTGCGTCCAGGGTCATGCCGTGCCCCTCGCGAACCGGCTTCGGGCCGAGCCGCGCAGCAGCAGGGCGACGAACGCCGGGACGCCGACCAGCGCCGTCCCCACCCCGACCGGCAGCGGGGTCGGGGCGAAGGCGACCCGGGACCCGGCGTCGACCCACACCATGAACACCGCGCCGAGCGCGGCGGTCGTGGGCAGCAGCCGGGTGTGCAGGGGCCCGACCAGGAAGCGCGCCGCGTGCGGCAGGACCAGACCGACGAAACCCACCGCCCCGGCGACACTGACCAGGACGGCCGTCACCAGCGCGGTCACCACGAGCAGCAGGGCCCGGACCCGGGCGACGTCGATGCCCAGGGTCGCGGCGACGGCGTCGCCGAAGGCGAAGGCGTCCAGCTCGCGGGCCCGCAGCAGGCAGACCGCCAGGGCCAGGACCACCGCCACGGCGCAGAGCACGACGTCGTCCCAACGCACCCCCTCCAGCGAGCCGAGCAACCAGAACAGGACGCCCCGGCTCTCGTCGGAGTCGGCGAAGGCGAAGATCGCCAAGGAGGTCAGGGCCGAGAACAGCTGGGTGCTCGCGACCCCGGCGAGGATCACCCGGTCACCGTGCCCGCCGACCAACCGGTCCAGCAGCAGCACCGTGCCGAAGGCCACGAGGGCACCCAGGAAAGCACCCCCGGACAGGCCCAGGACCCCCGCCCCCAGCCCGAGGAACCCGACCAGCACCGCCCCGGTGGAGGCACCCGAGGAGATCCCGAGCACGAACGGGTCGGCCAACGGGTTGCGCAGCAACGACTGCAGGATCGCCCCCGACACCCCGAGGCCGGCGCCCACGCAGGCCGCCACCAGGGCGCGCGGCAACCGCTCGTTCCAGACGATCGCGTCCTCGGAGACCCGCACCGGGATGTCGGTGAACCCGAGGTGGTTGGTCAGGACGTCGCGCACGTTGACCGCCGAGACGTCGGCCGGGCCCAGCGTCGTCGCCGCGACCACCGAGACGACGAGGACCACCAGGGCGGCCACGGGCACGAGGACGGCGCGCGCCCGGCCCCGCCGGGGCGCACGGGGGGCCGCCCGGCCGTTCCCCCGGGCGGGTAGGGATCGCAGGGTGCTCATGCCCCGGTCGTCGACAACCCCGCGGCGAGTTTCTCCAACCCGTCGACGGCCCGGATGGACGGGTTCATCTCCGCCCCGTGCAGAGCGACGTAGTGCTGCTCGCGCACCGCGGTCATCGTGGCGGTCAGCGGGTCGGTGCGGAGGAACTCCTCCTTGTCGGCCAACCGGTCGCCGGGGAACCGGTCGCGGGCGAGGTCGCCCAGGACGAGGAACTCCGGGTCGCGCTCGACCACGGTCTCCCACCCGACGGCCGTCCAGTCGTCGCGCAGGTCGTCGAAGACGTTCTCCACCCCGGCGTCGACGGCCAGGGCGTGCGGGGCCCCCGTCCCCCCGGCGACGTAGGGGGTCTTCGTGTCGGCGAACCAGAACGCGACCGTGCGGTCGGAGGCGTCGATCGTGGCCAGGGCCGCCTGACGGCGCTGCTCCAGGTCCGCGACGAGCTGCTCACCGCGGTCGCGCACGTCGAAGATCTCGGCCAGTTCGCGGATCTCGACGTAGACGGCGTCCATGGTCAGGGGTGTGGAGCGCTTCCCCCCGCCCCCGTTGATGCTCACGCCGTGGTCGCAGTCGGTCGGCGACAGGTAGGACTCGATCCCGCTCTCGGCGAACCGGGCGCGTTCGGCCACCCCACCGGTCTTGTAGTGCCGCCCGAAGGAGGCGGTGACGAACCCGGGGTCGGTGTCCAGCACGACCTCGTAGGTGGGCGCGTTGTCGGCCAGGCGTGGCACGTCCGCGTTCGCCGCCTCCAGCGCCGGGAGCACCGGGTCGGTCCAGGACGCCGTCCCGACCACCCGGTCGGCCAACCCGAGGGAGAGCAGGATCTCGGTGGACCCCTGGTCGAGGGAGACCACCCGCTGCGGGGCCGCGTCGAACGTCACCGTCTGGCCGCAGTTGTCCAGGGTGAGCGGGTACCGCGTGCTGCCCTGCCCCGCCTCGGCCGGCGTCGCGGTCGCGGCGGGGACGGGTTCGGAGGCGCCGCAGCCACCGAGAGCGAGGCCGAGCCCGAGGGCGGCCGCGGGCAGCAGGGTGGTCGACCGCAGGGGCCGGAGGGGCCGGAGGGGCGCGCGCACGGGACAGGTCTCCTCGGTCGGGGAGCTCCCACCGGTCGCGGGGAAGCGAAGCCTGACCTTACCCGAGGTTGATCACCCGGGTGGACGAACCCTCGTCCCCCCGTCGGGCCGCGACGCGCCGCCCGGTCGGCCGAGCGGCAGCAGCAGGTCGGTGCGCGGCGTCCCGGGCTGCGACGGGTCGCTCACGTAGACCTCGACGAAAGTCCCGGCGGGTTCGGCCCCGGACTTCTCCAGCAACCGGACCCAGGCCGCCCCCAGCCCCTCGTAACCGCCCAGGTGCGAGACCGCCACGGCCGGACCGGCCGGGAGCACCGAGGCGACCACGTCGCTCTCCCCCGCGGCGCCGGGCAGCGCCCGCTCGAGCGGGACCTGCAGCGGGAACCCGATCTCGAGGTCGAACACGCCCTGGGGATCGCCGCGGTAGACGGCCACGGCGGGTCCGGCGAGCTCCACCCCCGCCGCGGGCAGCGCCCCCAGGCGCCGGTAGCCCGTGTCGAACAGCCGGGGCAGGTCGGCCAGGGTGGCCCGCTCGGCCCGCAGGACCGCCAACGGCACGGGGTCGAGCTCGATGCGCTGCGGCTCCACCCAGGGTTCGCCCGGCGTCAGGTCGCTCATGGAGCCATCCTGCCCGCTCCCGGGTGGCGCCCGGACGGACGCGCCGAGGGGACGCGCCCAGCCGGACGCGCCCGCCGGGGTCAGTCCAGGACGGTCTCCACGACCGGGGTCGAGGCGCTGCCCCGGCGGGGGGCGGCCGTCGCGATCGGGTGCGGCAGGGAACCACCGCCGACGGGGCTGCCCGCGGCGAGGTCGTAGGCGCTCTCGGCGTGCACGGCCACGTCGACGCCCTGCACCTCGGCCGCCTCGGTGACGCGCAGCCCCATGACCGCCTTGAGCACGAGGGCGAGCAGCAGCGTCACCACGAAGGAGTAGGCCATGACCGCGCCCGCGGCGACGGCCTGCACCCCGAGCAGGCCGAACCCGCCGCCGTAGAACAGCCCGGCGCGTCCGTTCGGCGCGGCGTCGGTGGCCAGCAGCCCGATCAGCAGGGTGCCGATCACGCCGCCGACCAGGTGCACGCCGACGACGTCGAGGGCGTCGTCGTAGCCGAAGCGGTGCTTGAGACCGACGGCGAGCGGGCACACCGCACCGGCCACCAGACCGACGAGCAGCGCGCCGACCGGCGACACGGCCCCGCAGGAGGGCGTGATGGCGACGAGCCCGGCGATGGCCCCGGAGGCGGCCCCCAGCGTGGTGGCATGGCCGTCGCGGAGCTTCTCCACGACGAGCCAGGCGAGCAGCGCGGCGCAGGTGGCACCGAAGGTGTTGAGGAACACGACCGAGGCGGCGTTGCCGGCGGCCAGGGCCGAACCACCGTTGAACCCGAACCAGCCGAACCAGAGGATCCCGGCGCCGAGGACGGTCGCGGGCAGGTTGTGCGGACGGGACGGACGCGGCCACGACGTGCGCCGGCCGAGCACGAGCACGAGGGCCAGCCCGGCGATCCCGGCGTTGATGTGGACGGCGGTGCCCCCGGCGAAGTCGATGGCCCCCAGGCGGTTGGCGATCCAGCCCCCGACGACCGAACCGTCGGCGGCGTCGAACGCGAACACCCAGTGCGCCACGGGGAGGTAGACCAGGCTCACCCAGAACCCGGCGAACACCATCCACGCCCCGAACTTCATGCGGTCGGCGACGGCCCCGGCGACGAGGGCCACGGTGATGGCCGCGAACAGGGCCTGGAACGCCGCGACGAGAGCGGGCGGCAGGGTCAGGTCGGGCTGTTCCACGAGCAGCTGGCCGAGGCCGAGGTACTCGGTGACGTCGCCGAGGATCCCGACGCCGCCGTAGGAGTTCCCGAACACCGCGGAGTAGCCGTAGAGGATCCAGAGGACACCGGTCACGGCGACCGCGCCGAAGACCATCATCATCATGTTCAGCGTGCTGCGGGCCGCGGTCATGCCCCCGTAGAACAGGGCGAGGCCGGGGACCATGAGGCTGACGGCCATCGACGAGGCCAGGATCCAAGCGGTGCTTCCGGTGTCCACGGGTACCTGCTCACTGTCGTCGGGACGGGAGACGCGGCCCCGGCGCGGCGGCGACCCGGGTCACCGCCTCCCGCGGGGAGACGTCGTTGAGCGACAGTGAACCGTCGACGGGTTTCGGTGGAGCACCCCGCCCGGTTACGTCTGGGTTTCCCGGGGTTCCCGGGGTTCCCAGCCCAGCAGGGGCCCGAGCCGGGTGGCCAGGTCGGTGAGGATCTGCCGGTAGTCCTCGGGCTGGAACGCGAACGGCAGGGCGAAGACCACCTCGTCGACCGCGCGGAACCCGGCGTGGGCGTAGAGCTCCTCGGCGATCCGCTCGGCCGGACCCACCAGGTCGGGGGCGAACATCATCCGGGCGGGTCCCTGCGGTGCGCGGGTCCGGGGCAGGCGCGCCTCGGCGTAGGCGGCGTAGGCGGAACGCTGCGCCGCGGTGGCCGAGTCGGTCGGCACGACCACGAGTCCCTGCGAGGCCCGGGCCGCCGCCCCGGCCGGGTGCGCGGCCCGGAACGCGCCCACCTGCGCGGCCTGCACGGTCGCGAAGTCCGTGACCTCGGGACCACCCGGTTCCAGCGGTTCGGCCTTGACGATCGAGGAGGACAGCAGGTTCAGCCCGTGCTCGCCGGCCCACACCGCCGAGCGGGTGCTGCCCGCCCCGAACCAGGTGCGGCGCAGCAGCCCCGGCGCGTGCGGTTCCACCCGGGGCGAGAACACCTCGACGCCCCGGGTCCCGGTCAGCGTCGAGACCTGCTCACCGGCCAGGGCCCGCAGCAGCCGTTCCATCCGCTCGTAGCCGAACTCCTCGGCGTCGGCCGTGCCCGGGTACAACGCGTCGCGGTAGGCCTCGAAGTTCATGGGCCGTCCGGTCGAGAACCCGGGGTTGAGCCGGCCGCCGCTGAGCACGTCGACGGTGCCCAGGTCCTCCGCCAGCCGCAGCGGGTTCTCCCACCCCAGCGGGGTGACGGCCGTCCCCAGCTCGATCCGCGACGTCCGCTGGGTGGCCGCGGCCAGGATCGCCGTCGGCGAGGAGATGCCCGGTTGCAGGTGCCGGTGGCGCAACCAGACGGAGTCCAGACCCAGCTCCTCGCCGAGGACCATGAGGTCGAGCGTGAAGGCGTGCCCCGGTCCGGGGTCGGCCGGGTCGAAGGTCCCCATGGTGAGAAAACCCAGTCGACGCAACGGCGTCCCGGGCGCGGGCACGGCTCAGCCCTCCCGGTCCTCGACCGGCACCGCGACCCCCAGCAACCCGAGCACGGTGCGGCGCACCAGGTCCGGCGCCCCCCCGTCGTCACCGGAGCCGGCCAGGGCGGCGGCGGCCCAGGCGTCGACCGCCGCGATCGCGGCCGGGGCGTCGAGGTCGTCGGCCAGCCGCGCCCGGACCGCGGCCAGCACCGCGGCCCCGTCGGGACCGGCCGGCGCGGCGAACGCGCGACGCCAGGTCGCGAACCGGTCGCGGGCCTCGCCCAGGACGGCGTCGGTCCACTCCCAGTCGGCGCGCCAGTGGTGGGCCACGATCGCCAGCCGGACGACGGCCGCGTCCTCCCCGGCGGCGAGGAGCTTCGAGACCAGGACCAGGTTGCCCCTGGACTTGCTCATCTTCTCGCCGTCGAGAGCGACCATCCCCGAGTGCGCGTAGACCCGGGCGAACGGCTGCGCGTCCGGGCGCAGGAGGTCGGCGTGCGCGGCCCCCATCTCGTGGTGGGGGAACACCAGGTCGCTGCCCCCGGCCTGGACGTCGATCGGCATCCCCAGGTGCTGCAACGCGATCGCCGTGCACTCGATGTGCCAGCCGGGCCGGCCGCGGCCGAGGACGTCGGCGTCCCAGGCCGGTTCCCCGGGCCGTTCCACCCGCCACAGCAACGGGTCCAGGGGGTGCTGCTTGCCCGGGCGGTCGGGGTCGCCCCCGCGTTCGGCCGACAACCGCAGCATGGTCGCCTCGTCGTAGCCCGACACCTGACCGAACGCCGGGTCGGACCCGATGGCGAAGTACACGTCGCCGTCGGGCTCGCCCTCCCGGCCCGCGACCCGGTAGGCGGCACCGGCGGCGAGCAGGTCCCGCACGCCCTGGGCGACCAGGTCGACGGCCTCGACCACGCCGAGGTACTGCTCCGGCGGGACGACCGCGAGCGCCGTCATGTCGTCGCGGAACAGCTGGACCTGGGAGGCGGCGAGCTCCTGCCAGTCGACGCCGGTGGCGGTGGCCCGTTCCAGCAGGGGGTCGTCGACGTCGGTGACGTTCTGGACGTACCGGACGCGGTGCCCGGCGTCGCGCCAGGCCCGTCCGAGCAGGTCGAAGGCGACGTAGGTGTTGGCGTGGCCGAGGTGGGTCGCGTCGTAGGGGGTGATCCCGCAGACGTAGAGGGTGGCCTCGCCCGCGACGTCCTGGGGGCCGGTGGGGTGCCGCTGCCCCGTCGCGGTGTCGTGCAGGACGACCCGCGGTCCGCGACCGGGGAGGAGGCCCTCGCCGGGCAGGGTGGACGGGGCGGGGGCGGGCCAGGAACGCACGGGGTCAACGTACCCGTCGGTGGGGGGTCGACCCTCAGAAGGGCGGCCAGGGCAGCGGGTTGCCGCGGTGGGGGCGGGGCAGGCGGTCGGTGTCCAGGAGGTGCTGGACGCGTTCCAGGGTGGCCACGACCTCCTCGACGGCGAGCAGGGCGCTCAGCTGCTCGCCGAGCTCGCCCTGCAGGGCGTCGGCCAGCCGGGTGAGGACGTCGCGCTCGGACCCGCTCAGGCGGTGCCCGGCCCAGCCCCACAGCACGGTCCGGAGCTTGGGCTCGACGTGGAAGGTCAGCCCGTGGTCGACGCCGTGGACGCCGCCGTCGCGGCCGGGCAGGACGTGCCCGCCCTTGCGGTCGGCGTTGTTGACCACGGCGTCGAGCAGCGCGATGCGGCGCAGGCGTTCGTCGTCGGCGTGGGCGAGGACCACGGGGCGGCCGCGGCCGTCCTCGGCGTGCAGGACGGTGAGCCAGCCCTCGGGGACGCGGCGGGGGCTGAGGATGTCGATGAGGTCGGCACCGGGGGTGGGCAGCGGGATCTCCTCGACGTCCTCCCCCGCGTCCTCCTCCTCGTCGGTGGCGGTCCCGTCCGCGGGGTCGGGACCGGGGTCGGATCCGAGGGGGCTCAACCAGAGCTGCACGCTGCCCTCGCCGGCCGGTCCGTCGCGGAAGACGGTGGGGGGCACGACGTCGAAGCCGGTGGCGGCGGAGACGACGTAGGCGGCCACCTCGCGGCGGGCCAGGGTGTCGTCGGGGAAGTCCCACAGGGGTCGCTCCCCGGCGACGGGCTTGTAGACGCAGGGCAGCTCGCGGCCCTCCGCGTCGTGGACCACCGCGTAGAGGGTCGCGTTGGAGGCGTCGACGAGTCGACCGCGGACCTCCAGCTCGCCGCCGGCGAGGCGGGCCAGCGCCTCCTGCTCCTCGACCCCGGCGAAGACGCCACCGGAGCCGGGTCCCCCGGAGGGCGGGGTCAGCGCCGGTACCCGTTCGCGCGTGGGCAGATGTGGCCGGTGGCGTCCAGGGGGTTGGTGCAGAACGGGCAGGGCGGACGGCCGGCCGCGACGAGGGCCAGCGCCCGGGTGGTGAAGGCGCGGGCGCCGACCCCGTCGAGGGAGACGCGCAGGACGGCCCGGGAGGGGTCGGGCGAACCGAGGACCTCCTCCTCGGGTCCGTCCCCGTCCTCGTCGACCTCGAAGCACTCGATGACGACGACGTCGCGCTCGCCGTCCCAGGCCAGGCTCATGGTGCCGACCCGGAACTCCTCCTCGATGGGGGTCTCCAGGGGCGCGGTGTCCTCGCTGCCGGTGGTGGCCAGCGCCGGGACGGGGGCCTGGCCGCCGCTGCGGCGCACGACCTCGTCCAGCAGCTCCGCGACCCGTTCGGCGAGGGCGGCGACCTGGGCCTTCTCCAGCGCGACGGTGGTCATCCGGGTCCCGCGCCGGGCCTGCAGGAAGAACGTGCGGGAACCGGGTTCGCCGACGGTGCCGGCCACGAAGCGTTCCGGGGGGTCGTAGTCGTGCACGGGCATGGTCGTGACCCTACGCGCCACCGCCGACGACGGCGTCCGAGGCGTCGACCGCGGGGACGGCTGCGGCGCCGGGCGCGCGCCGACGCCGCTTCTTCGGGGGGACGAGACCGCCGAGGTCGCCCCCGCAGTCGTTCATCCGCAGCACGAAGGGGCGCAGCGGCGCGTAGCGGACGACCGAGACCGAGCAGGGGTCGGCGGTGATCCGCTGGAACTGGTCGAGGTGCAGGCCGAGGGCGTCGGCGAGGATCCCCTTGATGACGTCGCCGTGGGAGACGGCCAGCCAGAGGGCGTCGGGCCCGTGCTCGGCCGCGACCCGGGCGTCGTGCTCGCGGACCGCGGCCACGGAGCGGGCCTGCATGGCCGCCAGCCCCTCGCCGGGACGGCCCTCGGGGTCGGCGCCGGGGAAGATGGCCGCCGAGGGGTGCGCCTGCACGGTGCGCCACAACGGTTCCTTGGTCAGCTTGCTGATCTGCGCGCCGGTCCAGGACCCGTAGTGCGCCTCCCCCAGCCGGTCGTCGACGACGGGGACGGGGCGGTGCTCGCCGGAGGCGAGCAGCCGGTCGGCGGTCTCGCGGCAGCGCTGCAGCGGGGAGACGACCGCGGTGACCAGCGGCAGCGCGGCGAGCCGGGCGCCGAGCGCGTCGGCCTGCGCCCGGCCGGTGTCGTCGAGGGCGACGCCCGGGGTCCACCCGGCGAGGACCCCGGAGGTGTTGGCGGTGCTGCGCCCGTGTCGCACGAGCAGGAGGGTCGGCACCCGCGGAAGCCTACGTCGCCTCCGGCCGGCGCCCCGGTCCGGCGGGCGGCAGAGGCGGGGCGACGCGGGCAGACTGCTCGGGTGATCGTGGACGTGGCGCACTACATCGACGGCGAGCGCCGGGAGGTCTCCGACCTCGACGCGGCCCTGACGGCCTGCCTGCCCGGGGACGGCGACTTCGTCTGGATCGGGATGAAGGACCCGACGCGGGCGGAGTTCGACGAGGTGGCCGGGGACCTGCGGCTGCACCGCCTCGCGGTGGAGGACGCCGTGGTCGGGCACCAGCGCCCCAAGGTGGAGCGCTACGGCGACAGCGTGTTCGTCGTGCTCAAGGTCTTGGAGTACGACGACGCGACCTCGGCGGTGGAGACCGGGGAGATCATGCTGTTCGTCGGTCCGCACTTCGTGGTGACGGTGCGTCGGGGCGAGGTGGGCTCGTTGCGCGGGGTGCGGCGCGAGCTGGAGGGCGACGCGGGCCGCGGACGGTTGCGGCGGGGCCCGCGGGCGGTGCTGCACGCGGTGATGGACCACGTGGTGGACGGCTACGTGGCGATCGACGCGGAGCTGGAGCAGGACGTGGAGGAGATGGAGGAGCAGGTCTTCTCCCCCGCCCGCACCTCCGACGCGCAACGCATCTACTCCCTGAAACGGGAGGTGCTGGAGGTGCGCCGGGCGGCGGCGCCGCTGGTGGATCCGTTGCGGGAGCTGGTGAACCGCGACGGCAGCGACCCCGACGACCACGCCCTGTTCGTGCTGCGCGACGTCCTGGACCACCTGGTCCGCACGGTCGAGCACGTGGAGGGTTACGACCGGTTGCTGACCGACATCCTCAGCGCCCACCTGGCCCAGGTGTCGGTGCAGCAGAACGACGACATGCGCCGGATCTCGGCCTGGGCCGCGATGTTCGCGCTGCCCACCCTGATCGCGGGGGTCTACGGCATGAACTTCGACAACATGCCGGAGCTGAAGTGGCACTACGGCTACTTCGCCTGCCTGGCGCTGATGGTGACGGCGTGCTCGCTGCTGTACCGGGCGTTCAAGCGGTCGGGGTGGTTGTGAGCGCGGCCGGGGGTGACGGGCCCGACGTGCGGGTGTGCGCGGTCGGGGACTCCTTCGTCGCGGGCGTCGGCGACCCCGAGCACCTCGGCTGGTTCGGACGGCTCGCGGCGGGCGCCCACGCGGCGGGTCGGCCGAGCACGACGTACCCGCTCGGCGTCCGGCGCGACACGAGCGCCGACGTGCTCGCGCGATGGCGGGCCGAGTGCGTCGCCCGGTTGCCCGCGGGCGTCCGGGGCGGGGTGGTCGTCTCCTTCGGGGTCAACGACACCACCGCGGTGCCGACGGCCGCCGGGGTCCGGGTGCCGCCGGCGCGCTCGGCGGCGAACCTCGACGCGCTGCTGCGGGAGGCGGACGGGCTCGGCTGGGCGGTGCTGGTGGCCGGGCCGCCCGCGGTCGCCGAGGAGGCCCACAACGATCGCACGGCCGTCCTCGACGCGGCCTTCGCGCAGGTCTGCGCCACCCACGGGGTGCCCTACGCGGCGGTGCTGGACGCCCTCCGGGTCGACCCGGTGTGGCGGGCCGAGGTCGCCGCCGACGACGGCGCCCACCCCCGCGCGGCCGGCTACGCCCGCCTCGCCGGGCTGCTCGCCCCGGCCTGGACGGCGTTCCTGGACCGGCTCGGGGGGTAGCGGCGCGACGGGTCCCGGACGTGCTCCCCGGGGGTGCTCAGAACAGCGTGTCGCCGCCGAGGAACTGTTGCAGCGGGTCGACGACCTTGCGGGCGGCGCGCAGCAGCGAGTCGTGCCCGCAGCCGGCCGCGACGAGGGCCGTGGCCGCGGGCACGGAGTTGGCCAGCTCGCGGGCGGCGGCGACGAAGTGCTCGGGGCTGCGTTCCCCGGCCAGCAGCAGCGCCCGGGCCGGCAGCCCGGCGTAGGCCTCGGCGGGCGAGTTCAGCTGCAACCCGGCGCGGGTCTCGGCCAGCACCTGCGGCAGCCGCGCGGCGGTGGAACGACCCCAGTCGGTGCGGGCCAGCATCTGCCCGAGGAGGCGCTGGACCCGTTCGGAGCGGGCGAACGGGGTCCGCGACCCCGAGCGCAGGTGGCGGTCGAGGTGGGCCAGGGCGAGGTCGGACTGGCCGGTGGCCAGCGCCCGCGCGGCCTGCTCCAGCGCCTCCTCGGGGACCGACCCGTCCAACGGCAGGACGGCGTCGTAGACCGCGACCCGGTCGATGCTGCGTTCCAGCAGCCCCCCGGCGGCGAGCAGGGCGATCAGCCCCCCGAGGCCGTGGCCGAGGACGAGCCGGGCGCCGGTGGCCTGCAGCACCCGACCGAGCAGGGCCACGTCGTCGGCGACCGCGTAGCGCGCTCCCCCGCCGCCGAGCTCCTCGCGGTCGTAGCGGTGGACGGTGAAGCGCTGCGCGAACCGGTCGGCGACCTTGGCGTAGTCGGCCGCGGCGCGGGCGCCGTGCACCAGCACGAGCCCGGGCCCGCGGCCCTCGACGGTGACGTCCAAGGGGGAGCCGTCGGCGCGGCGGACCCCCTCGATCATCACGGCGTCATCATGCCCTGCGGCCGGTCGCCCTGCGGTCGGGCGCGGGACGCGCGGTCGAGACTCAGAACCCGCTGGCGTTCAGCGCGGGCAGCGCCCCGAACGCGACCAGCGCGTACACCGCCGCCGCCGCCACGAGGCGGTAGACGACGAACACCGTGTAGCTGTGGGTGGAGATGAACCGCATGAGCCAGGCGATGACGGCGTACCCGACGACGAACGCGACGACGGTCGCGATCCCGGTCGCCACCCACGGCACCTGCGCGCCCGAACCGATCTCGTCGAAGAGCTGGTAGAAGCCCGAGAGCACGACCGCGGGGACGGCCAGCAGGAACGAGAAGCGCGCCGCGGCCTCCCGGGTGTAGCCCAGCAGCAGCCCCATCGTGATGGTGCCGCCCGAACGGGACACCCCCGGGATGAGGGCCATGGACTGGGCCAGGCCGAACAGCAGCCCGTGCCCCCACGACAGCTGGTCGAGCGTGCGTTCCTTGCGCCCGAACCGGTCGGCCAGTCCGAGCAGCAGGGCGAACACCCAGAGGGTCGTGCCGATGACCAGGAACCCGCGCAGCCCGCCCTCGATCGCGTCCTTGAACACGAGGCCGAGGACGCTGATCGGGATGGTGCCGAGGATGACCAGCCAGCCCATGCGGGCGTCGGGGTCGTTGCGGGGGATCCGCCCGCGCAGGGCGTTCACCCAGGCGGTGATGATCCGGGCGATGTCGCGGCGGAAGTAGATGAGGACGGCGGCCTCGGTCCCGAGCTGCGCGATCGCGGTGAACGCGGCGCCGGGGTCGCTGCTGCCGATGAGGGTGCCGACGACGGCGAGGTGACCGCTGGAGGAGATGGGCAGGAACTCGGTGAGGCCCTGCACGAGGCCCAGGACCGCGGCGTCGAACCAGCTCATGCTCATGCCCCGACCCCCGCGCGCTCGGGTCGGCGGAGGCGGGCGGCGACGTCGGGCACCGGGGGTGCGAAAAAGGTGGCGGGTGCGGGACGCAGGGTGAGCACGAGCCGGACCCTAGCGGGGGGAGGGACCTCCGCAGGGCCGGACGGAGCCGCCCGGGCGAGGGTGTGGCCGATCCCTCACGATGTCCTCACCGGAGGACGCGGAAGCGTCCGCACCAGCCTCCGCCGCGGACGCCTCAGCGTCGCGAGGCGGGGTCCTCGTCGTCGTCCTCGTCCTCGTCCTCGGACTCGTCGTCGTCGTCGAGGTCCTCGTCGTCCTCGTCGTCCTCGTCGTCGTCGTCGTCCTCGCGGTCGTCCTCCACGTCGTCGTAGAGCACGAAGGGGGTGACCTCGTCGAAGGCGTTGTAGAGGGCCTCGTCGTAGACCTCGAAGGCCTCCGCGACGCGTTGGTAGGCGGCCGCCACGGCGGGGTCGGCCTCGCCACGACGGTTGGACGCGACGTCGAGGTGGGCCTCGAGCGCCGCCACGAGGCGCGCCAGTGCAGCACGCGGATCGGGCGTCATGGGACGACCGTAGCGGAGCGGGGTGACAATGGCACCGATGGTTCCCGTGCAGCGCGTCCCCGATCCCGCCAACCCCGGCTCGCCCGTCCCCGGGCCCGACCCCGCCTTCGAGTACCGGGTCGTCACCCTGGGCCGGGAGACCTCCCGTTCCGACGTGCGCCGACTGCTCACCGAGCACGCCGAGTACGGGCGCTGGGAACTCGCCCGGGTGGTCCTCTACCAGGGCGGGGCCCGGCGGGTCTGGCTGCGCCGCAAGATCATCCGGGTGGCCCGCACGGCCTGAGAGGACTAGGTTCCGCTGCGCACCGCAGGCGAGCAGACGGGGGCAGAAGGCCATGGGCATGTTCCGCACCAAGAGCGTCGAGGACGCGATCGCGACCACCGACGAACCGGGGCACCGTCTCCGCAAGTCCCTGGGGGCCTGGGACCTCACGGTCTTCGGGGTCGGGGTCATCATCGGGACGGGCATCTTCGTCCTGACCGGGGAGGCCGCCGGGACGCGGGCCGGGCCCGCCGTGGCGCTGTCGTTCGTGGTCGCCGGCGTGGTGTGCGCGCTGGCCGCGCTCTGCTACGCAGAGTTCGCCTCGACCGTGCCCGTCGCGGGGTCGGCCTACACGTTCTCCTACGCCAGCCTCGGTGAGGTGGTCGCCTGGATGATCGGCTGGGACCTCATCCTGGAACTGGCGCTCGGTGCCGCCACCGTCGCGGTCGGCTGGTCCGGCTACGCCGCCGACCTGCTGTCGCAGACCCTGGGGCTGGAGCTGCCGGCCTGGTTGTACTCCGACGAGCCCTCGCCGACCTCGCCGAACCTCATCGCGTTCACGATCATCCTGCTGCTCACCGCGGTGCTGTGCCTGGGCACCAAGACCTCGGCCCGCTTCAACACCGTCGTCGTGGCCATCAAGCTCACCGTCGTCGGGATCGTCATCGTCGCCGGGCTGTTCTTCGTGAAGCTCGCGAACTGGTCGCCCTTCGTCCCGCCGAACGGCGCCCCCAGCGCCGGTTCCGGCGAGGCCGCCCCCTCGCTCTGGGCCGACCTCGGGGTCCCGCTCGGGACCTTCGGGGTGGGCGGCATCTTCGTGGCCGCCGCCCTGGTGTTCTTCGCCTTCATCGGCTTCGACATCGTGGCCACCGCGGCCGAGGAGACGAAGAACCCCCAGCGCGACCTGCCCCGCGGGATCTTCGGGTCCCTGGCGATCTGCACGCTGCTCTACGTGCTGGTCTCCCTCGTCATCACCGGGATGGTCCGCTACGACCAGATCAGCATCCAGGCCCCGCTGGCCGACGCGTTCCGTCAGGTGGGCGCCGGCGTGGTCGCGACCCTCATCAGCGTGGGCTCGGTCGTGGGGCTGCTGACGGTGATGATGATCCTGATGCTCGGGCAGAACCGCGTGCTGTTCGCGATGAGCCGCGACGGGCTGATCCCGCCATGGTTCTCCCGGGTCAGCGAGCGCAGCGGGGTGCCGGTGCGGATCACCGCGGTCACCGGCGTGGTCGTCGCCGTCGTCGCCGCGCTGGTGCCGATCGGGGATCTCGCCCACATGGTCAACATCGGGACGCTGTTCGCCTTCGTCCTGGTCTCGATCGGCGTCATCGTGCTGCGCCGCAACCGTCCCGACCTCCCCCGGGCGTTCCGGATGCCGGGCGTGCCGGTGCTGCCGGTGCTGGCGGCGGTCCTGAGCATCGCGCTGATGGGGTTCCTGCCCCTGGACAGCTGGATCCGGCTCGGCATCTGGATGGCCATCGGGATGGTCGTCTACCTGGCCTACGGCTACCGGCGTTCGCGGCTGGCCGACCCGGGTCGGGCCCGCGCCGGGGCCGGCACCGACCGGCAGGGTGGTTGAGAGTTGGAATAGATCCCGGGCTCCGCTAGCTTGGGTCAGGTACATGCAGATGCATGGACCTGAGACGAGGAGCGGTCATGCAGTTCGGGATCTTCACCGTCGGCGACGTCACCCCCGACCCGACCACCGGGCGCACCCCCACCGAGGCGGAGCGGATCAAGGCGATGGTCACCATCGCCGAGCACGCCGAGGCCGTCGGCCTGGACGTGTTCGCGACCGGTGAGCACCACAACCCGCCGTTCGTGCCCTCCTCGCCGACGACGATGCTCGGCTACGTCGCGGCCCGGACCTCGCGCATCACGCTGTCCACCTCGACCACCCTCATCACCACGAACGACCCGGTGAAGATCGCCGAGGACTACGCGATGCTGCAGCACCTGGCCGACGGCCGGGTGGACCTCATGCTCGGGCGCGGCAACACCGGGCCGGTCTACCCGTGGTTCGGCCAGGACATCGCCAAGAGCGTCGAGCTGACCGTGGAGAACTACCAGCTGCTGCGCCGGCTCTGGGACGAGGAGGTCGTGACCTGGGAGGGGCAGTTCCGTACGCCCCTGCAGTCGTTCACCTCGACCCCGCGCCCGCTCGACGGCGTCGCGCCGTTCGTCTGGCACGGCTCGATCCGGACCCCGCAGGTGGCCGAGATCGCGGCGTACTTCGGGGACGGCTACTTCGCCAACAACATCTTCTGGCCGAAGGAGCACTACATCCGCCTCATCGAGCTCTACCGGCAGCGGTGGGCCCACTACGGGCACGGCGCCCCGGAGCAGGCGATCGTCGGCCTGGGCGGGCAGGTGTTCATGCGCAAGAACTCCCAGGACGCCGTCCGGGAGTTCCGGCCCTACTTCGACAACGCCCCGGTCTACGGGCACGGGCCCTCGCTGGAGGACTTCACCGCGCAGACGCCGCTGACCGTCGGGACCCCGGAGCAGGTGGTCGAGAAGACGCTGACGTTCCAGGAGTTCTTCGGCGACTACCAGCGCCAGCTGTTCCTGATCGACCACGCCGGTCTGCCCCTGAAGACCGTGCTGGAACAGCTGGACCTGCTGGGCGGTGAGGTGGTCCCGGTGCTGCGCAAGGAGTTCGAGGCGCGCCGACCCGCCCACGTCCCCTCCGACCCCCCCGGCCACGCCTCCCGCGTCGCCGCCCGGGCCGGGCTGGACACGGTGGCCCCGACGAGCCTGAGTGCCTGAACCGGGCCGCACCGCCGCCGCGGTCGAGGCCTGGGAGGCGCTGTTCCGGCTGCAGTCCACGCTGCTGCGGCGCTTCGAGGCCGAGGACGTGTGGGGAGCGGAGGGGTTGCGCGGTTACGACGTGCTCTGGACGCTCGGCCGGTGCCCGCAGCAGCGGGCCCGACTCGGTGAGCTGTCGGCCTCCGTGCTGCTCCCGCAACCCTCGCTGAGCCGGCTCGTCGACCGGCTGGCGCAGCGGGGGCTGCTGCGGCGCGAGGCCGACCCGCAGGACGGCCGCGGCGTGCTCGTCGTCCTCACCGAAGACGGCGCCCGCCGTCAGCGGGAGATCGGCGGGCGGCACGCCGCCGGGATCGCCCGCCAGCTCGCCGACGCCGACCCCGCCGACCTCACCGCACTGACCGACGTCTGCCGCACCCTCACCGCCACCCTTCCCTGACCGACCCGCCCCCCGTGATCAAGGAATCGCCGGTCCGGAATTCCTTGATCACGGCGGGGATGGGGGCCGCGACGAACCTCAGCGCTCCGCCGATTCCTTGATCACGGTGGGCGCGGTGGAGGCGGGGGTGGGGGTGGGGGTGGAGGCGGAGGGGCGGAACTGCAGGCGGTGCAGCTCGGCGTAGCGACCGCCGGCGGCGGTCAGCTCGTCGTGGGTCCCGCGCTCGACGATCCGTCCGCCCTCGAGGACCAGGATCTCGTCGGCGTCGCGGACGGTGGAGAGCCGGTGGGCGATGACCAGGGCCGTGCGCCCGGCGAGCGCCTCGTCGAGCGCGGCCTGGACGGCGGCCTCGGAGCCGGAGTCCAGCGAGGCGGTGGCCTCGTCCAGCACCACCACGCTCGGGCGGGCCAGCAGCAACCGCGCGATGGTCAGCCGCTGCCGCTCCCCGCCGGAGAACCGGTACCCGCGCTCGCCGACGACGGTGTCCAACCCCTCGGGCAGCGACTCCACCAGCGGTCCGAGCCGGGCCCGGCGGAGGGCGTCGAGCAGCTCCTCGTCGGTGGCCTCCGGCCGGGCCAGCCGCAGGTTGGAGCGCAACGACTCGTGGAACAGGTGCCCGTCCTGGGTGACCACCCCGACGGTGCGACGCAACGACTCCGCGGTGACGTCGCGCACGTCGTGGCCGCCCACCAGGACGGCGCCGCCGTTCACGTCGTACAGCCGCGACAGCAGGGCCGCGATCGTCGACTTGCCCGCGCCCGAGGATCCCACCAGCGCGACGACCCGCCCGGGCGCGACCGTGAAGGAGACGTCGTGCAGGACGGGCTCCCCGCCGCGGGCGTCGAGCCGGGCGACGTCCTCCAGCGAGGCCAGCGACACCTCCGAGGCGGCCGGGTAGGCGAAGTCCACGTGCCGGAACTCGACCGTCACCGGCTCGTCGGGCAGGGCGAGCGCCCCGGGCTTCTCCCGGACCAGCGGGACGAGGTCCAGCACCTCGAAGACCCGCTGGAAGCTGACCAGCGCGCTCATGATGTCGACCCGGGCGCCGGCCAGCGCCGTCAGCGGCGCGTAGAGCCGGGTCAGCATGAGCGCCAGGGTGACGATGTCGCCGGTGTCGAGACGACCGGCGACGGCGGCCGCCCCGCCCACGCCGTAGACGAGGGCCAGTGCGAGGGCGGAGACCAGGGTCAGCGCGGTCAGGAACACCGACTGCAGCATCGAGCTGCGCACCCCGATGTCGCGCACCCGGCGGGCGGCCTCGGCGAAGGCGCGCGACTCCTCCGCCGGTCGCCCGAACAGTTTCACCAGGGTCGCCCCGGGGGCCGAGAACCGTTCCGTGCTCTGGGTGGTCATCGCCGCGTTGAGCTGCGCCTGGGTGCGCGAGAGCTGGGCCAGGCGCCGCCCCATCCGACGGGCGGGCAGGACGAAGACCGGCAGCAGCACCAGGGCCATGAGCGTGATCTGCCAGGAGATCGAGGCCATCACCACTCCGGTGAGGACCACCGCGACGACGTTGCTGACCACCCCGGACAGGGTCCCCGAGAACGCCCGCTGGGCCCCGAGGACGTCGTTGTTCAGCCGACTCACCAACGCCCCGGTGCGGGTGCGGGTGAAGAACGCGACCGGCATCCGCTGGACGTGGTCGAAGACGCGCGTGCGCAGGTCCAGGATCAGGTCCTCCCCCAGCCGGGAGGACAGCCAGCGCACGAGCAGCCCCACGCCGGCCTCGGCCAGCGCGACCGCGGCGATCAGCAGGGCCAGGATCGTCACCGTCCGACCGTCGTCGCGCGAGATCGCCTCGACGACCCGACCGGCCAGCACCGGGGTGGCGACGGCGAGCACGGAGACCACGACGCTGCCCACGACGAAGGCGGTGAGCCACCAGCGCCGGTCACGGGCCATGGCCAGGATCCGGCGCACGGTCTCGCGGTCGAAACGACGCTCCTCCTGCGCCGACATGGCGCTCCACATCGAGGTGCGCCCGACCATGTCCATGCTCATGGGGCCGACGCTAGGGCGGCGCGCCACCACCCGCGAACCCGCCGCGCGCCGCCGTGGCGCCCGGGCTCACCACCCGTGGGTGCCGTGCTCGCCCTTGAACGGCCCGACGACGTCGTCGGTGATCCAGCCGCCGTAGAAACCCCCGGCCTGCGGTCGGACCAGCTCGTCGTCGAGGTGGCAGACGAGGCGTCCCGGGTAGAACGCGAACGCCCCGGCCAGCGGGGCGTAGTCGGCGTGCGGCAACGGGTAGGTCCAGGCCGCCGAGGGCAGCAGGACGCGGCCCTGCGCGTCGAGGACGTCGTGGTAGACCGCCTCGCCCTTGAACTCGCACCAGCTTCGGTCGTCGTTGGCCCGCACCCGGCGCGGGTCGACCACCGACCGGGCCAGGTAGTAGGTGGGCGGGTGCGACGTCTCCAGCACCCGCCAGGCCCTGCCGCTGCCGGCCGGGGCCTCGCCCAGCAGGGTTCCGTCGCGGTCGGCCACCCGCACCCGCCGGCGGGCCACCTCCACGCGCGGGGGCCGCGGGTAGTCCCAGACCGATTCCTGACCGGGTCCGCACGGTTCGCGGTGCACGGGGCGCATCCGCCGATCCTGCTCCCCCGGCGGGCCGGGCACCAGACCCGTCCGGTTCAGGCGGCGCCGTCCTCGGGGACCTCGTGGATGCCGGCGCGCACCGCGGCGACGAGGTCGGCGGGCAGGTCGGTCAGCCCGTGGTCGTCGCGGGCGTGCGCGGCGACCGAGGCGAGGACGCCCGCCTCGTCGGAGGCCTGGAAGCTCGCGTCGCAGCCGGGGACGACGTCCCCGCAGCGGAAGGCCTTCATGCGCCGACTCCTTGAGGGTGCGCGACCTGGGGGTGGGTGACCTGGGGGTGGGCGACCTGGGGATGGAGGACCTCGGGGCGGGGCACCGGGGGGTGCTCCACCGGGACCTGGGCGGCGGCCAGGTCGATGACGAGGTCCTCGACCCCGACCAGGCCGACGAACCGACCCGTCTCGTCGGTGCAGACGACGGGGTCGAAGCGCCGACCGGTGGGGCGCGAGACCGCGCGCACGGCGACGTCGCCCACCCGCGTCCCGGGGTCCACGCAGGTCAGTTCGGTGACGGCGCGCGAACCGGTGACGTCGGGGAGCACGACCGCGACCGGCACGTCGCGGTCGTCGAGGACGACGGTGGTGCAGCCCTCGACCTCGGCGACCGCATGGGCGACCGCCAGGTCGAGCGTGGTCCGGGGCCGACGGGCCAACCGGCTCACCGGACTCACCGGGCCGGTCGGTCCCGGTTCGTCGGCGGTGCGGGGACCGGGGGTGGACCGGTCCGAGCCGGCGAGCAGGGCCGCGGCGCCGGGATCGAGCCGGGCGAACCCGCCGCGCGGTCGGGCCAGCAGGAAGCCCTGGACGAGGGGCACCCCCATCGTCCGCAGCACGTCGAGCTCGGCCACGGTCTCGACACCCTCGGCCACGACCCAGGCGTCGAGCCGGGCCGCGCACTCGCCCACCAGCTGCACGACGGAGCGCTTCATCAGGTCCGACTCCAGCCCGCGGATGAGCTGCAGGTCGATCTTGATCAGGTCCGGTCGCGTCAGCGCGAGCCGCAGCAGCCCCGAGTGCCCGGCCCCGACGTCGTCGAGGGCCACCAGACCGCCGCGGTCGCGCCAGGCGTCGAGCGGACCGACCAGGTCGGCGGAGTCGACCTCGGCGTGCTCGGTGACCTCCAGCACCAGACCCCGCCGCTCGCCCGCCAGCAGCTGCGCGACGAAGGCAGGGGTGAGCAGGGCGTCCGGGGTGACGTTGACGGTGAGGAACGTGCCGTGCGGGAGGCGGACCCGTTCCTGCAGCACCGATTGCAGGACCAGTGCGTCGAGCTCGGCCGCCCGCCCGAGGTGGGCCGCGGCCGCGAACCACTCCCCCGGGCCGCGGCGGCGGCCCTCGATCGCGACCCCGAAGCGACCGAGCGCCTCGTAGCCTGCGACGCGCCGGGCGGCGACGTCCACGACCGGTTGCAGCGCCAGGGAGAACGCGGCCGGCTGCGCCAGCAGGGCGTCGATCCGCCGACGCCAGCCCACCCTCGCCGTCACGTCCACGTGGTCTCCCCGCTCGCCGAGCCCCCGAGGGCAGCGTCGCCCCTGATCACCGCTTCACGCAGCATACTGACGCCTACCCTCAGTTAAGGCATATCGAGGAACGTCCCCCCGACGGGGGGCAGGACGATCATGGTTCGCCAACCCCGCGGACTCAAGCGCGGGCCCGGACGATCCGACCACCACGAGGTGATGACCTCGCGCCGGCTCCGGCGCCCCGGGACCGGACCCGTCGGGTCCGCGGGGACGGGCCGGGTCCTGGTCCGCGGCGGGCTGCTCGCGTCGGTCCTGGTCGCGACCCTCCTCGCGCCCGCTCCGGCGGACGCCGTCGCGCCCCCGGCCCCGCCGAGCGCGGCGGCCACCTCCTCCGGCACCCCCGCAGGCGTCCCCACGGCCACCCCGACCACGGCCACCCCGACCACGGCCGCCGAGGCCCGCGCGGCCGCCACCGAGGCCCGGGCCGCGGCCGACCGGGCCGCCCGGGCCGCGGCCGACCTCGACGTGCAGCTGGCCGCCGGTCGACGCGCGGTCGAGGAGGCGGTCTCGCTCGACGTGGACGCCACCCTCTCCCTCGACGGACGGCTCCGGGCGCGCTCGCAGGCCACCCGGGACAGCGCCCGGCAGGTCCGCCGCCTCTACATGGCCGGGGCCGGCGGCGCCCTGCGGGACAGCGCCCTCGGCGCAGTCCTCGCCGGCTCCGACCCGCTCGGCGAGGCCTCGGCCCGTGCCGTCGTGCAGCGCTCGGCGCTGCGGCGCGACCAGGAGACCACCGCGGCCGCCGAACGGTCCCTGACCGAAGCCCGCGGGGCGGCCGACGCCGCCGAGGCCGAGGCCCTGGCCCGGATCAGCGCGCTGCGCGAGACCGCGGCCGCCGCCTCGACCCTGGCCGACGACCTCGCCGCAGCCCGGGCGCGGGCCGCGGAGCTGGACGGGCTGGGGACCCGGCTGGCCGCGGACGAACGGGTGGCCCGCGAACGGGCGGCGGCGGCGCAGGCCCTCGCCCGGGCCGAGGCCGCCGCCGACCGCAGCCAGCGGGCCGCCGCCGGCAGCGTCGCCGGCGTGGGGGTGCGGGCCGTGCCCGCCGACTACGCCGCCCTGTACGCCGCGGCCGCCCCCACCTGCCCGGGGATGCGCCGTCAGCTCCTCTCCGCCGTCGGGCAGGTCGAGAGCGGGCACGGTCGCACCGTCGGACCGTCCTCGGCCGGGGCCCGCGGACCGATGCAGTTCATGCCGGCGACCTTCGCGGCCTACGCCGTCGACGGGGACGGCGACGGTCGTACGGACGTCCAGGATCCCGCCGACGCCGTGTTCACCGCGGCGGCCTACCTGTGCGCCAACGGCGCCGGGACCGGCCGGGACGGCGAGGCCCGGGCCCTGTTCCGCTACAACCACGCCGACTGGTACGTGCAGCTGGTCCAGCGGATCGCCGACGGCACCCCCTGAGCACCGGCGACCGCTCCCGTGACCGATGCCCTAGATTCTCCGCTGTGAGTGCTGTGCCCGCTCCCGTCCCCGGCGAACCGGCCCGGTCGTGGTTGCGGGGCCTGCCCCTGCTGCGGTCCACCACCCCGCCCTTCGACCCGGCCTCCGCCGACCCCGACCCGCTGCGCCTGTTCTGGGACTGGATCGTCGAGGCCGCGCAGGCCGGGGAACCCGAACCCCAGGCCGTCGTGCTGTCCACGGTGGACGCCGGAGGCCGTCCCGACGCCCGCACCATGTCCCTCAAGGACCTCGACGCCGGGGCCTTCTGGGTCGCGGGCGGGGCCACCAGCCCCAAGGGCCGTCAGCTCGACCTCTCCCCGGTGGCCGCCCTCGTCTTCTACTGGCCGAGCCGCGGTCGGCAGGTCCGGGTCCGCGGCCAGGTCCTCTCCGGCACCCCGGAGCGGACGGCCCGCGACTTCCGCGAGCGGGGCGAGGCGGCGCGCACGGCCTCGCTGCACGCCCGGCAGTCCGACCCCGTCGAGGCCACCATGGACGTGCAGGCCGAGATCGACGAGGTCAAGGACCTCATCACCGCCGACCCGGCCATGGTCGCCCCCACCTGGCGGACCTGGGGCGTGCGCGCCTCGCGGGTCGAGTTCTGGCAGTCCCACCCGGCCCGGCGCCACCTGCGGCTGCGCTACGACGAACGCCCCGACGGGCGCGGCTACACGCAGACGCTGCTCTGGCCCTGAGCCCGGGCCCGGACCGGCGGGGCCCGGCGCCCGCCAGGCTCAGACCGCGCGGGCGGAGAACCGGTCGCCGCGGCGCTCCAGGCGCAGGGACAACCCGAACGTCTCGCTCAACCGCTTGGAGCTGAGCACCTTCGGCGCCTCCCCCGCGGCCACGACCCGCCCCTCGCGCAGCAGCAGCGCATGGGTCGTCCCGACCGGGATCTCCTCGACGTGGTGGGTGACCATCACGCTGGTCGGCGCGTCGGCGTCGGCGGCCAGCGCGGTCAGCCGCCGCAGCAGGTCCTCGCGCCCGCCCAGGTCCAACCCGCCGGCCGGTTCGTCGAGCAGCAGCAGCTCCGGGTCGGTCATCAGCGCCCGGGCGATCTGGGTGCGCTTGCGCTCACCGTCGCTGAGCGTCCCGAACGCCCGCGTGCCCAGGGCCCCCACCCCCAGCAGGTCCAGCAGGTGCCGGGCCCGGTCGACGTCGGCGTCCTCGTAGCGCTCCCGCCAGCGGCCGGTCACGCCGTAGGCCGCCGTGACGACCACGTCGAGCACCCGTTCGTGGCCCGGGACCTGCCCGGCCAGGGTCGTGGAGGCGAGCCCGATCCGGGGCCGCAGCTCGAACACGTCCACCCGGCCCAGGCGCTCGCCGAGGATGCCGACCGTGCCGGTGGTCGGGAACAGCCGGGCGGCGGCGACCCCGACCAGGGTCGACTTGCCGGCCCCGTTCGGTCCGAGCACGACCCAGCGCTGCCCCGAGCCGACCTGCAGGTCGACCGCGTCGAGCAGCACGCTCGTCCCGCGCCGGACGGTGACCGCCTCGAGGTCCAGGACGTCACGGTCGGCGAGCGGCGCGGCAGGGCTCATGGGCGGCAACCCTAACCAGCCGGGGGCCGGCTCCCGCCAGGGCCCGGGCCGCGGGTCCGGAGGGCGCCACGGGGGCGCCGCGGGAAGGTGGGAACCGGGCGGGGACCGGGCGCGGAAGGCCCTAGGGTCGACGGCGTGCTCGACCTCCCCCGCTCCGTCCGGCTGGCCGCCTGGGGCTCGGCCGTCCTCGCCGGGCGGGCCGACCTCACCACCGCCCTCGCCGCGGTGCAGGGTCACGACCAGCCGCACACGGTGGCCTGGCCCGCCGACGTGGACGGTCTGCCGGCCCTGCCCCGGTTGCGACCCGACGACCTGACCGTGCTGCTGGCAGCCCTGGCCGAGTCGGCCCCCGGTCAGGTGCTGCTGGCGCTGCCCGTGCCCGGTGACCCCAGCGGGCTGCCCGGCCCGGCCGCCGTGAACATCGCCGCGCTGCAGGCCGAGGAGTGCGTCGTCGTCGAGCTGGCCGCGACGCCCGCGCGGTGGGCCCTCATCCCGGAGGTCCGGTCCTTCGGTTCGGAGCTGGAACCCGGCGTGGACGTGACCTGGACGGCGGCCGTGGCCGCCCCGCGCCGGGCGCCCGAGTCCTCCTCGCTGGCCGAGTCCGAGCGCGAGCTGCGCACCGCGCTGGCCACGGCGGCCCGGGTGCTGGCCGACCTCGACGTCGCCCGCTGGCGCGAGGACGCCGCCCGGCGCATCGAGGAGGTCCGCGCCGGGGCCCTGGCCCCCGACACCCTGCCCCCCTCGACCCCGCCGCGGGCGGCCCGGGTGCTGGCCAGCGCCGCGCAGGTGCTGGCCATCGTCGAGCTCGCCGTGGAGGACGACGGGGCCGCACTCACCGGCCACGAGGCCGGGGCCCGCACCCGAGCCCTGCGCGAGGTCGGGACGGTCGCCCGGCGCGCGCTGGTGACGGCGGTGAACGTCCCCGGTCCGGCGTGACCACGGGCTGGCGAGCCCTCGCCGAGGGCCTGGTGACGGTGCGGGCGGCGCCCGGTTCCGGGCCCGCGGCGCTGCGCACGAGCCTCTGCGTGCTGCTGCCGCTGGCGCTGCTGCTGCTCACGGACTCCCTGGCGCTGGCCGGCTACGCGGTGTTCGGGGCCTTCGCGGCCGTCTACGGCGGGGCGCGGCCCAGTGCCGGGCGGTGGCGGGTGCAGGCGGTGGCCGGGGTGGTCCTCTCCGCCGCGGTCGCCACCGGTGCCCTCGCCGCCGCGGGCGGCTCGCCGGGGCTCCTGCTGGTCCTGGTCGGCGTGCTCTGGGCGCTCGCGGCGGGCTGGCTCTCCGACCGGCTCGGCTGGGTGCCCCCGGGGCCGATGTTCGCCGTGTTCGCCGCGACGACCGCGGCCTCGGTCCCCGCCGGGGCGATCGCCGGCGTCCCCGCCGGGGCCCCCCAGGTGCTGGCCGCGGCCGGGTCGGTCACCGCGGTGGCGGCCGTGTCGGTGCTGCTCGGCGTGCTGGAGGTGCGTCGGCGCGGGGTGCGGGCCCCCGCCCCCGCCCGGGCCCCGTCCTCCGGCCCCCGCGAGCGCCGGGCGCACGCGGTGCGGGTGGCGACCGCGGTGGCCCTGGCCGGGGCGCTGGCCGTCCCGGTGGCGGAGCGGACCGGGACGAGCCACCCGTCCTGGGCCATGGTCGCGGCGGTCGTCCCCCTGGCGGTCCCCCGGCTGGCGGCCCAGCTGAGCCGGGGTCTGCTGCGGGTCGCCGGGACGGTCGTCGGGCTCGCGGTGGCGGCCGGGCTGCTGGCCGCCGACCTGCCCCCGGTCGCGATCGTCGCCGTGGTCGTGGCGCTGCAGGCGGCCACCGAGCTGCTGGTGGTGCGTCACTACGGCCTGGCCATGGTGGCGATCACGCCGCTGGCGCTGCTGCTGGGGCAGCTCGCCGCACCGCAACCGGTCGGCTCCCTGCTGCTGGCCCGGCTGCTGGAGACCGTCCTCGGGGTCGCGGTGGGGGCGGCGGTGGCAGTCCTCAGCGCCCCGGGCGTCCGGGCCCGGTTGCGGCGGGGCTGAGCCCCCGCAGCGCCCGTTCCTCGGTCGGGATCCGGAACCCCAGCAGCAGCACGGCGTTGAGGACGGTGAAGACGACCGCCGTGACCCAGCAGCCGTGCACCAGGGGCAGGGCGACCCCCTCCAGCACGACGGCCACGTAGTTGGGGTGCCGCAACCACCGCAGCCGGTAGGGGCCGCGGGTGACCGTGGGGGCCCCGGGCACGACGACGACCCGGGTGTTCCACTGCCGTCCGAGGGTGGCGATGCACCACCAGCGCAGGGCCTGGGCGAGGACGACCAGGGCGAGCGCGGGCCAGCCCAGCGCCGGGACGAAGGCGCGCCCGGCCAGGTGGACCTCGACCAGGCAGGCGAGCAGCAACCCCGTGTGCAGGGCGACCATCGGCCCGAAGTGGCCCCGGCCGGTCTCCCGCCCGCCGCGGGCGAACGCCCAGCGCGCGTTGCGGGTCGACACCACCAGCTCGGCGACCCGCTCCAGCCCGGTGGCCAGCACCAGGACGGTGAACCAGGTGACGCTCACGACGCGCTCCAGCCCAGGACGAGGGACTGCGCGCTGATCCCGGGCCCCACGGCGGCCAGCACCGTCCGGTCCCCGCTGCCGTGCGGCCGGTCCCAGCCCGCGGCCAGGGTGTGCAGCACGGCCGCGGAGCTGAGGTTGCCGACCTCGGCCAGGGTCTGCCGGGAGGGGTCCAACCGGCCGCGGGCCAGCCCCAGGCCGTCCTCGTAGGCGTCGATGACGGCGGGCCCGCCGGAGTGCACGACCCAGTCCGCGGGGACGTCCTCGCCGCGGTCGCGCAGCCAGGCGGCGAGGTCGGGGGCGAGCCGGTCGCGGACGAGGCCGGGCATGCGGGGCGAGAGCACGATCCGGAAACCGGCCGCGGACAGCTCGAAACCGAGCGCGGCCGTCTCCTCGGGGTAGAGGTGCGAACGGGCGGCGAGGACGTCGTGGCCGGGGTGCCCCGCGGCGCGGTCGTCACCGACGACGACCGCGGCGGCCGCGCCGTCGCCGAAGAGTCCCGCGGCGACCACGTCGGCCCGTTCCGGGTGCTCCGTCCGCACGGTGAGGGAGCAGAGCTCGACGGCGAGCACGACCGCGACCCCGTCCGGACGGGACCGGGCCCAGTCCGCGGCGAGCGCCAGACCGCCCGCCCCCGCGGCGCAGCCCAGTCCGAAGGAGGGCCAGCGCAGGACGTGCGGGGTCAGTCCCGCCCGCGCGGCGACGGTCGCGTCGACCGAGGGCGCCCCGACCCCGGTGACCGTGGTGAACAGCAGCAACCCCACGTCGGCCGGTCCCACACCGGCCCGGTCCAGCGCGCCCTCCAGCGCGCGGACCCCCAGCCCGGTCGCCAGCTCCGGGTAGGCCTGCTGGGCCGCGTCGAAGCCGGACCGGCGCGTGTAGTCGGCCAGCGGCCGGGCCAGGTGACGGGTCCGCACCCCGCAGGCGGCGTGCACCCGGCGCAGCAGCTCGGCCTCCCCCGGCCCCGACGTCATCAGCCCGACGAGGGCCTCGGCGATGTCGGCCTGCTCGTGCCGGTGGGCCGGCAGGACCGGATGGACGGCGGTGATGCGGGGCACCCGCCCGACTCTGGCACCGTCGTCGAGATCCCGACTCCCGAGACCGGTCCGGGTGGCCCCGCGGGGCTCACAGCACCGAGCGGTAGACCTCCAGCGTCCGCTCGGCGATGGCGTCCCAGGAGAAGTGCTCGACCGCGCGGGTGCGCCCGGCCGCCCCGAAGGCGCGCGCCCGGTCGGGGTCGGAGGTCGCCTCGGTGAGCGCGGCGGCCAGGTCGGCCACGAACCGGTCGGGGTCGACCGGGGCGCCCGTGCCGTCGGTGACCTGCTCGATGGGGACCAGCCACCCGGTCTCGCCGTCGGCGACGACCTCGGGGATGCCGCCGGTCGCGGTCCCGACCACGGCCGCACCGCAGGCCATGGCCTCGAGGTTGACGATGCCGAGGGGCTCGTAGACCGAGGGGCAGACGAACACCGTCGCCTGGGACAGATGCTGCAGAAGCTCCTCGCGGGAGAGGTGCCGCTGCAGCCACACGACGCCGTCGCGCTGCTGCTGCAGCTCGGCGGTCAGCCCGGCCACCTCGGCGGCGATCTCCGGGGTGTCGGGGGCCCCGGCGCAGAGCACGACCTGGACCTCGGGCGGCAGCTGGGCGCAGGCCCGCAGCAGGTGCGGCAACCCCTTCTGCCGGGTGATCCGCCCGACGAAGACCACGCTGGGGCGGTCCGGGTCGACCCCGTTGGCCCGCACCAGGTCCCGGCCCTCGACGGGGGTCCAGCGCGCGGCGTCGATGCCGTTGTGCACGACGTGGACGCGCGCCGGGTCCAGCGCCGGGTAGCTGCGCAGGATGTCGGCGCGCATCCCCGCGCTGACGGCGATGACCGCCGCGGCCGCCTCGTAGGCGGTCTTCTCGGCCCAGGAGCTGACGGCGTACCCGCCACCGAGCTGCTCGGCCTTCCACGGCCGCAACGGTTCCAGGCTGTGGGCGCTGACGATGTGCGGGACGCCGTGCAGCAGCGAGGCCAGGTGCCCGGCGAGGTTGGCGTACCAGGTGTGGGAGTGGACCAGGTCGGTCCCGGCGGTGTCGGCCGCGATCGCCAGGTCGACCCCCAGGGTCCGCAGGGCGGCGTTGGCCCCGGCCAGCGTCTCCGGCTCGGGGTAGGCGGTCGCGCCGGCCTCCTCGCGCGGGGCGCCGAAGCAGCGGACCTGGACCTCGGGGCCCCCCGCGAGGGAGCGCAGCGCGGCGACGAGCTCGGCGACGTGCACACCGGCCCCGCCGTAGATCTCCGGCGGGTACTCCTTGGTCAGCAGGTCGACGCGCATCGTTGCTCCCTGGTCGTTCTCGGGTGGGGCGGGGTCGGGCGGGCGCCAACCTACTCCGCACCCCGGACACGAGATCCCCGGCTCGTCCGCGCGGGGGGAGCGCCCCGGGACCGACGGGCGCCGCCCGGCGCGGAGCACGGGGGGACGCAACGGCGGACCGGGCGCACCCGGACGTGATCCGGGCCCCATCCGGGCACGAGCGGAACCGCAGGTGGGGACCGTCTCCCCCATTCCGGGGAGCCTGTGGTGCAGCACACGTCGGGGGTCCTAGTGTTCGGCTCGTGGCAGCCGCACCGAACGTCCTCGCAATCGTCCTCGCCGGTGGGGAGGGCAAGCGGCTGATGCCGCTGACCGCCGACCGCGCCAAACCCGCGGTGCCCTTCGGTGGGACCTACCGCCTGATCGACTTCGCGCTCTCCAACCTGGTGAACGCCGGGTACCGCAAGATCGTGGTGCTCACCCAGTACAAGTCCCACAGCCTCGACCGGCACATCTCGCAGTCGTGGCGGATGTCGAACCTGTTCGGCTCCTACATCGCGAGCGTCCCGGCCCAGCAGCGCGTCGGGAAACGCTGGTACCTGGGTTCGGCCGACGCGATCTACCAGTCGATGAACCTCATCAGCGACGAGCGGCCCGACATCGTCGTCGTGGTCGGCGCCGACCACGTGTACCGCATGGACTTCCACCAGATGGTCGAGGCGCACATCGCCTCCGGTGCGGAGTGCACGGTCGCGGCGATCCGTCAGCCGATCTCGTTGGCCGACCAGTTCGGGGTCATCCAGACCGAACCCGGCTCGACGAAGATCGCGGAGTTCCTGGAGAAACCCCAGCACCCCAAGGGTCTCGACGACGCGCCCGACCAGGTGCTCGCCTCGATGGGCAACTACGTCTTCAACACCGACGCCCTGGTCGACGCGGTGACCCGCGACGCCGAGGACGAGGACTCCAAGCACGACATGGGCGGCGACATCGTCCCCGACTTCGTCTCGCGCGGGGCCGCGGCCGTCTACGACTTCAAGGACAACGAGGTCCCCGGGGCCACCGACCGCGACCGCGCCTACTGGCGCGACGTGGGGACGCTGGACTCCTACTACGAGGCGCAGCAGGACCTCATCTCGGTCATGCCGGTCTTCAACCTCTACAACTACGACTGGCCGATCATCGCCGCCCAGGACTTCTACCCGCCGGCCAAGTTCGTGCACGGCTGGCAGGGCACCTACGGCCACGCCGTGAACTCCATCATCTCCGGCGGCGTCGTGGTCTCCGGTGCGCTGGTGGAGAAGTCGGTCGTCTCGCCGAACTGCCGCCTCGACTCCTGGTCGCACGTGAGCGAGTCGGTGCTGCTGGACGGGGTGACGGTCGGACGGCACGCGGTCGTGCAGCGGGCCATCATCGACAAGTACGTCGACATCCCCGAGGACGCCCGGGTCGGGGTGGACCCGGAGGAGGACCGCGCCCGCGGGTTCACCGTGACCGAGTCGGGCATCACCGTGGTCGGCAAGGGTCAGGTGCTGCGGCCGTGAGCGGGACCCACCGTGTGCGCATCGGCGTGCAGCTGCAGCCGCAGCACACCGACTACCCGGGCCTGCGTCGGGCCGCGGCCGCGGTGGAGGAGCTGGGCGCCGACGTCGCGTTCAACTGGGACCACTTCTACCCGTTGTCCGGCGACCCCGAGGGCGTCAACTTCGAGTGCTGGACGGTGCTCGCCGCCTGGGCGGAGGCCACCAGCCGCATCGAGATCGGCGCCCTGGTGACCTGCAACTCCTACCGCAACCCCGACCTGCTGGCCGACATGGCCCGCACGGTCGACCACATCTCCGCGCACGACACGGGGACCGGACGGTTGATCCTGGGGATCGGGTCCGGCTGGTTCGAGAAGGACTACGACGCCTACGGCTACGAGTTCGGGACCGCCGGCGGGCGCCTGGACCGCCTCGCCGAGGCGCTGCCCCGCATCGAGAAGCGGTTCGCCGCCCTGAACCCCACCCCCACCCGTCACATCCCCGTCCTCATCGGCGGGGGCGGGGAGCAGAAGACGTTGCGCATGGTGGCCCGGCACGCCGACATCTGGCACGGGTTCGGCGACGCCGGGACCATCGCCCACAAGCACTCCGTGCTCGACCAGCGCTGCGCCGAGATCGGACGCGACCCGGGCGAGATCGAGCGGTCCGCGGGCGTCTCGTTGACCGACGACCCGGCCGTGGTGGGCGAGGCCCTGCACGAGGTGGGCACCCGGCTGGTCACGGTGTCGGTGTCCGGGCCCGACTACGACCTGTCCCCGCTGCGGGCGTGGTTGGACTGGCGCGACGAGAAGAACGCCTGAGGGAGTTGTCCGACCCGGTTCCCGTCGCGGTGGTCGACGGGCACAACGACCTGCCCTGGACGCTGCGCACCCGCCGCGCCTCCTCGGTGGAGGGTCTGGACTCCGGCCTCCCGCCCGAGGAGGCGCAGACCGACCTCCCCCGGTTGCGGGCGGGAGGTGTGGCCGCGCAGTTCTGGTCGGTCTGGGTGGACTCGGTCGTCTCCGGCCCCGAGGTCGTCACCGCCACGCTGGAGCAGATCGACGTCGTGCACCGGATGGCCGCGCGCCACCCGGAGACGCTGCGCCTGACCCGGACGGCGGCCGAGACCCGCGCGGCGATCGCCGCCGGGCGGATCGCGTCGTTGCTCGGGGTCGAGGGCGGGCACCAGATCGAGAACTCCCTGGCGGTCCTGCGCGCCTACGCCCGGCTCGGGGTCCGCTACCTGACCCTCACCTGGACCGCGAGCCACGACTGGGCGGACTCGGCCACGGGTGAGCCCACCCACGGCGGGCTGAGTCCGTTCGGCCGCGAAGTCGTGGCCGAACTGAACCGGATCGGGGTCCTCGTCGACCTCGCCCACGTCTCGGTGGCGACCGCCCACGACGCCCTCGACGTGAGCCGGGCGCCGGTGATCGTCAGCCACTCCTGCGCGGGAGCCCTGAACCCGCACCCGCGCAACCTGCCCGACGACGTGGTCCGCCGCGTCGCCGAGGGCGGCGGGGTCTACCAGGTCACCTTCGTCCCCGACTTCCTCTCCCGCGAGCACCACGTCTGGTCCCGGACGGGTCGCAGCGGGCCCGCCCCCCGCGTGGACGCGTCCACGGTCGCCGACCACGTCGAGCACCTCTGCTCGGTCGCCGGGGTGAGCGGGGTCGGGATCGGCGGCGACTACGACGGCAGCCCCGACATGCCCCGGGACCTGCCCGACGTCGCCGCCTACCCCGTGCTGTTCGCCGAGCTCCGGCGCCGCGGCTGGTCCGAGGCCGACCTCCGTCTCCTCGGCGGTGAGAACGTGCTGCGCGTCCTGGAGTCGGCCGACCCGGCCTGGACGGCGTTCGTGCGCGCCGGGTCGGGCGGTAGCGTCTGACGACGTGCCTGCCGCCGCCCGTCCGAGCGTCCTCGTCACCCTGACCGCCGAGGACCGCCCGGGCCTGTCCTCGGCCTTGTTCGGCGAGCTGGCCCCGACCGGGGCGCCGGTGCTGGACGTCGAGCAGGTCGTGGTCGGGGGCCGGCTCACCCTCGCCGTGCTGCTCGACCTCGACCCCGACGCCGGGACCGACCCCCGGACCGACCCCCGGACCGACCCCGACGCGCTGGTCCTGGCGGTCGAGGCGGCCGCCGCCCGGGTGGCCGCGGCCACCGGCGCGCAGGTCACCTGCCGCCGCTCCGGGGAGGAGCCGCCCCGTCGGCCTCGTCGCCTGCACGTCACCCTGCTGGGTGCGCCCCTGCGACCGGCGGCCCTGGCCCGGATCACCACCGTCCTCGCCGACCGGGGGGCCAACGTCGACCGCATCCGGCGCATGTCGGCGCAGCCGGTGACCAGCGTGGAGCTCGACGTCTCGACCGACGGCAGCCCCGAGCAGCTGCTGGACCTGCGCCGCGCCCTGGCCGTGGTCGCGGCCACCCACGGCGTCGACGCGGCCGTCTCCCCCGGCGGCCTGGCCCGGATGGGGCGGCGACTGGTGGTCATGGACGTGGACTCCACCCTCATCCGCCAGGAGGTCATCGAGCTGCTCGCGGCCCACGCCGGGCGCGAGCAGGAGGTCCGGGAGGTCACCGAGCGGGCCATGCGCGGCGAGCTCGACTTCGCCGCCTCGTTACGCGAGCGGGTGGCCTGCCTGGAGGGGCTCGACGTCGCCGTCATCGAGGAGGTGCGCGAGGCGGTCCGGCTGACGCCGGGGGCGCGCACCCTGGTCCGGACCCTGCACCAGCTCGGTTTCACCCTGGCCCTGGTCTCGGGGGGCTTCCTCGAGGTGGTCGGGCCGCTGGCCGCGAGCCTGGGCATCGCGCACGCCCGTGCCAACCGGCTGCAGGTCGTCCACGGCCGGCTGACCGGCCGCGTGCTCGGGCCGGTCGTGGACCGGGCGGCCAAGGCCGGCGCCCTGCGCGAGTTCGCGGCCGCGGAGGGGCTCCCCCTGCACCGCACGGTGGCCATCGGCGACGGGGCCAACGACCTCGACATGATCGGGGCGGCGGGTCTCGGGATCGCGTTCAACGCCAAACCCGTGGTGCGCGAGCAGGCCGACGCGGCGCTCAACCTGCCCTACCTGGACGCGGTGCTGCCCCTGCTCGGCATCACCCGCGAGGACGTCGAGGACGCCGACCTGGCCGAGGACCTGCTCACCGGCGCCTGAGCCTGCCCGTTCGGGACGGGGTGGGACGGGGTGGGACGGGGTGGGACGGTGTGCGCGCTCAGGCCCGGTCGGCCGGGCCGAGGACGGTGACGCCGCGCGCCCGGAGGCGGTCCGTCGTCCCCGACGGTGCGCCGTCGGTCACCACCCCCGTGACCCGCTCCCAGGGCAGCACGGTCCACGGCGAGACGGCCCCGAGCTTCTCCCGGCTGGCGAGGACCCAGGTCTCGGCGGCCCGGGCGGCCAGGGCCCGCTTCATCGCCGCCTCCTCGGGGTCGCCGGTGGTGGTCGCGTGCTCCGGGTGCACGCCGGTGACGCCGAGCAGGAAGACGTCGGCGGCGATCGTGGCCGCCGCCTCGACCGCCGCCGCCCCGCAGGTCACCGCCGAGTGCCGGAACAGCCGGCCGCCGAGGAGCAGCACCTCGACCCGCGGGTGCTCGAGCAGGTCGACGGCCAGCACCGGGCTGTGGGTGACGACCGTGCACGCGAGGTCGGGGTCCAGCGCCCGGACCACCGCGCGCGTCGTGGTCCCGCCGTCGAGCAGGGCCACGCACCCGGGACGCAGCAGACCCGCCGCGACCCGGGCCACCGCCCGCTTGCTGTCCGGTTCGACGCCGTCGCGGGCCCGGTGGTCGGCCAGTGCGGCCGAGGCCAGCACCGCTCCCCCGTAAACCCTCTGGCAGGCCCCGGTGGCGGCCAGGTCGCGCAGGTCCCGCCGGATGCTGTCCTCGGAGAGCCCCAGCTCTGCCGCGAGGTCGCGGGCCACGACCCGCCCGTCGCGCCGCAACCGGGCGAGCAGCAGGTCGCGGCGTTCGGCGGCGAGCATCGCCCCTCCTCGTCGGACCCGGGGGTCCCATCTTGTTTCTGCACGGTCTTGACGATTGTTGCACGTTCTGCCCTACCGTGGGGACGTGACCACCACCCCGCCCCCGCCCACCCCCGGCCCGACCACCCCGCCCGCGTCGCCCCGCCCCGGGGTCGACGTCCCGGACCACCGCGGCCGGACCGGGCTGGACCGCGCCGGACGCGACCTCACCCGCAACCCCGACGTCCGGGTGCGCGAGGTCGAGCTCACGTCTGAGGGGTGGCACGTGCTGCGCCGCACCACCTTCGACCTGCGGGGCCGCGACGGTCGCTGGACCCGGCAGACCCGCGAGACCTACGACCGCGGCAACGGCGCCACGATCCTGCTGCACGACGTGGCCCGGCGGACCGTGCTGCTGAGCCGGCAGTTCCGCTTCCCCGCCTACGTCAACGGCCATCCGGACGGGATGCTCGTCGAGGCCGCGGCGGGGCTGCTGGACGAGGACGATCCGGAGACCGCGGTCCGGCGGGAGACCGCGGAGGAGCTGGGGGTGTGCGTCGGCGCGGTGACCCCCGTGTTCGACGCCTTCATGAGCCCGGGGTCGGTCACCGAGCGGCTGCACTTCTACGCCGCGCCCTACACCGCCGCCGACCGGACCGGACCGGGCGGCGGCGTGGCCGCCGAGGGGGAGGACATCGAGGTCTGCGAGATCGACGTGGACGAGGCCCTGCGGATGGTGCGTGACGGCGAGATCGTCGACGGGAAGACGATCATGCTCCTGCAGTGGGCCCGGCTCGAGGGCCCCTTCCGGTCCTGACCGACGCCGGGGCCGGAAAACCCGTCGATACGGGGGCCGGCCCGGGCCAGGGTGGGGGGATGGACGTCACCGACGACCGGGCCGCGGTGTTCTGGCGGGCGCACGAGGACCTGCCCCGGGAGGCGCCGGGGTCGGAGGCCACCACCGCGCTGCTGCTGCGGCTGGTCGGGCCCCTGCCCGACGAGCCGCGCGTGGTCGACGTGGGCTGCGGGACGGGGCCCTCGGCCGTCCCCCTGGCCCGGCTCACCGGCGGGCGGGTGGTGGCGGTGGACCTGCACCCGCCCTTCCTGGAACGCTTGCGGGAGCGGGCCCGCGCGGCCGGTGTCGGCGACCGGGTGGAGCCGCTGCGCGCCTCCATGGACGCCCTCCCCCTCGCCCCGGCCTCGGTGGACCTCGTGTGGGCGGAGGGGTCGGCCTACGTCATGGGGTTCGACGCGGCGCTCGCCGCCTGGGGACCGCTGCTGCGTCCCGGCGGGACCCTGGTGCTGACCGAGGCCGAGTGGTTGGTCCCGGACCCCTCGCCGGAGGCCCGGGCGTTCTGGGACGCGGGCTACCCGGCCATGCGGACGACGGCCCAGAACGTGGCCGCCGCGCAGGGGGCGGGGTTCACCGTGGCGGCCGGCTACGTCCTGCCCGAGACGGACTGGGCGGCCTACTACGAGCCCCTGGCCCGGCGGCTGACCCAGCTGCGGGCGGAGGGGGTCGACGCCGGCGTCCTGGCCGAGGTGGGCGCCGAGATCGAGGTGCGGGCCCGCCACGGGGCCGATTACGGCTACACGGCCTACGTGCTGCGCCCGCGCGGGTGACGCCGCACCCCCGGGTCGGCGCGGACCGGGCTCACCCGCGGGCGGCGGCCCAGTACGAGACGCCGATCAGCACCGCGACCAGCGCGATCATCAGCCCGGCCAGCAGCAGCAGCTGCCGCCCACCCGAGGGGGTGGGCGGCCCGCCGCCGTCGTGCGGGGGCACTCAGGCACCCATGGCGTGGAACCCGCCGTCCACGTGGATCATCTCGCCGGTGGTGGCCGGGAACCAGTCCGACATCAGGGCCAGCGCGGCCCGGGCCGGCGGCTCGGTGTCGGCCACGTCCCAGCCGAGCGGGGAGCGGTCGCCCCAGGTGCTCTCCAGGGTCTCGAAACCAGGGATCGAGGTCGCGGCCGTGGTGCGCAGCGGGCCGGCCGAGACGACGTTGACCCGGATCCCCTGGGGGCCGAGGTCGCGCGCGAGGTAGCGCGCGGTCGACTCGAACGCGGCCTTCGCCACGCCCATCCAGTCGTAGACCGGCCAGGCCACGGTGGCGTCGAAGGTGAGCCCGACGACCGAACCGCCCTTGCCCATCAGCGGCAGCGCGGCGACCGACAGCGACTTCAGCGAGAACGCCGAGACCTGGACCGCGGTGGCCACGGACTCCCACTCGGTGTTGAGGAAGTTGCCGCCCAGGGCGTCCTTCGGGGCGAAGCCGATGGAGTGCAGGACGCCGTCGAGGCCGTCGACGTGCTCGCGGACCCGCTCGGGCAGGGCGGCGAGGTGCTCGGCGCTGGTCACGTCGAGCTCGATCACCGGGGCGGGCTTGGGCAGCCGCCGGGAGATGGTCTGGGTGATCTTCATCTGCCGGCCGAAGGACGACAGCACGACCTCCGCGCCCTCCTCCTGGGCGATGCGCGCGACGCCGAAGGCGATCGAGCGGTCGGTCAGCACACCGGTGACGAGCAGTCGCTTGCCGTCGAGCAGGCCCATGGGGTCAGTTCCTTCGTCTCGCTGCGGGTGGTTCGGGGGTCGCGCGGGGTGGAGCGGGAGGGGTCAGTGCCCCATGCCGAGGCCGCCGTCGACGGGCAGCACGGCCCCGTTGACGTAGCCGTTGTCGGCGAGGAAGAGGACGGCGCGGGCGACGTCCTCGACGGCACCGAAGGAGCCCGCCGGGATGCGCGAGCGGTAGTCGGCCTGGGTCGCCTCGGGCAGCACCCGGGTCATCTCGGTCTCGATGAAGCCGGGGGCCACGACGTTGGCGGTGATGCCCCGCCCGCCGAGCTCCCGCGCGACGGACCGGGCCAGCCCGACCAGGCCGGCCTTGGACGCGGCGTAGTTGGACTGCCCGGGCGAGCCGTAGAGCCCGACGACGCTGGAGACGAACACGATCCGCCCGTGCTTGGCCCGCATCATGTTCTTGGTGGCCCGGCGGGCGCAGCGCCAGGCCCCGGCCAGGTTGGTGTCGATCACCGCGTCGAAGTCGTCCTCGGACATCCGCATCAGCAGCTGGTCCTTGGTGATGCCGGCGTTGGCCACCAGCACCTCGACGGGCCCCTGCTCGGCCTCGACGGCGCTGAAGGCCGCGTCGAGCGAGGCGGAGTCGGTCACGTCGGCGGCGACGGCGAAGAGGCCCTCGGGGGCCTCGCCGGAGCGCGACGTCACCGCGACCCGGTCACCCCGGGCGGCGAACGCGCGGGCCACGGCCAGCCCGATCCCCCGGTTGCCCCCCGTGACCAGCACGCTGCGCGGTGTCCTGGCGGGCGACGACGGGTCCGTCACGGCGGGATCGGTCTGGGATTCAGCGGCGGGCACGGGGACGAAAGCTAACGCATCGACGCCCGCTCGCGGAGCCCGGCACCCGCTCCGGGCCCCGTCCGGCCCCGCGCCCCGCCCCGGGGAACCGGTCGGACGTGCCGCAGACCACACCGGAGGTGGGTCGCCCACCCGTCCGGACCGGCATTCCGGGCGTACCGTTGAACGCGTGAGTTCGCCCTCCACGCACCACCACCCCTCCCGCGGTGGCGAGGAGATCTACCGCATCACCAGCGCTCCCACCGCGCACGCGGAGGACCTCAGCGGCCGCTTCCGTCGCTACACCATCTCGATGCTCATCCGCACGGGATGCTTCGTCACCTTCGTGTTCCTCGACCACTGGACGCGCTGGATCTTCGCGGTCGGCGCGGTCTTCCTGCCCTACGTGGCGGTCGTGCTGGCCAACGCGGGGCGGGAGCGCTCGGGCCCTGCCCCGGAGAGCTTCGACCTCGGCCAGGCCGCACCGCCGCCGCCGGACGCCGCGATCCCCCGGGAGGCCCGCGAGATGCCGGCGATCGAGGCCAGGATCACCGGGATCCACCACCCCGGGGACTGACCGGTGACCCCCGGACGGTGCGAGACTCCTGCCGTGGACACCTCCGCGGCCCCGCTCGCCGAACCGGAACGGCACGAACCGCCCTCGGACCTGGTCTGCAGCGCCAAGGGGTGCCCGGCCCCGGCCGACTTCGGCCTGCGGTGGAACAACCCCGCCCTGCACACCCCCGAGCGGCGCAAGACGTGGCTGGCCTGCGCGGCGCACCGCGAGCACCTCAGCCGGTTCCTCTCCGCGCGTGGCTTCCTGCGGGAGGTCGTCGACGCCGCCGACCTGCCCCGGTGAGGGCGGGCCCCGACCGCGGCCCGCGGGCCGTCCTCGCCCTGCTGCGCGAGGACCGGTGGCGCAAGGGGTTGGCCCTCGCCGTCCTGGTCGCGGTGGTCTGCGTGCTGCTCGGGCAGTGGCAGTGGCACCGTCGGGCCGAACGGCTGGCCCGCAACGCCCCCCTGGTGCAGAACTACGACCGCTCTCCCACCGACCTCGCCGCCGTGCTGGACGAGGACGGCTCCCCGCTCGCCCCGGGCGAGGCCTGGACCCCGGTCCGGGTGCGCGGCACCTACGACCAGGCCGGCACCCTGCTGGTCCGCAACCGTCCCCGCGACGACACCGCCGGGTACGACGTGCTGGTCCCGCTGGTCCTCGACGGCGGGGCCCGGCTGATGGTGGACCGCGGGTGGATCCCCGCCGGGTCCGGCAGCGAGCGCCCCGACAGCGTCCCGGCCCCGCCGGGCGGTGCCGTCGAGGTCGTGGCCCGACTCCGCCCGTGGGAGGAGCCCCGGCGCGGTGCCGCCCCCACCGGGCAGGTCCCGGCCGTCGCGGAGCAGGCGGTCCGCTCGGCGCTGCAGACCGTCTCGCCCGGCCCGGCGCCCCTGCTGGGGGGGTACGCGGTCCTCGCCGCGGAGTCCCCCGGGCCCGCCGGGGACGCTCCGCGACCGGAGGTCCGTCCCGACGTGGACGAGGGACCGCACCTCGCCTACACGGTCCAGTGGTACGGCTTCGCGCTCACGGCGCTGGTGGTCTGGGTGGTGGCCGGTCGACGCGAGCTCGAGCAGCGCGCGCTGGGCGCCGTCCCCGCGGGGGACGGTCCGGACCCCGGACCCGCCGCGGACCTCACCGACGACGACGCCGCGGCGGACCGCACGGCCCCGGACGGGGCCGGACCGGACGGGCGGCGACGGCGGGAGGCACGGGCGCCACGCCCGCGCCGGCGCGACCTGGTCCGTCCGGGCAGCGACGAGGAGGCCGAGGACGCCGAGGCGGAAGCGGCCCGGCGGTCCTGATCTGGGCCGGACGGGCGAACCGGACGGACCCGCCCTGTGATGCTGTGTGTATCACCAGCAACTCTGCGCAACACTGGCCCTATGGACCTGGGCCTCGGCGACCGCGTGTACCTCGTCTCCAACGTCACGTCGCTGCTGGGATCGACCTGCGCGCGCACGTTGGCCGACGAGGGGGCGCTCCTGGTGCTCACCGATGCCGACGAGGACCAGCTCGCCGAACTGGCCCCCAGCATCGGGGAACGCGATCGCATGCTGCTGGTGCCGGGCGATCTCACCGACGCCGGTACCGAGACCCGCCTGGTCGCCGCGGCCAACGCCCGCTTCGGACGGCTCGACGGCGCGATCATCTCCTGCGGGGGTGGTGACGCCCCCGAGGCGTCGACGCTGGCCGAGGCCCCGGACACGCTGTGGCGGGAGAACTTCGAACGGGGCCTGCTGGCCCCGGTCCGGCTGGCCCGCACGGTGGGCCGGATCGCCACGGGCGAGGGTGCCTCGATCGTGCTTACCCTGGCCTCGACCGTGCACTCCCCGGTCGGCGGGGCCGGGGTGGCCAACGGCCTCCGGCCGGGGCTGAGCATGGCCGGCAAGACGCTGGCCGACGAGCTGGGGCCACGCGGGGTCCGCGTCAACAGCGTGCTCTGCGGTGCGGTGGACGACGGCGGGGTCGACGCCGACTTCTTCGCCGACGAGGGCGCGGACAGCACCCTCGACGCCGTCCCGCTCCGGCGCCGGGGGCAGCCGGAGGAGTTCGCCCGGGCCGCGGTGTTCCTCATCTCCCCGGCCGCGTCGTTCATCACCGGGACGGCCCTGACCGTCGACGGGGGGCAGGATCGAGTGCTCTAGGACGGGACGGGCATTGGGACGACACCGTCCCGACCTGGGGCGAGCACTCTGCTCGACGCCGCGATCTCTGCGACCGCGCGGTACTGGTGCGGGTGATGCTGCGTGTGCCTCGCGAAGTCATGTGGCACGTCATGCGACGTGGTGCTCGGGCTGCGGCTTCGCAACCCGGCGCCTGGGACGCCCCCGTCGGCTCCCCGGCCCCTGGGCCTGAGCGGACGGGCACGGGCCTGGGGCTCCAGCCGCGTTGCCCGCCGACCTCGGTCGGTCGAGATCAGCCCGAGGTCAGCCCTCGGTCTTGGCCCTTCCGCGGGTCGCGCCGCCGCGGCTGCGCAGCGAAACGTCGCTCTCGCTCAGGATGCGGTGGACGAACCCGTAGGACCGCCCACTCTCCTCGGCCAGCGCACGGATGCTCTTGCCCTCGGAATATCCCTGGGACAGCGTCGACGCCAACTCGTCACGCTCGGCGCCCGTCAGGCGCGCGCCCCTCTTGGTTGCCTCGGTCATTCCGACCTCCTCGTGTGGGTGTGGGCACCATGGTCACCACACCTTCGCCAACGCACCACTCGAACGTGGTGCGTTCAGCAAACTATCGGACATCTCTCATCCGATCGCGATCAGGCCAGCGACACGAGCTCGGCGTACTCCGCGTTCCAGAGGTCCTCGACCCCGTCGGGGAGCAGGACGACCCGCTCCGGGTTGAGCGCCTCGACGGCCCCCTCGTCGTGCGTGACCAGGACGACCGCCCCCTCGAAGTGGGCCAGCGCGTCCAGGATCTCGGCGCGGCTGGCCGGGTCGAGGTTGTTCGTGGGCTCGTCCAGCAGCAGGACGTTGGCGCTGGAGACGACGAGCGTGGCCAGGGCCAGCCGCGTCTTCTCCCCGCCGGAGAGGACCCCCGCCGGCTTGTCCACGTCCTCGCCGGAGAAGAGGAAGGAGCCCAGCGTGGTCCGCACCCGGGTGTCGTCGAGGTCGGGGGCCGCCGAGCGCATGTTCTCCAGGACCGTGCGGTCGTGGTCCAGCGTCTCGTGCTCCTGGGCGTAGTAGCCGATCTTCAGCCCGTGGCCGGGGACGAGCCGGCCGGAGTCGGGCCGCTCGACCCCGCCGAGCATCCGCAGCAGGGTGGTCTTGCCGGCCCCGTTGAGCCCGAGCACCACCACGCGCGACCCGCGGTCGATGGCCAGGTCCACGCTCGTGAAGATCTCTAACGACCCGTAGGACTTGGACAGCCCCTCGGCCATGAGCGGGGTCTTCCCGCAGGGGGCCGGGGTCGGGAACCTCAGCTTGGCGACCTTGTCCTGGACCCGCACCTCCTCCAGCCCGCCCATGAGCCGCTCGGCCCGCTTGGCCATGTTCTGCGCGGCCACCGCCTTGGTGGCCTTGGCCCGCATCTTGTCGGCCTGGGCGAGCAGCGCCCCGGCCTTCTTCTCGGCGTTGGCCCGTTCGCGCTGCCGCCGCTTCTCGTCGGTGTCGCGCTGCTTCAGGTAGTTCTTCCAGCCCACGTTGTAGAGGTCGATCCGGGCCCGGTTGGCGTCGAGGTGGAACACCCGGTTGACCACGACCTCGAGCAGCTCCACGTCGTGGCTGATGACCACGAGACCACCGCCGTAGTTGCGCAGGTGCTCGCGCAGCCAGGTGATCGAGTCGGCGTCGAGGTGGTTGGTCGGCTCGTCCAGCAGCAGGGTCTCGCTCTGCGAGAACAGGATGCGGGCCAGCTCGACCCGGCGGCGCTGCCCGCCCGAGAGCGTCTTGAGCGGCTGGTCGAGAATGCGGTCGGGCAGGTTGAGGTTGTGGCAGATGCGGGCGGCCTCGCTCTCGGCGGTGTAGCCACCCATGGCCACGAACCGCGCGTCCAGCTTGGCGTAGCGGTCCATGGCCCGGTCGCGGACCTTCGGGTCCTCGCTGGCCATCTCGGTCTCGGCCCGACGCAGCCGGGTGACCACGTCGTCCAACCCGCGCGCGGACAGGATCCGGTCGCGGGCGAGCATCTCGGGGTCGCCGGCGCGGGGGTCCTGCGGCAGGTACCCGATCTCCCCGGAACGGCTGACCTGCCCGGCGGCGGGCTGGCCCTCACCGGCGAGGACCTTGGTCAGGGTCGTCTTGCCGGCGCCGTTGCGCCCGACCAGCCCGATCCGGTCCCCCGCCGCGACCCGGAAGGTCACGTCGGCCATGAGCAGCCGGGCACCGGCCCGCAGCTCGACGTCGCTCGCGACGATCACGCGCGGGTCCCCCGCTTCCCGGGTCGCACGACGGACGGCAGGAGGGCGGGGCGGCAGGACACGAGGAACCATCCTACGGTCCGCGCGGGGGACCCCGGGGCCCCGAGCGGGGCCGACCACCGGCTCAAGAGATCGCGCGGCCTGCCGAAGAAGTACGCGGGGCCTCGAAGCGGTCGGGGCGGTACGGAAGCGTGGGAAACGGATGTCCCGACTCAACGACCTGCGGGTCGTGTCGAAGCTGGCGGTGGCCTTCGGCCTGGTGCTCGCCCTGATGGCGGGGCTGAGCGTCTTCTCGGCGGTGCAGCTCAACGCCGGGGCGCAGCGGCTGCAGAGCCTCTACAGCAAGGAGCTGCTGGCCGTGAAGTCGGTCGGGCAGGTCAACTTCTACTTCACCCGCATCACCAAGAGCCTCAGCGACCTCCCCCTCGCCGCCGGTGACGCCGACGCGACCGCCAAGGTGCAGGCGGCCATGGCCGCCGACGACGCCTCCCTCGACAGCGCCTTCGCCGAATGGCGCAAGCACGACCCGGCCATCGGCGCCGCGGCCGTCGCCGAGATGGCCGACGACGTGACCCAGTACCGCGCGGCCCGCGACGAGCTGGTCCCGCTGGCCGGCGACGTCCGCGCGTTCTCCGCCAAGCGGGCCGAGAAGGCCGGTCCGCTGCGCGAGGAGCTGCAGGCCGACCTGCTCAAGGCCTCCGACGCCGACAGCGCCGCCGCCGACGCGGCCGCCGACGCCGGCAGCGCCGCCGCGCAGCGCGCCATCGAGCTGTCCGCGGGTGTCGCCCTCGTCGCCCTCCTCCTCGGGGTCGGGGCCTGCGTCCTGCTGGCCCGCAGCATCACCGGTCCGTTGGGTCGCATCCGTGAGGTCGTCACCGGCCTCGCCGACGGGCGCCTCGACCAGCGCGTCGCCCTCACCGGCCGCGACGACCTGGCCGAGATGGGTCAGGCCCTGGACCGCAGCACCGAACGCCTCGGCCAGGTCCTCGCCCAGATCGTCGGGCACTCCGGCACGCTGGCCGATACCTCCATGGCCCTCACCGCCAACATGGGCACCGTCGCCGCCGCCGGCGAGGAGATGACCGCCGCCATCCGTGAGATCTCCACCTCGACCGCCGACGCCTCCGCCGTCGCCGCCCAGGCCGTCACCGTCACCCAGGCCACCGACGACACCCTGCGCCGCCTCGACACCTCCAGCCGCGAGATCGGTGACGTGGTCCGCCTCATCACCTCCATCGCCGAGCAGACCAACCTGCTGGCCCTCAACGCCACCATCGAGGCCGCCCGCGCCGGCGACGCCGGCAAGGGTTTCGCCGTCGTCGCCGGTGAGGTGAAGGAACTGGCCCAGCAGACCGCGCGGGCGACCGAGGACATCACCTCCCGCGTCTCCGCGACCCAGTCCGACACCGCCGCCGCCACCGAGGCGATCAGCGAGATCTCCGAGGTCATCGCCCGCATCGACGCCTTGCAGACCACCATCGCCGCCGCCGTCGAGGAGCAGTCGGTCACCACCGCCGAGATGGTCCGCAACGTCCACGAGGTCGCCTCTACCGGCCACGACCTCGGTCACGGCTCCGTCGAGTCCACCACCGTCGGGAAGGTCTCCAGCGTCGCCACGGAGCTGCGCGACCTGGTCTCCACCTTCCGGTACTGACCCCCACGGAACACCCCACCCACCACGCCACGAACGACGAAGGCCCGCCCCCCGGTGAGGGGGCGGGCCTTCGATCGTCCGCCGGAGCGGGGCCGGGGCTCAGACGTTGAACCCCAGCGCCCGCAGCTGGTCACGGCCGTCGTCGGTGATCTTCTCGGGACCCCACGGCGGCATCCAGACCCAGTTGATCCGGTGGTCGGCGACCACGTCGAGCAGCGCCTGGGCCGTCTGGTCCTCGATGACGTCGGTCAGCGGGCAGGCCGCGCTGGTCAGCGTCATGTCGATGACGGCGACGTTGTCCGGGGTCACGGTCAGGCCGTAGATGAGGCCCAGGTCGACGACGTTGATCCCCAGTTCGGGGTCCATGACGTCCTTGAGGGCCTCCTCGACCTCGGCCACCTCGGCCGGGGTGGGGCCGCCGGGGGCGGGCGTCGCGGTCTCGGTCATCCCCGCGCCCCGCTCAGGCCTTGGCCAGGAAGCGGTCGTACCCGGTCTCCTCGAGGGAGTCGGCCAGTTCCGGACCGCCCTGCTCGGCGACGCGACCGTCGACGAAGACGTGCACGAAGTCGGGCTTGATGTAGCGCAGGATCCGCGTGTAGTGCGTGATCAGCAGGACGCCGGGGTTCTGACCGCCGGCGAGGGCCCGGTTGACGCCCTCGGACACGATCTTCAGCGCGTCGACGTCGAGGCCGGAGTCGGTCTCGTCGAGGACGGCGAACTTCGGCTTGAGCAGCTCCATCTGCAGGATCTCGTGACGCTTCTTCTCACCGCCGGAGAAGTGCTCGTTCACGTTGCGCTCGGCGAAGCTCGGGTCCATGCGCAGCCCGTCCATGGCCTGCTTGACGTCCTTGACCCACGTGCGCAGCTTGGGCGCCTCGCCGTCGATGGCCGTCTTCGCGGTGCGCAGGAAGTTCGAGACCGTCACGCCGGGGACCTCGACCGGGTACTGCATGGCCAGGAACAGGCCGGCCCGGGCCCGCTCGTCCACCGACATCTCCAGCACGTCGGCCCCGTCGAGGGTCACCGACCCGCCGGTCACGGTGTACTTGGGGTGCCCGGCGATCGAGTAGGCCAACGTCGACTTGCCCGACCCGTTGGGGCCCATGATCGCGTGCACCTCGCCGGAGGCGATGGTGAGGTCGACCCCGCGCAGGATCTCCTTGGTGCCGCCGTCGGCCTCGTCGACCGTGACGTGGAGGTCGCGGATCTCCAGGGTGGACATTCAGTTCTCCTCGAACGTGGAAGCGATGGGGGTGGCGGCCGGGGCGGAACCCGCGGCCAGCTCGGCCTCGATGGTGGCCATGAGCCGCTCGGAGATCTCCGGGACGCCGATCTTGTCGACGATGTCGGCGAAGAACCCGCGCACGACCAGGCGGCGCGCCTCGTCCTCGGGGATCCCGCGGGCCTGCAGGTAGAACAGCTGCTCGTCGTCGAAACGCCCGGTGGCCGAGGCGTGCCCGGCGCCGACGATCTCGCCGGTCTCGATCTCGAGGTTCGGCACGGAGTCGGCCCGCGCCCCGTCGGTCAGGACGAGGTTGCGGTTCAGCTCGTAGGTCTCGGTGCCCTCGGCCGCGGCGCGGATGAGGACGTCACCGATCCAGACGGCGTGGGCCGAGTCGCCCTGCAGCGCGCCCTTGTACTCGACGTAGCTGGTGCAGTTCGGGGCCTCGTGGTCGATGAACTGCCGGTGCTCCAGGTGCTGCGCGGCGTCGGCGAAGTAGACGCCGAGGACGGTGGCCGACCCGCCGGGACCGGCGTAGGTCACGTTCACCGAGAGGCGCACGGCCTTGCCGCCGAGGGAGACGGCGATGTGCTTGACGGTCGCGTCGCGCCCGACCCGCACGTCGTGCTGGGCCACCTGGACCGCGTCGGGCTCCCACTCCTGCAGCGAGACGACGGTGATCTCGGCCCCGTCACCGGTGCGGACCTCGACGTTGCCGCGGTGGCGCCCCGAGCCCTGGTGGGCGAGGACGACGAGACCCCTGGCGTGGTGGCCGGCCTCGATCACGACGTGGCCGGAGGTCAGCTCGTCGGCGCTGCCGCGCAGCGTCACCACGACGGGGGCGTCGAGCTCCAGCTCGGCCGGGACGGACACCAGGTGGGCCTCGGTGGTCGAGGCCCAGCCCGCGGCCGCGGCCCGGTCACCGGGCACGAACGCCGTGCCGGCGTCGATCTCGGCCGGGGTCCCGGTGCGGTGCTCGACCCCGTCGGGGGCGGACACGCTGACGGTCGGCGAACCGGCCGCGGCGTCCTCGAACAGCGGCGCGAGGTCGCGCAGCGGCGAGAACTTCCACTCCTCCTCGCGCCCGGTCGGGACGGGGAAGTCCGCGACCGAGAACGAGGTCCGGCGTTCGGCGCGGCTGGCCTCCGGCACGACCCCCGCCCCGTGGGAGTGGGCCTTCGCCCCCGGGGTGGGGCTTGCGGGGTTGTCGAACCCCTGTTCCAGCACGGTCATCAGCCGACGGCACCTTCCATCTGCAGCTCGATCAGGCGGTTCAGTTCCAGCGCGTACTCCATGGGCAGCTCGCGCGCGACGGGCTCGATGAACCCGCGCACGATCATGGCCATGGCCTCGTCCTCGGCCATGCCCCGGCTCATGAGGTAGAAGAGCTGGTCGTCGGACACCTTGGAGACGGTCGCCTCGTGCCCCATCACGACGTCGTCCTCGCGGATGTCGTTGTAGGGGTAGGTGTCCGAACGGGAGATCGTGTCGACCAGGAGGGCGTCGCAGCGCACCGTCGAGGCCGAGTGGTGGGCGCCCTCGAGGACCTGGATGAGGCCCCGGTAGGAGGTCCGGCCCCCGCCGCGGGCGATCGACTTGGAGACGATCGAGCTCGCGGTGTGCGGGGCGGCGTGGACCATCTTGGCGCCCGCGTCCTGGTGCTGGCCCTCACCGGCCATCGCGATGGACAGGGTCTCGCCCTTGGCGTGCTCGCCCATCAGGTAGACGGCCGGGTACTTCATGGTGACCTTGGAGCCGATGTTGCCGTCGATCCACTCCATGGTGGCGCCCTCGGCGGCCGTGGCCCGCTTGGTCACCAGGTTGTAGACGTTGTTCGACCAGTTCTGGATGGTCGTGTACCGCACGCGGGCGTTCTTCTTCACGACGATCTCGACGACCGCGGAGTGCAGCGAGTCCGACTGGTAGATGGGCGCGGTGCACCCCTCCACGTAGTGGACGTAGGAGTCCTCGTCCGCGATGATCAGCGTCCGCTCGAACTGGCCCATGTTCTCGGTGTTGATCCGGAAGTAGGCCTGCAGCGGGATGTCGACGTGGACGCCCTTGGGCACGTAGATGAACGAGCCGCCGGACCACACAGCGGTGTTCAGCGAGGCGAACTTGTTGTCCCCGACGGGGATGACGGTCCCGAAGTACTCCTTGAAGAGCTCCTCGTGCTCGCGCAGGCCGGTGTCGGTGTCGACGAAGATGACACCCTTCTCCTCCAGGTCCTCGCGGATCTGGTGGTAGACGACCTCGGACTCGTACTGCGCCGCGACGCCCGCGATCAGACGCTGCTTTTCCGCCTCGGGGATGCCGAGCCGGTCGTAGGTGTTCTTGATGTCCTCGGGCAGGTCGTCCCAGCTGGTGGCCTGCTTCTCCGTGGACCGCACGAAGTACTTGATGTTCTGGAAGTCGATGCCGGTCAGGTCCGAACCCCAGTTCGGCATCGGCTTGCGGTCGAACAGGCGCAGCGCCTTGAGCCGCAGGGCGAGCATCCACTCGGGCTCGTTCTTCTTGGCGGAGATGTCGCGCACGACGTCCTCGGACAGCCCGCGGCGCGCGGTCTCCCCGGCGGAGTCGGAGTCGGCCCAGCCGTACTGGTAGCGGCCCATGCCCTCCAGCTCGGGCGGGCCGGCGAACTCGGGCGCCTCGCCCGGCACCGTCAGGGTCTCGGGTGCACTCGTCATGGCGTGATCCTTCCGTCGTCGTGCTCGTCCCCGGTCCCGGTGGGGAGCAGGGGAAGTCGGGTCCGGTCGCGCGGTGCGGCCGGGTCGTCCTCGGGGTCGTCGGGTTGGTGGGGCACGAAGGTCGTGCAGACGTGGTCCCCGTGGGCCAACGTCGCCAGGCGCTGCACCCGGGTGCCCAGCACCCGCTCGAAGACGCGGCCCTCGGCCTCGCACAGCTCGGGGAACTCCTCGGCCACCTTGTGGACCGGGCAGTGCCCCTGGCACAACTGGGTGCCCGCCAGCGGTGTTCCCGCCCCGGCCGGGCGGGCCGACGCCGCGTAGCCGAGGTCGGCCAGCGCCGCCGCGACGGCGGCCACCCGCTGCTCGGGCCCGCCACCGGCCCGCTCGACCTCGGCCACCGCGGCCCGCAGGTGCTCCTCGAACGCCTGCAGACGTTCCTCGGCGAAGTCGAGGACGGCGGCCGAACCGTGCCGACGGGCCAGGTAGGCGAGGGCGTCCACCGCCAGGGCGTCGTAGCCGGCGGGCAGGCCGTCGTGCCCGCCCGCGGCCACCACGTACTCCCGCGCCGGGCGGCCCCGCCCCCGCGAGCGACCCGGGGCGGGGTCGCGCGGCTCCACGACGCCGTCGGCGGTCATGGCGTCCAGGTGGCGACGGACGGCCGGACCGGTGAGACCGAGGACCTCGGCCAGCGCGGCCGCGGTCACCGGGCCGAGCTCGGCGACGGCGGTGCGCACCCGGTGGCGGGTCCGCTCCTCGTGCTCACCCCCGGCCTGGGGCTTGGCCTGACCGGCAGGTGAGGTTCCCCTCACTAATTCCACAACATCAATGTTAGCTAATTCGCGGACGCCTGGCCCGGTCGGGGGTCCGTGACGACCGCCACAGGGGAGGGTCACCGCGGCCGGGCCGGGCGGGCCGGGGGGCCGCCCCGCCCTAGGATTGCCCGGTGCCCGCAGGCCGCCCCGCTCCCCCGACGCCCCCGGCGGCCACCGGTCCCGCCGCCCGGCGGCGCGGTGACGACCCGGGCGGGGCCGCCGTGCTCGTGCAGGACCTCCGTCTGGCCTACCAGGGCACGACCGTGCTGGACGGGCTGACCTTCTCCGCCGCCCGCGGTCGCGTCACGGCCCTGCTCGGCCCCAACGGCGCGGGCAAGACGACCACCGTCGCGATCTGCGAGGGGCTGCGCCGCGCCGACTCCGGGACCGTCCGCGTCCTCGGTCTCGACCCCGCGCGCGACACCACCGCGCTGCGGCCGCGCGTGGGCGTGATGCTGCAGGACGGGGGACTGCCCACGGGGGTGGGGGCGCTGGAGGCGCTGCGGCACGTGGCCGGGCTGCACACCGACCCGCTCGACGTCGGGGCGCTGGCCGACCGGCTGGGGCTGCGCAGCTTCGCCCGCACCCGGGTCCGCCGGCTCTCCGGCGGGCAGCGGCAGCGCCTCGCGCTGGCCTGCGCCCTGGTCGGGCGTCCCGAACTGGTCTTCCTCGACGAACCGAGCGCCGGGCTGGACCCGCAGGCCCGCCTCGCCGTCTGGGACGTGGTGCGCGAGGCCCGGGCCGCCGGGGTCGCCGTCGTGCTCACCACGCACCTGATGGAGGAGGCCGAGCGGCTCGCCGACGACGTCGTCGTCGTCGACCACGGCCGCACGGTGGCCACCGGCACGCCCGCGGAGCTGACGGGCGGCCCGGCGGTCCTGACCTTCACCGCCCGTCCGGGGCTGCCCCGGGCCACGCTGGAGCTGGCCCTGCCGACGGGCGCCGAGGTCGGCGAGCCCGAACCGGGCCGCTACGTCGTGGCCGGCGTCCCCGCCGACCCCCAGGTCGCGGCCACGGTCAGCGCCTGGTGCGCGGGCCACGACGAGCTGCCCCAGGGCCTGGGCGTGCAGCGCCGTACCCTCGAGGACGTGTTCCTGGACCTGACCGGCCGCCACCTGCGGTGAGCCGCTCGTGACGACCCCCGCGACGCCCGCGACCCCTGCGGACCCCGCCTCCCCCACCGCCCCGGGCTCCCCCACCGGTCCCGCCGGGCGTGCGGAGGTCCCGCGGCTCGACCTGCGCCCCGCCGGGACCGCCGCCCCCGGGCTCTCCCGGGCCTGGCGCCAGGCGCGGCTGGAGGCGCTCGTCGCGCTGCGCAACGGCGAGCAGCTGCTGCTCACCCTGGTCATCCCCGTGCTGCTGCTCGTCGCGGCGAACCGCGTGACCTCCGTCTCGCTGGGCGAGGGCGACCGGCCCGCGCTGGCGCTGGCCGGGGTGCTGGCCCTGGCCGTCGTCTCGACCGCGTTCACGGGGCAGGCGATCGCGACGGGGTTCGACCGCCGCAACGGGGTCCTGCGGCTGCTGGCGACGACGCCACTGGGTCGACCGGGCCTGCTCGCCGGCAAGATCGGCGCGGTGCTGCTGCTGCTCGTCGTGCAGGTGGTCGTGCTCGGCGGGGTGGCCCTGGGTCTCGGCTGGCGTCCCGACGGCGCCGGCGTGGCCCTCGCCGTCCCGCCCGTGCTGCTCGGCGCGGCGGCCTTCACCGCGCTCGGTCTGCTGCTGGCCGGGACGCTGCGGGCCGAGGCCACCCTCGCCGGGGCGAACCTCGTCTGGGTCCTGCTGCTGGCCGGCGGGGGGCTCGTGCTCCCCTCGCCGGTCCCCTGGCTGGCCGCGGTGCTGCCCTCGGGAGCCCTCGGGGAGGCGCTGCGGGGGGCGCTGGCCCACGGGGAGTTCCGCCCGCTGCCGCTGCTCGTCCTGCTGCTGTGGACCCTCGCCGCCGGCGCCGCCTGCGCCCGCTGGTTCCGCTGGGAGTGAGGGGCGGCGCGGACGGGGCAGCCGGACCGCCCGCCTACGATGGACGGGTGAGCGTCACCGCCGGACCGAGCCTCGCCCCCGCCCCCGCCGGACGTCGTCGGCCCGCCCCCGTGGGGGCCTGGACCTCCCGGTTGCTCTTCCTCAACGTCGTCGTCGAGTGCCTCATCGTGGTGACCGGGGGCGTCGTGCGGCTCACCGGGTCCGGTCTCGGCTGCCCCACCTGGCCCCAGTGCGTCCCCGGGTCCTACACCCCGACGGTCGAGCAGGCCGAGGGCTTCCACAAGTACATCGAGTTCGGCAACCGCACCCTCACCGGCCTCGTCGGTCTCGTCGCCCTGGCCTGCCTGGTGGCGGTCGTCCGGTCCGGCCGCTTCGACCTCGTCAAGTGGGCGGCCCTGGTCATCGGCGGCATCCTCGTGCAGGCGGTCATCGGGGGCATCACCGTCCACATGGACCTGCACCCCGGCATCGTGATGACGCACTTCCTCGTGTCGATGCTGCTGGTCAGCGCGGCGACGGTGCTCTGGACCCGGGGCCGGGAACCGGCGGGGCCGCGCGAGGCCGGGGTCCGCCGCGAGGTGCGGGGGGCCGCGTGGCTGGCCGCGGCGCTGCTGGGGGCCGTGCTCGTGGTGGGCACCGTGGTCACCGGCGCCGGTCCCCACTCCGGCGACGCCGAGGAACCGGCCCGGTTCATGCTCGACCCGCGCACCGTGAGCTGGTTGCACGCCGACCTCGTCATGGGCTTCACCGGCCTGGTGATCGGCCTGGTCGTGGCCCTGCGCGTGCTGCCCTCGGCCCCGCCGCGGGCCCGCCGGGCCTCGGTGGTCCTGCTGGTCGCCACCCTGGCCCAGGGCCTGGTCGGCTACACGCAGTACTTCACGGGGCTGCCCTGGGTCCTGGTCGCGGTGCACATGGCCGGGGCCTGCGTGCTCGTGGTCGCCATGGTCCGGGTGCTCACCGCGATGACCCGGCCGGTCGCCGCTCCCGCCGACCGGGAGACCCGCGTCCACGCCTGAACCTCACCCGTCCGGCTCCCGCGGACGACGCGGACGACGAGGGCGGCGGGCGACGATCGACGGATGTCCGCGTCCGATCCGGTCGACCCGCCCCGCCTTCCGGGGCCTGCCCGACGCAGGCTCACCACGGTGCTGCTGCTGCCCACCGTCGTCGCCGCCGCGACGACCCTGGGAGTCGTGCTCTGGCTGAGCGTGGGGCCGCTCGTCCTCGACGGACCCCCACCGGTGCCGGAGGAGATCCCCCTGGTGCTGGCGTCCCTGCTGCCCGGTCTGCTCTCCTGGGGTGGGGCCTGCTGCCCTTCGCGGCCATGGCCGCCGTCACCGTGCTCACCCGCCGGTTCTGGCCGGCCGGGACGTGGGCGGTGGCCTCCGGTGCCCCGGTGCTCGCCGTCCTCACGGTCTGGGCCCTGGGCGACATGCTGCGCAGCGGGTCCTCGACCGCCGTGCTGCTGCTGGTCTTCCTACCGTTCCTGCAGTGGCTGCTGGCCGGGGTCGTCACGGCGCTCGCCGCCGGCACCCAGGCGCTCGCCGCCCGGCGCCGCCCGGCCTGAGCAGGACTCAGAACGGCAGGTGCAGGAACGGGTCGAGGAGGACGGCCGCCGAGAGCAGCGTCAGGTAGGTGATGGAGCCGTGGAAGACGCCCATGGGCGAGATCTTCTGCAGCTGCTCGGCGGTGCCGGCGTCGCGCCCGCCGGTCTCCGCCTCGAAGCGCCGGGCCCGCCGGTGCAGGGCCACGGTCTGGCCCAGGAAGCCGAGCCCGAGGAGCAGGGCCGCGACCCCGTACAGGGCGCCGGCCCCGCCCACGGGGACCAGCAGCAGCGAGCAGGCCACCATGGCGATGGTGTAGAGCACGATCTGCCGCGTCACGGTCGTCGGCCGGGCCACGACCGGGAGCATGGGGACCCCCGCGTTGGCGTAGTCCTCGCGGTAGCGCACCGAGAGCGGCCAGTAGTGCGGCGGCGTCCAGAGGAAGATCACGCCGAACAGGACGAAGGGGGCCCAGTCCAGCTCGCCGCGCACCGCGGTCCACCCGATGAGGACCTGCATGCACCCGGCGACCCCGCCCCAGACGATGTTCTGGGAGGTGCGTCGCTTGAGCAGCAACGTGTACCCGACGACGTAGAGCACGATCGCCCCGACCGCGAGCGCCGCCGACAGCGGGTTCACGAACGCGAGGAACAGCGCGACCGAGGCCAGCCCCAGGGCGGCCGCGAAGACCAGCGCTGCGCGGGGGGTGATCTCCCCGGTGACCAGGGGCCGGTTCGCCGTGCGCTTCATCAGCGCGTCGATGTCCCGGTCGAAGTAGCAGTTCAAGGTGTTGGCCGACCCCGCCGCGAACGCACCGCCGACGAACGTGGCCACCAGGAGCCCGATCGAGGGCAGGCCCCCGGCCGCGAACACCATCACCGGCACGGTCGTGATGAGCAGGAGCTCGACGATCCGGGGCTTGGTGAGGGCCACGTACGCCGCGACCCGCGGGAAGCGGGGGGGTCGCCGACGGCCCCCCCGTCGACTCCGGAGGAGCCCGGAGGCGCCGGAGTGCGCGGTGGCGTGGGTGAGACGCGGATCGACGACGGTCACAGTGTCCTCGGGAAGAGGCGACATGGGGCAGGCCTGATCCTACGCCGCTGCTACGACGTGTCGTTGTCGGGCGCGCGCGAGGACGGGCGTGGCGACCCTCACGTCCCGGCGGACGCCCCCCGGGGCGCGGCGCGGACGACCCCGTTACCGCCTCGACGCGATCACCGTCGTGCCCCCGCACAGATGAGCAGCCCGAGCTGCGGCCGTGGGGGTGCGGAGTAGGGTCGGAGGGTCAGGTTCCCGGCGCGGCGTCGCACAGACGGGGTCGCACGAACGGGGTCGCGCAGACGGGCCGGGTCCTCCGGCCGGAAGGATCGGCCGCACCGCCCCCGGAGGGCGATCCCCACGACGCCCTCGGACCCGCCCCTCGGTGCACCGCCCGGTCGTCGCGGCCGGTCGCCGCCGGCAACCCGACGCAGCAGCCAGTCGAAGAGATCGGACCCGGTCGTCCGCCCGCACCCGTGGGCGGCCCGGGCCGCACGGGAGGAGACACGTGAGCTCGCAGGCCCTGGAGTGGAACGACCTGGACAACAAGACGGTGGACACCGCGAGGGTGCTCGCGATGGACTCCGTCCAGCGCGCCGGCAACGGTCACCCCGGTACCGCGATGAGCCTCGCGCCGGTCGCGCACCTGCTCTTCCAGAAGGTCATGCGGCACGACCCCGCCGACCCGGACTGGGCCGGTCGCGACCGGTTCGTCCTGTCCTGCGGGCACTCCAGCCTGACCCTCTACGTGCAGCTCTACCTGAACGGCTACGGCCTGGAGCTGGACGACCTCAAGGCCCTGCGCAAGTGGGGCTCGAAGACCCCGGGCCACCCCGAGCACGGCCACACCGCGGGCGTGGAGATGACCACCGGGCCGCTGGGCCAGGGGCTGGCCTCCGCCGTCGGGATGGCCATGGCCGCCCGTCGTGAGCGCGGCCTGCTCGACCCCGAGGCCGCCCCCGGGACCAGCCCGTTCGACCACCACGTCTACGTGCTGGCCTCCGACGGCGACATCCAGGAGGGCGTGACCTCCGAGGCCTCGGCCATCGCCGGGGTGCAGGAGCTCGGCAACCTCGTCGTCATCTACGACGCGAACCACATCTCGATCGAGGACGACACCGCCATCGCCCTCGGCGAGGACACCCAGAAGCGCTACGAGTCCTACGGCTGGCACGTGCAGACGCTGGACTGGACCAACGGCGGGGAGGGCCCCTACTCCGAGGACGTCGAAGGTCTGCACGCCGCGGTCGAGGCGGCCAAGGCCGAGACCACCCGTCCCTCGATCATCGTTCTGCGCACGACCATCGCCTGGCCGGCCCCGAACCTGCAGAACACGGGCAAGTCGCACGGCTCGGCGCTGGGCGCCGACGAGGTCAGGGCCACCAAGGAGGTGCTCGGGTTCGACCCCGAGGCCGACTTCGCCGTGGCCGACGAGGTCCTCGCCTTCGCGCGGGAGTCCCGTGACCGCGGAGCGGCGGCCAAGGAGGCCTGGCAGGAGGGCTTCGACGCGTGGCGCGCGGCCGCGGGTGAGCGGGCCGACCTGTTCGACCGCCTCCGCACCCGCACCCTGCCCGCCGGGTGGGAGAAGGCGCTGCCCGAGTTCGAGGCCGGCAAGGCCGTCGCGACCCGCAAGGCCGGCGGCGAGGTCCTCAACGCGCTGGCCGCGAGCCTGCCCGAGCTCTGGGGCGGTTCGGCCGACCTGGCCGAGTCCAACCTCACCTCGCTCAAGGGCGAGCCCTCGATGCTGCCCGAGAGCCGCAACACCAAGATGTGGCAGGGCAACCCCTACGGTCGCGTCCTGCACTTCGGGATCCGCGAGCACGCGATGGGCTCGATCCTGAACGGCATCGCCCTGCACGGCGGCACCCGCCCCTACGGCGGCACCTTCCTGGTCTTCAGCGACTACATGCGCCCCGCGGTCCGGCTCGCGGCCATCATGAAGCTGCCGGTGACCTACGTGTGGACCCACGACTCCATCGGTCTGGGCGAGGACGGCCCGACCCACCAGCCGATCGAGCACCTCGCCGCGCTGCGCGCCATCCCGGGGCTGGACGTCGTCCGTCCCGGCGACGCCAACGAGACCGCGTGGGCCTGGAAGACCATCCTGGAGAACACCGACCGTCCCGCCGGGCTGGCGCTGTCGCGGCAGAACCTGCCGACCTTCGACCGCTCCCAGCCGCGCTACGGCGCGGCCGATGGCGTGGCCAAGGGGGGGTACGTGCTGGTCGAGGCCTCGACCGCGACCCCGAAGGTCATCCTCATCGGGACCGGGTCCGAGGTGCAGATCGCCGTGGCCGCGGCGGAGAAGCTCGAGGAGCAGGGCGTCCCGACCCGCGTGGTCTCGCTGCCCTGCCGCGAGTGGTTCGACGCGCAGCCGCAGTCCTACCGCGACACCGTCCTGCTCCCGCAGGTCAAGGCCCGCGTCTCGGTCGAGGCCGGCATCGCGCAGGGGTGGCACGACCTGGTGGGCGACGCGGGTCGCGTCGTCGGTCTCGAGCACTTCGGCGCCTCCGCCGACTACCAGGACCTCTACCGCGAGTTCGGCCTGACCGACGAGGTCGTGGTGGCCGCCGCCCACGAGAGCCTGGCCGGCCTGTCCTGACCCGCCCCTCCCCCGACCGCCCCGTCCGGGCGGTCGGGGGTCCGGGCCCCCGATCGCGGCACCACGAACGACAATCGAGACGGAGCACTCATGAGCACGCTGCAGGAACTGCACTCCCTGGGAGTCTCGGTCTGGCTCGACGACCTCTCCCGTGAACTCATCACCTCCGGCGAGCTGGAGCGGCTGGTCGGGAAGGGCGTCCTCGGGGTCACCTCGAACCCGACGATCTTCGCCTCGGCCCTGGCCAAGGGCGACAGCTACTCCGAGCAGGTCGGCGAGCTGGTCGCCGCGGGCGCCGACACCGACAAGGCCGTCTTCGAGATCACCACCGAGGACGTTCGGCGCGCCTGCGACATCTTCAAGCCGGTCTACGACCGCACCGACGGGGTCGACGGTCGCGTCTCCCTCGAGGTCGACCCGCGGTTGGCCCACGACACCGCGGGCACCGAGGAGTCGGCCCGCTCGCTCTGGCAGGCGGTCTCGCGCGAGAACCTGCTCATCAAGATCCCGGCGACCGTCGAGGGTCTCGGGGCCATCAGCACCGCCCTGAGCGAGGGCATCAGCGTCAACGTGACCCTGATCTTCTCCCTCGACCGCTACCGCGCGGTCATGCAGGCCTTCCTCACCGGTCTGGAGCAGGCCAAGCAGAACGGCCACGACCTCTCGACCATCCACTCCGTGGCCTCGTTCTTCGTCTCGCGGGTGGACTCCGAGGTCGACGCCCGCCTGGACGAGGTCGGCACCGAGGAGGCCAAGGCCCTGCGCTCCAAGGCCGGTCTGGCCAACGCGCGGCTGGCCTACCAGGCCTACGAGGAGGTCTTCGCGACCCCGCGCTGGCAGGTGCTGAAGGAGGCCGGGGCCCGTCCGCAGCGCGCGCTGTGGGCCTCGACGGGGGTCAAGGACCCGAACCTGCCCGACACCCTGTACGTGACCGAGCTGGTCGCACCCGACACGGTCAACACCATGCCGGGCAAGACCCTCGACGCCACGATCGACCACGCCGAGCCGAACGGGGACACCATCCGCGGCAGCTACGGGGAGTCCCAGCAGGTGCTGGACGAGCTGGAGCGCCTCGGGATCTCCTACACCGAGGTCGTGGAGAAGCTCGAGCGCGAGGGCGTCGACAAGTTCGAGAAGAGCTGGGGCGAGCTGCTGCAGACCGTCACCGACGAGCTCGAGCGGGCCCGGACCCAGCGCGACGCCGAGTGAGCTGACGCGACCCGCCAGCACCCGGCAGCACCCAGCAGCACCCAGCAGCACCCAGCAGGACCGGCCGCGCGAGCGGCCGACCGACGGCGGTCCCGCCGGGCCCGTCCGGGCCCGGCGGGCCGCCGTCGTCGTCGTTGCGGGGCGCACCCCGACCGGGGGCGTCGCCCCGCCTCCCCGACCGCACGCGTGTACGGTCGGGCTCGATCACCAACCGGACCTCGAAACCGTGCCGAGGCCCTCTTCGCTCAGGGAGACGGATGAGTCCCACCCGCGTGCTGCGCAGCGACAACCCGTTGCGCGACCCCCGCGACCGACGGCTGCCCCGGATCGCCGGTCCCTGCGGCCTGGTCATGTTCGGCGTCACCGGCGACCTGGCCCGCAAGAAACTCATGCCGGCCATCTACGACCTGGCCAACCGCGGCCTGCTCCCGCCGGGGTTCGCGCTGACCGGTTTCGCCCGCCGGGACTGGGCCGACCAGGACTTCGGCAAGGTCGTCTACGACTCGGTGCGCCAGCACGCCCGCACCCCGTTCCGCGAGTCGGTGTGGGCGCAGCTCGCCGAGGGTTTCCGGTTCGTCCCCGGTGACTTCGACGACGACGACGCGTTCGACAAGCTCGCCGCCACGGTGGCCGATCTCGACCGGGTGCGCGGCACGGGCGGCAACCACGCGTTCTACATGTCCATCCCGCCCCGCTTCTTCCCGGTCGTCGCCAAGCAGCTGGCCCGCAGCGGGTTGAGCGCCCAGCACGGCGACCAGTGGCGGCGCGTCGTGATCGAGAAACCCTTCGGCCACGACCTGAGGTCGGCCCGGGAGCTGAACGAGGTCGTCGAGCAGGTCTTCCCGCCCGACTCGGTCTTCCGCATCGACCACTACCTGGGCAAGGAGACGGTCCAGAACATCCTGGCGCTGCGTTTCGCCAACGAGATGTTCGAACCGCTCTGGAACGCCAACCACGTCGACCACGTGCAGATCACGATGGCCGAGGACATCGGCATCGGCGGACGGGCCGGGTACTACGACGGGATCGGCGCCGCCCGCGACGTCATCCAGAACCACCTCCTGCAACTCATGGCCCTCACGGCCATGGAGGAGCCCATCTCGTTCGAGGCCGAGAACCTGCAGGCCGAGAAGGCCAAGGTGCTCTCCGCGGTGCGCCTGCCGGCGGACCTGTCGCAGGCCACCGCCCGCGGTCAGTACGCCGCCGGCTGGCAGGGTTCGGACTTCGTGAAGGGATACCTCGACGAGGACGGCATCCCCCAGGACTCGATCACCGAGACCTTCGCCGCGATCCAGCTCGAGGTCGACACCCGCCGCTGGGCCGGGGTCCCGTTCTACCTGCGGGCCGGGAAGCGACTGGGGCGACGCGTCACCGAGATCGCGATCGTCTTCAAGCGCGCCCCGCACCTGCCGTTCTCCTCGACCGCGACCGAGGAACTGGGGCAGAACGCCCTGGTGATCCGGGTGCAGCCGGACGAGGGCGTCACCATGCGGTTCGGCTCCAAGGTCCCGGGCACCGCGATGGAGGTGCGCGACGTGACCATGGACTTCGGCTACGGGCACGCCTTCACCGAGTCCTCCCCCGAGGCCTACGAGCGGCTCATCCTGGACGTCCTGCTCGGCGACCCGCCGCTGTTCCCGCGGCACGAGGAGGTCGAGCTGTCCTGGAAGATCCTCGACCCGATCACCGCCCACTGGGCCCGTTCCGGCCAGCCCGAGCCGTACGCCTCCGGCACCTGGGGCCCGGCCTCGGCCGACGCCATGCTCGCCCGCACCGGCCGCTCCTGGCGACGCCCGTGACCCGGCCCACCGAGACCGCGAGGACGCTCCGATGATCATCGACCTGCCCAGCACCAGCACCAGCGCCATCAACAAGGCCCTGGTCGACCTGCGCGACTCCGGCGGCGCGGTCGCCCTCGGCCGCGTGCTGACCCTGGTCGTCGTCACCGACGACGCCCGCGCCGAGAACGCCATCACCGCGGCCAACGAGGCCTCCCGCGAGCACCCCTGCCGGGTCCTCGTGCTGGCCCGGGGGAACAAGCGCGGTGCGGCCCGGCTCGACGCCCAGATCCGCATCGGCGGCGACGCCGGAGCGAGCGAGGTCGTCGTCCTGCGCCTCTACGGGCCGCTGGTGGAGCACGGCGAGACCACGGTCGTCTCGCTGCTGCTGCCCGACGCGCCGATCGTCGCGTGGTGGGTCGGCGAGGCCCCCGACGACCTGCAGAAGGACCCGATCTCCCGGATCGCCCAGCGGCGCATCACCGACGCCGCCGCGTCCCGCTCCCCGCACCGCTCGCTGCTCGCCCGGGCCGCGAGCTACCAGGAGGGCGACACCGATCTGGCCTGGACCCGGTTGACCAACTGGCGGGCGCTGCTCGCGGCCGCCCTGGACCAGCCGCCCTACGAGCCGGTCACCCAGATCACCGTCGCCGGTTCGGCCGACTCCCCCAGCACCGACCTGCTCGCGGCCTGGCTCGGGTGGATGCTCAAGGCCCCGGTGACCCGCGTGCGCACCGCGCGCGGGCGCGGGGTCCAGAGCGTCCGGTTGGAGCGCAAGTCGGGGGCCGTGCAGATCGTGCGCCCGGACGAGTCGGTGGCGACGTTGAGCCAGCCCGGGCAACCGGACCGCCGGATCGCCCTGGCCCGGCGCTCCCTGCCCGACTGCATCACCGAGGAGCTGCGACGCCTGGACCCCGACGAGGTCTACGGCGAGACGCTGTCGCGGGGCATGGCCCTGGTCGGGGAGCCGGTCTCGGCCGCCGCCGCCCAGAAGGCCGGGAAGCTGAACTCCCCGGCCGTCGCGGCCCGCGAGCAGGCCGAGGCGCTCAAGCAGGCCGCCCGGACCTCCCGGGCGGTCAAGCGGGCCCGCCCCGAGGAACCGACGGCCCGGACCCCCGAGCCCGCGGCCGAGGAGTCCGCCCCCGCCACGAAGAAGACCGCCGCGAAGAAGACAGCCACCAAGACGACGGCCACGAAGAAGACGGCCACGAAGTCCGCCGCGAAGACGTCCGCGCCGGCGAAGAAGTCCGCCACCAAGACCGCGACGAAGAGCACCGCCACCACCGGCGCCGGCGCGCGCGGGTCGCGGTCGCGGGCGGGCTCGTGAGCCGGCCGGCGGCGCGGGTGGTCGTCGCCCCGGACAAGGAGGCGCTCGCCGTCGCCGTGGCCGCTCGGCTGCTCACCACCCTCGCCGACGCCATCGCCGAGCGGGGGCGGGCGCACGTCAGCCTCACCGGGGGCAGCATCGGCGTCGCCGCGCTCGCGGCGGTCGCGGACTCCCCGGCCCGGAGCACGGTGGACTGGTCCCGGGTGCACCTGTGGTGGAGCGACGAGCGCTTCCTGCCGGCCGGCGATCCGGACCGCAACGCCACCCAGGCCCGCGAGGCGCTGCTCGACGCGCTCCCGCTGGACCCGGCGACCGTCCACGAGCCGCCGGCCAGCGACGGCGTGGACGGCGACGACCCCGGCGCGGCCGCCGCCCGCTACGCCGCCGAGCTGGCCGCGCAGGGCGAGGGCGCCGAGACGCCGGAGTTCGACGTTCTGCTCCTCGGGATGGGTCCCGACGGGCACGTGGCCTCGCTGTTCCCCGGCCACGAGGGGCTCGCCCGCGACGAGTCGAGCGTGGTCGCGATCCGCGACTCCCCCAAGCCGCCGCCGACCCGGTTGTCCTTCACCTTCGGTGCGCTGCACCGGGCCCGCCGAGTCTGGCTCGTGGCCGCCGGGGGCGAGAAGGCCCCGGCCGTCGCCCGCGGGGTGGGCGGGGACGACCCGTCGAGCACGCCGGCGGCCGGGGTGCACGGGAGCCTGGAGACGCTATGGCTGCTCGACGCCGCGGCGGCCGCGGACCTGGACGAGGCCTGAACCACGACGAGGACCCACGACGAGGACCGACGACGAGGACCCACGACGAGGACCCACGACGAGACGGCCCCGACCTCTGCGGAGGTCGGGGCCGTCTCGTGCCGTCAGGGGGTCGGGCTCAGCGGATCAGGCCGCGGGCCCGCAGGCTGGCCAGGGCCTCGTTGAGAATCGCCTCGCCGTCGGTGTCCGAACGCCGTTCCTTCACGTACGCCAGGTGGGTCTTGTAGGGCTCGTTGCGCGGCGGGGCCGGCGGGTTCTTCTGGTCGGTCCCGGCCGGGAACCCGCAGCGCGGGCAGTCCCACTGCTCCGGCGGCTCGACCCCGGACTCCTCGGCGAAACTCGGTCGGGTCTCGTGCCCGTTGGCGCACCAGTAGGAGATGCGGACCCGCGGGGCGTGGTCGCCCCGTTCCGCCTCCCCCATCGGTCCGGCGCCGACCCGGCTCCCGCGAATGGCGTTGCCACCTGCCACGATCAGTTCTCCCCTCGTCCGAGCCCTGCGGGCCGGTTCAGAACTCGTTGGTGAAGCGCTCGACGAGGCCGAGCAGGACGATGCAGACCGTCCAGACCAGGGCGATGCCGACCGTGAACCGGTTGAGGTTCCGTTCGGCCATGCTCGATCCCGACAGGCTCGTGGTCACCCCGCCCCCGAACATGTCGGACAACCCCCCGCCCTTGCCCTTGTGCAGCAGGATCAGCAGCGTCAGGAACAGGCTCGAGATCGCGAGCAGCACCTGCAGCACGATGCGCAGAACGGACACACAGTCCTCCGGGTAGGGCGGTTCGGGGCTCGATCAGGGTAAGCCATCGACGACGGCCGACGGGGACATCCGCTCACCCTCCGCACGCCGTCCCTCCCCGTCGACCGGGGAGGGACGGCGGGACGCGCGTCTCAGGCAGGGTGGTCGCGGAAGCGCACGATGGCGGCGAAGTCCGCCGCGTCAGTGCTCGCCCCGCCGACCAGGGCCCCGTCGACGTCGGGCTGGGCCATGATCGAGGCGATGCTGGCGGGCTTCACCGAGCCGCCGTAGAGCACCCGCACGGCCTCGGCCGTGGCGGCGTCGAACTGCCCGGCGACCGCGGCGCGGATGGCGGCGCAGACCTCCTGGGCGTCTTCGGGGGTGGCGACCTCGCCGGTCCCGATGGCCCACACCGGCTCGTAGGCCAGCACCAGACCCGCGACCTGGGCGGCGCTCAGCCCCTCCAGCGCGGCGGTGACCTGCCCGACCGTGAACGGCACGTGCTCCCCGGCCTTGCGCACGTCGAGGGCCTCCCCGACGCAGACGATCGGGACGAGACCGTGCTCGAGCGCCTTGGCCGTCTTGGCCTTGACCAGCTCGTCGGTCTCGCCGTGGTACTGGCGACGCTCGGAGTGCCCGATCGCCACGTAGCCGACGCCGAGCTTGGCGAGCTGCGCGGCCGACACCTCACCGGTGTAGGCACCGGACTCGTGCGCGGAGACGTCCTGCGCGCCCAGCTTGATGTCGAGCTTGTCGCCTTCGATGAGCGTCTGCACCGTGCGCAGCGAGGTGTGCGAGGGCAGCACGACGACCTCGACGGCGTCGTGGTCGTGCTTGGCGTCCTTGAGGGTCCAGTCGAGCTTCTGGACCAGCAGGGTGCCGGACTGGTGGTCCAGGACCATCTTCCAGTTCCCGGCGATGAGCGGGGTGCGGGCCATCGGTGGTTCTCCGTCCTGACTGCGGGTGGGTCGGTCGTCCGGGTCGGTCAGTCCTCGAGCACGTCGAGGCCCGGGAGGTGCTTGCCCTCGAGGAACTCCAGGCTGGCGCCGCCGCCGGTCGAGATGTGCCCGAACGCGGAGTCGGCGAAGCCGAGGGTGCGCACCGCCGCGGCGGAGTCCCCGCCGCCGACCACGCTGAACGCGTCGGAGTCGGCCAGGGCCTGGGCCACCGCGCGGGTCCCCCCCGCGTAGGGCTCCATCTCGAAGACCCCCATCGGGCCGTTCCAGAACACGGTGCGGGCCTCGGCGAGCGCGGTCGCGAAGGCCTGGGCGGAGTCGGGACCGATGTCGAGGCCGAGGCGGTCGGCCGGGATCGCGTCGGCGGGCACGACGTCGTGCTCGGCGTCGGCCGCGAAGGCGGTCGCGGCGACGACGTCGGTGGGCAGGACGAGCTGGATCCCCTTGTCCTGCGCGGTCTGCATGTACCCGCGGACACGGTCGAGCTGGTCGGCCTCCAGCAGGCTCTTGCCGACCTCGTGCCCGGCGGCCTTGAGGAAGGTGAAGACCATGCCGCCGCCGACCAGCAGGCGGTCGCCGGAGGTGAGCAGCGAGCCCAGCAGGTTGTCGATGACCCCGAGCTTGTCGGAGACCTTGGACCCGCCGAGCACGACCGCGTAGGGCCGCTCGGGGGTGCTGGTCAGCCGGCGCAGCACCTCGACCTCGGCCGCGACCAGCGTCCCCATGGCGTGCGGCAGGCGGCGCGCGACGTCGTAGACGCTGGCGTGCTTGCGGTGCACCGCGCCGAACCCGTCGGCGACGTAGGCCTCGGCGAGGTCGGCCAGCTCGTCGGCGAACGCCCCGCGCTCGCCGTCGTCCTTGCTCGTCTCCCCGGCGTTGAATCGGAGGTTCTCGAGCAGCAGGACCTCGCCCTCGCCGAGCGCCTGGACGGCGGCCCGGGCCTGCTCGCCCACGGTCTCGGGGCAGAAGTGCACGGTGGTCGGGGCGAGCAGCTCGGCGAGCCGGGCGTGCACGGGGGCGAGGGAGTACTTCGCCTCGGGCGTGCCCTTGGGCCGGCCGAGGTGGCTGACCACGATGACGCGGGCACCGGCGTCGAGCAGGCGGCGCAGGGTGGGCACCGAGGCCCGGACGCGGCCGTCGTCGGTGATCCGGGGGGTCTCGCCGGAGGAGTCCAGGGGGACGTTCAGGTCGCTGCGGACCAGGACGCGCTTGCCGCGCAGTCCGTCCAGCCGGGCCTCGAGATCGTCGATCGTCTGCAACGTGCGCTCCTTAGCCACTGGGCTGTGCATGGGTCGGCCCGGGGACCTCTGCACGAGGTCCCCGGGCCGGAGTATGGCGAACCGTCAGAGCGAGGAGCCCACGAGGGTCGTCAGGTCGACGAGGCGGTTGGAGTAGCCCCACTCGTTGTCGTACCAGCCGACGACCTTGACCTGGTCCCCGATGACCTTGGTCAGGCCGGAGTCGAAGATGCAGGAGGAGGGGTCGGTGACGATGTCGCTGGAGACCAGCGGCTCGTCGGAGTAGGTCAGGTAGCCCTTGAGCGGGCCCTCGGCGGCGGCCTTGTAGGCGGCGTTGACCTCCTCGACCGTCACCTCCTTGCCCAGGGTGACGGTGAGGTCGGTGGCCGAGCCGGTCGGGACCGGCACGCGCACGGCGTAGCCGTCCAGCTTGCCCTTGAGCTCGGGGAGCACCAGGCCGATGGCCTTGGCCGCACCGGTGGAGGTCGGGACCATGTTGAGCGCGGCGGCGCGGGCGCGACGGAGGTCGCTGTGCGGGCCGTCCTGCAGGTTCTGGTCGGCGGTGTAGGCGTGGATGGTGGTCATCAGCCCACGGACGATGCCGAACTCGTCGTTGAGCACCTTGGCCAGCGGCGCGAGGCAGTTGGTGGTGCAGGACGCGTTGGAGATGATCGTGTGCTTCGCCGCGTCGTACTCGGACTCGTTGACCCCCATGACGACGGTGACGTCGTTGTTGGTGGCCGGGGCGGAGACGATGACCTTCTTGGCGCCGCCGGCGATGTGGGCCTTGGCCTTCTCGCCGTCGGTGAAGAACCCGGTGGACTCGATGACCACGTCGACGCCCAGCTCGCCCCAGGGCAGGTCGGCGGGGTTGCGCTCGGCCAGGACCTTGATGGTGCGCCCGCCGACGGTGATGCCGTCCTCGCCGACCGAGACGTCCTCGGACAGCTTGCCCAGCACGGAGTCGTGCTTGAGCAGGTGGGCGAGGGTCTTGGCGCCGGTCAGGTCGTTGACGGCGACGATCTCGAGGTCGGCGCCGGAGGCCAGGGCGGCGCGGAAGAAGTTGCGGCCGATGCGACCGAATCCGTTGATGCCCACACGCGTGGTCAAAGCTGTTCTCCTCCTCAACGGCACTCGCGGTGCCGGGCGGGGCGGCCGCTGGTTCGCGCGGCGTCACGACCGACCCTAGGCGCGCCGGGCGTCGCCACAAGGGATTCCCGGCGAACTGCGCGTGCTCGGCGGGTGAGGTGCGCACAGTCGCGCACACCTCGGCAGATTCGCGCAGCCCCGTCCCCGTCCGGGGGCCGGCCCGCCCCTCAGGCGTCGAGCATGTCCGCGGTGAGCCCCGACTCGGTCCCGGGCAGCCCCAGCTCCTGGGCGCGCTTGTCGGCCATCCCGAGCAGCCGGCGGATGCGCCCGGCGATGGCGTCCTTGGTCATCGGCGGGTCGGCCAGTGCCCCGAGCTCCTCCAGGCTGGCCTGCTTGTGCTCCAGGCGCAGCCGCCCCGCCTGCAGCAGGTGGTCGGGCACGTCGTCGCCCAGCAGCTCCAGCGCCCGCTCCACCCGGGCCCCCGCGGCGACCGCGGCCCTCGCCGAGCGGCGCAGGTTGGCGTCGTCGAAGTTGGCGAGACGGTTGGCGGTGGCCCGGACCTCGCGGCGCATCCGCCGCTCCTCCCAGGTCATCATCGCGTCGTGCGCCCCGAGCCGGGTGAGCAGCGCGCTGATCGCGTCGCCGTCGCGGATGACGACCCGGTCGACCCCGCGGACCTCGCGGGCCTTGGCCTGCAGGTCGAGCCGCCGGGCGGCCCCGACCAGGGCCAGCGCCGCCTCGGGACCGGGGCAGGTGACCTCCAGCGCCGCCGAACGCCCGGGCTCGGTCAGCGAGCCCCGGGCCAGGAACGCGCCGCGCCAGGCGGCTTCCGCGATGGCCGCGGTCGAGGAGACGATGTGCGCCGGGAGTCCGCGGACCGGTCGCCCGCGGGTGTCGAGCAGCCCGGTCTGGCGGGCCAACGACTCCCCCTCGCGGGCGACGCGCAGCACGTAGCGGGTCCCCCGGCGCAGCCCGCCCGCCTGCATCACCAGGAGGTCCCCGGTCTGGCCGAACACGTCGGCGATGTCGCGGCGCAGCCGCCGGGCGATGGAGGCGGAGTCGAGCTCGGCCTCGATGACGATGCGTCCGGAGACGATGTGCAGCCCGCCCGCGAAGCGCAGCATCACCGACACCTCGGCCTTGCGGGCCGCGGTGGTCGACGCGGGCAGCCGGCTCAGCTCGTCCTTGACCGCCGCCGTCATCGCCATGGGCCTGCCTCCTCGGAACGCGGTCGGGCTCTCGGTGGGGGCCGCGGGACGGGCCCCCGGGCCGCCCGGTCCGGCGGGCGGCCGGACCGCGCGGGCCGGCGGGCGGACCTCGACCCGGAGGTCCTCGCGCGCCGGGCCGGACGGGGTGCGGCGCACCTCGGGCAGGTCGTCGCGCCGCACCTCGGGGTGGTGCTCCACCCGCAACCCGGTGCCGCGGTCGAGGTGAGGGTAGGTGCCCTGGTTCATCGGCGCGCTCCGTGGCTGGGGTCGGGTCCGGCGGGGTGCTCGACGTCTCCCCAGGCCTGGCTGAAGACGTCACGGTAAGCCGCGGCGAGGCGCAGCGGGTCGTGCCGGGGGGTTCCGTCACCCACCGACACCTGCCGCAGCAGGACGTGCGCGCCGAGGCCCGCCGCGACCTCGGCGAGCGTCTCCGGGTCACCCACGGCGACGGGGTCGGCGATCACGGCGTCCACCCGCAGACCCGGGGCGTGGGCGGCCAGCACCTCGAGGTAGTCCTCGGCCGCGAAGCCGTCGGTCTCCCCCGGCTGCCCGGCCAGGTTGAGGGTGAGGCAGCGCCGGGCCGACGTGGCCTGCAGGGCCCCCGCGAGCGCCGGGACCATGAGGTGGGGCAGGACGCTGGTGAACCACGACCCCGGGCCGAGGACGACCCAGTCGGCCTCGGCCACGGCGTCCAGGACCTCCTGGCGCACCGGGGGGTCCTCGGGGACGAGGCGGACGCCGACGACCCGGCCGGTGGTCGAGGCGACCGCGACCTGTCCCCGGACGGCGACGGGTTCGTCGGCGGGCGTGACCCCGCCGAGCCCGACCACGTCGGCCTCGATGTCGAGCGGGACCGCGGCCATGGGCAGGACGCGGCCGCGGGCCCCGAGCAGGCGGCCCACCCAGTCCAGGCCGGCGACCTCGTCGCCCAGCAGCTCCCAGAGGGTGGCGATGAGCAGGTTGCCCGTGGCGTGGCCCCGCAGACCCTCGGGCTCGCCGTCGTCGGGGACCCCGGGGCGGGGACCGGAGGAACCGGCGAAGCGGTGCTGCAGCACGTCGCGCCAGGTCCGGCCCCACTCGGAGTCGTCGCACAGGGCGGAGAGGGCCATCCGCAGGTCGCCCGGGGGCAGCACCCCGAGGTCGCGCCGCAGCCGGCCGGAGGACCCCCCGTCGTCGGCGACGGTCACGACGGCGGTGAGCCGGTCGGTCAGGTGCCGCAGCGCCGACAACGACGAGGACAGCCCGTGCCCGCCGCCGAAGGCGACCACGGCGGGGGCGGTGAAGGGGACGGCCGTGGGCGGGCGGTACCCGACGACCGGGATCGGCCCCGTCGGCAGGGACGCGGGCCCGGGTCGGGGCGGTGGGGCGGGGGTCGGGGCGGGGGCGGGCACGGAGCTCACTCCCGCCCGAGGTCGCGGTGCAGGACCCGGTGGGGGATCCCGGCGGCGTCGAGACGGTGCCCCAGCTCCTCGGCCATGGCGACCGAACGGTGCTTGCCACCGGTGCAGCCGAACGCGATCGTGGCGTAGCGCTTGTTCTCGCGCCGGTAGCCGGCCAGCACCGGTTCCAGCGCCTTGACGTAGTTGCCCAGGAAGTCCTGCGCCCCCTCGGCGGCCAGCACGTACTCGGACACGGGCTGGTCGCGACCGGTCAGCGGACGCAGCTCGGGCTCCCAGTGCGGGTTGGGGATGAAACGGACGTCGGCGACGTGCTCGGCGTCGGCGGGGGTCCCGTACTTGAAGCCGAAGCTCATCACGGTGACCCGCAGGCTCTCCCCCTGCTCCCCCTCGAACAACGACGAGACCAGCTGCCCGAGCTGGTGCACGTTGAGGGAGGAGGAGTCGACGACGACGTCGGCGCGCGAGCGCAGGTCGCCGGTGAGGGCGCGCTCGCGGGCGATCCCGTCCACGATGCGGTCGTCGCCCTGCAGGGGGTGCGGGCGGCGGACGGACTCGAAGCGCCGCACGAGCACCTGGTCGGTGGCGTCGAGGAACAGGACGCGCGGGGACAGGTGCCGGGTGTCGAGCGCGGCCAGCGCCCCGGTCAGCTCGGCGAAGAAGGAGCGTCCGCGCACGTCGAGGACGACGGCGACGTGCGCCGCGGACTGACCGGCGCGGGCGGTCAGCTCGGCGAGCGGCTCCAGCATCTGCGGCGGCAGGTTGTCGACCACGTACCAGCCGAGGTCCTCCAGGGCCTTGCCCGTCGTGGACCGGCCGGCACCCGACATGCCGGTGATGATGAGCAGTTCGGGTCGCTTGGGCGGTGTCGCCGGGTGGGCCGGGTCGGCCGGGGCCCCGCGACCCGGCGCGGGTGTCCCGCCCCCGGCGGCGTCGAGGGGCTCGTGGTCGGCGCCGGGTTTCTCCACGGGCGTCATCCTGCCAGCCGCCGACGGGGTCCGGCAGCCAGATGCGCACTCAGCGCACATGCAATCTGACACAGCGTCTTGGTCAGGTCCTGTCGGGTCGTGGCGGGACTCACTCGAGGATCTCCCCCGTGGCGGTGTTCACCACGACCCCGCCGTCGGTCCGCCCGTCGGCCAGGGCGGCCACGACGGCCGCGGCGGTCGCCGGGCCGACGCCGGGCACCTCGGCGACCTCCTCGACGCTGGCCGCACGCAGGCGCTTCACCGAGCCGAAGTGCTTGAGCAGTGCCGCCCGGCGGGTCTGGCCCAGCCCCGGGACCGCGTCGAGCGCGCTCGCGGTCATGCCCTTGCTGCGGCGGGCCCGGTGGTGGGTGATGGCGAAGCGGTGCGCCTCGTCCCGGACGCGCTGCAGCAGGTAGAGGCCCTGCGAGGTCCGCGGCAGGACCAGCGGGTAGGGCTCGCCGGGCAGCCAGACCTCCTCGAGTCGCTTGGCCAGACCGCACACGGCGACGTCGACCACGCCCACGTCGGCGAGCGCCCGGGCCGCGGCCTCCACCTGCGGGAGCCCCCCGTCGACCACGACGAGGTTGGGCGTGTAGGCGAAGCGGCGGGGTCGTCCGGTGTCGGGGTCGATGCCGGCCGGCACCTCCCCGCCGCCCGGGACGGCCGGGGCCTGCAGCTGCTCGTCGGGGCGCATCCGCCGGAAGCGGCGCATGAGGACCTCGCGCATGGCCGCGGTGTCGTCGACCCCGTCGTCCCCGCGCACGTTGAACTTGCGGTAGTCGGCCTTCTTGGCCACCCCGTCCTCGAAGACGACCATCGAGGCGACGACGTCGGTGCCCTGGATGTGGCTGACGTCGTAGCACTCGATCCGCAGGGGGGCCTCGTCCAGCCCGAGCGCCTCCTGGATGTCGGCGAGCGCCTGCGACCGGGTGGTCAGGTCCCCCGCGCGCCGGGTCTTGTGCAGGACGAGGGCCTGCGACGCGTTGCGCCGCACCGTGTCCATCAGCGCCCGCTTGTCGCCGCGCTGCGGCACCCGCAGGTCCACGCGGGACCCGCGCAGCTCGGACAGCCAGTCCTCGACGTCGGCCTCGGAGCTGGCCGGCAGCTCGGGCACGAGGACCTCGCGCGGCACGCCCTCCCCGCTCTCCCCGCCGTAGACCTGCAGCAGGAGCTGCTCGACCAGCTCGGGCAGGGCCACGTCCTCGACCTTCTCGACGACCCAGCCGCGCTGGCCGCGCACCCGCCCGCCGCGGACGTGGAACACCTGCACGGCGGCCTCGAGCTCGTCGTCGGCGATGGCGAAGACGTCGGCGTCGGTGGCGTCGGGCAGGACGACGGCGGACTTCTCCAGCGCCCGTTGCAGGGCGCCCAGGTCGTCGCGCAGCCGCGCCGCCCGCTCGAAGTCCAGCTCGGCGGCGGCCGCCTTCATCTGCTTCTCGGTGCCCCGGACGAACCGGGCGGTCTGCCCGCCCATGAAGTCGCAGAAGTCCTCGGCCAGGGCCCGGTGCTCCTCGACCGAGATCCGCCCCACGCAGGGTGCGGAGCACTTGTCGATGTAGCCCAGCAGGCACGGTCGCCCGACCTGTCCGGCCCGCTTGAAGACCCCCGCCGAGCAGGTCCGCACCGGGAACACCCGCAGCAGCAGGTCGACGGTCTCGCGGATGGCCCAGGCGTGCGTGTACGGGCCGAAGTAGCGGGTGCCCTTGCGCTTGGCCCCGCGCATCACCTGCACGCGGGGCACGTCCTCGCCCATGGTCACCGCGAGGTAGGGGTAGGACTTGTCGTCGCGGTACTTGACGTTGAACCGCGGGTCGAACTCCTTGATCCAGGAGTACTCCAGCTGCAGGGCCTCGACCTCGGTGGCCACCGTCGTCCACTCCACGCTGGCGGCGGTGGTGACCATCGCCAGGGTGCGGGGGTGCAGGGCCGAGACGTCCTGGAAGTAGTTCGACAGCCGGGCCCGCAGGCTCTTGGCCTTGCCCACGTAGACGACCCGCCCCTGCGGGTCGCGGAAGCGGTAGACCCCGGGCTCGACCGGGATCTCCCCGGGCCGGGGACGGTAGGTGGCGGGATCGGGCACGGGTCGAGGCTATGTCGAGGTCCCGACACGGACGCCCCGAGGCCCGTGGCACCCCTGCGCGACCGCGCGCGCACCGCCCGTACGACCTCCCCCGGCGTCAGTGTTCGACCCTGCGCTCACCGCCGTTCACGGTGCGACAGAACGGGTGCGCAGCCGTGTGAGACTCACCGGATCCGGCCCCCGAGGCACGGCTCTCCTCCCTACCGTCGCCTCCCGTGACCCTCGTGCCCGACGCCGCCCCGGCCCTGCGCGCCCCGCTCGTCCCCGCCCAGCAGCGCACCGCCGCGCACCCCCCGGCGGGGCCGGCGGGGCCGGCGGCCGGTGGCCGGGTGGCCGTGGTCCTCGGCACCCGACCCGAGGCCATCAAGCTGGCCGAGATCATCCGCCGGCTCGGGTCCGAGGCCCTGGTCGTGCACACGGGGCAGCACTACGACGCCGCGATGTGGGCCGACGTGACCGCCGAGCTGGGGTTCGGCACCGAACCCCTCGCCCTCGGGGTCGGCGGCACCTCCCGCGGGGCCCAGCTCGGCGCCGCCGTCGAGGCCCTCGACGCGGTGTTCACCGTGCACCGGCCCGCGGCCGTGGTCGTGCAGGGCGACACGACGGCCGCGCTCGCCGGCGCGCTGGCCGGCAACGCCCGCGACCTGCCCGTGGTGCACGTCGAGGCCGGGTTGCGCAGCTTCGACCGGCGGATGCCCGAGGAGCACAACCGGGTCCTCATCGACCACCTGGCCGACCTCTGCTGCGCCCCCACCGCGACCTCCGTGGCCCACCTGCGCGACGAGGGCATCCCCGCGGACCGGATCCTGCTCACCGGCAACACGGTGGTCGAGTCGGTGCTGCACCTGCGTCCGACCCCGGACCGGGCGCGGGAGTTCCTCGCGGGGCTCGGCCTGACGGCGGGGTTCCTCCTGCTGACGGTGCACCGCCCGGAGAACGCCGACGACCCGGCCGTCCTGCGGACCGTCCTCACCGAGGTGCGCGACGCCGCCGCGGCGGCCGGGTTGCCGGTGGTCTTCCCGGCGCACCCCCGCACCCTGCACCGGTTGCGCGAGGACGGACTGGGCGAGCTCGTCGCGGGCCTCACCGTCGTCCCGCCCCAGCCGCCCGCGGAGTTCCTGGCCCTGGAGGAGGCGGCCCGGCTGGTCGTGTCCGACTCCGGCGGGGTCCAGGAGGAGGTCAGCGTCCTCAAGAAGCGGCTCGTCGTGGTCCGCCGGTCCACCGAGCGGCCCGAGGTGCTGGGGACGTTCGCCTCGCTCGTCCCGGCCGGGATCGGTCTGGCCGAGGAGATCCGCACCGCCCTGGCCGAGGACCCGGCGGCCCTGACGGCCCTCGACTCCCCCTACGGCGACGGGTCGGCCAGCCGGGTGATCGTCGAGAGGGTGCGCGACCTGGTCGGCGCCCGGCGCTGAGGTCCGGGTGGGGCGGGCCCGCGGTCAGTGGGTCAGCACCGTCTTGAGGACGGCGACGACCGCCCCGACCACGGCCAGCCCGATCCCGCCCCACAGGGCCGCGACCGACGGGGGACGGCCCGAGAGGCGCTCCACGACCACCCCGACCCCGGCCAGCCGGAGCACGGCGACGAGGGCGGCGAGGAGCTGGGCCGTCGCCGGGGCCAGGACCCCGAGGGTCCCCAGGGCCAGCACCGCGGCCGGCAGGCCCCCGGAGGTCGCGATGGGCGTCGCGTCGCGCAGCTCGTGCCGGGCCCGGGGCCCCACCTGGTGCGCGACGGACTCCGCGATCACGTGGGCGAGCAGCGTGGCGACGGCCGTCGCGAGCACGGCCACGACCCCGTCCCACCGTTCGAGCGTGTGCGGGGTCGCCGCGACCACGGCCGCCAGGACGGTGATGTTGCCGTAGACGTAGGCGGAGATCCGGGCGCGGGCCCGACCCACGTCGAGGCCGCCGTCGCGACGGTGCCGGAGCGAGACCACCGCCGGAGCGTAGGGCACGGCCACGATCACCTGCTCACGGCGCGACCTCCAGCACGTGCGCTCCGATGCTGCGCCCGGTGAGCAGGGAGTCCTCCTGGCCGTCCCAGGAATGGGTGCCGTGCCGCCCGATCCGGGCCAGGTTGGTGAACCGGTCCAGCTGCGCGTCCAGCGCGGCCCGGACCGCCTCCACCCCGCGGCCGAGGACGGGCACGCTGCGCGGCAGCCGGAGCACGTCGGCGTCCTCGACGACCACGCGCCGGTCGACCCCGAAGGCCGCGAGCTCGGCGACGGCCAGCCGGGTCAGCCCGGCGTCGTCCAGATCGGCCAGGTCGTCGTCCCCGGAGCTCCAGAACTCCGCGCACAGGACGGTGTCCGGTCGGTCCCGGAACGCCTCGGGCCGCCACACCCGGGTGTTGGTGAGGCGCCCGGTCCGGACCCCCTCGTCGTAGGCGGTGACGTAGTGCGCGTCCTGCCCCACCGGCCCGGACGTCCGCAGGTGCACCAGGATCGTGTCCCGGCTGCGCAGGGGGACGGCGCCGGTGCCCGCGGGCACGGTCGTCCCCGGCAGCCACCGCAGCAGCAGGGGCGGCGGGACGCTGGCGACGACCGCCCGGCAGTCGATGCGGAGGTCGGAGACCGTCCCGCCCGAGCTCGTCCGGGCCGTCACCGCCTCGACCCGCCCCACCTCGGCGTCGGCGACGAGGCCGGTCACCGGCGTGGACAGCAGGATCTCCGCACCCCGCGCCCGCAACCGCCGGGCCAGCTCCTCCCAGACCGACCCCGTGCCCCCGCGGGGCATGAGCAGCTCGACGGGCCCGGAGAAACTCGTCCGGGTACCGAGCAGGCGTTCGGCGAACCCCACCGACAGGTCGACCGGGTGCACCCCGAGGTACTTGCGGCAGTAGGGAACGAAGAGTTCCTCGACCACCGCGCGACCGTGCCGGGCGGTGAGGGCGTCGTAGGCCGACCCCGGCGCGGGGGCGAGGCCGAGGCGGTTCGCGGCGCGGGCCCGGACCCGGGAGGTCGCGAACCGCCCGGCCGCCACCGGCCCCGCCACGGCGAGGACCTCACCGGGCGAGGGGGGCAGGTCCACGACCCGTCCCCGCCAGACCGCCTTGCGGCGGGCCACGGTCCGGTCGACCCGCCCCTGGGCCAGGTCCAGCCAGCGCCGGACCGACTCCGGGTGGGCCGAGGAGTAGAAGCTGTGCGGCCCCAGGTCGAAGTGGTCGCCCCACAGCGGGATCGACCGGGACAGCCCCCCGACCACCGGGGCCCCGTCGAGGACCACGACCTGCTGGCCGTGGTCGAGCAGGTGCTCGGCGGCGGCCAGCCCGGCCGGGCCCGCGCCGATGACGACGACCGGGCGCCGGGCGGCGGTTCGGGCGGGGGTGGCCTCGGGGGCAGCGGCGCTCATCGGATCAGGTCCAGTCGGTCGGACCCGCCGTCGTCGACGGGCGTGGGGCGGGTGAGTCGGGTGGGGCGGGTGGGGCAGGTGGGGCGGGTCGGGCGGCCGGGACGGGTGAGCCGGGCCACCACGTCGGCCCAGCGGCGCTGCAGCGTCGCGGGCGAGTAGTCCGCGGTGGCCCAGGCCCGCGCTCGACCGGCCAGGTCCGCGATCTCCGCGGGCTCGTGGGCCGTCCACCGCTCCACGGTGGTCAGGACGTCGGCGAGCTCGTCCCCGTCGGAGAACAGCAGCAGCTCGCGACCGTGCTCGACGCCCATCCCCGAGGCTCCCTGCGGGGTGGTGACGGGGACGAGCCCGAGGACGGCGGCCTCCACGACCTTGACGGTCAGCCCCAGCGCCTCGCGCTGGGGGGCGAGGAGGAACGAGTGCCCGACGAGCTCGGCGTGCAGGTCCTCCCGGCTGAAGGCGCCGCGCAGCACGACGGAGCCGGTCCGGTCCTGCGCCTCGACCCGCTCGCGGGCCTCGGGGGGCACGACACCGTAGACGTGCAGCTGCCATCCGCCGAGTCCGCGACGACGCAACGCCGGTTCCAGCTCGGTGACCCACCAGGTCACCGCCTCCTCGTTGGCGAAGGCGGTCAGGCTGCCCGGGAAGGCCAGGCGCCGGTCCGGCGCCGGTCCCCCGACGCTCTCCGGCGTCCCCGGGGAACGGGGTGCGGGCCAGACGCGCACCCGGTCGGCGGCGACGGCCATCGGCAGCGCCAGCACCTCGACACCGGCCCGCTCCGCGAGCGTGGCCGCCTCGGTGGGCGAGACCAACGACACCCCGTCGGCGCGCCGCGCGATCTCGACCTCCCGGTCGCGCAGGCGGCGGGCCTCGACGGCGAGGAGGCGGCGGACCCGGACCCGGCGCAGCAGCGCGGCCAGGAGGCGGTTCGTCGGTCGGCGGTGCCCGAGCAGCTGGTGCAGGTCGAGGTCGTGGTCCTGCCACAGCTCGTAGCGGGCCGAGAGCAGGTCGTCGAGGTCCACGAACCAGGGCAGCCCGGTGTCCTCGGCGTAGGCCGCGAGCCGCACCCCGTCGGCGACGACGGCGTCGACGTGCTCACGGCGGGCGATGGCGCGGACCGCCCGCGTGACGCGGTCGGAGGAGTACAACCGCTCGTTGAACGAACGCAGCCCCCGGCGGCGCGCCCGGGCCCCGAGCAGGACCTCGTGGAGCCGGACGTCGGGCAACCGGTGGACCGCTCGCACCCCGGGGATCGCGGCCGGGTCGGCCGGACCGCCCACCACGGCGCACACCACCTCGTGCCCGGCACCCGTGATCGAGTCGATGATGGTCTGCAGGACCATCCCGCGACCGCCGGCCCCCGCCAGCGGTCGGGTCATCAGCAGCAGCACCCGTGCCATGCCGTTCCTCGCCCCCCCTGTCCTGTCCCGTCCCGTCCCGTTCCGTCCCCGCCGCTCAGACCAGGTGTCGCCAGTCGAGGACGGGGCCCTGGGGGTCGGCCCCGCCCCGCACGGCGAGCACCAGGGCCTGCACCGCGAAGGCCGTGACCCAGACGTTGGCGTGCACCAGCGGTTCCCCGGCCGTGCCGGCGCCGAACGCGAACCCGCCGTGGACGCGGACTTCGGTCGGGTCCTCGACCTGGTGCGCCAGCACGGTGCCCAGCAGGCGACGGGCCGCCGCCGTACCGCCCAGCCCGTGCAGGGCGGCGAGGCGCAGGGCCTGCGCCACCCCGTCGACCCGCGGGTGCCGGACGACGTCGACCTCGGAGGTCCAGCGCCGCAGGGGGTGACCGGTGGCGTCGGTCGCGGCCAGCAACCACAGCGTGGCCCGTTCGGAGGCGGCGACGAGGTCCGCGCGCCCGGTGGCGTGCCCGACCGACCAGAGCGCCTCGGCCGCGTAGCAGTGCGGGTGGATGTTGGTGGACCCCGGGACGGGGTCGGACGCCGGGTTGGTGACGAACCGGCCGGAGGGCAGCTGGTGGCGCAGGGCGTCCTCGCAGACGGCCACGGCCGCGGCGGTGAACCGTCCGTCCCCGGTCAGCTCACCCAGGGCGGCGAGCCCGATGCCGATCTTGGCGTGATGGACGCCCGGCCGGGTGGACCAGTCACCGGGCACGTCGGGCCAGTCGGTCACCCCGGGGGCCGACGGCCACGGCTGCACGACCCCCGCGGCGTCGACGTGGCGCAGCAACCACTCGCCGGTGTCCACGGCGGTGCGCCGGGCCGGCTCGGAACCGGTCGCGACGTGGTGGGCGACGAGGCCCTGCAGGATGATCCCCGCGTCGAACGTGTAGAGCCGGTCCGCCTTGCCCTGGAAGCGCCCGACGGCGGCCGAGGCCTCCAGGCACCGGAACGCACCGGGCTCGGGCTGCACCGCGGTGGCGAGCCAGTGGACGGCGCGGTCGGCGTCGTCGAGGACCGTCGCCCCCGCGTGGGGACCCTCGCCGTCCTCGATCGCGTCGGGGAGGATGTCGCCCGCTCCCGCCGCGAGCCAGGCGGCGTAGGTGACCAGGTAACCGGTGACCTCGGAGTACTCGAACGGGTAGGCGTCCTGCTCCCGGTCGAACCACGAGTGGTAGCCGCCGGACGGGCTCTGGATGCCCGAGCGTCGCAACCAGCGTGCGCCGCGGGCGGCGGCGGCCAGCGCGTGCGCCGGGACCTCCACCGGGTCGGGGGTCACCACCGGGTCGGAGGTCGCCGCCGACGGGGTGGCGTCGGGGGCGGCGGGGAACGCGTGGGTCCGGTGCACCGGGCTGGTCCTCTCCGACGACCCCGGGCCGCGCGCACGCGCGGAGGAGACCACGGAGGAGGTCGTCGCCGGGAGTCTGGCACCGCGTCCCCCGGCGCCGGGGCCCGAACAACCGGACGGCGCACGAGGTTTCACGCACACGCGAGCTGTGCTCACGCTGAGGTGAGACCCGTTCGGCGGCAACCGGTTCACTGCGTCACCGACGACCCACCCCGAGTTCCGGGGTGGGCCGCAGGGCGACGGTCAGCCGGCCTTGGCCCGCCGCCGCCGCGACGGGGTCGTGGCCGTCCCCAGCAGCTCGCGCAGAAACGTGCCGGTGTAGCTGTCCGGGTGGGCCGCGATGTCCTCCGGCGTCCCGGCGGCCACGACGGTGCCCCCGCCGCCGCCGCCCTCGGGGCCCATGTCGACGATCCAGTCGGCGCATTTGATCACGTCGAGGTTGTGCTCGATCACCAGGACGCTGTTGCCCTTGTCGACCAACCCCTGCACCACGCCGAGCAGCTTGCGGATGTCCTCGAAGTGCAGGCCGGTTGTCGGCTCGTCCAGCACGTAGACGGTCCGTCCGTTGGATCGGCGCTGCAGCTCCGAGGCCAGCTTCACGCGCTGCGCCTCGCCCCCGGACAGGGTGGTGGCCGGCTGCCCCAGCCGGACGTAGCCCAGACCCACCTCGGTGAGCGTGGTCATGAACCGCGAGATGGCCGGCACCGCGGCGAAGAAGTCGGCGGCCTCCTCGATCGGCATGTCCAGCACCTGGGCGATGGTCTTGCCCTTGAAGTGCACCTCGAGGGTCTCGCGGTTGTAGCGCGCCCCGTGGCAGACCTCGCACGGCACGTAGACGTCCGGAAGAAAGTTCATCTCGATCTTGAGCGTGCCGTCACCGGAGCACGCCTCGCAGCGCCCGCCCTTGACGTTGAAGGAGAACCGGCCCGGCTGGTAGCCGCGCAGCTTCGACTCCGGCGCGGAGGCGAACAGCTTACGGATGTGGTCGAAGACGCCGGTGTAGGTCGCCGGGTTGGAGCGCGGGGTGCGCCCGATGGGGCTCTGGTCGACGTGCACGACCTTGTCGAGGTTCTCCAGCCCGGTCACCGACTTGTGCCGGCCGGGGACCCGGCGCGCCCCGTTCAACCGGTTGGCCAGGACGGTGTAGAGGATGTCGTTGACCAGGGTCGACTTGCCCGACCCCGACACCCCGGTGACCGCGCACAGCGTGCCGAGGGGGAACTCGACGGTGACGTCCTTGAGGTTGTGCTCCCGGGCCCCGGTGACGACCAGCTTGCGGGCCGGGTCCAGCGCCCGACGCTGCTCGGGCACCTCGATGGCCAGCTCGCCCGAGAGGTAGCGGCCGGTCAGCGAGCGGGGGTTGCTCAGCAGCCCGGCGAGGTCGCCCGAGTGCACGACCTCGCCGCCGCGCTCCCCCGCCCCGGGGCCGAAGTCGACGATGTGGTCGGCGATGCGGACGGTGTCCTCGTCGTGCTCGACGACGATGAGGGTGTTGCCCAGGTCGCGCAGCCGGGTGAGCGTGTCGATGAGGCGGCGGTTGTCGCGCTGGTGCAGCCCGATGCTGGGCTCGTCCAGCACGTAGAGGACCCCGACCAGGCCCGAGCCGATCTGTGTGGCCAGCCGGATGCGCTGGGCCTCGCCGCCCGACAGCGTCCCCGCCGGACGGTCCAGGGACAGGTAGTCCAGCCCCACGTCGAGGAGGAAGCCCAGCCGGGCCTGGATCTCCTTGAGGACCTGCGCCGCGATCTTCTTCTCCCGCGCCGACAGGGTCAGCGTGTCGAGGAACCGGGCGCACTCGTCGATCGGCAGTCCGCAGATGTCGGAGATGGAGCGGTCGCCCACCCGGACGGCCAGCGACGACGGCTTGAGGCGCGCGCCCCGGCAGACCGGGCAGGGCGTCTCGCGCATGTAGCCCTCGAAGCGTTCCTTGCTCCACTCCGAGTCGGTCTCGGCGTGCCGACGCTTCACGAACGGCACCACGCCCTCGAAACCGGTGGAGTACTGCCGCTCGCGCCCCCACCGGTTGCGGTAGCGGACGTGGACCTCGTGGTCCTTGCCGTGCAGGATCGCGTCGCGGGCCCGCTTCGGCAGGGCCCGCCACGGGGTGTCCATGCCGAAGGAGAGGTCGTCGGCGAGCGCCACCAGCAACCGCTGGAAGTAGTCGGCCGACCCCTGCGTCCACGGGGCCACGGCGCCCTCGGCGAGGGTCAGGTCCTCGTCGGGGACGACGAGGTCCGGGTCGACCTCGAGCTGGGTGCCGATCCCGGTGCACTCGGGGCAGGCCCCGAACGGGGAGTTGAAGGAGAACGAGCGGGGTTCGATCTCGTCGATGTCGAGCGGGTGCTCGTTGGGGCAGGCCATCGCCTCGGAGAAGCGCCGCTCCCCCTCGGGGCCCTCGACGTCCACGAGGTCGGCGACGAGCAGACCGCCGGAGAGCCCCAGCGCGGTTTCGACCGAGTCGGTCAGCCGCCGCTTCACCCCTTCCTTGGCGACGAGACGGTCGACCACGACCTCGATGGTGTGCTTGAGCCGTTTCTGCAGGATAGGCGGGGACTCCAGCGAGACGACGTCACCGTCGACCCGGGCGCGGGCGAACCCCTTGCTCTGCAGCTCCCGGAACAGGTCGGCGTACTCACCCTTGCGCTCGCGGACCACCGGGGCCAGGACCTGGAAGCGGGTGCCCGGGGCGAGCTCCAGGAGCTGGTCGACGATCTGCTGCGGCGTCTGCCGACCCACCGGCTCGTCGCAGACCGGGCAGTGCGGCCGACCGGCGCGGGCGAACAGCAGGCGCAGGTAGTCGTAGACCTCGGTGATCGTCCCGACCGTCGAGCGGGGGTTGCGCGAGGTGGACTTCTGGTCGATCGAGACCGCGGGCGAGAGCCCCTCGATGAAGTCGACGTCGGGCTTGTCCATCTGGCCCAGGAACTGCCGGGCGTAGGCCGACAGGGACTCGACGTAGCGCCGCTGCCCCTCGGCGAAGATCGTGTCGAAGGCGAGGGAGGACTTCCCCGAGCCCGACAGCCCGGTGAAGACGACGAGGGAGTCGCGGGGCAGCTCGACCGAGACGTCCTTCAGGTTGTGCTCGCGGGCACCACGGACGACGAGGTTCCCCGAGGACGGAGCCGCCGCGGGCGCGCTGCGGGCGGCCCGGGAACGGGACGTCGAGGTCGAGGCAGGGGGACGGGAGGACGTGCGAGAGGCCACGGCACCACAGTAGGTGCCCCCTCCGACATGACCCGCCGAGATCGCGGGCCCTGGACCAGGGCCCACCCCCCGTCGCCCCCCGCCGTCGCGACCTCCCGGCCCTCGGGCGGGTCGGCGCACCACCCCCGTCACGCTCAGTACCCTTCTAGCATGGTGGAGAACCCGGGTGGGAGAACGGCGGGACCGGGAGCGGTGCGCTGGCTGGACGCCGAGGAGCAGCGGGTGTGGCGCACCTGGCTCGCCTCGACGCGGCTCGTGCTGGAACGCGTGGAGCGCCGGATGCAGCAGGAGTCGGGACTCGTCTTCACCTACTACGAGATGCTCGTGCGCCTCTCCGAGGCCCCGGGGCGACGCCTGCGGATGAGCGCCCTGGCCGAGACCTCGCTGTCCTCGCGCAGCCGGACCTCGCACGCCGCGGCCCGGCTGGAGGCCGAGGGCTGGATCCGCCGGGAGGCCTGCGAGAGCGACGGGCGCGGGTTCGAGGCGGTCCTGACCGACGCGGGGCTGGCGGCGCTGGAGGCCGCGGCCCCCGCCCACGTCAGCACCGTCCGCGAGACGCTGTTCGACCGGCTGAGCCCCGAGCAGACCCGGCAGCTGCGCGAGATCAGCGAGGTCCTGCTCGGTCACCTGACCGCCACGGGTTCGGTGTCCCCGGTCCCGCTGTGCCCCGAGCAGGACGAGGCCGTCGACCTCGCCGTCTGAGGGCTTCAGCCGCCCGTCCGGGTCCAGCGCTCGACGGTGGTGGCCGGCCCGGCCCAGTCGGAGGTCTCCCGGAAGCCGGCCGCGCGCAGGGTCCGGGCATCGGCGGCGTCCTCGTCGAGGGGTTCGCCGACGGCCCGGACCACCCACACCGTCCCCGTCCCGGAGAGGTCCTCGGCGCGCAACGGGGCGGTGTCGGGCCACAGCCCGGTCCGGCTCGGGAGCCGGGTCGGGTCGGACAGGTCGGCGACGGCGTCCGGGTAGGAGTCGCCCAGGGCGCGGGTGTCGCCCGGGAACACGTCCAACGGGCCGTAGAGGACCACGTCGCCGGGACGCGTCACCGCCCGGAGGTGGTCGACGACGAGGGCCCAGTCGGAGGCCTCCTTGGCGACGACCTGCCGCTGGGCGAGGTAGCCGGGGGCCAGCAGCACCCCGGCCGCCACCCCCGCCGCGACCAGCACCGGCGCCCGCAGCCGCTGCAGCGCCAGCGCCAGCAGCAGCGCGAAGGCCGGGGCCGTGAACGTCAGGTAGCGGGGGTAGTAGCGCGGTTCGACCACGGAGACCGCGACCAGGACCAGCAACGGCACGAGCAGCCAGGGCAGGGCGACGGACGCCACGGTCGCCGTGGCGGTCGCACCCTCGTCGGGGCCGTGGGCGGCGGACGGGCGCCGCCCCCGCAGGGCCAGCAGACCCAGCACCCCGCCCACGCCGGCCACGGCCCACCCGAGCACCCCGACCAGCTTGGCCCCCAGGAAGAACTGGTCGGCCACGACCATGCGGGCGATGGCCGCGTCGATCCGGGGCAGCCAGTAGACCTGCGCCGACTGGGTCGCCACCAGGGCACCGAAGAGGAGCGTGAAGGCCCCGAGCGCTCCTGCCGCGACGAGGGCGGCCCGTCCGGGGCGCCGACGCAGCAGGAGCAGCGTCACCAGCTGCGCGGGCAGCAGCAGCGCGGTGTAGAGGAAGCAGACGATCGAGAGCGCCCCGAGCACGCCCCAGAGCGTCCAGTCCCTCCGGGCCGTGCGGCCCGACGAGCGGCCGTCCAGCGCGCGGAGGAAGGCCCACGTCCAGAGCACCGCCAGGGCCAGCGCCCACGCGTAGGAACGGGCCTCCGTGCCGGCCCAGGTGACCCGGGGCAGCACGAGCAGCGCGATCCCGGCCGTCAGCGCCAGCCGGCGACCGCCCAACCGGTGCCCGAGCAGGACCGTCCCGGCGACGGCCACCCCGACGCCGATCGCGCTCGGGATCCGCAGGGCGAACGGCTCCACCCCGACGACGGCGGCCCAGGGCCGCAGCAGCACGTAGTAGAGGGCGTGCACGAGGTCGACCTCGCGCAGCATGCCGCCCAGGTCTCCCCACCCGGCCTGCACCGCGAGAGCTGTCGCGGCCTCGTCGTACCAGGCCGAGGGCCGCCAGGCGAGGAACCCGGCGACCACGGTGGCGAGCACGCCGAGGACGAGCGCGTCACGGCGGGCGGTCGAGGACCGCTGCGGCGGGAGGTCGAGCCTCTCGGCGCACGGGGGGACGGGACCCGGCGTTCGGGTCGGGCTCGGCATGGGCCCCAGTCTGACCACGGCGACCGGTGATCGTGGCCGTCCGGTCGGTCGCGGCTCTCAGGGTCGACTCAGCCGCGCCTCACACGCCTTGGGCGGCCCGCATCCCCCGCAGCTCCTTCTTGAGGTCGCCGATCTCGTCGCGCAACCGGGCCGCGAGCTCGAACTGCAGCTCGGCCGCGGCCGAGTGCATCTGGTCGGACAGCTGCTGGATCAGGTCGGCCAGGTCGGCCTGGGGCAGCGAGGACCGCGCGGCGCGCTCCGCCTCGCCCGCCGGGGCTCCTTCGAACCCGGCGGCCCGACCCGAACGGGGCGCCGGGGCGCCGCCCCCCGTCTTGCCGGCCCGACCCTTGGAGCTGCGACTGCCCGTCCCGGTCGCGGGCTTGCCGCGCGACTGGGCCCGCCCGCTGCCGCCCTGGGTGGCCGCGAGCAGCTCGGCGGTGTCGGCGTCCTCCCGGGCGATCTGGTCGGTGATGTCCGCGATCCGCTTGCGCAGGGGCTTCGGGTCCACGCCGCGTTCGCGGTTGTAGGCGATCTGCTTCTCGCGACGCCGGTTGGTCTCCTCGATCGCCTGGGCCATCGACGGGGTGATCGTGTCGGCGTACATGTGCACCTGGCCCGACACGTTGCGGGCCGCACGCCCGATGGTCTGGATCAACGACTTGGCCGAGCGGAGGAACCCCTCCTTGTCGGCGTCGAGGATGGCGACGAGCGACACCTCGGGCAGGTCCAGGCCCTCCCGCAGCAGGTTGATCCCGACCAGGACGTCGTAGTCACCCTGCCGGAGCTCGCGCAGCAGCTCGACCCGGCGCAGCGTGTCGACCTCGGAGTGCAGGTAGCGCACCCGCACCCCCTGGTCCAGGAAGTAGTCGGTGAGGTCCTCGGCCATCTTCTTGGTCAGGGTGGTGACGAGAATGCGCTCGTCCTTGGCCGTGCGTTCGCGGATCTCGTGCAGCAGGTCGTCGATCTGCCCCTTGGTGGGTTTGACGACGACCTCCGGGTCGACCAGTCCGGTCGGGCGGATGATCTGCTCGACCACCCCGTCGCCGCGGGAGAGTTCGTAGTCCCCCGGGGTCGCGGAGAGGTAGACGGTCTGCCCGACCCGCTCGAGGAACTCCTCCCAGCGCAGCGGCCGGTTGTCCATCGCCGAGGGCAGCCGGAACCCGTGGTCGACCAGGGTCCGCTTGCGCGACATGTCGCCCTCGTACATGCCCCCGATCTGCGGGACGGTCACGTGGGACTCGTCGATGACCAGCAGGAAGTCCTCGGGGAAGTAGTCCAGCAACGTGTTCGACGCCGACCCGGGTTCGCGCGCGTCGAAGTGCCGGGAGTAGTTCTCCACCCCCGAGCAGGCCCCGACCTCGCGGAGCATCTCGATGTCGTAGGTCGTGCGCATGCGCAACCGCTGGGCCTCGAGCAGCTTGTTCTGCTTCTCCAGCTCCTCCAGCCGCTCCGCCAGCTCGGCCTCGATCGTCCCGACCGCCCGCTCCAGCCGTTCGGTCCCGGCGACGTAGTGCGAGGCCGGGAAGATGTAGATGTACTGCTCCTCGCGCAGCACCTCCCCGGTCAGCGGGTCCAGCGTGTAGAGCCGCTCGATCTCGTCGCCGAAGAACTCGACGCGGATGGCGTGCTCCTCGTACATGGGGATGATCTCGACCGTGTCACCGCGGGCCCGGAAGGTGCCCCGGGTGAAGGACAGGTCGTTGCGCGTGTACTGCATGCCGACGAACCGGCGCAGCAGCTCGTCGCGGTCCATCGTCTCCCCCACCTGCAGGGTGACCATGCGGTCGACGTACTCCTGGGGCGTGCCGAGGCCGTAGATGCAGGACACCGTGGCGACCACGACGACGTCGCGGCGGGTCAGCAACGAGTTGGTGGCCGAGTGCCGCAGCCGCTCGACCTCCTCGTTGATCGCCGAGTCCTTCTCGATGTAGGTGTCGGACTGCGGCACGTAGGCCTCGGGCTGGTAGTAGTCGTAGTACGACACGAAGTACTCGACGGCGTTGTTCGGCAGCAGCTCCCGGAACTCGTTGGCCAGCTGGGCGGCCAACGTCTTGTTCGGGGCCATCACCAGGGTGGGGCGCTGGACCTGCTCGATGAGCCAGGCGGTGGTCGCCGACTTCCCCGTCCCGGTCGCCCCGAGGAGCACCACGTCCTGCTCGCCGCCGTTCACCCGACGGGCGAGCTCGGCGATCGCGCTCGGCTGGTCGCCGGAGGGAGAGAACTCCGAGACCACCTGGAAGGGCGCCACTCGCCGCTGGATGTCTGTCGTCGGCCGCATGCTGGCGACTCTAGGACTCGCCTCCGACATGAGCCCGGGCAGCGAGCTCCAGGGGGCGCAGCCGCTGCTCCCAGAGGTCGGCGACCAGTCCGGGCAGGGGGTCGGGCGCCCCGGGCTCGCGCCGGGGGTTGGGCAGGACGACATCGGCCGCGGCCCGGCGCTCGGCGTCCTCGGCCTGCGCCGCGATCCGGGACCGGGCCTCCTCCTCGGTCATCCCGCGCCCCTCGACCAGGCGCCGTACCCGCTCCTCGACCGGGGCCTCGACCACGACGACGACCGCGAACCGCCCCGCCTGCCCGGTCTCGACCAGCAGGGGGATGTCCTCGACCACGATCGCGTCGGCGGGCAGTCCCGCGACGATCTCGTCGCGCCGGGCCGCCACCCGCGGGTGCACGATCGCGTTCAACCGGGCCCGCGCCTCCGGGTCGCCGAAGACGCGGCGCCCCAGGGCGGGCCGGTCCAACCGGCCGCCGGGGGCGACCTCGGGCCCGAAGGCCGCGACGATCTCGGCCAACCCGGACGTGCCCGGCTCCACGACCTCCCGGGCCAGGACGTCGGCGTCGACCAGGACCGCGCCGCGCTCGACCAGCAGCCGCGCCACCGTCGACTTGCCCGCCCCGATCCCGCCCGTCAACCCGATCCGCAGCACGGCGGGACCCTACCGGGGCCCGGCTCACGGGACCGGCCAGCACCCGTCGAGCTCACGCAGAGCGGCGGGTCGGCACCAACTCGGCCCCCCGGTCGGGGTCGGCGTCGAGCAGGCAGGCCGGCAGGACGACCGGACCGGCCCCGGGGTCGTGCGAGGCCGAGGGGCAGGCCGGGAGCGGGGTCCGACCCGCGAGGGGCCGGGCGTCGGGGAGGAACGGTGAGATCTTCCACTCCTCCCCGGGCCCTTGCCGGACGAGCAGGTACTCGCCCCACCACGGTTCGGCCGGCTCCCCCGGGTTCGTCCACGTACTCGATCTGACTCAGGCGACCGCCACCCCGGGCACGACCCGCCGGACGCGCCTCTCTCCCGCCTCGTCGCGCCCGTCCCCGCCACGCTCGACGGCCGCGAGCACCCGTCGGCCTCCGCGGTGAGCCGTTCTCGCCGCCGCCAGGGCGAGACGCTCCTCCGACACCATTCGACGCACCAGGGACGACGAACGGCCCGGGCCCCGCCGAGAGAACTCGACGGGGCCCGGGCCGCAGCAGGGGGAAGGGGTCAGCGAACCCCGCCGCGCCGCTTGTTGTAGACGTCGAACGCGACGGCGAGGAGGAGGACCAGGCCCTTGATGACCGACTGCAGGGACTGGTTGACCCCGAGCAGCTGCATCCCGTTGGAGATGACACCGACCAGCAGACCACCAATGATCGCGCCCTGGACCTTGCCGACCCCACCGGTCACGGCCGCACCACCGATGAAGGCGGCGGCGATGGCGTCGAGCTCGAAGGAGTTGCCGGCGCCCGGCTGGGCCGTGTTGGACCGCGAGGAGAAGATCACACCGGCGACCGCGGCCAGGAACCCCATGTTGACGAAGATCCAGAAGTTCACCCAGCGCACGTTCACGCCGGAGAGCAGGGCGGCCGAGAGGTTGCCCCCGATCGCGTACACCTGGCGACCGAACACGGTCGAGCGCATGACGACGCTGTACACCAGGATCAGGACGCCGAGGATGATGAGGACGATCGGCAGACCGCGGCTGTGGGCGAGCTGCCAGGCGAAGGCCATGACCACGAGCCCGACCAGCACCAGCTTGAGGATGAACAGCGGCATGGCCTCGACGACCTGCTGGTAGCGGATCTTGGCGAGCCGCGTGCGCAGCTGGGTCGCCACGAAACCGACGACGGCGAACGCCCCGATGAACAGCGTGAAGGCGTCGTAGCCATACCCGCCGAACAGCCCGTTGAGGTACCCGGTGGCGATGGTCGTGTACTGCTCCGGGAACGGCGACAGCGAGACGTTGTTCAGCACGTACTGGGTCAGACCGCGGAACAGCAGCATCCCGGCCAGGGTGACGATGAACGCCGGGATCCCGATGAACGCGACCCAGAAACCTTGCCAGACACCGATGACCAGGCCGACCCCGAGGGCGGCCAGCACGCCGACCCACCAGGGCTGCCCGTTGCCGATGACCAGTTGGGCGGAGACCGCACCGGTGAGCGCCACGACCGACCCGACCGACAGGTCGATGTGCCCGGCGACGATGACGATGAGCATCCCGATGGCCAGCACCAGGATGTAGGAGTACTGCGAGACGATGTTCGTGATGTTGCCGGGGCTCAGCGACACCCCGTCGGTGAGGACCGCGAACAGCAGCACGACGACCACGAACGCGATGTAGATGCCGCTCTCGCGCAGGTTGTTGCGGATCGCGACGAGGGGGTTGGCGCTGCCGGTCCGGGGGGTCGGCGGGGCGCTCGTGGGCGCCGTCGAGGTCGTGCCGCTCATGCGGGGTGCTCCTGCGTCTGGGTCTCGGTCGGGTTCTCGGGGTGCGGGTCGGCGGAGGGGTTCCGGCTCCGGTCCTTCGTCATCAGCGTCATCAGGCTCTCCTGCGTCGCCTCGGCGATGGGGAGCTGACCCGTGATGCGCCCGGCCGACAGGGCGTAGATGCGGTCGCAGATCCCCAGCAGCTCGGGCAGCTCCGAAGAGATGACGATGACGGCCTTCCCGCCGGCCACCAGCCGGTTGATGATGGTGTAGATCTCGTACTTCGCCCCCACGTCGATGCCGCGGGTGGGCTCGTCGAGGATCAGCACGTCGGGGTCGGAGTAGATCCACTTGCTGAGGACGACCTTCTGCTGGTTCCCACCGGAGAGTTTCCCGGTGATCGCCGCGACGGTCGGGGCCTTGATGTTCATGGAGCGCTTGGACTCCTCGGCGACCCGGATCTCCTCGTTGGCGTTGACGAACCCGCCGGAGGTCAGTTTTCCGAGCGCGGCAGCGGAGACGTTGCGCTTGATGTCGTCGATCAGGTTCAGGCCGTACTTCTTGCGGTCCTCGGTGGCGTAGGCGAGACCGTGCTTGACCGCCTCGCGCACCGAACGCGCCTGGATGGGCTTCCCGCGCTTGAAGATCTGACCCTCGACGTAGCGGCCGTAGGAACGACCGAAGACGCTCATCGCGAGTTCGGTGCGCCCGGCCCCCATGAGCCCGGCGATGCCGACGACCTCCCCGGCGCGCACGTCCAGGCTGGCCCCGTCGACGACGCGCCGGTCCTGCACGGGGTGCTCGACGGTCCAGTTCTCGATGCGCAGGACCTCCTCGCCCGGGTGCGACTCGCGCTCGGGGAACCGGCTGTCCAGGTCGCGGCCGACCATCCCGCGGATGATGCGTTCCTCGGTGACCGCGTCGGCGCGCATGTCCAGGGTCTCGATGGTGCGACCGTCGCGGATGATGGTGGTCGAGTCGGCGATGGCCTCGATCTCGTTCAGCTTGTGCGAGATCATGATGCTGGTCATGCCCTCGTCCTGCAGCATCCGCAGCAACCCGAGCAGGTGCGCGGAGTCGGTGTCGTTGAGGGCCGCGGTCGGCTCGTCCAGGATGAGGAGCTTGACGTCCTTGCTCAACGCCTTGGCGATCTCGACCAGCTGCTGCTTGCCCACCCCGAGCTGCCCGATGGGGGTGGTCGGGTTCTCGTCGAGGCCGACGCGTTCGAGCAGCCTGGCCGCCTCACCGTTGGTGCGGTGCCAGTCGATGAGCCCCGAACGACCCTTGATCTCGTTGCCCAGGAACAGGTTCTCGGCGACGGACAGGAACGGGACGAGCGCCAGCTCCTGGTGGATGATGGCGATCCCGGCCCGCTCGGAGTCGGCGATGCCGGCGAACTGGCCCAGCTGTCCGTCGAAGTGGATCTCGCCCTCGTAGGTGCCCACCGGGTAGACCCCCGACAGCACCTTCATGAGGGTGGACTTCCCCGCACCGTTCTCCCCGCAGATCGCGTGCACCTCACCGCGGCGGACCGAGAGCGACACGTCCGACAGCGCCTTCACGCCGGGGAAGCTCTTGCTGATGGAACGCATTTCCAGGATGTTCGCGGTCATCGACGCGCTGTCCCTCTCCAACCGATTTCGTGGACGGACGGTCCGGGCCGGGGGAACCGGCCCGGGCGCCCGGTGCCCGTCCGCTCCGGGGAGCGGGCGGGCACCGGGACGACGGGACCGGGTCAGGCCTGGCCGGCGTCGACCTGGGCCTGGGTGTAGTACTTCGTGTCGACGAGCGCGGTCGTGATGTTCTCCTTGGTCACGATGACCGACTCGAGGAGGTAGCTCGGCACGACCTTCTTGCCGTTGTTGTAGGTCTCGGTGTCGTTGGCCTCGGGTTCCTTGCCCTCGAGGATCGCCTGCGCCGCCTTGACCGCCTCACCGGCGAGGTTGCGGGTGTCCTTGAAGATGGTCGAGTACTGGACCCCGTCGTTGATGAGCTTGACCGAGGCGATCTCGGCGTCCTGCCCGGTGACGATCGGGAGCTTCTTGCCCCCGTTGCCGTACCCGTTGTTCTGCAGGGCGGTGATGATGCCGCGGGAGATGCCGTCGTAGGGCGACAGGACGCCGTCGACGGAGCTGCCGTCGTTGTAGGTGGAGGTGAGCAGGTTCTCCATGCGCTCCTGCGCCACCGACTGCTGCCAGCGCAGGGTCGCGGCCTGGTCGATGCTGGTCTGACCGGACTTCACGACGATCTTGCCCGAGTCGATGAAGGGCTGGATGACGCTCTGGGCGCCCTTCCAGAAGAACCCGGCGTTGTTGTCGTCCAGCGAACCGGCGAACATCTCGACGTTGAACGGGCCGGCGACGTCGGTCTCCTGGCCCTGCGCGTCGAGCAGGCCGAGGCCCTGCAGCAGCGAGGTGCCCTGCTGCACACCGACGTTCTCGTTGTCGAAGGAGACGTAGAAGTCCACGTTCTCCGAGTCGCGGATCAGGCGGTCGTAGGAGATGACCTTGATGTTCTGCGCCGCGGCGTTGGCCAGCTGCGAGCTGAGCGCGGTGCCGTCGATGGCGGCGACGATGAGGATGTCGTCGCCCTTGGTGATCATCTGGTCGAGCTGCTGCTGCTGGGTGGGGATGTCGTCCCCGGCGTACTGCAGGTCGACCTTGTAGCCCAGGTCCTCGAGCTGCTTCTTGACGTTGTCACCGTCCGCGATCCAGCGCTCGGAGGTCTGGGTCGGCATGGCCACCCCGACGGTCACCTCGTCGGGGGCCTTGCTCTCGCCCTGCCCCTCGGCGGGACCCGTCCCGGCACCGCCCCCGCCGCAGGCGGCGAGGGTCAGGGCGAGGCCGGCTCCGAAGACGGCCAGGGCACTACGACGCTTCATCACGATGAGAACTCCTCTGTGAGCTCGTGACTGCAGGACGCCTCGACTCGACGTCCTGACGATGGGGGTTTCGCCCGTCCTGGGCTGGATTGCGCTGCGCCGCACGGGCTCCCTCGTCCCGCGCCGGCACCAGCAGTGGTCCGACTCTCAGCATTGTTAACGTTGCCAACTCGCGCCGTCAAGCACGCCGGGCTGACCGCGACCTGATCGTGACCCGGCGTTCGGCTGAACGGTGGAGGGCATCCCGTCCCCGTCCCGGAGGGGTTACGCTGCAGCCGGGTCGGTGGTCCGGGTCCGACAACCCCCGCCCGCACCCATCCAGCGTCCCCGCCCGCCGTCGGTCGGGGGCCCCACAGGCAGGAACTCCGCCATGCGGCCCGATCCTCCGATCGGCGCGCCCTCGGACACCTCCGAGACGCGACTCCCCGTGCTGGCCGACGTCGCGGAACTCGCGGGGGTCTCCCAGCAGACCGTCTCGCGCGTCGTGCGCGGATCCCCCGGCGTCGCCCGGCGCACCAAGGAACGGGTCGAACGCGCCATCGCCGAGCTCGGGTACCGGCCCAACGCGGCCGCCCGGGCCCTCGTCACCCGCCGCTCGCACCGGATCGGCGTCGTCGCCGCCGGATCGGCCCTCTACGGTCCCGCCCGCACGCTGGCCGGGGTGCAGGAGGCGGCCCGGGCCGCGGGGTACTCGGTGACCCTCGTGATGCTCACCGAGATCACCGCGCGCAGCGTCGACGAGGCCCTGGCCGAGCTGCAGGACACCGGCGCCGAGGGGGTCGTCGCGGTCGTCCCCGAGGACGCCTCGCAGGCGGCCTTCGACGCGCTCGCCCCCGGTTTCCCGTGCGTGCTCGCCCCCGGACTGGACGGGGCCGGCGACGCCGACGAGTACTGGCACGAGGTCGCGGCCGCCCGCGACGTCGTCCACCACCTGCTCGACCTCGGTCACCCGACCGTCCACCACGTGGCCGGACCGCGGGACTGGGCGGAGTCCCGGGCCCGCGCGACCGGGTGGCGGACCGCCCTCGTGGAGCGGTTCCGGCACGTCCCCGCCCCGCTGCGCGGGGACTGGTCGGCCGCCTCGGGCCACGCCGCGGGCAGCGTGCTCCCCGCGGAGGCCACCGCGGTCTTCGTGGCCAACGACCACATGGCGATCGGGGTCGTCCGGGCGCTGGCCGAGGCCGGACGGAGCGTCCCCGCCGACGTCAGCGTGGTCGGTTACGACGACGTGCCCGAGGCGGCCTTCCTGAACCCCCCGCTGACCACGGTCCACCAAGACTTCGAGGAGGTCGGGCGTCGCTGCGTCCGCCTGCTGCTCAGCCGGTTGCACGACCGGGTCGTCGAACCCGGGGCCATCCATCCGACGCTGGTGGTCCGGGCCAGCACCGGCCCGCCGCCGCGCTGAGACCGGCCGCGACGACACGAAGGCCCCCACCGCTCGCGCGGTGGGGGCCTTCGTCAGGTGGTGCGGACGGCTCAGTTGCCGCCGGTCAGCTTCTCGCGCAGGGCGGCGAGGGCCTCGTCGGAGGCCAGCGTGCCACCGGCCTCGGGCGCCTCGGAGGTGTACGAGGACGGGGTGGAGGACGAGGAGCTGCTGGAGCTGCTGCTCGCCGCGGCCGGGGTGCTGGTGCCCTCGGCCTCCGCCTTCGCCTCGGCCTCGGCGGCCTCCGCGACCTGCTTGCGGTGGGCCTCCCAGCGCTCGTGGGCCAGCGCGTACTGCGCCTCCCACTCCTCGCGCTGCGACTCGTAGCCCTCGAGCCACTCGTTGGTCTCCGGGTCGAACCCGTCGGGGTACTTGTAGTTCCCCTGCTCGTCGTAGTCCGCCGCCATGCCGTAGAGCGACGGGTCGAACTCCTCGCCCAGCGCGGCCAGCGACTCGGTGGCCTGCTTGAGCGAGAGCGAGATCCGGCGACGCTCGAGGTCGATGTCGATGACCTTGACGAAGATGTCGCTGTTGACCTGGACGACCTGCTCGGGCACCTCGACGTGACGCTCGGCCAGCTCGGAGATGTGGACCAGGCCCTCGATGCCGTCGTCGACGCGCACGAACGCACCGAACGGGACGAGCTTGGTGACCTTCCCGGGCACGACCTGACCGATCGCGTGGGTCCGGGCGAACTGCTGCCACGGGTCTTCCTGGGTCGCCTTCAGCGACAGCGAGACGCGCTCGCGGTCCATGTCGACGTCCAGCACCTCGACGGTGACCTCCTGGCCGACCTCGACGACCTCGGAGGGGTGGTCGATGTGCTTCCAGGACAGCTCGGAGACGTGGACCAGACCGTCGACGCCGCCGAGGTCGACGAACGCACCGAAGTTGACGATCGAGGAGACGACGCCGGACCGCACCTGGCCCTTCTGCAGGGTGGTGAGGAAGTTCTGGCGGACCGCGGACTGGGTCTGCTCGAGCCACGCCCGGCGGGACAGGACCACGTTGTTGCGGTTCTTGTCCAGCTCGATGATCTTGGCCTCGATCTTCTGGCCCACGTAGGGCTGCAGGTCGCGCACGCGACGCATCTCGACCAGGGAGGCGGGGAGGAAGCCGCGCAGGCCGATGTCCAGGATGAGCCCACCCTTGACGACCTCGATGACGGTGCCCTCGACGACCTCGTCGGCGTCCTTCTTGGCCTCGATCGTGCCCCAGGCGCGCTCGTACTGAGCCCGCTTCTTGGACAGGATCAGACGGCCTTCCTTGTCCTCCTTCTGGAGGACCAGAGCCTCGACCTCGTCGCCGACGCCGACGACCTCGTTGGGGTCGACGTCGTGCTTGATGGAGAGCTCGCGGGAGGGGATGACACCCTCGGTCTTGTACCCGATGTCGAGGAGGACCTCGTCCCGGTCGACCTTGACGATGGTGCCGGAGACGATGTCACCGTCGTTGAAGTACTTGATGGTGGCATCGACCGCGGCGAGGAAGTCCTCAGCGGATCCGATGTCGTTGATCGCGATCTGGGGAGTCGTGCTCGCCGGTGCGGTCGTGGTGGTGGTCATGGAGGTAGGGGCTCCGTCAGGGACAGTCGAAGGGGACCCACCGGTGGTCCGGGGGTCACGGGCGGGCATCCACCCGGATTTCCAGGACACGCACCGCTCGCGGGCCCAGCCTACTCGTTGCCCGAGGGCCCGGGCAAAGCGCCACGGTCGGCGACGAGGATCAACGTCCCGGGGAGCAGCTCGCCGCGCAGACGGCTCCAGCCGCCCCACACCGCCTCCCCGGCGTACCACTCGGGTTCCACCAGGTCGCGGACCACGAGACCGGCCCCGACCAGCAGCCGCACCCAGTCCCCGACCGTCCGGTGGTGCTCGGCGTAGCTGACGACGCCCTGCTCGTCGCGCTCCACGTAGGCCCGGCGGTCGAAGTAGGACAGCTGGACGGTCAACCCCTCCGGCCCCGGGGAGTCCGGCAGCGTCCACCGCACGGGGTGCGGGACGCTCGCCGCGAACCGTCCGCCCGGTCGCAGGACCCGGGCCACCTCGGCCAGCACCGCGCCGGCGTCGGCCACGAAGGGCAGAGCCCCGTAGGAGGTGCACACCACGTCGAACGTGGCGTCGGCGAAGGGCAGCCGCCGGGCGTCGCACTGCAGCATCGGGGTGCGCACCCCCGCCGCCTCGTCGACCAGGACGCCCTCGCGCAGCATCCCGAGGGACAGGTCCGTCGCGAGGACCTCCGCCCCCTGGGTGCGCAACCAGCGGGCGCACTGCCCGGACCCGGCTCCGATCTCCAGCACCCGGCGGCCCGCGACCTCGCCCAGCAGGTGGACGTCGGCCTCCCGCATCCCGTCCGGCCCCCAGACGAAGTCGGAGCCGGCCTCGCCGTCGCCGAGGAACGCGCCGTGCTCGCGGCGGTAGTCCCCCGCCTCGGCGTCCCACCAGGACCGCTGCGCGGCCACGGTCTCGGCGGCCCCGACGCGCTGGTAGCCGACGGGCGCGAAGCCCGCGCCCGACGACCCGCCCGCCCCCGCGCCCGGCCCCGTGCTCAGTGCCCCGCCTCGTGCCAGGAGCGGCCCGCCCCGACCGAGACGTCGAGCGGGACGGCCAGGTCCGCGGCCCCGGCCATCGTGCGCCGCACGAGGGCCTCGAGCTCCTCCCGCTCCCCCGGGGCGACCTCGAGCACGAGCTCGTCGTGCACCTGCAGCAGCAGCCGGGAGCGCAGACCGGACTCCCGCAACCCCTGGTCGAGGTCGAGCATGGCGACCTTGATGATGTCGGCGGCCGAACCCTGGATGGGCGCGTTGAGCGCCATCCGCTCGGCCATCTCGCGGCGCTGGCGGTTGTCGCTGGTGAGGTCCGGCAGGTAGCGACGCCGGCCGAGGATCGTCTCGGTGTACCCGGCGGTCCGGGCCTCGGCCACCACGCCCTGCAGGTAGTCGCGCACTCCGCCGAACCGTTCGAAGTAGTCCTCCATGAGGCCCTTGGCCTCCTCGGTGGAGATCTTGAGCTGGTTGGACAGGCCGAACGCGCTGAGCCCGTAGGCCAGCCCGTAGGACATGGCCTTGATCTTGGCCCGCATCGCGGGGGTCACCTCGGCGGGTGCGACCCCGAAGACCCGGGACCCGACGAAGCGGTGCAGGTCCTCCCCCGAGGTGAACGCGGCGATCAGCCCCTCGTCGGCCGAGAGGTGCGCCATGATCCGCATCTCGATCTGGGAGTAGTCGGCCGTGAGCAGGCTCTCGTAGCCCGGACCGACGACGAACGCCTCGCGGATCCGGCGGCCCTCGTCGGTGCGGATCGGGATGTTCTGCAGGTTGGGGTCGGTCGAGGAGAGTCGTCCCGTCGCCGCGATCATCTGCTGGTAGGTGGTGTGGATCCGGCCGTCCTCGGCGACGGACTTCTGCAGCCCCTCGACGGTCTGCCGCAGCCGGGACGCGTCCCGGTGCTCCAGCAGGTGCTGCAGGAACGGGTGCTCGGTCTTGACGAACAACGCCGCGAGGGCGTCGGCGTCCGTCGTCCACCCCGTCTTGGTCCGCTTGGTCTTGGGCATCTCCAGCTGCTCGAAGAGCACCGTCTGCAGCTGCTTCGGGGACCCGAGGTTGATCTCGGTGCCGATGACCTCGTAGGCCAGCCGCTGGGCCTGCGCGACCCGTTCGGCGAAGTGGGCCTCCAGCGCGGCGAGCAGCTCGCCGTCGACGGCGATCCCGACCCGCTCCTGGCGCATCAGCACCCCGACCAGGGGGAGCTCGACGTCGCGCAGCAGCTCGGCGCCGTTGCGGGCCTCGAGCTCGGTGGCCAGGACGTCGGCCAGCTCGACCATGGCCAGGGCGCGGACCATGCCGTCCTGGGCGCGCTGCAGGTCACCCCCGCCGATCGGCCCGTCGGACCCGTCGAGGGTCAGCTGCTCGTCGACCGGGTCGGCCGCCGCCGGCCCCTCGACGCGCAGCTCGCGCTTCAGGTGGCGCAGGGCCAGGTCGGCGAGGTCGTAGCTGCGCTGGTCGGGGCGGCAGAGGTAGGCGGCGAGCGCCGTGTCGACGACGACCCCGTTCAGCTCCCAGCCCCGGGCGGCCAGCGCGTGGGCCGGGCCCTTCACGTCGTGACCGATCTTGGGCCGCCCCGGGTCGGCCAGCCAGGCCGCGAGCGCCTGCTCGTCGGCCTCGGCGAGCGTCGCCGGGTCGAGCCAGGCGGCGGCGCCGTCGGACGAGGCGAGCGCGAGGCCGGTCGCGTCCCCGCCGCCCCGCCCCCAGGTCCCGCTGACGTGCACACCGGTCCGGCCGCGGGCGTGCTCCTCCAGCCAGGGGCCGACCTCGCCGTCGGAAAGGACGCCGCCCTCGACGCCGAACCCGCCCTCGGCCTCCGGCTCGGCGGAGGTGAGCGTCTCGAACAGCCGCTCGCGCAGCACCCGGAACTCCAGCCCGTCGAAGACCGTGTGAACCTCCTCGCGGTCCCACGGACGGCGGAACAGGTCCTCGGGGGCGAGCGGCAGCTCGAGGTCGCGCACGAGCGCGTTGAGGCGGCGGTTGCGGATCACCCCGTCGAGGTGCTCGCGCAGGCTGTCACCGGCCTTGCCCTTGATGAGGTCGGCGTTGCCGATGACCCCGTCCAGCCCGTCGTAGAGACCGATCCACTTCGCGGCGGTCTTCGGTCCGACACCGGGCACCCCGGGCAGGTTGTCGCTGGTCTCGCCGACCAGCGCGGCGAGGTCGGGGTAGCGCTCGGGCTCGACGCCGTACTTCTCCTGCACGGCCTCCGGGGTCATCCGGGCCAGGTCGGAGACCCCCTTGCGCGGGTAGAGGACGGTGACGTCGGGGCCGACGAGCTGCAGGGCGTCGCGGTCCCCGGAGGAGATCAGCACCTCGTACCCGAGGGCGGTCGCCTGCGTGGTGAGGGTGGCGATGACGTCGTCGGCCTCGTACCCCTCCTTCTCGACCATGGGGATCCGCAAGGCCTGGAGGATCTCCTTGACCAGCCCGACCTGGCCGCGGAACTCGTCGGGGCTGCTGGAGCGGTTGGCCTTGTACTCGCTGTACTCCGTCGACCGGAACGTCTGCCGCGACACGTCGAAGGCGACGGCCACGTGGGTCGGGTCCTCGTCGCGCAGGACGTTGATGAGCATCGCCGTGAACCCGTACACCGCGTTGGTCGGCTGGCCGGTCCGGGTGTTGAAGTTCTCGACCGGCAGCGCGAAGAACGCCCGGTAGGCCAGCGAGTGCCCGTCGACCAGCAGCAGCCGGGGCCGGGTGGCGGGGGCCGCGGCGGGAGCGGTGGAGCGCGTGGTGGCGGAGCGGGTCGCGGCGGGGGGTGTCACGCGGGCCAGGCTAGCCGCGCCCTTCGACACGGGACCCGGCCGCTGGTGGAGCGGCCGGGTCCGTCGGGGTCCGTCGGGGTCCGTCGGGGTCCGTCGGGGTCCGTCGGGGTCCGTCGGGGTCCGTCGGGGTCCGTCGGGGTCCGTCGGCGTCCGTCGGCGTCCGTCGGTCCGCCGGGACTCAGCGACCGCCGGTGGCCGTCAGCACCCGTTCGGGGACCCCGCCCGGCGTCGCGGCGTTGGGGACCAGGTAGGAGACGAGGGCCTGCGAGAGCAGCCCGATGGTGGCCACCGAGGCCTCGGTGCCCCAGGCCCCGGTGGTGACGACGAGCGTGGCCAGGGCGGCCAGCGCGGTGATCTGGGTGACCCACCACTTCCGGGTCGGGCGGCGGCTGCGCACCGTGGCGGCGAACGGTGCACCCGGGGTGGTTCCGGCCGGCGGGGACAGCGGGACGGGGACGGGCGTGGACATGACTCCTCCTGCGGGTGACGGGACGGGTGACGGGACGGGTGACGGGACCGGTGACGGGACCGGTGACGGGACCGGTGACGGGGACGGGAACGGGAAGGACCGCTAGCGGAACGTCGCGTCCGGGTGCGGGTCGGGGCTGCGCGGGACGCGGCGGCAGAGGACGCCGACGACGAGGGTCTCGGCGCTGCGCAGGACGGTGCGGGCCCGCAGGACGACACCGACCGTCGCCCCGGCCGGGTCGGCCGGGTCGAGGACGACCTCGGTGACCTCCCCCGACTCCACGTCGTAGACCGGGCAGTGCACCGAGACCCGGTAGCGACCGGCCGGCAGCGGGAGCACCAGTTCGGGCCCGGTCGTGTCCTGCTCGGCGACGGTGACCGGGCCGGACGCGTCCAGCCGCTGGACGAGCACCCGGGCGGTGGCGTCCAGGACCCGGACCGTCCCGTCCGAGGAGACCAGCGACGTCCGCACCGTGAGCGGGGCCGTGGGGATGCGCGGTGGCCGGGGCCGGACGACGTCCTCGGGGACCCAGGGCCCCCCCGGGACCCAGGGACCCCTGGGTCCCCAGGGCCCCCGGGGTCCCCGGATCACGTCCAGCAGTGCACCCGGGTCGCGGGGGCCCACGACCCGTCCGGATCGGAGGGCGGGCTCGACCAGGGCGGGCAGCACCCGGGCCCCGGCCTCCAGGAGCAACCCACCCCCCGCCGTGGTCGTCCGCACCGTCTCGCTCCCCTCCGGCGAGACGACGCGGACGGGGCTCTGCCGGACGGGTTCCCCACCCGCGTCCAGCACGGTGGCCGCCGTCGCGGCGGTGACGAGGTCGGGCCGGCGCCGGGACCAGCGTTCCCGCAGCTCCGCGACCAGGCGCGGGTCCGGGGGGTCGACCGGGGCCGGGCGGGCCGGGAGCACCCGGCGACCGGCGTCCGGACGCTGCCCCGGGACGAGCTCGCGCCACCGGAGGTGACCGAGACGCGCCTCGGCGGCGCGGAAACCCCAGGGCCCCAACCGGACCCCCTCCCGGGCCGAGTCGGGGACGAGCGCCTGCCGCCCGGTGATCTCCAGGTTGCGGACCACGACGACCCCGACCACGTAGGCCGGGACGGTCCCGGTCGGCGGATCGGCCCCGTCGGAGACCGGGTTCTCGGCCACCTGCCAGCGCCAGTTCCGCGCGCCCAGCAACTGTTCCCACATCCAGGGTCGCTCGACGCCCAGCACCTGCACCTCGCAGGTCAGCGTGTCGACGGCCGCGTCGTCGAGCTCCACGTCGTCGGCCAACGACAACGGAGGCAGCAGCGGTGATCCCTCCGCGGCCGCCTCGACGTCGGCCCGGCAGACGCGGACCCGGACCCAGTCCGCCTCCTGCAGCCGGGAGGGCCGGAAGATCGCCTGGAGATGGGTCTGCTGGCTGATCACTGAGGTGAGTTCGCCGAAGGGCTGACCCAGCATCGCCGCGGCCTGCCGGCAGCGGGGTGGGATCCCGCCCCCGCTCTCGTGGAGGTAGGCCCGTTCGGCGGCCCCCAGTCCCGATGCCGCCTCGAGTGCGTCCAGGAGTTGCCGGCGACCGGCGATCGCCGCCGTGAGCGCGTCCCGGAGGTCCTCCTTCTGGACGGTCTCGCCCGGTGCCGCCCTCGTGAGTTCCGCCAGGACGTTCGTCAGGCGCGTCTCGTCGACGAGGAGGGCCCTCCGCTCGGCGAGGAGCTGCGCGTACGCCGGCGTCGGCACCCCGACGGCCGCGTCGAGGAAGAGCACCTTCTCCGCCCGTTCGACGGCGGCGGCGCCCTCCGGCGTGGTCGCGTTCGCGAACTCGACGTTGGCCAGCAGCCCCGGCCAGACGTCGGAGAGGAAGGCCCCCGAGCGCCAGTCCTGGACCCGGTCACCGTCCTGGATGCGGTCCACGACGGTGGAGAGGACCACCGCGGCCTCGACGGCCTCCGGCGAACTGAACGCCCGGGTCGGGTCGGCCAGGACGGCCAGGTGCTCCTCGGCCAGCGGGGTGCTGCTCGGCGAGGTGGCGAGGTAGCACTCCTTGCCGAGCAGGCGCTGCGCGGTGGCCGCGACGCGGTCGAGCAGGGCGACCGCGGCCCGGGTTCCCACGACGCTCAGACCCAGGCCGTGATGGCCGGGTCCGGGTTCGGGCTCTGCGGCAGCATGTAGCACATGAAGCCGAGCAGCTGCAGGCCGTCGATCTTCACGCCCTGATCCTGGTGCGACCCCTCCCGGTGCCAGGAGGACTCCGTCGCGGTGTGCCTGGCCCCGAACGAGAACGGGCCGAACGAGAAACCCCCGCCCCCCGACGCCTTGTCGAACTCCGAGCGCAGGGCGCTGTTGCCCTCCCCGAAGTCCAGGCTGAGGTCCTTGACGAAGATGCAGTCGGTCGTGATGGCCGGCATGAGGCCCTCCGGGGGGCGGCGTCCGTCGCTGACCATCCGCCCGGCGAGCACGGCGTTGTTCGCGTCGAAACGCCAGAAGGAACTCAGCAGGTAGTCCAGGGCCAGCCAGGGACGGGAGATGGGCACCCGGGCCAGCTTGCAGCTCATCGAGAAGCGGGTCGACTCGAAGGTCCGGTCGAACTCCTGGTGCGTCACCTGTCCCCCGCCGCCGACCGTGAACGCACCGACGCTGAAACCACCGCCCGCCTTGGTCGACCGCGACCGGAACGTGTGGTTGCTCTCGAAGGAGCTGGAGTTGAAGTAGAACTCCGTCCACCCCGAGTCCGACGAGGCGAACGCCGAAGAGGCGGGCGCGCTCCAGGGGAAGTTCGTGTTCGTCGAGGGGTTGGTGAGCATGCTGCGCAGGAAGTCCTCCTTGTAGCGCTGCTTCAGCAGGACGAAGGCGCGTTCCTCGACCGACTGGATGGCCGCGGTCAGCCGCTCGTAGTCGCCCTTGTGACCGGCCCCGGACCAGTCGGCCATCGCCTGCCGCAGCCTGAGCTGCATGAGCGGTCCGTTGACCGCCATCCGGTGCACGGCCTCCTGGTCCTGGCCGCCGAGGGCGGCGATCCGGGTGTTGTTGTACTCCATGGCCGCACCCAGGTAGGCGGTCATCTTCTCGTTGTAGGCCTTCACCAGCGGGGCGTCCTCGGTGACCTCGACCTCCTCCTCGGTGACGACGTCCTTCTCCTTGCGCGTCGTCACCAGCTTGGAGCGCCACCGGTCGACCTTGGCCGCCGTCTCGGCGTCGGGTTCGTTGTCGTACACCTGGCTGTGCTGCAGGGCCGTCGCGTAGACGCGGGAGACCCGGGCCTCGGGGTTCCAGACGGTGATCCGCCCGTTGTCGATGATCCCCGAGGTGTCGGGGACCAGGTCGACGAGGGTGGCGAAGTTCTCCGCGCTCATGTACTTGCGCAGGGCGTCCGCGGCGAGCTGCTGCTCCACCGACGGACCCTCCTCGGCGGGGGCCGCCGCCGCGGGTTGCGGGCCGGTGGAGGCGACGAGGTCCTGCTCGTCGACGTTGCGGCGGTACACGCCCGAGAAACCCTCCCGGGCGTAGTCGAAGTCGGCGGGGTCCATGGGGATCCCCACGTTGAGCACGGCGAGGTAGTGGTCGTCGCTGCGCGGGACGACGTCCCCGTCGCCGTTGAGCAGGACGTCCTGGATCTTGCCCAGGACGGAGTTGACCAGGATTGCGGGGGCCACGTCGGCCATGACGTCCTCCAGGGGAGCGGGTCGCGGATGGATGAACTGATGGATGGATGGGGATCGGGTTCTCCCCGGATCGCGGGAGGCCCGGGACCGTCAACCGGCCCAGAGGGCCGACCAGGTCGACGGGCCGACGACCCCGTCGGGGTCCAGACCCGCGGCGGACTGGAACGCCCGGACGGCGGACGCCGTGCGGGGGCCGAGGTCGCCGTCGACGTCGAGGGGTCCGTGCCCGAGCTGGACCAGGCGGGCCTGCAGCATGCGGACCTGGCGGCCCCGGGAACCCCGGACGAGGAGACCGGGGAGCGTGGGGCGGGCGGCGGCGGGTGCGACCGGGACGGGGTCCCCGCCGACGAAGCCGGAGTCGGAGTAGGGCGGGACCCCGAAACCCACGACGCCGGACCGGCGCCGGCGGCGCAGGACCTGCCCACCGGTCCGTCCGCCGGCGGCGTCGGTGTTGCCCTCGATCGTGACGAGGGTCCCGTCGGCCTCCACCGACTCGACGAGTCCGACGTGGGAGATCCGGTCGACGTCGTCGGCGGGGAAGTCGAAGAACACCACGTGCCCCGGGGCCGGGTCCGCGGTCCAGCGTCCGAGGGACCGGAACCAGGCGGCGCCCGCTGGGGTCCACGCGAAACCCTTGGCGGTGCTCGCCGGCAACGGCACCCCGGCGGTGAACGTGCACCAGGACACGAACATCGCGCACCACGGTCCGGTGACGCCGTACCAGTCGCCGTAGCGGACCCGGTTGGAACCGGCCGGTTCCTCCCGCACGCCGAGCTGGCCCCGTGCGATCTCCAGGACCGCCGCCGCGGTGGTCACGACGACACCTCCCGGGTGTGGCCCAGCAGGGCCTGCTCGACCAGGTGGGTGCCGGCCTCGGTCCCGGCCGCGGACAACCAGGCCAGCCGGGCCCGGACCTCCTGCTCGTCGTCGCTCATCTCGTCCTCCTGCCTGCCGGGACCGACCCCCTGCCGGCCCGGGAAGAACGGTGCCGCCGGGGTCGTGGCCGGCGCCCCCGGGGAAACCCCGGGATCCGTGGCCGGACCGTGGCGCGACCACCACGCGGAGAGGCCGGACTCGTCGTGGCCGGTCGAGAAGGAGACCCCCAGCACGTTCGCCCCGGTCTCGCTCCACACCAGCCAGGCCGTGCCGTCCTCGTCGGTCGCGCAGAGCACGCGACCGCGGGGCGGTTCCCCCGGCCGGTCGTCGGGCCAGACGCTGCTCGGGCGACCGGGGCAGGAATCCGCTCCCCAGGCCCGCCAGTCGTCCAGTTCGGCGTCGAGGGCCGTCCGGTCGGGCAGCAGCGCCACCTCGGTCTCCGGGTGCAGCGGGTCCGGGCCCGTGCACCTGCGGACGGCGAGCGCTCGCCCGCTGAACCGGGAGACGTCGGTGGGGACGCAGACCCCGTCGCGCGGGACGGGCGCCACCCCGGCCAGGTCCCGCCGGGTCGGGGCGGGGGCGACCGCGTCGGCCACCGGGACGGCCAGCCCGGCCCCGCCGAGCAGCGCCAGCGGGACGGCGAGGAGGGCGAGCACCGGGGTGCCCCGGCGCGGGGGACGGGGGTCAGGACCGCCCCGGGCGAAACGCACGAGCTCGGCGTAGCGCGTGCTCGGGTGGGGGGCGGCGGAGAACAGCTCGAGCACCCGCAGCAGCGGGTGCCGACCGGCCGCCGCGACCTGGGTGTCGAGCCCCGCCGACCGCAGGCGGGGGCCGAGTTCCTGACCCACGAGCCACGTGCGCGCGGCCGCGATCCCGGCGGTCGGGTCTCCGCACCCGACCAGGGCGATGCGGTCGCCGCTGAGCAGCAGGGCCCGTCGCCACGGGAGGATCAGCAGGTTCAGGCCGGGCAGCAGACCGAGCGCCTCCAGCAGCGGCAGCAGGGGTTCGGCGCGGGTCTGCCGGGCCGCCACCTGCCCCAGCGGGCGCGCGAGCAGGTGCAGCAGTTCCCCGCGCCGGGCCGGGTCGGCCAGGGCCGCGCCCACCGCCGGACCCTTGACCAGGACCAGACGTCGCCCGAAGCAGCTGGTGAGCAGCACCTCCGACGGCGCGTCCGGCAGGACGACGACGGGCACGTCCTCGCGCACCCCCAACCGGTCGCGCACCTCCTCGACGGCCGCGTGCAGCTCGGGCAGGCTCTCCGGACCGACCCGCACCCCGGCCCCGAGGGAACGCACCCGGGTGAGGTGGAAGGTGGCCCAACCGCTCAGGCCGAGTCCGAGCAGGCCGGCGGTGAGCAGGAGCACGACCACCCACCCGTGCACGACGAGGACGCCCAGGAGGTAGCTCGCGACGGCGAGGGCGGCCGAGAGGAGGGCCAGCACGAAGCGCGGCCGCTCGGCCGGGTGCCGCAGCCGGGGGTCCAGGGGAGGCGGGGTCATCCCCGCACGGTGCCCGCCGCCGCCCCGGCGCCGCCCCGGGAGGAACCCCGGTGCGAACCCCGGGAAACCCGAGGAGACCCCCGGGAGACGCGAGGGCTCCGGCCACGGTCCGGGTTCCGGTCGAGGCGTGACACCGGCCGCCGGCCTCGCTACGTTGCGTGCGTGCTCCTCGGGCGAGGCGATGTCACCGCACGCACGCACCGCCTGCTGGACCTGGCGACCGGCGGGACCAGCGGGTCCCTGGTCCTGCTCGGCGACGCCGGGATCGGCAAGAGCTCCCTGCTCGACGACGCCGCCGCGGAGGGGGCGCGTCGAGGTTTCCGCGTGCTCGCGGTCGGCGGCGTGGAGGCCGAGTCCGACGTGCCGTGGGCCGCCCTGGCCGACGTCGTCCGACCGCTGCTGCCCCTCCTCGGCCGCCTGCCCGCCCCGCAGGCGGAGGCGCTGCGGGCCGCCCTGGCGCTCGGCCCGGGGCCCTCCGCCGGGCGCGGGGACCGCTTCGGCGTGCTGGCCGGGACGCTGGGGGTGATCGCGGCCGCGGCCGAGACCGCCCCGCTGCTCCTGCTGGTCGACGACGCGCAGTGGGTCGACGGGTTCAGCCTGGACGCGCTGGCCTTCGCCACCCGCCGCCTCGACGTCGAGGGCGTGGTGACGCTGTGGGCGGTCCGGACCGACGAGGTCCCCCTGGCCCTGCGCGACGCCGCGACCGTCGTCGTCGGGGGCCTGCCCGCCGACGCCGCCCGGGAGCTGCTGCACCGGGCCGGGGCCGACCCCACGCCCCCCGCGGTGGACCGCCTGCTGGAGGGCACCGACGGGAACCCGTTGGCGCTGCTGGAGATCGCCCGCACCCAGACCGCGCGGGAACTGGAGGAATGGGCCGACACCGAGGAACCCGTTCCCGTCGGGGAACTGGTCGCCCGGGCCTTCGGCCGCCAGCTCACCGCCCTGCCGCCCGCGACCCGCGCCGCCCTGCGCCTGCTCGCCGTCCTCGACCCCGCCCCGCCCGACCTGCTGCGGGCCTCGCTCGAGGAGGCGGGGCTCGCCGAGGACGCGCTGGACCCGGCCGAGGAGGCCGGACTCGTCCTCACCCGCGGACCGCACCTGCGCTTCCGGCACCCGTTGCTGCGGGCCGCGGTGCACGCACGGGCGACCTCCGCGCAGCGGCGGGCCGCGCACGGGGTCGTCGCCCGGGCCCTGCGAGGCCCGGTCCCGCTGGGCCCCGAGCAGGACCCGCACCGGCTCGACCGGGTCGCCGGCCACCTCGCCGCCGCGGGCCACGGGCGCGACCCCGAGCTCGCCGCCGTGCTGCGAGGGGCGGCGCGGGCCGCGTTGCACCGCGCGGCGCACGCGAGCGCCTCGCGGTTGCTGGAACGGGCCGCCGAGTTCGCCCCACCCGGCGACGAGGAGGCGCGCGACCTGCTGGCGGCGGCCGACGCCGCCCAGGTCGCGGGGGCACCCGAACGCGCGGCCCGGCTGTCCCGGCAGGCGTTGCGGCGCAGCACCGACGAGGGGTTGGCCGTCGCGGGGCTCTACCACCAGTGCCGGGTGGAGATGTGGCGCGGGCAGGCCCGGACCGGCCGGGACACCCTGGCCGACCTCGGGACCCGCGTGGCCCGCGAGGACCCGCTGCTGGGGGCCAAGATGCTGGCCAACGCCGGGCTGAGCAGCGGCAACCTCGGCGAGCTCGCCCGCGCGGTGGACCTGACCGCCGCCGCCGAGGAGCACCTGCGGGCGGCGGACCGGGACGACGTGCAGGTGCTCGCCGTCCGGGCCCTGGTGCTCGTGGCCGCCGGGCGTCCCGAGGAGGCGGCCGCCCGGTTGCGGACCGCGCAGCCCGGGCTGGCCGGGGCCGACCCCGTCGAGGTGGACCACGTGCACCTGGTGGCCGCCCTGGCCCACCTGGGGCTGGAGGAGTTCGGGACCGCGCGGGCCCTGCTCGACCCCTCCATCGGGGCCGCCCGCGCCGAGGGGGCCGCGGGACTGCTGCCCTTCCGGTTGTCGCGCTCGGCCCAGCTGGCGCTCTGGACCGGGGACTGGGACCGGGCGCTCGCCGAGGCCAGCGAGGCGGTCCGACTGGCCGAGGACACCGGGTGGTTGACCGAGCTCCCGCACAGCTGGGCCACCCTGGCCCGGGTCCACGCGCTACGGGGCGAGGCCACCGAGACCCGGCACTTCGCGGGGCTGGCGCTCGGTGATCCCGCCGGGCTGCTGACCGTCCGGGCGCTGGCCGGATCCGCCCTGGGCGTGCTGGCCCTGGCCGAGCACGACGACGAGACCGCCCTGGCCGTGCTGGGCGAGGTGGCCCGGGGGGCCCGGGCCGGCGGTTTCGGCGAGACCCCGCTGCTGCCGTGGGCGGGAGACCTGCTGGAGGCCCAGGTCCGGGCCGGCCGCCACGACGAGGCCCGCGACACGGTGGAGCTGCTGCGCACCGAGGCGGGCGCCTCGCGCCGTCCGCTCGCCGCCGCGCTGGCCGCGCGCGGCCGGGCCCTGCTCGCCACCGACGACCCGGTGCTCGCCGAGGCGGAGTTCGTGCGGGCCAACGAGTGGCACGCCCAGAGCCCCGTCCCCTTCGAGGCCGCGCGGACCCGCCTGGACCACGGGGAGTTCCTGCGCCGACGCGGGCGCCGGGCCGAGGCCCGTCCCCCGTTGCAGTCGGCGCTCGCCACCTTCGAGCAGCTCGGGGCCCGCGCGTGGGCCGAGCGGGCCCGGCAGGAGCTGCGGGCCACCGGGATCCGCCTGGCCCGCACCGAACGGGCGGCCGCGGCGTTGACGACCCAGGAGCTGCAGGTGGCGATGGTCGTGGCCGGGGGCGCCTCGAACGCCGAGGTCGCGACCCGCATGTTCCTCTCCGTGAAGACCGTGGAGTACCACCTGGGCAACGTGTTCCGGAAGCTCGGGGTCAACCGCCGGACGCAGCTCGCGCGCGTCCTCGCCGACCGCTGAGGCGCACCCCGCGTTCACGCGGGGTCGGGGGGAGGTACTCGGCCGCGAGCTCCCCGAGGAAGGTCCGGACGAACCGGGGCAGGGCGGTCGCCGCGTCCCGGGGCGCCCCGCGGGGCCGGAAGCTCGAGAGGATCCGGAGGAAGGCCCCCGGGGTCAGCCGCAGCTCCCCCGCGGCGGTCGTCGGCCCGGGCTCGGGATCGTCCCGCCGGCCCGACCGCAGCGTGACGGCGAGCCGGGTGGTGTCGTCCCACAGGTCCGGCCCCGGGTCGTCCCGGATCGTCTTGTGCCCGTGCAGGTGCAGCAGCCGGCCGGTCAGGTCGGCGAGGTCGATCTCGTAGGTCATCCCCAGCCGTCGACGCCCGTCGGGACCGGTGACCGGGTGCAGCAGCCGAATCCGGCCGCGGTGCACGGGCCGCTCCCCGCCCAGCGCCTCGCAGCGGACGGTCCCCCGCAGCTCGACCGGGTGCTGCTCGTCACGGACCCAGGCGTCGACGTCGGGCACGGTGACGTCGAGGTGCAGCGACAGCGGGAACCGTTGCGGCGACCCCGCGAACGCGATGGAGCCGCTCATCACCTCGGCGAACTCCAGCATCGCCCCCCGGCGCACGGCGGGCGGCAGGACCGCGGCCGCGGGCCGGTCCAGCAGGCCGAGGTCGCGGCACCAGGCCCGCGCCTCCCGCACCCCCTGCTCGACGGCCGACGGGAAGGCGCCCGCCCGCACGGTGAACAGGTAGTGCACGGGAACCTCCAACCGCAGGACGTGCACGCGGATCTCGCGCCCGAACTCCCCGCCGGCCCCGGAACGCACCGCCGCGTTGTTCCGCTCGATCCGGGCCAGGTCCGCCTCGAGGCGCGTGGTGGCCGCCGCCTCCAGAGCGGCGAAGTACCCCCCGACCCAGCCGCGACCCCAGTCCCCGCGTCCCGACACCGTCCACACGACCCAGAGTTCCTCGGCCCCGCGGTCGATGCCCGCGAAGAGGTTCGCGTCGGTGGCCCAGACCGCGTCGGCCAGCAGCCGCCCGCGGTGGCGGACCGGGGGGAAGAACACCGGCAGGGCCAGCGCCGCGAAGACCTCCTCCTCGGAGAGGTCGGCCAGGACCCGGCTGACCGCACGCTGCGCCCCCACGTCGAGGAGGGTGACCGTCGCGGCGCGGGCCCGGGTCCCCGGGGCCTCGTGCTGCAGCGCGGCGAGATCGACGCCCCAGCCGCGGACCACGCGGCGCAGGGCGCCCAGGGTGAGCACCGAGGTGCCGAGCGGACCCAGCAGCGCCGCCGGGGACACCGACAGCGTGGCCAGCGGCCGGTGCCGGCGCCACACGTCGGCGATGCGGCGACCGGAGAAGCCCTGAGCCCAGAGCAGCAGGTTGAGGACCCCGCCGCTGGTGCCGTCGGCGTGCTCGAACTCGAGCCCGGCCTCGTCCAGCAGCACCTGCAGGGCCCCGGCCTGCGCGGCCACCTTCATCCCGCCCCCGGCCAGCACCAGGGACCGGCGGGGCCCGCTCACGCCGCCACCGCCGGACTCGTGGCGAGCCGCTCGCGCATGCGCCCGCTGAACAGTTCCGCGAGGGCCGCGATGGTCAGTGACGGGTTCGGACCCACCGGCCCGGGCAGGACGGCCCCGTCGGCCACGAAGAGCCCGGGATGGCCGAACACCTCACCGCGCTCGTCCACGACCCCCGTGCCCGGGTCGCGGCCCATGCCGCACCCGCCGAGGGGGTGCACGGTGACGGACCGGCTGAGGAAGGTCGAGATGCTGTCGTGGTACTCGGCGTCGATGGCGACCGCGAGCCGGCGCAGCGTCCGGCGCACCTCGGCGAAGTACTCCCGCGACTGCGCCGGGGACCAGTCCAGGTCCAGGTAACCGTCGCGCAGGCCCAGCCGACCCGAAGGGGTGTCGCGGCCCATGGTGAGCAGCGGCAGGATCCCGGCGGCCCGCTGCCCCGGGCCGAGCAGTCGCGCGAGCTGCCCGCTGACCTGGGCGGGCCGGACCCCGCGCAGGTCCTGCCAGCGCCGGCTGGCGAACAACCGCACCAACCGGGCGGCGGGGCGCAGGGGCAGGGCGTTCTCGGCGATCCAGTCCAGGAACCCCGGGAACCCCCCGTCCTGCACCCAGAACTCCGCGCCCGGGCCCCCGTCGCCCGCCGGTCCGCGGACCGGGATGGCCGAGGTGATGACCGGTCCCCGGGAGGCCCGGAACCCCGGGTCGCGGCTGGTCAGGAACCCGAGGAAGTCCCCGTTGCCGGAGAACCCGTGACCGAGGCGGGCGCTGAGACCCGGCAGGCCGCAACGGTTCGCGAGCAGGAGGTACGTCGAGCCCAGGCTGCCGGCCCCGAGCACGACGATCCGCGCGCGCACGCTGCCCGCGGTGCGGCCGGGGTCGGCCGGGGTCGGGGCGCCGGAACCGTCGTCCGCCCCGCGCCGACGACGGACGTAGCCGACGCGCCAGCGGCCTCCGTCCCGGTCGAGGCGACGGACCTCGTGCCCGGTCAGCAACCGTGCCCCGTGCTCGCGGGCCCGGGAGAGGTAGGTGTGGTCGAGGCTGTTCTTGCTGCCCTGGTTGCAGCCGACGTCGCACTCGCCGCACAGCGTGCAGCTGCGGCGGGGGATGCCGTGGACGTTCCACGGGTCGACCGGCAGCGGGCGGCCGCGCCCCTCGCCGAAGCTGACCGCGAGGTCGGGGGTCAGGGCGGTGGTCCCGAGCCGGGCGGCCGCCCGCTGCATGGCGTGGACCTTGAGGATCGGTCCCGTGGGGGCGGGGGCCGTGCCGTAGGGGAACGGCGTCCCGCCGAGCATCTCGCGGGCGCGACGGTACCCGGGGGCGAGCTCGCCCGCCCCGACCGGCCAGTCGCGGCCGGCCCCGGTGGTGAAGAACTCCTCCTCGAGCTCCAGCAGCACGTTGGCGTAGACGAGGCTGCCCCCGCCGAGCCCGCTGGCGACGACGGCGTCCATCCGCCGGAACGACCAGACGTCGAAGAGGCCCAGCAACCCCTCGCTGGGGTCCCAGAGGTTGCGGCCGAACTCGTGCGGGGCGCGCGGGAAGTCACCGGGCGGGTAGGCGAACCCACGTTCCAGCACGGCCACCGAGTGCCCGGCCTCGGCCAGGCGCAGGGCGGCCACCGCCGCCCCGAACCCCGACCCGACGACGAGCGCGTCGACCTCGGCGTCGGCGGGCAGGTCGTCGTCGGGGTCCAGCGGTGACGGCGCGGAAGACGGCGCGGAAGACGGTGCGGGGGACGCTGCGGCGGAGCCGGATCGCGGAACGTGCATGGCCGTCCTTCCCGAGGGACCGATCGGTCGCCCGAGCCTAGGACGGTCGGTCCCCCGCGGACAGGGACGACGGGAGATCCTGGGGTTTTCCCCGGGTCAGGAGGCGGCGACGCGGTCGGGTCGGGCGGACTGCTCCGGCCGGATCACCGGGAGCTCCCCGGTCTCGGCGGTCGACCGGGCCAGCCGGGCCCGCAGGGAGCGTCGACGGGCCAGCACGTCGCCGGCCGACCCCTCGACCGCGAGCTTGCGCCGCAGGGTCGCCAGCGAGACCGCGCGCCGGACGACGACCGGGGCGAACCCGAGCCGGGCCACGAACCGGGTGTAGTCACGGTCGGTCGGCAGGACGGTGCAGGCGAGCTGGTCGGCGCCCTCGGCCTCGGCCAGGGTCAGCGCCCGGCGGAGCAGCGCCCGGCCGATGCCCCGGCGCCGGTGCGCGGGGACGACGTGCACGTGCTCGACGCTCGGGCCGTCGGCGTCGCCGAGCGGCAGCAGCGGACCGTGGCTGAGGAGGGCGTAGCCGACGGGTTCCCCACCCAGCGTGGCCATCAGCACCTGGACCTGCCCGGCCCGCATCGCCCGCTCCAGGCGGGCCCGCACGACGTCGACCGAGGCGCGCAGCTGGGTGGTGTCCACGCGGGCCGAGGCGTACAGCCCCATCAGCAGGTCGAGATCCTCGGGCGCCGTCACCCGCACCTCGATGGCGGCACGCGCCACAGCCGTCCTCCTCGTCGAAAAGGACCGGGCCCCCGCCCCGGGAGATCACCCTCGTGACCTGCCCGAAAGATAGCGGAGGCCCGGCCGTGACGGAAGACGCCCGCGGGCGCCCGTCCGGGTGACGTGATCAGACGTCGCCGCCCAGGTAGGCGGCCCGGATCGAGTCGTCCGCGGCGAGCTCGTCGGCGGGGCCGGAGCGCACCACCTCACCGGTCTCCAGCACGTAGGCGTGGTCGGCGGTGCGCAGGGCCTGCAGCGCGTTCTGCTCCACCAGCAGCACCGTCGTGCCCTGGTTGTTGATCTCCACGATGATCGAGAAGATCTGCTGGATGAGCTTGGGCGCGAGCCCCATCGACGGCTCGTCCAGCAGGAGCACCCGGGGCCGCGACATGAGCGCCCGGCCGATGGCCAGCATCTGCTGCTCCCCGCCGGACATCGTCCCCGCGTACTGCGACCGGCGTTCCTTCAACCGCGGGAACAGCGAGAAGACCCGGTCCAGGTCGTCGCGGTAGCCCTTGGTCTTGCGGTCGGCGCGGGTGTAGGCCCCCATGTCGAGGTTCTCCTCGACGGTCATGCCGACGAAGGTCCCCCGCCCCTCGGGCGCCTGGCAGAGGCCGCGCTTGACCAGCTTGTAGGAGGGGATGTCGGTGATGTCCTCCCCCTCGAACAGGATCCGGCCGGTGCGCACGGCACGCAGCCCCGAGATGGTCTTGAGGGTCGTGGTCTTGCCCGCCCCGTTGGCCCCGATGAGGGTCGCGATCCCCCGTTCGGGGACCCGGAACGAGACCCCCCGGATGGCCTCGATCCGGCCGTAGTTGACCGAGAGGTCCTCGACGACGAGCTGGTCCTCGCCCAGCGTCCTGGCCACCATCAGAGTTCCTCCTCGGAGGCGTCGTCGACGCCCAGGTACGCGGCGATGACGGCGGGGTTGTCGCGGATCTCCGCCGGCAGGCCCTCGGCGATCTTCTTGCCGAACTCCAGCACGACGATCCGGTCGGTGACGCCCATGACCAGCTTCATGTCGTGCTCGATGAGCAGGACCGTGTTGCCGAGGTCGCGCACCCTGCGGATGAGGTCCATCAGCCGCTGCTTCTCGACCGGGTTGAACCCCGCGGCGGGCTCGTCCAGGCAGAGGAGTTTGGGTTTCGTGGCCAGGGCCCGGGCGATCTCCAACCGCCGCTGCTCCCCGTAGGAGAGGTTGCGGGCCAGGTCGTCGGCCCGGTGGCCGAGGTCCATGAGCTCCAGCAGCTCGTCGGCCAGCGCGTTGCCCTCCCGCGTCTCGCGACGGTGGCGAGGGAGCCGGAACAGCGACTGCACGACCCCGGCCCGGTGGTGGCTGTCCGCCCCCACCAGGACGTTCTCGCGGGCCGTCATGTTCTGGAACAGCCGGATGTTCTGGAAGGTGCGGGCGATCCCGAGCCGGTTGATCTGGAACCGCTTGCGCCGCCCGAGCGGGGTGCCGTCGAAGACGACCTGTCCCTCGGTCGGCTGGTACACCCCGGTCAGGGCGTTGAAGCAGGTCGTCTTGCCCGCCCCGTTCGGCCCGATCAACCCGAGGATCTCACCCTGGCGGATCTCGAACGAGACGTCGTTGAGGGCGACGACCCCCCCGAAGCGCAGGGTGACGTTCTGCATCTGCAGCAGGGCGCGACCCGGTTCCCCGGGGCGGGCGCTGCGCTCGTCGGTCGTGGTCTCAGACAAGGCCCTTGTCCTCCTGCCCTTCCAGGGCGCGCAGTTGTTGCGTCGCCTTCTTGGCCCGGCGGGCCCGGCGCGGCGGCAGCAGACCCTGCGGGCGGAAGTTCGCCAGCAGGAGCAGCAGCACCCCGAACACCAGGACGCGGAACTCGTCGACCCCGCGGAACCGCTCCGGGAGGTAGGCGACGACCACGGCCCCGACGAGGACGCCCCAGCGGTTGCCCTGGCCGCCGACGACGACCGCGGCGAGGAACAGCATGGAGAGCTGGACGATGAACGACTCCGGGTTGACGACCCCCTGGCGGGCGGCGAACAGGGCGCCGGAGAGCCCGCCGATGAACGCCCCCATGGCGAAGGCGAGCAGCTTGTAGCGGAACGTGGGGACCCCGTTCAGCTCGGCCGCCTCCTCGTCCTCGCGGGTGGCCTCCCAGGCCCGGCCGACCCGGCTGTCCTGCAGCAGGATGTCGCCGACCAGGATGAGGATGATGACGCTGAGCGCGAGCCAGTAGTACGGGACGCCGTCGAGCAGCCCGAACTCCATGAACGTCGACGTCTTGCCCAGGTCGACCGTGGCGACGAGACCGTTCCAGGACAGCGACGGGACGTCGAACAGCGAGACGCTCGGCGGACGCGGGACCCCGGTGATGCCGCGGGACCCGTTCAGCCAGTCGGAGTTCAGCGCGATGAGCCGGATGATCTCGCCGAACCCGAGGGTGACGATGGCCAGGTAGTCCCCGCGCACCCGCAGGGTCGGCGCCCCGAGCAGGAGGCCCGAGGCCGTCGAGATCGTGACGGCCAGGATGATCAGCAGCCAGAACGGGTACTGCCCGTGCAGGGACCCGAAGACCGCGACCGTGTAGGCACCGATGGCGTAGAACCCGACGTAACCGAGGTCGAGCAGACCGGCGTAGCCCAGCACGATGTTCAGCCCGAGGGCGACCAGGCCGTAGGCGGCCACGGTGAACATGACCGACCCGAAGTCGGAGTCGGGCGTGGAGAGGAACGGCGGGTTCAGCAGCGGCAGCGCGTAGAACAGCAGGGCGACCGCGACCCAGACGACGATCTTGGCGGGTTTGGGCAGCTCGGCCCAGCGGTCGCCCAGCGAGCGCTTCGCGGGCGCGGGGGCGGACTTCGCGGCGGTGCTCATGCGCGGGCCTTCCCGAGAGATTCGCCCAGCAGCCCGGTGGGCCGGAAGAGCAGGATGACGATGAGGAGCACGAAGGACACGACGTCCTTCCACTGCGTGCCGAAGAACGGGGTGGCCCAGTTCTCGGCCACCCCGAGGATCAACCCGCCGAGCAGCGCCCCCCGGATGTTCCCGATCCCGCCGAGGACGGCGGCGGTGAACGCCTTGAGCCCGAGGAGGAACCCGACGCTGTACTTGGTGACCGGGATGTGCATGAGGTAGAGCACCGACGCGGCCCCGGCCATCAACCCGCCGAGCAGGAAGGTGAGCTGGATGACGCGGTCCTTGTTGACCCCCATGAGGGCGGCGGCCTCGGGATCCATCGACACCGCACGGACCCCGCGGCCGAGGCGCGAGCGGCGGACGAACTGGTCGAGGCCGACCATCATCAGCAGGGCGGCGACGAGGATGATCAGCTGGGTCGAGCGGATGCCGAAACCGGCGATCTCGAACAGCACGCCGGAGGGCAGCGGGTTGTAGAACGGGGTGTTCTCGCGGGCCTGGACGACGTAGGGCGCCAGCACCCCGTCGAGACCGACCCAGCCGGCGATCTTGTCGCGCAGACCGATGACCTCGGCGAGGACGAAGGAGGCCCCGATGGCCGAGATGAGGGCGACCAGCGGCGGGGCGTTCTTCTCCCGCAACCGGCGGTAGGCCACGCGTTCCAGCAGCAGGGCGATGCCGCCGCTGGTGAGCATGGCGACGACGAGGGCGACCAGCAGCAGGCCGATGGCCGCGAGGACCCCGGTCGGGCCGGTCACGTGGAAGGCGAGCATCACCCAGACCGCGGCGAAGCTGCCCCACATGAAGACCTCGGAGTGGGCGAAGTTGATGAGGCGGAGCACGCCGTAGACGAGCGTGTAGCCCAGGGCGAAGAGCCCGTAGATGGCGCCCACGACCAGACCCGAGAAGGTCAGGTCGATGGCGGTCTCGAGAGAGACGTTCAAGCGAACCACCGTCGATCGAAGGAACAGGGGGCGGACAGCAATCCGGCCGGGACGCTGCTCGCGTCCCGGCCGGACCGGGGTGGATCAGGAAGCGCTGATCGACTGGTCGGTGACGATCTTGCCACCCTCGACCTTGTAGGCCCAGACGACCACGTCGGCCGGCTCGCCCTTGTCGTTGAACTTCAGCTGCTTGGTCACACCCGGCTCGTCGTAGCCCGCGGTCCACTCCAGCAGCCCCTCGCGGGTGGTCTTGCCGTCGGCGATCCCCTTGAGCAGGATCGTCGCCGCGTCGTAGCCCTCGGCGGAGTACGTGGCGGGGGCCGTCTTGTACTTCGCCTCGTAGTCCTCGGCGAAGGAACCCTCGGCCTCCTCCGGCGGCAGGCACGGGCAGGTGATGATGGTGCCCTCGGCGTTGTTCGCGCCGGCCGCCTCGATCAGCCCGTCGTCCTTGGCCCCGTCGTCGGTGACGAACGTGGTGGTCAGCCCGGACTCGCGCATCTGGCGGAGCAGCAGACCGGCCTCGGCGTAGTACCCGCCGAAGAAGACCGCGTCGGCGCCGGAGGCACGGATCGCCGCGACGGTCCCGGAGAAGTCGGTCTGGCCCTTCTGGACGGTGTCGTCACCGATCTTGGCCGAGCCGAGGCTGGAGCGGACGATGTCGGCCAGCCCCTTGCCGTAGGTGCTCGCGTCGTCGACGACGAAGACCTTGGTGGCCTTGACCGTGTCCTGGATGTACTTGGCGGCGGCCGGACCCTGGGTGGCGTCGTTGCCGAGGACGCGGAAGAACGTCTTCCAGCCCTGCTCCGACAGCGTCGGGTTCGTGGCGGAGGGGGTGATCGAGACCAGGCCGGCCTCGTTGAACAGCGGGTCGGCGACCTGGGACTCACCGGAGAAGGCGGGGCCGACGATGCCGACGACCTTGGCGTCGTTGATGGCCTGGGTGGCCAGACCCGTGGCCTGGTCGGGCGAACCCTGGGTGTCGAACGGCTTGAGCGTCACCTGGCAGGCGCCGGACTCGGCGTTGTGCTCGTCCACGGCCAGCTGGGCGCCGTTGGAGATGTTGACCCCGAGGTTGGCGTCGGGGCCGGTGAGGGCACCGACGAAACCGATGGAGAGGCCCTCGGGGCAGCCGCCGGCCTCGGTGCTGCCGGAGTCGCCACCGGTGCTGTCGGTGGTACCGCCGCACGCGGCGAGGACGAAGGCGGCCGCGACGACGGGGGTCGCGAACTTGACCATGGAACGCAAGACGGTCCTCCTGGGCTGACGGCGCGGGTACGGATGCCCCACGGACCCCGTCCGGTTTCGACGGGTCGGGTCGAACAGTAGGCGACGAACGCACGAAATGTGTGCATCCGACGCGTCTCTTCATCGCGTCGTTACCTGTACGGGTACCTCGGTCAACCACTTCGCCCAACGAAGGGCACCACGACTGAACAGATCGTGAGTTCCGCCCGGACGCGAGGAGGGCGGGAGCCGATCGCTCCCGCCCTCCTCGTCCGACCCCGGTTCAGCCGCGGTCGCTGCCCGCCGAGATGACGGTGTTGGCCACCTCGCGCATGGTCAGGCGCTTGTCCATCGAGGTCTTCTGGATCCAGCGGAACGCCTCGGGCTCGGTCATCCCGAACTCGGTCTGCAGCTTGGACTTGGCCCGGTCGACCAGCTTGCGGGTCTCGAACCGGTCGGCGAGGTCGGCGACCTCGTCCTCGAGCTGGACGATCTGCTGGTGGCGGCTCACCGCGATCTCGACCGCGGGGAGCAGGTCGGCGGAGGTGAAGGGTTTCACCACGTAGGCCATCGCCCCGGCGTCGCGGGCGCGCTCCACGAGCTCGGCCTGGCTGAACGCGGTGAGCAGCACGACGGGCGCGATCCGGGCGCGGACGATGCGCTCGGCGGCCGAGATCCCGTCCAGCACGGGCATCTTGATGTCCATGACCACGAGGTCGGGCTTGTGCTCCTCGGCGAGGGCGACGGCGTCCTCACCGTTGGAGGCTTCGCCGACGACGTCGTAGCCGGCCTCGCGGAGCATCTCCACGATGTCGAGACGGATGATCGCCTCGTCCTCCGCGACGACCACCCGGCGGGCGGTCTTCGGGGCGGACGCGGCGGTGTCGGCAGGGTTGGTCACGGGGGGCATCCTAGGGCTGGGGAGTTGCTTCAGCGGGCAGATCAACGTGTCGGGACCGGGGGCGGAGCACCGTCGCGACTTCGCTAGGGTAGTCCCACGCCCTGGTAGCCCAACCGGCAGAGGCAATCGACTCAAACTCGATCCAGTGTGGGTTCGAATCCCACCCAGGGCACTCTTGTGCTCGTTGCGTCCGCGGGAACCGGCGGTCCGACGAGGACGACGGAGGGGGCGGACCGTTCGCGGTCCGCCCCCTCCGTCGTTCCGGTCAGGACTCGCGGCGATCAGGCGTAGGCGCTGGAGACCCCGGCCGTCGCGTCACCGATCCGGTGGACCCGGACGGCGTTGGTCGAACCGACGATCCCGGGCGGGGCCCCGGCGACGATGACGACGAGGTCACCGATGCTGCAGCGACCCATCTCGATGAGGCGGGCGTCGACGGCCTTGACCATCTCGTCGGTGGTGGAGATGAACGGCGCGTACTGCGGTTCCACCCCCCAGCTGATGGCCAGGCGGCGCCGCGTCGTCTCCTCGGGCGTGAACGCCAGCAAGGGGATCGGCGAGCGCAGCCGCGAGAGGCGCCGGGCCGAGTCGCCGGACTGAGTGAACGTGACGAGCAGGCTCGCCCCGAGCTGCGCACCGATCTCGGCCGCGGCCAGGGTGACCGCGCCGCCCTTGGTGTGCGGGACGGTGCCGAGCGGCGGGATGCGCTCGAGCCCGTGCGACTCGGTGGACTCGATGATCCGGGCCATGGTCCGCACGGCCTCGAAGGGGAACGCCCCGACGGAGGTCTCGCCCGAGAGCATGAGCGCGTCGGCCCCGTCGAGCACGGCGTTCGCGCAGTCGGAGGCCTCGGCGCGCGTCGGGCGCGGCGAGGTGATCATCGACTCCAGCATCTGGGTCGCGACGATGACCGGCTTGGCCTGACGGCGGGCGATCTCGATCGCCCGCTTCTGCACGAGCGGGACCTCCTCGAGCGGCAGCTCGACGCCCAGGTCACCGCGGGCGACCATGATCCCGTCGAAGGCGGCGATGATCTCGCGGAGGTTCTCGACGGCCTGGGGCTTCTCGATCTTGGCGATGATGGGGACGGTGATCCCCTCCTCGTCCATGATCCGGTGCACGTCGGCGGCGTCGGCGGCGTTGCGCACGAACGACAGCGCGACGAGGTCCACCCCGAGCTGCAGCGCGAAGCGCAGGTCCTCGATGTCCTTCTCGCTCAGGGCCGGCACGCTGACGGCGACCCCGGGCAGGTTGATGCCCTTGTTGTTGGAGACCGGACCGGGCACGGTCACGGTCGTGGTGACCCGGGGGCCGTCCACCGAGACGACGTCGAGGGACACCTTGCCGTCGTCGATGAGGATCCGGTCGCCCGCCGCGACGTCGCCGGGCAGGCCCTTGTAGGTCGTCGAGCACAGCTCCTTGGTCCCGACCACGTCCTCGGTGGTGATGGTGAAGGTGTCCCCCACCGCGAGGTCGTGCGGGCCCGCCGCGAACCGCCCGAGCCGGATCTTCGGACCCTGCAGGTCGGCCAGGATGCCGACCGAGCGCCCGGAGGCCTCGCCGGCCTGGCGCACGTTCTCGAAGTTGGCCCGGTGGTCGTCGTGGGAGCCGTGACTGAGGTTCATCCGCGCGAGGTCCATGCCCGCGTCCACCAACGCCCGCAGCTGCTCGGGACCGGCCACGGCGGGCCCCAAGGTGCAGACGATCTTTGCTCTCCGCATGACTCCGACCCTATTGCGTCCCGGACCCCCGACGTGCGCCGACCCCCACCCCCGCCGCGCGGACGGCGCGGGGGGACGGGGGTCGGGCGGGGTGGACGGCGGGTCGGACGGCGGGGTCGGGCGGGACCGACCTCAGGCGGTCAGCGGCACCGCGTCGGCGCGGATGGGCGAGGGCAGGTTGGTCTCCCCCATCAGGTAGGTGTCGACGGCGGCGGCGCAGGCGCGCCCCTCGGCGATCGCCCACACGATGAGCGACTGACCGCGCCCGGCGTCCCCGGCGACGAAGACCCCGGGGACGGAGGTCGCGTACCCCGGGTCGCGCACGAACCGGGTGCGCGAGTCCGTGCCCAGACCGAACTGCCCCACCAGGTCCCCGGCCTCGGGACCGCTGAACCCGATGGCCAGCAGCACCAGCTGGGCCGGGATGTCGTGCTCGGTGCCCTCGATCGGGGTCCACCGGCCGTCGATCTTCTCGACCTCGACCAGGCGCAGGCCCGTGACGTGGCCGGACTCGTCGGCGACGAACTCCTTGGTCGAGGCGGAGAACTTCCGGGTCCCGCCCTCCTCGTGCGAGGAGGACACCGAGAACACCTTGGGCACGGTCGGCCAGGGGTGCTCCTCGGAGCGCTCGCCCGGCGCGGCCGGGTAGATGTCGAGCTGGGTCACCGACCGGGCACCCTGGCGCAGCGCGGTGCCGTAGCAGTCCGACCCGGTGTCCCCGCCGCCGATGACGACGACGTCGAGGCCCTCGGCGTCGATGTAGTCCTCCGGGCGCTCCTCGCCCACCGCGATGCGGTTGGTCGGGGGCAGGTAGCGCATGGCCTGGTGGATGCCCGCGTACTCGCGCCCGGGGAGGTCCACCTCGCGCCACTGGGTCGCCCCGGTGGCGACGACGACGGCGTCGTAGCGGTCGCGCAGCTGCTCCCCGGTGATGTCGGTGCCGATGTCCACCCCGGCCCGGAAGCGGGTGCCCTCGGCCGACATCTGGGCGAGCCGGCGGTCGAGGACGGCGCGCTCCATCTTGAACTCGGGGATGCCGTAGCGCATCAGCCCGCCGATCTTGTCGTCGCGCTCGTAGACGGCGACGGTGTGACCGGCCCGGGTGAGCTGCTGGGCGGCCGCGAGCCCGGCGGGGCCCGAGCCGACCACGGCGACGGTCTTGCCGGTCAGCCGCTCCGGCGGACGCGGGGTCAGCCACCCCTGCTCGGCCGCGGCCTCGGCGATCTGGACCTCGACCTGCTTGATCGTCACCGGCGGCTGGTTGATGCCCAGCACGCAGGCCGACTCGCACGGCGCCGGGCACAGCTTGCCCGTGAACTCCGGGAAGTTGTTCGTGGCGTGCAGACGCTCGGCCGCGTCGCGCAGGTCGCCCCGGGCCACCAGGTCGTTCCACTCCGGGATCAGGTTCCCGAGCGGACAGGCGTTGTGGCAGAAGGGGATGCCGCAGTCCATGCAGCGTCCGGCCTGGCGCTTGAGCTGTTCGGCGTCCTGCGCCTCGTAGACCTCGCGCCAGTCCATGAGCCGCAGCGGGACCGGGCGGCGCGGCGGGAGTTCGCGCTCGCGCACGCTGAGGAAACCGCGGGGGTCAACCATGAGAAACCTCCATGATGCGTTCGAGCACCGTCGCGGAGTCCGGCTCCAGACCCTCGGCGACGGCCTTGGCCCGGACCTCCAGCACGCGGCGGTAGTCGCGCGGGACGATCGTGGTGAAGCGGGCGCGCGCCGCCCCCCAGTCGGCCAGCAGCTTGGCCGCGACCGGGGAGTCGGTGTGCTCGCGGTGGGCCAGCAGCAGGTCGTGCACGCGCGCGGCGGTCTCGTCGTCGAGCTCGACGAGGTCGACCATGTCGCGGTTGACGCGGTGCTCCTTGAGGTCCAGCACGTGGGCCAGACCACCGGACATGCCCGCGGCGATGTTGCGCCCGGCCCGGCCGAGGATGACGACCTCGCCCCCGGTCATGTACTCCAGCGCGTGGTCGCCCACGCCCTCGACCACGGCGGTGGCCCCGGAGTTGCGCACGCAGAACCGTTCGCCGACCTCGCCGCGCAGGAACATCCGTCCCGACGTCGCGCCGTAGCCGATGACGTTGCCGGCGACGATGTCGCGGTCCTTGCCGACCGCGGACCGGTCGGGCCGGGCCACGATGGTGCCGCCCGACAACCCCTTGCCGACGTAGTCGTTGGTGTCGCCGTGCAGGCGCAGCGTGACGCCGCGGGGCAGGAAGGCCCCGAGGGACTGCCCGCCGGACCCGGTGAGGGTCACGTCGATCGTGCCCTCGGGCAGACCGGCCTCGCCGTAGCGCTTGGTGACCTCGTGGCCGAGCAGCGTCCCGACGGTGCGGTTGACGTTGCGGATCGGCACCTCGAAGGCCACCTTTTCCCCGCGCTCCAGCGCGTCGGCCGCCCGCTCGATGAGGACGTGGTCCAGCGCCTTCTCCAGCCCGTGGTCCTGGGTCTGGGTGCAGCGCAGCGCCGAACCGTCGGGCGCCTCGACGGCGTGCAGGATCGGGGCGAGGTCCAGCCCGGAGGCCTTCCAGTGCGCCACGGCCCGCCGGGAGTCGAGCAGCTCGACGTGGCCGATGGCCTCCTCCAGCGAGCGGAACCCGAGGGAGGCGAGGTACTCCCGCACCTCCTGGGCCAGGAACTCGAAGAAGTTCACCAGGAATTCGGCCTGCCCGGTGAACCGGGCCCGCAGCTCGGGGTTCTGGGTGGCGACGCCGACCGGACAGGTGTCCAGCTGGCAGACGCGCATCATGATGCAACCGGCCACGACGAGCGGCGCGGTCGCGAAACCGAACTCCTCGGCGCCGAGCAGCGCCGCGATGACGACGTCGCGTCCGGTCTTGAGCTGGCCGTCCACCTGCACCGAGATGCGGTCGCGCAACCCGTTGAGGACCAGGGTCTGCTGGGTCTCGGCCAGGCCGAGCTCCCAGGGTCCCCCGGCGTGCTTGAGCGAGGTCAGCGGGGCCGCACCGGTCCCGCCGTCGTGCCCGGAGATCAGCACCACGTCGGCCTTGGCCTTGGACACGCCCGTCGCGACCGTCCCGACCCCGATCTCGGACACGAGCTTGACGTGCACGCGCGCCGCGGGGTTGGAGTTCTTGAGGTCGTGGATCAGCTGGGCCAGGTCCTCGATGGAGTAGATGTCGTGGTGCGGCGGCGGGGAGATGAGCCCGACGCCCGGCGTGGAGTGCCGGGTCTTGGCGATGTTCGGGTACACCTTGTGGCCGGGCAGCTGCCCGCCCTCACCGGGCTTGGCCCCCTGGGCGACCTTGATCTGCAGGTCGGTGGCCGACGTCAGGTAGTTGCTCGTGACGCCGAACCGCCCCGAGGCGATCTGCTTGACCTTCGAGGTGCGCTCGGGGTCGTAGAGGCGCTCGACGTCTTCGCCGCCCTCGCCGGAGTTCGAGCGCGCACCGAGGCGGTTCATCGCCACGGCCAGCACCTCGTGGGCCTCCTGCGAGATCGACCCGTAGCTCATCGCCCCGGTGGAGAAGCGCTTGACGATCTCCGAGACCGGCTCGACCTCGTCGACCGGGACCGGCTCGCGCACCCCCTTCTTGAGGGTCATCAGGCCGCGCAGCGTCATCAGCCGCTCGGACTGCTCGTCCACCCGCGCGGTGTACTGCCGGTAGACCTGCTCGTTGCGCGTGCGCGTCGAGTGCTGCAGCCGGAACACCGTCTCCGGGTCGAAGAGGTGCGGCTCGCCCTCGCGACGCCACTGGTACTCCCCGCCCGTCTCCAGCCGGCGGTGGGCGCGCTCCTGGCCCTCGGCCGGGTAGGCCACGCGGTGGCGACGGGCCACCTCCTCGGCCAGGACGTCCAGGCCGACGCCGCCGAGGCGGGAGGTGGTCGCGGTGAAGTACTCGTCGACCAGGGTCTGCGAGAGCCCGATGGCCTCGAAGACCTGGGCCCCGCGGTAGGAGGCCACGGTCGAGATGCCCATCTTGGACATGACCTTCAGGACGCCCTTGCCGAGCGCCTTGATGAGGTTCTTGACCGCGGTGTGCGCGTCGACCCCGGCGATGACGCCGTCGCGGACCAGGTCCTCGACGGTCTCCATGGCCAGGTAGGGGTTGATCGCGGCGGCGCCGTAGCCGATCAGCAGCGCGACGTGGTGCACCTCGCGCACGTCCCCGGCCTCGACGATCAGCCCGACCTGCGAACGCAGCTTCTGGCGCACGAGGTGGTGGTGGACCGCGGAGGTGAGCAGCAGCGAGGGGATGGGCGCCAGGTCGGCGGTCGAGTCGCGGTCGGACAGCACGACGAAGACCGCGCCGTCGGCGATCGCGCGCGACACCTCGGCGCGGATCTCCTCGATCCGCCGGGCGAGCTCGGCCCCGCCCCCGGCGAGGCGGTAGAGCCCGCGGACGGTGTGGGTGGTGCGGCCCGGGTTCCGCCGGTCCCGGTCGACGTGGACGATCTTGGCCAGCTCGTCGTTGTCGATGACCGGGAAGGGCAGCACCAGCTGGTGGCAGTGCTGGGGGCTCTCCCCCAGGAAGTTCTGCTGCGGGCCCGCGATGGTGACCAGCGAGGTCACCAGCTCCTCGCGGATCGCGTCCAGCGGCGGGTTGGTCACCTGCGCGAACAGCTGGGAGAAGTAGTCGAAGAGCAGCCGGGGACGCTCGGAGAGCACCGCCAGGGGGGTGTCGGAGCCCATCGACCCGATCGGCTCGGCCGCGGCGCGGGCCATCGGCGCGAGGATGAGCCGCAGCTCCTCCTCGGTGTAGCCGAAGGTCTGCTGACGACGGGCCACGGAGGCGTGGGTGTGCACGATGTGCTCGCGCGGAGGCAGGTCGGCGAGGTGCACGACCTCCTTGAGCCACTCCGCGTAGGGCTGCCGGGCGGCGAGCTCGGACTTGATCTCCTCGTCGTCGATGATCCGGCCGCGCGCGGTGTCCACGAGGAACATCCGTCCGGGCTGCACCCGGCCGCGCTGCACCACCGAGGCCGGGTCGAGGTCGAGCACGCCGACCTCGGAGGCCAGCACGACGAGACCCTCGTCGGTCACCCAGTAGCGCGAGGGGCGCAGGCCGTTGCGGTCGAGGACCCCGCCGATGACGGTGCCGTCGGTGAAGACGAGGTTGGCCGGACCGTCCCAGGCCTCGGAGAACATCGAGTGGAACTCGTAGAAGGCCCGGCGGGCCGGGTCCATCTCGGTGTGGTTCTCCCAGGCCTCCGGGATCATCATCAGCACGGCGTGCGGCAGCGAGCGGCCGGCGAGGTGCAGCAGCTCCAGGACCTCGTCGAAGCTGGCCGAGTCCGACCCGGTGGTGCCGTTGATCGGCGCCAGCCGCTGCACGTCGCCCGGGATGAGCGGCGTGCTCATGGTCGACTCGCGCGCGGTCATCCAGTTCCGGTTGCCCTTGACCGTGTTGATCTCGCCGTTGTGGGCGATGGTCCGGAAGGGGTGGGCCAGCGGCCAGCTCGGGAACGTGTTGGTCGAGAAGCGCGAGTGGACGATCGCGAGCTCGGTCGCGAAACGGCGGTCGGACAGGTCGGGGAAGAACGGCTCGAGCTGCCCGGTGGTCAGCATCCCCTTGTAGACGATCGTCCGCGCCGACAGCGACGGGAAGTAGACGCCCAGGTCGCGCTCGGCCCGCTTGCGCAGCGGGTAGACCCGGCGGTCGAGGTCCAACCCGCTCGCCCCGGCGCCCTCACCGGCGCCCGCGACGAAGAGCTGGGCGAAGTGCGGCATGCAGGCGCGCGCCTGGCTGCCGACGAGGTCGACGGTGGCCGGCACGTCGCGCCACCCCAGCACCTCGAGGGACTCCTCGGCGGCGAGGCGCTCGATCCCGGCCACGGTCTCGGCCCGCTCGGTCTCGTCGAGGGGCAGGAACGCGAACCCGGCCGCGTAGGACCCGGCCGCGGGCAGCTCGAAGTCGACGACGCCGCGGAAGAAGGCGTCGGGCAGCTGGGTGAGGATCCCGGCGCCGTCGCCCGTGTTCGTCTCGGCCCCCACCGCACCGCGGTGGTCGAGGTTGCGCAGCGCGGTCAGCGCGTGCTCGACGATGTCGTGGCCGGGTTCGCCCCGCATGGTGGCGACGAAGGCGACACCGCAGGCGTCCTTCTCCTGGCTGGGGTCGTAGAGACCCTGCTTGGCCGGAAGGCTGGAGAACAACGGCTGCGTGGGCGAGGGAATCACCTCAGGGGCTTGCGACATCGGGTGCACCGTCCTCGGGGGGAGATCGCGACGACCTCGGTGGACAGAGGGGTCTCACGGGAAGCCGCGGGGCGACGGCGGCCCGCGACTGCGCTCACTGTAATGCGGTCAGGACCTCGTGATGTTCACCTGGGCATCACAAGGACGTCACGTACGTCACGTGACTACTCCGACGAACCCGGGGATCTCCTGGCACTCTCATCGGCGGACCGTTCCGTCCCGCTCACCGTGGGTGATTCGGTCGGACCGGCGTCGCCCCCGTCGCGCTCGTGGGCGTCCGGGGACGAGTCCGAGGATAACCGCCCCGGGAGCACGAGTTCGTCCATCGGCAGCGGAAGATCCCCCGTCCGCGCCCCGTGACGGCGCCGGGAGACCACGAAGGCCACGAAGCCGGCGACCAGGACGAGGCCGCTGACCCAGGTGTTGACCCGCAGGCCGAGGATCAGGGTCGCGGTGTCGGAGCGGAGCAGCTCGAAGAAGAACCGGCCCAGGCAGTACAGCCCGACGTAGAGGGCCATGACCTGCCCCCGGTGCAGCCGCAGCCGCCGGTCGAGCACGATCAGGACGGCGGCGACCGCCAGGCACCACAGGGACTCGTAGAGGAACGTGGGCTGGAAGACGCCCCGGACGACCGGGTTGCCGGCGGCGTCGAGCACCGCCCGCCCCTCCGATCCGTCCCACTGGTGGATGGTCAGGCCCCAGGGGACGTCGGTGGGCCGCCCGTAGAGCTCGTTGTTGAACCAGTTGCCCCAGCGGCCGAGCGCCTGGGCGATCAGCAGGCCGGGCGCGATGGCGTCGGCGAACGCCGACAGCCGCACCCCGGCGCGACGCGCCCCGATCCAGGCACCGAGCGCGCCGAGCGCGATCGCCCCCCAGATGCCCAGCCCGCCGTCCCAGATCGCGAAGGCGCGCCAGGGGTCCCCACCCTCGCCGAAGTAGGCCTGGGGCGAGGAGATCACGTGGTAGAGCCGCGCCCCCACGACCCCGAGCGGGACCGCCCAGGTGACGATGTCCAGCGTCACGTCGGGGCGCCCGCCCCGGGCCCGCCAGCGCCGCTCGGTCAGCCAGACCCCCACGACGATGCCCGCGATGATGCACAGCGCGTAGGCGCGCACGGGCAGCGGGCCCAGGTGCCAGACGGCGACGGTCGGGCTCGGGATCGTCCCGGCCAGGGCCGTGATCACGACGCCGACGGGGTCGGTGTGGCCGCCGTGCCCGTGGCCCCGCCGGTGACGGTGCCGCCCGCGGCCGCGACGGCCTGCCGCAGGTTGTCCGGGGCCTGCGCCGACAGCAGCTGGTCGGAGGGGATCGTGGTCGGCTCACCGCCCCCGGCCGGGGTGACCCGGACGGTGGGCGTGCCCTGGACGCCCTGCGCGTCCATCGTCGCCTCGACCCGGTCCACGTAGGCCTCGAAGACCCGGTCCTGGACCTGCGAGCGCCACTTCGCCAGGTCGGGGACCTGCGCCTGCCGGGCGTAGTCCTCGAGCTGGTCCAGCGTGTAGCCGGTCCCCTCCTCGGCGGGCTGGTTGGCGTAGACCACCTTGGTGTACTCGGCCAGCCGACCCTGCTCGCTGGCGGCCGCGGCCCCCTCGGCGGCCATCTGCGAGGCCTCGTTGCCGAAGCGGTCGTCCAGGAAGGTCAGGGTGTGCACGACCACGCGGGCCGAACCCGAGGAGGCCAGTTCGACGTAGGCGTCGCCCCCGGTCTCCTCGAAGCGCTTGCAGACCGGGCACTGGTAGTCCAGCCACACGTCGAGCGTGGGGGCGGCGCCCGCGGCGGGACTGCCGGGCAGGACCATGCCGCCGTCGGTGGAGGCGGCCGCCGCGGGGGCGGCCCCGTCGCCCGCGTCGCCGCCGCGGTTCTGCACGATCAGCACGGTGACGACCGCGACCAGGGCGACCACGACGAGCGTCGCGACCGTGATCAGCGTGACCTTGCGGCGGCGCTCGGCCGCCTTCTCCCGCTGGCGCAGGGCGGCGGCCTTGGCCGCCCGGGCCTCGCGGGCGTCGACCGCCTGCGCCTGCTGCTGGTTCGCGACCGCCGGGTTGCCCGAGCGCGACCTCTTCGCCATCAGCGGTCCCGGATCCCGGCCGAGAGGCGGGCGGCGAGCTCGCCCACCGCACGCACCCCGGCGGCCGGGTCGTCGGCCTCGAGCATCCGCGCCACGAAGGCCGAGCCGACGATGACCCCGTCGGCGTAGGCGGCGACCTCGCCGGCCTGCTCCGGGGTGGACACGCCGAGACCCACGCAGACGCGCTCCGCCCCGGCGGCGCGGGTGCGCTCGACCAGCCCGCGGGCCCCGGCCCCGACGCTGGCCCGGGCACCGGTGACCCCCATCAGCGAGGCCGCGTAGACGAAACCGCGGGAGGCGGCCGAGGTCATCGCCAGACGCTTCTCGGTGGAGCTGGGGGCGACGAGGAAGACCTTGTCGAGGTCGCGCTCGTCGGCGGCGGCGACCCATTCGGCCGCCTCGTCGGGGATGAGGTCGGGGGTGATGAGCCCCGCGCCCCCGGCGTCGGCCAGGTCGGCGGCGAAACGGGCCACGCCGTAGCGGTCCACCGGCGGCCAGTAGGTCATGACCAGGGTGGCGGCCCCCGTGGCCGCGACGGCCTCGACGGCGCGCAGCACGTCGGTCGGCCGGGTGCCCCGCGCGCGGGCCACGTCCACGGCCTGCTGGATGGTCGGGCCGTCCATGGTCGGGTCGGAGTAGGGCAGTCCGAGCTCGATGATGTCGGCGCCGCCGTCGACGGCCGCCCGGGCCGCCTCGACCGAGGTCGCGACGTCGGGGAAACCGACCGGCAGGTAGGCGACCAGCGCGGCCCGGCCCTCGGCGCGGGCGGCGTCGACCGCCTGCCCGGCCGTGCGGCGGGCGGGTCGCCCGGTCCCGTTCGCGGTCGTGTCGTTCTCGGGCACGGTGCTCACCATCCGGACGCCTCGGTCTCTGCGGGGGGCTCGGAGACCCGTTCGACCTCCGAGGCGACCAGGTCGGCGTCGCTGACCAGGCCGAACCAGCGCGCGGCGGTGTCGACGTCCTTGTCGCCGCGCCCGGACAGGTTGACGAGCACCAGGCCCTCGGGGCCCAGCTCGCGGGCGACCCCGAGGGCCCCGGCGAGGGCGTGGGCGCTCTCGATCGCGGGGATGATCCCCTCGGTCCGGCACAGACGACGGAAGGCGTCCATGGCCTGGGCGTCGGTGATCGAGCGGTACTCGGCGCGGTGCGAGGCCCCCAACCAGGCGTGCTCGGGGCCGACGCCGGGGTAGTCCAGCCCGGCCGAGATCGAGTGCGACTCGACCGTCTGGCCGTCCTCGTCCTGCAGCACGTAGCTGCGGGCGCCCTGGAAGACCCCGGTACCGCCGCCGCTGATCGAGGAGGCGTGCCGCCCGGTCTCGATGCCGTCGCCGCCGGCCTCGAAGCCGTAGAGGGCGACGTCGGCGTCGTCGAGGAACGCGTGGAAGATCCCGATGGCGTTCGACCCGCCGCCGACGCAGGCGCAGACCGCGTCGGGCAGGCGCCCCGTGAGGGCCTGGACCTGCTCGCGCGCCTCCAGCCCGATGATCCGCTGGTAGTCGCGGACCAGGACCGGGAAGGGGTGCGGTCCGGCGACCGTCCCGAAGATGTAGTGGGTGTCGTCGACGGTGGCCACCCAGTCGCGGAACGCCTCGTTGACGGCGTCCTTGAGCGTGCGGCTGCCCGCGGTCACCGGGACCACGGTGGCGCCGAGCAGACGCATCCGGGCGACGTTCAGCGCCTGGCGCCGGGTGTCCTCCTCGCCCATGTAGATGACGCACTCCAGCCCCATCAGGGCGGCCGCGGTGGCGGTGGCGACCCCGTGCTGACCGGCGCCGGTCTCGGCGATGACGCGCTTCTTGCCCATCCGCCGGGTCAGCAGCGCCTGGCCGAGCACGTTGTTGATCTTGTGCGAGCCGGTGTGGTTGAGGTCCTCGCGCTTGAGCAGGACGCGGGCGGCCCGGGGGCCGGCCTCGGCGGCGAAGCGGGGGACCTCGGTGATGATGCTGGGGCGGCCCGAGTAGGTGCGGTGCAGTTCGGCCAGCTCGGCCAGGAACCCCTCGTCGGCCATCGCCGCCCGATGGGCGGCGTCGATCTCGTCGAGGGCCGCCACGAGCGCCTCGGGGACGAAGCGGCCGCCGAAGGCGCCGAAGTAGGGGCCGCGCTCGTCCTGCAGGGAGGGGGCGGTCGGGGTGGTCACGGTGGCTCTCCAGACTCAGGGACGGACGGCTTGCACGGCCGGGTGGGCCCCGGCGGCCACGAGGTCGGCCACGGCCCGGCGGGGGTCGGCCCCCTTGACCAGGCTCTCGCCGACCAGGACGGCGTCGGCGCCCGAGCGGGCGTAGTCGACGACCTCGCGCGGCCCGGAGACGCCGGACTCCGCGACCCGGATCACGTGGTCGGGGATGAGCGGCGCGAGTGCGTGGAAGGTGTTCGTGTCGACCTCGAGGGTCTTCAGGTTGCGGTTGTTGACGCCGATGACGCGGGCCTCGGCGGCCAGGGCCCGCTCGATCTCCTCGGCGTCGTGCACCTCGACCAGGGCGGTCATGCCCAGCGAGTGGGTGCGCTCGATGAGCGAGACCAGCGCGTCCTGCTCCAGGGCGGCCACGATGAGGAGCACCACGTCGGCGCCCCAGGCCCGGGCCTCCCAGAGCTGGTAGCTGGAGACCACGAAGTCCTTGCGCAGCACCGGGACGTCCACCGCGCAGCGCACGGCCCGCAGGTCCTCCAGGCTGCCGCCGAACCGCCGCTGCTCGGTCAGGACGCTGATGACGCTCGCGCCGCCGGCCTCGTACTGGGCCGCGAGGGCCGCCGGGTCGGGGATGTCGGCCAGCTCGCCCTTGGAGGGGCTCTTGCGCTTGACCTCGGCGATGACCTTGACGCCGCGCTGCTCCTCCTCGCGGGGCCGCAGCAGCGGGATCGCGTCTTTGGCCGGCACCTGCCGGTGGGCGCGCTCCTTCAGCTCCTCCAGGGAGGTGCGTTCGCGGCGGGCCGCCATGTCTTCGCGGACCCCGGCCAGGATGTCGTCGAGCACCGTCACGGCGTCGATGCTAGCCCCGGGTTCGGGGCGACCATGACCGCGGGGACCGCCCGGGGCGGACGGCGAGGCCCGGCGGGCCGGGCGGCTCAGCGGGTGTTCTTGCCCTTGACGCCGTAGCCCATCTTGGCCAGCACGCCGCCCACGACCATCGAGGCGACGATCACGACGCCGCCGATGATCCCCCAGGTCAGGCTGGGGAACACGACCGCGAGGGAGAGGATCAGGAAACCGACCAGGCAGGTGGTCACGCCCGCCCAGGCGGCGATGCTGTGGCCGTGGCCGAGCTCGTCGTGGCCGTGCCCGTCCGGGCCGTCACCGACGGCCTGCGCGTTCGAGCCGGGACCGTTCGAGCCGGCGTGGCTGGTGCTGGAACCGCTGGTGGACTGGCTGCTCACGGCTGGACGCTCCTCGGTTCTGCTCCCCGACCGGCGGGGGGAACCACCGCCGGACCTGCTACGACGTCCACCGTACCGGCCCGGTGGGGCCAGGCACGGGACGGGTGAGGTCAGCGGGTGGGGTCGCTGCCCCGACTGAGCTCGTCCCAGGTCGCGGCCGGGTCCTCGGCGGCCGTGGGGCCGGCACCCGGCCCGGCCGCCCGGACGATAGCGGCGTCGCGCTCGAACCGGCTCGCCCGTGCTGGGGTCGCCCAGCGGCGGGAGCGGAGCACGACGCCCGTCCCCGCGAGCACCAGCAGCACCCCACCCCCGGCCGACACCCACGGCCAGGGCGCGACCCGGAGCCCGGAGATCTCGGCGGAGGTGACCGAGGCGGCCTGACGGGCCGGCCCCGCGACGGCCGCGGCGGCCTCACCGGGGACCCGCGCGCTCGCGGTGACGACGCCCGCGCCCGCGGCCAGCAGCAGCAGCGCCGCGACGGTCCGGGCGAACCGGCGTCCGATCAGGCTCGCGAGCACGGCCGCGAGCCCGACCAGCCCGAGGGCCGTGGCCACGGGTGCGGCCGACCGGCCGTCGGCGACGACCTCGGCCACCCCGACCGCGGTACGGACCTGGGCGCGCACCCACACCGGCGCGCCCGCCGCGAGCGTGACGACCGCTCCGGCGAGACCGAGCAGGAGCAGCACCGCCCGCTCCCGACCCGGTGCCGAGCGGGTCATGCCGGGGCGCCCACGACGGCGGGCAGCGGGTCGGCGACGAAGCAGGTGCGCTCCCCCGTGTGGCAGGCGGCGCCGACCTGGTCGACCTCGAGCAGCAGGGCGTCGCCGTCGCAGTCCAGCGAGGCGCGCTTGACCCACTGCACGTGGCCCGACGTGTCGCCCTTGCGCCACAGCGAGCGGCGGCTGCGGCTGAAGTAGGTGGCCCGTCCGGTCGTGAGGGTCGCGGCCAGCGCCTCGTCGTCCATCCAGGCCACCATGAGCACCTCACGGGTGTCGTGCTGCTGGACGACCGCGCACACCAACCCGGCCGCGTCGCGCTTGAGCCGGTCGGCGAGCGCGGGGTCGAGGGTCGGGACGGTCTCGGGGGCGGGTTCGGAGGCGGGTTCGGGCTCGGGCACCCGCCGATCCTTCCATCCGGGGCGGGCGCCGGTGCCCCGACCGGTGCCGCCTCCCGGTCCGTGCGAGCATCGCGCCCATGCCGACCTTCGTCGCCGGCGAGCGCGCCGCCCTCTGCGAGACCGCCCGCTCCACCGGCCCCGACGCCCCCACGTTGTGCGAGGGGTGGACGGTCCGCGACCTGCTCGTGCACCTGGCCCGCCGGGCCGGACGGCTGCGCGAGAAGCCGGCGGGCCTGCCCTTCGACGACCTGGTCGACCTCGTGCGCAGTGGACCGCCCGCGTGGTCACCGGCCCGGTTCGGCCCGGTCGCGGAGCTCGTGGACCTCGCCGAGTTCACGGTCCACCACGAGGACGTCCGCCGCGGGGCGGGTGCGGCCGAGCCGCGCGAGCTGCCGCGCGGTCAGCAGCAGGCCCTGTGGCGCACGGTGAGCCGGCTCGGGCGGCTCTCCTACCGGAAGTCCCCGACCGGGGTGGTGCTCGTCGTCCCGCAGGGTCCGCGGGTGGTCGTGAAGCGCGGGGCCGACGCCGTCTCGATCACCGGTGAACCGCTGGAGCTGCTGCTGCACGCGTTCGGGCGCCGGGAGCGGGCGAGGGTGGAGATCGACGGCTCGCCCGCGACCCTGGCCCGCTTCACCGCCTGAGCCCGCGGCCCGGCCCGGGCTGGCCCGGGCTCAACGGACGGGCGTGCCGCCCGCCCGCAGCGCGTCCTTGACCTGACCGATGGTCAGCTGCTGGAAGTGGAAGACGCTGGCGGCCAGGACCGCGTCGGCCCCGGCCGCGACCGCGGGCGGGAAGTGCTCGACGGCCCCGGCCCCGCCGGAGGCGATGAGCGGCACGGTCACCCGACCACGCACCGCGGTGAGCATCTCCAGGTCGAAGCCGGCCTTGGTGCCGTCGGCGTCCATGGAGTTGAGCAGCACCTCCCCCGCGCCCAGCTCGCACGCCCGTGCCGCCCACTCCACGGCGTCGAGACCGGTGCCCCGGCGACCGCCGTGGGTGGTGACCTCGTAGCCCGAGGCCGTGGTCGGCTCCCCCGGGCGGGTGCGCCGGGCGTCCACCGACAGGACCAGCACCTGGGCGCCGAACCGGTCGGCGATCTCGGAGATCAGCTCGGGACGCGCGATGGCGGCCGTGTTCACCCCGACCTTGTCGGCCCCGGCGCGCAGCAGCCGGGCGACGTCCTCGACGCTGCGCACCCCGCCGCCGACGGTGAGGGGGATGAACACCTGCTCGGCGGTGCGGGCGACCACGTCGTAGGTCGTCTCGCGGGACCCGCTGGAGGCGGTCACGTCCAGGAAGGTCAGCTCGTCGGCGCCCTCGGCGTCGTAGCGGCGGGCGAGCTCGACCGGGTCGCCCGCGTCGCGGAGGTCGGCGAAGTTGACGCCCTTGACCACCCGACCGGCGTCGACGTCGAGGCAGGGGATCACGCGCACGGCCACCGTCACGAGGTGCAGGGTAACGAGCGCGGACCGGGCACCGGGCCGGGCCGGTAGCGTTCCGGCGGTGCGCACCACCGGCTCCCTCCGCCCCGAACCGCTCGACCCGACCGACCGCGAGGCGGTGACCGCGTTCCGGCACGCCGCCGACCGGACGTTCCTGCAGACGCTGGGGACGCCGGAGGAGATCGCGACCCTGTCCCGGTTGATGGCGGGCGACCGGCTCAGCCGGATCCTGGACGGCGGGCGGACGGTCGCGACCTTCCGCTCCTTCGACACCGACCTGACCCTCCCGGGCGGCTCCGCGCTGCCGGTGAACGCGGTCTCGGCCGTCACCGTGGCCGCGACGCACCGCCGTCGCGGGATCCTCACGACGATGATGCGGGCCGACCTGGCCGCGGCCCGCGACCGCGGGGTCGCGGTCTCGGCGCTGTTCGCGGCCGAGGCGGGGATCTACGCCCGGTTCGGCTTCGGGCCCGCGACGCGGTCGGCCCCCCTCACGCTGGCCTCGCCGCGCGTCCGCTTCCGCGAGGACGCCCCGGTGGGCGGGACCGTCGAGCTGCACGAGCCCGGCGAGGTCGGGGCGGAGCTGCGCGCGGTGCAGGAGCGGACCCGGCGCGGACGGGCCGGCGGACTGAGCCGGTCACGGGCCTGGTGGCAGCACACGACCCGGCCCGGGGGGTTCCCGGCCGCCACCCGGGTCGTGCTGCACCGCGACGAGGACGGCGAACCGGACGGCTACGCGCTGAGCGAGGGGATCCCCGCCTGGGACCACGAGGTGAGCAACGCGCGAATGGTCGTGCCGCAGCTGCTCGCCGCGACCCCGGAGGCGTACTGCGGGATCCTCGAGACCCTCGCCTCGACCGACCTGGTCCGTTCCGTCGAGCTGGCCGACCGTCCCCTGGACGACCCGCTGCCCTGGTTGCTGGTCGACGAACGCGCGGTGACCAGCGGGCCGGTCCGCGACGCCCTGTGGCTGCGGGTCCTCGACGCGCCCGCGGCGCTGTCGGCCCGGTCCTGGTGGGGGACGGGCGAGGCCGTCGTCGAGGTCGTCGACGAGACGCCGGAGGCGTTCGCCGCCGGGACGCTGCGCATCGCGGTCGAGGAGTCCGGCCGCGACGCCGAGGGCTGGGCGCGCGCCGAGGTCACCCCCACGACCGCCGACCCCGACGTCCGGCTCGGGGCCGACGCCCTCGCGGCGTTGCTGCTGGGCGGATCCGACGTCATGACCCTGGCCGCCGCCGGTCGGGCCGGCGGGACGCGGTCGGGGTTGCGCCGGGCGGCCCTGCTGTTCGGCACCGACCGGGAACCCTGGTGTGACACGCACTTCTGAGCCCACCGCCCCCTCGCACCCGACCGATCCGCTGGCGTGCGTGCTGGAGGCGGTGCGCACCGCGCGGCCGCGGGTGGTGGGGGTCGACGGACGGTCGGGGGCCGGCAAGACCGGGTTCGCGGCCCGGCTGGGCGCCGCCCTCGCCGCACCCGTGCTCGCCGTCGAGGACCTCTACCGCGGCTGGGACGGGCTCGCCGGGGCGGTCGAAGAACTGTCGCCCCTGCTGCGGCGGTGGCGGGCGGGCGTTCCCGCCCGGTTCCGGCGGTGGGACTGGGCGGCGGGGTGCGACGGGGCCGAGGTCACGGTCGCGCCCGCGCCGCTGCTGGTCGTGGAGGGCGTGGGGTGCAGCGCGGCGGACGGGGTCGACCTGCTGGTCTGGTTGGAGCTCGACGCCCCCACCCGCAAGGCCCGGGCCCTGGCCCGCGACGGGGACACGTTCGCGCCGTTCTGGGACCGGTGGGCGGCCCAGGAGGACGCCCTGTTCTCAGCCCACCCGGTAGAACGCGGCGGCGTTGTCGTGCAGGACGGCCGCGCGGTGCTCGTCCGCGACATCGGCCAGCAGCTGCAGGTCGGCCGCCCGGAAGGGTCGCCGGGCCCGGGTTGACGGGAGATCGGTCCCCGCCAGCAGGGCGCCCGGGTCCACCGCCAGGATCGCGCGGACGGTCGCGGTGACGTCGAGGTCGACCCGCCCGAAACCCGTCGCCTTCACCCGGACACCGTCCTCCACCAGACGCAGCAGGTCGTCCAGCCCGGCGTCGGACAGCCCCAGGTGGTCGATCGAGACCGCCGGCAACCGCCGCAGGACCGGGGCCAGGCCGGACAGCTCGCGGGAGTCGACGTAGAGTTCCGCGTGCAACCCGGCGACGTCGAAAGCCCTGCGCGCCAGCGTCTCCAGCTCCTCGCGACCCGCCGACCCGCCCCGGCGCAGGTTGAACCGGATCCCCCGGACGCCGTCGGCGGCCAGATCGCCGAGTTCCGTGTCGGTCACGTCCGCCGGGACCTGGGTGACCCCGACGAAACCCGGCCCGAACCGGCGGAGACCGTCGCGCAGGTAGGTCTGGTCGAAACCCTGGAACGATCCCGACACCACCGCTCCCCCGACCACGACGAACCCCGCCTCGGCGAGGTCGGCGACCGAGCGGTGGTAGTCGGCGACCCGGAACTCCACGGGGCGGAACCCGTCGTTGTCGGTGAGCGGGAAACGGTGGTCCACCACGTGCAGGTGGGCGTCGAAGACTCGCTGCACGCCGGGGTGGGCGACGGCGATCTCGTAGACGAGTTCCAGGCCGTCCTCCTCGTCGATCTGCTCCCCCACGTGCCGGAACCCGCGGTCCTCGACCAGGCGCAGGGAGGCGGTGTTGTCCGGTGCGACCGTGGCCCGGACGACCCGGACCGCGGGTTCGACGTGCGCCCGGGCCAGGAGGAGATCGACGGCCGCCCGCGCGATCCCCCGCCGCCGGAACCGCGGGTCGACGGAATAGCCGATCTCGACCATCCCCCGCTCGTCCGGGGGGCCGTGGAACCCCGCGTGGCCGACCGTCCCGAGTTCGGCGTCGTGCAGCAGGCCGGTGACCCAGGCCGCCTGGTCGGGGTCCGCGCCCACCTGGTCGCGCCGGTACTCCCACACCCGTCGGGCGTCGGCGCCGAGGACGTGGTCGGTCACGGGGACCGGGCTCAGCCGGCCCGCCCGTCCGGCGTCACCCGCGGCCAGCGCGGCGAACGTGGCGGCGTCCAGGGTCACGATGCGCACCCCCGCATCCTGACCCACGGGTCAACCGGTTTCCCCGGCGCGTCCGGCGATGCCCAGCAGGTCGCGGGCCGGCCCCGCGGGCAGGACCCCGCGCGGCCACACGGCCCGCAGGGCCCGCCGCAGGTCGACGCCGGCCACCGGGAGGGCGACCAGGCGCCCGCCGCGCACGTCGTCGGCGACGGCGAGCGCGCTCAGCACGGCCGGACCGGCCCCGGTCAGCGCCGCCGAGCGGACGGCACTGGTGGAGGCGAGCTCCAGCAGCGGCGGGGCGAGGTCGACGTCCTCCCCCGCGGCCGTCAACGCGGTGCGCAGGGCTCCCTCCAGGGCCGTCCGCGTACCCGAGTGCGGCTCCCGCTGGACGAGGCGGACCCGGGCCAGCTCGACCGCCGTCAGCGGTCGGGCCCGGCGCCGCCGCCACGGGTGGCTCGGGGCGACCACGACCCGCAGCTCGTCGTGGGCGACCACGGTCGAGTCCACCCCCTCCGGCACGTCCGGCCCCTCGACGAAACCGAGGTCCACCCGCGCGTCGCGGACCCGGCGCAGCACCTCGGCGCTGTTCACCGGTTCGAGGCTCACCGCGGTCTCCGGGTGCTCGGCCGCGAGCCGGACCAGCCACTGCGGCAGCAGGTACTCGGCCACGGTGAGGCTCGCCGCGACCCGCAGCCTCGTCCCGTGGTCGGCCCGCAACGAGGCGATCCCGGCGTCGAGGGCGCCCGCCGCGGCCAGGACCTCCCGGGCCCACACGACCAGGAGCGCACCCTCCCGGGTCACCCGGGCCCCGCGCGGACCCCGGTCCAGCAGCCGCACCCCGACCTGGCGTTCCATCCGGGCCAGGCGGGCGCTCACCGCGGGCTGGGTCACGCCGTGGCGCAGGGCCGCCTGGCCGAAGCTGCCGGTCTCGTCGACCGCGAGCAGCAGCTCCAGCGAGGTCAGGTCCGGCACGCGCGGGGAGAGCACCCGCTCGAGGCTACGCCCCGGCCATCACGAAACGTTGGGACCTCCCCACGGACGGAGGGCTGCCGCCCGCGCTGCGACCGGCCGAGGCTCGGAGGGTGAGCACCGCGACCGCCCCCGTCCGCGTCCCCCGAACGCCCGTCGCCCGCGGACTGGCCCAGTTCGGCCCGAACTGGTTCACGGCCGTCATGGGGACGGGCATCGTCGCGACCGCGGCCGCCACCCTGCCGGTGCCGGTCCCCGGACTGCGGCCCGTCGCCACCGGGGTCTGGCTGCTGGCCGGCGCCCTGCTCCTCACGCTGCTCGCGGTCTCGGTGGCCCACGGGCTACGGCACCCGTCGGTGGCGCGGGCCCACCTGCGCCACCCCGTGCGTGGTCACTTCTACGGCGCCCCGCCGATGGCCCTGATGACCGTCGGAGCGGGCACGCTGCTGCTCGGACCGGACGTCGTCGGCCCGCGCGCGGCCCTCGGCCTGGGTGCGCTGCTGTGGGCCCTGGGGACCGTGGGGGGACTGGCCAGCACCGTGCTGGTCCCGTGGGTGGGGTTGCGGCAGAACGGGTACGACCAGGCGACCGCGTTCGGCGGGTGGTTGGTGCCCGTCGTCCCGCCCATGGTGTCGGCCAGCGTCGGCGCCCTGCTGGTGCCGCACGCGCCGGCGGGGGCGGGCCGCGAGGCCGTGCTCCTGCTCTGCTACGCGTGCGCCGCCGTCTCGCTGCTGGCCACGGCGGTGCTCGTCCCCGTCCTGCTCACCCGGTGGCGGCGGCACGGCGCCGGGCCGGCGGCCGCGGTCCCGACCTGGTGGATCGTGCTCGGCCCGCTGGGCCAGGGGGTCACCGCGCTGGTGTCGCTGGCCGCGCACGCCCCCGGGACCCTCCCCGCCGCCTGGGTACCGGTCGCCGGGCTCACCGCGGTCGGGGCCGGTGTCGTCCTGGGCGGGGCCGCGCTGGCCTGGCTCGCGGTGGTCGTGGTGCTGACCGTGCGCACCGCGTGGGCTCGGGGCGGGCTGCCGTTCTCGATGACGTGGTGGAGCTTCACGTTCCCGGTCGGGACGCTGGTCACCGGCGCCGGGGCGCTCGCCCACCGGACGGGGTCACCCGTCCTCGCCGGACTGGCCGTCGTCCTGTTCGGCCTGCTGGTGACCGCCTGGCTCGTCGTCCTCCCCCGGACGGTGCGGGGCGTGCTGGACGGGACCCTGCTCCCCGGGTCGAGCGTGGCGAGCGAGCTCAGTCGCGCGGCGGGCGCGGGCTGCGCTGGTCGACCAGGCGGGCCAGCCGCATGGCCTCGTCCTCGGCGGCCTTCCCGTCGGCGCGCTGCACGGCCATGACCGGGATGTTCTCGCCGTCGTCGGTGTCGAGGGTCAGCCACGGGCCGGCGCCCCCGAAGCGCACCCCGACGATCCCGTCCCAGTCCACCCGCCGGGTGAAGACGACGTTGCGGACGACGAGGGCCTCGCGGGTCACCAGGGCCCGCACCCCGACCAACCGGACCAGCCCACCCGCGACCACCACCCCGAACAGCAGCGCCGAGATCGTGTCCAGCGGGGTCCAGGTCGCCTCGGGATCGACGGTCAGCGCCACCGACATGGCGATCATCGACGCCATCACCAGGGCCGCCAAGGGGTAGCCGACCCACCGGGCCCGACGCGGGCGGAACGCGCGGGTGGAGACGGTCCCGTCCGCACTCACAGGCGGCACGCGTGGATGCTGGTGACCATGATCGCCCGGGCGCCGAGGTCGTAGAGGTCGTCCATGACCTGGTTGGTCTGGCGCGCCTTCACCATGGCCCGCACCGCCACCCAGTCCGGGTCGGCCAGCGGCGACACCGTGGGCGACTCCAGCCCCGGCGTGATGGCGCAGGCGCGGTCGAGGATCTCGCGCGGGCAGTCGTAGTCGACGATCACGTACTGCCGCGCGACCAGGACCCCCTGCAGGCGGCGGACGAGGACGTCGACCGCCGAGGACGGCTCGGCGCCGGCCCGACGGATCAGCACCGCCTCCGACGTCATGACCGGCTCGCCGAAGATCTCCAGACCGGCCGCGCGCAGCGTCGTCCCGGTCTCGACGACGTCCGCGATCACGTCGGCGATGCCGAGCGCGACGGCGGTCTCGACCGCGCCGTCGAGGTGCACGACGTCGGCCGAGACCCCGTGCTCGGCGAGGTGCTTGCCGAGCAGCCCCGAGTAGCTCGTCGCGATCCGTCGCCCCTGCAGGTCGGCCACCGAGGCGGCCGTTCCCGGGAAGGCCGCGAACCGGAAGGTGCTGCGGGCGAAGCCGAGCTGCAGGATCTCGTCGGCCGGGGCCCCGGAGTCCTGCAGCAGGTCGCGCCCGGTGATCCCGGCGTCCAGCGTCCCCGCGCCCACGTACAGCGCGATGTCGCGCGGGCGCAGGAACACGAACTGGACGTTGTTGGTCGGGTCGTCCAGCAGCAGTTCCTTGGACTGGCGGTGCTGCTGGTACCCGGCCTCGCGGAGCATGGCGCTGGCCGCCTCCGACAGCGCCCCCTTGTTGGGCACCGCGATGCGCAGCACGGGTCGTCGGTCCTTGTCCACGCGGGTTTCCCTCACAGGTGCTTGTAGACGTCGGCGAGGGTCAGCCCGCGGGCGATCAGCAGCACCTGCAGGTGGTACAGCAGCTGCGAGACCTCCTCGGCGGTGCGCTCGTCCGACTCGTGCTCGGCCGCCATCCAGACCTCGGCGGCCTCCTCCACGATCTTCTTGCCGATCGCATGGACCCCGGCGTCGAGCTCCGCCACGGTGCCGGAGTTCGCGGGTCGGGTACGGGCCTTCTCGCCCAGTTCGGCGAACAGGTCCTCGAACGTCTTCACTCCGGAAAGGCTACCGGGGCGCGACCTCGCGCAGCGCCACCGCGGTCTCCAGCGCCGCGAACACGGCCTCGCGGCCCTTGTCCTCGCGGCTGCCGTGCAACCCGGCCCGGTCGATGGCCTGCCCCTCGTTGTCGACGGTCAGCACGCCGAACCCGACCGGGGTCCCGGTCTGCACCGAGACCTGGGTCAGCCCGTCGGTGGCGGCGGAGCACACGTAGTCGAAGTGCGGCGTGGACCCGCGGATGACGACGCCCAGGGCGACGACCGCGTCCACGGTCGGGGCCAGTCGGGCCGCGGCGACCGGCAGCTCGAAGCTGCCCGGCACCCGGATCTCGACGACGTCGGCGACCCCGGTGTCCTGCAGGGCCTTGCGCGCCCCGGCCAGCAGGCCGTCCATGATCTGGGTGTGCCAGCGGGCGGCGACGAGCGCGACCCTCAACCCGGTCCCGTCGACCTCGACGTCGGCGGGGGCTCCCTGACCACTCATGCGTGTCCTCCAGTCGTGCGACGGTTCCCGGCGGGGCGTGCTGCCTCGATCATGCTGGACGTCACGACCGCGTCGCCGCGAGGTGGGCGCGCAGCTCGGCGATGGTCAGGACGGGCAGGTCGTAGCGCGCACCCAGCTCGGCGATCTCCGGCCCCTTCATGACCGGGCCGGCGTCGGTGACGAGCTCGGAGATGACGGCCACGGGCGGCAGACCGGCCAGCCGGCAGAGGTCCACGGCGGCCTCGGTGTGCCCGGGGCGTTCCAGGACGCCGCCCGGACGGGCCCGCAACGGGAACACGTGGCCCGGGCGGATCAGGTCGGCGGGGACCGACGTCGGGTCGGCCAGGACGCGCGCGGTGCGGGCACGGTCGGCCGCGGAGATCCCCGTGCCGACCCCGGCCGCCGCGTCCACGCTGACCGTGTAGTCGGTGCGCAGCGAGTCCTCGTTGCGCTCCACCATGGGCGGCAGGGCGAGTTCGGCGGCCCGCTCGGCGGGCATGGGGACGCAGATCATCCCCGAGGTCCAGCGCACGGTCCAGCCCATCCACTCCTCGGTCGCGAGCGCCGCGGGCAGGACGACGTCGCCCTCGTTCTCCCGGTCGGCGTCGTCGGTGACGAGGACGGGGCGACCGGCGGCGAGCGCCGCGAGCGCGGTGTCCAGGGGGGAGGCGACGAGCGTGCTCACCGGGCGCCCCCCGTCGCGACGAGTCGTTCCACGTACTTGGCCAAGACGTCCACCTCCAGGTTCACGAGTTCTCCGATCTGTTTGCGCCCCAACGTGGTCAGCTCCAGCGTGGTGGGGATGAGCGACACCTCCAGCCACGGGTCGACGGCGTCGGGGGCGCTCACCGCCGACACCGTGAGCGAGGTGCCGTCGAGGGTGATCGAGCCCTTCTCGACGACGTACCGGGCGAGTCCGGTCGGGACGGCGACCCGGACGACCTCCCAGCGCTCCCCCGGGGTGCGGGCGGCGATCGTCCCGGTGCCGTCCACGTGGCCCTGCACGACGTGGCCCCCGAACCGGCCGGAGGCGGCCATGGCCCGTTCCAGGTTGACCCGGCGCCCCGCCTCGACGCCGCGCAACGAGCTGCGCCGCAACGTCTCGGCCATGACGTCGACGCTGAAGGTGTCGGGGGCGGGCTGGTCGGTCACGGTGAGGCAGACGCCGTCCACGGCGATCGAGGCGCCGTGGGTCGCGTCGGAGGTGACCAGCGGCCCGCGCACGGTGAGCCGGGCGGCCCCGTCCTGGGCGTCGCCGATCAGCTCGACCTCGACCACCTCGCCGATCTCCTCGACGATTCCGGTGAACATGTCAGTGCTCCTTCGTGCTGCAGCCCTGCAGCGGCTGGGCCGCCTGCAGGACGGTGGGGACGGTGAGGGTCGGGCGGGCGACGAGCCGGACGTCGTCGCCGATGCGGGAGACGCTGCGGGTGCGCAGCCGGGCGATGTCGTCCATGGCGCCGATCCCGAGGTCGCCGACGGCCTGCGGACCGGCGCCGAGCAGGGCGGGGGCGAGGTAGGCGACCACCTCGTCGACGAGCCCGGCCCGCCAGAAGGCGGCGGCGACCTGCGGCCCGCCCTCGAGGAGGACGCTGCGGATCTCCCTGTCCTGCAGCACCTGCAGAGCCTCGACGGGATCATGGGAGGCGATCTGCAGGAAGTCCGCGCCCGGGGCCCGCAGCCGGGCACCCGCGGGCACCGGTCGGCGGCCCAGCACCACCCGCAGCGGCTGCGGCCCGACGACCCGCCCGTGCGAGCGGACGCTCAGGGCCGGGTCGTCGGCCAGCGCGGTGCCGGTGCCGACGAGGACGGCGTCGTGCTCGGCCCGGAGCCGGTGGACGTCGGCCCGCGCCTCGGGAGAGGTGATCCAGCGGCTGCTGCCGTCGGCGGCCGCGGATCGACCGTCGAGGGTCGCGGCCCACTTCCAGGTGACCCAGGGGCGGCCCCGGCCGACCGCGGTGTCCCAGCGTTCGTTGAGCTCGCGCGAGTCGGCGGCGGCGACCCCGGCGACGACCTCGACGCCCGCCGCGGCCAGCACGTCGGCCCCGCCCGCGGCGACGGGGTTCGGGTCGGGGGCGCCGACGACGACGCGGGTGACCCCGGCGGACACCAGGGCCTCGGTGCAGGGGCCCGTCCGGCCCGTGTGCGCGCAGGGTTCGAGGGTCACGACGGCGGTCAGCCCGGCGGCCGGACGCCCGAGGTCACGCAGGGCGTCGGCCTCGGCGTGCAGGCTGCCGGCCCCGCGGTGGTGCCCCTCGGCGAGGACCCGCCCGCTGCCCGGATCCAGCAGCACGCAGCCGACGCGGGGGTTGGGACCGCGCACCGGTCCCCGCGCGGCCAGGTCGAGGGCGCGACGCATGGCCTCGACCTCGTGCGGGAGCGCACGGTCGGCGGGGAGCACTGCGGTCATTCCTGTCACCTCCGGTCCGGGCGGACTACGGGGCGACACGGAGGCACGGGAGGACGACGGACGTCCACCCGACGGGCGGCGAGGGACGCGACGAGGACCCGGAGACGACTCCGGGGCGGACCCGGGACGAACCAGGGTCGGCAGGACCACGCAGCGCCCCACGACGCCGCGCGCTGCCTCCCATCCGGACTTTCACCGTCGGCCCCGGAATTCCACCGGATCAACCCCCCACCGAGGCGGAGGGCTCGCGGACTGTCACCGCCGGTTCGGAATTGCACCGACCCCGGAGCACGCGTGTCATGCGGTACTTGGGGGCGAGTGTGCCACGTCGGCGGCGCTCTTCCCACCGCAGACCGACGTGACCGGCGTCACCCGCAGGCGGCGGCGAGGGCCCGGAGCTCGGCGATGCGCCCGGCGACGTCCTCGACGCCGTAGACGGCCGAGCCCGCCACGAACACGTCGGCACCGGCCTCGGCGGCCCGCTCGATCGTCGCCGCGGAGATTCCCCCGTCGACCTGCAGCCGGATGTCCAGGTCCCCGATCGCGGCCCGCGCCCGGCGGATCTTGGGCAGCGTCACGTCGAGGAAGCTCTGCCCGCCGAAACCCGGCTCGACGGTCATCACCAGGATCATGTCGATCTCGGGGAGCAGGTCGACGAACGGTTCGAGCGGGGTCGCCGGGCGCAGCGCCAGCCCGGCCCGACCGCCCGCGGCCCGGATGTCACGGGCGAGTTTCACGGGGGCGGCCGCCGCCTCGGCGTGGAACGTGACCCCGGCCGCGCCCGCCTCGGCGTACCCCGGGGCCCACCGGTCCGGGTCCTCGATCATCAGGTGGCAGTCCAGCGGGATCGGCGAGACCCGTTGCAGCGCCTCGACGATCGGCAGCCCGAGGGTCAGGTTGGGGACGAAGTGCCCGTCCATGACGTCGACGTGGGCGGCGTCCGCCGAGGCGATCCGCTCGAGTTCCGCCTGCAGGTTGGCGAAGTCGGCGGACAGGATGCTGGGGTTGATCTGCGGGGCGGCCACGGCGCCCGACCCTACCGACCGCCGCGGTGGGGGCCGGCACTCCCCCGGCGGACCACGTCGACCGGGTACAGGTCGAGGACGGAGGCCACCCCCAGCTGCCGCAGCGTCGTCTCCAGCTCGCCACGGAACCGGCCCAGCACGTCGGCGACCCCCTGCGCCCCACCGGCCGCGAGCCCCCACATGACGGGACGACCCACGTGCACCGCCCGGGCCCCCGTCGCCAGCGCCGCGACCACGTGGTGCCCGCCGCGCACGCCCGAGTCGACGTGGACCTCGCACTCGCCGCCGACCTCGGCGACCACCTCGGGCAGGGCCGAGGCGCTGGTGACGGAGTTCCCCAGCCGGCGCCCGCCATGGGTCGAGACGACGACGCCCTCGGCGCCGGCGTCGACGCAGCGTCGGGCGTCGCGCGCGGTCAGCACCCCCTTGGCCAGCACCGGCAGACCCGAGATCGAGGCGAGCCAGCCGATGTCGTCGGGGCCCACGGCGAAGTTCGTGCCCAGCCCGGCCCCCGCCGCCTCGACCTCGGCCGCGCTGAGGTTGCCTGTCCGGAACCGCAGCGACTCGTCCGGCCAGTTCGGCGGGTGGATCTCGGGGTGCTCGACCGAGAGCGAGGTGGTGTCGACAGTGAGGACGAGCGCCGCCGCCCCGGCCTCGACCGCGCGTTCCACCAGGGTGCGGGTGATCCCCCGGTCGGCGGTCAGGTAGACCTGGTACCACCAGGGCGCGCCCTCGGCGGCGATGTCGGCGAACCGGACGCCGGTGTTGGTGGACACCCCGAGCAGCGATCCCTGCGCGGCGGCGCCCCGGGCGGTCGCGACCTCGCCGAGCGGGTTCGCCGCGACCTGCTGGGCCATGGGGGCGACCACGATCGGGCTGGCCACCGGGGTCCCGAGGAGTTCGACGCCGGTGCGGATCGTGCTGACGTCGCGCAGGACGCTCGGCCGCAGGCGCAGGGCGTCCCAGTCCTCGACGCCCTCCCGGGCGCAGGCTCCGTCACCGGCGACGGAGTGGACGTAGCGGGAGACGTAGTCGGGCAGGACGGCGTCGGCGCGGGCGGCGAGCTCCTCGATCCAGGTCACCCGCCCGATCCTGGCACCTCCCCCTCGCCCCGGGTACGCGCCCGGCGCACGAGGTCGTCGAACTCGGCGTCCACCCGGGCCTGGTCGGCGGCCAACCGGTCGTCGATGTCGCGGGTGCTCGGGGGCGCCGGTCGGGAACTCTCCGCGAACCCGGCCTGGTCGGCGTACCAGACGCCGCTGCGGCGCTCGACGCGCTGCGGGCGTCCCGCGACCAGCCAGGCGATCCCGCCGACCAGCGGGAGCAGGATGATGAGGACGATCCAGGCCACCTTGGGCAGGTTCCGCACCCGGTCCTTGTCGGTCTGGATGCAGTCGATCAGGCAGAAGACCAGGAGGGCGAGCTCCAGCAGCGCCGGGAGGATTCTGATCACCGGCCGACCGTAGTGCCCGACCCGTCCCCTCCACGCCCACCGGAAAGGTTTTCACCGTGACGGACCTCGTCTACGTCTTCGACGGCTACTGCGGTTGGTGCTGGGGTTTCCACCCGGCCGTCCGCGAGCTCGCCGCCGACGACGGCCTCGCCGTGACCGCGCTGCCCGGTTCGTTGTTCACCGGGTCGCGGCGCGCGCCGCTGTCGGCGTTCGGGTTCATCCGCCAGGCCAACCAGCAGGTGACCGCCCTGACCGGGGTGGAGTTCGGCGCCGAGTTCGAGGCGACGCTCGACGAGGGCAGCCTCGTCCCCGACTCCGACGACGCCGCCCGGCTCTGGACCGCCCTGCGCGCGGTGGCCGGGCCGGGGCGCGACGTCGAGCTGGTGACCGCCCTGCAGGCCGCGTTCTTCGTCGAGGGGCGCTCGCTGTCCGATCCGGGCACCGCGACCACGGTGGCGGCGTCCCTCGGCCTGGACCCCGGGGCGACCGCGGCCGCGCTGGCCGACCCCGAGGTCGCCGCCGCGGCGCGGACCGCGCAGCAGCAGGCCCGCGCGCTGGGGGTCGACCGCTACCCGACGCTCCTGGTCCGGACCGGGCCGGGCCGGACGTCCGTCGGGCCGGCGACGAGTTCCGCCGCCGACCTGCGGGCCGAGCTGGCCGCGCTGCGCGGCTGACGGGGCGCGGCGGAAGAGGGCGCGGCGGCGCGGGTGGGTCAGCGCCGCCGCAGCAGCTGCACGTGCATCGCGTCGGTGCCGTGGGTGTGCGGCCACAGCTGGACCGCCTGTCCCGCAGCGACTCCGGGCATGCTCTCGGCCCCGGGCACCGTGGCCAGGACGGCCGGGGTGTCGAGCCGCTCGACCTCCAGGCCCTGCTTGCCGGCCGCGCGGATCGCGTCGTCGACCACCAACCGGGTCTCGGCGAGCACCGGCGAGCAGGTCGCGTAGGCCACGACGCCACCGGGGCGCACCGCGCGCAGCGCCGAGCCCAGCAGCTCCCGCTGCAACGGACCGAGGCTGCCGAGGTCGGCCGGGGTACGGCGCCAGCGGGCCTCGGGCCGGCGCCGCAGCGCACCGAGGCCCGTGCAGGGCGCGTCGACCAGGATCCGGTCGTAGGCCGCCGGTTCGTCGTCGCCGACCTCGCGCCCGTCGGCGACGCGCACGGTCACCGCGTCCTCGCCGTGGCTGCGGCGGATGCCCGCGAGGGAGGTCCGGACCAGCTCGGCCCGGTGCGGGGCGACCTCGACCGCGGTCAACCGCGCGCCCCGGGTGGCGGCGACGGCGGCCAGCAGCGCCGCCTTGCCGCCGGGGCCGGCGCAGAGGTCGAGCCAGGCCTCGTCGCGCCCCTCGAGCGGAGCCGCGGCGAGCACGTGGGCCACGAGCTGGGACCCCTCGTCCTGCACCCGCGCGTTGCCGTCGCGCACCGCGGGGACGGCCCCCGGGTCGCCCCGGCGGACCACGGCCGCGGTGGGCGACCAGCGTCCCGGCTCCAGCTCGACCCGGGTGTCGGGCTCGAGGAGCTTGCGGGGGGCGGCCAGCCCCGGCAGCGCGCACAGGGCCACCGCCGGCGCCTCGTTGTCGGCGGCCAGCAGGACGGGCAGCTCCGCGGGGTCGGACCCGTGCGCGCGCAACGCCTCCCGGAGGCTGCGCACGATCCACTCGGGGTGGGAGGAGACCAGCGCCAGCCGCGCGTCCTCGCTGCCGCCCGCCTCGGCGGCCAGCCGGTCGAGCTCGGTGGCGAGGTCGAGGCCCACCAGGGACCGCAGCACGGCGTTGACGAGGCCCGAGGGACCGGCCCCGACCTCGACCCGGGCCAGCGCGACACTGGTCGCCACGGCCGCGTGGTCGGGGACCCGCATCGCCAGCAACTGGTGGGCGCCGATCCGCAGCACGTCGAGGACGGGGGCGTCGATCTCGGACAGCGCCCGGTCGGTGACGGAGGCGATGAGCGCGTCGTAGGCCCCCCGCCCACGCAGCACGCCGTAGGTCAGCTCGGTCGCGAAGGCCGCGTCCCGGGCGTCGAGCCGCTTGGCGCGCAACATCTTCGGGAGGACGAGGTTGGCGTAGGCGTCCTCGTCCCCGACCGCCCGCAGCACCGCGAACGCGACCCGACGGGCGTCGTCGACCGCGGTGAACCGGTCGCGCTGCACGCCGGAGCGCTCCCGCTGCCCGGCGGGGCGAGCCTGCTCGCCGATCGCCCGGTCCTGCCGGGGTCGACGCGGCCCCCCCGGTCGTCCGCCTCGGGCCTCGCTCATCGCAGTTCCTCTCCGTCCGGTCGGACCCCGCGGGCCCAGTCGGTCGCCGCCATCGCCTTCTTGCCCGCCGGTTGCACCGACACCAGTTCCAGAGGGTGCGTCCCCGTCCCGACGAGGACCCGCCGTCGTTCCACCCGCAGCCGGCCCGGGAGGAGCCCGTCGGGCGCGTCGGCGGGCCGGGCCAGCCGCCCCACCTTGAGCCGGGCGTCGCGGAACGTGGTCCACGCCCCCGGGTCGGGGGTGCACCCCCGGACCCGGCGGTGCACGACGTCGGCGGTCCCGGTCCAGTCGACGCGGGCCTCGGCGACGTCGATCTTCGGGGCCAGGCTGATTCCGTCGGAGGGTTGCGGGACGGGCCGGGACTCCCCCGCCTCGACCCGGTCGAGCACATCACGCAGCAGCTCGGCCCCCGAGGCCGCGAGCCGGTCCAGGAGCTCCCCGGCCGTCTCCTCCGACCCGACCGGGGTCGTGAACCGACCGTGGACCGGGCCGGTGTCCAGCCCCTCCTCGAGGGAGAACACGCACGCGCCGGTGACCTCGTCGCCGTTCATCAGCGCGCGTTGCACGGGCGCGGCCCCGCGCCAGGCGGGCAGCAGGGAGAAGTGCAGGTTGAGCCAGCCGAACCGGGGGACGTCGAGCGCGGCCCGCGGGACGAGGGCGCCGTAGGCCACCACCGGGCAGGCGTCGGGGGCCAGCTCCCGCAGGCGGTCCAGGAACTCCGGGTCGCGCGGACGCTCGGGTTGCAGCAGTTCGATCCCGGCGTCACGGGCCAGGGCGGCCATGGGCGAGGGGACGACCCGGCGACCGCGCCCGGACTGCGCGTCGGGGCGGGTGAGCACCGCGACCACCTCGTGGGTGGAATCCAGCAGGGTTCGCAGGGCGGGCACCGCGACCTCCGGCGTGCCCGCGACGACCAACCGCACTAGCGGGCCTGCCCGAACGTGGAGTGGGGGCTGACCTTGACCTGCGGGACGTCCTGCCCGAGCCACTCCGCCTCGCGGACGGCCTTGAGCGCGAGCTTGCGCTGGGCCTTGTCCAGCCGGTCGATGAACAGCACGCCGTCGAGGTGGTCGGTCTCGTGCTGGATGGCACGGGCCTTGAACTCCGAACCGCTGATGACCACCGGTTCGCCGTGCATGTCGAAGCCCTTCGCGACGACGTGCAGCGAGCGACGGGTGTCGGCGAAGATGCCGGGGAACGAGAGGCAGCCCTCGTCGCCCTCCTGGCACTCCTCGGACAGGTCCAGCACCGGGTTCACGAGGTGCCCGAGCTCACCGTCGGCGTGGTACGTGAAGACCCGCAGCGACACCCCGAGCTGCGGGGCGGCCAGCCCGGCACCGGGCGCGGCCAGCATGGTGTCCTCGAGGTCCTTGACCAGGCGGCGCAGCTCCTTGTCGAAGGTCGTGACCTCCTGGGCGCGCTGCCGGAGGACGGGGTCCCCGAACAGCCGGATCGGCTGGACTGCCACGGTGCTCCTCGACGTCTCTAGGGTGCTTCGCAACCGCCGAGTCTACGGCGTGACGGGGTGTCCCCCGGTCGGCGCAGTTCGAGGTGCGCGCCCCGCGGGCGGAGGACACTGTGATCCCATGCGCCTCGGAACCAGCATCTTCCTCCTCGCCCTCGGGGCGATCCTGGCCTTCGCCGTCAGCCTCTCCGTCTCGGGGATCGACCTGAAGACCGTCGGGATCATCCTCATGGTCGTCGGCGTCCTCGGGATCATCCTCGAGTTCGCCCTGTTCCGGCCGCGGGCCGGTCGCTCGACCACGACCACCACGCGCCGCGAGCTCTGACCCCCTCCGACGGCGGGACTCGGACGGCGGGGCTCAGACGGCGGGGAAACCCGCCGTCGGCTCCGGCCCGTCGCTGCCCGCGGGGTACGTCTCCAGCGGCACCTCGTCGTCGCGCCAGGCCTGGATGACCGGGGCGAGGATGCGCCAGCAGTCCTCCGCGGTGTCGCCGCGCACGGAGAGCAACGGGTCGCCGTCGAGGACCCCCGCCAGCACCTCCCCGTAGGCGGGCAGCTCGGAGTCGCCGAGGCGGGCCGTGATGGTGGCCCCGTCGAGGTCGAACGGGTCACCGGGGGCGTTGACGTTCAGGTCGAGGCTCACCGTGTCGGGTTTGAACCCCAGCCGCAGCCGGGTCGGCCCCGGGGTGCCGAGCAGGCCCGCCATGAGGTGCGGCACCGGCTTGTAGGTGATCACGGCCTCCTTGCGGGCCCGGCCCAGCGCCTTGCCCGAACGCAGCCGGAACGGCACGCCGGCCCAGCGCCAGGTGTCGATGTGCAGGACGACCTCGGCCAGGGTCTCCGTCTGCCGGTCGGGGTCGACCCCGTCCTCGGCGGCGTAGTCCGGCAGGTCCCGGTCCCCGATGGTTCCCGCGGTGTAGCGGGCCCGACGGCTCGCCTCCTGCGGCGTCCCGGCCAGCCTCGTCGCCCGGAGCAGCTGCGCTTTGCGGTCGCGGAACTCGCGTTCGTCGAGCGCCGAGGGCGCGTCCATCGCGAGCACCGCGAGGACCTGCAGGAGATGGCTCTGGATCATGTCGACCAGGGCACCGGCGTGGTCGTAGTACCGGGCCCGTCCCTCCAGCGCCAGGTCCTCGTCGTAGAACACGTCGACCCGTTCGACGTGCCCGGCGTTCCAGGTCGGCTCGAAGATCCGGTTGGCGAAACGCACCCCGAGGGTTCCGAGGACCGTCGAGGTCCCGAGGAAGTGGTCGACGCGGTGCACGTGCTCCTCGGGGACGAGCTGGGCGACGACCTGGTTCAACTCGTGGGCGCCGGCCTCGTCGGAACCGAAGGGTTTCTCCATGACCAGCCGGGTGCTCTCCGGCAGGTCCTTCCCCACCAGGTTGCGGCAGGCCTCGGCGGTGACCGCGGGCGGCAGCGCGAAGTACACCGCGACGGGCGCCGTGCAGGAGTTCATCAGGTCCAGCAACGCCTCGGCGTCGGTGACGTCGACCTGGGCGTACCGGCTCCCGTCCCGCACCGCCGTCGCCGCCTCGGCGTCGGGTCCCGCGTCGATCGCCTCCGCGAACGACCTGGTGACCACCTCGCGCCACCGGTCGTCGTCCCAGTCCTCGGACCCCGCGCCGACGAGCTGCAGGCCCGATCCGTGGCCGTGCGCCGGGTCCTCGCTGCGGTCGGAGACGAGCAGCCGGGCGAGCCCCGGCATGAGCAGGCGCGAGGCGAGGTCGCCGCTGGCGCCGAGGATGAGCAGCGTCGCGACCGGGTCGCCGCCGGACCGACCGTCCTGCCGGGCGCCGGAGGCTCCGTGCCCCCCGCCCGCACCGGGCGCATCGCTGGTCGGGCTCTCGCTGCCGCCCGTGGCCGGGTCGTCGTGGTGGGTCACGGGCCACACCCTGCCCAACATCGCGGAGGGCCGCACGACGGGTCGGGCGCGGGATGCGGCGGAGATCGGAACCGTCGCCCCGAGGGCACCGGGTCCAGGTGGAGGTGGGGCCCTCGCCTCGTCGACGTCCGGGTGCGGGCCCGCGGCCCGGTGAAGGCATGTGCGAGGTCATTACGCCTTGTCCTGCAACGGTTCTGGCAACCTTTTCGGTTGATCTTGGACGGCTGTCCGGGTAGAATTCGGACATGAGTACGGGGGTCGTGGAACCGGTCAAGGTGGGGGATCAGTTGGCGCCCCGTGACGCCCTGACCGAGTTGCTGCAGGCCACCGAACGGCTCCGCTCCACCGGTCACGCGATGGCGATCGACGCCGTGGTCGCGGTGCTGGACTGGGTCCGTCGTGAGCACCCCGACGTGGTCCGTGCCCGGGACCTGGGCTGCACCCGCGACGGGGAGGAACTCACCCCCGAACTCCTCGACCACCTCATCGCCGAGGTGGCGGCGATGATCCTGGCCGAGGCACGGCACCTCTCCCACCTGCAGGCGGTCGGTCAGGTCGGGGATGCCCTCGACGCGCTGGCCGACCCGGTCCTGCACGACGCCTACCGGGCCGGTGGCATCACCGCCACGCACCGCGCGGTGATCCGGCGCGCGCAGGACCGCCTCGCCGCCCGCGAAGCGACGCTGGTCCCGGTCGAGGGCTCGGGGGGAGTGCGGGTGGGGGTGTTCGGGGAACCCGTCCTCGACGGCGACGCGCTGGTCTCGGCCCGGAAGGAACTGACCGCCTCGGCGCTGGCCTACATCGCGACCGCTCAACCCACGCCGCAGCAACTGACCCGGCACTGCACCAAGGTCATCCGACGGCTCACCCCCGAGCACGTCCCCGTCGCGGTCCGGGTGGCCGACGCGAACCGCCACGTCAGCGTCGACCTCTGCGACACCGGTGGGGACTCCGGTCTGTCCGCGCACCTCACCGCCCTGGTCGGCAGGGACGTCGCGCTGCGCTTCGATCGGTGGTTGACCGCCGCGGCCGACGCGGCCGCCGACCACGCCCGCGCTGCGGGTACCCGCGATCACCGCACGCATCAGCAGCGCCGCGCCGACGTGTTCACCGACGTCCTCACCACCGCGATGCGCGAGGGCGTCCCCGCCCTCTCCGACCCCACCACGCCGGCGGAGCCCGGTGAGGTGAACCCGGTCAAGCACGTCCTGACCCACCGCCCCGCGTCCTCCACCACCGTGCACGTGACGATCGCCGCGCGGACGCTGCTGGGGTTGGACGACGAACCGGGCGAGGTCGCCGGGATCGGTCCGGTTCCCGGTGCCCTGGCCCGCGCGTTGGCCGCGGATGGGGACTGGCGAAGAATCCTCACCGATCCGGTATCGGGTGAGGTTCTCGACGTCTCATCCCGGGTCTACCGCCCCGGCGCCGCACTGAAAAGATTCGTCCAGGCCAGGGACCGGACCTGCACCACCCCGGGCTGCCTGGTGCCCGCGATCGACTGCGACCTCGACCATCGGATCCCGTTCGAGGAAGGCGGGCAGACGGTCCGGTCGAACCTGCACGCCTCCTGCCGTCGGCATCACCGGCAGAAGACCCTGTACGTGTTCGAGCACCGCACCGCCCACCGCCGGCGAGTGCGTCAGCAGACGCATCTCACCTGGGGTGGTCCGGAAACGCCGCCGTTCTAGGGTTCCGAGGCCGGGGGTTTCGGCCGATGGAGCGAACACAACCTCAGTCTCACGAGCGGGCGCCGATTGCCTCAGCCGGCGACGGCACGGCGCGGACCCCCTACGCGCGGCGACCCACACGCGGATACATGGGGCGACGGGCGGCCCCGGCCGCGGCCTACCCGGACCGGCTCCGAGTTCACGGTCACGGTCACGGTCACGGTCACGGACGTCACGGTCCTGCCGATGACCGCACTGTCGCGCTCGTGTCGATGATTAGGGCACCGCGGGTGCCCGGCTCGTACTGGTTAGAGCAACCGGCAGTAGGCGAAACCTGTTAATCTCTTCTAACGTTCCGTGAATGACGACGGCCGAGTCCGGCATGCACCCCGCATTCGCCAGCGTGGGCGCTAAGTGGCGCCGTGCCCTTGCGCGGCGTCAGGAGTTGATCGAGAGCATCGAGGCGTGGAACCTTCCTGGCCACGTCGAGCTGGCGAATGCTGTCTTCGACGATGAGGGACGCCGCATCGGCATCCTCGCCCGCCTCAGAGGAGCCACCGCTGCTGGACTGGGCAGTCGCCGCATCTGAGGCGGTGCAGTCCTTCCGCGACGCGCTCGACCATGCCGTCCATGCCATTGCTTGCGTGCACCACCAGGCCGACCCGCCGCCGTCCGACCGTCTGCTGTCGTTCCCGATCACCGAGGACGCGGCGAAGTGGAAGAAGTTCGCCAAGACGCTCGCCAAACTGCTTCCGCTGCCGGTGATCGACGCCATCGTCCGGGCGCAACCCTGGACTACTGGCGATCCGGCGTTGAGGTGGCTTAATGACCTCAGCAACAGGGCCAAGCACCGCTCGCTCCACCTGATGTCGCTGGCACAGCCCGCGTCTCTCGCCGAGATCACTTATGTGGACGGTATCGAGGGCCTTGGGCCATGGCTGGCGCCGACCGGCCCGCTCAAGGTCGGTGAGTGGAAGCCCATCGGCGGGGTCATGGCCGATGTGCCGTTGCCACCAGACATGACGGCCAACGTCGGCCTCAACACGGCTCATGTCTTTCACGATTTAGACGACGCCAAGGAAGTCGGCGAAGTCTTCAATGCCGTTGCCGACGAGGTGGGACGTGTCTTGAACGTCTTGCAGGAGACCCTACGCGGCCTGACGTAGCGGGGTAGGTCCCGCGCACCCCAATCCCAGCTGACCGGCGAGATGAACTGGTCACCCCGCGGTGCGAGGGTGAACGGTGACCCCGCGGTGCGCGTGACATCGGCAACGACCGACGTAGAGCAACAGAGGGCCGCGATGCGCGCACAACCGGGACGGACCGGTGCCGTCCTCCGGTCGGCAAATCCACCTTGACCGCCGCGCCCCCAACCTGGAGGTTGATGAGAAATCCCGGCTGGCCCTCCGCTGTTCTCGTCAGCCTCGCCGTGGCCACGCTCTCGCTCGTAGTGGTCCTCCGGGATGCCGCGGGCGGACGCGCAACGCCTCGCTGATGCTCTGGCCGCACGGGCGGACCAGGGATCACACGGCACCGCTCCGCACCCGGGCCAGCACCTCGGCGGACGGTTCCCCGCCGTGCAGGGCCAGGGCGGCGACGGCGGCCCCCTGGGCGCCGTCGCGCGCCGAGCGGAGGTCCAGCCCGCGCAGGGCGTCGGTGAGGGCCGGCGTCCGCGAACGACCGGGGGCGAGGAGGCCGTGGTGGGCCACGCTGCCGCCGACCACGAGCGGGTCGCCCGGCCCGGCGACCCGGGCGATGAGGGCCGCGAGGTCGTCCTGCGCCGCCGCGACGACGGCGGCGGCCACCGCGTCCGTCGCCGCGTGCTCGAACGCCAGGGGCGCGAGCCGGGCGAGGGCGACCGGGCGCTCGGCGTAGGTGTGCCGCACCAGACCCGCGTAGTCCCCGCCGACCCCGGCGAGCACCGGTCCGGCGAGGCTCGTGCGGGGGCCGAGGCCGTGCTCGGCGGCGACGACGGCCCGCACGATCGCGTGACCGATCGCGAAACCGGAGCCGCCGTCCCCGAGCAGCCACCCCGCGCCCCCGACGGCGCGGACGACGACCCCGTCCTCGACCCGCGCCGCGTTCGACCCGGTTCCCGAGACCACGGCGGCCCCGGTCGGTTCGTCGGCGCCGGATCGGAACATCGCCAGCACGTCGGAGACGACCCGGACCTCCGTGGCCGGGCCCACCCCGAGGGCGGAGCGCAGGTCCGCCGCGCCCAGCAGGTGCTGCTCGCCGGCCATCGCCAGCACGGCCAGCGACACCCGGGCCGGGTCGGCGCCGGTCACGGCCTCGGCCGACGCGGCGGCGACCGACGCCAGAGCACGCTCCGAGCCGGCCGACGTGGGGTTCCCGGCTCCCGACCGACCCCGCCCGAGCACCGTCCCGTCGCTGCGCAGCAGCAGGGCGCGGGTCGAGGTGCCGCCGGCGTCCAGGGCCAGCAGCAGGTCCTGCACGCTCACCGCAGGCTGCCCTGGGCGACCGACCCCTGCAGCCGACGTTGGAACACGATGTAGACCACGAGCACCGGCAGGATCGTCAGCACCGCGGCCGCGAACAGGCCGCCGAAGTCGATGGCGTAGCCGGCCTGCGAGGCGAACCCGGCCATCGCCTGGGTGAGCACGTAGGTCCCCCGGTCGGAGTTCAGGACGACGGGCAGCAGGAACTGGTTCCACAGCCCGACGAAGTTGAGGATGGCGACCGAGACCAGACCCGGCGTCGCCATCGGCAGCATCACCTGGAAGAAGGTACGCCACTCCCCCGACCCGTCGATCGAGGCCGCCTCGGCGATCTCCCCGGGCAGGTCCTCGAAGAACGAGAGCAGGAAGAAGACGGTGAACGGGTAGGCGTAGGCGGTGTAGGCCGCGACCAGCCCGGGCAGCGTGTTGAGCAGCCCGGCCTGGCGCAGGATGAAGAACAACGGCACCACGGCCAGGAACACCGGGAACGTCAGCCCGGCGATGATGAGGATCCGGACGACCGCCCGCCCGGGGAAGGCGAACCGGGCCAGGACGTAGGCCGACATCGAGCCGAGCAGCATGGTCAGCACGAGGGCGGCGCCGACCACGACCAGCGAGTTGACGAACGACACCCCGATCCCGGCTTCCGTCCAGGCGTTGGCGTAGTTGCCGAACTGCGGCGACGCGGGCAGCGAGAACGGGGAGGAGAGGATCTCCCGGGTCGTCTTCAACGAGCTCAGGACCGTCCACAGCAGCGGGGCGAGCACCGCCACCGACCAGAGGACCAGCACCGCGTGCGAGGCGGTCCCGACCCACCGCTCCCCCCGCCGGGCCCCGACCCCGCTCACCGCAGACCACCCCGGGTGCGCCCGCCGCGCTCGAAACCGGGCAGGAACCGGCTCAGCCCGAACACGACCCCCACGAAGAGCAGGGTCACCACGGCGAGCACCACGCCCATCGCGCAGGCCACCCCGAACTGACCGCGGGTGAAGGCCGTGGTGAAGATCTGCTGGGTGACGACGAGGGTCGAGTTGTCGGGCCCCCCGGTCGGGTTGAGCGCCTGGAGGTACACGAAGGCGTCGAGGGCGAGGATGCCCATGTAGACGTAGGCGGTGCGGACCCCGCCGGCGATGCCCGGGGCGGCGATGTGCACCGCGGAGCGGAACCGCCCCGCCCCGTCGAGGCGCGCCGCCTCGAACAGCTCGGGATCGATGCCCCGGATCGCCGCGACGAACAGCACCAGGTAGAAGCCGACGAACGCCCACACGATGACCGCCATGGTCGCCGGCATCGCCGTGCCGGGGTCTCCCAGCCAGGCGAAGTCCCGGAACCCGTCCAGCCCGAGGGCCAGCAGGAACCCGTTGAGCAGACCGTTCGCCGGGTTGAAGACCTGGCTGAAGATGATGCCGATGACGATGGCCGGGACGACGTAGGGGAAGAACGAGACCACGCGGTAGAACCCCGAGTTCCGCAACCCGCGGACCCCGCCGGAGGTCGACCCGCCGAAGGTGACGAGGACGGCGAGGACGAAGGACAGGAACAGCGTCACCGCGGGGACGACCAGCAGCAGGAGCAGACTGTTGCCGAGGGCCGTGAGGAAGGTGCCGTCGGAGAACAGCCGCTGGTAGTTGGCCAGGCCCACGAACGGCTGGTCCGGGCTGAACCCGCTCCACCCGGTCACCGAGTAGTAGACGGCCTGCGAGAACGGGTACAGGACCATGAGGAAGTAGAACGCGAAGGGGACCCCGAGGAAGACCAGGATGAGGCTGCGCCGGTCCCAGCCCGACCGCCGACCCCGCGTCCGGGCCGGACCCGGGGTCGGGGTCGGGGTCGGGGACCTCACTTCACCTCGATCTTGACGACCGAGTCGTCCTCCCGGATCCGGTCGAAGAGGTCCTGCATGCCCGCGGCCAGCCTGGCGGCGTCGGAGTCCCCGGACAGGAACGAGTTCCAGAGCACGTTCACGTCCGACGTCATGCCGTAGGTCTGCACGAAGTTGTAGGAGAACGTGTCCGTCCCGGCGGCGTCGAGCATGGACACCTGGCTGGCCAGCGCGGTGGAGCCGAACGCGTCGGCGGGGACCGTCCCGCTCACGATGGTCGAGGCCAGCTTGGTGCGGGCGAACTCCGTGGCCGTCTCCTTGGACAGCATGACCCGCAGCATCTCCTTGCCCCCGGCCGGGTTCTTGCCGCGGCTGGGCACGACGTAGGGCTCGTTGGGGGTGTTGTTGATCGCCGTCACGGGCAGCGCGGCCGACGACGAGGCGACCGGGGCCGGCGCCCCCGTCATGCGGAAGTCCTCGGCCGTCGCGTCCTTCATCTCGTTCTCGATCCAGGATCCCGAGGGGTAGAGCAGCGCCTCCTGGGCCTGGCTCCACTGCGCCTGTGCCGCGGTGAACTGCGTCCCCGCCCCGCCCGGACGCATGTAGCCCCGGGCGACGACCTGCTCCATCGCGGCCAGCACCGCGGTGACGGCGGGCCGCGACCACGCGTCGGCGGCCAGGTTGCCCATCGACACCCGGACGTCGTCGCCACCCTCCTTGATGGCCGAGTCGAGCATCAGGGTGAGGTAGTAGGACGCCGCCTCCTTGCCCCAGGTGAACAGGTACTTGTCCTGCGCCCGGGCGGCCGCGCCGAGCGCGAGGGCCTCGTCCCAGGTGGTCGGCGGTGTCCACCCGTTGGCCTCGAACAGCGACGCCGAGTACCAGACGGCGTAGACGGTCAGGACGTAGTTGATCGCGGCGAGCTTGCCGTCGTACTGCCCGACGTCCAGCACCCCGGGGTAGAGGGTGTCCGAGATCGTGGTGCCCTCGAGGTTCTTCGCCTCCACGACCGCGCTGAGGTCCTCCAGCTGCGCCGCGATCGTCGCTAGCCCGATCGCCCCCGCGCCCGAGTTGTCGACGAGATCCGGCGGGTTGCCGCCCACGAAACGCGGTTGCAGCTGCTGGGCGATCTGGGTCGAGGGGGAGATCGTGACCTCGACGCCCGGGCGCGCCTTCTGCAGGACGCCCGCGGCGAAGGTCGCGTAGTCCGTGCCGTACCCGCCGTCGAAGATCACCGCGTCCACCGTCGAGTCGGCCGGCACCCCGAACGGGTTGTCGGCGCTGACCTCCCCGGTCTGCTGCGGGGTCCCCCCGCCGTCGTCCCCGCCCGCGGCGCACCCGGCCACCATGACCAGAGGCGGTGCAGCGCAGAGGAAACGGAGAAGGTTTCGACGGTCCATGACGTCTCCTCGGGTGGTTCTCGGTGGAGCTCGGTGCGGTTGTCGGGTCAGGCCCCGCGGCGGATGCGGCCCGCGTAGCGGTCCTCCCAGGCGCGGTTGTGCTCGTCCCCGCCGGGCACGTTCGCCGAGACGTAGACGGGGGGTTCGACCCCCAGGGCGGCGAGCCGGGTGACCGTGCCCAGCGTGAGGACCTGGGCGATGTAGGCGGAGGTGAGGGAGGAGACGGCGCCCATCGCGACGTCCTGCCCGGCGATCCCGGCCAGGGTGGAGTCACCGTAGGGCGCCCGGTTGTCGAGGACCACGTCGGCGACCTCGCTCAACCGCTTCCCGCTGGGGTGCTTGGGCTCCACCCGAGCGGTGTGCTCCAGGGAGGTCACCGCGACGACCGGGTGACCGTGCTGGTGGGCGAGCAGCGCGACCCCCACCACCGAACCGTTGACCCCGGAGTTCGAGGCGATGACGAACACGTCGGCCTCGTGCCGGTCCACCGTCGCGAAGATCTCCTCGGCGATCCGCGGATCCCGTTCCAACGGGGGCCGGCCGAAGAGTTCCCCGGTCGTGCGCGATCCGTGGAGCACCACGTCGCGCAACGCGATCCGGTTCGTGGGGATCAGTCCCCCGGCCCGACCGGCCACCTCCATCGCGAATGCCTCGGAGTGTCCCGTGCCGAAGGCCTGCACCACCCCGCCCTGGGCCACGGAATCGGCCAGGAGCTCGATCGCGGCGTCGAACTCGCCCGCGAGCGCACCCGTCGAGATGTCGGCCAGGCGGCGGGTGACCTCGTCGGAGAACGAGGGCACCACCGACCGGAGTTCGTCGAGCTGTGAAGTCCCCACGTCGTTCCTTCCGCCGGTTCCCGCACCATAGTCACGACGAGCGCGGGGACGGAACCCCCACGCCGGGCGGGTCGACGTCAACCGATCTGGGTCGGATCGATGCGGACCCGGACGGTCGGCAGTTTGCGGGCGCTGCGGCCCGCGGTGAGGGCCTTGACCTCCTCGCCCAGCCGGGCGCCCTCGGCCAGCGGCGCCGCGACCAGCGTCCGGACGAGCTCGGGGGCCCCGGGCCGCCCGGGGACCGGGACGGGGCCGAGCACCCGCCAGGTGGGCCCGAAGCCGGGGCTGCGGCGCAGCGCCTCGACGGCCTCGGCGACGTCGGGTTCGGCGCCCAGCAAGCCGGCCAACCGCTCCGCGGGGGGCAGCCCGAGCTCGGCGCGGGCGCGCAGCTCGCGCTCGGCGAACGTGGCCGGGTCCCACCGGACCAGCGCCTGCACCGCGGGGGCCTGCGGGTCGGCCACGACCACGACCCGCCCGCCGGCCGCGGCCGGTCGGACCCGGGCGGCGGCGGCGAGCCACCGGTGCAGGGTCTGCTCCTGGGCCCGCAGGTCGGGCCGACCGAGCATCGCCCACCCGTCGAGCAGCAGCGCGGCGGCGTAGCCACCCTCGACCACCGGCTCCGCCCCCGGGGTGGCGACGACCAGCGTGGAGCGGCCCTGCCCCGGGCCCGCCACGAGCGAGTCGAGGACGCGGGGACCGCCCGAGGTGCGCACGGTGGCCCCCGGGAACGCACGGCCGAGCTCCTCGGCGGTGCGGGCCGCGCCGGTCACCACGGCCCGGAAGGTCGTGTCGGAGCACTCGGGGCAGCGCCAGGAGGCACCGCCGCCGACGGCCGGTCGCCCGCACCAACGGCAGGCCGCGGTCTCCCCCGCCCCCGCCAGGTGCAGGGGTCCCGCGCAGTGGGCGCAGCGGGCCGGGGCGCGACAGGTCCGGCAGGCGAGTGTGGGCACGTACCCCGTCCGCGGCACCTGCACCAGCACCGGCCCGTGGGCGAGGGCCTCGCGCGCGACCCGCCAGGCGTCGGTGGGCAGCCGGGCGGCCGCGGCCACCGGGTCCTGGCCACCGGGCCCGGATCCCGCGACCAGGATCCGGGGAGCCCTCGCCCGCAGCACCTCGCGCGTGGCCTGCACGGGGCGGGCCCAGCCCTGCTCCAGCAGGAGCTGCGACTCGCCGGTCCGGGTCACCCCGAGCAGCAGCGCCGCGGCCCCGTCCTGCTCCGCGCGCAGCCGCAGCACCTCGCGGGTGTGCGGGTAGGGGGCGCGCTGCTCGTCGTAGGAGTCGTCACCGTCGTCGAGGATGGCGACCAGACCGAGGTCGGCGACCGGGGCGAAGGCGGCGGCCCGGGTCCCCGCGACCACGCGGGCCCGACCCGTGGCGGCGGTGAGGAACGCCCGCCACCGGGCCTCCGGGCCCGTGTCGGCCTCCAGCCGGACGTGCGAGCCGGGCGGCAACGTGGCGGTGAGGGCCGCGTCGAGCCGGTCGAGGTCGCGGTGGTCGGGCACCACAAGCAGCGCCCCGCGCCCGGAGGTCAGGGCCGCGCGGGCCGCCACGGCGAGCAGGGCGGCCGCGTCGCAGCCGGGGGCGGTGGCTAGCACCGCCCGCGGCGAGCCGCCCTGGGCGACGTGGGCGAGGAAGGCCGGGCCCGCCTGGTGCAGCTCCCAGCCGGCGACGTCGGCCGGGGGTCCGGGCCGGACGGGGTCTCCCGGCGGCGGGCCGGCCAGCACGGCCTTCTCCGCCCCGGCGTGGCGGGAGGGCACCGCGAGGCGGACGACGTCGGCCAGGGTCCCCGCGTAGCGGTCGGCCACCGCCCGGGCCAGCCCGAGCACCTGCGGGCCGAGCACGGGCACGGGCGAGACCACCCGGCGCAACCGGGCGAGCCGCCCCTCGTGCTCGGAGGCGGCCAGACGGTCGAGCACGTAGCCCTCGAGGTCCTTGCCCGCGAACGGGACCCGGACCAGGCACCCCGGTTCCGCCGTCGCCCCCATCGAGGCGGGGACCAGGTAGTCGAAGGGCCGGTCCAGGTGTGGCACCGGGGCCGACACCAGGACCGCGGCGACCGGCCGCTCCTCGGCGACGCCCTCGACGGGCGCGCGGCGGCTCAGCGGAGGGCGGCGGTGAGCGCGTCGACCCGGTCGGTGCGCTCCCAGGTGAACCCGGGCAGCTCACGACCGAAGTGCCCGTAGGCCGCAGTCTGTGCGTACTTGGGCTGCAGCAGGTCGAGGTCGCGCACGATCGCCGCCGGGCGCAGGTCGAAGACCGACCGGATCGCGGCCGCGATCTTGTCGACGGCCACCTTCTCGGTGCCGAAGGTCTCCACGTACAGCCCGACGGGCTGGGCCTTGCCGATGGCGTAGGCGACCTGCACCTCGCAGCGCCGGGCGAGCCCCGCGGCGACGACGTTCTTGGCGACCCAGCGCATCGCGTAGGCGGCGGAACGGTCGACCTTCGAGGGGTCCTTGCCCGAGAACGCACCCCCGCCGTGCCGGGCCATGCCCCCGTAGGTGTCCACGATGATCTTGCGGCCGGTCAGCCCGGCGTCACCCATGGGGCCGCCGATCTCGAAACGCCCGGTCGGGTTGACCAGCAGCCGCAGGTCGTCGGTGTCAAGGTCCAGTCCCTCGAGGACCGGCTCGACGACGAAGCGGTGGATGTCCGGCGTCAGGGTCGCGGCCAGGTCGACGTCGGGTTCGTGCTGCGTGGAGAGCACGATCGTGTCGAGGGTCACCGCACGGTCGCCGTCGTAGCCGATGGTGACCTGGGTCTTGCCGTCGGGGCGCAGGTAGGGCAGCTCGCCCTTGCGCCGCACCTCGGCCAGCCGGGAGGACAGCTGGTGGGCCAGGTGGATGGGCAGCGGCATCAGCTCGGGAGTGTCGTCGCAGGCGTAGCCGAACATGAGGCCCTGGTCGCCCGCGCCCTGCAGGTCCAGCGGGTCGCCCGCGGCCCCCTCCTGCCGGTTCTCCCACGCCGAGTCCACGCCCTGGGCGATGTCGGGGCTCTGCGAACCGATCGACACCTCGACGCCGCAGGTGTGCCCGTCGAAACCCTTGGCCGAGGAGTCGTAGCCGATGGCGAGCAGCGTCTGCCGGACGATCTGGGGGATCTCGACGTAGGCCTCGGTGGTGACCTCGCCGGCGACGTGCACGAGCCCGGTCGTCACCATCGTCTCGACGGCGACACGGCTGTTCGGGTCCTTCTCGAGCAACGCGTCGAGGATGCCGTCGGAGATCTGGTCGCAGATCTTGTCCGGGTGCCCCTCGGTGACCGACTCGGACGTGAACAGACGCAGGGCGGACGCGGGGTTCACTCAGGCTCCAGGGGGATCGTCAGAGATGGGCGGGGCCAGCATAGGCACCACCGCGTCGAGCACGAGTTCGGCGACGACGTCCTTGCTGGTCTCGGCCACCTCGCGCTCGGTGCCGTCGGCCCCGAGCAGCGTGACCGCGTTGGTGGGGGTCGCGAAACCGCGGGTCTCCCCCACCTCGTTCAGCACGAGCAGGTCGCAGCCCTTGCGGGCCAGCTTCTCCCGCCCGAGCTGCAGCACCGAGCGACCGGGGTCGCCGGTCTCGGCGGCGAACCCGACCACGACCGGGGTCCGGGCACCCGCGCGGGCCTCGACCAGCCCGCGCAGGACGTCGGGGTTGCGGACCAGCCGGATCTCGGGGTCGGCCGCCGGGTCGTCGGTCTTCTTGATCTTGGCCTCGGCCCGTTCGGCGGGCCGGAAGTCGGCGACGGCCGCGGCCATGACCACGACGTCGGCCCCGGTGGCGGCGGTGACGACGGCCTCGCGCAGCTGCTCGGCGGTGCCGACGGCGACCACGTCCACGCCGGAGGGCAGCGGCACCTCCAGGTGCGCGGCGACCAGGGTGACGGCGGCCCCCCGCGCGGCGGCGGCGGCGGCCAGCGCCACGCCCTGCCGCCCCGAGGAGCGGTTGCCCAGGAAGCGCACCGGGTCCAGCGGTTCACGGGTGCCCCCGGCCGACACGACGACGCGCCGACCCGCCAGGTCGCGCCGCCGGGCGCCCACCCCGAGCAGGCGACGGGCGGCCGCGGCGATCTCGGGGGGTTCGGGCAGCCGACCGGGCCCGGAGTCGGCCCCGGTGAGCCGGCCCGAGGCGGGGTCCAGGACGGTGATCCCCCGCGAGCGCAGGCGCGCCACGTTGGCCACGGTCGCGGGGTTGAGCCACATCTCGGTGTGCATGGCCGGGACCAGCAGCACCGGGCAGGTCGCCGTGAGCAGCACGTTGGTCAGCAGGTCGTCGGCCAGCCCGTGGGCCGCCCGCGCCAACAGGTCGGCCGTGGCCGGGGCCACGACGACGAGGTCGGCCTCGCGCCCGATCCGGACGTGGGGGACGTCGGCGACGTCGCTCCAGACGTCGGTGCGGACGGGGTGCCCCGACAGGGCCTCCCACGTCGCCCGTCCGACGAAGTGCTCCGCGGCCGCCGTCGGCACCACCCGGACGTCGAGACCGGACTCCGACAGCTCCCGCAGGAGGATCGCGGCCTTGTAGGCGGCGATCCCGCCCGCGACCCCGAGGACGACCCGCGGGGTCCGGACGGGCGTGGGGCTCACTGCTCGGTGGGCTCCGAGGTCAGCAGACCCTCGTTGATCTCCCGCAGGGCGACCGAGAGGGCCTTCTCCTGCACGTGGGTCTCGACCAACGGGCCGACGTACTCCAGCAGGCCCTCGCCCAGCTGGGAGTAGTAGGCGTTGATCTGCCGGGCGCGCTTGGCCGAGTAGATCACCAGGGCGTACTTCGAGTCGGCGGCCGTCAGCAGGTCGTCGATCGGGGGGTTGGTGATGCCCTCGGGGGCGGCCACGGTTCCAGCCACGATGGGGCTCCTTGCGAATCGGGGAAAGGAATCCGGCCCAGTCTACGGGCTCAGCGGACGGGCAGGCCCATCTGCCGGACCAGCTCGTCGGCGGCGCGGCGCACGTCGTCGTTGTAGATGGTCACGTCGAACTCCGCCTCGGCGGCCAGTTCGACCCGCGCGGTCTCCAGGCGCCGCTCCCGCTCCTCGGCCGTCTCGGTGCCGCGGCCGACGAGGCGGCGCACCAGCTCGTCCCACGACGGCGGGGCCAGGAACACGAAGCGGGCGTCGGGCATCGCGGCGCGCACCTGGCGCGCCCCGGCGAGGTCGATCTCCAGCAGCGCCGGGCGGCCCTCGGCCAGGACGGCCTCGACCGGCCCCCGGGGGGTGCCGTACCGGTTGCGACCGTGCACGACCGCCCACTCGAGCAGGTCCCCGGCCGCGGCCATCCGGTCGAACTCCTCGGCCGGGACGAAGTGGTAGTGGACCCCGTCGACCTCGCCCGGACGCTGCTCTCGCGTCGTGGCCGAGACCGAGATCCAGATCTCGGGGTAGCGGGACCGGAGGTCGGCGGCGACGGTGCCCTTGCCGACCGCGGTCGGACCGGCCAGGACGGTGAGACGGGAGGGACCCACGGTCAGGACTCGGCCCCCGTGCCGAAGCGCTCGACGAGCTTCTCGATCTGGTGGGCGCCGAGCCCCCGGACCCGACGGGACTCCGAGATGCCGATCTCGTCCATGATCTGCCGCGCCCGGACCTTGCCGACGTTGGGCAGGGACTCCAGCAGCGCCGACACCTTCATCTTGCCCAGCACCTCGTTGGCCTGCCCCTCCTTGATGACCTGCTCGAGGCTGCCGCCGCCGTACTTGAGGCGGTTCTTCACCTCCGCACGCTCCCGACGGGCCGCGGCCGCCTTCTCCAGAGCGGCAGCGCGCTGTTCGGCGGTCAGGGTCGGCAGGGCCACGGTTCCACCTCGGGGTCAACCATCTGGTCAGGGGCGTCGCCGCAACCTAGCGAGCGGGGCGGGCAGGGGCAACGCCGGTCCCCGGGTCGACCACCGGTCCCCGCCGGGGGGCCGCGGTCTCTCGCCGTGCGGATGATTCCGACGCTCCCTACGGTGGCTCTGCCGGATCCACCGGTGAAGACCGTCGAGAAGGAGCGGGTATGTCCATCGGGGACAAGGCCAAGAACGTCGTCCAGAAGACCGTCGGCAAGGCCGAGGAGGCCGTCGGCCGCAAGACCGACGACCCGGAGCTCACCGCCCAGGGTCTGAAGGACCAGTCGATGGGTGAGGCGCGGCAGAACGTCGAGAAGGCGAAGGACCAGATCAACCACAAGTGATCCGGTCCGGCGGGAAGGGCTGACCCCCTCGGGGTCAGCCCTTCGTCGTCGTGGGGGGTTCCGCGACGAGCAGCTCACCGGCCGGGGGCGTCGGCAGACCGACCCCGGCGAGCACGAGGATCGCCCGTTCCCAGGGCCGCTGCTCGGCCAGGAACGGGATCTCCTCGGCCTGCCACTCGTGCCAGAACCGGGTCGCCTCGTCGCGGTCGCCGTTGTCCCCGGCCGCCACGTCGCGCTCGATGCCGGCGTGCTCGGCCGCCCGGGCGTCCGACTGCACCCACAGCACCGCGTCGACGAGGTCGGCGAGTTCTCGACGCCCCGACCCGACCCCCTCGAGGAACACCCACCGCGTCCCCGCCGGGACGCCGATCGACCCGCCCCGCCAGCGCGCCGACCAGGCCGGGGGGCGGTAGGCCACCGCCCGACCGGCGCGGGCCGGGCGGAGGACCCCTTCGACCAGCAGGTCGGTCCAGTCGAAGAACGAGTGGTGCCAGGCCACGTCGTCGGTGGAGACGACGGTCGCCGTCGTCGTCGCCCCCGCCGCCGCGGCGAGCCGGCGGGCCACCGTGGACTTGCCGCTGCCCCCGCGACCGTCGACCGCCACGACCCGCGGACGCCCCGGCGGCGGGGTTCCGAGCCGGTCCAGGACGTCGGCGACGGGCACGACCCGGAACGGCCCGGCCTCGGGTTCCCCGGCGTACAGCGTGATCGGTTCGTGCTCGCTCATCCGCCCACCCCCACCGGTCCGGCCCCCGCCCCGCCGGGGGTCAGCCGCCCCTCGGCGATCTCCTCGGCCCAGTGGCAGGCCACCCGGCGGTCGGGGTCGTGGCGCGGCAGCACCCGCAGCTGCGGTCGTTCGTCGGCGCACCGCGTCGGCTGCACCCACGGGCACCGGGTGCGGAACCGGCAACCCGAGGGCGGGTCGGCGGGGCTCGGCAGGTCCCCCGCGAGCAGGATGCGCTCCCGGCCGGCCTCGGCGACGGGGTCGGGGACGGGGGCCGCCGAGAGGAGCGCCCGGGTGTAGGGGTGCAGCGGGTCGGCGTACAGCGTCTCGCTCGGCCCCTCCTCGACCAGCCCGCCCAGGTACATGACGCCGACCGTGGTCGAGAGGTGCTTCACCACCGCCAGGTCGTGGGCGATGACGAGGTAGGTCAGCCCGAGGTCGCGCTGCAGCTCCTCCAGCAGCACCAGCACCTGGGCCTGCACCGAGACGTCGAGCGCGCTGACCGGCTCGTCGGCCACCAGCAGGTCCGGGTCGAGGACCAACGCCCGGGCGATCCCGACGCGTTGGCGCTGACCTCCGGAGAACTCGTGCGGGTAGCGCGACCCGGCCGACGTCGGCAGCCCGACCCGGTCGAGCAGGTCCCGCACCCGGCGCCGGTGCTCGCCCGCCCCGCCCGGGACCCGGTGCACGGCCAGCGGTTCCAGCAGCGCGCTCTCCACGCTCTGCCGGGGGTCGAGGCTCGCGAGCGGGTCCTGGAACACCATCTGCATGCGCCGCCGGGTGGTGCGCAGCTCCTCGGCGCCGAGGGCGAGGACGTCGGTGCCGTCGAGGTGCACGCTGCCCGCCGTCGGGTCGGTCAGTCGCAGCAGGGCCCGGCCCAGGGTCGACTTCCCGCACCCGGACTCCCCGACCAACCCGTAGGTGGTCCCCCGGTGCACGTCGAGGTCGACCCCGTCGACGGCCTTCACCGCCCCCACCGTCCGGCGGAGGATGCCGCTGCGGATGGGGTAGTGCACCTCCAGCCCGCGCACCTGCAGGAGCGCGCTCACGAGGCCACCCCCGTCCGGGTCGGCGCCGGGTGGACGCAGCGCGCCGGGTGCGCCTCGCCGTTCCCCGGACCCACCGTGTCACCGCCCACCGCGATCAGGGGGAGGTCGGGTCGGGCGCAGGCGTCGTCGGCGTGGTCGCAGCGGGGGGCGAACGCGCACCCCTGCGCCCAGGGCAGCAGGTCGCGCACCGAGCCCCGCACCGGGTGCAGCGGGGTCCCGCGCGGGGAGTCGACCCGGGGCACCGCCGCGAGCAGACCCTCGGTGTAGCGGTGGCGCGGACGGGCGAACAGGGCTCCGCGGTCGGCACTCTCCACCACCCGACCCGCGTAGAGCACGCTGACCCGGTCGCAGGTCCCGGCCACGACGCCGAGGTCGTGGGTGATCAGCACCATCGCCGTGCCGGACTCCCGGACGAGCGTCGTGAGCAGGTCGAGCACCTGCGCCTGGATGGTGACGTCGAGGGCGGTGGTCGGCTCGTCGGCGATGATCAGCCGCGGCGAGCAGGCGAGGGCGATCGCGATCAGCACCCGTTGGCGCATCCCGCCCGAGAGCTGGTGCGGGTACTCCCCCAGTCGTCGTCGGGGGTCCGGGATGCCGACCCGACCGAGCAGGTCCAGCGCCTCGCGCTGCCGCGCCGAGCGGGACAGGTCGGTGTGCTCGGCCAGCACCTCGGTGAGCTGCCGGCCCAGGGTCAGGACCGGGTTGAGCGAGGTCATCGGGTCCTGGAACACCATGGCGAGGTCCTTGCCCCGCCGACGGGCCAGCCGCCGGTCGCTCTCCTGCAGCAGGTCCGAGCCCTCGAACAGCACCTTGCCGGTGACCCGGGTCCCCCTCCCGCGGGGCAGCAGACCCATGACCGCCAACGACGTCACCGACTTCCCGCAGCCGGACTCGCCGACGAGTCCCACCACCTCGCCGGCCGCGACGTCGAAACTCACGCCGTCGACCGCCCGCACCGGGGCGGCGCCCTTGCGGGTGAAGGTGACGGCCAGGTCCTCGACCTGCAGCAGCGGGCTCATCGTCGGTTCCTCGGGTCGAGGGATTCGCGCAGCGCCTCGCCGAGCAGGGTGAAACCCAACGCGGTGACGGCGATGCAGAGCCCCGGGTAGACGGCCAGCATCGGAGCCTGGTCGAGACGGTCCTGGGCCCGCACGAGCATCCGACCCCACTCCGCGACCGCCGGGTTGGGGTCGCCGAGGCCCAGGAAGCTCAGGGCCGCGACCTCGATGACCGCGGTCGCCAGCACCAGGGTCGCCTGCACCAGCACCGGACCGAGGGAGTTCGGCAGCATGTGCCCGACGACGATCCGGCTGCGGCGCAGACCGAGCGAGCGCAGCGCGACCACGTAGTCCTGCCCGCGCTGGGCGAGCAGCGAGGCCCGGAGCAGGCGCGCGAAGATCGGCACCTGGGCCGCGGCGATCGCCAGCATGATCGAGAACGAGCTGCGGGTGAGGACCGCCGCGATGCTCACCGCCAGCAGCAGGGCCGGGATCGAGAGCAGCACGTCGACGACCCGCATGACCAGGGTGTCGACCCAGCCACCGAGACCGCCGGCGAGGACACCCAGCACGGCCCCCACGGCCAACCCGATGCCGGTCGAGACGACCCCGATGACCAGGGAGTTGCGGGCCCCGTAGAGCAGCTGGGTCAGCAGGTCGGAGCCGAAGGAGTCCAGACCGAGCGGGTGCTCGGCGCTCGGGCCGGGCACGTTGCCCGGGGTGACCTGGGCGAACCACTCCGACGTCGCCGGTCGGTAGGGCGCGAGGACCGGGGCGAGGATCGCCACCAGGACGAACAGGAGCACGATGACGGCGCCGACGATGCCCGCCGGGTTGCGCCGGAAGCGCCGCAGCGCCGAGCGCCAGGGCCCCGCCCCCGCCTCGCCGCGGGGGCTCTCGACCGCCTGGACCCCCTCGGGGGGCAGGGCGTCGAGCGCGCTCACGAGACACGCACCCGGGGGTCGATGAACCCGTAGCTGACGTCGACGGCCAGGTTGACGAGGGCGTAGATCAGCGCGATGAACAGGATGAACCCCTGGAGGACCGGGTAGTCGAGCTGGGTGACGGCGGTGAACAGGTAGTTCCCGATCCCGTTGATGGCGAACACGGTCTCGGTGAGCACGGCCCCCGACAGCAGCGCCCCGGCCTGCAGGCCGAGCGTCGTCGACACCGGCAGCAGCGCGTTGCGCAGGACGTGGCGACGGCTGATGAGGGCGCTGCGCAACCCCTTGGCCCGCGCGGTCCGGACGTGGTCCTCCTGCAGCACCTCCAGGACCGAGGCCCGGGTGATGCGCACGATGATGGCCAGCGGGATGGAGCCGAGGGCCAGCGCAGGCAGCACGAGGTGCTTCAGCGCGTCCCAGCTCGCGTCGAACTCCCCGGTCAGCAGACCGTCGAGGACGAAGAACCCGGTCACGTGCGTCGCGTCGATCCGCGCCCCCTGCCGGCCCGAGGTCGGGAACAACCCGAGCTGGATGGCCAGCAGGTACTTGAGCAGCACGGCGAGGAAGAACACCGGGACCACCACCCCGAGCAGCGACCCGCCCACGGCCACGTTGTCGAACCAGCCGCCGGCCCGGCGGGCCGCGAGGTACCCCAGCGGGATGCCCACGACCACGGCCAGCAGCAGCGCCGCGACGGCGAGCTCGACCGTCGCCGGGAACCGGTCGCCGAAGGTGGCGAGCACGGGTTCCCCGGTCTGGATGGAGGCGCCGAAGTCGCCCCGCACCAACCGTCCGAGGTAGGTCAGGTACTGCTGCCAGACCGGTTGGTCGAAACCGTAGGCCTTGGTGATGGCGGCGATGCCCGACGCGGTCGCCCGCTCGCCCAGGAGCGCGCGCGCCGGGTCCCCCGGCAGCGCGCGCACCCAGGCGAAGAGCAGGATCGAGAGCCCGAACAGCACCAGCACCAGCAGGGCCAGCCGCCGGACGACGAAGGTCAGCACGCGCTCGACCCCCCGACGCGTCGGCTCACTCGTCGGAGACGGTGACGGTGTTCCACACCTCGTCCTGGGTGGGGCTCGGCACGTACCCCTTGACCCCGGCGGCGAAACCCAGCGAGGGGACCGGGCTCGCGACCGGAATCCCGGGCAGCAGCTGCATGATCTGCTCGTTGATCGCCTGGTAGGCGCTCACCTGCTCGGCCTGGCTGGTGACCTCGCGGGCGGCGGCCAGGGCGTCGAACAACCCCTGGTCGGTGAAACCCCACTCGTTGGTGGCCGCACCGAAGAACACCCCGACGAAGTTGTCCGGGTCGTTGTAGTCACCGGTCCAGCCCAGCAGGTGGATCCCGTGGTCGGTCGTGCCCTGCACGGTGTCCAGGTAGTTGGGGCTCCACTGCTCCGAGACCGGGGTGACCGTGATACCCACCGCTTCCAGCTGCGGGCGTACGGAGTTGTAGATGTCCTCCGGGGAGGGCATGTAGGGCCGCGAGACGCCGGTGGGCCAGTTGAACGTGAGCTGCAGGTTCGACTGCCCGGCCTCCGAGAGCAGCTGCCGGGCCCGGTCGGGGTCGTGGTCGTAGGTGGTGACCGCGTCGTTGTACCCGACCACGTTGCTCGGCATGAACTGCGTCGCCGGCTGGGTCCCCTCGGGCAACGAGTTCGAGATGACCGCGTTCTTGTCGATCGCGTGGGCGATGGCCTGCCGGACGCGCGGGTCGGCCAGGGCGGGCTGGGCCTGGTTCATGCCGATGTAGAGGATGTTGAACGCCGGGCGTTCCAGGACCTGGAACCCGCCGTTCTTCAGGGTGGCGACGTCGTTCGGGGCGACGAGGTCGTAACCGTCGATGTCGCCGTTCTCCAGGGCCTGCCGCCGCGCGGTCCCGTCGTCGATGATACGGATGACGGCCGTGGCGACCTTGGCCTTCTCACCCCAGTAGTCGTCGTTGCGGACGAGCCGGACCTGCTGGCCGCGCTGCCACTCGTCGAACTTGAACGGCCCGGTCCCGACCGGGTTGGTCGTGGCGTAGGCGTTCTGCCGCGGGTCGGCGCCGTCGGCGCCGTTGCCGTTGCCCTCCTCGATCGCCTTGGTCTCCTGCATGGAGAACGCGGGCAGCGTGAGCGAGGCGAGGAAGCCGGCGAAGGGCCGCGTCAGGTTGACCGTGACGGTGCCGTCCGGGTTGGCCGTCGAGCCCGCGTAGAGCGGCTCCCCCAGCGCGTCGTCGTCGTTGACCGCGAACCCTCGGAAGATCGAGCGGTAGTAGTAGGCCAGGTTCTCGCCCTGGACGACCCCGCGGAAGTTGAACCAGCGCTCGAAGTTGGCGACCACCGCGGCGGCGTCGAAGGGCTCGCCGTTGTGGAACGTCACCCCCTCCTGGAGGGTGAACGTGTAGCTCAGCCCGTCGGGGGCCGCGGTCCACTCCGTCGCGAGGGAGGGCGCGAGGTCGGTGCTGCCGGAGGCGTTGGAGATGAGGCCCTCGAAGATCTGGCGGCTGATGCGGAAGGTCTCCCCGTCGCTGGCCAGCGCCGGGTCGAGGGAGTCCGGGTCGGAGGACTGACCGAACACGAACGTGTCCGCGGCCGATCCCCCACCGCCGCCGCCCTGCTCGTCCCGCTCGCTGGCGACGCAGCCGGAGACCCCGACCAGGGAGGCCGCGGCGAGCGTGGAGAGGGTGAAGGTGCGGCGGGTGGGACTCTGCTCGAGCATGGACGTCCTCGTCTTCCGGATCGACAACATCGGTCGGACGCGGTGACGCTAGACGATGGCTGTGTGTTCACCAAACACCGGCCCCGTTCGACACGAAGTCGTTACCAGGTCGGGATCCCGCGCGGATTGTCCGATCATGCCCGTCCGGGGCGGTCGTTCTGCGTCCGGCCGGGGTCGTCGGGGGCGCTCACCAGGTCATCCCCGGCGCCCCGGGAGCACTGAGAGGGGTTCAGTGCTCCCCGTTCAGGCGGAACGTCGGGACGAAACCGGGGTCGGTGAGGGCGGGGCGGTCGAAGGCGAAGGCCCCGATCGGGTGCTCGGTCCGCCCCTCCAGGCTGAGGTCGGCGGCGATCTGCCCGATGAGGCCGGCGAACTTGCCGGCGTGACCGGCACCGAGCAGCGCCAGCACCCGGGGGTGGCCCGGGACCCGGTCGATGACGAAGTCCCGGTCGGGGGTCATGTCGTAGACGCAGGTCTTGCTCAGCAGCTCCGGTCCGACCGCGTCCGGCAGGTGCCGTTCGAGGAACCTCCGCAGCAGCGCGGTCTCCGCCGGATCGGGGTCGTAGGAACGCTCCTCGGAGCGGATGAACCGCCCCGACATGTCCCGGGCGACCTTGACGGCCGGCTCGCCGAACACCGGGAAGCCGTAGTGCACCCGGTCCTCCCCGGGCCCGCCCCCGCCGTGGAAGACGAACATGGGGAACCGGTCCGGGGCGAAACGCGCCAGGTGCGGGCCGGCGAAGTACCCGACCTGCTCCTGGCTCAGGGTCATCTCCCAGGGCAGGCCCAGGTCCTCCCGCAGGTGAGGTAACCAGCTGGCCACGGCCAGGACGACGTTCTCGGCCCGCACCGGACCGCGATCGGTCTCCAGGCGGACCCCGTCGGCCGTGGAGGCGAGGCCGGTGACGGTCGTCGAGGCCCGGAACTCCACGCCCCGGGCCCGGGCCAGCGCCACGTGGCCGGCGCCCGCCTTGCGGATGTCGAGGATCCCGCCCTCGGCCTGGAACAACCCGCGGACGTCGTCGTCGATGCGCCACTGCGGGAACCGTCGGCGGATCTCGGCCGCGGTCAGCTCCTCGAACTCGTGCCCCTCGGCCCGCATGGCCGCCCGGTAGTTCGCGAGGGTCGTCTCCCCCGCCGTGCCGTCGGCGGCGAGGTCCAGGCCCCCGGTCACCGTCACCAGCGGCAGCCCGGTCTCCGCCTCGACCTCGGCCCAGGCGGCGTAGGCCGCCCGGGTCAGGGCGGCGTACTCCGGTGCGTGGTAGGCGTGCCGGATGATCCGCGAGTGGTCCTCCGACGCCCCGCGGCCGTGGCCGAGCTCGAACTGCTCGAGGACCAGGACGTCGTGGGCGCCCCGCCGCGACAACCAGTACGCCGCGGCGGTTCCGAGCGCCCCCGCCCCGACGACGACGTGCGTCCGGTGCTCGACGGTCACGGCCTCACGCCCCCAGCGCTTCCCGGACGGCCGCGGCGGACCGGCGCGCGGCCTCGCGCAGGGAGCGGGGGTCGGGGCCGGCGGCGAGGATCTCGCGCGAGCTGGAGGCCAGGACCAGCCGGCGGGCGTCGCCGAAGACCCGGCGCAGGTCCTCGGCGGTCGCCCCCTGCGCGCCGACCCCGGGCGCGAGCAGCGGACCGTTGACGGCGCCCAGGTCGATGCCGAGGTCGTCGACGGCCGAGCCGACCGTGGCCCCGACCACCAGACCCACGTCGCCCAGGGGCGAGACACCGGCGTTCTCCGCGGCGGCGGCCGCGGCGACCGCCCCCGCCACCGACGTGCCCCCGAGCCGGGCGTGCTGGACGCCCGCCCCCTCGGGGTTGGAGGTGAGGGCGAGGACGAACACCCCGCGCCCGTGGGCGGCGGCCACGTCGAGCACCGGGCGCAGCGACCCGAACCCGAGGTAGGGCGAGACCGTCACCGCGTCCCCGGCCAACGGCGAGTCCCCCGCGAACGCGTCGGCGTAGGCGGCCATGGTCGAACCGATGTCGCCGCGCTTGGCGTCGACGATCGTCAGCACGTCGGCGTCCCGGGCGTCGGCCACGACCCGTTCCAGGGCCTGCAAGCCGCGCGAGCCGTGCCGCTCGAAGAACGCGGCCTGCGGTTTGAGGCAGGAGACCGACCCGGCCAGCGCCTCGACGCAGGTGCGCCCGAACCGCTCGACGCCCTCGGCGGTGTCGGGCAGACCCCAGGCGGCGAGCAGCGGGGTGTGCGGGTCGATGCCCGCGCACAACGGACCGTGCTCGGCCACGGCCGCGGCCAGTCGCGCCCCGAACCTCACGCGCGGAACCCCTCCCAGGCCGCGGCCAGCGTCGCGGTGTGCTCCTGAAGCGGGGCCACCGAGGTGCCGTGGCCGTTCAGCAGCGCCTCGATCGCCTGCACGGCGGCGGAGAGCTCCTGGATGGTCGTCACGATCGGGGACCCGACCGCGGTGGCCGCGGCCCGGATCTCGTAGCCGTCGGCGCGGGCCTGGTTGCCCGAGGGGGTGTTGACGATCATGTCGACCTGACCGGCGGCGATCTGCCCGACGATCGTGGGTTCACCGTCGGCCCCCTCGCCCTGCGAGTGCTTGCGCACCACGGTGGAGACGATGCCGTTGCGCCGCAGCACGTCGGCGGTCCCCTGCGTGGCCAGGACGGTGAACCCGAGGTCGGCCATGCGCTTCACCGGGAAGATCATCGCCCGCTTGTCGCGGTCGGCGATGGAGACGAACACGGTGCCCGCGGTGGGCAGACCCCCGTAGGCGGCGGCCTGCGCCTTGCCGAACGCGGTCGGGAAGTCCACGTCGATGCCCATGACCTCGCCGGTCGAGCGCATCTCGGGCCCGAGCAGCGAGTCCACGACCTCGCCCTCGGCGGTCCGGAACCGGGCGAAGGGCAGCACGGCCTCCTTCACCGACACCGGGGCCGCGGCGGGCAGGACCCCGCCGTCCCCGCGGTAGGGCAGCAGACCCTCCCGGCGCAGCTCGGCGATCGAGCTCCCCGCCATCAAGCGGGCCGCGGCCTTGGCCAGCGGGACCCCGGTCGCCTTGGACACGAAGGGCACGGTCCGCGAGGCGCGCGGGTTGGCCTCGATGACGTAGAGGATGTCGGCGGCCAGGGCGAACTGGACGTTGAGCAGGCCCCGGACCCCGACACCGCGCGCGATCGCCTCGGTGGCCTCCCGGACCCGCTGCAGCTCACCGGCACCCAGCGTCGCCGGGGGGATGACGCAGGCCGAGTCGCCGGAGTGGATCCCGGCCTCCTCGATGTGCTCCATGATCCCGCCGAGGTACAGGTCCTCGCCGTCGAAGAGCGCGTCGACGTCGATCTCGACCGCGTCGTCCAGGAACCGGTCCACCAGCACCGGACGGTCCGGGGACACCTCGGTCGCGGTGCGCATGTACTCCTCGAGGGAGGCCTCGTCGTAGACGATCTGCATGCCGCGTCCGCCGAGCACGTAGCTCGGGCGCACCAGCACCGGGTAGCCGATGCCGGCGGCCAGCCCGCGCGCCTCGCCGAAGCTCGCGGCCATGCCGTGCTTGGGGGCGACCAGCCCGGCCTCCTCCAGCACCCGCCCGAACGCCCCGCGCTCCTCGGCGAGGTCGATGGCGTGCGGCGAGGTCCCGATGACGGGCACCCCGGCCTGCTCCAGCTTGGCGGCGAGGGCCAGCGGCGTCTGCCCGCCGAGCTGCACGATCACGCCGACCACCGGGCCGCAGCGCTTCTCGGCCTCGTAGACCTCGAGGACGTCCTCGAGGGTGAGGGGTTCGAAGTACAACCGGTCGGAGGTGTCGTAGTCGGTCGAGACCGTCTCGGGGTTGCAGTTGACCATGACGGTCTCGAACCCGGCCTCGGACAGCGCGAACGAGGCGTGCACGCAGGAGTAGTCGAACTCCACGCCCTGCCCGATCCGGTTCGGCCCGGAGCCGAGGATCATGATGGCGGGCTTCTCGCGCGCGGCGGTCTCGTCCTCCTCGTCGTAGGAGGAGTAGTGGTACGGCGTGGTGGCCGCGAACTCGGCGGCGCAGGTGTCGACGGTCTTGTAGACCGGGCGGATCCCCAGCGCGTGCCGCACCCCGCGGACGACGTCCTCGGACAGGTGCCGCAGCTCGCCGATCTGCAGGTCGGAGAACCCGTGGCGCTTGGCGGTGCGCAGCACCGCGGCGGTCAGTTCCGGGGCGTCGCGCACCTCGGCCGCCACCTCGTCGAGCAGGAACATCTGGTCGAGGAACCACGGGTCGATCCGGGTGGACTCGAACAGCTGCTCCGGGGTGGCCCCGGCCCGGATGGCCCGCATCACGAGGTTGATCCGGACGTCGGTGGGCTGCTGCGCCCGGGTCAGCAGGTCCTGGAGGTCGCCCGGGTCGCCCGCCCAGCTGAACTGCGCCCCCTTCTTCTCCACGCTGCGCAGCGCCTTCTGCAGCGCCTCGGTGAAGTTGCGGCCCAGCGCCATCGCCTCACCGACCGACTTCATGGTCGTCGTCAGCGTCGGGTCGGCGGCCGGGAACTTCTCGAACGCGAACCGCGGCACCTTGACGACGACGTAGTCCAGCGTCGGCTCGAAACTGGCCGGGGTGACCCGGGTGATGTCGTTCGGGATCTCGTCGAGCGTGTAGCCGACCGCGAGGCGCGCGGCGATCTTCGCGATCGGGAACCCCGTCGCCTTGGAGGCCAGCGCCGAGGAGCGCGACACGCGCGGGTTCATCTCGATGACGATGATGCGACCGTCGACCGGGTTCACCGCGAACTGGATGTTGCAGCCGCCGGTGTCCACCCCGACCTCGCGGATGACCGCGATCCCGATGTCGCGCATGCGCTGGTACTCGCGGTCGGTGAGGGTCATGGCCGGCGCCACGGTGATCGAGTCGCCCGTGTGCACGCCCATCGGGTCGAAGTTCTCGATGGAGCAGACGACGACCACGTTGTCGTGGCGGTCGCGCATGAGCTCCAGCTCGTACTCCTTCCAGCCGAGGATCGACTCCTCGAGGAGGACCTCGGTGACGGGGGAGTGGTGCAGCCCCTGCCCGGCGATCCGGCGCAGGTCGGTCTCGTCGTAGGCGAAACCGGAACCCAGCCCGCCCATGGTGAACGAGGGTCGGACCACGACGGGGTAGCCGAGGTCCTCGGCCGCGGTCAGCACCTCGTCCATCGAGTGGCACAGGTGCGACTTCGCCGACTCCGCCCCGCAGCGCTCGACGACGCCCTTGAACAGCAGCCGGTCCTCGCCGAGCTTGATGGCGTCGACGTCGGCGCCGATGAGTTCCACGTCGTACTTGCTCAGCACGCCGCTCTCGAAGAGCGCGATCGCGGTGTTCAGCGCGGTCTGCCCACCGAGGGTCGGCAGCACGGCGTCGGGCCGTTCGCGGGCGATGATCGCCTCGACCGCGGTGGGGGTGATGGGTTCGACGTAGGTCGCGTCGGCCATCTCCGGGTCGGTCATGATCGTGGCCGGGTTGGAGTTCACCAGGATCACCCGCAGGCCCTCGGCCTTGAGCACCCGGCAGGCCTGCGTCCCGGAGTAGTCGAACTCCGCGGCCTGGCCGATGACGATCGGGCCGGAACCGATGACGAGGACCGAGGAGATGTCGGTACGGCGAGGCATCAGGCGTCCTTCTCGTTCTCGTCAGGGGTGGCGGTCCCGGCCATGAGGTCGACGAAGCGGTCGAACAGGTAGCTCGCGTCGTGCGGACCGGCGGCCGCCTCCGGGTGGTACTGCACGCTGAAGGCCGGGGTGTCCAGGCAGCGCAGGCCCTCGACCACGTCGTCGTTGAGGCAGACGTGGCTGACCTCGGCCCGACCGTAGGGCGTCTCGCGCACCTCGCCGGCGCGGCCGTCGACCGCGAACCCGTGGTTGTGCGCGGTGACCTCGACCTTGCGGGTGCTGAGGTCCATCACCGGCTGGTTGATCCCGCGGTGGCCGTACTTGAGCTTGTAGGTGCCGAAACCGAGGGCCCGGCCGAGCAGCTGGTTGCCGTAGCAGATGCCGAAGAACGGGATCCGGCGCTCCAGCACGTTCTGCAGGAGCTCGATCTCGTGGGTGGCCGCGGCCGGGTCGCCGGGACCGTTGGAGAAGAACACCCCGTCGGGGGCTCCCCCGTCGGCACCGCTGGTGAGCACCTGCTCCAGGCTGGCGGTGGAGGGCAGGACCGTCACCTCGATCCCCCGTTCGGCCATGCGCTGCGGGGTCATCGACTTGATGCCGAGGTCGAGCGCGGCGACGCTGAAGCGGCGCTCACCGACGGCCGGCACGGTGTAGGGCTCGTCGGTGGAGACCAGGCTCGCGAGGTCGGTGCCGACCATCGCGGGGGCCTCGCCGACGACCCGCCGCAGTTCCTCGACCGGGCGGGCCGCGTCGGGGCCGGAGAAGATGCCGACCCGCATGGCCCCGCGCTCGCGCAGGTGCCGGGTCAGGGCCCGGGTGTCGACGCCGGAGATGCCGACGACCCCCTGGGCGGCGAGCTCGTCGCCGAGGGACCGCCGGGAGCGCCAGTTCGACGGGATGCGCGCGGGGTCGCGCACGACGTATCCGGCCACCCAGATCCGGGTGGACTCCTGGTCCTCGTCGTTGTAGCCGGTGTTGCCCACGTGCGGGGCCGTCATGACGACGACCTGGCGGTGGTAGCTCGGGTCGGTCAGCGTCTCCTGGTACCCGGTCATCCCGGTGGAGAACACCGCCTCGCCGACGGTCCGGCCGACGGCGCCGTAGGACTCACCCCGGAAGGCGCGACCGTCCTCGAGGACGAGCACCGCCCCTCCCTGTTCCGCCGAGCTCACGACGTCTCCCCTTCCTGCTCACCTTGTTCGATCTGCTTGCGCCGGGCGTTGCGCTCCCGCAGGAGCTCCTCGACCTGCCGGGCGAACCGGGCGCCCTCGGCCGGGTGGCGGGGCTTGACGCCGGTGTCCACCACGCGGTCACCGAGCCTCCAGCGCACGACCAGCAGGCCGTCGCCCTTGCCCATCCACTTGCCGACCATGCCGGGGCCGTGCCCGATCCCGACGATGTCGGCCGGGGCCACCACGAACGAGCGGGCGCCCTGGCGGAGGAAACCGATGCCCCCGTCGACGAACCCGACGCGCACGGCGCTGCGGGTGCCGAGCCCGTGGGCGGCGATCCGGTCCAGCGCGTTCTCGGCGTCGGTCGTCGACACGTAGACGCCCTCGACCTGGTCGCTGAGCGTCTTCCAGTCCCGGGCCCCGCCGGGGCGGGGCAGCTCCCCCTGCCGCTGGGCGCGGCCACGGTACCCGGCGAACATCATGCGCCAGAGCAGCAGCAGGCCGATGAGCAGGATGATGACGGCGAGCCAGCGCATCAGACCGCACCCCCCGCCGCGAAGGTCCGTCGACCGCGCAGGAAGGTCGCGACGACGCGACCCGGCAGCTCCAGCCCGCGGAACGGCGAGTTGCGACCGGCGGTGGCGTGCCGCGAGGGGTCGACGACCGTGCGCGCCGAGGCGTCCACCAGCACGAGGTTGGCGGGCGAGCCCACGGCCAACGGTCGACCCTGGTGGGTCAACCGGCCGATGCGGGCCGGCGCCACCGACAGGCGGTCGGCGACCTGCTCCCAGGTCAGCAGCCCCGTCTCGACCATCGCGTGCTGGACCACCGACAGGGCGGTCTCCAACCCGGTCATGCCCATGGCCGCGGCGCCCCACTCGCAGTCCTTGTCCTCCACCGGGTGGGGGGCGTGGTCGGTGGCGACGACGTCGATCGTCCCGTCGGCCAGACCCTCGCGGACCGCCTCGACGTCGGCGCGGGTCCGCAGCGGCGGGTTCACCTTGAAGACCGGGTCGTAGCCGGAGACCAGCTCGTCGGTCAGCAGCAGGTGGTGCGGGGTGACCTCGGCCGTGACCTGCACGCCCCGGGCCTTGGCCCAGCGGACGATCTCGACGGAGCCGGCCGTGGACAGGTGGCACACGTGCAACCGCGAGCCGACGTGGTCGGCCAGCAGCACGTCGCGGGCGATGATCGCCTCCTCGGCCACGCTCGGCCAGCCGCGCAGCCCCAGGCGGGAGGAGACCACGCCCTCGTTCATCTGGGCCCCGTCGGTGAGCCGGGGCTCCTGGGCGTGCTGGGCGATCACCCCGTCGAAGGCCTTGACGTACTCCAGCGCCCGGCGCATCACGACGGCGTCGGCGACGCAGTGCCCGTCGTCGGAGAAGACCCGCACGGCCGCGGCCGAGTCGGCCATGGCGCCGAGCTCGGCGAGCTGCTCGCCGCGCAGACCGACGGTCACCGCGCCGATGGGCTGGACCTCGGCGTGCCCGGCCTCCTCCCCGAGGCGCCGGACCTGCTCGACGACCCCGGCCGTGTCGGCCACGGGGAACGTGTTGGCCATCGCGAACACGGCGGTGAACCCGCCGGCCGCGGCCGCCCGGGTGCCGGAGTCCACCGTCTCGGCGTCCTCGCGGCCCGGTTCGCGCAGGTGGGTGTGCAGGTCGACCAGGCCGGGCAGCGCCACGAGCCCGGCCGCCTCGACGACCTCGGCCCCCGCGGGGGCGCTCAGCCCGGCGCCGACCTCGGCGATCACGCCGTCGCGCAGCAGCAGGTCGGTGGCCTCCGCGCCGAGCGGGGCGACCCCGCGGACGAGGGTGGTGCTCACTGGTTGCCTCCCGGTGTCTCGCCGGCCATCAGCAGGTAGAGGACGGCCATCCGCACGGCCACGCCGTTGCCGACCTGCTCGACGATCGTCGAGCGGGGGCTGTCGGCGGCGTCGGCGGAGATCTCCAGCCCGCGGTTCATGGGGCCGGGGTGCATGACGATGGTGTGCGCGGGCAGCAGCGCGAGCCGGTCGCGGCCGAGGCCGTAGCGACGGGTGTACTCGCGCGCGGAGGGGAAGAACCCGCCCGCGGCGGCGTCCATCCGTTCGCGCTGGACCCGCAGCATCATCACGGCGTCGGGCTCGCCCTCGGCGAGCGCCGCGTCGAGGTCGGTGGTGACCGCGCAGGGCCAGGTCTCGACGCCGAAGGGCAGCAGGGTGGGCGGCGCGACCAGGGTCACGTGCGCCCCGAGGGTGTGCAGCAGCAGCACGTTGGAGCGGGCCACCCGCGAGTGCAGCACGTCGCCGACGACGACCACCCGCGCTCCGCGGAGGTCTCCGGTCGAGGCGCGCAGGTGCCGGCGCATCGTGTACGCGTCGAGCAGGGCCTGGGTCGGGTGCTCGTGGGTCCCGTCGCCGGCGTTGACGACGTTGCCGGAGACCCAGCCCGCGTGGGCCAGGCGGTGCGGACCGCCCGAGGCCCAGTGCCGCACGACGACCGCGTCGGCCCCCATGGCCTGCAGCGTCAGCGCGGTGTCCTTGAGGGACTCGCCCTTGGAGACGCTGGAGCCCTTGGCCGAGAAGTTGATGACGTCGGCGGAGAGGCGCTTGGCGGCGGCCTCGAACGAGGTCCGGGTCCGGGTGGAGTCCTCGAAGAAGAGGTTGACGACCGTGCGACCGCGCAGCGTGGGGAGCTTCTTGATCTCCCGACGCTGGGTGGCGGCCATCTCCTCGGCGACGTCGAGGACCCGCACGGCGGCGTCGCGGTCGAGGTCGGCGGCGGAGAGCAGGTGTCGCATCAGTTGCCCCCCCGTCCGGAGATCAGGACGGCGTCGCGGCCGTCCAGCTCGGCGACCTGGACGTCGACGCGCTCGGCGAGGGAGGTGGGCAGGTTCTTGCCGACGTGGTCGGCGCGGATCGGCAGCTCGCGGTGACCGCGGTCGACGAGCACGGCCAGGCGCACGACGCGGGGTCGGCCGAGCGCGGCGAGCGCGTCGAGGGCCGCCCGGATGGTCCGCCCCGAGAACAGCACGTCGTCGACCAGGACGACCGTCTTCTCGTCGATGCCGCCCGGCGGGAGCTCGGTGGGGAGCAGCTCGCGGACCGGGTGCCGACGGAGGTCGTCGCGGTACATGGTGACGTCGAGGGAGCCGGTGGGAACCTGGGAGCCCTCGACCTCGGCGATGCGGGCGGCGAGTCGCCGGGCCAGCTGCACCCCGCGCGTCGGGACGCCGAGCAGGACCAGCCCGGACGAGCCCTTGTTGGCCTCGAGGATCTCGTGGGCGATGCGCGTCAGCGCCCGCTGGACGTCGGGTGCTTCGAGCAGGACCCGCGCGGGAGCCCCGGAAGCGTCCTGGGCAGCCGTCACAGCGACCTCCTTCCCCGCCTCTCTGGACGGTCCTTAAAGGATGTCTGTTCACCGGATGTCTGAACGGTCCCGACCCTACCGGACCTCGCCTGTCCCCCGGTCGGGGGTCACAGCGGACGCACCGGGTCCAACCAGGGTGCCGCAGCGATGCACACCCGTCACTTTGGGTAGTCAAGCTCGCGGCAGACGGGTGGTAAAGCCGCACTCTCCGCGCAGATGCGCGCGGTCAGCTTGACGGAGACATTCACGCTCAGTGACGATTCTCGTATGGCATCGGACTACTCCCGCGCACTCGGATCGCGTCTTCGCGCCATCCGCACCCAACAGGGACTGTCTCTGCACGGCGTCGAGGAGAAGTCTGAAGGGCGATGGAAAGCCGTCGTCGTCGGGTCCTACGAACGCGGCGACCGTGCGGTGACCGTCCAGCGACTGGCCGAACTGGCCGACTTCTACGGGGTTCCCGTCTCGGCCCTGCTCCCCGAGGGGGCTCCCCAGGGCAGCTCCGAGCCGCCACCGCGGCTCGTGCTCGACCTGGAGCGCCTGCAGGAGGTCCCCGCCGAGAAGGCCGGGCCCCTGGACCGCTACGCGAAGACCATCCAGTCCCAGCGCGGCGACTACAACGGCCGGGTCCTCTCGATCCGCGCCGACGACCTGCGCACCCTCGCGGTGATCTACGACGTGCCGGCGACCACGCTCTGCGACGAGTTCATCGCCTGGGGCGTGCTGAACGCCGACGCGCGCCGCGCCGTCGAGCACGGCTGATCCAGCACGGCTGATCCAGACGGCCCGGTCCCCGCACGGGGGCCGGGCCGTCCTGCGTCCCCCGCTCCCGGCGAATCCGCCAGGCCGCCGCGATCAGGTGGCGACCCGTGCGTGCCGATCTTCTGCGCATGAGTTCGTTGCGGCACCTCCCGGTGCGGTTGAAGATCGTCGCCGTCATCACGGTGCTCGCCGTCGTCGCCCTGGTGGTCGGCGGGGTGGGGACGGTCCGCATCCTGCAGCTGCGCACCTCCATGCAGGAGCTGTACACCCGCACGTCGAGCCCCGGGCCGACCTGGTCGACGCCCAGCGCTGGTTCCAGGCCACCCGGTCACGGGTCGTCGAGTACGGACCGAGCGCCCCGGCGGACCGGGTCACGCTGCTGCAGCAGCAGGCCGACTACGAGCAGCGGCTGGACGCGTCGCTGGCGGCCTACGAGCCGTTCGTGGTGGACCGCGAGGCCATGGCCCGGGCGCGCACGGCACTGCGCGACTACCGGGCCGCCGCGGCGGCGGTCCGGCCCGTCGCCGCCCAGGGTCCCACCGCGTACCAGCAGGCCTACGTGGCGCAGGTGCGCCCCCTCACCACGACCTTCCTCGACGCCCTCTCCGCCGAGCTCACCGAGCAGACCCGGGCCGCGGACTCGGCCGTGCGGGCCAACGAGCACCAGGCCCTGCGCTCGGTCGGCTTCATCGTGGGTGCGGGCCTGCTCGGTCTGGCCCTGGCGCTGGCCCTCGGCCTCTACCTCAGTGCCGTCCTGGTCCGGCAGGTGCGGGGGCTGCGCGACGCCGCCCTGGCCCTGGCCGCGGGCGACCTGACCCACGTCGTCCGGGTCGAGACCCGCGACGAGCTCGGCCGCACCGCGACCGCGCTGAACGCGGCCGTCGGCAACCTCCGGGCCCTGATGAGCGCGGTGACCGCGTCCAGCACGGCCGTCTCGGCGAGCGCCGGGGAGGTGGCCCAGACCTCGGCCACGATCGCCGACTGGGCCGGCACGACGTCGTCCCAGGCGGGTCTCGTCGCCGGCGCCGCGCACGAGGTGTCGGCCAACGCCGAGACCCTGGCGATCGGCACCCGGGAGACCGCGGCCGCGGTCCAGGAGATCTCGGCCAAGGCCGAGGACGTCGCCCGCATCGCCGACCGCGCGGTCGGTCTGGCCGGGGCCGCGACCGCCACGGTCACCGCTCTGGCCGACAGCTCGCGCGAGATCGGCGAGGTCGTCAAGACCATCACCGTCATCGCCGAGCAGACCCACCTGCTCGCGCTCAACGCCACCATCGAGGCGGCCCGGGCCGGTGCGGCCGGGCGCGGGTTCGCGGTCGTGGCCGCGGAGGTCAAGGAGCTCGCCGTGCAGACCTCGCTGGCCACGGGCGACGTCGGGGATCGGGTCGCGCGCATCCAGTGCCACGCGGCGGGCGCGGCCGCGGGCATCGACGAGATCGCCGGGGTCGTCGAGGAGATCTCCCGCCACCAGGCCGTCGTCTCCAGCGCGGTGGCCCAGCAGACGGCGACGGCCACGGAGATGAACCGCAGCATCGCCGAGACCGCCGAGGGCTCGGCCCGGATCGCCGCCAGCGTGGGCAACGTCGCGCAGGCGGCGACCGCGACCAGCACCGCGGTGCGTCAGGCCAACCAGGCCGCCGCCCGGCTCTCGGCGATGTCGGCCCAGGTCCTCGCCCAGGTGCGGTCCTTCACCGTCTGACCCGGGGCGGCCCGGCACCGGTCCGGGCGGACGGCCTCAGCGCAGGGTGTCGGCCAGGTCCCCGACGCGGGCCAGCAGCCCGTTCACGAACTGCGGCGAGGCGTCGGTGGAGAGGTCCTGGACCAGCTCGACCGCCTCGGCCAGCGCGACGTGGGTGGGGACGTCCTCGGCGTACAGGACCTCCCACACCCCCATCCGGAGGACGTTGCGGTCGACGGCCGGCATCCGCTCCAGCGTCCACCCCATCGAGTAGGTGGAGAGGATCTCGTCGATGCGCGCGCGGTGCTCCTGCACGCCCTCGACGATGGTCACGGCGTACTGACCGACCGGCGGGTTGCCCCGCTCGATCTTGGCCTTGAGCACGACCATCGGGTCCAGCTCACGCTGCTCGGCCTCGAACAGGACGTCCAGCGCGCGCAGGCGCGCCTTGCGCCGGGCTGCCATCGGGTCCCGCGCTCAGTTGACGCGGCCGAGGTAGTCCCCGGTACGGGTGTCCACCTTGACCTTGGTGCCGGACTCCAGGAACAGCGGGACCTGGATCTCGTAGCCGGTCTCGACCGTCGCGGGCTTGGTGCCGCCGGTCGAGCGGTCGCCCTGCAGGCCCGGTTCGGTGTAGGTGATCTCGAGGACGACCGACGTCGGCAGCTCGACGTAGAGCGGGGTGCCCTCGTGGGTGGCGACCATCGCCTCCTGCGACTCCAGCATGTAGTTCGCGGCGTCGCCGACGGTGGCGGCCGGGATCATGATCTGGTCGTAGGTGGCCGAGTCCATGAAGACGAAGTCCTCGCCGTCCTTGTACAGGTACTGCATGTCGCGCTTGTCCACGGTCGCGGTCTCGACCTTGGCGCCGGCGTTGAAGGTCCGGTCCACGACCTTGCCGGACAGGACGTTCTTCAGCTTCGTGCGGACGAAGGCGCCGCCCTTGCCGGGCTTCACGTGCTGGAACTCCACGACCGACCAGAGGTTGCCGTCGAGGTTGAGCACGGTGCCGTTCTTGAGGTCGTTCGTCGATGCCACGTCAGCTCTTTCGTCGTCTTCAGGAGGTCTTCGCGACCGTCAGGATCCGGTACCAGGGTAACGGGGCCGCCGGAGCGCCCCGCCCGCCCGGCCCCGGGGCTCAGTCGGCGCTGATCTCGGCGTAGGCCGCCTGCAGCAGCGCCGGGTCGGGGCCCTCGAGGCGCCCCGGGCGGCCGATGCCGTCGCAGACCACGAACCGCAGCAGGGACCCGCGGGCCTTCTTGTCGCGCTTCATCGCCGCCAGCAGCTGCGGCCAGCGGTCGCCGCGGTAGGTCACCGGCAGGCCCAGGGAGCGCAGCACCCGCCCGTGGCGGTCGGCGTCGTCGTCGCTCAGCCGCCCGGCCATCCGCGCCAGTTCGGCGACGTAGACCAGGCCGACGCTCACCGCAGCGCCGTGGCGCCAGTTGTAGCGCTCGACCAGCTCGACGGCGTGGGCGAAGGTGTGGCCGTAGTTGAGGATCTCGCGCAGGCCGGACTCCTTGAGGTCCTCCCCCACGACCCTCGCCTTGACCCGCACGGCCCGCTCGACCAGTTCGGCCAGCACGGGCGAGCGCGGGTCGGTGGCCGCGTCGACGTCGGCCTCGACGAGCTCCAGGATCCGCTCGTCGGCGATGAACCCGCACTTGACGACCTCGGCCATCCCGGCGCGCAGGTCGTGGGCGGGGAGCGTGTCCAGCGCTCCCAGGTCGCAGAGCACGCCGGCCGGCGGGTGGAAGGAGCCGACCAGGTTCTTGCCCTCGGCGGTGTTGATCCCGGTCTTGCCGCCGACGGCGGCGTCGACCATGGCCAGCAGGGTGGTCGGGACCTGCACCACCCGCACGCCCCGCAGCCAGGTGGCCGCGACGAACCCGGCCAGGTCGGTCACCGCCCCCCCGCCGACGGCCAGGACCGCGTCGGAGCGGGTGAAGTCGGACTGCCCGAGCACCGTCCAGCAGAACGCGGCGACCTCGGCGCTCTTGGCCTCCTCGCCGTCGGGGACCTCGGCCAGGACGACCTCGAACCCCTGACCGACGAGGTCCTCGCGCACCGCCTCGCCGGTGCTGCGCAGGGCCCGGGGGTGGACCAGGAGCACCTTCTCGGCCCCCGCCAGCAGCGCGGGCAGCTCACCGAGCAGGCCGCGGCCGATCACCACGTCGTAGGGCGCGTCGCCGGACACGGTCACCCGTACGGGGGCGGTCCCGGCCGTCGGGCTGGTGTCGCTGCTCATCGGGTCTCCTCGGTGGGGTGGGTGGGGACGGGGGCCGCCAGCAGGAACTCGGCGATCTCGGCGGCGCTGCGACCGTCGGTGTCGAGCACCCGTCCGGCCACCGACGCGTAGACCTCCTGGCGCGCGGTGTAGATCTCGGCCAGGTCGGGACGGGCCAGCATGGGACGCCCCGGGTCGCCCCCGATGCGGCGCTGCGTCTCGGCGAAGGAGGCGCGCAGGTGGACGACGTCGTGCCCGGCCAGCCGCTCGCGGGTGCCGACCCGTCCGCACGCCCCGCCGCCCAGCGAGACGACGGACTCGGGGCCGGCGAGCACCTCGGCGATCACCGCCTCCTCGTGGTCGCGGAAGGCGGTCTCGCCGTCGGCCGCGAAGATCTCGGGCACCGTGCGCCCGTCGCGGGTGGTGATGACGTCGTCGGTGTCGACGAAGGGCAGGCCCAGCCGGGTCGCGAGCAGACGTCCCACGGTGGTCTTGCCGCCGCCCATGAAGCCGACGAGGACGATCACGGGGTGGGCTCCTGCGGGTCGACGGACGGGCCGCCCGATCCTACGGGGGCCGCCACGGACCGGGCACCGGGCGGGGTGGGGACGAGCCGGCCTGTAAGCCGGATCCTGTGCCCCGCCGGTCTCCCGGCGGGCGGCGGTCATCCATCTCGGGTGCACGTTGCCGTGCACCTCCAGCGACCTACCCGGCAGCTCGGGCGGGCCGCCCTCGAACGCTGCCTGTCTGGTCTTGCTCCGGGTGGGGTTTACCGAGCCGCACCGGTCACCCGGCACGCTGGTGGTCTCTTGCACCACCGTTTCACCCTTACCGCCCCGATCGCTCGGGGAGGCGGTCTGCTTTCTGTGGCACTGTCCCGCGGGTCACCCCGGGTGGGCGTTACCCACCACCCTGCCCTTCGGAGTCCGGACTTTCCTCGGCGCCCCCACCCCTCGCGGGACGGGGACGACGCGACCGCCCGGCCGACTCGTCCACGTCGAGACTAGCGCGCCCGGACGAATCTCCGGACCGGCGAACGCCCAGGTGGCACCCCTAGGATCGCGTCTCGTGCTCGTGCTGCTCCCGCCGTCGGAGTCGAAGTGGGCGGGGCCGGCCCGAGGGGCGTCGCTGCGCCCCGAGACCCTGACCCATCCCGACCTCACCCCCGCCCGCGAGAAGGTGCTCGACGCCCTCGTCGCGGCCTCCGCCCGACCCGACGCGCTCGACGTCCTCGGTGCGGGGCCGAGCCTGGCCGGGACGGTGGCGGCCAACACCTCGCTGCGGGAGCGGCCGACCGCGCTGGCCGCCCGGATCTACACGGGCGTGCTCCACGACGCCCTCGGTCTGGCCGACCTGCCCGCCGCGGCCGCGCGCCGGGTCCGCGTCGTCTCGGCCCTGTGGGGTCTGGTCTCGCCGCGCGACCGGGTGCCCGGGTACCGGCTGTCGATGGGGACCGACCTGCCCGGGATCGGCCCGCTGGCCGCGTTCTGGCGCCCCTTCCTGACCGCGGCGCTGCAGCCGGCGGGCGTGGTCCTGGACTGCCGCTCGGCCGCGTACGCCGCGGCGTGGGTGCCCGACACCGCGACGGCCCGGCGCACGGTCCAGGTCCGCGTGCTCTCGGGGGGCAAGGTCGTCTCGCACGCGGCCAAGCACACCCGCGGGCTCGTCGCGGGGCACGTCCTGCGCGCGGCGGGCCCCCCGCCGCGGACGGTCGCCGCGCTCGCGGAGCTGGTGGCCCGTGACTTCGACGTCGAGCTCCAGCCGCCCACCCGGGCCGGGTGGACCCTCGAGGTCCAGGCCCCCGCCACGGTCGGGGGGCGGTGATGGGCGAGATCGCCGCGGTCCTGCTCGACCGGGCCGGTCCCGTCCTGCTGTTCCTGCTGGCCGTCACCGTGGTGGCCGAGCTGACCGACCGGGCCGGGGTCTTCGACGCCGCCGCGCGCCTGGCCGCCCGAGCCGGCCGGGGCCGGACGTGGCGGCTCTGGGTGCTCGTCGTCCTCCTCGGCGTCCTGGCGACGACCTTCCTGTCCCTCGACACGACCGCGGTCCTGCTGACCCCGGTCGTGCTGTCGCTGGCGGTGCAGCTGCGGCTGGACCCCCTGCCGTTCGCGATGACGACCGTCTGGCTGGCCAACACCGCCTCGCTGCTGCTCCCGGTGTCGAACCTCTCCAACCTCATCGCGCTGCACACGATGGAGCAGCTCGGCGCCCCCGGGTTCACCTCGCTCACCTGGGCCCCGTTCGCGGCCGGCGTGCTCGGGGCGGTGGCCGTGCTGGGGCTCGCCTACCGGCGGCGGCTGCGCGGCGGGTACACGGCCCCCGAGCCCGGACCCCAGCGCGACCCGGTGCTGTTCTGGACGTCGGCCGTCGTCTGCCTCGTGCTCGCGCCGCTGTTCGTGGCCGGGATCACCCCGGCGATCCCGGCCACCGCCGCCGCCGTGCTGCTCGCGGTCGTCTTCGCGGTGCGCGGCGACCGGGAGGTGCTGCGGTTCTCGCTGCTGCCCTGGAAGACCGTGCTGCTGGTGGCCGCGCTCTTCGTGCTCGTCGAGGTGGCCCGGCGGGCCGGGATGGACGCCCTGCTCGGTCCGGTCGCGGGCAGCGGCGAGGGGTTCGGTGCCCACCTGCGCCTGGCCACGACCTCGGCGGTGGCCGCCAACCTCGTCGACAACCTGCCGGCCTACCTGGCCATGGAGTCGGTGGCGGGCAGCCCCGGGCGCCTGGTCGCGGTCCTGATCGGGGTCAACCTGGGACCGCTGGTGACCCCGTGGGCCTCGCTCGCGACCCTGCTCTGGCTCGGCCGCTGCCGGGCCCGCGGGGTCCGGATCCACCTGGGCCGCTTCGCCGCCCTGGGCCTGGTCGGGGCCGTCGTCTGCGTCGTGGCCGCGACCGCCGCCCTGCAGCTCACCGTCTGAGGGTGAGAGGTCAGACGCGGTTGACCGCCACGACCTCGCCGGTCCCGTCGGGCCAGAGCCGGAGCAGGGTGCGCGAGCCGCAGTCGACGCGGATCCGTCGCTGGTGGCGCCCGTCCACCCCGAGGACCGCGCGCAGCACGATCCGCAACGGGTCCCCGTGGGTCACGAGGACCACCGTCCTCCCGGCGTAGCGGCGCAGCAGGTCGTCCCGACCCTCCAGCACCCGTCGTTCGACGTCGGTCAGGCTCTCCCCGCCGGGCGGCCCGACCGCGGGCGAGCCGGCCCAGGACGCGTACTGCTCGGGCCAGCGACGCATCACCTCGGCCCCGGTGCAGCCGTCCCACTCGCCGAAGTCGGTCTCGTCGAAGCGCGGGTCCACCCGCACCTCCAGGCCCAGCCGGGCGGCGACCGCCTCGGCGGTCTCCCGGGCCCGGCGCAGCGTCGAGCAGATCACCACGTCGGCGTCGCGGACCTCCGCCGAGCGGGCGGCGGCGAGGGCCTCCTCGCGCCCCGTCGCGGACAGCTCGGGGTCCACCCCGTAGCGTCCGGACAACCGTCGGGCCTCGGTGTCGGCGGTCGAACCGTGCCGGACCAGCACCAGGCGGACGGGCTGGGCGTCCGGGTCGGGGTCGGTGGCCGGGCGGGCCGGCGCGGCCGCCGACGCGGCGGCCGCGGTGCTCCGCTGCCACTGCCGCCCCTGGGCCGCCGCGTCCATCGCCTCGTTGGCCAGCCGGTCGGCGTGGGAGTTCTGCGCCCGCGGGATCCACCCGAAGTCGACCCGGGCCCCGCTGAGCAGCTCGCGGGCCTCGTCGGCCAGCACGCGCATGTCGGCGTGCTTGACCTTCCAGCGGCCCGACATCTGCTCGACCACGAGCTTGGAGTCCATCCGGACCTCGACGGCGGCACCCGGGTCGATCTCGCGGGCGGCGCGCAGCCCGGCGATGAGGCCGCGGTACTCGGCGACGTTGTTGGTCGCGGTCCCGATGGCCTCGGCGACCTCGGCCAGCAGCTCCCCGGTCGCCGCGTCCTTGACCAGGGCCCCGAACCCGGCCGGCCCGGGGTTGCCGCGCGACCCGCCGTCGGCCTCGACCCGCAGCCGCCGCGACCCGGTGGGGCTCACAGGCCCGATTCGGCGGTCCGGACGAGGATGCGGCCGCACTCCTCGCACATCACGACATCGTCGGGGGCCGCGGCCCGGATGCCGGCCAGGTCCGCGGAGTTGAGCTCGAGCTGGCAGCCCGAGCAGCGCCGCGCGCGCAGCAGGGCCGCACCCACCCCGCCGCGCGGGGCCCGGACCCGCTCGTAGAGGGCCACCAGGTCGGGCGAGACCCCCATCGAGGCGGCCTGCCGCCGGGCCAGCGTGCCGTTCTCCTCACGCTGGATCTCCTCCAGCGCCGCGTCGCGCCGCGCCTGCACGTCGGCGGCCGAACCCGCGACCTCGTCCACGACGGCCTGGGCGGCCACGGTCTCCCGCTGGGCCTGCTCGAGGCGCTCCATGACCTCCAGCTCCTCGTCCTCCAGCACCGACTGGCGCCGACCGAGGGTCTCCAGCTCGTGCTGCAGGCTCTGCAGGTCCTTGGCGCTGCCGGCGCCGGAGTTCAACCGGGCGGTGTCCCGGGCGGCACGTTCGCGCACCTGCTGCACGGCGGCCTCGGCCCGGGCCACGAGCCGCTCCAGGTCCGAGGACCGGGTCTGCGCCGCCACGAGCTCGTCGGAGGCGACCCGGTGCCGGGTCAGCAGCGCCTCGAGCTCCTTCTGCTCCGGGAGGCTCGTCCGCCGGTGGGCCAGCTGCGCGAGCCGGGTGTCGACGGCCTGCAGGTCCAGCAGCTTCTGCTGGTCGATCGCCGGAGCCTTGGGCATCCGCCTGGGTCACTCTCCTCGAGAAGGCACCCGCATCGACCAGGGGTCGGTACGGGTGGTGGACACGTGCGCGACCACGGTACGGCCGCGCGCGGCCAAGGCTGCCACCAAGCGGTCGGCGCACCCCGCCAACCACGGCCATTCGCTCGCCCAGTGGGCCACGTCCACCAGCGCCGGCCCCTCGATGCCCGTCGTGCCGCCCGTGAACCGGGCGCTCTCGCGCGCCTCGGAGGCGGGGTGGTGACGGAGGTCGGCGGTGACGAAGACGTCGGCGCCCGAGGCCCGCACCTCGGCGAACAGGCTGTCGCCGGAGCCGCCGCAGACCGCGACCCGCTGCACCAGGCGGTCGGGGTCGCCTGCGACCCGGATCCCCTGCTCGGTCTCGGGCAGGGCCTCGGCCACCCGCTCGGCGAAGTCGGCCAGCCGCTCGGGCAGGGCCAGCGAGCCGACCCGGCCGAGGCCGAGCTCCGGGCGGTCCGGCACCGAGGCCAGCGGCTGCAACGGGACCAGGTCGTCGAGGTCCAGGATGCGGGCCAGCGCGTCGGAGACCCCGGGGGCCGCGGCATCGGCGTTCGTGTGGGCCACCAGCAGGGCGCAGCCGGCCTCGACGAGCCGGTGCACGACGCGGCCCTTGGCCGTCGTGGCCGCGACCGAGGTCACCGGCCGCAGCAGCAGCGGGTGGTGGGTGACGAGGAGGTCGGCGTCGAGCGCGAGCGCCTCCTCGACCACGTCGTCGACCGGGTCGACGGCGAACAGCACGGTGCGCACCGGACGGTCGGGGTGGCCGCAGACGAGGCCCACCGCGTCCCAGTCCTGCGCCCAGGCCTCGGGCTGGAAGGTCTCCAGCACCGCCATGACCTCGGCCAGCGTCGCGGGGGCCGGCCCCGGCGACGGTTCGGCGGAGGACTGCGGAGGGATCACGGTCGGCACCCGTCCGACCCTAACCACCGCCGGGCCACGGTGCCGCCCACCCCCGGCCCCCTCAGTGCCCGGCCTCGTAGCGGACCGGGGCGGGCAGCCCCGCCTCCGCGCGCACCCGCACCGCGAACCGTTCCAGGGAGCGCAGCGCCGCGACGACGTCGTCGGGACGGACCGCGAAGGGCATCGCGTGGATGGTCTCCCCCGGCGCGGTGGCCGCCACGGCGACGGCCTGCAGGTCCTCGGTGTCGTCGGCGCTCAACCCGATCTCGGTCAACGTGGTGGGGAGCCCGACCCGTGTCGTGAACTCGACGAAGTCGCGGATCTCCGAGGTCGGCGCGCCCTGCAGGATCAGCTGGGTCAGCGAGCCGATGTTGACCTTCTGCCCGTGGGCCAGCCCGTGGGTCTGCGGGGCCGCGGTCAGCCCGTTGTGCACCGCGTGGGCGGCGGCCAGCCCGCCGGACTCGAACCCCAGGCCGGACAGCAGCGTGTTGGCCTCGATCACCTTCTCCAGCGCCGGGGTCACCGCGTGGTCGCGGACGGCGTCGAGGGCGGGGAGGGCGAACTCCCACAGCACGTCCCAGCTGAGGCGGGCCAGCGCGGTCCCGGCCGCGGTGGGCAGTCCGCCCGCCATCGTCGCGGAGCCCGAGGCGGCGGCGGCGCTCGCCTCCAACCAGGTGGCGAGGGCGTCACCGACACCGGCCGCGAGGAAGTGGGCCGGGGCGGCGGCCACGACCTGGGAGTCGACCAGCACCAGGTCGGGGTTGCGGGGGAAGAACCGGTACTCCTCGAAGGCGCCCTCGGCGGTGTAGATGACCGCCAGGGCCGAGGTGGGGGCGTCCGTCGAGGCGACGGTCGGCACGCTCGCCCAGCGGACGCCGGCCAGGTGGCCCGCGGCCTTGGCCGTGTCGATCGTGCTGCCCCCGCCCACCCCGACGAGGACGTCCGCGCCGAGCTCCCCGACCGCGGCGGCGACGTCGTCCACCGCGGCCGCGGTGGCGAACCCGTGGAAGCTCTTGCGGTGCACCGGGAGTCCGGCCTCGCGCAGACTGGCCTCGACGTCGTGGCCGACGAACCCCCAGACGACGTCGTCGACCAGGACGAGCGGGACCGCCCCGAGCCGGGCCAGGTTCTCCCCCACCGCGCGCAGGGCTCCCGGCCCCTGCACGTACCGGCCGGGGCTGATCAGGGAACGGACCGGGCTGCTGGCGGGCATCGACGCCTCCTTGCGCTCTCGACGTCCGCGCACGGTAGCGGGGGACGTGCCGAGGCGCAGGGTGGGCCCGGCCGGTCTCGAACCGACGACACCCGCGGTGTAAACGCGGTGCTCTACCAACTGAGCTACAGGCCCCGGCTCCCGGGACCGGGGGCCGTGCTCACGCGGGCGCCACGCTACCGCCCGACGACGGGGTCGCGGAGCACCCGCTCGATCTCGTCCAGGTGCGCGCCGAGGTCGCGGACGTCGTCCGGCCCACCGCACGCGCTCCACCGGGGCGAACCGTCCACGACGAGCAGCGACCGGCGGGTGGCCACGCCCCGGTGGGCGTCGAAGGCGTCCAGGGCCCGCGCCACCGCGCCGTGCGGCCAGAAGTCGCTGAGCAGGGGGAACGCGACCCCGAGGGCCTCGCCCCAGGCCCGCAGCGCGGGGACGGGGTCGCAGGAGACGACGGCCGGCTGCACCCCGAGGGTGCGCAACCGGTCCTCGGCGGCCACGAGGGCCCCGACCTCGGAGGTGCAGTGCGGGGAGAACGCGGCGGGCAGCAGGACGAGCAGCGCCGGTCCCTCGGCCCACAGCTCCGCCAGGTCCAGGTCGCCGCCGAACTGGTCGACCACCCTGAGGCCGTCGACCGCGCCCGGGGATCGGTCCGGGGTCAGCGACGACCGTTCTTGGGGGTGGTCATCCGGGTGCCGGCCCAGTTGGCCGAGGCGCTGACGCTGGTCGTCGCGTGCAGCCCGGCGGTCGGGGCCGCCTCGTTGATGTCGGCCGGCTCGACGTGGCCGGGTCGCCCCTGCTTGGGGGTCAGCAGCCAGACGATCCCGCCCTCGGCGAGGTTGGTCGTCGCGTCCACGAGGGCGTCGACGAGATCACCCTCGCCGTCCCGGAACCAGCACAGGGCGATGTCGGCGACGTCGTCGGCGTCCTCGTCGAGCAGCTCCCCGCCGGTGATGTTCTCCACGGCCAGGCGGAAGTCGTCGTCGACGCCCTCGTCCCAGCCGAACTCCTGCACCAGCTGCCCCTGCCGGAATCCCAGCTTGGCCGCCGCCGTCTGATCGGCCGCCGGGTCCGCGGTCGCGCCCACGAGCAATCCTGCCTCTCCTTGGAGCCCCCCGGTGCGGGCGGGCTCGTCCTCCATCTGCGGGTATGACCACCTAGTCCACCGGAGAGACACCGCCTCGCGCAAGACGAGGGCGTGCCGGGCGCGGCGCGACCGCGGGGGCGGGGTGGCAAGCTGGCCCCGTGGGACGGGTGACGACGCGGACGCGGACCGAGCGGGTGACCTTCGGGGCGCCGGGGTCCGAGGGCGGTCCGGCGGCCTCGTCCCGCGCCGCCCGGGTGGACACCCTGGCGGTGGAGGAGCCCCTCCAGATCACCGTCGGGGGCGAGCAGCTGACGGTGACGATGCGCACCCCGGGCGACGACTTCGACCTCGTCCTGGGCTTCCTGCACGCCGAGAACCTGCTCGGGTCGGCCGACGACGTGGTGGCCATGCGGCACTGCACCGACCTCGGCGAGGACGGCCAGCCGACCTTCAACGTGGTCGAGGTCACCCCGCGGGCGGGGAGCCGGCTCGCGCTGAACCGCGTGGCCCGGCCCTTCACGACCTCCTCCGCCTGCGGGGTCTGCGGGACCACCAGCGTCGAGGACGTGCTGCAGCGCAACACCTCCGGACACGCGGCGGGTGTGGCGACCGACCCGGTGACCGTTCCCGGGGAGCTGCTCGCCGAGATCCCCGACCGCCTGCGGGCCGCCCAGGCGGCGTTCGAGCGCACCGGGGGGCTGCACGCGGCCGGGCTGTTCGGCCCCGACGGCGAGCTGCGCTGCCTGCGCGAGGACGTGGGGCGGCACAACGCGGTCGACAAGGTGGTGGGCTGGGCCCTGCGCGAGGGACTGCTGCCGCTGCGCGGGCACGTGCTCGCGGTGAGCGGTCGCGCCTCCTTCGAGCTGGTCCAGAAGGCGGTCCTGGCCGGTGTCCCCGTGCTGACCGCCGTCTCGGCGCCGTCGTCCCTCGCGGTGCAGCTCGCCCGCGAGGCGGGGCTGTCCCTGGTCGGCTTCCTGCGTCCGCCGACGGCGAACGTCTACGCGGGGGGGCACCGACTGAACCTCGCCGGGGATCGCGCCCTAATCTGAACCCACCCGCCACCGCGGGGATCATCGACTCAGCGGGAGGACCACCACCGTGGCCAGACGCGACGACCAGGGCTCCGGCGGCGCCGGCCCCATCCTCAACGGGCTGCCGAGCCAGCTGCCCGACATCGATCCCGAGGAGACCGCCGAATGGCTGGCCTCGCTCGACGCGGTGGTCGGCGAACGCGGCTCGACCCGGGCGCGCTACCTCATGCTGAAGCTGCTCCAGCGGGCCCGTGAGCAGCAGGTCGGCGTCCCGTCCCTCACCGCCACCGACTACATCAACACCATCGGCCCCGAGCAGGAACCGTGGTTCCCCGGTGACGAGGAGGTCGAGCGCCGCTACCGCGCCTGGATCCGCTGGAACGCCGCGGTCATGGTGCACCGGGCGCAGAAGCCGACCATCGGCGTCGGCGGGCACATCTCCTCCTACGCCTCCTCGGCCACGCTGTACGAGGTCGGCTTCAACCACTTCTTCCGGGGCAAGGACCACGCCGGCGGTGGCGACCAGGTCTTCATCCAGGGCCACGCCTCCCCCGGTGTCTACGCGCGCGCCTTCCTCGAGGGTCGGTTGTCGGCCGACGACCTCGACGGGTTCCGCCAGGAGGTCTCCCACGAGGGCGGCGGGCTGTCGTCCTACCCGCACCCGCGACTCATGCCGGACTTCTGGGAGTTCCCGACCGTCTCGATGGGGCTCGGCCCCGCGAACGCGATCTACCAGGCCCAGTTCAACAAGTACCTGCACAACCGCGGGTTCAAGGACACCTCCCAGCAGCACGTCTGGGCGTTCCTGGGCGACGGCGAGATGGACGAGCCGGAGTCGCGCGGGTTCCTGCAGCTGGCTTCCTACGAGGAGCTCGACAACCTCACCTTCGTCGTCAACTGCAACCTGCAGCGGCTCGACGGCCCGGTGCGTGGCAACGGCAAGATCATCCAGGAGCTCGAGGCCCAGTTCCGCGGCGCGGGCTGGAACGTCATCAAGGTCCTCTGGGGCCGCGAGTGGGACCGCCTGCTCGCCGCCGACGGCCAGGGCGCCCTGGTCAACCTGATGAACCGGACCCCGGACGGGGACTTCCAGACGTTCAAGGCCGAGAACGGCGGCTTCGTCAAGGAGAACTTCTTCGGCCGCGACGAGCGCACCGCCAAGCTCGTCGCCGACATGTCCGACGACGAGATCTGGAAGCTGCGCCGCGGGGGTCACGACTACCGCAAGGTGTTCGCCGCCTACCAGGCCGCGATGAACCACACCGGGCAGCCCACGGTGATCCTGGCCAAGACGGTCAAGGGGTACGGCCTCGGCTCGCACTTCGCGGGCCGCAACGCCACCCACCAGATGAAGAAGATGACCCTGGACGACCTCAAGCTCTTCCGGGACACCTTCAAGATCCCGATCTCCGACGAGCAGCTCGAGGCCGACCCGTACAACCCGCCGTACTACCACCCCGGCGAGGACGACGAGACGATCCAGTACCTGCGCAAGCGTCGCGCCGACCTCGGCGGCGCGCTGCCGACCCGCCGCGTCCAGCACGCCCCGCTGTCCCTGCCGGGCGAGGACGCCTACAAGGTCGTCAAGCGCGGGTCGGGCAAGCAGCAGATCGCCACGACCATGGCCTTCGTCCGGCTGCTCAAGGACCTCATGCGCGACAAGGACTTCGGCAAGCGGGTCGTGCCGATCATCCCCGACGAGGCGCGCACCTTCGGGATGGACTCCCTCTTCCCGACGCTGAAGATCTACAACCCGCACGGGCAGAACTACACGTCGGTCGACCGCGAGCTGATGCTGGCCTACAAGGAGGCCGTCGAGGGCCAGATCCTGCACGTCGGGATCAACGAGGGCGGGGCGCTGTCGGCGTTCACGGCCGCGGGGTCGTCCTACGCCACCCACGGCGAGGTCATGGTCCCGGTCTACGTCTTCTACTCGATGTTCGGGTTCCAGCGGACCGGCGACAACATCTGGGCGGCCGCCGACACCATGGCCCGCGGGTTCATGATCGGGGCCACCGCCGGGCGGACCACCCTGACCGGGGAGGGCCTGCAGCACGCCGACGGGCACTCCCTGATGCTGGCCGCCACCAACCCCGCGGTCGTGGCCTACGACCCGGCCTTCGGCTACGAGCTCGGGCACATCATGCGTTCGGGCCTGGAGCGGATGTACGGCGAGGACCCCGAGAACCTCATCTACTACCTCACCGTCTACAACGAGCCGATGGTGCAGCCGGCCGAGCCCGAGGGCGTCGACGTCGAGGGCATCGTGCGAGGCATGCACAAGATCGCCGACGGTTCCGGTGACGGGCCGCGGGTGCAGCTGCTCGCCTCCGGCGTCGGGGTCCCGTGGATCCAGGAGGCGGCCGAGCTGCTGCGCGCGGACTGGGGCGTCACCGCCGACCTGTGGTCGGTCACGTCCTGGAACGAGCTGCGTCGCGACGGGCTGGAGTGCGACAAGCACGCCTTCCTCAACCCCGGCGACGACTCGCGGACCCCGTTCGTCACCCAGAAGCTGAAGGACGCCGGCGGTCCGGTCGTCGCCGTCAGCGACTGGATGCGTCAGGTGCCCGACCAGATCGCGCAGTGGGTGCCGGGCGAGTTCGCCTCCCTGGGGGCCGACGGGTTCGGCCTGTCCGACACCCGGGCCGCCGCCCGCCGCTACTTCCACATCGACGGGCCCTCGGTCGTGGTCCGGGCCCTGCAGATGCTCGCCCGCCGCGGTGAGGTCGACTGGCGCGCCCCCGGCCAGGCCATCGAGAAGTACCAGTTGCACGACGTCCGCGCCGGACGCAGCGGCAACGCGGGCGGGGAGTCCTGACGGACCCCGCCGTCGGGCACGAGGGCCCCGCACCCCGCGCGGTGCGGGGCCCTCGTGCCGATCCGTCCCCGGCCTCCCTCGCGCGCCTGGAGGCCTCGGCCGGGATCTTCGCCTCGGCGATCACCGCCCGCATGGAGGCCGACCTCCCCTGGTACACCGCTCTGCCCCCGGACGAGCGGTCGTGGGTGGGGATGGTCGCCCAGGCGGGTTTCACCGACTTCGTCCGCTGGCTCTCCGACCCGGACCCCCAGGCCCTGGCCGGGACCGCCGTCTTCGGCACGGCACCCCGGGAGCTGATGCGCTCGGTCACGCTGCAGCAGACGGTCGAACTCGTCCGCACGGCGATCGACGTGGTCGAGGACGGCATCGGCGACGTGCTCGACGACCGGGGTCCCGCCGCGGAGCCGCACCCCGCCCCGGGACCCGCCGAGCACGAGGTCGTGCGGGCCGCGCTGCTGCGCTACTCCCGCGAGGTCGCCTTCGCCGCGGCCGCGGTCTACGCCCGGGCGGCGGAGTCCCGCGGGGCCTGGGACGCCCGGTTGGAGGCGCTGGTCGTCGACGCCGTGCTGCGCGGGGACGGCGAGGAGACCATCGCCTCGCGCGCCTCGGCGCTCGGCTGGCGGTTGAACCGCCCGACCGCCGTCGTGGTCGGCGCCTCCCGCGACGAGGCGCCCGCCGGGGTGGTCCCGCGGGTGCGCCGGGCCGTCGGTGGCAGCGGGGGCGAGGCGCTGGTCGGGGTCCAGGGGCTGCGACTGGTCGTGGTGGTGTCCGGGGTGGAGGATCCGCTGGCCGTGGCCACGACCCTGGCCCGTTCGGAGTTCGGGGAGGGACCCGTCGTGGTCGGACCCCTCGTGGACTCCCTCCCGGTCGCCGCCCGGTCGGCGCGGGCCGCGCTCGCGGGGATGACCGCCTGCCGGGCCTGGCCCGAGGCGCCCCGCCCGGTGCTCGCGGACGACCTGCTCCCGGAGCGGGCGCTGTCCGGTGACGCGGTGGCCCGCCGGGCGCTCGTCGACCGGGCCTACCGGCCGTTGCAGCAGGCGGGGGGCGCCCTGCTGGAGACCCTCACCGCCTACCTCGAGCACGGGGGCTCGCTCGAGGCGTGCGCCCGGTCGCTCTTCGTCCACGCCAACACCGTGCGGTACCGGCTCCGACGGGTGAGCGAGGTCTGCGGCTGGAACCCGACCGCCCCGCGCGAGCGCTACGTGCTGCAGACGGCCCTGGCGCTCGGGCGGCTGGCCGCCGGGGACGCCCCCGCCCTGCCGCGGTGACCGACTCGTGACCCAGCGCACACCCGCCGGGACGCTGAGCGGGGACGGACACGTCACGGGACGGTTCCGGGGCCCCGCTTTGGAGGATCCCTACAAGGCGGCAGCCCGAACGTGGTGAGCGTCGTGACCGTCGTGGGCCGGGTCGGACCGTCAGGCTGGGGCGCGTGCTCGTTCTCGTCTTCCCCGGCCAGGGTTCGCAGACCCCGGGCTTCCTCGCGCCCTGGCTCGAGCTGCCCGGCGTCGGTGACCGCCTCGCGTGGTACTCCGCGGTCGTCGGCGAGGACCTCGCCGCCCACGGCACCGTCTCCGACGCCGACACCATCCGTGACACCGCGGTGGCCCAGCCGCTCATCGTCGCGGCCGGTCTCCTCGGCCTCGCCGAACTGGTCGACTCCCCCCTCGCGCTGAGCTCCGTCGCCGCGGCCGTGGGCGGGCACTCGGTCGGTGAGCTGACCGCGGCCGCCGCCGTCGGGACGCTGACCCCCGAGCAGGCCCTGGTGCTGGTGCGGGAACGCGGTCGGGCCATGGCCGCGGCCGCCGCCGCCACCCCGACGGGCATGAGCGCCGTGCTCGGCGGCGTGCGCGAGGAGGTGGCCGAGACCCTGGCCCGCCACGGGCTGGTCGCGGCCAACGACAACGGCGGCGGGCAGGTCGTCGCGGCCGGCACCCTGGAGGCCCTGGCCGCGCTGGCGGCCGAGCCGCCGGCCCGGGCGCGCGTGATCCCGCTGCAGGTGGCCGGCGCCTTCCACACCGAGCACATGCACCCCGCGGTCGGGCGCCTGGAGCAGCTCGCCGGCGGGGTCGCCACCGCCCCCGCGGTCGTGCCGGTGGCCGCGAACGCCGACGGCGCGCTGGTCGACGACGGGGCGGAGATCCTGCGCCGGATCGTCGCCCAGGTCAGCCGGCCCGTGCGCTGGGACCTCTGCACCGAGGCCTTCGCCTCCCTGGGGGTCACCGCGATCATCGAGGTCCCCCCGGCCGGCACGTTGACCAACCTGGCCAAGCGCCAGCTCAAGGGGGTCGAGACCCTGGCCCTGAAGTCTCCCGACGACCTCGACCGCGCCCGGGCGATGATCGCCGAGCACGGCACCGTCCCCGAGGCCGCCCCCGTCACCACCGTTCCCGAGGGAGTCTGACCGTGTCCGACACCATCCCGTCGATCACGACGACCCCGGTGACCGAGGCCCGCATCCTCGGGATCGGGGCCCACCGCCCCTCGCGTCTTATCGACAACGAGGAGGTGTGCACCTGGATCGACTCCTCCGACGAGTGGATCCAGCAGCGCACCGGCATCAAGACCCGGCGCTGGGCCACGCCCGACGTGAGCCTCGTCGACATGTCCGAGGACGCCGGGTCCAAGGCGCTGGCCGCGGCCGGCGTGACCGGGTCCGACATCGACGCCGTCATCCTGGCGACCGTCTCCTACCCGATGCAGACCCCGGCCGCCGCCGCCGTGGTCGCGCACCGCCTGGGGGCGACCCCGGCCGCCGCCTTCGACATCTCGGCGGGCTGCGCGGGCTTCTGCTACGGCGTGTCCATGGCCACCGACCTGGTCCGCGCCGGGTCGGCCCGCAACGTGCTGGTCATCGGCGCCGACAAGCTGTCCGACTTCACCGACAAGCACGACCGCTCGACCGCGTTCCTCTTCGCCGACGGCGCCGGGGCGGCCGTGATCGGACGCTCCGAGACCGCGGGCATCGGTCCGACCGTCTGGGGTTCCGACGGGGGCCAGGCCGACGCCATCCGCTCCAAGGTGTCCTGGCTGGACCTGCGGCCGGAGACGCTGAAGCAGGCCGGGCTGGTCCAGGACGCGGCCCTCGCCGCCGAGGCACCCGAGTCCGACGGCCCGTCCGAGGCCCCGGCCGAGGACGCGGCCCCCTGGCCCTACCTGCAGCAGCAGGGTCAGTCCGTGTTCCGCTGGGCGGTGTGGCAGATGGCCCCCGTGGCCCAGCGCGCGCTCGACGCGGCGGGCGTCCGTGCCGAGGACCTGGACACGTTCGTCCCCCACCAGGCCAACGCGCGGATCATCGACGCCATGGTCAAGCAGCTCAAGCTGCCGGAGTCCGTGCACGTCGCCCGCGACATCGTCGACATGGGCAACACGTCGGCGGCCTCGGTCCCGCTGGCGCTGGAGCGGGCCATCGCCGAGGGTGAGGCCACCTCCGGCGGACTGGCCCTGCTCATCGGCTACGGCGCCGGGCTCGCCTACGCGGCCCAGGTGGTCCGTCTCCCCTGAGGGCCCGGCCCTCCCCCCCCACTCCCGGGCGCATTCCGTGGCCGGGCCGATGAGGCGGCTTCCCGCCTCCGACGACGAAGGAGCCACACATGGCCAGTGAGCAGGAGATCCTCAGCGGTCTCGCCGAGATCGTGAACGAGGAGACGGGCCTGCCCACCGACAGCGTGCAGGCCGACAAGTCCTTCACCGACGACCTGGACATCGACTCGCTGTCGATGATGACCATCGTGGTGAACGCCGAGGAGAAGTTCTCGGTCCGCATCCCCGACGAGGACGTCAAAAACCTCCGCACCGTCGGTGACGCCGTGGCCTACATCTCGCAGGCCCAGGCCTGACCCCGACTCCTCGAGTCACCGTGCTCCGGCGGTCCCGACCCGGGACCGCCGGGGCACCACCCCACCTGCAGGCCTCCCGAGGCCGACGCAGCGGGTCACCCCGCTGCAGAAGGAGCTGACCACCATGACCTCGACCGCTCGCCGCGTCGTCGTCACCGGGATGGGCGCGACGACCCCGCTCGGTGGCGACGTCGCCTCCACCTGGGACGCCGCCCTGGCCGGACGCTCCGGCGCCCGGCCGATCGTCGCGCCCTGGACCACGGAGCACGAACTCCCCATCACCTTCGCCGCGCAGGCGGCGGTGCCCAGTGCCGACGTGCTGACCCGACCCGAGACCAAGCGGCTGGACCCCTCGGCCCAGTTCTCGGTGATCGCGGCGCGCGAGGCGTGGGCCGACGCGGGCCGCCCCGAGGTCGACCCGGTGCGGCTCGGATCGGTGCTGGCGACCGGCATCGGGGGCATCTGGACCCTGCTCAACGCCTGGGACACGCTGAAGGAGAAGGGCCCGCGACGGGTCCTCCCGCTCACCGTCCCCATGCTCATGGCCAACAGCTCGACGGCGGCGGTCAGCCTGGAGTTCAAGGCGGGCGCGGGGGCCCACACCCCGGTCAGCGCGTGCGCGTCGGGCGCGGAGGCGCTGGCCTACGGGGCCGAGATGATCCGCTCGGGTCGCGCCGACGTGGTCATCGCCGGCGGCACCGAGGCGGCCATCCACCCGCTGCCCATCGCAGCCTTCGCCGCGATGCACGCCATGTCGACCCGCAACGACGACCCGGCGCACGCCTCGCGGCCCTTCGACACCCAGCGCGACGGTTTCGTGCTCGGCGAGGGCGCCGGGGTCGTGGTGCTGGAGTCCGAGGAGCACGCCCGGGCCCGGGGAGCGCGCATCCACGCCGAGCTGCTCGGGGTGGGCCTGTCCGCCGACGCCCACCACATCGCCGCGCCGGAACCGGCCGGGATGGGCGTGAGCCGCGCGGTCGGCGACGCCCTGGGCGACGCCGGCATCACCGCCTCGGACATCCATCACATCAACGCCCACGCCACCTCGACCCCGGTCGGGGACGTGGCCGAGGTCAAGGGCCTCAACCTGGCCCTGGGCGGGGCCATCGACCAGATCGCGGTCTCGGCGACCAAGTCCATGACCGGGCACCTGCTGGGGGCCGCGGGCGCGGTCGAGTCGATCCTGACGATCCTGGCCCTGCGCGACCGCCTCGCCCCGCCCACGATCAACGTCGAGGACCTCGACCCCGAGGTCAACCTCGACGTGGTCCGCAAGGAGTCCCGGTCGTTGCCCGGCGAGGGCCGGCTCATCGGGCTGAACAACGCCTTCGGCTTCGGCGGGCACAACGTCAGCCTGGTCTTCGGCACGGTCTGACCGCCCGCCCACGACGCCACGACGGCCCGGCTCCCCCGAGGGAGCCGGGCCGTCGTGCGTCCGGGGTGTGCCGGGGCGCTCCGGGCGAGCCGGTTCAGCCGACCTGGTGCAGCCAGCGCACGGGGGTGTCCTCACCGGCGTGCCGGAACGCCTCCAGCTCGCAGTCCCACGCCTCGCCCAGGGCCAGGGACAGGGCGCGGCGGGCGGCGGCGACGTCGGCCCCCGGCGCCTGCAGCAGCTCCAGGGCGCCCCGCACGCGCTCCTCGTTGACCATCGCGTTGCCGTGGACGTCGACGGTCGTGTGGAAGATGCCGAGCGCGGGGGTGTGGCTCCAACGGCCGCCGTCGACGCCGCTGCTCGGTTCCTCGGTGACCTCGTAGCGGAGGTGGTTCCACCCGCGCAGCGCCGAGGCGAGCCGGGCGCCCGTGCCCTGCGGAGCCTGCCAGGAGTACTCCGTGCGCAGGCAGCCGGGAGCCACCGGCTGGCCCGTCCAGTCGAAGGACGCGCGCACGCCGAGGAGAGCGCCGACCGCCCACTCGACGTGAGGGCACAGCGCTCGCGGTGCGGCGTGCACGAAGAGCACACCGCGCGTGATCGCACCGGACATGCCGTTCTCCTCTGCATCGGTTCGAGGGACGTCTTCCCCAACGACCTCGTACCCGCAGCGGATCTGACCGCCGGTGACATGGTGTCACCGCTTGCTGACGCGCCGTCGCCGACACGCTGGGCCCATCATGCCCCACGCGCCGCTCGGCGCACCACCCGTCCCCCCGATCCGTCCCCTCACCCGGGCGTCCCGCTCAACTCCGGGGTCCCGGACGCCGATAGGGCGGGGTGACGCCCTCCCGGCCTCACGCCCCACCCTCGCTCCCCCGCCCGACCCGCGGCTCGCCCAGGAAGGACCCCCCGTGACGGATCTGCGGAACCCGAACCCGGCTCGCCCCGCCCCCGGGGAGATCACCGAGGTCGTGCGACCGGCCGCCATCGTCCCCGAGGAGTCGGCCCGCTCGATCCTCGTCGAGCTGGCCCTGCGCGACGTGCAGCACGGCGGGGTCTGGCAGGCCGGGCCGAGCCTCTGGAGCCGGTGGGACCGCCCGTGGAACGGCACCGAGAACCTGGCCGGGGCCGAGCTCATCGGGCGCATCCACGTCGCCTACGGCACCCCGACCCGCTACGAGATCACCGTCTACCGCGTGACCGTGACCGCGTTCGGCGCCCAGCTGGGCTGGACCGTCGAGACCCTGTGCGACGAGGCCCTCGGGCACGGCGGGCTGCGCCTGGCCGACTGCCCCCGCACGGTCATGGGCGCCACGCCCCAGCCGTTCCGCTTCTGACCCGCGGGCGGCAGACCCGCCACGGCTGAGGCAGGATCGTCCGGTGGCCCAGCCCGACCGCGGCCCTCTCCGCCGCCATCACCGCCCCGCCCTCCCCGGCGACCAGGCGATCGTCGCGATCGCCGGGGGTGTCGACCCCTCCGCCGTCCAGGAGGCGGCCCACGCGGCCGCCTCGGCCCTCGTGCACGGCTCCCGGGCCGCGGCCGACCCGGCGGTCACCGCCCGCGTCGTGACCCTGGCCCAGGACGAGGGCCTCGAGGTGCTCGCCGAGCTCTGGGCCGACGCCCCGGCCGACTCCCTGGCCGGCGCCCTCTGGCGCCTCTACGTCCTGCGCACCTGGGTCCAGCGCTCCCGGGTGTCGGTGGCCCGGCAGTTCGCCGAGGGACGCCGCTTCGCCCCCGTCCTCGAGGTCGTCGCCGGGGTCGCCGACCCGCCGGGCCCCGAGGAGGTGGCCGCGGTCCTCGACGCCGTGCTCACCGGCGTCTCGACCGGCGACTTCGCCGTCACGCTGGACCGGGCCGCCGCGTTCTGCCGCATCGTCGCCGTCGGCCGGGCGCACACCGCCGACGATCCCCGCGTGGACCCCGCGGCCGGGCCGGCGCTCACCCTGTCGGCGGCGCGCCTGGTACGGACCGCCGAGCAGTTGGAGACGGTCGCGAACCGTTGGCGCGCAGGGGAACTCAACCGTTGACCGACCCGATCGGACGGACGGGCGCGGCCCGGGGCTGACGGATCGCACCACGAGTTTTACAATGGAGGGGCGCCGGGCCGTGGTAGCCCCGGGTCCCAAAATAAGCCGCTACGAGCGGCCGTGCGCCGTGAGGCGCTTCCCGGTCCGGCGCGCCAGACGTCCTCCTCAGGCGAAGAGGCTCGCGCCCCAGTCCTCGCCCGGGGCGGTCCCCGGCGGGACGGCGAACACCGCCGAGCCGGTGTGCTTCAGGTACTCGGTCAGCCCGTCGTGGGCCCCCAGCCGTCGCTGGATCCGGACGAAGCCGTCCGGGTCGTTGGCGTAGGCGAGGAAGAACAGCCCCGCGTCGAGCTGCCCGGTCACCGGGTCCATCCCGTCGGTGTAGGAGTAACCGCGCCGCAGCAGTCGCTGACCGCCGTTGGTCTCCGGGGCGGCCAGCCGGACGTGGGCGGCGAGGTCGATCGCCGGCTTCCCCGCCGCGTCCGTCGCCGCCAGGTCCAGGGCGGCGAACTCGCTGCCGTGCGGGGCCGAGAGCGGCGCCCCGCTCACCTTGGTGCGCCCGACGACCCGTTCCTGCTCCCCCAGCGAGGCGCGGTCCCAGCTCTCCACGAGCATGCGGATGCGCCGGGCCACGAGGTAGCTGCCCCCGCGCATCCACTCCTGGTCGGGCTCGGGCGCCCCGGCCCCGCCGACGAAGACCCAGCGCCCCAGCGAGGCGGAGTCCTCGGCCCGCAGGTTGGCCGTCCCGTCCTTGAAGCCCATCAGGTTGCGCGGCGTGGTCTGGGCCTCGGCCGTGCTCGAGGTGCGGCCGAAGCCGAGCTGCATCCAGCGCAGCGCCACGACGCCGCGGCCGATCCGCAGCAGGTTGCGGACGGCGTGGAAGGCGACCTGGGGGTCGTCGGCGCAGGCCTGCAGGGCCAGGTCACCGCCGCAGCGGGACGGGTCGAGCTGCTCGCCGGGCAGCGCGGGCAGCTCCTCCAGCACGGCCGGACGCTTGTCCTGCAGCCCGAAGCGCCCGTCGAACAACGAGGGGCCGTAGCCGAGGGTCACCGTGAGGTTGGCCGCGGGCAGCTCGTAGGCCTCCCCCGTGTCCGCCGGCGGCTGACCGACCGCACCCGCCAGCCCGCCCTCGCCGCCTCCGACGGGGACGCCCTCGACCATCGAGCGGACCGCCGTCGTCCACCGCGAGAGCACGTCGGCGAGCGCCGAGGCGTCGGTGGTCGTGACGTCGATCGCGGCGAAGACGAGCTGGTCCTGGGCCGGGGTGACGATGCCGGCCTGGTGGGGCCCGTCGAAGGGGACCCGGTCGCTGCGGGCGGTCCGGGTGGGTCGCTCGCCCCCGGCGAGGGCGACCCCGCCCGCGGCGAGGGCACCCGCCCCGACGACGCCGAGGCCGGCGATCAGGTCACGACGACGGGGTCCGGCCATCTCAGGACGCCGAGCCGACGATCTTGCCGGACACCGTGGAGAGCGGTTCGGCCAGCGCGTCGACGGCGGTGGCCAGGGCCCGCACCTGCTCGGGGGTCAGCTCGGTGTAGGGCGCCCAGGAGTCGCCGCGACGGTAGGGCTGCAGGGCGGTCCCGACGTCGGTGAAGCGCGCCTGGACGGTCGTCACCAGGTCCGGGTCGGTCTGCTGCAGGGCGGGGACCAGCAGCTCGAAGGCCTTCTGGGCCCCCTCGACGTTGGCGGCGAAGTCGAGCAGGTCCAGGTGGGAGTAGGCCTCCTCCTCCCCCGTGACCTTGCTCGCGGCGACCTCGTCGAGCAGGGCGCTGGCGCCGTTGGCGAGCTCGGCCGGCTGGTAGGTCGTGGTCTGCACGAGCGAGTCGAGCCGGGTGACGTCGCCCATCAGCTGCTGGGCGACCGGGGCCAGTCCGTCGGTCGAGCCGTCGACCCAGAGCCCCTTCTCGATGCGGTGGAACCCGGTCCAGGTGGTGGGGTCCTCGACGTCGGCGATCCGCGCGTCGATGGCCGGGTCGAGGTCGCCGAAGCTCTCGGCCACGGGTTCGATCCGTTCGTAGGGCAGACGGGCCGGGCCGTAGAGGGCCTTGGCCCGCTCCACGTCCCCGGCCTCGACCGCGGCCGTGAACGCCGTCGTCGCGGTGACGAGCTGCGCGACCTGCTCCTTGACGTAGGTCGCGTACCCCTCGGTCGCGGTGGCGAAGAGCGGGTCGGCGGTCGCGGTCGGCGCGGCCCCGGTGACCGTGAACGGGGTGCTCTCGGTGGCGGCGTTGGGGCATTGCATCGAGTAGGTGCCGGCCGGGAGGTCCAGGGAGAACGACGCGGAGAGGCCGGGGGTGAGGTTCTCCCGCTCCCCGAGGATCCGCCCGCCCGCATTGACCAGCTCGGCCTCGGTGACCGCGGTCGCGTCGCTGTTGGTGACCGTGAAGGTCACCGACCCGGCGGGGACGGTGCTCGGCTCCGGGGTGCAGCCGTCGTCGGTGAGCGTCACCGCGACCGAGCCCGGTCCCCCGGCGGACGGGGCGGTCGGGTCGGCCGACGACGTGGCGGAGCAGGCGCTCAGCAGCAGGGTCGGGCCGAGCAGCAGGGCCGGGCCGAGCAGGGCGGTGCGCAGCGACCGGGGGCGAGCAGACATGGAGGAGCCCTTCGAGGACAGGGGTCGGCCGGGGCCGAGGACGGAGGGGGTCAGACGGCCAAGGGTCAGGCGGTCACGGGGGCCGGCGCCGGTCGGGAACGCCGCGGGGCGAGCAGGACGACCGCGAGCATCGGCACGGCGTAGACGAGGAACGCCACGACCTCGGCGACCGTGGGGCGGGGCTGCCAGCCGAGCAGCCCCTGCAGCAGGGCGCCGTGCACGGTGCCCGGCGTGACGAGCGCCCGCAGGTCCAGCGCCTGCTCCTGCCCGGCCAGCAGCCAGCCGGCCTCGTGGGCGGTGTGCGCGGCCGACATCAGCAGGCCCGCGGCGACGACCACGAGCAGGACGGACGTCACGCCGAAGAGACGGCGCAGGTCGAGCCGGACGCCGCCGCGGTAGATGCCGTAGCCGAGGGCGACGGCGACGGCGATCCCGAGGACCGCCCCGAGGACGCCCTGGACCGCGCCGGTCCCGGCGGCCTGCACGGTCGCGAGCAGGAAGACCGACGTCTCCAGCCCCTCGCGCAGCACGGCGAGGAAGGCCATGGCCACCAACGCGCCGGCGGAACCGCGGTCCAGGGCCGCGTCGGCGGCGCGTTCCAGGTCGCCGCGCAGGCTGCGAGCGTGCCGCCGCATCCAGAGGATCATGTAGGTGACCATCGCGACGGCGACGAGTCCGATGACGGTCTCGAGCTGCTCCTGCTCGCGCTGGGGCAGCGAGGCTGAGGCGGCCTGCAGCGCGACGGCCGCGCCGACGCACAGGACGACCGCGGCGAGCACGCCGACCCGGACCTGACGCAGGGCCTCGGGCCGACCGCGGCCGGCCAGGAAGGCGGCGATGATGCCGACGACGAGCGCGGCCTCCAGGCCCTCGCGGAGCCCGATGAGGAAGGTGGCGAGCACGGATCCTTCTTTCGTCGGCCCACCCTGGTGAGGTGAGGCTCACCGAGGATAGGCCCGCCTTGCCTGACCTCAAGCCTCCGATGGTGATCTGTGCCGAGGATCACAGCCACGCTGGGAACTTCCTTGGACCGGGGGCGATTTCGTCCACCGGCGCGGACGCGGGAGGATCAGGGCATGACGTCCCTCTCGAGCCCGACCGCGCTCACGCCCGTGCGGGCCGCCGACGTCGAGGCCGCCGCCGCCCGCCTCACCGGTGTCGTCGCCACCACGCCCGTCGAGCTGAACCGACGGCTCTCCGAGGCCACCGGGGCGCAGGTCTACGTCAAGCGCGAGGACCTGCAGACGGTCCGCTCGTACAAGGTGCGCGGCGCCTACAACCTCATCGCCCAGCTCTCCGACGACGAACGGGCCCGCGGCGTCGTCTGCGCGAGCGCCGGCAACCACGCCCAGGGGGTCGCCTCGGCCTGCGCCGCGCTCGGCGTCCGGGGACGCATCCACCTGCCCCGCACCACGCCGCGGCAGAAGCGCGACCGCATCGCCAGCCTGGGCGGGACGTTCGTCGAGACGATCGTCGACGGGGACACCTACGACGACGCGTCCGCCGCCGCCACCGCCTTCTCGCACGACTCCGGCGCCACCCTGGTGCCCGCGTTCGACGACCCGCGGACCATCGCCGGCCAGGGCACCGTCGCGGTCGAGGCCGTCGCCCAGCTGCTCGCCCTGCCCGACGGCGGTCTGCCCGACGTGGTCGTGGCGCCGGTCGGCGGGGGCGGGTTGCTCGCCGGGATGCTCTCCTGGCTGCGCGAGCGCCATCCCTCCGTCCGCGTCGTCGGGGCCGAACCGGCCGGGGCGGCCTCCCTCACCGCGGCCATGGCCGTGGGGCACCCGGTCATGCTCGAACGGGTGGACTCCTTCGTCGACGGCGCCGCCGTGCGCCGGGTCGGCGACCACACCTTTGCGGCCGTCGCCGACGCCGACGTCGACGTGGTGCTCGTCCCCGAGGGGCGGGTCTGCGTGGAGATGCTGGCGATGTACCAGACCGACGGGATCATCGCCGAGCCCGCGGGTGCGCTGGCCCCGGCCGCGCTGGACTACCTCGACCTGGCCCCCGGGTCTCGCGTGCTGACCATCGTCTCCGGCGGCAACAACGACGTGAGCCGCTACGCCGAGGTGGTCGAGCGCGCCCTCGTCCACGAGGGCCGCAAGCACTACTTCCTCGTCGACTTCCCGCAGGAGCCCGGCGCGCTGCGCCGCTTCCTCGACGAGGTGCTCGGCCCGGACGACGACATCACCCTCTTCGAGTACGTCAAGCGGTCCAACCGGGAGACCGGCCCGGCCCTGGTGGGCATCGAGCTGTCCAGCTCCGCCGACCTGCCCGACCTGCTGGCCCGGATGAGCGCGGCCCCGCCGACCTTCGAACGGATCGACGCGGGCGACCGGCTGTACCGCTTCCTGGTCTAGACCGTCCTGGTCGGGGCTCCCGTGGGGCCGCCGCCGGGGCCCGAGCGGGCGGTCCTCCTGCTCCGGACGGGTGATCACGGCTGGGGCGGGCGTGGGCGGGGGTCGATGCTTCGGGGTGAGGCGTGACCGGGCGCGGGGCCCGACGCGGAAGGCCGGAGAACCATGCAGCACGAGGCAGCGAGCCACCCCGAGGAGTCCGGACCGGCGGAGGTCCCCGTCGGCGCCCCCACCGAGTTCCGACCGCAGGAGATCGGCCGTCTGGCCCACCTGCTCCTCCCGGCCGTCGACGAGCAGCAGCAGCGCCGCCGCAACGGGGCCGGCGGTGCGCTCGGCCGGCGCAAGTCCTTGGAGGAGACGCTCTGGACCCTCGCCCGCCTCGACCTCCTCGACCCCGACGCGGTCCGCGACCTGCTGGAGGACTCGCCCTCGCCCGAGCAGATCGTCGAGGACTGCCGGGCGGGACTCTCGGTCGACCGCGACTGAGCTCCCGCGTCCGGGTGACGACGCCCACCCCGGGCGAGCACCCGAGGACGGTGGGGCGGGTGGGGCTCGAACCCACGACCCAGGGATTATGAGTCCCCTGCTCTGACCGACTGAGCTACCGCCCCGCGCGCCGGATCGGCGCCCGCGCAGCCTATCCCGGCCCTCGCCCGTCCCCGCCCGAGGCGGAGGCGGGGGGTCTGCGACCGCGGCCCCCCGGCCCACTGCTCCGATCGGGGAGTCCGGGCTCAGGCCGGGGACGCCGACGGTCGATGTTCCTTCCACCGGCCGACCGGCCGGGCACCGGAAGGACGCTGACACCGTGACCGAGCAACGACGACAGCGAGCCCGCGCCCGGCTCGTGTCGTGGTGGCACCGGCTCCGCGGGCTCGACGCCGGACGCCGCTTCGCCCTCACCGGTGCGACGCTGTCCGGCACCGTCTTCCCGATCGTCGCCCTGGCCACACCCGACGTCCTCACCCCGGCCGGGCCCGCCGTGCTGCTGGCCGTGGCCGTCCTCGCCAGTCCCGTCGCGTTCGCCGCGGTCTGCCTGCCGACCCGCGACGGCGGTGCCCCCTCCTGGTGGGGGTGGTACGTGACCGCGGCGCTGGTCGCCGCCGGGCTCTGCGTCGCCGACCCGCAGATCCGGCAGTACGCCGCGATGAGTCTGCTGGTCGGACCGGTCTACGTGGCGATGTTCGCGGGCCGGGGCCGCAACGTCCTCGCCTGCTGGCTCGCCAGCAGCGTCGGCACGCTGAGCATCGCCTGCCGCCCGCCGGGCGACCTGGAGACCCTGGTCGTCCGCGGTCTCTGCGCGCTGACCGTGACCGGGCTCCTCTTCGGCGGCTTCGTCCTGCTCCTGCGTCAGCTGCGCAGCACCCAGGCCGAGGCCGACCGGGCCGCCCGGCACGACCCGCTCACCGGGTTGCTGAACCGGCGCGGCCTGGCCCACGAGCTTCCGGGCCTGCACGAGCGGGCCCGCCGGGCCGGTGAGGACGTGGCGGTCCTGCTCTGCGACCTCGACCACTTCAAGCAGGTCAACGACCGGTTCGGGCACACGGTCGGCGACGAGGTCCTCACCCTCGCGGCGAAGACCGTGCGCCAGGTCAGCCGGCCCGGGGACCTCTGCGTCCGCATGGGGGGCGAGGAACTGTTGCTGGTGGCCGCCCTGCCGGCCGAGGGTCTGGCCCCCCTCGCCGAGCGGCTCCGGGCCGCCGTCGCCGACCTCCCCGCGACCCGTACCCGACCGGCCGTCACGGTCAGCGTCGGCGCGGCCTCGGGCCCGCCCCTGGGCACCGAGAGCGTCCAGGAGCTGTTCCGCGACCTCTTCCGCCGCGCCGACGAACTGCTCTTCACCGCCAAGTCGTCCGGGCGCAACCGCGCCCTCACCGAGCCTCCGCCCGGCACGCTCCTCAACGACGGGGGAGCTCCTGCCCCGGGCACCCCGTCAGCACCGCGGCCAGCGCATCCCGTTCGTCCGGGGTGACCCACAGTCCCCACTCCGACTTGACCGCCACCTGACGGGCCGCGTAGGCGCAGGCCCCCTCGACCGGCAACCACTCCGCGGCGTCGTCGTCCCCCTTGGCCTGGTTCTCCGCCCCGGCCACCGCGAGCAGCTCCAACGGGTCGTTGGCGAACCGCTCCCGCCGCTCGGCGTCCCAGTCGCGGGCTCCGGTGCGCCATGCCGCGGCCAGCGCCACCACGTGGTCGATCTGGACGGCGGCCGACGTGTCCACCCCGCGGACGAAGTCGACGGTCCCCGCGCCGTAGGGGTCGGCCAGCGTCCCCGACAGGACGCGGCACCCGTCGTCCGCGACGACGATGCCGGTCAGGTCGCGCGCGAGGACGTCCTCCCGCGTGCTGCAGCCGTTGTCGTCCACGTCGGCCCAGGCCGGACCGAAGGCGGAGCGGGAGTAGCCCGTCATCGTCCCGGCGGGGGCCACCGGCAGCTCGGCGAGCGCCGTCCCGACCGGCCCGGCGGGCACCCCGACCTCGGGCTCGGCGACGTCACGCCCGACCCAGACCAGGGCGAGGACTGCGAGCACGAGGAGGGGGACGACGATGGCGGCGACGGCCGACAGGCCCCGGCTCACAGCACCTCCGCGGGAACGGACGAGGGGTGTGCGTCTGCACGCACACCCCTCGTCTCTTGCTCCCGCCACTGGACTCGAACCAGTAACCTGCCGGTTAACAGCCGGCTGCTCTGCCAATTGAGCTAGGCGGGACCGAACCGCGGGTCTCCCCCGTTCAGCGGTTCAACCGTACCAGCCCGTGACGCCACGTCGTGCCAGGCGGGTGGCGCCGCCGACGCCGGCCCCACGTCCTGGGGAGCGCTGTCCCCCATCGGGATCGCGGTCAGCCGCCCCGGGCGCGCTGCTGCCACTCCCGCCGCTGCGCCTCCAGCCGGAACAGTTCCGCGGAGGCCTCGCGGTACTCCTCGGCGTGGGCCTGGGGGTCGAGGCGCTGCAGGGTCCGGCGGGCCTGGGCGACGGCCCGGGTCGCGGCCTGACCGGCCAGGGCGGCGAGCGCCGAGCGGCCCCAGCGGTCCAGCTCCTCCTCGGTGCCCACGGGCAGCTCCACCATGGACAGCTCCTGGGCCAGCGCCAGGACGGGGCCGGTGCAGTAGTCCAGGACGGTCGCGACCCAGGCCGGGCCGACCGGGGCCTCGGCGGGTCCCCCGGCGGCGATGACGGCCTCGGCGACCGCCCGGTGACCGGGGGCGGTGAACGCGTCGGGGTCCAGGGCGTCGAAGTCGTCGGCCAGGACCGCGGGCGCCTGCAGCACGCAGGCCAGGACCCCTCGCTCCAGCAGCGTCACCGGGTCCCGCTCGGGGGCGGGCGTCGCGGGACGGGCCGGTTCGGGGGCGCCGGACCCACGACCGCCGGAATGGCGCCGGACGCGGTCGAGGACGAAGCGCTCGTCCAGGAAGCCCAGCCAGCGGTCGAGGTTGACGGCGTAGCGGTGGCGCAGCCCGCGGTCGCGGATGTTGGCGACGATGGGGGCGGCCGCGTCGAGCGCGGCGAGCCGACCGGCCTCGTTGTCGAGGTCGAAGCGGTCGAGCGTCGAGCGGATCGCGAACTCGAACAGGGGCACCCGCCCGGCCACGAGGGCGGCGACGGCGGCGTCCCCGGAGGACAAGCGGAGGTCGCACGGGTCCTGCCCGCTCGGTTCGACCGCGACGTAGGTCTGCGCGGAGAACTTCTCCTCCAGCTCGAAGGCGCGCAGCGCGGCCTTCTGCCCGGCCTCGTCCCCGTCGAAGGTGAAGACCACCTCGGCGGTGCCGTCGGCGTCGCCCAGCATCCGCCGCACGATCCGGACGTGGTCCTCCCCGAAGGCCGTCCCGCAGGTGGCGACCGCGGTGGAGACCCCGGCGACGTGGCAGGCCATGACGTCGGTGTAGCCCTCGACGACGACCACCTGGCGCCGCCGGGCGATGTCGCGCTTGGCGAGGTCGAGGCCGTAGAGGGCCTGCGACTTCTTGTACAGCGGGGTCTCGGGGGAGTTGACGTACTTGGCCTCGATGCGGTCGTCGTCGAAGAGTCGACGCGCGCCGAACGCGATGGTCGCCCCCGAGACGTCCCGGATCGGCCACACCAGGCGTCCCCGGAACCGGTCGTAGAGGCCGCGCTGCCCGCGTCCGGCCAGACCGCCGGTGACGATCTCGTCCTCGGTGAAACCCCGCCCGCGCAGGTGGCGCAGGAGCGCCTCGCCGCCCGCGGGGGCGAAACCGACCCCGAAGCGGGCGCAGTCCTCCCGGGAGAAACCCCGCTCGGCCAGGAAGGTCCGGGCGGTCTCCGGCCCGTCCCCCGGCCCTTCGAGCTGCTCGGCGAAGTACTCGGCGGCGACGCGGTGCGCCTCGGTCAACCGTTGCCGCTGCCCGGCCCGCCCCGGGTCCGGCCGCTGACCGGGACGGCCGCCGTCGTCGACGTAGCGCAGCTGCATCCCGGCCCGGGCGGCCAGGCGCTCCACGGCGTCGGCGAAGCCCAGCCCGTCGAGGCGCTGCACGAAGTCGATGACGTCCCCGCGCTCGCCGCAGCCGAAGCAGTGCCAGCGCCCGAGCGCGGGGCGGACGGAGAAGCTGGGGGTGCGTTCGTCGTGGAAGGGGCACAGCCCCTTGAGGGAGCCGATACCGGCCGGTCGCAGCGCGACCTGCTCCCCGATCACCTCGTCGACCCGGACCCGCTCGCGCACCGCCTGCACGTCGTCGTCGTGGATGCGGGGCACGGGGGCAACTGTATGGCGTGCCGCGACCGCCCCCCGCAGGTGGCAGGATCGGGCTGTGGACAGCGAACACGGCACGCCGGCCCCCGCGCGGGGCGCGACCCAGGAGGACCGGGCCTGGGGGTTCCGCACCCGGGCCGTGCACGCCGGAGCCGTCCCCGAACCGACGACGGGGGCCCGTGCGGTCCCGATCTTCCAGACCACGAGTTTCGTGTTCGAGGACGCCGCCGACGCCGCGAACCTGTTCGCGCTGCAGAAGTTCGGCAACATCTACTCCCGGATCTCCAACCCGACCATCGCGGCGTTCGAGGAACGGCTCGCCTCCCTGGAGGGCGGTCTCGGCGCGGTCGCGACGGCATCGGGGCAGGCCGCGGAGTTCCTGACGTTCGCCGCCCTGGCCGGCGCGGGCGACCACGTGGTCGCCTCCAACAACCTCTACGGCGGCACGGTCACGCAGCTCGACGTGACCCTGCGCCGGTTCGGGGTCGACACGGTGTTCGTCGACCCGACACCGGAGTCGGTGGCGGCGGCGATCACCGAGAAGACCCGGTTCGTGTTCACCGAGGTGGTCGCCAACCCCTCGACGCTCGTGGTCGACATCCGCGGGCTGGCCGACGTGGCCCACGCCGCCGGGATCCCGCTGATCGTCGACGCGACCACCGCGACCCCCTACCTCTGCCGCCCGATCGAGCACGGCGCCGACATCGTGATCCACTCGGCCACCAAGTTCCTCGGCGGCCACGGCACCACCCTGGGCGGGGTCGTGATCGACGCCGGAACGTTCCCGTGGGACAACGGGAAGTTCCCGGCGATGACCGAACCGGTGGCCAGCTACGGGGGCCTGTCCTGGTGGGGGAACTTCGCCGAGTACGGGTTCCTCATGAAGCTGCGCTCGGAGCAGCTGCGCGACGTCGGCGCGACCCTGTCCCCGCACTCGGCCTTCCTGCTGCTGATGGGCGTGGAGACGCTGCCCCAACGGATGCGCGAGCACGTCGCGAACGCACGCCGCGTCGCGGAGTGGCTGGAATCGGACCCGCGGGTCGGTTGGGTCCGCTACTCGGGGCTGCCGTCGCACCCGAGTCACGCTCTGGCACAACGGTATCTGCCCGAGGGTCCGGGGGCGGTGTTCTCCTTCGGGGTCGTCGGCGGGCGTGCGGCCGGGGAACGGTTCATCGAGAACTGCCAGCTGCTCTCGCACCTCGCCAACATCGGTGACGCGCGGACCCTGGTGCTGCACCCCGCCTCGACCACCCACCAGCAGTTGTCCCCGGAGCAGTTGCAGGCGGCGGGCGTCCCGGCCGACCTCATCCGGATCAGCGTCGGGCTGGAGGACGTCGAGGACGTCCTCTGGGACCTCGACCAGGCGCTGGCCGCGGCGACGGAGGTGGCGTCGTGAGCACCCCGTCCGGGCCCACCGACCCGACCCTGGGCTCCGTCCCGGACGTCGGGACCGCCGCCGTCGAGCACCCGCCCGCGGCGCCGAGCACGGGCTCCCAGGACGCCCCGCCGTCGGCCTGGGCCGCGCCCACCCCGACGCAGCGGCTGCGCATCCTGCGCCGCACCCGGACGGTCGCGATCCTCGGGGCCTCGGCGAAGTCGTCGCGCGCGTCCTACTTCGTGGCCACGTATCTGCTCTCCTCCTCCGACTACGAGGTCTGGTTCGTGAACCCGAACGAGACCGAGATCCTGGGGCGGCCCTGCTACCCCTCCCTGGACGCCCTGCCCGGGGTCCCCGACATCGTGGACGTGTTCCGCCGCCCGGCCGACCTCGGCGCCGCCCTCGACGCGACGCTGGCCGTCGGCTCACCGGTGCTGTGGCTGCAGCTCGGTCTCTCCGACGACGAGGTGGCCCGCCGCGGGCACGAGGCGGGGATCGACGTCGTCATGAACCGCTGCCTCAAGATCGAGCACGCCCGCTTCCACGGGGGGTTGCACATGGCCGGTTTCGACACCGGCGTCATCTCCTCCCGGCGGCACACCGTCCGCTGACCGGGTGGTCCCGGGACGGGCCACGGTGTCTCCCCGCCCCGCCGAGGCCGACGACCGGCATCATCGAAGGGTGATGGACCCCGCCCGCACCTGGGCCGCTCCCCCGCCGGCGCCCGCCCCGCGCGAGACCGACCCCGTCTCGATCGCGGGTTTCGTGGCCGCCCTGCTCGGGGTGCTCGGGGTCGCGGCCGTCGTCCTCGGGGCCGTGGGGATCGCCCGCACCGGCCGGGCGCCCGACGGCTCCCCGGGCCGGGGCGGACGAGGGTTCGCCGTCGCGGCCCTCGTCCTCGGGGTGCTCGAGGTGCTGGCCGGGCTCGTCCTCGCCGTGGTCCTGGTCGTCGCGGGCACCGCGGCCCTGCAGTTGTCCGACGACGACGGCTTCGTCGTCGACGGCCCCGTCCAGGGGGCGGACTCCCTGGCGGTGGGTGACTGCTTCGACGAGGACGCCGGTCTGCTCGGCTCGACGGTCGAGGTCGAGCCGTGCGCCGAGAACCACGACTACGAGGTCGTCTCCACGTTCGACCTCCCCGACGGGGCGGAGGACGCCTTCCCCGGGGACGGGTCGGTCGCCACCGACGCCGACGACCGCTGCGGGGCCGACCTGCTCGCGGCCCTCGAGAAGGCCTCGCTCAGCCCCGACCCCGTGGACTTCTCCTGGTACGTCCCGAGCGAGGAGACGTGGGCCGACGGCGACCGCCAGGTGGTGTGCCTCGTCTACGCCTGGGACGAGGACGACCCGGACGCCCAGCTCACGGGTTCGCTGGCCGAGGGGACCTTGCAGACCCCCGGCACCCCCTCGCGCACGGTCTGATCCGGGCTCAGGTCCCCGTGAGCCGGCGGTGCAGCAGCACCGCCGAGGGGTCGGTCAGCGAGGCGATCTGGTCCACGACCACGCGCAACCGGGCCGCGTCGTCGACCGCGGCCGCGAAATCCTCCCGGAACAGCGGTTCGAGCGTCTCCGGGGCCCCTCGCAGCAGGGCCGCGGCCAACTCGGTCAGCAGTTCCCGCTGCCGGGCGTAGAACGGCTGGCGTTCCTGGGCGGTCATGACGAACGTGGCCGCGACCCCCTTGAGGGCGGCGACCTCCAGCGCCGTCTCCCGCGGCACGACCACGTCGGCGCCGTAGCGGGTGAGGCGACCCGCACCGTGCGCGGCCCGCGTGGCGCTCTCGGCCGCGTGCGCGAAGCGGCCGATGAGCTGCGACGTCATGTCCTTGAGCGCTGCGAGGTGCCGGCGCGACCCGAGGGACTCCCCGGAGCGTTCCCCGGCCCAGTAGGGCTGCGCGACGAGGCGCTGCAGGGCGGCGGAGACCTCCTCGTCGGTCGCGTCCCGCACGTACCAGTCGCGGACGACGGCGGCCACGCGCTGCCGGGTCTCCCCCTCGGCCAGCCACCCGAGCTGCACCGACCCCGCCACCACGGCGTCCTCGACGTCGTGGACGCTGTAGGCCACGTCGTCGGCGAAGTCCATGACCTGGGCCTCGACGCAGGGCCGGTGGGCCGGGGCGTCGGTGCGCAACCAGCCGAAGACCGGGGCGTCGTCGGCGTAGGCGCCGAACTTCGACGTCGGGCGCGGCGCGTCCCCGACCAGCCACGGGTACTTGGTCGAGGCGTCGAGGCTCGCGCGGGTCAGGTTCAGCCCCACCGGTCGACCGTCGGGCGCGGAACTCTTGGGTTCCAACCGGGTCAGCAACCGCAGGGTCTGCGCGTTGCCCTCGAACCCCCCGACGCCGGCCGCGATCTCGGCCAGCGCCCGTTCGCCGTTGTGCCCGAACGGCGGGTGCCCGAGGTCGTGGGCCAGGCAGGCGGTGTCGACGACGTCGGGGTCGCAGCCGAGCGCGGCCCCGAGCTCACGACCGACCTGGGCCACCTCGAGCGAGTGGGTGAGCCGGTTGCGGGTGAAGTCGTCCGTGCCCGGCCCGACGACCTGCGTCTTGGCCGCCAGGCGCCGCAGCGCCGAGGAGTGCAGCAGCCGGGCCCGGTCGCGCGCGAACGCGGTGCGGCCGTGGGTCTTCGGCGGTTCCGGACTCCACCGCTGCAGGTCCTGCTCGGTGTAACCGGGATGCTGCTCAGCCACCGGAGACGCTTAGCTCGGCCTGGCGGATGGTCTCGGCCGCGGCTCCGGTGAGGTGCTGGTCGTCCAGCCAGTTCTCCGGCAGCGCCACCCGCTGCGGGGAGCCTGCGCGACCGCGCGACCCCTCGGCGGGCGCCCCCGGGTAGGGAGCGTCGAGGTCGAGGGTCGCGATCAGCTCGTCCAGGTTCTCCAACGACTCCACCAGCCCGAGCCGGGCCCGCAGGTCCCCGCCGACCACGTAGCCCTTGAAGTACCAGGCGACGTGCTTGCGGATGTCGCGGCACCCGCGCAGCTCGTCGCCGTAGAACTCCGCGAGCAGTTCGGCGTGGCGGCGGATCGTCGCGGCGACGATCCGCAGGCCGGGGCGGTGGCGCTCGGGACGACCGGCGAACGCCGCCTCCAGGTCGGCGAACAACCAGGGGCGCCCGAGGCAGCCGCGGCCGACGACGACCCCGTCGCAGCCGGTGCGCCGGACCATCTCCAGCGCGTCCTCGGCCGAGAAGATGTCGCCGTTGCCGAGCACCGGGACGGTGGTGACCGTCTCCTTGAGCCGGGCGATGGCCTCCCAGTCGGCCTGACCGGAGTAGTGCTGCGCGGCGGTCCGCCCGTGCAGCGCCACGGCGGCGGCCCCCTCCTGCTCGGCGGCCAGCCCGGCCTGCAGGTAGGTGAGGTGGTCGTCGTCGATGCCCTTGCGCATCTTGACCGTCAGCGGCAGGCCTCCGCGAGAGGCCTCGCGCACCGCCCCCCGCACGATCTGGCGGAACAGGTCGGCCTTCCAGGGCAGCGCGGCACCCCCGCCCTTGCGGGTCACCTTGGGGACCGGGCAGCCGAAGTTGAGGTCGACGTGGTCGGCGAGGTCCTCGGCGACGACCATCCGCACGGCCGCGGCCACGGTCGCCGGGTCCACGCCGTAGAGCTGCAGGCTGCGGGGACGCTCGTCCCCGTCGAAGCCGACCAGCCGCATGGACTCGGGGCTGCGCTCGACCAGCGCGCGCGAGGTGACCATCTCCGAGACGTAGAAGCCGCGCCCGTGCTCGCGGCACAGCCGACGGAAGGCGGAGTTGGTGATGCCGGCCATCGGGGCCAGCACGACGGGGGTCTGCGAGACGTGCGGCCCGATGCGCAGGGGCCCCACGAGCGGGGGGGCCGTCAGGGTCGGGGTGGGAGCACTCACCCCCCCATTGTGACGCCTCGGCGGGCGGGTCCCCGCGGCCCGTCCTAGCGTCTGGACCATGAATCACATCCACCCGAGCAGCACGCCCAGCACCCCGTCGGACCCGGCCGCGCTGAAGGCCGTGGTCGACGTCCTGAGCAAGGCCCGCTTCGCGACCGTCACGACGGCCGACGCCGACGGTTCGCTGCTCAGCCGCCCGATGGCGCTGCTGGACAAGGAGTTCGACGGCAACCTGTACTTCTTCACGCAGGACCCGAGCGACAAGACCGCCCAGGTCCGCGCCGAGAGCCATGTGAACGTCGCGGCCGAGGGCGGGGGCAACTACGTCTCGATCGCCGGCCACGCCTCGATCAGCAAGGACCCGGCCCTCATCGACGAGCTGTGGAACCGCCACGCCGAGGCCTGGTTCGACCAGGGCCGCGAGGACCCGAGCGTCGCCCTGCTGGTCGTCGACGCGGACTCGGCCGAGGTCTGGACCACCGAGAACCTCAAGGTCGTCGCCGCCGTGAAGTACGCCAAGGCGATCCTCACCGGCGGTCAGCCCGACGTCGGGGACAGCGCCCGCGTCGAGCTCTGAGGTCCCCCGCCGGGAGGTCAGGGCCGAGGGGTCAGGGCCGGGGGGCAGGCCGGGTCACAACAACCAGCCCGCCTCCTCGGCCAGCCGGACCGCCTCGGCCCGGGTCCGGGCGCCCGTCTTGCCGATGGCTGCCGACAGGTGGTTGCGGACGGTGCCCTCGGACAGCCGCACGGCCGCGGCGATGTCGGCGACCGTGCCGCCGTCGCGGGCCGCGCGGAGGGTGTCGAGCTCGCGCGCGGTCAACGGGTTGCCGCCCCCGGCCAGCGTGGCCGCCGCGAGCGCCGGGTCGACGACCCGGAGCCCCGCGGCCACCCGGCGGACGACGTCGGCCAGCTCCCGGGCCGGGGTGTCCTTGACCACGAAACCCGAGGCCCCGGCGTCCATCGCGCGCCGCAGGAACCCCGGGCGGCCGAACGTGGTGACGATGAGGACCCGGCACGACGGGAGGGCCCGGCGCAGGGCGGCGGTGGCGGCGATGCCGTCGAGGCCGGGCATCTCCACGTCGAGCAGGGCCACGTCGGGCCGGTGCTCGCGGGCGGAGGCCACCACCAGGTCCCCGCGCTCGACCTCGGCGACCACCTCCAGGTCGGTCTCCAACGAGAGCAGCGCCGACAGCGCCCCCCGCACCAGGGCCTGGTCGTCGGCCAGCAGCAACCGGATCACCTCCGCACCTCCAACCGGAATCCGCCCTGGGCGGAGCGCCCCACGGTGAGGCGGCCCCCCGCCGACCGGGCCCGGTCGGCCAGGCCGGTCAGACCCCGTCCCCCGCCGGAACCGGGCCGGGGGCCGGCGCCGTCGTCGCAGACCGCGACCCCGCTCGGCTCCACCTCGATCCAGCAGCTCGACGCCCCGGAGTGCCGGACGACGTTGGTGACCCCCTCCCGCACGACCCAGCCGAAGAGTTCCTGGTCGTCGGCGCCGACCTCCTCGACCGCGCCGGGCAGGTGGGCGGTGATCCCGGCCGCCGCCAGAGCCTGCCGGGCCCCCGCGAGCTCGGTCGCCAACGACACGTCGCGGTACCCCTCGAGCGCGGCCCGGACGTCGGTCAGCGCCTGCCGCGACAACCGTTCCACGTCGGTGATCTCGGCCGCGGCCCGCTGCGCGTCGACCTCGATCAGGCGCCCGGCCAGTTCCGACTTCAGCGTGATGACGGTGAGGGAGTGCCCGAGCAGGTCGTGCAGGTCGCGGGCGAAACGGCCGCGTTCCTCGGCGACCGCCAACCGGGCCAGGTCCTGGTGGGCGAGCGCGAGTTCCCGGGTCCGGGCGAACATCCGCGAGATGCCGAACGTCGCCAGCGCGGCCAGGACGGTTCCGGCCGCGGTGCTCAGCAGCCCCGACCAGGCCGGATCCACCCGCGAGGCCACGACCAGACCGAGGACGACCAGCCCCACCAGCGTCAGCGCACCGCGGACGGGCAGGGCGAACATGCCGTAGGCGCAGACGAAGACGAACGTGTTCGCCGCCGACTGCCCCGCACCGGGGAAGGCCAGCGCGGCCAGCACGACCAGCACGAGGACGCCGGTGAGGCCCTCCCGCCACCCGAGCTGCCCGCGGGCGGGGTCGAAACGACGCCGCTGCCAACCGACCCAGAGCGCGACGTAGGTCACCGCGAAGGCCGCCAGGGCCACCACGGCGAGGACGCCCGCACCGCGGTCGCGCGCGGCGAGGGCGTCCTCGAACGGTTCGGCCAGGAAGAACAGCCAGACGGCGGCGAAGACCCAGCCGAACCGCCGGCGGGCGTCGAACCCGACCGGAGGGGTCTGCGGCACCGGGGCGGGCGCGTCGGTCACGGACCGAGCCTGCCAGGTCCACCACCGGCCGGGACCGGCCGAGGCCGACCGGGGCCGACCGGGGCCGCTCACACCCGCGCCGTGTCGCGCCGGAACAGCAGCCCGGCGGCCAGGGAGAAGACCGCGGTCCAGGCCGCGACGTTGAGGACGGCGCCGGGCAGCCAGCCGGAGTCCATCAGCGGGAACCGGGCCAGGACGCCGACCCCGTAGGCCGGGGTGAACCGCGCGATCTCCTGCATGAGGTGCGGGAAGGCGCTCAGCGGCACGAACAACCCGCCCAGCATGGCGAGGATCGACATGACCGCGCCGACGATCTGCATCGCGTTCTCCGAGGGGACCAGGTACCCGACGGCCAGTCCGAACGCCGCGAACACCAACGAACCCACCCAGGCCAGGAGGCCGCTGAGCACCCAGTCGGCCGCGGACAACCGGACCCCGGACGCCGCGCCCACCGCGAACTCGACGAGGATCGGCAGCAGCGCGATCGCGGTCGCGGTGAGGACCTTGCCCATCACGTACGACGACGGTCGCAGCGGGGTGAGCCGCAGTTGTCGGCTCCACCCGCCGGCCCGTTCGACGGCGACGGAGGCGCCGACGCTGGTGGCCGCGACCATCGCGCCGTACACCCCCAGACTGATCATGATGTACGCCTTGGCGTCCGGATCGCCCTGTCCCGCACCGAAGACGAAGAAGAACACGACGGGCATGGCGATCGTGAAGATCAACGTCCGGCGGTTGCGCAGCACCCGGCGCGCGTCCAGGACGAGGTAGGTGGGATTCAGCCAGGTGAGCCGGAGCCCGGCCCGGGGGTGATCGGGGGCCGGGCGCGCCGCGGCGCCCGGCGAAGCGGTGGTGGCGGTGGTGGTGGCGGTGGTGCTCATCGGTTCCCCCCGGCGTTCTCGGTCTGGTCCTGGGACGGGTCGGCGGGCCCGGTCAGCGCGAGGAACGCGTCCTCCAACCCCCGGCCCGCGATCTCGACGTCGCGGGCGGGCGTCTCGGTCAACAACCAGCGGGCGACGGCGTCGGAGTCGTCGGTGCGCACGAGGACCCGCCCCGGGGTGACCTCGACGTCACCGACCCGGGAGATCGCCTCCAGGTCGGACGCGCGCACGCCGGGCCACGCGGCCCGCACGGTCCGTCCCGACGTCAACGCCTTGATCTCGGCCGGGGTCCCGTCGGCGACGACGCGGCCGTGGGCCACCAGGACGATCCGGTCGGCGTAGGCGTCGGCCTCCTCCAGGTAGTGCGTCGCGAAGACGACGGTGCGTCCGCGGGCGGCGTCGGCGTGGATGGCCTGCCAGAACGCCCGGCGACCCTCGACGTCCATCCCGGTGGTGGGTTCGTCCAGGACCAGCAGGCGCGGGTCGGGCAGCAGGGCCATGGCGAACCGCAACCGTTGCTGCTGCCCGCCGGAGCAGGCGCCGACCCGCCGCGAACCGATGTCCTCGATCCCCGCGCGCCGCAGCACGACGTCGACGGGCTGGGTGGCGGGGAACAGGCTCGCGGTGATCTGCACGGTCTCCCGGACGGTCAGGTCGCGCAGCAACCCCCCGGTCTGCAGGACGGCGGAGACCCAGCCGTTCGCGACCGCCTGACGGGGGGTGGTGCCGAACACCTGCACCGAACCGGAGCTCGGGTGGGACAGACCGAGCAGGATGTCGATCGTCGAGGTCTTGCCGGCGCCGTTGGGGCCGAGGAAGGCGACGACCTCACCGGCCGCCACCTCCAGGTCGAGGCCGTCGACGGCGACGACGGGTCCGAACGTCCGGCGGAGGTTGCGGACGTCGATCGCGAGGGCCTCTCCGAGGCGGGCCACGGCCGGTGGCGCGGAGGTCAGCGTGTCCATGCGGCCACCCTGCTCGGGGGCGCGGCCCCGCACCCGGCCCGGACGTCACGCGGCCCCCGTGACAGATGTCAGGGGGGCCGCGAGACCGGAGGACGACGAACTCAGGCGCCGACGAGACGGGCGCCCAGCCAGGCGGTGACCTGGTCGAGGGCGACCCGCTCCTGGGCCATCGAGTCCCGTTCCCGGATGGTGACGGCCTGGTCCTCGAGGGTGTCGAAGTCGACGGTGATGCAGTAGGGCGTGCCGACCTCGTCGTGACGGCGGTACCGGCGCCCGATGGCCCCGGCGTCGTCGAACTCGACGTTCCAGCTGCGGCGCAGCTCGGTCGCGAGGTCCTTGGCCTTGGGCGAGAGGGCCTCGTTGCGGGACAACGGGAACACCGCGGCCTTGACGGGCGCGAGGCGGTGGTCCAGGCGCAGCACGGTGCGCTTGTCGACCCCGCCCTTGGTGTTGGGCGCCTCGTCCTCGGAGTACGCGTCGACCAGGAACGCCATGAGCGAGCGGGTCAGACCGGCCGCGGGCTCGATGACGTAGGGCACCCAGCGCTCGCCCTTGGTCTGGTCGAAGAACGACAGGTCGACGCCGGACTCGCGCGAGTGCGTGGACAGGTCGTAGTCGGTCCGGTTGGCGATACCCTCGAGCTCGCCCCACTCCGAACCGGTGAACCCGAAGCGGTACTCGATGTCGACGGTCCGCTTGGAGTAGTGCGACAGCTTCTCCTGCGCGTGCTCGTAGAAGCGCAGGTTGCCCGGGTCGATCCCCAGGCCCACGTACCAGGACATGCGCTCGTCCAGCCAGTACTGGTGCCAGCGTTCGTCGGTGCCCGGCTCGACGAAGAACTCCATCTCCATCTGCTCGAACTCGCGCGTCCGGAAGATGAAGTTCCCGGGGGTGATCTCGTTGCGGAAGCTCTTGCCGATCTGCCCGATCCCGAAGGGCGGTTTCTTGCGGGCCGCCCCCATGACGTTCGCGAAGTTCACGAAGATCCCCTGGGCGGTCTCGGGACGCAGGTAGTGCAGCCCCTCCTCGTCCACGACGGGCCCCAGGTAGGTCTTCATGAGCCCGGAGAACTCCCGGGGTTCGGTCCACTGCCCGCGCACCCCGGTCTCGGGGTCGGGGACGTCGGCCAGGCCGTTCTCCGGCGGGTGCCCGTGCTTGGCCTCGTAGGCCTCGAGCAGGTGGTCGGCGCGGTAGCGCTTGTGGGTGACGAGCGACTCGACGAGGGGGTCGGTGAACACCTCGACGTGACCTGAGGCCTCCCACACCTTGCGGGGCAGGATCACCGAGGAGTCGAGGCCGACGACGTCGTCGCGGCTGGAGACCATGGTGCGCCACCACTGGCGCTTGATGTTCTCCTTCAGCTCGACCCCGAGGGGTCCGTAGTCCCACGCCGATCGGGTACCCCCGTAGATCTCCCCGGAGGGGAAGACGAAACCTCGGCGCTTGGCGAGATTGACGACGGCCTCGAGCTTCTTGCCCGGTGCACTCGCCGCGGACTTCTGTGCCACTGCTGCTCCATCCGGCTGGGTGTCGGCGGTCGGCCCCGCCGGTCGGCGGCGGCCGAGGCTCAGGCTAGCGCCGGGTCGACTGGTCTAGGATCGGGCCGCCCCATTCCTTGGAGGAGGACCATGACCGTGCAACGGCGCTCGACCAAGCAGCGCAGCGCGGTCTCCGCGGTCCTCGACGAGGCCGACGCCTTCCTCTCCGCCCAGGACCTGCACGCCCGGTTGCGTGATCGCGGCGAGGCGGTGGGGCTGGCCACGGTGTACCGCGCGCTGCAGGCGTTGGCCGAGGACGGCGACGTCGACGTGCTGCGGACCGACGACGGCGAGGCGGTCTACCGCCGGTGCAGCACCGGACACCACCACCACCTGGTCTGCCGCCGCTGCGGGCGCACCGTCGAGGTCGAGGGACCGACCGTGGAGTCCTGGGCGCGCCGCATCGGGGCCGAGCACGGCTTCACCGAGGTCGAGCACGTGGTCGAGGTCTTCGGGGTCTGCGCCTCCTGCAGCGCCCAGGGCGTCGCGGATCAGGCCACCCGGCCGTAGCCCTCGAGGTCGTGGGGGTCGCCGGCGACCGGTCCCAGCCAGGGCTCCAGGCCGTCCTGGGCGGCCCCGGCGAGCGCCGCGGCCTCCTCGGTCGTGGCGAGGATCTCCTCGAAAGCGCGGCGGACCCGGTCCGCATCGGCGGGGTCGTCCCCGGTCACGACGAGACGGGTGCGGGGCCCCTGCGCGTCCCACGGCCCGACGGACCCGATCGAGAGCGAACCCCCGGCGCCGTCCCAGGCCCCGACGACGTCGCGGCGGGCGGGCAGCCAGAAGACCCCCCGCGAGCGCAGCCGACCGGCCCCGATCTGCTCCAGGCGCGAGAGCAGCCTCCTTGGGTGCAGGGCGCGGGCCGAGTGCAGGTCCAGGGTCCAGGCGTGCTCCCCGTCGGCCGCCCCGGTGGGGTGCGCGCGGCGCAGGTCGGAGCGGTCGTGGGTGCCCACCCGGCGCCGCGCGGTGACCGCGCGGCCGGTCACCTCGTGCAGGCCGGTCCTCGTGCCGCTGCAGACATGGGCGAGGACGGCCTCGGCCCGGGCGTCGGCGGGGCCGACGACGAGCAGCAGGTCGGTCTCGTCGAGCTGGTGGGCGAGCACCTCGCCGCAGGCCCGCTCGTCCCCGCCCGCGGCGGCCTGGACCCCGGCCTCGAGCAACGAGTCGTCGCCGAGCAGGTCGTCGGCCACCCGGTCGGTCGCGGCCACGGTGACGACCGCGTCCAGACGGACCGCCTCGCTCAGCGCCACGCCCTCGCAGCTGCTGTGCGTCAACGCCTTCAGCAGCGGGGAGGGCTCGGCGGCGACGGGCAGGGCCAGCACGACCCGGGCCCAGCGGCCGCTGCGGGCGACGGTCAGCAGGGTCGGCAGCAGGTCCTCGCGCAACGCGCAGTCCAGGCACGCGTGCTCCAGCGGCAGGCGGACGTCCTCCTCCACCCCGCCGGCGTCGGCGACCAGGCGCGCCACCCAGCCCTCCTCGGTGTCCGAACCCGCGTGCAGGTCGTAGCGCAGCACGACGGTGTCGTCGAGGTCCCAGAGCACGGTGGCGGTCACGCAGTCGCGCAGCACCGGGTCGAGGGAGCAGACGACGGTCAGGGGCACGGGGGCCACGGGGCACTCCTCGGGGTCGCGGTCCGGGACGTCTCTTACTGAGACGCGTTCTCATCAAGACGGAACCGTAGCAGCCCCCCGCGCGTGCCCGGGAGCCCCCGGGAGCCGGCCCGGACGCGCCCGGTTCCCCCCGGACTGCGGGTACGACGGGTGACGACGGGTAACGTTTCCGCGCAAGACGTCCGCCGCTGCTCCGAGCAGCGACCTCACGATCCGGGAGATCATGTGAACCGCTCCGAACTCGTCAGCTCCCTCGCCGAGCGTTCCGGCGTCACCCAGGCGCAGGCCGACTCGGTCCTCACCGCCTTCGGCGACGTGCTCGTCGAGGCGGTCGGCTCCGGCGAGGCCGTCAAGCTCCCCGGTCTGATGACCGTCGAGCGCGTCGAGCGGGCCGCGCGCACCGGCCGAAACCCCCGCACCGGGGAGACCCTCGAGATCGCGGCGTCCTTCGGGGCCAAGCTGACCGCCGGCTCCAAGCTCAAGGCCGCCGCCTCCGGCAGCTGAGTCGCCCGCCCCGCGAGGGCCCCGCGACGACCGATTCCACCCCCCGACTTCCGGTCGGGGGGTGGATCACGTCAGACTGCCGCCACCGGGAACGCCCGGTGTCACTCTTCGGACGTCAGCGTCGACATCCGTTCGGAACCGGCAGCGAGGACGACGCATGACGACGAGCACGACCCCGGCCGGCGCGCGGGCCGGGCAGACCCCGACCCCGGGCTCCTTCTCCGCCGTCGACGGCCTGTCCTCCGACGCGGGGCACGCGGCCCTGCGCTCCTCCGTCCGCCGCCTCGGCGAGCTCCTCGGGGAGTCGCTGACCCGGCACGAGGGCCCGGAGTTCCTCGAGCTGGTCGAGCGCGTCCGGGCCCTGGCCCGCGAGGACGACGGCGGCGTGGGCCTGGCCCGGCTGCTGGCCGACGTCGACGACCGCACCGCGATCGTGCTGGCCCGCGCGTTCACGGTCTACTTCCAGCTGGTCAACGCCGCCGAGCAGCTGCACCGCGGCCTGGAGCTGGCCGGGCGCGCCGACGACGGGCTCGACCCCGTCGTGCAGCGCCTCTCCGCGGCCCTGGCCGACGGGTCGGCCGACCCGGCGGAGACCGCCGAGATCCTGCAGCGGCTGGAGTACCGCCCCGTCTTCACCGCGCACCCGACGGAGTCCTCCCGGCGCTCGGTGCTGGTCCTGCTGCTGCGGCTGACCCAGACCATCGAGGCCGGGGAGGCCGCGGGGCTCTCGGCCGCCGACGCCGCCCGGACCGCCCGGCGGCAGGCCGAGCTGGTCGACCTCCTCTGGCAGACCGACGAGCTGCGCACCGTCCGCCCCACCCCGGTCGACGAGGCCCGCTCGGCCCTGCACTACCTGCGGGCGCTGGCCACCGACGTCCTGCCGGACCTCCTGGAGGACCTCGAGGTCGGCCTGGCCCGCACCGGGCTGCCCGCCGACGCCGTGCCCCCGCGCCCGCTGCGCTTCGGCAGCTGGGTGGGCGGCGACCGCGACGGCAACCCCAACGTCACCCCCGAGGTGACCCTGCAGGTCCTGCAGCTGCAGCACGACACCGCGCTGACCATGCTGGCCGAGCAGGTCGCGGCGCTGCGGACCCAGCTGGCCACCTCGACGCAGATCGCCGACGTCAGCCCGGAGCTGCTCGCCTCCCTCGAGGCCGACGCCGCCGCCCTGCCGCAGGTCCAGGAGGTACGGCGGCGGATCAACGGCGAGGAGCCCTACCGCTTCAAGCTCTCCTACGTGCTCACCCGGCTGGAGAACACCCGGGCCCGGCTGCGCAGCGGGGCGACGGCCGTGGCCGGCCACGACTACGCCGGCCCCGAGGAGCTCGACGCCGACCTGCAGCTCATCGCCGACTCGTTGCGCGCCAACGACGGCGGCCTCGCCGCCGACGGCGCCGTCGCCCGCCTGCAGCGCGTCGTGCGCGCCGTCGGGTTCGGTCTGGCGACGCTCGACGTCCGGGAGCACGCGGGCAAGCACCACGCCGCCCTGGCCGCCGCCTACGACCGGCTCGGCGAGCTGGACACCCCCTACGCCGAGCTGGACCGCCCGGCGCGCACCGCACTGCTGTCGAAGGAGCTGTCCGGGCACCGGCCCCTCATCGGGGCGGCCGTCCGGACCCTCCAGGGCGCCCCGGCCGACACGTTCCGGCTGTTCTCGACCATCCGCACCGCCCTCGACCGCTTCGGCGACGAGGCGGTCCAGACCTACATCGTCTCGATGACGCAGGGCATCGACGACCTGTTCGCGGTGGTCCTGCTGGCCCGCGAGGTGGGGCTGGTGGACCTCTCCGACGGGGAGTCCGGCGAGACCGGGGACGTCGCCCGGATCGGGTTCGCGCCGCTGTTCGAGACCGTCACCGAGCTGGAGGCGGCCGAGGAGCTGCTCGAGGGCCTGCTCTCCGACCCGTCCTACCGTCGGGTGGTCACCGCCCGCGGGGACGTCCAGGAGATCATGCTCGGCTACTCCGACTCCTCCAAGGACGCGGGGATCGCCGCCTCGCGCTGGCAGATCCACCGCGCCCAGCGAGCGCTGCGCGACGTGGCCGCCCGGCACGGGGTCACCCTGCGGCTGTTCCACGGCCGGGGCGGTTCCGTGGGGCGCGGCGGCGGCCCGACCGGGCAGGCGATCCTGGCCCAGCCCTACGGCACGCTGCACGGGCCCATCAAGATCACCGAGCAGGGCGAGGTGATCTCGGACAAGTACGTGCAGCCGCGCCTGGCCCGGCACAACCTCGAGGTGGCGCTGTCGGCCGCGCTGGAGGCCTCCACGCTGCACCGGACCTCGTTGCTGCCCCGCGACGTGCTCGACGTCTGGGACGCGACCATGCACCTGGTCGCCTCGGCCGGTCAGCGCGCCTACCGCGGCCTGGTCCGCGACGAGGCCCTCGTCCCGTTCTTCCTGGCCGCGACCCCGGTCGAGGAGCTCGGTCACCTCAACATCGGTTCCCGTCCCTCCCGCCGTCCCGGTGGCACCGGGGGGCTGGAGGACCTGCGGGCCATCCCGTGGGTGTTCGGGTGGACGCAGAGCCGGATCAACGTGCCGGGCTGGTTCGGGGTCGGATCGGGGCTGGCCGCCGCCCGCGAGGACGGTCGGGGCGAGGCCCTGCGGGAGATGTACGCGAGCTGGCCCTTCTTCGCCTCGTTCGTCTCCAACGTGCAGATGACCCTGGCCAAGACCGACCTCACCATCGCCGGCCGCTACGTCGACGCCCTGGTCGACCCGCAGGCCCGCGCGGTCTTCGAGACCATCCGGGCCGAGCACGCCCGCACGCTGGAGCAGATCCTCTGGTTGACCGGTCAGGAGGAGTTGCTCGAGACCGCACCGATCCTGCGCCACACGCTGCAGCTGCGTGACGCCTACCTGGCCCCGCTGCACGCGCTGCAGGTCACCCTGCTCTCGCGCTCGCGCGCGGCCGGCGACCCCGACGCGGTCGACCCGGCGCTGCGCCGGGCCCTGCTGCTCACCATCAACGGGATCGCCGCCGGGATGCGCAACACCGGCTGACCGCCTCGCTGTCCGCCCCGACGGCCCCCGGTGCCCCGCACCGGGGGCCGTCGTCGTCCCGGTGGGACCCCGCTGGAATCCCGCGCGGGCTCAGCGCTGCGGGGCGTCCACCGCACCGCCGAACCGGCGGTCGCGGCGGGCGTAGGTCTCGACGGCCGCCCACAAAGTCCGCCGGTCGACGTCGGGCCAGAGCACGTCGGAGAACACCATCTCGGCGTAGGCGCTCTGCCAGAGCAGGAAGTTCGACGTGCGCTGCTCACCCGAGGAACGCCAGAACAGGTCGACGTCGGGCATGTCGGGTTCGTCGAGGTGGCGGGCCAGGAGTTTCTCGTCGACCTTCCCCGGGTCGAGGCGACCGGCGGCGACCTCCTCGGCGATGATTCGCGCGGCGTCGGCGATCTCGGCCCGCCCGCCGTAGTTCACGCACATGGTCAGGGTGCAGACGGTGTTGTTCCGGGTCAGTTCCTCGGCGATCTCCAACTCCTTGACCACCGACCGCCAGAGTTTCGGCCGCCGCCCGGCCCAGCGGACCCGGACCCCCCACGCGTGCATCTCGTCACGGCGGCGGCGGATGACGTCGCGGTTGAACCCCATGAGGAAACGGATCTCGTCGGGGCTGCGCTTCCAGTTCTCGGTCGAGAACGCGTAGGCCGAGACGTGCCCGATCCCCATCTCCACCGCACCGGCGACCACGTCGAGCAGCGCGGCCTCCCCGCGCTTGTGCCCCTCGTTGCGGGGCAGGCCACGCTCGTTGGCCCACCGGCCGTTGCCGTCCATGACCACGGCGACGTGGCGGGGCACGAGCGCCGGGGGGATCGCTGGTGGGCGGGCCCCCGACGGGTGCGGCGGTGGCGGGACGGGGGCGACGGCGCGGGTCGGGCTCACGGCAGCAGGATCACACGCGCTCGACGTGCTTCAGCGAGCGGATCCCCCGCTCCAGGTGCCACTGCAGGTAGGCCGCGACCAGACCGCTGCCCTCGCGGCGGGCCCGGTCGTCGGAGGCCTCGGCCGCCTCCCACTCCCCGGTCAGCAGCGCCGCCAGCAGCTGCAGGGTCTCGGGCGCCGGGGCGGCGCAGCCGGGCGGGCGGCAGGAGGGGCACACCGCTCCCCCGGCGGCGACGGCGAAGGCCCGGTGCGGGCCGGGCGCCCCGCAGCGCGCGCAGTCGGTGAAGGTGGCCGCGTACCCCGCGACCGCGAGCGAGCGCAGCAGGAACGCGTCGAGCACGAGCCCGGCCGGGTGGTCGCGGCGCGACAGGGCCCGCAGCGCCCCGAGGAGGAGCAGGTACTGCTGGGTCGCGGACTCTCCCTCCATCTCGGTGAAGCGCTCAGCGGTCTCCAGCAACGCGTGGCCGGCCGTGTAGAGGCCGTAGTCGGCGCCGATGGCCTGTCCGTAGGGCGAGATGACCTCGACCTGGGTCACGGTGTCGAGCGCCCGCCCCCGGTGCAGCTGCACGTCGACGTGGGAGAACGGTTCCAGCCGGGCCCCGAAGCGGGACGAGGTGCGGCGCACCCCCTTGGCCACGGCCCGCACGCGACCGCCGTGCCGGGTGAGCAGGGTGATGATCCGGTCGGCCTCGCCCAGCTTGTGGGTGCGCAGGACCACCGCCTCCTCGCGGTAGCTGCGCGCCCCGCCGATCCCGCCCACCGCCGAAGTTTCCCACGCCGGGCCGACGGCGCCCCTCAGGCGGCGACGAACACGCGGTCCCGTCCGCCGCGCTTGGCGGCCGTGCAGGCGTTGTCGGCGCGGGAGAGCGCCTCGGCCGCGCTCGCCGGGCCCCCGACCCCGAGCGACACGCTGACCCGCAGCCCGCGGTCGCGGACCGTCCAGTCCTCCTCGCCCACCCCCCGGTGCAGCCGGGCCGCCAATCCGTGGCCGTCGGGGACGATCCCGTCGACCACCGGCAGCAGGACCGCGAACTCGTCGCCGCCGTACCGGATGACGACGTCCTCGCTGCGGCAGTGCCGCCGCAGCAGATCGGCCAGGCGACGCAGCACGTCGTCGCCCGCCTCGGGTCCGTGCTCCTCGTTGACCTGCGCGAACCGGTCGACGTCGAGGTAGACGGCCACGAACCGCTGGTCGGGCCGCTCCAGGAGCTGCTGCAGCCGGCGGCGGTTGCCGAGACCGGTCAGCGGGTCCTCGAGCGCGGTACGGCCCCGGCGTTCGGCCTGCTCGGTCATCTCGCGGATGCGGATGCGGTCCTGCAGGGACTCGAAGCGACTCTCGCGGTCCTCCCAGAGCTGCTGCAGGGAGGCTCGGGCCAGTCGTTCCATCGGGGCGACGGCCGGGTGCGCCCCCGCCCGGACCACGGCGTTGCGCGCCTGCACCGCGAACGCGGTGAGGACCCAGACGTCGAGACGCACCGCGTTCGAGGTGCTCGCCACCTGCTCGCCGAGGTCCTCGGCCGTGGCGAAGTCACCGGTGTCGGCGCTGGCCATGGCCAGGCCGAGCCGCGCGATCTGGGTCTCGGCCAGTTCCTCGCGCAGCCGGAAGGCGGCCATCGCCGGGCGCAGGCGGGCCACTGCGAGCGCGCTGTCCCCCGTGCGCTGCAGCACGAAACCCTCGATCGCCTCGGCCCGCGCCCGCATCTCGGGGTAGTCGACCTCCAGCGCGAGGGCCCGCATCCGGGCGGCCCGCTCCCGGGTCGCCGCGTAGTGCTCGCGCGCCTCCTCGGGGCGGCCCACGACCTCGAGCATGGCCCCCCAGGACACCTGCAGGACCGCCGCCTCCTGCACGACGTTCAGCATCACGTCGGGCCGCAGCGAGCGGTCGCCCAGCATCTGGACCATGAGCTCGTCGGCGGGTTCGTAGAGGACGAGCGCCCGCAGCGCCAGGGCGACCGACATGGTGGCCGACACGTGGCTGTACCCGCGACCGGCGTCGCCGGCGACCAGCATCCGGCCCTCGGCGAGGTGGTCCATGGCCAGGGCGGTGAGCCCGAGCTCGATGCGGGCCTCGGCGAGCAGGGCGAGGGCCTTCGCACGCCAGAGGACGTCCTGGTCGGGGCGCAACCGGGCCAGCAGGTGACCGGCCTCCTCGGCGGCCTCGGCGCTGCGGCCGAGCTGGTGGAGCGCGACCCCGCAGACGAAGCTCAGGTAGCGGGCGGTCTGCTCGTCGCCAACCGCCTCGCAGAAGGCCAAGCCTTCCCGGGCCCGGCGGACGGCGAGCTCGCCGAACCCGTCGAGGTAGAGCCGGTGGGTCCATTCGGCCAGCGCGTCGTAGGGACCGAAGGACGTGGCCGGCTCCAGCACCTTCCCGACCGTCCTGCCGCCGTCGGCACGGATGCCGTCCGTACGCACGATCTCGCCCCCTTCGGCCCGCCCGGTCCCCACCCGAGCGCTCACCTGACTCGACGTTACCGCAGACTAACGCTACGTCGACGGCCGCACGCGGCGATCACGAGAACGGTGACGGCCGGGTCCGACCCTGAGGTCCGACCCGGCCGTCACCGTCGATCTCGGCCCGCGGCGGGGCGCCGACGACCCGGGTCAGCTCCCGGCGTCGCGGACGGCCCGGTTCACCGCGGAGACGATCGCCTTGAGCGAGGCGGTCGTGATGTTCGCGTCGACCCCGACCCCCCAGAGCACGCGTTCGCCGACCGCGCACTCGACGTAGGCGGCCGCGCGGGCGTCACCCCCCGCGGAAAGAGCGTGCTCGCTGTAGTCCAGGACACGCACGTCGATGCCCACGTTCTCCTGCAGCGCAGCGCAGAACGCGGCGATCGGACCGTTGCCGCGCCCGCTCACCGTGGCCACCGCGCCGCCGGCGGTGGCGTCGAGGAGATCCACCTCCAGCGCGTCCTGACCGTCGACCTCGCTCACCGAACGGGTTCCCCGGAGCGCGAAACGGCCCCAGTCGGGGGTGCCCGTCGGCGAGGGCAGGTACTCGTCGGCGAAGACCTCGTACATCTGGGCGGCCGAGATCTCCCCGCCACCGGTGTCGGTGCGCTTCTGCACCACGCCGGAGAACTCGATCTGCAGGCGACGGGGCAGGTCCAGCTGGTGCTCGGTCTTCATCAGGTAGGCCACGCCGCCCTTGCCCGACTGGCTGTTGACCCGGATGACGGCCTCGTAGCTGCGGCCCAGGTCCTTGGGGTCGACCGGCAGGTACGGGACCTCCCAGCCGATCTCGTCGACGGATCGTCCCTGCGCCGCGGCCTCGCGCTCCAGCGCCTCCAGCCCCTTCTTGATCGCGTCCTGGTGCGACCCGGAGAACGCGGTGAAGACCAGGTCACCGCCGTAGGGGTGGCGTTCGGCCACCGGGAGCTGGTTGCAGTGCTCGACGGTGCGACGCACCGCGTCGATGTCGGAGAAGTCGATCTGCGGGTCGACGCCCTGGCTGAACAGGTTCATGCCCAGGGTCACCAGGCACACGTTGCCGGTCCGCTCCCCGTTGCCGAACAGACAGCCCTCGATGCGGTCGGCACCCGCCTGGTACCCGAGCTCGGCCGCGGCGACCGCGGTGCCCCGGTCGTTGTGAGGGTGCAACGACAGCAGGACGTTCTCGCGGTGGTTCAGGTTGCGCGACATCCACTCGATGGAGTCGGCGTAGACGTTAGGCGTGGCCATCTCCACCGTCGCCGGCAGGTTCACGATGACCTTGCGCTCCGGGGTGGGCTCGAACACGTCCAGCACCGCGTTGCAGATCCGGGCGGCGAACTCCAGCTCGGTCCCGGTGTAGCTCTCCGGGGAGTACTCGTAGTAGACGGTCGTCTCCGGGATCGTCTCCTCGAACTTCTTGCACAGGCGGGCCCCGTGCAGGGCCAGGTCCACGATCCCGTCCTGGTCCATGCCGAAGACGACCTTGCGCTGCAGCACGGACGTGGAGTTGTAGAGGTGGACGATGGCCTGCTTGGCCCCGCGCAGCGACTCGTAGGTCCGCTCGATGAGGTGCTCGCGGGCCTGGGTCAGCACCTGGATGCGGACGTCGTCGGGGATCAGGTCGTCCTCGATGAGCGTCCGGACGAAGTCGAAGTCGGTCTGGCTGGCCGAGGGGAACCCGACCTCGATCTCCTTGTAGCCCATGCCGACCAGCAGCTGGAACATCCGCAGCTTCCGCTCGGCGTTCATCGGGTCGATCAGGGCCTGGTTGCCGTCGCGCAGGTCGACCGCGCACCACTGCGGGGCGACGGTGATGCGCTTGTCCGGCCACGTCCGGTCGGGCAGGTCGACCGCGATCTGCTCGTGGAAGGGCGTGTACCGGTGGAACGGCATCGGGGACGGCTGCTGGGTGTTGCGCACGTTGGTCATCTCCTCTGTCGCGGTTCTCGCGACGCTGCTGCTGCGGGTCCCTCGGTGGTGCTGCTGGGGAGGGGGCGGCCGGCGCACGACGATGTCCCGCGGCGAGGGGACCGGCCTAGCAGACCCCGCCGCGGCAGCGAAGGAGGAGGGTCTCCCGTCGGGCCACGTGGTCACCGTACTCCGGCGACCTCCCGAGCCCCAACCCCGGGCCGGTCGGGCCCACCGCGGCGCCCGGTCCGGACCCCGCCGAGGACGTGGCCGGCCACCAGCAGCGCCTGGACGAGGGCCGCGGCCAGGACCACCGCGAACCCGGCCGCGGGCCCGGACCCCTCGGCCAACGACCCGGCCAGGGCCGCCCCGAGCGCGACGCCGACGACCACCCCGCTGCCGAGCAGGGCCATCACGGCGCCGCCCCGGGCGAGGTCGATCCGCTCGGCGGCGACCGAGTTGATGGTGACGAGGGCCGGCCCGACGAACAGCCCCAGCAGGGCGACCGCGGCGGTCACCCCACCGAGGCCCGGGGCGAGGAGCAGGGCGAGTCCCCCGGCGACGAGACCCAGGGCGATGACGCCCCAGCGCCGCCACAACCCGATCCGGCCCGGGACGAGCACGAGGCACAGCGTGGTGATCGTCGACCCGATGGCCATCAGGGCGTAGACCAGCGGCCCCAGCTCGACCCGACCGGCCTCGGCCGCGGTCGCGGTGACCGACGCCTGCGTCGCGCCGAAGATCGCGCCCATCGCGACCATGCCGACGAAGGGGACGAGGGCGGCGACGACCGGGGTCCTTGGCCGGGAGGCTGCCGGGGCCGGCCGTTCCGCGTGGGCCCGCACGGCCGAGGGGTGCAGGGCGAACGCGGTGACGAACACCAGGGTCAGCCCGGCCGCGACGACGATCGGCAACCGGGGGCCGGCCGGCAGGGAGAGCAGCCCGACGAGGGCCGGGCCGGCGATGAAGCCGGCCTCGTCCAGGGTGCCCTCGAGCGCGAGCGCCGTGCGCAGCCGGTCCGGGGCCAACCGCATCCACCGGGCCCGCGACATGGGTCCGACCGCGGGCAGGGTGAGCCCCGCGACCCAGGCCAGCGCCACCAGGGCGGGTTCGGCGGCCGTCGCGGCCACGGCAGCCAGCGCCAGCAGGGTCAGCACGTGGACGGGGACCAGGGCCAGCAGGATGCCGCGCTGCCCGCGCCGGTCGGCGAGCGCCCCGGCCAACGGCGGCCCCACCGCCTGCCCGACGGCGGTGCCCGCCGCGACGAGACCGCCGACGGCGATCGAGGACCGTTCGGCGGTGATGAAGGTCAGCATGGCCAGCGGCAGCATCGTGGCCGACAACCGGGCCAGGAACGTGACGGGCAGGAAACTGCGACCGGCGACGGCCGGCAGGACGCGGTACTCCGCGAACGGGGTGCTCAAGGGTGTGCTCCAGTACGGCGGCGCGCCCCCCACCTCTGACGCGACCCTGACCCTGGATATCTGCGAGCAGTGTAGGTGGAACGTCCGCCCGCGGTCATCCCGACGCGTCGCGCTCCCCGGCCAGGCGTTCGATCGCCGCCCACTCCTCTGTCTGCAGCGCAACGGGATTGGCGGCCCGGGGGAGGCGGAGGATCAGGGCCCCGGCGAACCCCGGGTCGGCCCGCAGGTCCTCCCCCGACAGGGGTTCGACCGGGAACCGTCGGGTGATCTCGACCCCCACCATCCAGGTCGGCGTCCGCGGGGGTTCGGCCCAGTACCGCCCCCGCGGCAGCACCGGCCCGAACGGCGCCTCGGTCACCCGACCCAGCGCGCGCACCCCGCGGTCGGCTCCGCTCACCCAGAGCGCGACGTCGTCCCCCGGGGCGATCGGGACCCTGTGGTGCCGGACGGTCCACGCCGTCAGGGGTTCCGCGTCCTCCCCCTCCGCCAGCCATTCCTCGACCCGCCACACGCGGGGGTTGCAGGACAGCAGCCAGGCGCGGGACATGCCCCCACCGTGCCCGCCCCCCACCCGCCCCGCGACTTCCGACCCCCACCACCCCCACCCCTCCCCCCGTGATCAAGGAATTCGCTCACCCGCACCAGCCGGGCTCGACCGAGCTGAGCATCGTGCCCTTCGCTCGCGCGCACGCGATCTCGCACCGCGTGGTGGCCCGACGTATTCTCCGTCGCTGACCACCCGGACCTCGTCGGCGAGGTCGGTGCGTCGCAGGTGCAACCCCCCCAGCGCTCGGCGCCGGGCCGGTGCCACCTCCTCGTCGACCGGCTCGGGGCCGAGCGCGGTGATGCCGAGCGCGGTCAGGCGGCGTACTCCGCGTACCCCGTCGCGTTCTCCACGCCCACCGCGACCATCGGCTCGTGCCGACGGGCCCGCGCGAGCTGCGTCGCCTCCGCCCGCCAGGCCCAGCGACCGACGCCGGCGGTGTTGGCGTGCTCGACCGCGTCGACGAAGGGCACCGGATCGCAGCTGTACGGCCCCGAGGCCCACAGCGGGTTGGCCTCGACGATCAGCCAGCGCCGGTCGGTGCGGTCCCACGCCACGTCGAGCGCGCACACCGGGGGACACTCCTCGCCCAGCGCCCGCACCGCCTCCCGCGCGAACCGGTCCGCCTCCACCGACCGGTCCGAGCGCAGCGACGGGCTCCAGGCCCGCCCACCGACCCGGTAGGCGCTGCCGGTGAGCACCTGCCCTTCGCGCACCACGAACCGGTGCTCGTGGTCGAGGTCGAGGATCCGGCGGCTGTACTGCACCTGCATCCGCGGATCGGCTCCCTCGGCCGCCGCGGCCCGGCGGAAGTCCTCCGTCTCCTGCACGCCGGCCGGGACGCCGAGGAGTTTCAGCGATGCCGGCTTCAGGAACATCCGCCCGGCGGGGACCCGGTCCAGCGTGGTGGAGACCACCCCTCGTCCGACCAGGTCCGCCTCGATCCCGCTCAGCCAGTCCCACGTCGGTGCCGCCAACCTCGGGGCGAGACCGGCCAGCTGCAGCCGGGCGGCGTAGGCGTCGGCCATCCAGAACGACAGCGGGTCGAACTCCGCGGCGAGCGGCACCTGGTCGGCGTAGGACAGGAACAGGCGGCGACCGCCGCGCCCCGGGGCCAGACGCATCGCCACGGTCGACGCCTGCGCGATCACGCAGAGGGCCCGGGTCACCCCGTCACGGTGACGGAACGGCGGGGGCGTCGTCCACCGGGTTCCGGACCCGCCGGTCTCAGTGCTGGACGGACTGCCGCTCCAGGGCGGTGAGGTCGATGGTCCGCGACTGCGGCAACGAGATCGTGCGGGCCGCGATCATCTCCTCGACCTCGGCGACGATCACCTCGCGCGGGTCGGGCAGGGCGGCCATCTCCTGGGCCAGCCCGGCCGCGGCGACCCGGTGGGAGTCCGTGGCGAGCACCTCCCGGACGGCCTTGCGCACCTGGCCGGGCGTGGGGGTGCCGGTGCGCAGGCTGCGGCCGGCGCCGGCCCACTGCACGCGGGCCCCGACCTCGGGCTTCTCCTCGGTCGAACCGGCGACGACCACCGGGACACCCTCGGACAACGCCAGCTGCACGGTGCCCCACCCGCCGTTGGTGACGACGAGGGAGCAGCGCGGGAGCAGGTCGGCGTAGTCGAGGAACTCCCCGACCCGGGCGTTGGCGGGCAGGCCGTCGGGGAAGTGCCGTTCGACCTCCTCGACGGGACGGCCACCGGTCGCGGCGACGACGAGGACGTCCTCCTCGGCCAGCGCCCGGATGGTCGGGACGAGGACCCGGGTCAGGTCGGCGTTGTCCATCGTGCCCTGCGTGACGTGCACGACCGGGCGCCCCACCAGCTGGGCCAGCTCGAGGTCGGTCCACCACTCCGGCACGGGCCGGTTCCAGCCGTTGCGCGCCGGGGGGAAGGGACCGACGAAACGGACGGACGCGGCGAGGTCGCTGCGCGGGTACTCGATGCCCTCGCAGGCCAGGTGGAAGTAGCGGTCGTACAGCTCGCCGTTGCCCGCGAACCCGGTCCGGGTGGCGCCGGCGCCGACCTCGGCGAGGGCGGCGTCGGTGAGCTGCTTGACCTCGCGCAGGACGATCCCGTCGACCACGGCGTTGAGGACCCGGTTGCGCAGCCGGCCGAGCACCGAGGAGCTCGGGGCCAGAGCGGTGCCGAAGGGGGCGGTGTCACGGCTGGCGAAGGGCAGCGGGAGCACCCCGAGCCCGACGATCGGGAGTCGCTGCGCCGCAGGCACGTCCAGCAACCACGGGAAGGTCCCGCAGAACGTCGCGTCGGCGACGACGGCGTCGAACCCGCCGTCGGAGATCAGTTCCTGCAGGGCCCGGTACTGCCCGGGCAGGGTCCGCACGAACAACCCGATGATGTTCAGCTTGATCGCGGCGACCCCGGTCACCGCGTCCCGCCCGGGCATGAAGGCCTCGAGCTCGTCGTCGTCGTAGTCCACCTCGGCGGGCAGCGCCAGGAACTCCGCCCCCGACTTCTCGACCTGGGCGCGGTACTTGCGACCGGTGAGCACCGAGACGTCGTGACCCGCGTCGACGAACGCCCGGGCGGCGGTGAGGACGGGCGCGAGGTGGCCCCAGAGCGGAGTGGCGGGCATCAGGATGCGGGACACGGGGAACCCCTGGGAGTCGGCGGCGGGAACACGTTCAGCGTTCCAGTCCGCGCGCCTGTTCCACCACGCTGCGCCACCACGTCACCCGTCCACGCGATCAGACCCCCCTGGACGGAGCAGTCCCGACCCCCGTTCGCGTCACCGCAGGTGACGGGATCTCACCGTCGAGCGCGGGCGAGCACCCGGACGGGGCGACGCCGCCGCCGCGGGGCGGGCAGTGGAGCGGGGGCCTCGGGCGGGACCGGGCCCGCCTCGTCCACCGAGACGGGGGCCGGGGCGCTCAGGGTGGCCCCGGCACTGGCCGCGATCACGACGAGGATCCCGAGCACGGCCAGCGGGTGCAGCGCCTGCGCCAGCAGCAGTGCCCCGGCGACGGCGGCGACGGCCGGCTCCAGGCTGAGCAGCACCCCGAAGACCCGCGGCGACAACGTGCGCAGCGCGACGAACTCCAGGGAGTACGGGATCACCGAGGCGAGCAGCGCCGTGGCCAGCACCCACGGGATCAGACCGGGTTCGACGACGACCTGCCCGGCGCCGGCCGCCCCGATCGGCAGCACCACGAGCGCGGCGACGGCCGTCGCGACGGCCAGGCCCCCGCGGCCCGGAACCAGCGTGCCCAACCGGGCCGCGGCCAGGATGTAGGCGGCCCAGAACGCTCCCGCGACCAGGGCGTAGACGCAGCCCAGCACGTCGAGCCCGCCGCCGCCGGCGTGCGATCCGGAGACTCCGAGCAGCACGACGCCGACGAGGGCCAACCCGATGAAGGAGAGGTCGCGCCGCCGCGGCGAGGTCACCGCCGCGAGGGTCAGGGGGCCGAGGAACTCCAGGGTGACCGCGATCCCCAGCGGGATCCGGTCGATCGAGGCGTAGAAGAAACCGTTCATCCCGGCGAGCGTCACGCCCAGGACCAGCGCCGAACGCCACTGGGCCCGCGTCCAGGCCCGCACGGCCGGGCGGGTCAGGGCCAGCAGGAAGACCGCGGCGACCCCCAGTCGCAGGACGGTGGCCCCCGCGCTGCCGGTCACCGGGAACAGGTGCGCGGCGAACGCGGCCCCGAACTGCAGCGAGACGCAGGAGCCGATGAGGAGCAGGACGGGGGGAACTCTCACCCCGCCAGTCTCCGGGGCCGTCGACTCCCCCGTCCAGCGCATGTTTCCGACCGATACCCTGAAGCAGAACTTACTGGTGAGGAGGGCCCGTGCTCGACGTCCACCGACTGCGGCTGCTGCGCGAGCTGAGCCGCCGCGGGACCCTGGCCGCGGTCGCGAAGGCGTTGTCCTACAGCCCCTCCGCCGTCTCCCAGCAGCTCGCCCTGCTCGAGGCCGAGGCCGGGGTGGCCCTGCTGGAGAAGGTGGGCCGGGGGGTCCGTCTGACCGCGCAGGGTCGGCTGCTGGTCGACCACGCCGACGCGGTCCTGCAACGTCTGGAGCAGGCCGAGGCCGACCTGGCCGCCTCCGTCGACGAGGTCGCCGGGACGGTCCGGGTCGCCTCGTTCCAGTCGGTGCTGCTGGCCGTCGTCCCGGTGGCGCTGGACCACCTGCGCGCCGCGCACCCGCGGCTGCGGCTCGAGATCACGCAGGCCGAGCCGGAGGAGTCCTTCGCCGCCCTCCTGGCCCACGACGTCGATCTCGTCCTCGGTGAGCAGTACCCCGGGATGTCCGCCGCGCCCGCCCCGGGAGTGGCCGAGGAGGACCTGACCTACGACGAGATGCGGCTCGCCCTGCCCGCCGAGGGCCCCTGGACGGTACCCGCGGGCTGGGGACGGACGGCCGACCTCACCGGGCTGGCGGCCGCCCCCTGGGTCATGGACCCCGTCGCGGCCGTCCCCGGACGCTGGCTGCGCGACCTCTGTCGCGACGCCGGGTTCGAGCCCGACGTCCGCTTCGAGACGCCCGACCTGGTGCTGCACGCCCACCTCGTCGAGACCGGGCACGCGCTCGCGGTCCTGCCCGACCTGCTGTGGACGTGGGGCCGGCCCCGCGTCCGGCTGGTGCGGCTACCGGGCCGCCCCGCCCGCCGGCTCTACACGGGCGTCCGCCGCGGCTCGGTCGCCCACCCCGCGGTCCTCGCCATCCGCGAGGCCCTGCGCGTCGGTGTCGCCACCGCTGCGGAACGCCGCCTCCTCTGACCCCTTCCCACCCTCGGGTGGGTCAGAGGTAGTAGAGGCGGGAGAGGGACATCTCCTCGGCGGGGGCGGAGTCGACGGGGGCGCCGTCGAGGGTGACCCGGCCCGAGTCGGCGGCCACCTCGACCGAGCCCAGCCGGTCGTTGAGCAGCATCTGGGCCGGTCCGATCCCGCGGGTCCCGCGGACCCCGACCCGCCGCCGGCGTCCACCGATGACGTCGGTCTCGGCCTCGGCGGCGGCCTGGCTGACGAAGGCGACGGACAGGTCGGCCGGGGTGGGGCCGTAGGCGCCCAGGTGCGGGCCCAGGACCAGGGGTTCGGCGTTGTCGATGGTCGCGTTCGGGTCACCGGTGACCCCCCAGGCGGGGAAACCGGCCTTGAGCACGAGCTGGGGTTTCGCCCCGAACGAGTGCGGGTGCCAGAGCACGATGTCCGCCAGCTTGCCGACCTCGAGCGATCCGACCTCGTGGGAGAGGCCGTGGGCGATCGCCGGGTTGATGGTCAGCTTGGCCACGTACCGCAGCGCGCGGTCGTTGTCGTGCACCGGGTTCAGCACCCCGAACTCACGCTTCATCTTCCCGGCCATGGCGAACGTGCGCCGGAACGTCTCCCCCGCCCGGCCCATGCCCTGGGCGTCGGAGGACGTGATGGCGATGACGCCGAGGTCGTGCAGCACGTCCTCGGCGCCCATCGTCCCGGCGCGGATGCGCTCGCGGGCCATCAGCCGGTCGGACTCCAGGTCCGGTTTCATCCCGTGCACGTCCATGATCATGTGGAAGTGCTCGTCGACCGCGTCGCGGCCGTAGGGCAGGGTCGGGTTGGTGGAGGAGCCGATGACGTTGGCGACCCCGGCCAGGCGCAGGACGTTGGGCACGTGACCGCCGCCGCACCCCTCGATGTGGAACGCGTGGATCGTCCGTCCCTCCAGCACGGCCAGCGTGTCCTCGACCGCAAGGTTCTCGTTCAACCCGTCGGTGTGCACCGCGACCTGGACGTCGAACTCCTCGGCGACGGTGAGGCAGGTGTCCAGGGCCCGCCGGTGCGCCCCGATGTCCTCGTGCACCTTGAACCCGCAGGCTCCGCCCTCGACCAGGCCCTCGACCAGCGGCTCGCGGCGCGAGGACGACCCGCGCCCCAGGAAACCGATGTTGATCGGCCAGGCGTCGAACGCGGTGAAGGCGTGCCGCATGGCCCACGGGGTGTTGAACCCCGGGCCCCACACGGGCCCGAACTCCTGGCTGATGACCGTGGTGACCCCGGAGGCCAGCTCGGCCTCCAGGACCCGCGGGGACAGCAGGTGGACGTGGGTGTCGATGGCCCCCGCGGTGGCGATGAGTCCCTCGCCGCTGACGACGGTGGTCCCCGTCCCCACGACGACGTCGACCCCGTCGAGGGTGTCCGGGTTCCCGGCCCGCCCGACCCCGCTGATGCGACCGTCGCGCACGCCGATGGACACCTTGCGGACGCCGAGCACCGCGTCGACGACGACGACGTTGCTGATCACGAGGTCGCAGGTCTCCCGTGCGGTCGCCGCCTTGATGTGCAGGCCGTCGCGACCGGTCTTGCCGAAACCGACGAGGAACTCCTCCCCCGTCCGCGAGGCGTCGCTCTCGACCTGGACGACCAGACCGGTGTCCCCCAACCGGATCCGGTCGCCGGCCCGGGGTCCGTAGGAGGCGACGTACTCCTCGAAACCGAAACCACCCGCCGAGCTCATCGCGTCTCCCCGTCCTCGTCCCGCGCGTCCTCGTCCGGCGCGTCCTCGGGGACGTGCTGGTACCCGCACTCGACCGCCCGGCGCAACGCCGCCTCGGCCGCCCCGGGCGCGTCCAGCTCGCCGTCGACCAACCCGGAGAACCCATAGGCGATGCGGTCACCGCCCATGGCGGTCAGCTCGACGACCGCCGTCTCCCCCGGTCCGAACCGGACGCTGGAACCGGCCGGGACGGCCAGCCGGCGGCCGTAGGCCCGGGCCCGGTCGAACGCCAACCGGGGGTTCACCTCGAAGAAGTGGAAGTGGCTGGTGACCGAGACCGGCACCGCCGCCGTGTTGCGCACCCGCAGCGGCACCGCGTCCGGCCACGACGGCAACGGGGTCGGACCGGGCAGCACGGCCCCGGGGCCCTCCGGTCCGAGGGAGGCACCGATCGGGTCGGTCACGACGACCAGCCGGGTCCCGTCGTCGAAGTGGGCCTCGACCTTGACGTCGCCGATGACGTCGGCGACGCCGGGCAGGACGTCGTCCGGCCCCAGGACGGCCTGCCCGGCCCGGAGGGCGTCGCGCAACCGGGCTCCGTCGCGGGCCGCCTCGCACACCGTGTCGGCGATGAGGGCGCTCGCCTCCGGCACGTTGAGCCGCACCCCTCGGGCCCGGCGGGCGCGGGCCAGTTCGGCCGCGGTGAAGATCAGCAACCGGTCGCGTTCGGCGGGGGTCAGGCGCACGGCGGCACGCTACCCCCCGACCGTCAGCCGGGTCGGCGGGCCTGCGCCTCCAGGAAGCGGTAGACCTCGGTGTCGTCGACCCCCGGGTACGTCCCGGGCGGCAGCGCCGCCAGCAGGTGGGAGTGGGCGCGCGCGGCCGGCCGGGCGTGGGTGCCCCACCGACGGGCGAGGTCCGGCGGGGCCTGCCGGCAGCACGTCGGATCGGGGCAGCGCGACACCGACCGCCCGGTGACCTCGCGACCGCGGAACCAGCGGGCGTCGGCGAACCGGACCCCCACGTTGAGGGCGAACAACCCGTTCGCGTCCGACTCGACCTGGGCCGTGCACCAGTACGTGCCCGACGGGGTGTCGGTGTACTGGTAGTGGGTCGACCCCTCGGGTTGCTCGAAGACGGTGCGCGCCGTCCAGTTGCGGCACACCGGCTGGCCCTCGATCGCCCCCGCCGCGTCGACGGGGAACAGCACGCCGTCGTTCTCGTAGGCCTTCGAGATCGTGCCGCTCTCGTGGACCCGCAGGAAGTGGGTCGGCAGACCCAGGTCGTGGGTGGCGAGGTTCGTGAAGCGGTGCGCGGCCGTCTCGTAGGACACGTTGAACGCGTCGCGCAGGTCCTCGACCGCGATGTCCCGCTCGGCCTTCGCGGTCCGCAGCATCGGCACGGCGGCCCGCCGGGGCAGCAGCAGCGCGGCCGCGAAGTAGTTGACCTCGACCCGTTGCCGCAGGAACTCGGCGTAACCGCGGGGAACCCCGTGCTCCAGAACCAGGTGCCCGAGCGCCTGCAGCGCAACCGCTCGTCGCCGCATCCCGGTCGGGCTGGTCCGCAGGTAGATCCGGCGGTTGCGGGTGTCGGTGACCGAGCGCGTCGCGTGCGGCAGGTCCTCGACCATCCGGAACTCGTAGTCCAGGCGAGCCCCGAGCGCCTCGACGTGCCGCTCCGACAAGGGACCACCGGGGTAGCTGATCGAGGCGAGCAACCGCTCGGCGGCCTGCTCGACCTCGGGGAAGAAGTTGCCCTGCTCGCGCATCGCGGCCCGCAGCTCCACGTTCGCGTTGCGCGCCTCCTCCGGCGTGGCGGCCCGCTCGTGGGCCCGGCGCACGAGCTCGTCGTGCAACCCGACCAGGGCCTCCAGCACCTCGATCGGGAGCCGCTTGCCCGGGCGGACCGTGGGCAGCTCCAGGGTCGAGTAGAGCGGCGAGCGTTGCGCCTGCTCCAGCCGGATCTCCAGGGCCGCCCGCCGCGACGGAGGTTCGGCCGCCAGCAGCTCGGTGACCGGCACCCTCAGCTCGGCGGCCAGCGCCCGCAGCAGGGACAACCGAGGTTCGCGCCGACCGTTCTCCAGCAGGGACAGGCCCGAGGCCGAGGACCCGACCGCCCCGGCCAGGTCCTCGAGCGTGCGGCCCGCCGCGGTCCGCAGGTGCCGGACGCGGCGGCCCAGCGTCAGCAGGTCCGCGCCTTCGAGGTCGACGACTTCCGTCATGGCTGCACGCTACGTCAAGAAAGGCGCAAATTTCATGGGTCGAGGCCCGGACTTGCGTCAAGAACGGCCCAATCTGGGTCCACCACCCCGACACGACCTCACCGAGGAGGATTCGATGACCGAGATCCTGGACCGCCCCCTCTCCGTCGAGACCGCCCGCCGGTCCACCCCCGCCGGCGGCGGCAGCACCCGCCCCGCCGCGGAGCGGGCCGAGGCCCTGCGCCAGGAGTGGGCGAGCGACCCGCGCTGGGCCGGGGTGCGCCGCGACTACACCGCCGAGGACGTCATCCGACTCCGCGGTCGGGTCGTGGAGGAGTCGACCCTCGCCCGGCTCGGGGCGCAGCGGTTGTGGGACCTCCTGCACACCACCGACTACGTCAACGCCCTCGGTGCCCTGACCGGTAACCAGGCCGTGCAGATGGTCAAGGCCGGCCTCAAGGCCATCTACCTCTCGGGCTGGCAGGTCGCGGCCGACGCGAACCTCTCCGGACAGACCTACCCCGACCAGAGCCTGTACCCGGCCAACTCCGTCCCCGCGGTCGTGCGCCGCATCAACAACGCGTTGCTGCGGGCCGACGAGATCGAGTACGCCGAGGGTGGGTCGGAACAGGGTGAGCGGCACTGGCTCGCCCCGATCGTCGCCGACGCGGAGGCCGGTTTCGGCGGTCCGCTGAACGCCTTCGAGCTGATGAAGCAGATGATCGTGGCCGGGGCGGCCGGGGTCCACTGGGAGGACCAGCTGGCGAGCGAGAAGAAGTGCGGACACCTCGGCGGCAAGGTCCTCGTCCCGACCGCGCAGCACATCCGCACCCTGAACGCCGCCCGCCTGGCCGCCGACGTCCTGGACGTTCCGACCCTGGTCATCGCCCGCACCGACGCCCTGGCGGCGAACCTCCTGACCAGCGACATCGACGAGCGGGACCAGCGGTTCACCACCGGCGAGCGGACCGCCGAGGGTTTCTACCGGGTGCGGGAGGGTTCGGAGTCGGCGATCGCCCGGGGGCTCGCCTACGCGCCCTACGCCGACCTGCTCTGGGTCGAGACCGGCCGACCGGACATCGGTTTCGCCCGCGAGTTCGCCCAGGCGGTCCGGGCCGAGCACCCGGGAACCATGCTGGCCTACAACTGCTCGCCGTCGTTCAACTGGAAGGCCGCTCTCGACGACCGCCAGATCGCGACGTTCCAGCAGCAGCTCGGCGCGCTCGGCTACGCCTTCCAGTTCATCACCCTGGCCGGGTTCCACGCCCTGAACCACTCCATGTTCGAGCTGGCCCACGGCTACGCCCGCAGCGGCATGACCGCCTACGTCGAGCTCCAGCAGCGCGAGTTCGGCTCGGCCGAGGCCGGTTACACCGCGGTCAAGCACCAGGCGGAGGTGGGCACCGGGTACTTCGACCGGGTCGCCTCGGCCTTGAACCCCAGCAGCTCCACCACCGCCCTGAGCGGGTCCACCGAGACCGAGCAGTTTCACTGAGCAGCAGCGTTCGAGAGGAGACGATCATGCGACGCGACGACATCGAGGTCCTGGGTCCGGTCGGCGACCGGTACGACGAGGTCCTCACCCCCGAGGCGCTGGCCTTCGTGGCCCTGCTGCACGACGCCTTCGCGGGTCGGCGGGCCGACCTGCTCAGCGCCCGGCGGGAGCGGACCCGGCGGTTGCTGTCCGGTGAGGAGCAGCTGGGGTTCCGGGAGGAGACCCGCTGGATCCGGGACTCGGACTGGCGGGTCCCCGAACCGGCCCCGGGCCTGACCCGCCGCCGGGTCGAGATCACCGGGCCGCCCACCCGGACCATGACGGTCAACGCCCTGAACTCCGGGGCCGACGTCTGGATGGCCGACTTCGAGGACTCGACCTCGCCCGGGTGGGCCGAGGTCGTCGAGGGTCAGCTCACCCTGCGCGACGCGCTCACGGGACAGCTGGAGTTCACCGCCTCCTCGGGCAAGGAGTACCGGCTGAACGCCACGACCGCGCAGATCGTGGTCCGCCCCCGGGGCTGGCACCTGGTCGACAAGCACGTGCGGGTCGACGGGGCCTCCGTCGCGGGCGCGTTGCTCGACGCGGGCCTGTACCTGTTCCACTGCGCCCGACGGCAGGTCGCGGCCGGAGCCGGCCCCTACTTCTACCTGCCGAAACTGGAGTCGGCGCACGAGGCCCGGCTCTGGCACGACGTCTTCCGCTGCGCGGAGGAGGCCCTCGACCTCGTCCGGGGCACCATCCGGGCGACGGTGCTGATCGAGACGCTGCCCGCGGCGTTCGAGATGGACGAGATCCTGCACGCGCTCGGCCCCTACGCGGCCGGTCTGAACGCCGGTCGGTGGGACTACCTGTTCTCGGTGATGAAGAACCGGCGCGAGGATCCGGCCGCCGCGCTGCCCGACCGGTCCCGACTCACGATGACGGTCCCGTTCATGCGGGCCTACACCGAGCTGCTCGTCCGGACCTGCCACCGGCGCGGCGCGTTCGCCATCGGGGGGATGGCCGCCGCCGTCCCCTCCCGGCACGATCCCGAGGCCGGGGCGCGGGCCCTGGCCGCCGTCCGGGCCGACAAGGAGCGGGAGGCCGGTGACGGTTTCGACGGCTCCTGGGTCGCCCACCCCGGCCTGGTCGGGACGGCGATGGCCGCCTTCGACGCCGTCCTCCGGGGCGCCGACGACCAACGCTCGCGGACGCGCGACGACGTCGCGGTGGCGGCCGAGGACCTGCTGGACCTCTCCAGCGCCCCCGGGGAGGCCACCGAGGCGGGGCTGCGGGCCGACGTGCGGGTCTGCCTGCTGTACCTGCAGGCCTGGCTCGGGGGCTCCGGCGCCGTGGCGATCGACGGGTTGATGGAGGACGCGGCCACCGTCGAGATCTCGCGGACGCAGGTCTGGATGTGGCTGCGGCACGGCCGCCGTCTCGACGACGGGCGCACCGTCACCCCGCAACTCGTCCGAAGGGTGCTGGACCAGGAGTACGGCCGGGCCGGCGCCGAGCTCGCCGGCGTCGACGGTGCCCCCGACCGGCTCCGTCGGGCACTGGCCCTGACCGAAGGGTTCCTGCTCGGCGAGGAGTTCCCCGCCTTCATCACGACCGGGGCCTACCTGACCGAGCTCGCCCGCCCGCTCCGGTCGGTGCCGTCGGTCCGGGCGACCCGTTCCGTCCCCCCGGCCCGCACAAGGGTCGACCTCCGCACGGCCGACCCGGTCCCCGCCTGACCGCCCGCGGGTTCACGGCACAGGGGGACCCTGCTCTCGTTCATCGAGAGCAGGGTCCCCCTGTGCCGTTCCGGACGGAACCCGACAGCCGCGCGACGGGGGTCAGAAACCGAGGCGCTGCAGCTGCTTGGGGTCGCGCTGCCAGTCCTTGGCCACCTTGACGCGCAGGTCGAGGTGGACCTTGGTGCCGAGAAGTTTCTCGATGCCCCGGCGCGAGCGGATACCGACGTCCTTCAACCGGGCCCCGCCCCGGCCGATGACGATGCCCTTCTGGGAGTCGCGCTCGACGTAGATCCAGACGTGCACGCGCAGCGGGCCGTCGTCGGGTTTCGTCATCTCCTCGACCACGACGGCGAGGGAGTGCGGGAGCTCGTCGCGCACCCCCTCCAGAGCGGCCTCGCGGACGAGTTCGGCGATCATCACCTGCTCGGGTTCGTCGGTGAGTTCGCCGTCGGGGTACAGCCGCGGCCCCTCGGGGAGGTGCTTGAGCAGCACCTCGGCGACGACGTCGACCTGCTCGCCGCTCACCGCGGAGGCGGGCACCACGTCGGCGAAACCCCCCAGCAGTTGGTCGCCCATGGCGGTGACCGCGAGCAGCTGCTCGGCGATCTGCTGGCGCGAGGCCTTGTCCGTCTTGGTGACGAAGGCGAGCTTGGTGGACCGGGGAGCGGCCGCGAGCGCCTCGGCGATGAACCGGTCCCCCGGCCCGACCTTCTCGTCGGCCGGGATGCACAGCGCGACGACGTCGACCTCGGCCAGGGTCTCGTGGACCAGGTCGTTGAGACGCTGCCCGAGCAGGGTGCGGGGACGGTGCAGGCCCGGGGTGTCGACGAGGACGAGCTGCGCGTCGGGGCGGTGCAGGATCCCGCGGATGGTGTGCCGCGTCGTCTGCGGCCGTGAGGACGTGATCGCGACCTTCTGACCCACCAACGCATTCGTCAGGGTCGACTTCCCCGCGTTCGGCCGACCCACCAAGCAGGCGAAACCGGAGCGGTGCGGGCTCGGTTCAAGCATCGGCACGTTCCTCCTTGCGCGAGCGACGGTCCCGGCGGCGGTGCTCCGGCGCAGGCTCCTCGTCGTCGTGGTCGTCCGGGGCCGGCGGGTCCTCGCGGTGCACGAGGATGGTCCGGACCTGGTTGCGTCGGCCCCCGCGACGGTCGGCCTGGAACCGCAGGCCCTCGGCGCTGGCGGCGGCACCGGGGACCAGCACCTGCCCGAGGGTCTTGGCCAACAACCCCCCGACGGTGTCGACCTCGTCGTCGGTGATCTCCAGGTCGAACAGATCGCCCAGTTCCTCGATGTTCAGGCGGGCCGAGACGCGGAACCCGCCGTCGCCCAACGCCTCCACCTCGGCCTCGGCGCGGTCGTGCTCGTCGGCGATGTCGCCGACGATCTCCTCCAGCGCGTCCTCGATGGTGACCAGCCCGGCCGTCCCCCCGTACTCGTCCACGACGATCGCGATGTGGGTGTTCTCCCGCTGCATCTGCCGCATGAGGTCGTCGACGGGCAAGGAGTCGGGAACGAACAGCGGGGTCCGGACGATGCTCTCGACGGGTTCGTCGACGGCGGCCGTCGGGTCGGCGTGGAACCTGCGGGCCACGTCCTTGAGGTAGGCGATGCCGAGGACGTCGTCGGCGTCGCGCCCGATCACCGGCGTGCGGGAGAATCCGCTGCGCAGGAACAGACCCTGGGCCTCGTGCAGCGTGGTTCCCGCCCGCAGGGTCACGACGTCGGGGCGCGGGACCATCACCTCGCGCACCAGGGTCTCGCCGAGCTCGAACACCGAGTGGATCATCTGGTGCTCGTCGGCCTCGATGACCGCCGTCTCCCCGGCCAGTTCGACCATCTCGCGCAGCTCGGCCTCGGTGCCGAACGGGCCGTGGCGCAGGCCGCGTCCGGGGGTCACCGCGTTGCCGAGCCGGACCAGCAGCTGGGCCAGCGGACCGAGGACGCGCGACACCGGGCCCAGGACGGGGGCGGCCAGCCGGCCCACGGTCTCGGCGTGCAGCCGACCGATCGTGCGGGGCCCCACCCCGACCAGGACGAAGTCCAGCGCGGACATGCCGAGACCGGCCAGCAGCAGGACCGCCCACCACGGTTCGACGGCCCCGGTGACGACGACGGTCACGCAGACCGCGGCCGTGGTCTGGGCCACGACGCGCAGCAGGGTGCAGACGGTGAGGACCGGGGCCGCCGTCTCGAGGACCTGCTGCAGGGCGACCGCCCCGCGCCGGCCCTCGAGGACGAGGTCGCGAGCCCGACGCCTCGAGGTCCCCCCGATCGCGGACTCGGCCGCCGCCAGCAGCCCGGCGGCGACGACCAGCGCGAACGCCAGCAGCAGGAGAAGGACGGCCGGACCGCCCATCAGTCGCGCCCGGGCGGGAGGGCGCGGTGGCCCACGGTCGGGGTCGGGTCCCCGGGTCGACCGATGAGGCTGAGGTAGCCGAGGACCAGCGTGCGCTGCAGCTGGAACATCTCGCGCTCCTCCTCCGGCTCGGCGTGGTCGTAGCCGAGCAGGTGCAGGATCCCGTGGGTGACCAGCAGCAGGACCTCGTCGGCCGTGGAGTGCCCCGACGCCGAGGCCTGCGCGGCCGCGACCTGCGGGCAGACCACGACGTCGCCCAGCAGCCCGGGCTCGGAGGTGGACCCCTCCCGTCCGGGTCGGAGCTGGTCCATCGGGAAGGACATGACGTCGGTCGGGCCCTCCTCGTCCATCCACTGCACGTGGAGGCGGGCCATCGCGTCGTCGTCGATCAGCAGCACCGACAGCTCGGCCAGCGGATGGACCCGCATCTGCTCCAGGACGAAGCGGGCCAGGTCGGAGACCTCGACGGTGTCGACCCCGCGCCCCTCGGCGAAGGAGGACTCGTCGACGACCTCGATGCTCATCGGACCCCGCCGCGACCGGCGGTCGGGCCCGCGGCCCGACGCTGCTGCCGGTTGGCGGCGCGCGGCGCCCCGGGGGCCTCGCGCGACTCCTCCCAGCGGCCGTAGGCCTCGACGATGTCGGACACCAGGCGGTGCCGGACGACGTCGGAGGAGCTCAGCCGGGCGAAGTGGACGTCGTCGACGTCGGCCAGGATCTCCTGCACGACCTTCAACCCCGACGTGGTGCCGCCCGGCAGGTCGACCTGGGTGACGTCGCCGGTGACCACCATGCGGGAGTTGAAACCGAGCCGGGTCAGGAACATCTTCATCTGCTCGGCCGAGGTGTTCTGGGCCTCGTCGAGGATGATGAAGGCGTCGTTCAGCGTCCGACCGCGCATGTAGGCCAGCGGGGCGACCTCGATGGTCCCGGCCGCCATCAGCCGCGGGATCGAGTCCGGGTCGAGCATGTCGTGCAGCGCGTCGTAGAGGGGCCGCAGGTAGGGGTCGATCTTGTCGGTGAGCGTCCCGGGCAGGAAACCCAACCGCTCCCCGGCCTCGACCGCGGGTCGGGTCAGCACGATGCGGTTGACCCGCTTGGACTGCAACGCCTGCACGGCCTTGGCCATGGCCAGGTAGGTCTTGCCCGTCCCGGCCGGGCCGATGCCGAACACGATGGTGTTCTCGTCGATGGCGTCGACGTAGTGCTTCTGGTTCACCGTCTTGGGCCGGATGGTCCGCCCCCGGCTGGACAGGATGTTCAGCGTCAGCACGTCGGCCGGGCGGTCGTTGCCCGTGCCGGCCGCCGCGGCGCGCAGCATCGTCACCGAGCGCTCCACCGCGTCGGGCGACAGCGGCTGGCCGGAGCGCAGCACGGCCGTCATCTGGTCGAGCAGCTTCTCGACGAGGGCGACCTCGCCGGGCGCGCCGGCGAGGGTGATCTCGTTGCCGCGGACGTGGACGTCGGCCCTCGGGAAGGCGCGTTCGAGGACCCGCAGCAGTTCGTCGCGCGGACCGAGCAGGGAGACCATCGGCACCTCGGGCGCCACCACGACGGTGTGCCGGACGACGCCGGACCCCTCGGTCGGCGGCCCCTCGGCTCCGGCCCCCGGGGCCATCGCGTCGAGCGCCTGGGCGAGGTCGGTGCGCGATCCCTCGCGCCGGGACTGGGAAGAGTCGGTGCTGGCCATGGGCGCCCGGTCGGGCCTGTCGCCTCCGTGGGAGTGGTCGTCGGACGCTCCAGGGTACCCAGCGCTCCCCGCCCCGGCATCAGCGTTCCCGCCCGCCCACCGCCCGGAGCGGGTTTGGGGATCAGGTGGGGGTGTCGGGCAGGATGCTCCGATGCTCGACACCTCCGCCACCCCCACCACCGCCGCGGACCGGACGGTCGCGCCGACCGCCGCCGGGACGCCTGCCCCCGCGCCGCTGCCCGTGCGCCCCCGCACGGCGGTGCTGGGTCGCGGCGAGGTGCCCTGGGACTTCCCGGTGGTGACCGCCGACGACGCGGGCCTGGGCCGGGGGGACGGGTGCTTCGAGACGCTGCGCGTCCTCGGTGGTCCGCGCGGCCCGCGACTGCTCCAGCTCGAGGCCCACCTGGCCCGCTTCGCCCGCTCCGCCGCGGCGCTGGACCTGCCCGTGCCGGACCCGGGACTGTGGCTCGCCCTCGTGCAGCCGCTCCTCGCCGAGGTCGGGGAGGGCCAGGAGGCCACGCTGCGGATGCTGCTGACCCGCGGGACCCCCACCGGCGGGCCCACCGGGGTCGTGACCCTGCGGGAGGTGCCCGAGGTCACGCGGCGCGCCCGCGAGGACGGGATCTCCGTCGTCACCCTCGACCGGGGGGTCGTCCCCGACGCCTACACCTCCGCGCCCTGGTTGCTCGGGGGGACCAAGACGTTGTCCTACGTGCTCAACATGGCCGCCCTGCGCGAGGCGGCCCGCCGGGGCGCCGACGACGTGCTCTTCCGCACCGGTGACGGCGAGGTCCTCGAGGGCCCCACCTCCACCCTGGTGTGGAGCGCGGACGGCGAGCTCCTCACCACCCCCACCGACAGGGGCGGGATCCTGGCCGGGACGACCCTGCAGGCCGCCTTCGACGGGGCCCGGGCGGCGGGGCGGCGCACCGCGGTGCGCCGCACCGACGTGGGCGAGCTCGGGCGCGCCGACGGCGTGTGGTTCCTCTCCTCGGTGCGCGGGGCGGTGGAGGTGACGTCGATCGACGCCCACCGTCTCTTCCGGGACCCGGCCACCACCCGGGACCTGCGGAGCTGGATCGAGGCCTGAGCCCGCCCCCCCTCACCCGACCGGCGCCCGCTCAGGTCGCGGGAGCCGGGCGCCCGGCCGCCTCCGCGTCCACGGACAACGGTTCCCCGTCCTGCCCGTCGGCCCGGTCGGCGACGACCGTGCGGTCCAGCGGTTCCGGCGGGGCGGGCTGCACGCTGTCGCTCGGGAAGTCCTCCAGGGTGCCGGCGTCGGCCCGGTCCCAGTCGTCGAAGGTGAGTCCGCTCTGCAGGTAGACCACCAGCAGCCGGGCCAGGGCGACGAGCCCGTCGAGGTGGGTGCGTTCGTGGCCGTGGCTGGACTCCAACCCGAAACCGAGCAGGGCCGCCCGGGCCTCGATCCCGGCCTCCAGCGCCGGGGCGGCGTCGGAGCGGTAGTGCCGGTACACGTCGCGCACGGCGGGGATGTCGTGGTCGCGGGCCAGGGCGTGCAGGCGACGGGACAGGTGGTAGTCGAAGGGTCCGGTCATGTCCAGCATCCCGACGCTGACCATGTCCTCCTGGGAGTTCTGCCCCTCGGCCACGACCGCGTTGTCGACCGCGACGAGTTCGGCCAGGTCCGGCGAGAGCCCGTGCGTCGCACCGAATCCCACCTCCTCACCGATGGTGACGAGGAACTGGGCCCCCACCTGCAGGACGGCCTCCTCGGACTCGGCCAGCGCCTTCAGCGCGGCCAGGCACGCGGCCAGCCCGGCCTTGTCGTCGAGGTGGCGGGACTTCACGTACCCGCCGCGGGTGATCTGCGGGGCGGCGTCCAGCGCCACGAAGTCGCCCACCTCGATCCCCAGCGCCCGGACGTCGGCGGCGGACGTGACGGGTTCGTCGATCCTGACCTCGACGATTTCCCACCCGACCCCCTGGGTGTCGATCTCGTCGCCGAAGGTGTGCCCGCTGCTCTTCAGCGGCAGGACGGTACCGGTGTAGACCCGGTCGAAGTCGTCGGTGAACACCACGACGTGGGCGCCCTCGGAGAACCGGGCGCTGTGGCTGCCGACGGGGACGACCTCGAGGCGTCCGTTGGCCTTCACCTGCTTGACCATCAGCCCGATCGTGTCCGCGTGGACGATGACGGCGCGACGCACGCCCGCGGTGCGCCCGGGCAGCGTGGCGCGGAGGATCCCGCGCCGGGTGATGTCGAAGGAGTACCCCAGCTCGTTCAACCGGTCCCCGACGTGCTGCATGACGGCGTCCGTCCGACCCGACGGGCTCGGGATGCGCAGCAGGTCCATCAGGGTGGTCCGCAGGAAGTCGACGTCGATGTCCAGGTCGAGCGGGGTGCCCGGACCGGCAGCCCCCGGGGTGCGGGTGCTGCGGTGCTGGGGATGGGTGGTGCGCTCGCTCATGCGCCCATGATTGCCACCGGCCCCCGGTGCCGCGCACCCGGGGCGCGCCGCCCCGGGAAAAAGGTCGCCGCGGGGGGAACAGGACGACGGAGCCGGCGGTTGCGACGGTCGTGGAAGCTGCAAATACCTCCCCCGCCCCGTCCCTCTTCGACCACGTCCGGGTGGGTGACCTCGACCTCCCCAACCGCCTGGTCATGGCTCCCCTGACCCGTCTGCGCTCCGGCGCCGACGGGGTTCCGGGCGACCTGGTGGCCGAGTACTACCGGCAGCGCGCCGGCCTCGGGCTCATCGTCACCGAGGGCACCTACCCGAGCCACGAAGGTCGCGCCTACGCCGGTCAGCCGGGCATCGTCACCGACGAGCAGACGGCGGCCTGGGGGCGCGTCGCCGAGGCCGTCCACGGGGCCGGCGGCCGCCTCTTCATGCAGGTCATGCACGGGGGCCGGGTCTCGCACCCGGTCATCACCGGGACCGAGCGGATCGTCGCCCCGAGCGCAGTCGCCATCGAGGGCGAGGTGCACACCCCCGAGGGCAAGCTGCCCTACCCGGTGCCGCACGCGCTGAGCACCGAGGAGGCCCGGACGGTCGTGCAGGAGTTCGTGACCGCCTCCCGGCGCGCGGTCGACGCGGGTCTGGACGGCGTGGAGATCCACGGGGCCAACGGATACCTCCTGCACGAGTTCCTGAGCCCGGCGGCCAACCGCCGCACGGACGAGTTCGGCGGCTCGCCGCAGGCCCGGGCCGGGTACGTGGCCGAGGTCGTGCGCGCGGTCGTGGCCGAGCTCGGGGCGGGCCGGGTCGGGTTGCGCATCTCCCCGGCCCACAACATCCAGGACTGCCTGGAGACCGACGCGCAGGAGACCGCCGAGACCTACCGCGCCCTGGTCGAGGCGATCGCCCCGCTCGGGCTGGCCTACCTCAGCGTCCTGCACGCCGACCCGACGGCGGAGCTCGTCGGCGACCTCCGGACGCGTTTCGGCGGACCCTTCCTGCTGAACAGCGGTTTCGGCAGCGTCACGCGTCGAGAGGACGCGCAGTCCCTGGTCCGCGCGGGACTCGCCGACGCCGTCGTGGTCGGTCGTCCGGTGATCGCGAACCCGGACCTGGCCCACCGGTGGGCGAACGACCTGCCCGAGAACGAACCCGACGCCTCCACGTTCTACGGCGGGGGCGCCGAGGGGTACACCGACTACCCCGCCCTGCGCGCGAGCTGACCCACCCGCACCCGACCTCCGACGCGTTCGGCCACCCCTAGGATCCTGGGGTGGCCGAACGCGTCTTCTTCTCCAGCACCACCGGCCAGAAACTGGCCGGCATCCTCGACCGCCCCGAGGGTGAGGTGCGCGGCTGGGGGGTCTTCGCCCACGGGTTCACCCTCGGCAAGGACTCCCCGGCCGCCGCCCGCATCTGCAAGGGCCTGGCCGCCGAGGGCATCGGGATGCTCCGTTTCGACAACCTCGGGCTGGGCGACTCCGAGGGCGACTGGGGCGACGGGTCGTTCACCCACAAGGTGTCCGACACGGTCAAGGCCACGGAGTTCATGGCCGAGCTGGGGCTCGCCCCGGACCTGCTGGTGGGGCACTCCTTCGGCGGGGCCGCCGTGCTCGCGGCGGCGAACCAGGTGCAGGGGTTGAAGGCCGTGGCGACCGTCGCGGCCCCCTCCGAACCGAGTCACGTCGAGCACAACTACGACGCACTGGTGGACCGGGTGCTGGCCGAGGGACGGGCCGAATGGCTGGTCGGCGGGCGCTCCCTGACGCTCAAGCGCGACTTCGTCGAGGACGTCCGCCGGGCCGACATCAAGGGGCAGATCCACCGGCTGCAGGTGCCCCTGCTGGTGATGCACTCCCCTACCGACGACACCGTGAGCATCGACAACGCCAGCGCCATCTTCAAGGCGGCGAACCACCCGCGGAACTTCGTCTCGTTGGAGGGGTCGGACCACCTGCTGGTCGCCGCCGGTCAGGCCCGCCGGGCCGCGCGCATCATCAGCGCTTGGGCCGACATGTACCTGCAGGGCCGCTGATCCGGCCCACCCGGCTCAGCTCATCGCCCGGGTCTCCGGGAAGAGCAGGTCCAGGAAGCGTTCCGCGGTGGGCCGTGGCTGGTGGTTGGCCAGCCCGGGGCGTTCGTTGGCCTCGATCACCACGTGGTCGGGGCCGCTGACGTCGGGCACCAGGAAGTCCAGTCCGGTCACCGGGATCCCGATCGCGCGGCTCGCGGCCACCGCGGCCGCCCGCAGGTCCGGGTGCAGCTCGTCGGTGACGTCGTCGATCGTCCCGCCGGTGTGCAGGTTGGCCGTCCGACGGACCTCCAGGCGTTCCCCGCGCGGGAGCACGTCCTCCATCGCGTACCCGGCGGCGCGCACGACGGCCTCGGTCGTGGCGTCCAGCGGGATGCTCGACTCGCCGTGGGTCGCGGCCATGCGTCGTCGGCTCTGCTTCTGGACCAGCGTGCGGACGTCGTCGCTGCCGGTACCGATCACCGCGGCGGGACGGCGCACGGCCGCGGCGACGACCTCGTGGTCGATCACGACGATGCGGAGGTCCTGCCCGGCCACGAGTTCCTCGACCAGCACGTCGGGGCAGTGGGCGGCGGCCTCGGCGACCGCCCTCCGCAGTTCGGCGCCGTCGGCGACGCCGACGGTGATGCCCTTGCCCTGCTCACCCCGGGCGGGTTTCACCACGACGGGGCCGGTCTCGCGGATGAGCTCCTCGGCCGCGGCCAGTCCCGCCGTGTCGGCGCTCGGGTCGCTGCCCAGGTCGATCCCCCGGGGCACCCGGACGCCGGTGCGTTCCAGCAGGCGGCGGGTGACCCGCTTGTCGTCGCAGCGCGACATGGCGACCGCACTCGTCAGCTCCGACAACGACTCGCGGGTCAGCAGCGAACGACCGCCGAAGGTCAGCCTCATCTCCCCCGAGGGGGCGTCGGTGACCTCGACCCGCACCCCGCGCCGCAACGCCTCGTCGGCGATGATGCGCGCGTAGGCGTTGAGCTCGACCATCTCCTCCGGTTTGGGGGAGAACAACGGTTGGTTGATCGGGTTCTTGCGCTTGACCACCACCGGGGGCGCCGGCCGGAAACCCAGGCGGCGGTAGAGGGCGATGGCTCCCTCGTTGTCGTGCAGGACCGAGAGGTCGAGCAACGCCCGCCCGCGGGCGATGTAGCGCTCGACGAGGACCCGGATGAGCGCCTCCCCGGTCCCGCGCGGCGCCGACTGCGGGTCGGCGGCGAGGCACCACAGACTCGTCCCCTGGTCGGGGTCGGCGAACGCGAGGACGTGGTCGACCCCGGTGACGGTGCCGACGATCCGTCGTGTACGGGTGTCCTCGGCCACCAGGTAGGTGAAGGTGCGGGTGCGGTGGTTGTCCCACATCACGTCCGGGTCGGCGGTCACCATCCCGCACGATGCGTAGATCCGGTTCACCTCGTCCAGCTCCGAGCGTTCCCGCACCATGCGGACGAACACCTCGTGGTTGCGGTCACGGGGCGGACGGTAGCGCTGCAGGGACAACCGGAACGTGTAGCTCGGGTCCACGAACAGCTCGTGCGGGGCCAGCCCGACCAGCACCTGCGGGTCGCGCACGTACATGGCGATGTCGCGCCGTCCCGAACCCTCGGCCCGCAACGCGGCCACGACCGCGGTCTGGTCGTTGAAGGTGTGCCCGAACACGAGCCGCCCCCACCCCAGGTCCAGCACCACGTCGCTGCCCATGCCCGCGGTGATGTGGGAGGGCGCCTCCTGCCAGTTGCGGCTGGAGATCGGACCGTCGTAGCCGCGTTGCCGGAGCCCGGCCACCGCCGTCCGACGTCGTGCCTTCGTCCCGCTCATGCGTTGCTGCCCATCCGAACCCGCTCCCCCGTGGCGCTGTCGACGATGTCGGCGGTCAGTCGATGCCGTGCTGCTGCAACCACAGCTCCAGCAGCCCGAGCTGCCACAACTTGTTGCCGCGCAACGGGGTCAGCTCCCCGTTCGGGTCCTGCAGCAGGTGCCGGACGTACTCCGGGCGGAACAGACCCCGGCGCTGCGCGGCCTCGCTGGACAGGGCGTCCCGGACCAGGCCGAGCACCTTGCCCTCCAGGTGCGTGATGGCCGGGACGGGGAAGTACCCCTTGGGCCGATCGATGACCTCGCGGGGGATGAGTTTGCGCCCCACCCGCTTGAGGACGCCCTTGCCCTCCTCGGCCAGTTTCAGCTCGGGCGGGATCTTCGCGGCCAGCTCGACGAGGTCGTGGTCGAGGAAAGGGACCCGGGCCTCGAGCCCCCAGGCCATCGTCGTGTTGTCGACCCGCTTGACCGGGTCGTCGACGAGCATGACCTCGGTGTCCAGCCGCAGCGCCGCGTCGACCGCGGTCTCGGCCCCGGGCCGGGTGAAGTGGGCCCGGACGAACTCGCGGGAGACGTCGGTCGGGGCCAGCCAGCGCGGGTCCAGGACCTCGGCCATCTGCCGGTGGTCGCGGTCGAAGAACGCGCGGGCGTAGGCGTCCACCCCGTCCGCCGGGGCGAGCCCGGCCAGGGGCGGGTACCAGTGGTACCCGGCGAACACCTCGTCGGCGCCCTGACCCGACTGCACGACCTTGATGGTCTGCGAGACCTGCTGGGACAGCAGGTCGAAGGCGACCACGTCGTGGGAGACCATGGGTTCGCTCATCGCCGAGACCGCGTGCCCGAGGGCACCGACCAGTTCGTCGCCGGTGACCCGGATCCGGTGGTGGTTCGTGCCGTAGCGCTCGGCGATCACGTCGGAGTAGGCGAACTCGTCGCCCTCGCGGCCACCCACCGACTCGAAACCGATCGAGTACGTCGCGAGGTCGCTCTGGCCCGCCTCGGCCAGCAGACCGGTGATGAGGCTGGAGTCCAGACCGCCGGAGAGCAGCACCCCGACCGGGACGTCGGCCACGGTCCGCCGGCGGACCGCGACGCGCAACGCCTCGAGGACCGCGTCCTCCCAGTCCTCGGCCGTGAAGCGGGAGAACTCCGCGTCGCGCACGTGGTCCGGCGCCCAGTACCGGTGCTCCCGGGACCGCCCGTCCGCCTCGACGACGCGGACGGTGGCTGGCGGAAGTTTCCGCACCCCGCGCAGGATCGTCAGCGGCGCGGGCACCACCGCGTGCCAGGTGAGGTAATGGTGCAACGCCTCGGGGTCGATGGTCGTGTCCACGTCCCCCGCGGCCAGCAGCGCGGGCAGGCTGGAGGCGAAGCGCAGCCGACCGGAGGTCTCGGCCAGGTAGAGGGGTTTGATGCCGAGGCGGTCCCGGGCCATCACGACGCGGCCGGTGTCGCGCTCGGTCAGCACGACGGCGAACATGCCGACCAGGTGGTCCACGAAGTCGGTGCCCCACCGGTGGTAGGCCTTGAGGATCACCTCGGTGTCGGAGTGCGAGACGAAGCGGTACCCGTGGCCGCGCAGTTCCTCGAGGAGTTCGCGGTAGTTGTAGATGCAGCCGTTGAAGACCGCGGTCAGGCCGAGTTCGGGGTCCACCATCGGCTGCGCACCGCAGGCCGAGAGGTCGATGATGGACAGACGACGGTGCCCGAAGGCGATCCGCCCCTGGGCCCACAACCCCTCCGAGTCGGGCCCCCGCGGCGCCAGGACCTCCGACATCCGTTGGACCGCAGCGACGTCAGCCGCGCGACCGTCGAACGTGATCTCTCCGCAGACACCGCACATGGGGAACCATCCAATCCGATCGTCAGCCGGGGGGCCAGGTGAAACCGCGGCCGCCCAGCACGTGCCCGTGGACGTGGAAGACCGACTGCCCCACGCCGGCGCCGGTGTTGAAGACGAGACGGTACTCCCCGCCGCACTCGGCGTCGGCGATCTGCTGGGCCACCGCGACGAGGCGGGCCAGCGTCTGCGGGGCGGCGGCCGCCAGCTCGGCGACGGACTCGTAGCGCACCCGCGGGATCACCAGGACGTGGACCGGGGCCTGGGGGGAGACGTCGCGGAACGCCACGACCTCGTCGTCAGCGTGCACGATGTCGGCCGGGATCTCCCCGGCGACGATCTTCAGGAACAGGTCGTCGGGGGCTCTACCGCTTCCGCTGCCGCTCATGCCGCCGCACGCTAGCAACGCCGCGCCGACCGCGGGGGGACGAGGCCGGATCGGTACCCGGCCCCGTCCTGCGCCCGCACCGCGGTCCGCGCCGGCTCAGCGCCCGCTGAGCCGGTCGCGCAGCTTGGCGAACATGCCCTGGTGGGCGGGCGACAGCTTGGCGTCCGGGCGGACCTCGCCGCGGATCTCGGCGAGCCGCCGCAGCAGCTCGACCTGCTCGTCGTCGAGGTCGCGCGGCACCCTGACGTCGAGGGTGACCACGAGGTCCCCGCGGCCGGCGCTGCGCAGGTGCTGCACCCCCCGGTCGCGCAGCACGATGGTCTCCCCCGGCTGCGCGCCACCCCGCACGTCGATCTCGTCGACGCCGTCCAGGGTCTCCAGGGGCATCGAGGCCCCGAGCGCCGCCGCCGTCATCGGCACCTCGAGCGTGCAGTGCAGGTCGTCGCCGACCCGGGTGAAGATCGGGTGCTGCCGCTCCCGGATCTCGATGTAGAGGTCCCCGGGCGGACCGCCCGCGGTCCCGACCTCACCCTGCGAGGCCAGCTGGATGCGGGTGCCCGTGTCGACCCCGGCCGGGATGCGCACGTTCAGCGGACGCCGGGCCCGGATGCGCCCCTCGCCGCTGCACTCCAGGCAGGGCGCGGGCAGCACGGTGCCGAAACCACGGCAGGTGGGGCACGGCTGGGCCGTCATCACCTGGCCGAGCAGGGACCGCACGACGCGCTGGACCGAGCCCGCACCGTGGCAGATGTCGCAGGTCTCGGGCTGGGTGCCGGGGCGGCAGCAGGACCCCTGGCAGGTCGGGCAGACGACCGCGGTCTCCACCTGGACGGTCCGCTCCCCGCCGAAGACGGCCTCGGACAGGTCGATGTCCACCCGCAGCAGCGCGTCCTGCCCCCGCTGGGTCCGGCTGGCCGGGCCGCCGCCCCGGCCGCCACCGGCCCCGCCGCCGCCGAAGAACGCGTCCATGATGTCGCTGAAGCCGAAGCCCTGACCGAAGCCGGCCGCTCCGGCCTGGCCGCCACCGCGGTCGTACTGGGCCCGCTTCTCGGGGTTGGAGAGGGTCTCGTAGGCCTGCGAGACCTCCTTGAACCGGTCCCCGGCGTCGGGGTCGGAGGTGACGTCGGGGTGGAGCTTGCGGGCCAGCTTGCGGTAGGCGCGCTTGATCTCCTCCGGCGAGGCATCCCTGCTGACGCCCAGGACGTCGTAGAAGTCGCTCACGAGGTTTTTCGGTCTCCTCTTCGGTTCCGTGACCGCGCGGCGGGGTGCTGCGCGGCAGGGTCAGACGCTCGGGTCGGTGGGTGTCGGTCGGTCAGGTCGCCAGGATGCGGGACACGTAGCGGGACACCGCCCGGACCGCGGCGATGGTCGTGGGGTAGTCCATGCGGGTCGGCCCGAGGATGCCCAGGCGCGCGACGGCCTCGTTCTCGCCGTAGCCGCTGGTCACCACCGAGGTCTCCGGCAACCCGAGGTGCAGGTTCTCCGCCCCGATGCGCACCGAGATGGTGCCCAGCTCCGGACGGGGGTCGGGACGGGGGAAGGTCGTCCCCTCCTCGCTCGTCATCTCCTGGACCAGCCGGAGCAGGACGACGTGCTCCTCCAGCGCCTCCAGCACGCTGCCCAGCGAGGAGGCCAGGTCCGCCCCGGACCGGACCAGGTTGGCCGTGCCCGCGATGACCACCCGTTCCTCCAGGGCGGCCGAGAGGCAGTCCCCGAGGGCGACGACGACCTCGGCGGTCATCGCCTGCTCCTCCGGTTCGGCCTGCTGGACCAGCGCGGTCAGCCCGTCGCGGGCCACCTGCAACCGCCTGCCGACGCTCGCGGAGTTGAGCCGCAGGCGCAGGGCCGTCAACGAGGCGACGAGCGCCGTCTCGTCGGGGGCGGAACGGATCTCCACCACCCGCTGCTCGACCCGACCGGTGTCGGTGATGAGGACGAGCAGCGCGCTGCGCCCCCCGACCGGCACCAGCTCGACGTGGCGCACGGCGGCGCGGGACAGCGACGGGTACTGCACGACGGCCGCCTGACGCGTGATCTGGGCCAGCAGCCGGACCGTGCGGTCGACCACGTCGTCGACGTCGACGGCCCCGTCGAGGAACGTCTGGATGGCCCGCTTCTCGGCCGCCGTCATGGGTTTGACCGCGGCGAGGCGGTCCACGAAGAGCCGGTAGCCCTTGTCGGTCGGGATGCGGCCGGCCGAGGTGTGCGGCTGGGTGATGTAGCCCTCGTCCTCCAGCACGGCCATGTCGTTGCGGATGGTGGCCGGGGACACCCCGAGCTGGTGGCGCTCGACGAGCGCCTTGGAACCCACGGGCTCGTGGGTGGCGACGTAGTCCTCGACGATCGCGCGCAGGACCGCGAGTCGGCGGTCGTCGTAGCTCATCGGTCCTCCCCGCCTGCGTTCCCTCGTCCGCATCGCCCGGTGCGGGCGCCGTGCCGTCCGCGTCGGCTCCGTCCCACTCTCGCACCTGGCACTCGCCGCCGCGAGTGCCAGTCTACCGGCGTGCGGCGCGGCGGCGGACGATCCCGGCCCCGGCGCGGTTAACGTGCCTCGGCGTGAGCCCGACCCCCTTCGAGGACCGCTACGGCCGTGACGTCCTGGCGAGCGACCCCCACGCGCGGCACACCGCCGCCCGCCCGCGGCACCGCGACCAGACCGCCGAACGCGGTCTGCTCGTGCAGGACGTCGAGACCGGGTGGGTCGGTCGGGTGAGCCGGGTCGAGAAGAGCGGCGGATCCCACGTCGTCGCCCTCACCGACGAGCGCGGCCGGAGCCGTTCCTTCCCCCTCGGTCCGGGTTTCTGGGTCGAGGGCGAGCCCGTCCGGCTGGTCGCCCCGCGGGCCGCCGCCCCGCAGGCCCCGACCCGGACGGCCAGCGGGTCGGTCGCGGTCGCGGGAATCGGCGCCCGCACCGCGCGGGCCTCACGCATCCTCGTCGAGGGTCGCCACGACGCCGAGCTGGTCGAGAAGGTGTGGGGCGAGGACCTGCGCATCGAGGGTGTCGTCGTGGAGATGCTCGACGGGGTCGACGACCTCGACGCGGCGATCCGCGCCCTCGACCCCCGCCCGGGTCGGCGGATCGGCGTCCTGGTCGACCACCTGGTCCCCGGCAGCAAGGAGTGGCGGATCGTCGCGGCCGTGCAGCGCAACCCCCACGTCCTCGTGGTCGGGCACCCCTTCGTCGACGTGTGGCAGGCCGTCCGTCCCCAGCGGCTGGGCTGGCAGCGGTGGCCGACCGTCCCGCGCGGGCAGAGCTGGAAGCACGGGATCCTGGCCGAGCTCGGCTGGCCGCACGCCGAGCAGGCCGACGTGGCCCAGGGGTGGAAACGGATCCTGGCGACCGTGCGCAGCTACGCGGACCTCGAACCCCAGCTGCTCGGTCGGGTCGAGGAGCTCGTCGACTTCGTGACCGGGGACGCCTCGGACGGCTGAGCGGGCGGCCCGCCGGGTCCCCCCTTCGTCGCCGATCCGGGCGCGGAACGGTGCTCGAGGTCCTCTCCGACTGGGCCGCAGCGCCTCCCGCCGCGATGATGGTCGGGTACCGCCGAGACCGGAATCACAGCGAGAACACCGAGGAGAGCATCGTGAGCGAGTCCCACCAACCCCCGGACTTCGCCAAGCACCCGCAGGGCGGATCCCACCCGCAGGACGGGCCGCGCCCGCAGGGCACCCCCGGCGCACCGGGGCCCACGCCCGGCGGGTACCCGCCGTACCCGAACTCCGGCGCCGCCCCCGTGGGTGGCGGGTACGGGCCGCGACTGCTCAGCCCCGCCGACCAACGCACCTGGTCGGTGCTCGGCCACCTCTCGTGGATCGCGACGAGCTGGTTCGGGTTGTTGCCCCTCGGCGCGCTCATCGTCTACCTGGTCTTCAAGGACCGCGGGCCCTTCGTGCGCCAGCAGTCTGCCGAGGCCCTGAACTTCACGATCTCGGTGACGCTCTACCTCATCGGCGCGTTCATGGTGGCCACGCTGCTCACGGTCATCACGCTGGGGTTCGGGGTCGTGACGTTCTTCCTCCCCGCCGCCGTGGGGATCGCGGCCGTCGTGTTCTCGATCATCGCCGCGGTCGCGGCCGGCCAGGGCCAGCCCTACCGCTACCCGCTCACCATCCGCTTCGTCCGCTGAGCCGGTGGTCTGCGTCCCTCGCCGCCCCCCGCCGCCCGCGCTGCCGGTGACGACATGATGCGGGCATGCAGGGTTGCGACGTGCCCGAGGTGACGTCCAGCCCCACCGGTCCGGTCACGGCGGCCGGCGGGACCCCGTTCAGCGAGGAGGAGGTCGCCGAGCTGCGCGCCGCCACCCCGGGCGCTGCGCACTCGGCGTACTTCATGAACGCGGGCGCGGCGCTGATGCCGGCCGTGGTCGACCAGGCGGTGCGAGCCCACTGGGACCTGGAATTGCGGCTGGGCGGGTACGCGGCCGCTGCGCACGCCGCCGAGCAGCTGGACGGGGTGTACGGCGGGATCGCCCGGCTCCTGGGCGCCGACCCCGACGAGATCGCCCTCACCGAGAACGCCACGGTGGCCTGGCAGCTGGCGTTCTACTCCCTGCCCCTGCGCCGCGGCGACCGGGTGCTGACCGGGGAGGCGGAGTACGCCGCCAACTACGTCGCCTACCTTCAGCTGCGCCGACGGTCGGGCATCGAGATCGACGTCGTCCCCAGCGACGCCGCCGGCCGGCTGGACGTCGCCGCGCTGGAGGCGATGATCGACGACCGGGTCAAACTCATCTCGGTGACCTGGGTACCCACCAACGGTGGGTTGGTCAACCCGGCCGCGCAGATCGGGCGGGTCGCGGCCCGCCACGGCGTGCTCTACCTGCTGGACGCGTGCCAGGCGGTGGGGCAGATGCCCGTCGACGTCCGCGAGCTGGGCTGCGACATCCTGACCGGGACCGGCCGCAAGTTCCTGCGCGGGCCCCGGGGCACGGGTCTGCTCTACATGCGTCGGGACCTGCTGCAGCGCACGGAACCAGCCATGATCGACCACTTCTCCGCGCCGTGGACGAGCCTGGACGACTACACCCTGCGCCCCGATGCCCGGCGGTTCGAGACCTGGGAGAACGCCTACGCGCTGCGGGCCGGGCTGGGTGCGGCCGTCGGGTACGCCCTGGACCTGGGTCTGGAGCGCATCCAGGCCAGCGCGTGGGGGGCTGCGGACCGGGTGCGCCGCGGACTGCGCGGCATCGACGGTGTGCAGGTGCTGGACCTGGGAGAGCGCCCGTGCGCCCTCGTGTCCTTCCGTCTCGACGACCGCCCGGCCGACGAGGTCGTGCGCGCAGCCGAGCGTGCCGGTGTGGTCATCGGGGTCAGCGCGCCGGGCAGCACCCTGCTGGACGCCCGTCGACGAGCGCTCCCCGTCATCAACCGCGCCTCACCCCACTACTACACCAGCCAGGAGGACATCGACCGGCTGCTGGACGTGGTGGAGACGCTGGCGCGCACCTGAACCCGCCCGCGGCTACCCGAGCGCCCGGAGGAGGTCGTTGCGGGCGACCGGGTCTCCCGCAACGGGGGCGAGCGAGACGGTCGTGACACCCGCGGCCGCGTAGTCGTCGAGGCGCCGCCGCATCCCGGCCACCGAGCCGACGAGGCAGGTGGCCTCGAGGAACTCCCTCGGCACCGCGAGCGCCGCCTCGCGGTGGCGACCCGCGAGGAAGTGCTCCTGCACCTCGTCGACCGCCGACGCGAAACCCAGTCGTCGCCCGAGGTCGGCGTAGAAGTTCTGCTCGCGCGAACCCATCCCGCCCACGTAGAGCGCGACGTGACGGCGCAACGGCAGTTCCGCGACGGTGCGTTCCTCCCCGCGGCCCTCCACGACGAGGGCCGGGACGGTGGCGCAGATGTCGTACTCGACGTTCCGGGTGCGGCGGGACTGCCCGGCCCGCAACCGGTCCAGGGACGCCGAGCAGTCGTCGGGGCAGAGGAAGACGGGCAGCCAACCGTCGGCGATCTCCCCGGCGAGCTCGACGTTGCGGGGGCCGACGGCGGCGAGGTACACGGGCAGGTCGTCGCGGGGAGCGGGTTGCATGAGCCGCAGCGGGGTCCCGGGACCGTCCGGCAACGGCAGCGTGAACTCCGACCCCGAGTAGGAACTCGGCTGCCGCGCGAGGAGCTGACGGACGACGTCGACGTACTCCCGGGTGCGGACCAGTGGTCGGGCGAACCGCTGGCCGTACCAGCCCTCGGAGACCTGCGGGCCGGAGACCCCGAGCCCCAGCCGGAACCGCCCGCCGGACAGGACGTCCAGGGTCGCGGCCGTCATCGCGGTCATCGCCGGGGCGCGGGCGGGGATCTGCATGACCGCCGAACCGAGCCCGATGCGGGTGGTGCCGGCGGCCAGCCACCCCAGCACGCTGACCGTGTCCGTACCGTAGGCCTCGGCCACCCAGACCGAGTCGAACCCGTTCTCCTCCGCGGCCCGCGTCAGGGCGAGGGCCTCGGCCGCCGCCTCCGCCGGGGAGGGACCGGTCAGGTATCCGAGGTTCAGCCCGAGGCGCATCCGAGGACGCTACCCCCGTGCCGTCACCCGCCGACGACCAGCGCTCCCGGGTCCGAGGGCGCGGGGGTGAGGAGGCGGTGCACCACCGTGTCGGCCAGCAGCCGGCCGCGTCGGGTGAGCCGGACCCGGCCGGGACGGGCCGCCGGTTCGAGGAGTCCGTCGAGCAGCAGCTGGGCGGCGGCGACCCGGACGTCCCAGTCGGCCGGGTCGAAGCCTTCCGCGAGCCGCGACCGGAGCAGCACGTCCTCGGTCCGACGGTCGTCGGCGGAGAGGATCTCGCGGGCGTGGCCGGGGCTCGACCCCTCCGCGAGACGTCCGGCGTAGGCGGTGGGGTGCTTGACGTTCCACCAGCGGACCCCGGCCACGTGGCTGTGCGCACCCGGGCCGACCCCCCACCAGTCCCCGCCCCGCCAGTAGGCCAGGTTGTGGCGGCACTCGTGCGCGGGCGTACGAGCCCAGTTGCTGACCTCGTACCAGGAGTACCCGGCGACGCTCAGCGCGTCGTCGACCACCTCGTACTTGTCGGCCTCGTCGTCGTCGGACGGTTGCTCGACCTCCCCCCGCCGGATGCGGCGGGCCAGCCCGGTCCCCTCCTCGATGATCAGCGCGTAGGCCGAGACGTGGTCGGGGTCGCAGGCGAGGGCCGCGTCGAGACTGCGGCGCAGGTCGTCGACGCTCTCCCCCGGGGTCCCGTAGATGAGGTCGAGACTGACGTCGAGACCGGCGGCGCGGGCCCAGGACACCGCGAGCGGGACCCGTTCGGGATCGTGGGTCCGGTCGAGGACGGCGAGGACGTGCGGGACGGCGGACTGCATCCCGAAGGACACCCGGGTCACGCCTCCCTCACGCAGCGCGAGGAGGCTCTCCGCGGTCACCGAGTCGGGGTTGGCCTCGACGGTCACCTCGGCCCCGGGGGCGAGGCCGAACGTCTCGGCGATGCCACCGAGCAGGCGGGTGAGGTCGGAGGGCGGCAGCAGGGTCGGGGTACCCCCGCCCAGGAACACCGTCTCGGCGGGACGGAGCGGGCCGAGGGCGGCCAGGACCCGTCCCGCCAAGGTGATCTCGGCCGTCGCCGTGCCCGCGTAGGCGGCCTGCGAGCCACCGCCCCCGAGTTCGGTGGCGGTGTAGGTGTTGAAGTCGCAGTACCCGCACCGCACCCGGCAGAACGGGACGTGCAGGTAGACCCCGAACGAGCGCCCTCGCAGGCCCTCGGGGCCGAGACCGGACCGGACGGACGCCGGGAGGGACCCGTCGCGAGGGACGGGATCACCGTCGGGAAGAGCACCGGCCACGAGCGCCATCCTCTCTCATCGTGCGACGATCCCCGGACAGGAGGACCCTGCCCCGCATGGGATCGATGGCGGCCGGTGCGGGCGGGGTCAAGCGTCAGGGTCAGCAGCTGGGTCGGAGCGCGGAGGACTTCGCCCACCGCCACGAGGCGGGCCTGAAACGGGTCGGCCGGGCGGGGGTGGCCTGCGAGGGACTGGTCTACCTGCTGGTCGGGTGGCTGGCCCTGCAGATCGCGCTCAGGAGCGGGGGCGGGAGCGCGGACACCTCGGGCGCCCTGGCCACCATCGCGGGCAACCCCTTCGGCAAGGTGCTGCTCGTCGGTCTGGTGCTGGGATTCCTGGCCATGGTGGCCTGGCAGGCCGTGGTGGTCGTGACCGGGGAGAAGACCTCGCGTCGGATCGCCGCCGCCGTGAAGGCCGTCATCAGCCTGGGGTTGGCCGTCTCCTGCCTCAGGCTGCTCACCGGGGGCGCCGCCTCCTCGAGCGGGCAGTCCCAGCAGAGCGCCACCCAACGTCTGCTCGAGGCCCCCGGTGGTCCGATCCTCGTGGTGATCCTGGGACTGGCCGTGATCGGTTTCGGGGTCTACACGATCGTGCAGGGCGTCAAGAAGAAGTTCGAGGAGAAGGTCGAGGGCTCGCTCGGGTCGGGGCTGACCGCCCTCGGCGTCGCCGGGCACGTCGCGCGGGGTGCCGCGTTCCTGGTGGTGGGCGCCCTCATCATCGTGTCCTCCCAGGGCGACACGGCCAAGTCCCGCGGGTTGGACTCGGCCTTCCGGGAGATCGCCGCCCAGCCCTTCGGCACCATCCTGCTGATCGTCGTCGCCGCCGGGGTCGCGTGCTTCGGCCTGTTCCAGCTGCTGACCGCACGTCGGCGCGCCCGCGCCTGAGCCCGACGGGGCCCGCAGCCGCCCGACACACCCGAGCTGGTGAGGCTGACCTCACGTTCGGGTGATCGGGAGTGCAGACTAGGGGGGGCAGACGGTTCGACCTTCAAGTTCACCGGCCGGGCTGCCGTAGGTCTGTCGATAGCCCGTCGGTCGGAGGAGCCCCAACCCGTGAGCCGCTCGATCATCACCGAGCAGGACATCCGTGACCATGTCCTGCGCCTGGGCGAGAAGCACCCGCCGATCCGCCTGGACTCCGTGGACCGGACCGTCAACGACCCGTGGGCCGTCCGGTCGGGCTTCGGGCACGTCATCGACTACCTGGCCCGGGTCGAGCTCGAGGTGGACCGCAACGTCCTGGAGCTGCTCTCCCTCCTCCCCGACGTCTCCGAGAACGACCGCCTGTTCTACGCCGACGTCTGGCAGCCGCAGGAGATCCAGCACGGCCTCGTCCTCGACCGGCTGCAGCAGGACATCGACATGGCCCCGGCCGACCCGCAGGTGGACGTGATCAACCCCAAGATCCGGATCCTCGGGGCGCTGTCGCACCTGAAACCGATCCACGAGGTCGCCCGGCTGCTCTACTACCTGACCGGGGCGGCGACGGAGAAGTCCGCGGTCCTCGCCTACTCGCTGCTGGTCGAAGGACTCGACGGGCTCGGGGAGCAGGCGATCTCCAAGACCATCGTCCAACCGATCCGGCGCCAGGAACCCGGGCACTTCGCCTTCTACCGGCTCTCGGCCACGCAGATGATCCAGCAGAACGTCCTCGCCCCGTGGCAGATGCGACTGGCCCGGGTCCTGCGCCGCAAGTCGTTCAGCCCGGTCGGCGCGCACACCGCCGAGTACCGGGCCCAGTTCGGGGCGATCATGACCACGCTGGGCCTGGACAAGACGATCATGGACTTCGCCTCGCAGCTCAGCATCGTCGAGCGCGAACTCCTGCACGCCCGCGACCAGGGGATGAAGGTCCCGCCCTACATCCTGGCCGCGCTGAAGGACTGCCTGGAGCAGTTCCGCGCGCAGGGTGAGTCGATGTTCGGCCCGCGGACGGCGGCGCTCTGAGTTCCGAGACCGACCCCTGGTCGCTGTCCCTGGTCGCCCGGGTCGAGAAGAACCCCTCGCCCGCGCACACCGACGTCCTCGTCGCGGCCGCCCGAGCGGTCGTCCTGCTGCTGGCCGACCCCCGGGTGGCCGACCCGGACGACCCGCTGCACCACGCGGTCCGGGCCTGGCGCGACCGCCGGATCCGCAAGATCTGCCGACGGGCGCGGGGTGCCCGGTTCGAGCGGACCGCCGACCTCCCTCACGTGGAGGCCCGTTCGGGCCTCGCCGTCGTGCGCGCGTTCGCCCCGCACCCGCGCGACGACGTCCCCGATCTGCTCCGGCCCCTCCAGGTGGGCGGCCTGGACCTCACCGACCCCGACGACCTCGACCAGCCCGGTCCCGAGGGCGTGCTCACGATCCGCCTCACCCCCGGCGTGGGCATGACCACCGGCAAGGCCGCCGCCCAGGTGGGTCACGCCGCCCAGCTGGCCTACGAGAACCTGCCCGCCGCCCCCGCGTGGGCCGCGACGGGTTTCGGGATCCGCGTGATCACCGGCGCCCCGGTCCTGCCCGTCGCCGAACGCGTCGACGTCGCCGACGGAGGTTTCACCGAGGTGGCGCCGGGAACGGTCACGGCGAGCGCGGGGTTCGAGACCGTCTCCTAGAAGGGAGGCTCGTCTCCCGGCCAGCTCGACGTGGCGCCAGCGGCCTCCCGCCTCTGGTGGGCATCGCGGTGCTCGAATACGTACAGCGTCTTCTGCCGGTGGTGCCGGCAGCAGGAGGCGTGCAGGTTCGAGCGGACCGTCCGTCCGCATTCCTCGAACGGGATCTCGTGGTCCAGGTCGCAGTCGATCGCAGGCACCAGGCAACCCGGCGTGGTGCACGTCCTATCCCTCGCCTGCACGAAACGACGCAACGAGGCGCCGGGGCGGTAGACCCGCGGGGACACGTTGAGGACCTCGCCCGACACCGGGTCGGTGAGGACCCTTCGCCAGTCCCCGTCCGCAGCCAACGCGCGGGCCAGAGCGCCGGGAACCGGACCGATCCCGGCGACCTCGCCCGGTTCGTCGTCCAACCCCAGCAGCGTCCGCGCGGCGATCGTGACGTGGACGGTGGTGGAGGAGGCGGGGCGGTGGGTGCGGACGTGTTTGACCGGGTTCACCTCACCGGGCTCCGCCGGCGTGGTGGGGTCGGAGAAGGCGGGGACGCCGTCGCGCATGGCGGTGGTGAGGACGTCGGTGAACACGTCGGCGCGACGTTGCTGATGGGTGCGGTGGTCCTGGGTACCAGCGGCTCGGGCGTGGTCGGCGGCGGCGTCGGCGGCTCTGGTGAGCCAGCGGTCGAAGCGGAGGGCGACGTCCTTGCCGACCAGGGCCGTGAGGTGGGTGGACAGGCCGGAGTCCTCACCGGTGTCGCAGAGGTCGACGCTCACGTGGCGGTTCGCGTCCACGACCCGGACGGTGGCGGGGACGTGGTCGGGGGTGATTCGGCGGATGACCTTGGTGCAGTGCCGGGTCAGTTGTTGAGGGGTCGGATGATCGGCGGCGACGTAGGCCAACGCGCTGCGCGTGAGTTCGGCCCGCGCCGCGGCCAGGGCGTCGCCGTCGAAGACGGGTTCGCCGAACGCCCCCACCCGAACCCCCACAATTCCCCTGGCCGGAACGAGGGTGGCTTCCCGGGCGGCGAGACGGTCGTGGGCCCGACGGATGACCGCGCGGTGGGTGGACGAGATGGCTCCGGCCCGGTAGGCGTCGTGCAGGACCGGGTCGGCCAGCGCGTCGAGGGCATCCCCGACCTGACCGACGGCTTGCAGGTGGGAGAGGTGCCGCGCCTCCGCGAGGATCATCGCGGCCACCTCGGCGATGAGGTGGTCGAGGAGTTCGGGGGTGAGTTCCTCCCCGTCGCGGGTGCAGCCGAGGTCGCGGGCGCGGACCACGTCGGGGTGCTCGCGGCGGACCCAGTCGAGCAGGGCGATCACGGCGTCGATGGCCGTCGCGTGGCCGGTGGAGCGGAGCCGTTCGGAGGCCTGCAGCAGCTCGGTCAGGGCATCGCGGGGCATCAGCTGCTCCCCCATGTCCACCTGCCCGACACCCGATTCCACGACCTCCGCACTCATGTGCGAATTCTAATCGAGCACCCCGTCGTGATCAACAGATGCGAACTCGAGATACGCTGCATCGCAACGGTTCACCGATCCCTTCGGCGTTCGGGGTGTCACCGACCTGCGGCACCGTGTTCGGGGGACGCTCTTAGTTCTCGTCGACCGCGAACGGCCCCAACCCCGCGCCCAGCAGCCGGTCCAACCGGGCGGGGTCGAGGACGTGGTCGCGGACCAGGTAGGTCGCCCCGGCGATGCCGGAGCGGGAGCGGTACCCGGTCGGGACGATCCGGAGTTTCCGGGTCGTCAGGGGCAGCGAACGTTGGTAGATGCTCTCCAGCACGCCCGCCATCAGGTGGTCACCGCTGGCGCTGAGGAGACCGCCCAGCACGATGACGTCGGGGTTGAGCAGGTTGGCGGAGAACGCGACCGCCTCCCCCAGGATGCGTCCGGCCGCGCGCAGGCGGGTCACGGCGTCGACCTCGCCGAGCTTGGCCTGCCGGGCGACGTCGCGGGCGTCGTGCATCTGCGGATGGGAGTCCCCCCGCAGGTCGCGGGCCAGCGCCCACCCCCCGACCAGGGATTCCAGGCAACCCCGGTTCCCGCACCGGCACTGCGGGTCGCCGTGGCCGCCGACGTGGGCGTGGCCGATGTCGCCGGCGACCCCCTGGGCCCCCCGGTTGACGCACCCGTCGATCACCATGCCGCTGCCGACCCCGGTGCCGATCTTCACGTAGAAGAGGTGCGAGACCTGGGGCCAGAACCGGTGGTGCTCGGCGACCGTCTGCACGTTGACGTCGTTGTCGACCAGCACGGGAACCTGCCACGTACGGCGCAGATGACCGCGGATGTCGAAACCGTCCCAGCCCGACATGATCGACCAGCCCGAGACACGTCCGGCGCGGAAGTCCACCGCCGCGGGCAGGCCGAGGCCGATGCCCGCCACCGGAACCCCGAGCAGGTCGCTCTCCTGCAGGGCCTGGCGGGCCGCGGTCGAGATGGTCTCCAGCAGTTCCTCGGGACCGTCGTCCAGGCGCAGCGTCAGCACCCGCTCGGCGAGGATCGCGGCGTCGAGGTCGGTGATGGCGACCCGCGTCCGCTCCTCGCCGACGTCGATGCTGATGACGACCCCGGCCCGGGGGTTCAGCCGCAGCGCCCGGGACGGGCGACCACCGGAGGAGACCAGTTCCTCCGACTCGAGGACCAACCCGCTGGCCAGCAGCGGCTGCAACCGTTGACCCAACGTCGAGCGGGCCAACCCCAGCGCCTCGGCCAACGCGGTTCGCGTCCGGGCCCGACCGGAGGTGATGAGCTCCACCGCCCGACCGGGACCGTCGTCGGCCCGCCACGAGCTCACCGCTGCCACCACGAACTGCCTCCTCCGCCTCGTCGCGTTCTGGACGTCAGCTTACTTACGTCGACAGTCGTCCGTAAGTGGCAATTCGAGCGTTGACAGCCGACGTAAGCGCCGAGCAGACTTCGATCACCGGCCAGGGAACGCAATGTGGCGGCAGCCGGTCACCGCCGACCTCGGGTCGGCGTCACAGGAGGAATCGATGAAGATCGTCCGCACCCAGCGTCGTGCAGCCGCCCTCGGCTTCAGCCTCGTCGCCACGCTCGGCCTCGCCGCCTGCGGCGGGGACGCCGGCACCGGCTCCACGGGCGACGGCGCCATCGAGGTCTCCCTGATCACGAAGGAGTCGACGAACCCGTTCTTCGTCGCGATGCAGAAGGGCGCCCAGGCCGAGGCCGACAAGGAGGGCGTGAAGCTCACCATCGGCGCCGGCAAGGAGGACGGCGACGAGGCCACCCAGATCCAGCTCATCGAGAACGCGATCGCCGCCGGTCAGAAGGGGATCATCATCACCCCGAACGGTCCGGGCATCAACAGCGCGCTCGAGAAGGCCCGCGAGGCCGGCCTCTACGTCATCGCGCTGGACACCCCGCCGGACCCGGCCGACGTCGTGGACATCACGTTCGCGACCGACAACTTCAAGGCCGGCAAGCTCATCGGGGAATGGGCCAAGGGTCAGCTCGGCGGCAAGCCCGCGACCATCGCCCTGCTGGACGCGTTCAACGACAAGGTCGTCTCGGTCGACTACAACCGCGACCAGGGTTTCCTCACCGGCATGGGCATCGAGACCAACGACCCGAAGGTCAACGGGGACGAGGCGCCCACGGGTGACTACGACGGCGGCACCTACACCATCGTCTGCAACGAACCCACGCTCGGCGCCGAGGACGGTGGCCGGACCGGCATGGAGAACTGCCTCACCAAGAACCCCGACATCAACGTCGTCTACACGATCAACGAACCTTCCGCCGTGGGCGCGAACAACGCCCTCAAGGCCGCGGGGATCACCGACGCCATCATCGTCTCCGTCGACGGCGGGTGCGACGGGGTGAAGGAGGTCACCGACGGGGTGATCGGGGCGACCTCGCAGCAGTACCCGCTGAAGATGGCCGAACTCGGTGTCAAGGCCATCGCGGCGTACGCGAAGGACGGGACCAAGCCCACGACCAGCCCGGGCCTCGACTTCTTCGACACCGGGGTGACCCTGGTGACCGACAAGCCCGTGGACGGTGTCGAGTCGATCACCTCCGAAGAGGGCTCGAAGGTGTGCTGGGGCTGACATGAGCACCACCGCCCCCGGAACCGGAACCCCTCCCCGGACTGCAGCGGAGGAACTCGCGCGTCGGAGTCATACTCCGGCGCAACGGATCCAGCACGTCCTGCACTCCTACCCCGCGGTCAGCCCC
>NZ_JBHLUI010000010.1:0-431333 GCF_042433995.1 Kineococcus gynurae
AGTTCGATGCGGGGGCGCCGAAGAAGTTCGTGATCGACCCGCACGGGATGATCAAGCGCTGACCTCCCGGCGCTGACCCTGGACCCCCCGCCGACCGTGGCCGCCCCGGTCGGCGGGGGTTCTCTCGTCCGGGAGGGTTCAGAAGATGTGGTGGGACCAGGGGGCCCGCTCCGTCCGGAACATCGCCTCGGCCCGCTGCACCACCGACCTGTCCCGCGCGGTGATCCGTCCGGCGCGCAGGAGTTCCCGGGGCGATACCCCGCCGAGGTAGAGCGAGCCGAGGTCGGCGACGTCGAGGGTGAGATCGGGTTCGCACCCGGTGGGAGCGCACCGCGCCCTGCCGTCGGTCACGTCCAGCCGGTACCGGGCGGTCTCCCCGAGGAACGGGTCCTCGACCTGCAGGACCAGGTCCCCGTCGGCGGACCAGGCGCGGGCGCCCAGCGCACCGACGACGTCGAGCACGCGCACCCACAGCCAGGCCTCGTCCCCGCTGGAGGCGACGGCGTCGTGGTCGAGGAGCTGCCAGCGCAGGGGGTGGTCGGACGGGGCGTCCTGGAGCACGACCTCCCGGACGAGGTCGTGGCCGAGGACGAACCGGTCGAGCGCCTCGTGCACGCCGTCGTCGGTGCTGATCGTCTCGTCCACGAGCAGCACCCCGTCCTCGAGCCGGTAGCTCACGTACCCGTCGGGTCGGCCGTCGGCGTCGCGGTGCAGCCCGATCCAGCGCGGCTCCCGGGAGACCGGTGGGTGCCCGGCCCCGAGGGCCCACCACCGGTGCGGACGGTCCAGCGCCCCGGTCCGCCGACGCCGGTGCCGGTCGTAGACCTCCTCGAGCGCGGCCACGCAGTCCTGCCGACGGAGGACCTCGATCGACCCGGTCCCGACGGGAACCCCCCGCCGGGTCTCGTCGAAGCCGGCCCGGGCCCGGGGCACGGACAGCCGACGGGTGAAGGTGGCCGGCCCGTAGCCGAAGCGGCGGTAGATCGTCGCCTCCATCGCCAGCAGGACGGCCACGTGCTCACCCCGGGCCCGGAGGTCCGCGAGCTGCCGGCGCACGAGTGCGGTCATGACGCCGCGGCGCCGGTGGGAGGGGACGACGCCGACGTTCGTGACCCCCGTGGTCGGGATCCGGCCGCCGCCCGGGAGGGTCAGTTCGAAGGAGTATCCCGCCGCCGTCCCGACCGCGCGACCGTCCGCGGTCACGGCGAGCAGGTTGCGGTCCATCTCCAACGCCGACCAGAACACCCCGCTGCCGTCCTCGTCGGGCCGGTCGGGGAATCGTCCGAAGGCGGCGTGCAGCGTGGTGACGAAGATGTCGAGGTCGGCGGGGGTGGTGGCGCGGACGGTGACGGGCACGGGACGTCACGCTAGTGATCACCGGTCCCGCCGTCACCGGGGTTTCCCCGCGGCGCAGACTGGTGGGGTGCGCCCGCCCCCGCTCCTCGAACCCGGCCCGGACCTGACGCCGGACCAGGTCCGCCGTTACGCCCGCCAGCTCCGGCTGCCCGAGATCGGGCGCGAGGGGCAACGGCGGTTGCTGGCGGCGCGGGTCCTGGTCGTCGGGGCGGGGGGCCTGGGATCGCCGGTCCTGCAGTACCTCGCCGCGGCCGGCGTCGGAACCCTGGGCGTCGTCGACGACGACGTGGTGGAGGAGTCCAACCTCCAACGACAGGTGGTGCACACCACGGCCGACCTCGGTTCGGCGAAGGCGGGGTCGGCGGCCCGTGCGGTCGCCGCCCTGAACCCGTCGGTCCGGGTCGTGCCGCACCCGTTCCGGTTGGACGGGACGTCGATCGGAGAACTCCTCGCCGCCTACGACCTCGTGGTCGACGGCTCGGACAACTTCGCCACCCGGTTCCTGCTCGACGACCGTTGCCGCGCGGTGGGTCTGCCCCTGGTGTGGGGGGCGGTGCTCGCCGGCGCGGGGCAGGTCTCGCTCGCCTGGGCACCCCACGGGCCGACCTACCGCGACGTGGTTCCCGAACCCCCGCCCCCCGGTTCCGTCCCGGCGTGCAGCGAGGCCGGGGTGCTCGGGCCCACGGTGGCGACGATCGGATCCCTCATGGCCGCCGAGGTCCTCAAGGTGGTCACCGGGTCCGGTGAGCTGCTCCTCGGCCGGGTCCTGGTCCTGGACTCCTTCGCCGCGACCGTGCGCACCCTGACGGTCGGGGTGGACCCGCGGGCGGCGGCGGGGCGCGGCCCCGCGGTGACGGCCGTCCGTCCGGCGACGCCCGAGATCGACGTGGCCGACCTGGGCGGGAACCCCACCCTCGTCGACGTGCGGGACGAGATCGAGGTCGAGGTGGACGGGGAGATCCCGGGCGCGGTCCGGCTGCCGCCGGGCTGGTGGGAGGGCGACCGCGGCGGGTTGCCGCCCGGCCGGCTCGTGCTGGTCTGCTCGGGGGGAGCCCGTTCGGCGGCGCTCTGGGCGGAGCTGGACCCCGCCGACCGCGACCGGACGGCGTCGCTGCGGGGCGGGCTGCGCGCCTGGCGGGCCGCCGGGGGTAGGGCAGGCTGAGGGCATGACGTCGCCCCTCGCCGTGCACCTCGGCCCGCAGACCCCCGATCCCGTCGTCCGCGCCGTGGAGGGAGCCGGTGGCCGCCTCGTCGCGGTGGAGGAGGCCCGTGCGGTCGTCTGGGTCGGTGACGCCGCGAGTTTCACCGAGGCGTTCGGCGAACGGGGAGCAGGGCTGCCCCCGACGGTGGAATGGGTGCAGCTGCCGTCGGCCGGGATCGAGTCGTGGTTCTCGGCCGGGATCGTCGACGAGGATCGGGTGTGGACGTCCGCCGTCGGGGCCTACGGTTCCGCCGTCGCCGAGCACGCGGTCGCGCTCCTGCTGGCCGGTGTCCGCGGCCTCGGCCGGGCCGCCCGGGCGCGCAGCTGGGACAACGGGGCCGCGGCCGAGGGACAGGTCAGCCTGCGGGGGGCGACGGTCGCCGTCCTCGGGGCCGGGGGGATCGGCGCGCTGACCATCCCCGTCCTGAACGCGTTGGGCGCCCGGGTGATCGCGGTGACCCGCAGCGGGCGCGAGGTGCCCGGGGCGGCGGAGTGCCTCCCGGCCGCGGAGACCACGACGATCTTCGAGCGGGCCGACCACGTGATCGTCGCCGCCCCGGCCACGGCCGAGACCGCGGCGCTGGTCGGGGCCGCGGAACTGGCTGCGCTGGGACCGCAGGGGTGGGTGGTCAACATCGCCCGCGGCTCCCTCGTCGACACCGAGGCCCTCGTCGAGGCGTTGCGGGACGGGCGGATCGGGGGAGCCGCGCTCGACGTCACCGATCCCGAACCGCTGCCCGACGGGCACCCGCTCTGGGCGGACCCCCGGGTCATCATCACGCCCCACTCGGCGAACCCGCCGTCCCTGCAGACCCCGGCCCTGGCCGAGCGCATCGGCGAGAACGTGCGTCGGTTCGCGGCGGGCGAGGAACTGCTCGGTCGGGTGGACCCCGGCGCCGGGTACTGATCCCGACCCTTCCGTCCGGTCCCGCGCGGATGCGATCGTCCTCCGCGCGGGGGACGGTGAGGGCGTGCAGACGTTCTTGCCCCACCCCGGATTCGCGCGGTCGGCGGCCGTGCTGGACGGGGCCCGGCTCGGCAAGCAACGGGTCGAGACGCTGCAGATCCTCCGTGCGCTCACGCTGCCCGACTACGGGTGGGCGAACCATCCCGCCGTCCTCATGTGGCGCGGTTTCACCCCTGCCCTGGTGGTCTACGGGCTGGCCTGCGTCGAGGAATGGGTCGCGACCGGTCGGGCGGACAGCACCCGCGAGCTGATCGCGGAGTTCGCCCCCGAGGTCGTCGGCCGGACCCAGGACGACCTGGCCGCGGCGGGGTTGCTCCCGCCCTGGGTGGGGGACGAGCAGGTCCACCGGTCGCACCGCTCGGCGTTGCTGCGCAAGGATCCCGGGTTCTACCACCCGTTGTTCGGCGACGAACCGACCGATCTCGACTACGTCTGGCCGGGCACCGCCACCGCCACCGCCCCCGTCACCGCCACCGCCCAGGGGGAGCCGGCGGGAACCCCGGTCCACGTCGTCCGGCCGCGCCACCCCGGTGCGGTGGCCCAGTTCCTGGCCGCCGGGATCGTCGGGCTCGGCACCGAGAGCGGGATCGACGTGGACGTCCGCGGTGCGGCGCCCGGGTCGACGCTGCGCGACCTGCTCAAGGAGATCGCCGCCGGACGTCGGCCCGGCAAGGATCTCCGGGTCCTGCAGTCCTTCGTCGACGACGTGCGCCCGGGTGACGGGGTGGCGCTGCTCATCGAGGACGACCGGGCCCTGCTGACGGGGACGGTCACCGGGGAGTACGGCTTCGACCCCCGACGCCCGTTCGCCCCGCACGCCCGCACGGTGCGGTGGGGAGGTCGGGCCGAACGCACCGACGTCCGTCCGCCCGCCCTGCTGCAGGATCCCCGCACCCTGTTCACCGTCCACCTGCACCCACCCTCCGCCTGACGTCGGGGGAACGCGAAGGAGGAACCCATGACCGGTCGAGGAACGGTTCACGACACGGCCCTGCTCGACGTCGACGGGACCCTCGTCGACACGAACTACCAGCACGCGCTGGCCTGGTTCCGGGCCTTCCGCCGGGTCGGGGTCACCCGACCGGTCTGGCGCATCCACCGGGCCGTCGGCATGGGCGGGGACCAGCTGGTGGGCGCGGTGGCGGGGGAGGAGGTGGAACGGGAGCACGGCGACACCCTGCGGGACCTCTGGGCCGAGGAGATCGAGAAGCTGCTGCCCGAGGTCCAACCCTTCGAGGGCGCCGCAGAACTCCTCCTGGAACTGCGCCGGCGGGGCTGGCGGGTCGTGCTGGCGTCCTCCGGGCAGGAGTCCCACGTCGAACGGTTCCTGGACCTGCTCGGCGCCCGGGACCTGGTGCAGGCGCGGACCTCCTCGGACGACGCCGACGCGACCAAACCCGCCCCCGACCTGCTGCGTGCCGCGCTGGAACGGGTCGACGGGAAGGGTGGGGTGGTGCTGGGCGACGCCACCTGGGACTGCCTGGCCGCGCAGAACGCGGGGATGCCCTCCGTCGCGGTGCGGACCGGGGGTTTCTCGGTGGAGGAGCTCCGCGACGCGGGCGCCGCCCACGTCGCCGACTCCCTGCCGGAACTGCTCCGCGACCTCGACGACACCCCGCTGCGGGCCCCGACCCCCTGAGCCGCCCCCGCCCCCGCCCAACCTGCCCCACCCCACCCGGACCTGCCCCACCCCACCCCTCCGTGATCAAGGAATCCGGGCAGAGGATTCCTTGATCACGGGGGAAGGGGGAGTGGGGCGAGGGGCGGTCAGCCGATGCGGCCGGTGGCCCAGGTGTAGGTGAGGGAACCGCCGGTGAAGTCCTGCCGGACCCCGCCGGGCACGGCGTACTCCTCGGTCCGCGGGAAGCCGAGGCGTCCGGTCTCCCAACCCTGCGCGGCCCAGGCGTCGCGGATCGCGCCCCGGACGATGCGGGCCCCGCCCGCGGGCGACCAGTAGACGGAACCGCCCTGGAAGTGGGTGAAGGCCCCGCCCCGGACGACGACCTCGCTGGTCGTCGGGAACCCGAGGACGCCCGTCTCCCACCCGGACGCCGCGTACCGGTCGAGGATCGCCCCACGCACGGCCTGCGCCCCGGTCGCGCCGGAGAAGTAGACCAACCCGCCCGCGAAACCCTGCACGAGCCCGCCGCGCACGGCCCGCTCCTCCCCGGTCGGGAAACCGAGCCAGCCGCGCTCCCAGCCGAGGAAACCCCACCGGTTGCGGATCGCGCCCTTCACGATCTGGGCCCCGCCGGTCGGGCTCCAGTAGATCGACCCGTTCTCGAACGTCGTGAACGCCCCGCCCCGCAGGGGGATCTCCGAGGAGGTCGGCCAACCCAGCGACGAGGTGGTCCCGCCCGCGGCCCGGTAACGGGCCAGGATCGCCCCCCGCACGTTGACCGTGCGGCCGGCCCGGGTGAAGTCGACGCTGCCGTCGGCCCGGGTGATCTGCGTGCTGGCCGCGGTGGCCGCGCTCGCGGCGGCCACGGTGGCGCCCACGTCGAGCAGACCCGCGCCGTAACCCACCGGCCAGTTCGGCTGCCGGGCGGCGTTCGAGGTGATCCAGGTCGCGACCTGGTCGGGGGTGGACCGGGGGGCGACCGCGCGGGCCAGGGCGGCCGCGGCCGAGACCATCGGGGCGGAGAACGAGGTGCCGTCGGCCAGGGCGTAGCCGTACCGGCCGTCCATCAGGGGTTCCCCGACGACCACGGAGGTGCCGGGGGCCGAGAGGTCGACCGCGGAGTTGTGCTCGGCCCAGACCGGGACCCCGTCGCGGTCGCCCGCGGAGACCGAGATGACACCGGGGTAGCTCGCCGGGTAGGCGACGAAGTTGCCGCACATGTTCTGGTCGGGCGCGGTCCGGCAGTCTTCGCCGGCGTTGCCGGCCGAGGCGACGATCACGGCGCCCTTGCGGTTCGCGTAGGCGACCGCCTCCTGGACGACGCGGCTCGTGGTGGGCCCGCCGAGAGAGAGGTTGACGACGGAGGCGCCCTGGTCGGCCGCCCACACGATGCCGTTGGCGATGGCGCCGCTGGAGCACTCCTCGGAACCGCAGACACGGACCGGCAGCACGGTCACCGCGGGGGAGACCCCGGCCGCGCCGACGCCGTTGTCGTAACCCCCGGCGAGCACGGTCGCGACCATGGTCCCGTGCTCGCCGATGTCGGAGGCCGGGCCGTCGGCGAAGTTGGCCCCGGCCAGCACCCGCCCGCGCAGGTCGGGCTGGGTCGCGTCGACGCCGGAGTCGAGGACCGCGACGACGACGCCGCGCCCCTGGGTGGTGCCCCAGGCCTGGGGGGCGCGCACGGTCTGCAGGTGGGTCGCGCGGGCGAGGAGCGGGTCGACCGCACTCAGCCGGTAGGTGGTGGCGACGTCGGCGGCGACCCCGCGCGACTGCAGGGAGTCGACCAGGCGGTCGGCCGCGGCCTCGCCCGTGACGGTCACGGTGCTGATCCGCGGGGTCCCGGAGTCGGTGCGCAGGACGTCGACGGCGACCGGCTCGAGAGCGTGGGCGGGCAGCGCGCCCACCGTGGCCAGCAGCGCGGCGCCGAGGGTGAGCCCGCCGAGACCGACCCGGCCGCGGCGGCCGGCCCCTCGGACCCGGGCCCCGCCGCGGGTGCCGCCCCGGTCCTGCCGTTCCGCTCGCATCACGTGGCTCCTCGTTCGCGCGCCCTGCGCGGTGGATCGCGGGGGACCCGCCTCGTCCTGGTGGTGCGGGCCGGGAGAGGGTCGTCCGGGTCCGCGCTGCGGTCAACCCCGCTTTCCCACATTAGGTCATGGCGATTCACGATGAGTGATGTCTCCACCGGTTGGCGCAAGCCCGTCGGTCGTCCGGGGGACGGACGCCCCAGACCGTCCAGTCACCCGCCCGGCGTGCCGAAGATCCGGCCATGACCTCGACCGCGCCCGGAGCCGCCCCGGTGGCCGCCGGACGCGTGACCCCGCGCTGGTGGCGGTGCGTCGTCGTCCTCACGCTCCCGGCCGTGGTCGCGACGATCGCCGGGCCGGGTTCACCCGTCGCCCCCGTCGCCTACGTCGTGACGGTCCTGGCCAGCGCCCTGGTCATCACCGCCGTCGTCATCCGGCTCCCCGCCGGCCGCCGGGCAGCCTGGGGGTGGATCGCCGGGGCGCAGTGGCTGTGGGCGGCCGGCGACGTCCTCTCCCTGGCGCCCGTGCTGACCGGTCAGGTCGTCACCGAGTCCCTGACCACCGCCGCCTACCTGCTCGGCTACCTGCCGGCGGTGACCGGGGTGGTGCTCTGGACCCGCTCCGTCCGGGCCTCGTCCGGGCCGGTCGGCGGGGACCGTCCGGACCGTGCGGAGCGGCTGAAGGTGCTCGAGGCCGCGATCCTGGCGATCAGTCTCACGGCCCTCGTGGTCGTCTTCGTGATCATCCCGGTGCTCACCCGGCACGCCGCGGCCGGAGCGCCGCTGTCCGACATGGCCTACCCGCTGGTGGACGTGGTGCTCATCTTCGTCCTGGCCCGGTCGTGGTCGCCGGGTCGCGCCCGGCCCCCGGCCTTCGCGCCGCTGGCCCTCGCGATCGCGGCCACCGTGACCGCGGACCTCATCTGGTCGGTGGCGCGCATCGAGGGTGCGGTCGACGTGACCCGGCTGACGAACGGGTTGTGGCTCGCCTGCGACGTGCTCCTGGCGGTCGCCGCCCTGCGGGCGCGGGAACCGGTCCGACCCGCGGGGGAGCGCACCGGAGCCGGGACGTCCTGGTCGGTCACGGTGCTCGCCGCCGCCCTGCCCGGACTGGCGCTGACCGTGGGCGCCGGTGGCCTCTCGGTCGGCCAGGTCCGCTGGCTCGCGCTGGGCTCGACGGTCGGGGTCGTCGCCGTCGTGGTCCGTCTCGCCGCGGCCGGCGCGGAACTGCGTCGGCGCAGCGAGCAGCTGGCCGAGCTGGCCCGGACCGACGTCCTCACCTCGCTGCCGAACCGACGCACGTGGGACGAGCACGTCGCGCGCGTCCGGGCGACCGACCCCGGCGATCCCTCCGACCCGTCCGGCCGGGACCGGGTGCGGCACGTCGCCCTCCTCGACCTCGACCGGTTCAAGGCGTTCAACGACACCCACGGTCACCAGGCCGGTGACGAGCTGCTGCGCGACTGCGCGGCCCGGTGGACGGCGGCGCTGCCTGCGGGTGCCCTCCTCGTGCGCTGGGGCGGTGAGGAGTTCGCGCTGCTGCTGGACGGGCTCGCCGACGACTCCGCCCGGGCGGAGGTCGAGGGCCTGCGGGCCGTCACCCCGGCCGGGCAGACCGTCTCGGCCGGGCTGGTCCGCTGGCTCGCGGGTGAGGACGTCGCCGCGGTGCTGCGCCGCGCCGACGCCCAGCTCTACCGGGCCAAGGCGGAGGGCCGCGACCGGTGCTGCGGCGTGGGTGAGCCCACGGCCCCACCCCGGGGTGCGCTCCCGGGCCCTCGCCGAGCACGGGTCGAGGCCCGCCGGCGCTGATCCTCGCGGCCCCTCAGAGCGTCAGGCTGGGGTGCAGCCGGGCCGGGGTCCAGGTCCGGCGCCGGGCCGCGGCCAGGACCGAGACCGCCAGGGCCAGCAGCCCGAAGCCCGCCAGGGCCGCCGCGTCGGTCCAGACCGCGGCCGCCGACCCGCCGGCCACGAGGTGCCGGATCCCGTCCACGCCGTAGGTCATCGGCAGCCAGGGGTGCAGCGCGGCGAAGAACCCGGGCGAGGTCTGCACGGGGTAGGTCCCACCGGCCGAGGTCAGCTGCAGCACCAGCAGGACGAGGGCGAGCAACCGCCCCACGCCGCCGAGCAGGGCGTTGAGGCACTGGTGGATCGCGGTGAAGACCAGCGCGACCAGCACGCTGAACGCGAGCGCCCCGGGCAGGTTCGGCGCGGCGATGCCGACCGCGAGGTGCAGGACCAGGCCCAGGACGAGGGCCTGGCCCACCGCCAGCACGGCACCGGGCAGCCACCCGGCCAGGGCCGCCCGCCACGGGGCGACGGTCGAGGCCAGCGCCCGCGGGGACATCGCCCGCAGCACCATGTAGGTGACCATCCCGCCGACCCACAGGGCGACGCAGACGAACAACGGCGCCAGGCCGTCGCTGTAGCGGGCCACCTCGTGCTCACGGACCCGGTCGGTGCTGACCGGGGTCGCGACCGTGGCCGCCCGCTGCTCGCGCAGGCCCGCGTCGTCGTCGGGCACCTCGGCCTGGCCCCCGGCCAGGGACGAGCGCAGCTCCTCGGCCCCCGACCGCAGCCGCTCGGTCCCGCCGGCGAGGTCCTGCGCCCCGGTCTGCAACCGGCCCGCCCCCGCCTGCAGCTCCCCGGCGCCGGCGGCCAGCGAGGCGTCACCGCTCGCGAGGGAGCGGGCCCCGTCGGTGGCCTGCGCGATCCCGGTGGTCAGGGCCGGGGCGCGCTCGGCGACCGCGGCCGTCCCGTCGGCGACCTGCCCGGCACCGCCGGAGAGCTGTCCGGCCCCCTCGACCAGCGCGGTGAGCTGCTGCTGGAGCTGCGGGTCGGGCACCGCGGCCAGCGCCTGCTGCAGCTGCCGCGTCCCCGCCTCCAGCCGGCGGGCCCCGTCGGCGACCCCGGCCGCCCCCTGGGCCAACCGGGAGGAGTCGCCCGGCAGCGACGCGGTCGCTCCCTGCAGCTCGGCGAGACCGTCGGCGAGACGGTCCGCGCCCGCCTGCGCCTGCCCCGCCCCGTCGGCCAGACGCCCGGCCCCCGTCGCGAGGTCGCCGGCACCGGCGGCGAGCGAGTCCGCCCCCGTGGTCGCCTCCGCGGCCCCGTCGCGCAGCCGGGCGGCCCCGTCGGCGGCCTGGCCCAGGGACGTGTGCACCGACCCGAAGGCCAGGGAGACCTGCTCGGCGTAGTTCTGGTTCGCGTTCGCCGACAGCGACCGGGTGAGACCGGCCCCGACCGAGTTCGCGATGGTTCCCGCGATGTAGTTCTCCGCGTCGTCGGTCGTGAGGGTCAGCTGCCCGCTGCGCGGGTCGTCCCCGCCGACCGAGCCGAGGGCGGCGGAGAAACCCCGGGGGATGGTCAGGACCGCGGCGAAACGCCCGTCTCGCAACCCGTCGGCGGCCTCCGCGGCGCTCGCGGACTCCCAGCCGAAACTCGTCGTGGAGCTCTCCAGGGTGCGGACGAGGTCCGCCCCGGCCGACACCGTCCGCTCACCCGTGCTGCCGTCCTCGGCGCGGGTGCTCACCCGGACGGGGACGTCCTGGTCGACCACCGCGGCGGGGAGGTCGGACAGGCGGTGGGTGGGGTCGAGGTTCGCGGTCAGGTAGAGCCCGCCGTAGATCAGCGGCACGACGAGCACCGCCACGAGCGCGAGACGGGTCAGCAGGGCGCGCCGGAACCGGGCCAGTTCCAGGCCGGGCAGGGAGAAGATCGGCATCAACGGTCCTCGGGGTGACGGGGCCGGAGGTGGCGGGGGCCGGCGGTGGTGGGGGTGATCGCGCACACGGTGCGGGCCACGTCGTCGGGGAGGTCGTCGACGGAGGTGGCGGCCGCGAGGACCGTCACCCCGGACGGTCCGGTCAGGACCGCCAGGGCGCGCCAGGCGAGCGCCCGGTCCTCGGTGCGGCGCAACGCGTCGACGTCGTCGACCACGAGCAGCCGCGGCCGACCCACCAGCGCGAGGACGACCCCGAGGACCATGCGCTCCAGCGGGTCGATGTCGGAGACGAAGGCCTGCGGTCGCAGCGGCGGCAGGTCGGCGAGCGGGGTCCGGTCGACCTGGGCGGCGGTGAGGACGGCGGCGACCCGGTCGAGCTGGGCCGCGACGGCGGCGCGCGTCGCCCACGGTTTCCACCAGGGCCGGTGCAGGACCAGACGTTCGGCCACGTGCTGCTCGACGGTCAGGGCGTCGTCCAGCTCGTTGACCCCGCGGACCTCGGCCAGGGCCGCCTGGCGGCGGACGGCGCCCGCCCCGCGGGGGAGGTCGTGGCCGAGCACCGTGAGGGTGCCGCCGGTCGGCCGCATCCGACCGGCCGCGGCGAGCAGCAGCGAGGTGCGTCCCGACCCGGCCGGTCCCACGACCACCCCGAGACCGCCGGCGGGCAGGTCGAGGTCGACCGGTTCGGCCCGCACGCCGGGCAGGGTGAGGCGGTGCGCCAGCACGGCCCGCTCCGGCTCGGCGGGGGCCTCCGGTCCGGGGCTGGTGCCCTCTGGGGTCTCGGCGCTCACGAGCGGGTCTCCTCGGGACGGTCGGCGGCGGGTTCGGTGAGGCCCAGCACGAGGGCCACGAGGACCCGGTGGTCGCGGTCGGGGGCGCCGGCGACGCGGTCGACGGCCACGTGCTCGTGCGCGGCCAGCAGCAACCCCGCGAGGTCCTCGGGGGCGACGAGGGGGCGGCGCCCGGCGCGCAGCAGGGCGTCGCGCAGCACCGGGCCGAGCCGGTCGCGCAGGACGGCGCGCTGCGTGGTCAGCAGGGTCGCGGCCTCCGGCCGGCGCAGGGCCTGGGCGGTGAGGTCGGCCCGCACCACGTGCCAGCGCCGGTCGTCGGGCAGCAGGGCGAGCACCTCGGCGACGACCTCGCCGACGTCGGTCCGGCCCGAGCCGAGGACCCGCTGCAACCCCTCCTCGAGCTGCTGCAGGACCAGGTCGGACTGGCGCCGGTAGACCCCGGCCACGAGGTCGTCGAGGTCGGCGAAGTTGGAGTAGAAGGCGCCACGGGTGAAACCGGCGCGTTCGCAGACGGCCTCGACGCTCGTCCGTGCGGGCCCGACCTCGGCCAGGACGTCGAGGGCGGCGACGAGCAACCGCTCCCGGGTGGCGGCCCGTCGGGGGGTGAGGGCGGTGGTCACGCGACAACGATACATTCCGTATCGGATGCAGTCTGCATCGCGAATGTCGCAATTCGGTCTCTCTCCGCGATCCGTTGGCCCCGGAGGGTGCTGGTGCGGTTGGCTACCCCCACACGGGGGTTCGAGGGGGGACTGTGAGTCAGCACGACCGGCCGGCGGGGCAGGACGACCGGAGCACGACGGCAGCGCGGGGGCCGCGGCCCTGGTACCGACGCCCGCTGTTCTGGGGGATCGCGGGCGGAGTGGTCCTGGCCGGGGGGTACGGCACGGCGGCCCTGGCCCTGGGGGGCACCGCCCCGCGCGGCACGACCGTCCTGGGGACCGCCGTCGGCGGCATGGACGCCGGGGAGGTCCGCTCGGCCCTGGCCGGCCCCGCGCGCGCGGCCGACGAGCAGCCCCTCGCCGTCGAGGTCTCCGGCAACGGGGCCGCGTTCGCCGGGCCGGTCGCGCCCGCCGAGGCGGGGCTCGGGGTGGACGTCGCGGCGACCGCGTCCGAGCTCACCGGGCCGGCCTGGGCCCCGGTCGAGATCTGGCGGCACCTGACGGGCGGGGGGGAGCGACGTCCGGTCGTCAGCTCCGACCGCGCGCAGCTCACCGCGGCCCTCGCCCCGGTCTCCGAGGCCGTGGACGCCCCCGTCGTCGAGGGGGCGGTCACCTTCGCGGTCCAGGACCCGACGGTTCCCGGGGGGCCGGCGACCGTACGGCCCGAGGTGCAGGACCCCTCGGCCGGTCGCTCCTTCGACGTCGGGGCGGCCGCGAGCGCCATCGCCGCCGCCTGGCCCGGCACCGACCGCTTCACCTTCTCCACCGCCGTCGTCGAGCCCACCGTGGACCGGGCCGGGCTCGAGGCGGCGGTCACGAGCCTGGCGACACCGGCCGTCGCCGCCGACCTCACCGTCGTCGCGGGCGACCGGCAGGCCGTGCTCCCCCCGGCGGCGTTCGCCCCGGCGCTCGCGGTACGACCGGTCGACGGCGAGGCGCGGCTCGTCGCCGACGGGACGGCCCTGCAGGCGGCGGTCCGGGCGGCCGCCCCCGAGTTCGAGACCCCCGCCCGCGACGCGGGGATCGAGATCCGCGACGGCGCGCCCGTGGTCGTCCCCGCCGTCGCCGGGGTGGGCGTACCGCCCGAGGACCTCGCCGCCGCGGTCGTGGACGCGCTGACCCCCGGGGGCAGCTCGCCGGGCGGAACCTCCTCCGCCACCCCGAGCAGCACCGCGAGCGGCACCCCGAGCAGCACCCCGTCGGGGTCGGCCGCCCCGACCACCGCCGCCGCCACCGACGGCGCGGACCCGACGGCAGAACCCACCCGTCGGGCCGTGGTGACCCCGGTGCAGACGCAGCCGTCGCTCACGACCGAGGCCGTCGAGGACCTGCGGATCGTCGAGCGCATGTCCACGTTCTCGACGACGCTGACGGCGAACCAGGCCCGGACCGCCAACATCCGCCGGGCCGCGGCCGCGGTGAACGGCACGATCCTGCGTCCGGACCAGGAGTTCTCGATGAACGACACCGTCGGGGAGCGCACCCCCGAACGCGGGTACAACCGGGCCGGGGTGATCAGCGACGGCCGGCTCGTGGACGACTACGGCGGCGGGGTCTCGCAGTTGTCGACGACCCTCTTCAACGCGGTGTTCTTCGCCGGTCTGGACGAGCTGGAGCACAAACCCCACTCGTTCTACATCTCCCGTTACCCCGAGGGCCGGGAGGCGACGATCGACTGGCGCAGCATCGACAACCGGTTCCGCAACGACTCCGGCCACGGGGTCTACGTCGAGGCCGGCATCACCGGGAACCAGGTGACGGTGTCGTTGTACGGCACGCGGTTCATGGACGTCCGGGCCGAGAAGTCGGCCCGGCGGGCGATCACCTCCCCGCGCACCATCTACGACACGTCCGCGGGGTGCTCGTCGCAGTCGCCGAACTCCGGGTTCACCGTGGACGTGACCCGCGTCATGACGCCGCTGGCGGGTGGCCCGGAGCAGCGCGAGACCTGGACGACGCGGTACAACCCGCAGAACCGGATCGTCTGCGGGCCGGACCCGGCGACGGTCCGGCCCACCCCGACCCCGACCCCGAGCGCGTCGACCCCCGCGCCGGCGCCCACCCCGGAAGGATGAGCCGGTGCCCGAGCTGCACCTGACCGACGACGACGCGGCCGACGCGCTGCTCTCGCGCGATCCGCTGGCCCTGCTCGTGGGCATGCTGCTGGACCAGCAGGTGCCGATGGAGCGGGCCTTCGCCGCCCCGCGGGTGCTGGCCGAACGGATGGGCGTCGAGTCGTTGTCGGCGGCGGGCATCGCCGCCACCGACCCCGACGACCTCCTCGCCCTGTTCAAGGGACCGCCTGCGCTGCACCGCTACCCGGGCTCGATGGCCCAGCGGGCGCAGCAGTTGTGCGCGGCCCTCGTCGCGGACTGGGGCGGGGACCCGACGACGCTCTGGTCCGACGGGGCCGACGGCCGCACCGTGCTGAAGCGGCTCAACTCCCTGCCCGGTTTCGGGGCGCAGAAGGCCCGCATCTTCCTGGCCCTGCTGGGCAAGCAGTACGGGGTGCGGCCGGAGGGCTGGCGGGAGGCCGCGGGGGAGTACGGCGAGGAGGGGTCGCGCCGGTCGGTCGCCGACATCGTCGACCCGACCTCGCTGGCCGAGGTGCGGGCGACCAAGCAGGAGATCAAGCGCGCGGCCAAGGCCGCCCGCGGCTGACCGCTGCCGGCTGCGGAGGACCGTCTTCAGGCGACCCCTGGTTCCCCGCTGGCCGCGAACCGGGAGTCGGGGTCCAGGCGGGTCAGCAGCCGGGCCCCGAGGACCTCCAGCGTCGCCACCTCCTCGGGTTGCAGCACGTCGAAGATCAGCTGCCGCACCTGTTCGACGTGCCCCGGTGCGGTCCGGACGAGTTTCTCCATGCCCGGCTCGGTGAGCACGGCGAACAGGCCGCGACCGTCCTGGGGGTCGCGTTCCCGGCGCACCCACCCGCGTTCCTCGAGCTTGCGGACGACGTGGGACATCCGGGGGGCCGAGGAGTTGGTGCGGCTGGCGACGTCGCTCATGCGCAACCGGTGCTGCGGGTCCTGCGACAGCATCGCCAGCACCATGTAGCCCGCGTGGGTGAGGTCGGCGTCACGCTGCAGCTGCTGGTCCAGCGCGGCCGGCAGCAGGGTCGTCAGGGCCACGAGTTTCAGCCAGGCCCGCTGCTGGTCGTCGTCGAGCCAGCGGGGTTCGTCCATCCCGACACTCTAGAGTCGCGCCGAGGTACTTGCAGCTACAAGTATGTGCGCGTACCGTCGATCCGTGACCACCGCCGCGCCCCCCGTCCGGATGCCCGCCCTGTACATCGGGCACGGGGCCCCGCCCCTGCTGGACGACGCGCTGTGGAGCGGGCAGCTGGCGGCCCTGGCGGCCGGGCTGCCCCGTCCGACCGCGGTGCTCGTCGTCTCCGCGCACTGGGAGTCGGCGCCGCTGAGCCTGACCGCGACCGCGGCCGGGACCCCGCTGGTCTACGACTTCTCGGGGTTCGACCCCAGGTACTCCCGGATGACCTACCGCAGCCCGGACGCCTCGGCCCTGGCCGCCAAGGTCACCGCGCTCATGCCCGCGACGCAGTCCGTGCACACCCACACCTCCCGGGGCTTGGACCATGGCGCCTGGGTCCCGATGCGGGTCATGTACCCCGAGGCGGACGTCCCGGTGCTGCAGCTGTCGATCCCCACCCACGACCCGCAGACGCTGCTGGAGCTCGGGCGCCGGTTGCGGCCGCTGCGCGAGGAAGGGGTCCTGGTCGTGGGGTCCGGGTTCCTCACCCACGGCCTGCGCTTCCTGCGGGACTGGAGCATCGACGCCACCCCGCCAGGCTGGTCGGTCGAGTTCGACGCCTGGGCGGCCGAGGCGCTGGCCCGGGGCGACGTCGACGAGCTGGCCGCCTTCGTCGACCGGGCCCCCGGCATGCCCTACGCCCATCCGACGGTCGAGCACTTCTCGCCGCTGTTCGTGACCCTCGGTCTCGCCGACGACCCCGGCCGCCCCACGGAGGCCGTGATCGACGGGTTCTGGCTGGGTCTGGCCAAGCGCTCTTTCGCCGTCTCATAAACACGCACCGTGATCATGTTCTAACCTGAAGTACATGCACCCCTCGCGGGTCCTGGAACGCCACCTGTCGGTGTGGCTGGACCTGGTCGCCCCGCTGCTGGTCGTCGGCCCCGACGACGTCGTCCGCGACGCCAACGCCCCGGGGGCGGACCTGCTCGGCCGCGAGACGGGGTCGCTGGTCGGGTCGTCCCTCCCGCAGCTCGTTCCGGGCATCACGGGGACCACGGGGGAGGGACTCGCCACCGTCCTCGTCCAGGCCCGGCGGGCGGCCGAGGACGTCGCGTGGGACGGCTCGCTCGCGGACGGTCGACGGCTGCGGCTGCACCTGCGTCCCGCCGGTGAGGACCTGCTCGTGCTGCTGCGCGACGTGACCGACGAGGGTGCCGTCGAGCGGCAGCGGGACGCCGCGCTCGACGCCGCCCGCGCCGACGCCGTCCGGACCGAGCACCTGCTGCGCCTGTCCGAGGTGCTGGCCGCGACCTCGACGGTCGACGACGTCGTGCGCGCCGTCGTCCGGGCCGCCGAGGAGAGTTTCGGCTCCTCGGCCGCGGTCACCCTGGTCGACCGGGCCGCGGGGGTGCTGCGGACCCCGCGGCTGGAGCACATCTCGGCCGGCAGCGTCACCCGCTGGGCGACCGTGCCCCTCGACGAACCGGGGCCGGGCACCGAGGTCGTGCACAGCCGCCGCCCGTTGTTCCTCGACCGGGCCGAGCTCACCCGGCGCTGGCCCGCCCTCGACGCGCGTTTCCGGATGGTGGCGGCCACCGCGGTCCTGCCGCTCACGGACGCCGCCGGCACCGTGACCGGGCTCCTCACCCTGATCTGGACCCGCCACCACGACTGCGACGGCGCCGAGCGCGACCTGCTGCGCGCCTTCGCCCGTTACACCGCACAGGCCCTCGGCCACGCGACCGTGCTGGCCGAGCGCACGTCCGAGGCCCGGCTGCTGCAGCAGGCCGTGCAGACGCGGTCGCTGCCGGTCGAGCCCGGGCTGGCCCTCGCCGCCCGCTACGTCCCGGCCCGCACCGACCGTCACGTCGGCGGCGACTGGTACGACGCCGTCCGCCTCGGTCCCGGTCGGATCATGCTGGTCATGGGCGACGTGACCGGTCACGACGTGGCCGCCACCGCCGCCATGGGGCAGGCCCGGACCGCGCTGCGCGCCCTGGCCGTGACCGGTGCCGCCGACCCCGCCGGCCTGCTGCGCGGGCTGGACGCCGTGCTCGGCAGCCTGGACTCCCCGCTGCCGGCGACCGCCGTCGTCCTCGTCCTCGACCTCGCCGTCGGTCGGCTCTGCTGGAGCAACGCGGGGCACCCGCCCCCCCTGCTCGTCGCCCCCGACGGGGGGGTGCGCCGGCTGGAGGCCGCCGCCGAGCTCATGCTGGGCGTGGACTCGGGGACGGTCCGCACCACGCGCACCGAACCCCTCGTCGCCGGGTCCGTCCTCGTCCTCTACACCGACGGGCTCATCGAGGACCGCGTCAACGACCTCGACACCGGCATCGACCGGCTGGCGCAGACCGCGCCGCTGCTGCTGGACGCCCCGGTCGACGCGCTCACCCCCGCCCTGGACGAGCTGGTCGTCCGCGTCGGTGCCGGCGGCGGTGACGACGTCGCCGTCCTCGTGGCCCGGCTGGACCGGTGGGCGGACCCGGGCCCCGTCCTTTCGTAAGCTCCCCTGCGTGAGCGAGCAGACCGACCCGGCCGTGACGACCCCCGACCCCGCCGCCGAGCCGGCGCCGGTGGTCTTCGCCGGACGGACCGGTGCGGCCCGGCCGATCACCACCTACGGGACCCCGGTCCTGCACCGCCGCTGCGCCCCGGTCACGCGCTTCGACGACGACCTCCGCCAGCTCGTGGCCGACATGTTCGCGTCGATGGCCGCGGCCGACGGCGTGGGGCTGGCCGCCAACCAGATCGGGGTCGACGCGCGGGTCTTCGTCGTGGACTGCCCCGACGAGGAGGAGCGCCGCGTCGTCGCCCACGTCGTCAACCCCGTCCTCAAACTCCCCACCGGTCGGCGGAGGCGTCTCGACCTGGACGGCGAGGGGTGCCTGTCCGTCCCCGGGCAGTATTCCGACCTGGCCCGTCCCGACCGCAGCGAGGTCACCGGGGTCGACGTCGACGGCAACCCCGTGACCCTGGTCGGGACCGGCCTGCTGGCCCGCTGCCTGCAGCACGAGGTCGACCACCTGGAGGGGACCGTCTACGTCGACCGCCTCGAGGTGGGGCGTCGCGTCGAGATCCTCACCGCCGCAGGGCTGCCGACCGAACCGGCCCGCGCGTGAAGGCCCCGGTCGTCCTCGGCATCGAGAGCTCCTGCGACGAGACGGGGGTCGGGCTGGTCGCCGAGGGGGTCCTGCTCGGCGACGCCCTCGCCTCCAGCATGGACGCCCACGCCCGCTTCGGCGGGGTCGTGCCCGAGGTCGCCGCCCGCGCGCACCTGGAGTCGATGCTGCCCGTGCTGCGCGAGGCGCTGGACACGGCGTCCCTCGACCTCGCCGACGTCGACGCGGTGGCCGTCACCGCCGGGCCGGGGTTGTCCACCGCCGTCCAGGTCGGCCTCGCCTCGGCGAAGGCCCTCGCCTACGCCCTGGACAAGCCGCTCTACGGCGTCCACCACCTCGCCGGGCACGCCGCGGTCGACGTCCTCGTCCACGGCCCGCTGCCCACCCGCTGCGTCGCGCTCGTCGTCTCCGGCGGGCACACCTCGCTGCTGCTCCTGGGTGACCTGGCCCGCGACCCCGTGGTGCACCTCGGCGACACCATCGACGACGCGGCCGGGGAGGCCTTCGACAAGGTCGCCCGCGTCATCGGCCTCGGCTACCCGGGCGGACCGGTCATCGACCGGGTGGCCCGCGACGGCGACCCGCACGCGATCCGGTTCCCCCGGGCGCTGTCGCGGGCCCAGGACCCGGCCTACGGCTTCAGCTTCTCCGGGGTGAAGACGGCCGTCGCCCGCTGGGTCGAGGCCCGCACCGACGCCGGTGGCGAGATCCCCGTGGCCGACGTCGCCGCGAGCTTCCAGGAGGCCGTGGCCGACGTCCTCACCCGCAAGGCGGTCGCGGCCTGCCGGGAGCACGGCGTGGGCACCCTGCTGCTGGTCGGCGGGGTGGCGGCGAACTCGCGGGTCCGCGCCCTGGCCGAAGAACGCTGCGCCGCAGCCGGTCTCGAGCTGCGGGTGCCGCCGCTGCGGTTGTGCACCGACAACGGCGCGATGATCGCCGCGGTGGGCGACCTGTTGGTCCGGGCCGGGGTCGAGCCCTCCCGCGCCGACCTCGCGGCCGACCCCTCGGCCCCCCTGACGGGGGCACTGCTGCACGGGGTGGGACGTTAGGTCCCGATGACCGACCGCACCCCGTCCCACGAAGGCGAGTGACACCCCGTGCCCATCGACTACTCCAAGCGCCCCGGTGACCCGACCCCCGAGCCGGAGCCCACGGGCCCGGGCGGGGGGCTGTCGCTGAGCAAGGTGACGCTGACCAAGGCCGCCCCCAAGGTGTCGCTGACCAAGCGCGGCGGCACCGGGCGACTGACCGTCCACCTGGCCTGGAACGCCCGTCCCGCTGCCGCCCCGGCCGGGGGCGGCGGCTTCCTGTCCAAGCTGCGCAACGCCGCGGTCGGTTCCGCCGGGGGCATCGACCTCGACCTCGGGGCGCTCTACGAGTTCTCCGACGGGTCCAAGGGGGTCGTGCAGGCTCTCGGCAACGCCTTCCGCGACCGCTCCGCCGGTGACCCCCTGGTCTGGCTCGACGGCGACGACCGCACCGGCGGCGGCGGGGAGACCCTCTACGTCGACCTGCGCGACCCGGCCAGGATCAAGCGCGTCCTGGTGTTCGCGTTCATCTACGAGGGGGTCCCGAACTGGGCCGCCGCCGACGGCGTCGTCACCCTGACTCCGTCCGCGGGGCAGGAGATCGAGGTCCGTCTCGACGAGCACGACGACCGCTCCCCGATGTGCGCCATCGCCCAGATCGTCTCCGACGGCCGCGAGGTCACCGTCCAGCGCGAGGTCCGCTACGTCCAGGGCGGGCAGCAGCAGCTCGACGAGGCGTTCGGCTGGGGCATGCGCTGGCGGACCGGGCGCAAGTGACCTTCTCGCTCCTCCGCACCACCCGGTGCTGACGCCGGCTCCGGCCCGGGGTCACGGCGGCGCGGTCGCGATGGTCCTCGGCGCGGCGGTCTCGGTCCAGGCCGGGGCCGCCGTCGCCGCGCGGGTGTTCCCGCTCGCCGGCCCGTTCGGCACCGTCACCGCGCGCCTCGCCCTGGCCGCGGTGATCCTCCTGCTCGTCGTCCGCCCCCGGGTCCGGGGCTGGACGTGGACGCAGTGGGGGCCGGTGCTGGCGTTCGGCGGCGCGCTCGGAGCCATGAACTCGACGTTCTACCTGTCCCTGGAACGCATCCCGCTCGGGGTCGCGGTCACCGCGGAGTTCCTAGGGCCGCTCACTCTGGCCGCCGTGCTCACCCGACGGGCCAAGGACCTGGTCTGGGTCGCGCTCGCGCTCGTCGGGGTCGCCGTCCTCGGGTTGGGGGAGGGCGCCCACGTCGGCGGGGACGACCTCGTCGGCATCGGGTTCGCCCTGCTGGCCGGGGCGTTCTGGGCCGGGTACATCCTGGCCAGCGCCCGGGTGGGCACGGTCGTGCCCGGTCAGGGCGGGCTCGCCGTCGCCGCGGTCGTCGCGGCCCTCATCGTCGCCCCCGTCGGGATCGCCACCGCCGGAACGGCTCTGCTGCACCCCACCGTCCTGCTCCTGGGTCTCGTGGTCGCCGTGGCGAGTTCCGTCATCCCCTACTCGCTGGAACTGTCCGCGCTGCGCCGGCTGCCCGCGCGGACGTTCGGGGTCCTGCTCAGCCTGGAACCGGCGATCGCGGCGCTGGCGGGATGGGTGCTGCTCTCGCAGGGGTTGCCCTGGCTCTCGGTGGCGGCGATCGGCCTGGTCGTCGCCGCCAGCGCCGGGTCCACCCTGACCGCCCCGCGACCGTCCCCGCCGGTCGCCCCGGCCGATCCCGCCTGAGGAGACCCTCGTGACCCGGACCGCCCCCGTGCCGGGGACCGCGGAGTTCCCGCTCCTGGCCGACCTGGCCGCGACCCGCCCGGTGACCTGGTGGAACCCGGGGTTGCGACCGACCGCCGTGGCGATGCCGGGGGTGGGCCTCGGGATCGCCGACGTCGACGACGCCGCGGACCGGTTGCGACGCTTCGCCCCCCTCCTGGCCCAGGTGTTCCCCGACACCCGAGGTTCCGGTGGCATCGTCGAGTCCCCGTTGCGTGCAGCCCCTGCCCTGCAGCGCGTCCTGGGCGAACGGGCGGGTACCCCGTTCCCCGGGGAACTGTGGGTGAAGCTCGACAGCCATCTCCCCGTCAGCGGCTCGATCAAGGCGCGCGGCGGCCTGTACGAGGTCCTGAAGCTCGCCGAGGAACTCGCCGTGCAGGCCGGGCTGCTCACCCTCGACGACGACTACCGTCGCCTGCTCGAGGCGCCGGTCCGCGACCTGTTCGCCCGGCGCACCATCGTCGTGGGTTCGACCGGGAACCTCGGGCTCTCCATAGGCATCGCCGGTGCCGCACTGGGTTTCCGCGTCACGGTCCACATGTCGGCCGACGCCCGGCGGTGGAAGAAGGATCGGTTGCGCGAGCACGGGGTCACGGTCGTCGAACACGACCAGGACTACTCGGCGGCCGTCGCCGCCGGTCGCGCCGCGGTGGCGCAGGACCCGTCGGCGCACTTCGTCGACGACGAGAACTCCACCGACCTCTTCCTCGGCTACGCCGTCGCGGCGCGCCGGTTGGCCGGGCAGCTCCAGGCGCTCGACGTCCGCGTCGACGTCGAGCACCCCCTCGTCGTGCACCTGCCGTGCGGCGTCGGCGGGGGACCGGGCGGGATCGCGTTCGGCCTCAAGACGATCTTCGCCGACGCCGTGCACTGCGTGTTCGCCGAACCGACCCACTCGCCGTGCATGCTGCTCGGGGTCGGGACCGGTCGGCACGACGGGATCAGCGTCCAGGATCTCGGCATCGACAACGTGACCGTGGCCGACGGCCTGGCCGTGGGGCGCGCGTCGGGGTTCGTGGGGCGGCGGATGGGGGCGTTGCTCAGCGCGTTCTGCACCGTGAGCGACGAGGAGCTGCTCCGCACGGTCGCGCTGCTGCACGAGACCGAGGGCCTCGGTGTCGAACCGTCGGCCGTCGCCGGGATCCCCGGTGCCCTGCGGCTGCTCACGGCGACCGCGTCGGAGGAGAGGGCCGGCCTGGGCGACGACCGGTTGCGGGCGGCCACGCACGTCGCCTGGCTGACCGGGGGCAGCATGGTTCCCGCCGAGGAACTCGCCGCCTACGTCGACGCCGGGCGCGCCCTGCTCTGAGCGACGTCGCGGGTCAGGACTTCGAGCCGGACACCGCGAGGGTTCCGCCCAGTCCGATCATCATCACGCCCCCGGTCCCGCCGAGGGTGGCCAGCCGGCGCGGGGACCGGGCGAACCAGGTGCGCGCCGTCCCCGCCAGCAGCGCCCAGACGCTGTCGCAGGCCAGGGCGACGAGCAGGAAGACCAGACCCAGTTCGAGGAGCTGCCCCCGCACCGGTCCGGCCGAAGGGTCGACGAACTGCGGCAGGATCGCGACGAAGAACGCGATGGTCTTGGGGTTGGTGGCGCCGACCACGAAACCCTCCCGCAGCACGTGACCCGTCCCCCGCGGGGCCTCCGCCACGGTGCCGACGTGGTCGTGGCGGTGCCGGATCGCCTGCACGCCGAGCCACACCAGGTAGGCGGCACCCGCCAGTTTCAGGACGGTGAACGCGACCACCGACGCCGCGACCACGGCACCGACGCCGAAGGCCACCGCGAGGACTGCGGGCACCGTGCCGAGTCCGTTGCCGACCACGCTCAGCACCCCGACCCGGCGGCCGTGGGCGATGGAGCGACCCAGCACGAACAGCACGCTCGGGCCGGGGATCAGGATGAGCACCGTGGCCGCGGCGAGGAACGGCAGGAGGTGGTCGAGAGGCACCATGATCGGATCGTAGGACCGGGGCCGGGCGTGGGCACGGGGTTTCCGGTGGTCAAACCGGTTGAGGACCGCCACGCCGCCCGTCGATGATCGGCGACGGGAACCGACCGAGGGGGAACCGTGAGCACCGACGAGGCCGTCGCCGCCAACCTGCGCACCTGGGACGAACGGGTGCCCCACCACGTCGTCGCCTACGGGGCCGAGGCGTTCGCCGACGATCCGGGCGCCCTCCGGGCGCAGACCGAGGTCGGCCTCCTCGCCCCGCACCTGCCGGGCGGGAGCATCGCCGGGCTCGACGTCGTGCACCTGCAGTGCCACATCGGGACCGACACCATCGGCCTGGCCCGGCACGGGGCTCGCGTCGTGGGGACGGACCTCTCGGGCCCGGCCGTCGAGGCGGCTCGGGCCCTCGCCCGTCGCGCCGGCGTCGACGCGTCGTTCGCGCTCTGTCGCAACGAGGACGCCCCCGACGTGCTGGGGCGCCGATTCGACGTCGTGGTCACGTCGGTGGGGGTCCTGTGCTGGCTGGACGACCTGACCACGTGGGCGCGGGCGGTCCACCGGCTCCTGCGCCCGGCCGGGGTGTTCCTGGTCCACGACGCCCATCCGATGCTGTCGGCGCTGCAGGAGGGACGCAGCGACGGCCTGCTGGTGCTCGGGGAACCGTACTTCGCCTCGTCCGGTCCCCGACGCTGGGACGACGGGCTGACCTATGCCACCGACGCCCCGATGCAGCACAACACCACCTACGTGTGGCCGCACGACCTGGCCGAGATCTTCGGCGCGGTGCTCGGGGCGGGGTTGCACGTCGAGGCGTTCCACGAGCACCGGTCCATGCCCTGGGCCGCGCTCCCGGGGATGGTGGAGACCGAGCGCGGTTTCGAGCTGCCCCCCGGTTCCGCGGAGTGCCCGCTGATGTTCTCGATCGTCGCCCGGAGCTGAGGACACCGGTGTCCCGACCGTCCGCGGGCGCGCCCCGCGTCCTCCCCGCCGACCGGGGTCGGACGAACGTGTTCGTGCACCTCGGCGTCGTCTACCGCCGGGTGGACGGTCTCGACCTGCACCTGCAGGTGATCCAGCCGAGCGGCGACGCGGCGATGCTCGGGTGGGAGGCGGCCTTCTCGGGGCGGTACCCGTGCCTCGCGTTCGTCCAAGGTTCCGGCTGGCGGCGGCAGGACCTGGGGGCCGGGTTGGCGTTCCTGTGCCGCCTCGCCGAACGGGGCCACGTCGTCGCGGTCGTGGAGCACCGATCCTCCGCCGTCGCACCGCATCCCGCGCAGGTGCACGACGCCCGGGCCGCGGTGCGCTGGCTGCGGGCGCACGCCGAGGACTACGGGATCGACCCCGACCGGGTGGCCGTGTCCGGGGACAGTTCCGGTGGTCACGTCGCCCTGCTGCTCCACGCCACCGACGGAGCGCCCGCGCTGGACGAGGACCCGGACGGGGCCGCGCTGCGGTTGACCCACACCGTCGCCTTCTACCCCCCGACCGACCTGACCCGGATGGACCACGAGGACGCCGTCCGCGAACTCCTCGGCGGGGTAGGGCCGGGGGAGGATCCGGCCGCGGCCCGGGCCGCGAGCCCGGCCACCCACCTCGACCGCCGTCCCCGCGGTCCGGTCCTGCTCGTGCACGGCAGCGCCGACGAGGTCGTCCCGCCCGAGCACAGCACGGGGTACGCCGACGTGCTGCGGGCGGCGGGACAGCACTGCGAGGTGGTCATGGTCGAGGGGGCCGGGCACGGGATCTGGCCCTCCCTGTTCACCCCCGAGCTGATCGACGTCGTCGACGACTTCCTCAGGAGGTGACGCGTCCGGGCCTGGCCGGTGCCGGACCCGGCCCCGGAGCGGCGGCCCGGGCGCGGGCCTCGAGCCGGTCGACCAGTTCCCGCAGGGACCCACCGGGGTAGCCGTGCACGAGATCGTTCTCGCGACCCACGCCCGGGGGCGCGGGGACCGACGGGCGCCGCGGACGGACCGGGGCCTCCTGGTCGCTGACACCTGGGTTCACGGCGGACTCCTCGGGGTCGGTTCGGGTCTCGGGTCGTCCCATGCTGGCCGGTGCGGCACGCCCCAGCGGGGTTGTCCACAGGGCTGCCGGACCGATGTGCCGGGGACTGCAACCGGACGAAGGGCTCAGCGGTCATCCGGGTAGGTCGGCGGGGAGACGCCCCGGCGGACGGACCCGGAGGATGGTCGACATGGACGGCGGCGCCGAGTTCGAGGCGACTACCGGGAGAGTTCCCGGCGGGTCCTGGCCCACGTCTACCTCTCGACGGGGGACCTGACCGCCGCCGAGGACGCCGTCGCCGAGGCCTACGCCCGGGCCTGGCAGCGCTGGTCGAGCGTGCGCCGGGCGGACTCGCCCGAGGCGTGGATCCGGACGGTGGCGCAACGGATCGCCATCAGTCAGTGGCGCAAGCTGCGCAACCGCCTCGTGGCCCAACGCCGGGCCCACGACGAGACGCCCCGCCCCGGCCTCGGACCGGACCACGTCGCCATGGTCGCGGCCCTGCGGCAGCTGCCGGCGCGGCAACGCCAGCCGATCGTCCTGCACCACGTCGCCGACCGGTCGGTCGCCGACATCGCCGAGGAGCTGGACGTCGCCCCGGGCACGGTCAAGGCCTGGTTGTCCCGCGGTCGCACCGCGATGCGCGAACACCTGCAGGAGGACGCGAGATGAGGGAGGACGGCATGCGCGAGCAGCTCGAACAGGTCGTGCGCGAGACGGAACGGCACGGGCGGTTGCCCTCCGCGGCGGAGGTCGTCCGGCGGGGGGACCGTCGCCGTCGGCGGGTGCGGGCGACCCGGGTCGCGGTGGTCGCCGCCGTGGTGGCCGGGGTCGGCGGGCCGTGGTTGCTGGCCCAGGACCGGTCCACGCCGATCGTTCCCGCGCCCCCGGTCGCGACCTCACCGGCCCCGAGGTTCGAGGACCCGGCGGCCCGCCCGGACCTGACGTTCACCACCCCCACCGGCCGGGTGCTGGCCACGCTGGTCGAACCCGGCGTCGACCTGATCGACCCGGCCGCGGTGGCCGGTCCGACCATGGCCCTCTGGTCGGTGGACCCGACCGCGGTGCCCGAGCGCGTCGCCCTCCGCAACGGCGCGCAGACCGACGGGCGCGACCTCTGCCTGTCGGCACCGGTCGAGGGGATCGTCTCGAGCGAACTGTGCGACCCGACCGCGAGCGCGCAGCAGTTCTCCCTCGCCGTGGTCCCCGGGGGGAGCTGGACGTTGGGCAGCGACCTCGGCTTCGTCGCCCTCGACGCCGAAGGTCGGTTGACGACCTCGACCGATCCGGCTGCGGCCCTGCCGTTCTCCATCACCGGACCGGACGGTGCGCGGTGGTCGCCGCTACCGTGAGGGCCGGCCGGAATCTGGCCGACCGAGGGTGCAACGGATGGGCACCCTGATCGCGTTGTCCTGGTCGTGAGACCACCTGCGGGCGACGCCGCGAACCGCCTCGCCGGTCCGAGCCGACCACAGGCCGGGGCGGCCGACGCCGACGGGGTTGCGCGGGGGTGGAGCCGGCGCTCGGCTCGTGAGCTGCAGGACCTGGACTCGCTCGTGGCCGGGAAGGGGCCGCAGCTGGTACGGCTCGCCCGGGCCCTGCTTCGCGACCAGCACCAGGCGGAGGACGTCGTGCAGGACGTCCTGGCCGCGTGCGTGACCCGGTGGAACCGGATCAGCACCCTGGACGACCCCTCCGCCTACCTGAACCGCATGGTGGTCAACGCGGTCATCAGTTCCCGACGGCGGCCCTGGCGCCGGGAGCAGGCCAACGACCCGACCGATCTCGGGGCCCGTGCCTCGGGCCCGGGGTCGGCGGACGCCGTGCCCGACGTCGCCGATGCGCACGCCGAACGGCACCGCTGCCTCGAACTCCTGCGCCGCTTGCCGGACCGGCAACGGGTGGCGCTGGTCCTGCGCCTCTACGAGGGGATGCCCGACACCGAGATCGCGGACCTCATGAACTGCTCCACCACGACGGTGCGCAGCAACGCGCACCGAGGCCTGGCGAGCCTGCGCCGGATGCTCGACGAGGAGGGGATCACCCGTGCCTGACCGCAAGGAGACCTCGGACCCGGTCGCGGCGCTGCTGCTGGACGCGCTGGACCAGGAGGTGCGGCGCGGACCGGTCGACGTGACCCTGCTCGCGGGTGGGGCCTCGGCCCGTCTGCGGCGGCGCCAACGCATCCGTCGGGTGCGGGTGGTGGCCGTCGCCCTGACCACGGTCACCGGCGTCGCCATGCTGTCCCTGCTCGGTCCGGCCTGGCCGGGGTCGACCGTCTCGACGATCGCCGACAGGGGTCTCGCGGACCGGACGTCCCGCCCCACCTCGACGTCGGTGGCCACCGACCCCGTCGATCCCGTGTCCCTCCCGGTGCGGTACGCGATCCCCGACCTCACTCGGGCCCTCGCCGTCCTCCCCCCGGACAAGACCCTCTCGGGCGGGTCGGAACAGCGCCGCCAGGAGTCCGCCCTGAGCGGGCCGGTGGCCTGCCTCCAGGACTGGTCCGCACCGTCCCCCAGCATCGCCGGGCGTTCCTTCCAATGGTTCGCGGGGACGACCCCGGAGCACGTCGCCGACCTGTCGGTCACCGGATGGCCGGAGGGGACCGGGCGGGTCATCTTCGACGAGGCCGTCGCCGGGGATCTGCAGTGCCGCGTCACCGGCGAGCTGTCCAGGCAGGACGTCACCGTCGCGGGCGCCGACCAGTCCTGGGTGGTGACCTCTGATCTCGGGCCGTCGGCCGGGGTCGTCGGCGCGGCCCGGGTGGGGGACCTCATCGTCAGTGCGGCGCTGCGCGCCCCCACGGTCTCCGAGGCCGCGGCCCGGACCGACGAGCTCGTCACGCTGCTCGATGCCGCGGTGACCGACCTGCGGGCGAGCGACCTCGCCGCCGTACGCAGTCAGGGGGAGGGGTGACCCCTGGTTCTGTCAGGGGGCTGTGTCGGAGCCGAGGATCCCGATCGACGACTGCGGGGTGTACAGGGGGGCGACGAACCTCACCGATGGCGCGTTCGTCGTCCCCGCGGCGGTAGCAGGGTTCGCCACCGCTGCGACGGGCCGACGTTCGGGGGCGGGAACGTCGGCGGACCCGCTGCTACCGACCGGGAGGAGCGGGACTCCTGACAGGACGGTCAGGGTGACGGTCATCGTGCGGACGTGCGCCACGGTGCTCTCCTCGGTCGTCGCGGGAGATCCTCATCGGTGCGAGCCGCCCCGCCCTTGAACGAGCTGCGTGCCCACGCCTCGGCGGCACGTTCGCCACCCTCCGTGTCGTCCCTGCGGGCCGTACTTCACGAACGCTGCGTTCATCCGTCAATCGGGGCTCTTTCGGCCCCTTCCCTCGGGATGAACGCAGCGCGGGTGACGTCATCGACGCCGCCGCCCCGACGACCATCACGCCCGGTGACGAGCGGAGGGCGCCGAGGCTCGCGCGTCAGGCCGGCGGGCCGTAGAACTGCAGGTCGTTGCCCTCGCTGTCCTTGAACGGCGCGATCCGGCCCCACTCGTGGTCGCTGATGCCGCCGGTGAACTCGACCCCCTCCTGCTGCAGGTGGGCCACCTCGTCGTCGATGCTGCCCTCGGGCTGGAAGGTGATCACCGCGCCACCGGGGGCGTGCTCCGCGGTCTCCTCACGCCCGTTCAGGCCGATCATCAGCCCACCGGCGTCGATCTCGCTCCAGTCCTCCGACGTCGAGCGCACCTCCAGGCCCAGGGTGGACCCGTAGAACCGCACCGCGCGGTCCATGTCGTCCACCGGAACCCACACCGTCGCCACACCACGCGCCATCAGGACCTCCCAGGTCTCGGTTCGAACCGCCACCGTGTCCCTCGTCGTCGCGGACCGCACCTCGATCACCGGTCGTCGGGGGTGGACATGCGCGGGGGCCGAACGTGCAGGCAACGCCCCCCGGCCTAGGCTCGGATCAGTTCCAGCACCTGACGTCGAGGAGGACATCCGATGGCCGAGGACCAGTCGCACGCCCCCGTCCCGCCGAGCCCCGAGTTCGCGGCGGCGGCCAACGCCAAGGCCGACCTGTACGAGGCCGCCTCGGCGGACCGGCTCGCGTTCTGGGCCGAGCAGGCCCGCGAGAACGTGGAGTGGGCCGACGACTTCACCGAGGTGCTGGACTGGTCGGACGCCCCGTTCGCCAAGTGGTTCGTGGGCGGGACGCTGAACGTCGCGGCGAACTGCGTGGACCGGCACGTCGCCGCCGGCAACGGTGACCGGGTCGCGCTGCACTTCGAGGGCGAGCCGGGTGACAGCCGCAGCGTGACCTACGCCGAGCTCGAGGCCGAGGTGAAGAAGGCGGCGAACGCGCTGCTGGCCCTGGGCGTCGAGAAGGGCGACCGGGTCGCGATCTACGTCCCGATGCTGGTCGAGAGCGTCGTGGCGATGCTGGCCTGCGCGCGCATCGGGGCACCCCACTCGGTCGTCTTCGGCGGGTTCTCCGCCGACGCGCTGCACTCCCGCATCAACGACGCCGAGGCCAAGGTGGTCATCACCTGCGACGGCAGCTACCGGCGCGGCAAGCCCACCACCCTCAAACCCGCCGTCGACGCGGCCCTGGACAAGGGCTGCCCGAGCGTCACCAACGTCCTGGTGATCCGGCGCAACGGTGAGGACGTCGCCTGGACCGAGGGCCGCGACGTGTGGTGGCACGAGGCCCTGGAGGCGGCCGAGGCCGAGCACACCGCGGAACCCGTGGACGCCGAGCACCCGCTCTTCATCCTCTACACCTCGGGCACCACCGGGAAACCCAAGGGGATCCTGCACACCTCGGGCGGCTACCTCGTGCAGACGACGTGGACGACCCGCTCGGTGTTCGACCTCAAACCCGAGACCGACGTCTACTGGTGCACGGCCGACATCGGCTGGGTCACCGGGCACTCCTACGTCGTGTACGGGCCGCTGTCGGCCGGTGCGACGCAGGTGATCTACGAGGGCACCCCCGACACCCCGGACAAGGACCGCTGGTGGGCGGTCGCCGAGAAGTTCGGGGTCACGATCCTCTACACCGCCCCCACGGCGATCCGCACCTGCATGAAGTGGGGCGAGGAGCACCCGGCCAAGCACGACCTGTCGAAACTCCGGGTCCTCGGCAGCGTGGGGGAGAACATCAACCCCGAGGCGTGGTCCTGGTACCGCCGGGTCATCGGCGGCGACCGCACCCCCATCGTCGACACCTGGTGGCAGACCGAGACGGGGGCCCAGATGATCGCCCCGCTGCCCGGGGTCACCGCGCTCAAGGCCGGGTCCGCCCAGGTCCCGCTGCCGGGCATCGTCGCCGACGTCGTCGACGACGCGGGGGAACCGATCGAGGGGGAGACCGCGGGTTACCTCGTCCTCTCCGAACCGTGGCCGTCCATGCTGCGCGGGTTGTGGAAGGACGACCAGCGCTACAAGGACACCTACTGGGCCCGCTTCCCCGGCAAGTACTTCGCCGGGGACGGCGCCCGGCGCGACGCCGACGGCGACATCTGGCTGCTCGGGCGGGTGGACGACGTCATGAACGTCTCCGGGCACCGGCTCTCCACCGCCGAGATCGAGTCGGCCCTGGTCAGCCACCCCGACGTCGCCGAGGCGGCGGTCGTCGGGGCCACCGACGAGACGACCGGTCAGGCCGTCGTCGCCTTCGTCATCCTGCGCGGTGGGCACGAGGAGGGGCCGGACACCGTCGCCGACCTGCGCGCGCACGTCGGCCGGGAGATCGGGCCCATCGCGAAACCGAGGTCGATCATGGTCGTCGCGGAACTGCCCAAGACCCGCTCGGGCAAGATCATGCGCCGCCTGCTGCGCGACGTGGCCGAGAACCGGGAACCGGGTGACGTGACCACGTTGACGGACTCCAGCGTCATGGACTCGATCCGGGCCGGGGCCTCGGGTTCCGCGGACTGAGCCGGCCCTCACCGGGCCTGCACCGGACCTCCCCCGCCACCGCCCGCGACGGGCACCCGGCGGGGGAGGCCCGCGGGCAGGCTGGACGGGTGCCGACCTCTCGCCCCGTCAGCTCCGCGCGCCGCCCCCTGTCCTTGGTCGGGGCCGGCGCCCTCACCCTCGCGGCGGCGCTGGTCGCGTTCCCCGAGACCGTGGGGCTCGGCGGGGCCCGTCCGTGGGTGTGGATCGTGCCGTTCCGGGTCCCGGTCGGGCTCGGCCTCGCCGCCACCGCGGGGGTGGCCCTGCTCGCGGGCGTTCGGTGGCGGTCCCTGCTGCCGACCGCGCTGGGGCTGGGCCTGGTCGCCGGCGTGCACGGGGGGACGACCGTCGTCCGGGGCCTGGGCGAGGGACACCTGCCGCCTGCGCGCCCCGGGGACGTCACCGTCGCCGGGGCCAACCTGTACGTGGCCCGGGCCGATCCGTCGTCGGTCGCGGACCTCGTCCTGCGCGACGGCATCGACGTGCTCGCACTGCCCGAGACCGACCGGGTCCTGGCCGACCGGGTGGCCGAGCTGGTCGGGGCGCGGGACGGCACCCCGCCCACCGTCTTCTGGACCGCCGACGGTGACCCGGCCGACCCGGAGCGGATGGGGACGGCGCTGCTCGTCTCCCCCCGACTGGGGGAGTACCGGTCCACCGGGGAGGTGACCGGCGGTCTCAAGGCCGTCGTGACCGCCCGCCCCGTCGACGGAACCGGGCCCGTGCTGGTCGCCGCGCACACCGCGGCCCCGATCCCGCGGTGGTTGCCGGCCTGGCGGGCCGAGACCGCGGCCGTCGTCGACTTCTGCGAGCGCACCCCCGGGGTCCTGCTGGCGGGTGACCTCAACGCGACGCTCGACCACCCGGCGCTCGCCGGTCTGCAGCACTGCGCCGAGGCGGCCACCGCCGGTGGCAGCGGCGCCCGCGGGACCTGGCCGGCCGACCGGTCCGCGCTCCTCGGGGCGCACATCGACCACACGCTGGGCGATCGGCGCGCGTGGGTGCCGGTGGGGTCCCGGGTGGTGGAGGTCGAGGGCAGCGACCACCGGGCGGTCGTGGCCCGGTGGCGCCCCGTCCAGGAATGATCACGCTGGGCGACAACGGATGCGCCGAAACGGTCGTCGTCCCGCACCCGGCGTGGTCGATCCGCTCAAGATCGTCCACGTCGGGCCCTTGAACGCTCTACTGTTTCCTCCGACCTCGCCTGATCCCCCCGGTTCGTCGAGGTCGGCGCCGCCGCCGGTTCCCCCGCCGGCGGCGGCGCGACCCCCCTCCCGTCGGCCGCTGCTCGGCCCCCCCGTCCGCGTGTCCGGCGGCCCGGGACTGCACCGGGTCCCGAAGCTGAATAGGCTCTGGCTGCCGTGCACGACATCCCGCCCGCTCCCCGCGGGCGGCACGAGGAGGCAGTCGCGATGACCATGACCAGCAAGGGACGTTTCGGCGTGGCCCCGGAACGAACCGTCGGCCAGCTCGTCGCCGACGCCAGCCAGGACCTCTCCGAGCTGGTGCGCTACGAGATCGCCCTGGCCAAGGCCGAGATCACCGCCGACGTGAAGAAGGGCGCCATCGGTGGGGCCCTGCTCGCCGTCGCCGGGGTGTTCGGGCTGCTGGGTTTCATCTTCTTCCTCGTCTTCGCCGCCTACCTGCTGATGGAGCTCGCGGGCTGGACGGGGTACGCGGCCTACGGCCTCGTCTTCGGCGTGCTGCTCGTCCTGGCCGGCATCCTCGCCGTGGTCGGCATCGGCAGCGTCAAGAAGGTCGGCCCGCCGACCCGCACCATCCGCACCTCCAAGGAGACGATCGCGACGCTCAAGGCGTCCGTCTCCCACCGCAACTGAGTCCGACCCCGGCCGGTCGCGCCGGGACGGGGACCGGCTCCGCCGACGTCTCGGCGGTGCTCCTCCCCGGGCCCTGGACGCACCGTCTGGTGGCCGCCCACGGAGCCCGCTTCCACGTCGCGGAGGCGGGCTCCGGGCCGCTCGTCCTGCTCCTGCACTCCTTCCCGCAGTTCTGGTGGGCCTGGCGCCACCAGCTGGTCGACCTCGCCGCCGCCGGCTACCGGACGGTGGCCATGGACCTGCGCGGCTACGGGGCCTCCGACAAACCCCCGCGCGGTTACGACACCCCCACCTCGGCGGCCGACGTCGCCGCCGTCATCCGGGCGCTGGGCGCACGCGACGCCGTGGTCGTGGGTCACGGCATCTCCGGGCGCACCGTGTGGGCCCTGGCCGGGTCGGCCGCCGACCGGCTGCGCGGTGCGGTCGTCGTCGGTGCCGCCCACCCGCTGACCACCGCGCGCATCCTGAAGGACCGGCTCCTGCGCCGCTCCCCGGGTCTCGTGGGGGCCCCGGGCGCGACCGTCCTGCGCCAGCTCCCCCTGCTGCCGGAACGCTCGTTGGTCTCCGGTGACGGCGTCGCCGACGTGCTGCGCGGTGCGGGTGGTCCGGGCTACCCCTCGGCCGAGGAGCTGGAGCGCTACACCGAGGCCGTCCGGGTGCCCTTCGTCGCCCACTCCGCCCTGGAGTACCACCGCTGGATCGCCCGGGCCGCGCTGCGTAGCGACGGTCGCCGGTTCGCCGCGTCGTTGCGGGCCGGGACCTCGGTGCCCGTCCTGCAGCTGCACGGCAGCCTCGACCCGACGGTCTCGGCCGCCGCGGTCGCGGCCGGCGAACGGTTCGCGCACGGCCCCTACCGGCAGGTCGAGTTCCCCGGTCGCGGGCACTTCCTGCCCGAGGAGGAACCGGTCGGGGTGAGCGCCGTGCTGCGGGAGTGGCTCGAGGGCGTCCGGCGCGACTGAAGCCATGGCCGGGTCGCCGGGTCGCCCGGGCACCGGCTCACGCGGCGGTGCAGGCCCCGGTGCCCACGGGCGTGGTGGAGTTCCCGACGACGGCGAGGACGCGGTCGAGCTCGACCGGGGTCAGGACGTAGCCGGTCTGGTCGTCGTCGAGGGAACGCGCGAAGACCACTCCGGCGACTTCGCCGCCGGGGGTCAGCAGGGGGCCACCGGAGTTCCCCGGCTGGACCTGCGTGTTCACCGAGTACACCTCGCGCACCACCCGGTCCCGGTCGTAGATGTCGCGGCCCTCCGCCTGCAGCACCGACCGGATCCGCGCCGGGGCCAGCGTGTAGGGGCCGTCGAGCGGGAAGCCCCCCACCACCGCCTCGTCGCCCCGCTGCAGCTCGGCGCTGCGGGGCACGGGCGCCGCGTCCAGCCCGGGCACGTCGAGCACCGCGAGGTCCGTGCGCGGGTCGAAACCGACCACGGTCGCCGGGTAGCGCGGCCCGACACCCTGCGGCTGGACGAGCGGCCGTTCCACCCCGGCCACCACGTGCGCGTTGGTGACCACGCGGGCGGAGTCTTCGAGCCGGGCGACCACGAAGCCGGAACCCTCCAGGCCGCGGCGGCAGGAGTCGGCGACCCCGGTCACCTTGACGATGCTCGGCTGGGCGCGCACCAGCCCGGGCGCCGCGGCGTCCACGGGGCCGGGGGGCTCCACCGACGGGATCGGTTCGGCCGCGACCCCGGTGAACACCCGGGGGAACCCGCTGGCCTCCGCCGTGGCCCAGAACCGTTGCAGCACCTGGCTGGTCGCACCGGGCACGACGGCGTCGACGGCGGCGACCACCCGGGAACCGGTGACCGCGGACACCACCTGCGGCAGGGGGGCCGCGCGCGCCGCCCCGGCCACCACCCAGACGACCAGGGACGTCGCGAGCAGCCCGGCCACCGCGCCGAGGACCGAGTCCAGCGTGCGGGCCGGTCGCCACCGCACCCGCCGGCGGATCGCCAGGCCCACCAGTCCGAGCACGAGCCGGCCGAGGATCGCCAGGACGACCGTGCCCAGCACGACGACGAGGGTGCGCTCGACCCCGGGGTCCTGGTCGGCGACCAGGCGCGGCAGCTGCACCACGCCGAGCGCCGCGCCCCCGACGAGGCCGGCCAGGGACAGGAGTCCGACGAAGAACCCCTCCCGCCACCCCGCCACCGTCTGGATCAGCAGGAGCAGCAGGAGCAGGACGTCCAGCACGACCGAGGCGGTCACGAGCGGGCCCAGTTCAGCGCGTCCTCGATGCCGAGGACCCGTGGTCCCCCGTCCCCGACGACCCCGCTCGCGGCCGCCGTCGGGGTCGGTTCGAGACCCCCCAACCGCAGCACCCGGACCAGGACCTCCGCCGTGAACCCCCACACCAGCAGCCCCCGCGTCGCGAAGGCCGGGCCCTCGTAACCGCCCGGGGCCCGCACCCGGCACCGGTTCTGCGGTGCGTAGAGCTCGGCCAGCGGCACCGACTCGACCCGCGCGACCTCACCGCGGTCCACGACCCCGACCGGACCGGGGGCGCGCCAGTGCGCCACCACCGCGGTGACCTCGTGGCGGGAGTGGCGCAGCTGCAGACCGGGGAGCTGACCGAGGACGTCGACCCCGGTGGCGTCCAGGCCGACCTCCTCGGCCGCCTCGCGCAACGCCGTCGCGGCGGGCGAGGCGTCGCCCGGGTCGGCCCGGCCACCGGGGAAGGCGACCTGGCCGGAGTGCTGCCGCAGGCTGCCGGCCCGCTCGGTCAGCAGCACCTCGGGTCCCGCCGGGCCGTCGGCGAGCAGGACGAGGACGGCCGCCGGACGGGCCCCGACCTGCGGACCCGCCCGGTCCTCGCGCCAGTCGAGGTCGGCGCTGCGCACCCCGGGCAGCGCGGAGGCCAACGGCTGCAGCCAGTCCGGCAGCGTCCCCCCGCCGGTCGACGGGTCCCCACCGGGCGACGGGTTCACGCCGGCCCCTCGGGCCAGGGCCCCTTGACCATCGCGACCGCCCGCTGCGGATCCTGCTCCCCGACCGCCGACGACGGGCACCAGCGCCGGACCGGGCAGGCCCCGCAGGCCGGGCGCCGGGCGAAGCAGGTCCGACGCCCGTGGAAGATCAACCGGTGCGAGAGCAGGGTGTGGTCACCCTCGGGGGCCCGGCGCGGGAAGATCGCGGCCAGCTCCGCCTCCACGCGGACCGGGTCCTCCCCGGCGGTGAACCCCAGGCGGCGCGACAACCGACCGACGTGGGTGTCCACCGTGAGGCCCGGGACCCCGAACGCGTCGCCCAGGACCACGTTCGCGGTCTTGCGGCCCACCCCGGCCAACCGGACCAGGTCGCCCTGGCGGGGCGGGACCTCGCCGCCGTGCTCGGCCACGAGCTGCGCGCTCGCTCGCAGCAACGAGTCCGCCTTGGCCCGGAAGAACCCCGTCGGCTGGATCAACCCCTCGAGCTCGGCCCGGTCGGCCCCGGCCATCGCGGCCGCGTCCGGGAAGCGCGCGAACAGCGCCGGGGTCACCTGGTTCACCCGGACGTCGGTGCACTGCGCCGACAGGATCGTGGCCACCAGCAGCTCGAAGGGGGAACGGAAGTCCAGCTCGCAGTGCGCGTCCGGGTAGCGGGCGGCCAGCACCCGGTGGATGCGCCGGGCCCGACGCGTGCGGGCCAGCGGGGTCTCGGCCAGGACCGCGGCGACGGGCCCCAGGGGCGGACGGGTGGTGCTCGGCACCGGGCGAGCCTACGTCGCGGGTCCGACGCGGGCCGGGGGACGCCGCGAGCGGGTGACACCTCTGGTGCGTCGGTGTGACGTCGACCCCGCGGACGTCAAGCTCCGCCCCCGGGCCGACGATCACCGCTGCATGACCGGCGACAGCGTGCCCACCACCGCGGCGACCCGCGACGCCTTCGGCGTCCCGCTCCCGGGCACCGACGACCCGACGGCGCGCGCCGAGCTCGCCGCGCTCACGCCCGCCCAGCTGCGCCGCCGTCGCGAGCTGCTCGGTGCGGAGCTGCGCGCCCTCGGGCAGTGGCGGCGGCTGCTGCGGGCCCGTCGGGAGCTGCTGGTGGCGACGGTCGTCGTCCCCGCCCCCCTGCTCGTGCCCGTCGAGGCGGCCGCCGAGGACGGTCCCCTCGAACGGCACCTGGACGACCTGGCGCTCTCCCTCGGTGGTCCGGCCCTCCCGGGCGAGGGTCTGGCCGACCTCGTCTACTGCGCCCCGGGACCGCAGGGCGTCGCCCCGGCCCTGGCCGCGCTCGTCGACGCCGAACGGCGGTTGGCCGCCTACGCCGAGGCCGTGGCCGCCGAGCTGGAGACGGCGACGGAGGTGCTGGTCGCCCAGGTCCGCGCCGACATCCGGACGGATCACTGATCCATCCGGGCCCCTCGTACGGCAGACTGCTTCCCGGCAGGGCAGTGTGACCTGGTGAACAGGGCGGGACCCTTGACGCGCGCCGCCAGGGGTGCGGAGCGGTACGTGGCCGAGGAGGACTTCAGTGGTGGACCAGGGGCAGATCGACGCCAAGGACGTCGAACGGCTCGGTGACGTCGTGCGTCGGGCGCCGTTGTTCTCGGCGCTGGACGACGCGGTGTCCGCCGAGCTGATGCAGTCGATGGAGCCCGTCCACGTCGACCGCGGTCAGCAGCTGTTCGGCGAGGGCGAGCCCGGGGACCGGGTCTACGTCGTCCGTTCCGGCAAGATCAAGCTGGTCCGCAGCTGGGCCGACGGCCGGGAGAACCTCCTCGCCGTCCTCGGGCCGGGGGAGATGTTCGGCGAGCTGTCCCTGTTCGACCCGGGCCCCCGCACGAGTTCGGCCCGCGCGGTCTCCGAGTCGGACCTCGTCGCCCTCGGGCACACCGAGATGCTCAACTGGCTGCAGCGTCGCCCCGAGGTCGCCGAGCACCTGCTGCGGGCCCTCGCCCAGCGGCTGCGCCGGACCAACACCGCCCTCGCCGACCTCGTCTTCACCGACGTCCCCGGGCGGGTGGCCAAGGCGCTGCTCGACCTCTCCCGCCGTTTCGGCCGCCCCATCGCCGACGGGCTGCTGGTCGCCCACGACCTGACCCAGGAGGAGCTGGCCCAGCTCGTCGGGGCCTCGCGCGAGACGGTGAACAAGGCCCTGGCCGACTTCGCCTCGCGCGGCTGGCTGCGGCTGGAGGCCCGGGCGGTCGTCCTGCACGACCTCGAACGCCTGCACAAGCGCGCCCACAGCTGACGCGCCGGTGAGGGCATGATCACGTTCTGCGAGAACGGGTCGGCCCACCGGGCGGTGTTCGCTCAGGGATTCTTCAGAACGGTCGGGGGGTCGCGAGACTGCTCGCGTGCGTGCTGATCGGTGGGTCTCCCTGGTGCTGAACCTGCGTCAGCACCGTCGCGCCACCGTCGCCATGATCGCCGAGGACCTCGGCACCTCGCCGCGTCGCGTCCTGCGCGACCTGCGGGCGATGGCGGAGGGCGGGGTCCCCGTCTATCGCGAGCCGGACCAGGAGTCCTGGAGCCTGCTGCCCGGGTTCCGCAGCGAGCTCGAAGGACTCGGCCGCGACGAGATCCTGGTCCGGGTCGTCTCGATCGTCCCGCCCCGCCGTCGGGGTCCCGCCCTCGACCTGGCGCTGCGCGCTGCGCTCCGTCGCCTGCGGCGGGAGGGGGTCACCCCGCGCCTGGAGGTCTGGGCCGGGGACCTGACCCCGGGACGGCCGGTGCGCGTCCCGGGTGCGGACGAGGCGGTGGGGGTGCCCCAGCTCCTGCGCCGGGCCCTCATGAACGGCACCTCCGTCCGCCTGCACTACGTGCCCGAGGGTGGTCCGCCGAGCTGGTGGACGGTCACGCCGTTGCGGATCTTCAAGCACGACGGTCGCGAGCACCTGGTCGCCCGCGACGACAGCATCCGCCTCGACAGCACCGGCACCGTGCGCGGCGGCGTCCCCACCGGCCCCGGCGCCACCGCGGCCCCGGGCCAGGCCCGGGCCGCCGACCACGTGTTCTGGGTGGACCGCATCGCCACGGTCCAGGTCGCCGCCCCGGTCACCGGGGCCCTCGCCGTCCCCGCTGCGTCCGGCCCGGTGGCGTTCCCGTCCGAGGGCCCGGCCAGAGGCCCGGCCGAGGGCCCGGACCTGACCACCCGCACCTGGATCCCCGGTCCGTCCCGCGGGACCCGCCCGGGCGACCCGGGCCTGCCGGTGACGGTCCGGCTGCGGCTCGACCCGGCCCGACGGGCCGACCTGCTCCCGCACGTCTCGAGCATCCGGTCGGAGCGCCCCGAGGCGGGGGGCTGGCTGCGCCTCGAGGTGGTCTTCCCCGACGCCCGCACCGCGCTCGACACGGCCTGGCGGCTGGGGGTCGCCTCGGAGGCCCTCGACCCCGCCTGGTTGCGCGACCGCCTTCGCCAGCGCGCGACGACGATCACCGCCCGGTACACGCTGCAGGCCTGAGGTCGAGCGCGCGACCGGGCCGCGCGGACGGGTCGTAGGGTGGTCCGACCATGCCCCCCCGACCCCGGACCCGGCCGCCGCGCGCCCGCCGAGAACTCCCGTGGCGGGTCCTCCCCGTCGCCGTCCGGCTGCTCCTGCTGAGCGAGTTCGCGTTCAACGTCGGTTTCTACCTGGTCGTGCCGTTCCTCGCGGTGCACCTGTCGGAGAACCTCGCGATGGCTGGTTGGGTCGTCGGGATCGTCCTGGGGTTGCGCACCTTCAGCCAGCAGGGGTTGTTCTTCGTCGGGGGTGCCCTGACCGACCGCTACGGGGTCCGTCCGGTCCTGCTGGCCGGGTGCCTGGTCCGGATCGCGGGTTTCGTCGTCCTGGGGATCTCCGGTTCCCTGCCCGGGGTGCTCCTGGGCACGGTGCTGACCGGGTTCGCCGCCGCGCTGTTCTCCCCGGCGGTGGAAACCGGTCTCGCGCACCAGGGTCGGGAACTCGAGGACCAGGGTCGCATCAGCCGGGCGGAACTCTTCGCCCTCGACGCCGTCGTCGGCAAGGTGGGGTCCCTGGTCGGACCGGCCCTCGGCGCGGTCCTGCTCGTCGTGCCGTTCACGGTGACCTGTTTCGTGGCCGCGGGGGTCTTCGCGCTGGTCCTCGTCCTGAACGCACGGTGGGCCCCGCGCGACCACGGGACCGAACGGTCGGCCTCGCTCACCGTCGGCTGGGTCGCGGTCCTGAAGAACCGTCGGTTCCTCGTGTTCACCGCGTTCTACGCGTCGCTGCTGCTGGCCTACAACCAGATGTACCTGGCGCTGCCCGTGGAACTCCTCCGGGCCACGGGGTCGCAGGAGGCGCTCGGGGCGCTGTTCGTCGTGGCCGCGGTCGTGAGCGTCGGCACGCAGGTGCCGCTGGCCCGGTGGGCGCGGCGGCGCGGGGCCCGGATCGCCGTCCCGCTCGGGTTCGTGGTCTCGGCGTTCGCGTTCGCGCTCGTGGCCCTCGCCACCGCGCTCACCCTGCCGGGGTGGGTGCCGGCCCTGGCCCCGGCCGTCCTGTTCGTCGTCGTGCTGCACCTGGGCTCGGCGGTGGCCGGTCCGGTCGCCCGCGACCTCGTCCCGGCCCTGGCCCACGAACGGCACGTGGGCGCCCACTACGGAGCGCTGGCCTCCGGCGGCGGGCTCGCCGTGCTCGTCGGGTCGGCCGGCACCGGCGCCCTGCTGAGCCCCGGTGCGACGCTGCCGTGGGCACTGCTGGCGGCCTGGCTGCTCGTCTCCGCGCTCGCGCTGGCGCTGCTGTGCGCGCGGGTGGCCCCCGGTGCCCGGCGGCGGCGCACGCCCGGCAGCAGCGAGGAGGCGCTGACCGCGAGCACCGACAGCGCCACCAGCGAGAGCGCCGGGGCCAGCACCACCCAGGGCGCCCGCTCCGCGTAGGGCAGCCCCTCGGCCAGGACCAGCCCCCAGTCCGGGGCCGGCGGTTGCGGCCCGAGCCCCAGGAACCCGAGCGCCGCGAGGGCCAGCGCGACCCCGGGCAGACGCAGGAAGGCGTTGCGCAGCACGGGTCCGGCGACCATCGGCAGGACGTGCGCGAGCAGCACCCGGGCCCGCCCGACCCCCAGCACGGGCAGGACCCGGATGTGCGGTTGGGCGGTGGCCTCGGCCACCAGGGCCGAGGTGTGCGCCGCCAACGGCGCCCAGGCGACCACGAGGACCGCCACCGTGGCCCCGGACCAGGACGGCCCGAGGACGGCCGTCACCAGCAGGCCGACGACGATCGGGGGCGCCGCGTTCGCGACCTCCACCGGACCGGCGGTCAGGTCGGGCAGCAGCCCCGCGAACAGGCCGATGACGAAACCCGCCAGGCAGATGCCCACGGCGATCGCGATGGTCGTGCCCGCCCCCTGGCCCAACCGGGCCAGCAGGTCCCGTCCCGAGGCGTCGGCCCCGAGGAGCAACCCGGGTCCCGGCGGGGCCAACCGTCCGTGCGCCGAGGTGAACGGGTCCCCGGCCCAGCCGCCGACGACGAGCACGACCAGGAAGGCCAGCGCGGCGGCGGGGACCAGGGCGTCGCGGCGGCGGACCGCGTGCCCCGAGGAGGGGATCACCAGCCCGCCGACCCGGGCCGCCCGGCCGAGCACGAGACGCCGCACCAGATCGGTGCCCACCCCGAGGACCGCGCCCAGCCCGATGAGCAGCAGCAGACCGGCCTGCAGCACGGGCAGGTCCTGGGTCTGCGCGGCCCCGAGCGTCGTCCGGCCGAGCCCCGGGATCGCGAACACCCGCTCCACCGCGACCGCGCCGCCCACCAGGCCGACGACCACGAGCCCGACCTGCGGCAGGACCGGGGGCACCGCGCGCAGCAGCACCCCGCGGGCCAGCGTCGGGCGGGGTACCCCGGCCGTGGTCCAGGTCGACACCCAGGCCTCCGCCCCGCTCGTGGCGACCGCGTCGGCCACGAGCCGTCCGATCAACCCCCCGGCCGGCACCCCCATGGCGACGGCCGGGAGGACGGCGCTCGCGGGCCCGGTCCATCCGAAGGGCGGGAACCATCCCAGCCAGACCGCGACGACGACGAGCAGGGTGGTGGCCAGCAGGAACTCCGGCAGCGCGGTCAGCGTGGCCGCCACCGCCCCCGAGGTGCGGCGGGGGCGACCGCGCAGCACCGCGACCAGCGAGGGCAGGACGACCGCGGCCGTCACCCCGAGCAGCACCGCGAAGGAGAAACCCATCAGCGTGAGCGAGACGCCCAGCGCCCCGAGCACCCCGGGAAGCACCTCGGCCCCGCTCACCCACGAGTTCCCGAAGTCCCCGCGCAGGACCCCGGACACCCACTGCCGCAACAGCCCCACGGGACCCTCCGCCAGGCCGAGCTGCTCGCGCACCGCGGCGAGGGCCTCGGGGGTGGCCTCCTGCTCCGCCGAGCGCCCGCGCAGCACGGTGAGCGCCGGGTCACGGCCGGACAGCCACGGGAGCAGCCCGACCACCATGACGACGCCGAGCACCGTCACGACGCGCGACAGCGGACGCAGGAGGACCCCCACGATCAGCTCGCGGCGGTGGTGGCAGCGGTGGTGGCGCGGATGAGCTCGCGCTCCCGGCTGTCGCGCGCGACCCCGGTGAAGTCGCCGGACTCACCCTGGATGACGCGTTCGTGCAGCATCGGGATCGCGGCGTCGGACTCGAGGATGAGCTTCTCGGCCGCCATGATCGCCCGGCGACGGTCGTCACCGGCCGGGATGCGGGAGGCCGTCTGCAGGGCCTCGTCGATCTGCGGGTCGCAGAGCTGGGCGATATTGAACGACCCCTCGCAGGAGAAGTCGGAGTACATGTAGGCGACCGGGTCCCCGGAGTCCAGGACGGTGGCGCGGGACAGGATGAACGCGTCGAACGCCCCGGCCAGCGCGTCGGACTCGATCTGGGAGTACTCGCGCACCTCCTGGCGGACCGTGAACCCGGCCGCCTCGAGCTGCTGCTGCAGCTGCACCGCGACCTCGGGCAGTTCTGCGCGGTCGGTGAACGTCGCCAGCACGATCTCCTGGCCCGCCGGGTTCCCGGCCGCGGTCTCGGTCCGCGCCGGGCGACCCTCGGCTGCCCACGGCAGGGCCGGGCCGAGCAACCCCTGGGCGACGTCGGCGCGTCCTTCGTAGACGGTGTCGACGATCTTGTCCCGGTCGACCGCGTCCCGGGCCGCGGCCCGCATGGCCGGGTCGGCGAAGACCCCGCGCTCGGTGTTCAGGTACAGGGTGTTCGTCCGCGGCATCGGCACCTCGAAGATCTGGTCCTCGTCCAGCAACGAGGCCTGCGAGACGGGGATCGCCTCCACCACGTCGGCCGTGCCGGTCCGCAGCGCGGCGGCCCGGGCGGTGCCGTCCGGGACGAAGTTCACGTCGATGCCGGCGATCTTCGCCTTGTCGCCCCAGTACCCGTCGTAGCGGTCGAGTTTCGCGCTCGACGTGCCCTGCACGGAGACGAGTTCGAACGGTCCGGTGCCGTGCCCGACCGGGTCGACGACACCGTCGGCGCCGTAGGCCGCGGCCGCGAGGATGGACAGCTGCGGGCTGGACAGACGTTGCGGTACCAGCGGATCGATGTCACCGGTCCGCACGAGGACGGCCGTCTCGGGGGCGTCGGGGTCGGCGGTGGCGGTGAGGTCGACCCCGTCCAAAATGCGGGGTTTCGGGCTGGCCTGGGTCGCGGCGGTCAGCGCGGCCACGACCTGATCGACCGTCAACGGCGTCCCGTCGTGGAACGTCACGCCCTGCCGGATCTCGAAGCGCCAGGTGTTCGGGTCGACCTGCTCCCAGGCGGTGGCCAACGCCGGCTGCGCGTCCCCGGCCTCGTCCAGCACGACCAGGGTCTCCCCGGTCGACCAGCGGGCGAGCTTGAACGCGTCGTCGCTGAACGGCGTGAGCCCGCTGCGGGGCGGGTTCAGCATGGCGACCCCGATCCGGTCGCCGGTCTCCTCGGCGCCGGCCTCCTCGGTCGTGTCGGGGGCGGAGAAACAACTGGTGAGCAGCAGGGCGCTCAGGCCCAGTCCGACGACGGGCAGGGCAGGACGGACACGCACGGGTTTCCTCCGGTGGTGGGTTTCTGGCGGGAGTGCGGGGGCGGGCCGGTCGTGGACCGGCGGGCCGGATCAGGCGGGCAGCAGCGGGATCGCGTCGACGAGCGCCCGGGCGGCGGGGTGGGTGGGGGCGGCCAGCAGGTCCGCGGTGGGCCCGTCGCCGACGACGCGTCCCTCGGCGAGGACGACGCTGCGTTCGCAGAGCGCCGCGACCGCGGCGACGTCGTGCGAGACCACGACGAGGGCCGTCCCCTGCTCGTGGGACACCGTGCGCAGCATGTCCAGCACCAGGGTCCGCAGCGGGAGGTCCAGGCCGCTGACGGGTTCGTCGGCCAGCAGCAACCGTGGGCGCAGGACGAGGGCCCGGGCCAGGCAGACCCGTTGTGCCTGACCGCCGGAGAGTTCTCCCGGCCGCGTGTCGCGCCGGTCGCGGGGCAGCTCGACGAGGTCCAGCGCTCGTTCGACGAGGCCCGCGGGGCGGCGCCGTTCCTCGCGGGTCCCGAGCCGTCGCACGGGGAGGGCGACCAGGTCGCGGACCGCCGACCGCGGGTCGAGCGTCGTCGCCGGGTCCTGCGGGACGTACTGCACGAGCCGACGGAACCAGCGCAGGTCCCGGGTCCGCCCGGCGTGGACCGGGCGAGCGTCCACGGCCACCGTCCCCCGCTCGGGGGCGTCGAGGGCGAGCAGCGCGCGCAGCAGCGTGGTCTTCCCGGCCCCGCTCTCCCCGAGCAGCCCGACCCGTTCCCCGGCGGCCACGTCCAGGTCCACACCACGCAGCACCCGCAGGTCGAGGTCGCGGCAGGTCAGCAGGCTCACGCGGGGACCCGACGGGTGAGGAGCGGGCCGAGATGGGTCTCCACGTCGCGGGCCGCGTCGAGCAGCGACGCGGTCAGCGGGTGCCGGGGGGCGCGCAGGGTGACCGCGACCGGGCCGTCCTCGACCACCCGCCCGTCCTGCAGGACGACGACCCGGTCGCACAGCGCGGCGGCCACCGCGATGTCGTGCGTGACGAACAACAACCCCCGCCCCGTCCCGGGGCCGGTGCGCGCGCGCAGCAGGTCGAGGACACCGGCCTGCGTGACGACGTCGAGCGCGGTGGTGGGTTCGTCGGCGACCAGCAGCGGGGAGCCCCCGGCCAGGGCAAGGGCGAGGCAGATCCGCTGCCGCTGCCCGCCGGACAGTTCGGCGGGCAGCGCGCCCAGGACGCGGGCCGGGTCGCGGAAACCCAGGTCGCGCAACGTCTCCGTCAGGACGGGGCGGACGGTGCGGAGGGTGCGTCCCCGGGCGGCGGCGAGCTGGCGCCCGACCGGGACGAGGGGGTGCAGCGCGGCGGCCGGGTCCTGACGGACCGAACCCGGCCGGTCCCGGCGGGCCCGTCGGGCGGCGGGGACGCCGAGCACCTCGCGCTCGCCGAGGCGCACGCTGCCCGCGACCGTCAGGGCGGGCGGGAGGATCCCCAGGACGGCGGCCGCCGTCAGCGACTTCCCCGACCCCGAGGGCCCGAGCACGGCGACGCGTTCGTCACGGTCCACCCGCAGGTCCACGCCGTCGACGAGGTCGGTGCCGCGCGCACGGACGTGCAGGGCCCGGACGTCGAGCAACGGCACGCGGAACCTCCTCCGACCGGTGGGCGGCGAGGTGGATCACCTCGGGTGCGCATCATAGAGTGGTAATGCTTCTCATGTGCAAATCCCCCCGACCGGGACGGGTGCGGTCGCCGTCGGTGCCAGCCGTCCGTCCACCAGCTCCAGGACCCGGTCGACCGCCCCGAGGTGGGCGCGGTCGTGGGTGACGAGCACGGTCGCGGTCCCGAGCCGCCGGGTGAGCCGGGCGAGCAGGTCGACGACGCCGGCCCCCCGCTCGTGGTCGAGGGCGCTGGTGGGTTCGTCCACCAGCAGCACCGCCGGGTCGTTCATGAGGGCCCGCGCGATGTTCACGCGCTGCCGCTGACCCCCGGAGAGCTGGTGCGGACGACGGTGGGCGGCCGCGGACAACCCGACGGCCTCCAGCAGGTCGCGGGCGCGCTCGCGCACCGCGGCCCGCGGTTCGCGGCGCGCCGAGGGCCCCAGGTGCCGCATGACCTCCAGCTGCTCGGCGGCGGTCAGGGCGGCCAGCAGGTTCGACTGCTGGAACACGATGCCGATGTCGTTGCGCCGCAGCGTGCTCAGGGCGCGGGGGGACAGGCCGTCGACCGCCCGGCCGGCCACCGAGACGGTTCCGGAGTCGGGGCGGACCAGGGTCGCCGCGACGGCCAGCAGGCTGGACTTTCCGGACCCCGACGGGCCGACGACGGCGGCCAGGGTCCCGCCGGGGACGTGCAGGTCGACGCGGTCCAGGGCGAGCAGCCGGTCGGACCCGTCGGCGTAGGTGAGGGTCACGTCGCGCAGCTCGAGGCCGGTCGACGGGGCGGTGGTCGGCGGGGCGGTGGTCGGCGGGGCGGTGGTCGGCGGGTTCATCGGATGCTCCCCAGGGCGGTCAGCGGGTCGACGGAGGTGATGCGGCGGACGGCCAGGGCGGATCCGGCCGCGCCGAGGACGACCAGGACGAGGGCCGGGAGCCCGACGGTGGTCGCGGTGAGGACGAACGGGACCCCGGCCCCCGAGCGGGTCAGCAGGGCGCCGACCCCCAGGGCGAGCCCGGTCCCGAGCGCCGTGCCGGCGAGGAGCAGGACCAGGGCCTGGCCGAGCGCGTCGCGCAGCAGGACCGCGGTCGAGGCGCCGAGCGCCTTGAGGACCGCGACGTCGGCGCCGCGCTGCACGGTCCAGACCGTGAAGAACGCCCCCACCACCAGCGCGGAGATCGCGAAGAGGAACCCGCGCATGAGCTGCAGGGACCCGTTCTCCGAGGTGAACGCCCCGATGGCCGCCCGGGCCTCGCTCCGGCTCAGCGACGTGGTGCCGGTCGCCGCCTCCGCGTCGGCCAGGTCGGTGCCGGGTGCGACGTCGAGCGCGACCGCGGTGGCGGTCTGCGTCCCGGCGCCGTTGCTGGGGGTGCTCGGGGGAGCGGCGGCGCGCCAGAGGTCCAGGTCGGTCCAGACGACCGGGGTGTGGCTGTACCAGGCGTCGGGGCCGACGCCGGTCACCCGCACGGTGGTCCCCGCCAGGCGCAGGGTCCCGCCCTCCCGCAGGCCGAGGTCGTCGGCGGCGGCCCGCGAGAGCACCACCTCGGCCGGGCCCACGGTCGTCCCCGGGGGCAGCAGGGTGGAGCCGGAGCGGACGCCGAACAGGGTCACCCCGGTCCCGGCGGCCGTCGGGCCGGACCCCTCGGCGGGCAGGGCGCGGGTCGTGGTGATCCCGAGCGGTTCGGCCCGGCGCACCCCGGGTTCGGCGGCCCACCGCCCCCACTGCTCGGCGGTGACGGTCGAGGCCGCGAACGACGGGTGCTCCCCCGCGGCGGGGGTCGTCACGGCGATCCGGTCGGCCGGGAGTTCGTCGACGGCCGAGGTGTTCTGCGCCCCCAACCCGGCGGTCAGCCCGGACAGGAGGGCGATCAGCAGGGTGATGAGCACGATGACGGACCCCATCAGGGCGAACCGGCCCCGGGCCTGACGGAGATCTCGGACGGCGACGAACACGGTGCTCCTCGGGTGGACGGTGGTTTTCTGCTCCGCAGCCTCGCCCGGCCGGGGACCGCTCGGCGTCTGCCGGGGGAGGGGACCTCGTCGATGAGGGGTGGGTCCCGCGGTTGTGTCGAAAGATGCAGGCGCGACCCGTCCGGCCCTTCCTACGATGGGTGGACCATGCCCGCCGCCGAGAACCGCACCCCGCACCCCCGGTCGGGCACCGCCCCGCGGGCCGGCGTGCGGATGCTCGTGACCGGTCTGCACCTGCTGGTCGCCGCGCTGCTCGTCCTGGCCGTGGTGCAGGCCCCCTGGTCGCGCCCGGCCGAGGCCCGGCTCACGACCGTCGTGGTGCTCGCGTTCGCCGCCGTCTACGCCGCGGGTTCGCGCCGCGGTCGACGCCCGGCCCGGTGGTGGCTGCCGACCCTCGTCCTCGCCTGGATCCTGGTGACGGCCGTCAGCGTCCAGGGCGTCTGGTTGATGTTCCCGTTGTCGTTCCTGTTCCTGCACCTGCTGCCCCGCCGGGCCGGCATCCCCCTGGTCCTCGTCTCCGCCGGGGTGGCCGTCGCCGGTTTCGCCCTGCACGAGGGGCGGTTCTCGGCGGCGATGGTGCCCGGTCCGCTACTGGGTGCGGCCGTCGCCGTGGGGGTGGTCGAGGGGTACCGGGCCCTCTACCGCGAGGGCGAGGCGAACCGGCGGCTCCTCGAGCAGCTGCGGGCGACCCAGGAGGACCTCGCCGAGGCCCAGCACGCCGCGGGTGTCGCCGCCGAACGCGAACGGTTGGCGCGCGAGATCCACGACACCCTCGCCCAGGGTTTCATCAGCATCCAGCTCCTGCTGCGGGCGGCCGAACGGGAACTGCCGGGTTCGCCCGACCTCGCCCGCGCCCACGTCGAGCAGGCGCGGGCGTCGGCGGCCGACAACCTGGCCGAGGCCCGCCGGTTCGTGGCCGGGTTGACCCCGCCCGCGCTCGCCGAGGGCACGCTCGTCGAGGCGTTGTCGACGTTGTGCCGGACCGTCTCGCAGCGCCACGGCTTGCGGGCCCGGTTCCACCTGGACGGGGAACCCGTGCGCCTGCCCCCGACCCACGAGGCAACGCTCTGGCGGGTGGCGCAGACGGCGGTGGGCAACACCGTGGCCCACGCCGCGGCGCGGAACCTCGACGTGACCCTCTCCTTCCTCGGTGACGAGGTCGCGGTCGACGTGGTCGACGACGGGGTCGGTTTCGACCCGTCCGCCCGGCGGGCCGACCCGGGCGACGGGACGGGTTTCGGGCTGCGGTCGGCGCGCGACCGGGCGGTCGTGCTGGGCGGGTCGGTCGAGGTCGGTGCCGCCCCCGGCCACGGGGTCGCGCTGGCGATCCGGTTGCCCCTGGGACGTGTCGGACGAGGAGGGGCGGCATGAGCGCGGACGGGTTCGCGGGCCCGGTCGTCCGGTTGTTGCTGGCCGACGACCACCCGGTGGTGCGGGCCGGGTTGCGGGCCGTGCTGTCGACGGAACCCGATCTGCTCGTGGTCGCCGAGGCGGCGAGCGCGGACGCGGCGGTCGCCCGCGCGGCCGGTGGTGACGTCGACGTGGTGCTGATGGACCTTCAGTTCAAGGGCGGCCGCAACGGCACGTCGGCCACGGCCGAGATCACCGCCCGCCCGGGGGCTCCGCGCGTGGTCGTGGTGACGACGTTCGACACCGATGCCGACATCGTCCCCGCGATCGAGGCGGGGGCGACCGGGTACGTGCTCAAGGACGCACCCCCCGAGGAACTCGCCGCCGCCGTCCGGGCGGCCGCCGCCGGTCGGTCCGCGTTGGCCCCCGCGGTGACCGACCGGCTGCTGAACCGGATGCGCGAACCGCGGACGAGCCTGACCCCGCGCGAGATCGAGGTGGTGGGGTTGGTGGCGCAGGGTTTCTCGAACTCGACGATCGCGGCCCGGCTGGTGCTGACCGAGGGCACGGTCAAGTCCCACCTGGTCCGGATCTTCACCAAGCTCGACGTCGACTCGCGCACGGCCGCGGTGGCGGAGGCGGTCCGCCGGGGACTCATCCGCCGCTGAGCAGGCCCGCCTCAGTTCCGTGGGGGTTCGCGCCCCCTGGCAGCATGGCCGGCAGCGTCCCGGTCGACCGGGACGCCCACGGGAAGGGGTAAACGACATGGCCGAGACCCACGCCGGGGAACCGGATCTGCACCAGGGAAGCCTGTCCTCACGCCTGAACTGGTTGCGGGCCGGGGTTCTCGGGGCCAACGACGGCATCGTGTCGGTGGCCGCCCTGGTCGTCGGGGTGGCCGGGGCGAACGCCGGGCGCGGAACCCTGCTGACCGTCGGGGCGGCGGGTCTGGTGGCCGGGGCCCTGTCGATGGCGGCCGGGGAGTACGTGTCGGTCTCCACCCAGCGCGACACCCAACGGGCGTTGCTGGACAAGGAACGGCGTGAACTGCACGAACTGCCCGAGGAGGAGCTCGCGGAACTCGCGGCGATCTACGTCGAGAAAGGGTTGTCGGAACCCCTGGCCCGGCAGGTCGCGCAGGAACTCACCGCGCACGACGCGCTCGCCGCCCACGCCGACGCAGAACTCGGCATCGACCCCGAGGAGGTCGTCAGCCCCTGGCAGGCCGCCTGGGCCTCGGCGGCGGCGTTCACGCTCGGGGCGTTGATCCCCGTCCTGGCGATCGTCCTCGTCCCGCACGCCGTCGCCGTCGTGGCCTGCTTCCTCGCCGTGCTGGTCGCGCTCGCGCTGACCGGGGCGGTCGGGGCCCGGCTGGGCGGGGCGCCGCTGCCCCCCGCCGTGCTGCGCACGGTGCTCGGCGGCGCGGTCGCGATGGTCGCCACCTACGGCATCGGCCGGGTGTTCGGGACCGGGGTCTGACCTCGCGTCAGGAACCGGTCGCGGGGACGGTCACGTTCGTCCGGGCCTCCTGGAGCCGGGCGACGGCCGCGTAGGTCGTCGCGGTGGCGGTGAGGCTCGCCCCCACGAGCAGCAGCGTCAGTGCGGCCCCGGCCCGGCGGGCGGCCCGCGGGCGGGCGACGGCCGGTTCCAGCAGCAGCCGCACGCGCCGCCCGACGTCGCCCCCGGTCGCGGCCAGCATGCCCGGGTCGGGACGCGGGGCGGTGCGGGCCAGGGTCGCGGCGGCGATGGCCCGGGCCGTGGTCACCCGTCCCACGCGGGCGGCGGCGTCGAGGTCGGCCTCCTGCTCGGCGGCCTCCCGAACCGCTCGCGAGGCGTTGCGGGCCAACGGGTTCACCGCGGCGCTGAGTTCGGCGAGCTGGATCCAGCCGTGGTGGCGGCGCGTCAGGTGGGCCTGTTCGTGGGCCAGCAGGGCCTCCTGCTGGTCGGCGTCGAGGGCTCCGAGCATGGCTCGGCTCACCACGATCCCGCCCGGGGTGCGGCGCCCGCCGGGGCGACGAGCCGGCGGGACGGCGAACGCGTCCACCCGGGCCTCGTCGAGGACGGCGCACGGGCCTCCGGGCGCGGCCGGGCCGAGCGCGGCCAGGAGTTCCGTCGCCGCGCGGAGGTTGCGGCGCACGGCGAGGTGGTGCCGGGTCGCGGCGACCGTCAGCGCGGCCAGGACGACCCCGAGCGGGACCGCCCAGCCCCAGCCGAGGTCGGGTTCCGGGAGGGCGGCGACCACCCACGACGCGTTCGCGGCGACCCAGGGCACCCGGGCCAGCAGGATCACCGCCAGCACGACGAGGGCCACCAGGGCGGCGGCGGTGCTGGCCGCCGCCGCGAGGCTCAGCCGACGGACCCGGACCCCGGGCGCCAGCTCGCCGATCCGCGGCGTCAACCCGTGCAGGGCCAGCGGCGCGACGAGGGCGGCCGGGACCAGGACGTCGAGGGCGTCGGGCACCGTGGGGAGCATCGTCACGCCCCGGTGCCGGTCGGGATGCTGGTCGGGGGGTCGGTCCCCCGGAGCACCGCAAGCAGCAGTTCCTCGTCCTGCGGGTCGAGTTCGGCGACGAACCGGCTGAGGACGTCGGCCCGGCGCCCCTCGGCGTCGAGCAGGCGGCGCATGCTGCGGGCCGTGCGCGCGGCCGAGGTCTCGGCGGGGGTGGCGGCGGGGGAGTAGGCGTAGGCGCGACCCTGCGGTTCCCGCTGCAGGACGCCCTTCTCGGCCAACCGGGTGAGCGTCGTCATCACGGTCGTGTAGGCCGGGGAGGTCTGTCCGTCGGGTCGGATCCGGTCCAGGACCTGGGCGACGGTGAGGGACCGCCCGGTCTCGGCGACCCCGTCGCGCACGGCGTCCACCACGACGTCCTCGAGAACTCCACGAGAACGCCTGGCCATGACCGCGCACCTCCTGGTCCCTCGTGTCTACTATCGAATCGATAGTAGGCGCGACCGAGCCCGGCCGACGCTTCAGTGTGCGCCCGCTCCGCCGTCCGCGGAACCGGGCCGGAGAGATCGAGGTATCCCGTGCTCGACACCGTGAACGGCCTGCCCGTGCACCCGCTCGTGGTCCACGCCGTCGTCGTGCTGCTCCCGCTGGCCGTCCTCGGGACGATCGCGGTGGCCCTGGTCCCGGCCCTGCGGACGCGCTACGCGGGGTTGAACGCCCTCGTCGCCGTCGTCGGCACGGTCCTCTGCCCCGTCGCCACCCAGAGCGGTGAGGCGCTCGAGCACCGTGTCGGCGACCCCGGGGAGCACGCCGAGCTGGGCGACCAGCTGCTCTGGTTCGCGATCCCGGTGGCCGTGCTGGCGCTGGCGATCTGGTGGCTGCAGCGCCGCTCGACCGGCGAGGGGGCGGCTCGCACCGCCGGCCGGGGCGCCACGGTCGTCGGGATCGTCGCGATCGTGGCCTCGGTGGCACTGGGCGTGCAGGTCTACCGGGTCGGCGACTCGGGGGCGAAGGCCGTGTGGGCCGATCAGGTGTCGGCGTCGTCCAGGTAGGCGAGCTGGGCCCGGATCGAGGCCCGCGCCGCCCGGTGCAGCCGTTCGTCGAGCGGTCCGTGGACGGCGACGACCAGCGCGTCCAGGTCCGCCAGGCCGCTCGCGCGGGCGGCCCGGACCTGCTCGAGCCGGGCCCGGCGGTGGTCGCGCTGGGTGGTCAGGGCCGCGCGGGCGTCTGTCCGGGCCGGTCCGTGCCCGGGGAGCAGGACGGCGGCGTCGAGCGCGAGCAGCCGATCGAGGGAGTCCAGGTAGGCGGCGAGGTCGCCGTCGGGTTCGGCGAGCACGGTGCTGCCCCGGCCCAGGACGGTGTCACCGGTGAGCAGCGAGGCCTCGGCGGGCAGCAGGACGCTGATCGAGTCGGCGGTGTGGCCGGGGGTGGCCAGGACGTCCATCCGGAGGCCGTCGACGGTGAGCGTCCCCGGTTCGCGGCGCACAGGCGCGTCGTCGTGCTCGGCCCGGAAGGCGTCGAGGCCGCCGACGTGGTCCAGATGGTGGTGGGTGACGACGACGAGGGCGCAGCGCAGAGCTCGGCGGTCCAGCTCGGCGCGGATCGCCGCGCGGTGGGCGGGGGAGTCCTCGCCCGGGTCGACCACGACCCCGCGGCGCGCGCCGGGCTCGCCCAGGACCCAGGTGTTGGTCCCCTCCAGCGTCATGGGCGAGGGGTTGTCCTGCCGGACGCAGGAGGCGCGGCGGGTGACCTCACCGCCGCGCCATCCCGGCGTCGGGACGGGGTCGATCAGGCCACCCGCACCGTGATCTCCACCTCGACGGGGGAGTCGAGGGGGAGGACGGCGACGCCGACGGCGCTGCGGGCGTGGACCCCGGCGTCACCGAAGACCTCGCCGAGCAGGGTGCTGGCGCCGTTGACGACCGCGGGCTGTCCGGTGAAGGCCGGGTCGCTCGCGACGAACCCGACGACCTTGACGATCCGCTGGATGCGGTCGAGCCCGCCGGCGACCGAGGCGGCCGCGGCCAGGGCGTTGAGGGCGCAGAGACGGGCCAGTTCTTGGGCCTCGGCGGGCGTGACGAGCCCGTCGCCCTCGCCGACCTTGCCGGTCGCGACGAGCGAGCCGTCGCGCATCGGCAGCTGACCGGAGGTCCAGACCAGGTCGCCGTCGCGCGTCGCGGGGGTGTAGGCGGCCAGCGGCTTCACGACGTCGGGCAGCGTCAGACCCAGGGCGGCCAGCGCCTCGGTGGGGGTGCTCACGACAGGGGCCGCTTCAGGTAGGCGACCAGCCCGTTGCCGTCGGGCCCGGTGACGACCTGGACGAGTTCCCAGCCGTCCGAGCCCCACTGGTCGAGGATCGCCTTCGTCGCGTGGACGATGAGCGGGATGGTGGCGTACTCCCAGCGCGTGATGCCATTCGTCATGGCTGCACCGTAGTGCGCGGCCGGGGGCACGCCGCGGGCGCCCGCTCGGGACGCCCCGGGCCGGACCGCCGCCTCAGACGGCGGTCGGGACCTTGTCGTAGAGCGTCAGGTCGAGCACCTGGGCCAGCTCCCCGTCCGACCCCGCCGGTGCGGTGGCCGAGACGAGGTGGGCGTCGCGGGCCGCTTCGAGCAGCCGCCGCCAGCTGCGCACGTTCGGGCGCCGTTTGAGCAGGGCCCGCCGCTCCCGTTCGGTCATGCCGCCCCAGACGCCGAACTCGACCCGGCTGTCCAACGCGTCGGCCAGGCACTCGGTGCGCACGGGGCAGCCACCGCAGATCGCCTTGGCCCGGTTCTGGGCCGACCCCTGGACGAACAGCTCGTCCGCAGCCTGACCGGTGGCGCAGGCTCCTCGCCCCGCCCATTCCAACGTCCAAACCATCGACGGTTCCCCTCCCGTCAGCGCCGCTCCGGGCCCCCCGACGACGAGCGTCGGGCAGGTCCCCCCGGACCGGCCGAGCCATTTCTCCACAGTCGCCCGGCTGGCGCTGTGAATTCCCCCGAATGCAGCTCGTGGACTGCTCTTCGAGCGTAGATTGGGGGGTGCGCCCGGCTCCAGAGTCACAACGGGGCGTTCGACCTAGTCCGTTCGGACTAGTGAGGCCCGGATCAAGGGCGGTTGCTCGCGCTGGGTTGCGGATTGGTCACGATCCTGCGCAGGTCCACGGAAGCTTCTCACCGACGACGACGGTCCGCAGCGCTTCCATGCTTACCCTGACCGTATGGCGCAGTCCCCCACCCGGCAGTCCGACGCGCGGTCGTCGTCGCGACGACCCGTCTACCAGCTGCTGGCGATGTTCCTCGGTGTCAGCACGGCGGCGGGCGTCCTCGCGGCCGGCCTGGTCATGCCCGGGGTGGCCGCCTCCGGCGCCGCGGCCCGCGAGGGTGTCGGCGTCTTCAACGAGCTCCCCTCGGACCTGGGGGACGACACCTTGTCCGAGGCCACCCGCATCCTGTGGGCCGACGGCTCCGAGATGGCCCGCGTCTACGACCAGAACCGCGTGGTCGTCCCGCTCGCCGACGTCGCGCCGATCATGCAGCAGGCGATCGTGGCGATCGAGGACTCCCGCTTCTACGAGCACGGCCCGGTCGACCTGCGCGGCATCGCCCGCGCGGTCGTCAACAACGCCTCCAGCGGCGACGGCACCCAGGGCGCCTCGACGCTGACCCAGCAGTACGTGAAGAACATCCTGGTCGAGCAGGCCGTGGAGCAGGGCGACCAGGAGGCCGCGGAGGCGGCGACGACGGCCAGCGGCGTCGAGGGCTACGCCCGCAAGCTGCGCGAGATGAAGCTCGCGGTCGGCGTCGAGAAGGAGATGTCGAAGGACGAGATCCTCGACGGCTACCTCAACGTCGCCTACTTCTACAACGGGGTCTACGGCATCGAGGCCGCCTCCCGGTTCTACTTCTCCAAGTCGGCCAAGGACCTGACCCTGCCCGAGGCGGCCCTGCTCGCCGGGCTGGTGCAGAACCCGGTCGCCTACAACCCGCTGAAGAAGCTCGACGCCGCGACCGAGCGCCGCAACGTCGTCCTCGACCGGATGCTGCAGCTCGGCGTGATCAACCAGGCCGACCACGACGCGGCCAAGGCGTCCCCGATCGTCCTGAACGTGTCCCGCTCGCAGCAGGGCTGCATCGCCGCGGCCAGCGCCGCCTACTTCTGCGACTACGTGACCCGCATCGTGGAGAACGACCCGTCGTTCGGGGCCACGGCCGACGACCGGCTCGCGCTGCTGCGCCGCGGGGGCCTGACGATCCGGACCACCCTCGACCGTCGGGTGCAGGACATCGCCCAGAACGCGGCGAACTCGGTCATCAACCCGGGGCAGGCCGCGCGGACCGCGGAGTCCGTGGTCAAGCCGGGCACGGGCGAGATCCTGGCCATGGTGCAGAACACGACGTTCTCGCCCGACGACGACCAGGTCGGCGTCACCATGCAGAACTACAACGTCGCCCGCGACATGGGCGGTACCGGTGGGTTCCAGCAGGGGTCGACTTTCAAGGCGTTCACCCTCGCGGCCTGGTTGAAGTCCGGGAAGTCGCTGAACTCCACCGTCCGCGCGCCCGCCCGCGGCAACGACCCGTTCAGCGCTTTCACCCGGTGCGGGGAGAAACTCCGCGGCGGGTACTACCCGTACTCGAACTCCGAGGGCAGCGGTCCGGGCGTGATGACCGTGGCCGACGCGACCCGCAAGTCGGTCAACACCGCGTTCGTGTCGATGGAGAAGCAGCTCGACCTCTGCGACATCGCCGACCTGGCCCAGTCGCTCGGGGTCTACAAGGGGCGCCCGACCGCCGCGGACACCACGGGCGAACCGACGCTGAACCTCGACCGGATCCCGTCGATGACGCTGGGGACCAACCTGGTCACCCCGCTCTCGGTCGCCGGGGCCTACGCGGCCTTCGCCGCCGACGGCACGTTCTGCAAGCCGATCGCGATCGCCGAGGTGCTCGACGGCGACGGCAAGCCGATGCCCGTCCCGTCCGCGGACTGCAAGCAGGTCCTCGACGTGAACGTGGCCCGCAACGTCACGACCGCGCTGCAGGGTGGGTGGACCTCGGGGACCGCGGCGAGCGTCTCCGGCAAGGGTCTACTGAACGGCCGGGAGGTGGCCAGCAAGACGGGGACGACGAACGACAGCCAGAACGTGTGGTTCGCCGCGTACACGCCCCAGCTCGCCTCGGCGGTCTGGGTCGGTCACGACTCGAAGGTGTACTCGCTGAACGGGGAGCGGATCAACGGCCGGCGGTACGGCCGGGTGTTCGGGGCGACGCTGGCCGGCCCGGTCTGGACCAACACGATCGGCCCGGCCTCCAACGCCCTGGAACTGCCGCGCGCGAACTTCACCCCGGGGTCGAGCCAGGGTTTGAAGACGGTGAACTCCGACGGCCGCCTGCGGGTCCCGAGCGTCGTCGGGCGCAGCGTCTCCTCCGCCCGTTCCGCCCTGCAGGCGGCCGGGTTCCAGGTCGCGGTGTCCCGCTCGCGGGCCTACAGCGACTCGATCGGGGAGGGGCTGGTCGCCGGGCAGAGCGCCCGCTCCGCCGACGCCGGCGCGACGATCACGCTGACGGTCAGCGCCGGTCCGGACCCGAACGCGCAGCCGGAGCCCACGCAGGACCCGACGCCCAGCCAGGCGCCGAGCCCCTCGGCTCCGGCCGAGCAGCCCGCGGCCTCGCCGGCAGCTCAGGGCGACCAGGGCTGACTGTCCCGGACGCAGAACCGCCCCCACCCGAGTTCTCGGGTGGGGGCGGTTCTGCGTGGCAGGGGTGTGCCGCCCGGGTCAGTTGTTCAGCCGGGCCCGCACCGCGGCGGAGAGGCGCTTGCCGTCGGCCCGCGCCCCGATGGTCGGCTTGAGCTGGGACATGACCGCGCCCATCGCGCCCATGCCGGTCAGGCCCTCGGCGGAGGCGGCGAGGACGGCCTCGTCGACCAGCTCGGCCAGCTCCTCGTCGCTGAGCGGGGCGGGCAGGTAGGTCTCGATGACCCCGAGCTCGGCCTTCTCGCGCTCGGCGGACTCGGCACGCCCGGCCCCGGCGAACGCCTCGGCCGCCTCGGCACGCTTCTTGGCCTCACGCTGCAGGACGGTCATGACCTCGGCGTCGGAGAGCATCTTCGCGGTCTTGCCGGCGACCTCCTCGGACTTCACGGCGGTCAGCACCATGCGCAGGGTGGCCGAGCGCAGCTCGTCCCGGGCCTTGATCGCGGTGGTCAGGTCGCTGTGCAGGGTGTCTTTGAGGGTGGTCTCGCTCATGCCCCCAGCATCCCAGGTGTCGTCCAGGGGGTTGTTCCGCGCGGCGCGGGGGTGGTGCGGGAGGATGACCGCGTGCCCGCCTCCGCGTCCTCCCTCGGCCGTTCCCTGCTGACGGCGACCGCCCTCACCGGGGCCGCCGGCCTGGCCGGGGTGGGGTACGCGTCGCTGTACGAGCGCAACGCGTTCCGTCTGCGGCACGCGATCGTCCCGGTGCTCCCCGTCGGGCAGGCCCCGATCCGGGTGCTGCACGTCTCCGACCTGCACCTGCTCCCCGGCCAGCGGCGCAAGATCGACTTCCTGCAGGGCCTGGCCCAGCTCGAGCCCGACCTCGTCGTGGACACCGGTGACAACCTGGCCGGCGTCGACGCCATCCCCGCCGCCCTCGACGCCTTCGCCCCGCTGCTGGAGCTCCCCGGGGTGTTCGTGCTCGGCTCGAACGACTACTGGGCCCCGCAGCCGCGCAACTGGTTCAAGTACCTGACCCGCCGCAAGCCGAACAAGAAGATCACCGCCCCGCGCCTGGCGACCGAGGAGCTGGTCGAGGGCTTCACCCGGGCCGGGTGGACCGACCTCGACAACGCCCGCTCCCGTCTGGAGGTGGCCGGGCGGACCATCGAGTTCGTCGGCGTCGACGACCCCCACCTCCACTACGACCGCTACGCCGAGGTCCAGGCCCCCGCAGCGACCGACGTGGACTTGACCATCGCCGTCGCCCACGCCCCCTACCGCCGGACGCTCGACGCCTTCGTCGCCGACGGCGCCCCCCTCGTCATCGCCGGCCACACCCACGGCGGGCAGCTCTGCGTGCCGTTCTACGGGGCGCTGGTGACCAACTGCGACCTCCCCGCCAAGCAGGCCAAGGGCTTGTCGCGGTGGTCGGCCGGGGGGAACGACGCCTGGCTGCACGTCTCCGCCGGCCTCGGCACCTCCCCCTACGCCCCCCTCCGCTTCGCCTGCCACCCCGAGGCGACGCTGCTGGAGCTGGTGGCGCGGCGCTGACGCCGCCGTCCGTGGCCCCGGCGTGGGGCTCGGGTGGGGGGCAACCCGGTCGAGAGCACCCCCGCCCGTCCGCTAGAGTTGGGCGGGTCGCTGCGCGAGCAGGGACATCGGGGTGTGGCGCAGCTTGGTAGCGCGCTTCGTTCGGGACGAAGAGGCCGCAGGTTCAAATCCTGTCACCCCGACCCAGTAAGACCGCAGGTCAGAGGCCCGGAACCGCGTGAGCGGGGCCGGGCCTTTGTCATGTGCGTGACTGACTGCGTGACTACCTATGGGAGGGGTCGTAGCCGTCGGTGCCGTGCAGACCCCTGCGCGTTTCGCCGCGCTCATCGATCAGGCGACGGCAACCAGGCAGCTGTGGAGATCGTATCCAGGCGGGGGACGGCCTACCTCGTGCCTGAAGGTGAGTATCTGCGTGGCTCTGGGCTACCCACCAGTCTGAGTCTTCATAGAACCCAGGAAGGACAGGTGCGGCCGTGACTCATCGTGGAACGTCGTCGTCTGCGGACTGAGCCAGCGTTCTCCTTGATGCGTAAATCCTGATGAGAAGATTTTTGAGCGCCCCAATTTCAACGCTTCGCGCATCGCCCGTGATCGTCGAAGTCTCTAGTATGTCCTCCATGTCGGACACCTCTTGGGTTGCGCTCGGGTCGATCGCTGGCGTCGTGACTGCTTTAGGAACTGTAGCTATGGCCGTGGCCGTAATTGTCACCGCTGTCATCGCCGCTAATACCCTAAGAGCCGCGCGCGATGATAGCCGGGCACGTAGTCGACCAGTAATCATCGCTGAACTGCGTCGTGAGCTGCTCAGTCAAGGGACTACTCTATTGGTGTTGAAGAACTTCGGCGTTTCGACAGCTTCCGACGTTCGGGTGACTTTCAATCCTAAGGCGCCAGCACAGGTCGAAGAATTGCCGAATTCTGACGTCATGAAATGGATATACGAACGCTATGCCGCCCCAATCACGACCTGGGCTCCTGGGTGGACGCTTAGTAATGTAATCCGTGCAGGGCACGACGAGCTCTTGCCGATTACCGTAAAGGTGGACTACCTTGGCCCAGAAGGGGATGCTTACAGCGATGAGTATAGGTTGAATCCCGATCACATCCTCAAAGAAACCTCAGCTGCTCCTAGTAAGTCGAACGATCTTCTTGCCATCGAGCAACAGAAAGTATCAGCTATCCAGGCGCTCGTGCGAGCTCTCCAGGGGCGGTGAGCTGCAAGTCGGTATCCATGGCCCGGTGGTAGCTACTCGCTGGAAATCGAGCTGTGCGAGCAATCGATCATCACCTAAGAATTGATCCAAGATAAGCGCGGAGTGAGCTATTGCCTCCGGAGTATCTGGGGACGTAAGTCGCGTAATCTTCCGTTTTTTCAACCTTGTTTTGAGTCGCCATGACGAACGTTTCTGGAGGAACGCACGAGTCGCGGTGAGCCCGAAGCGGCATCATGGCCCCATGAGCCTTTCTGACATGGTCGGTCTGGGAGCTTCCGCCGCTGGCGTGTTCGGTGCGCTGTACGGGCTGTCCCACTGGCTCCGCACGAGATACATGTCAACGCTGGGCAGTCGTCGCGCGGAGAGCGCCCTCCTGCGAAAGCTGGCATGTGGGATGACGGTGCAACGAGCGGAAACGCTGCTAGGACCACCCATGTTCCGTCGTCCTGTTGAGGGAGTGACGGGCGCGCTCGAACATCTCTATCGCTTAGAACATTGCTGGCTGCAGTTGATTGTTGATGGATCGGCGGAGGTGTCGCGCATCGCGATAACCAGCATGGATCGAAAGTTCCGAATTGATATGACCAACTTGACCCTCGGTATGCTGCGGTTCACTCTCGGGGAGGTCAGCTTCTTTCAGATTAATCAGGAACCGACCGGTGTCTGGGTTGATATTGGGGCGAGGCGATTCCGGTATGCCGAGAGCTATTATTTCGGTAATCCTGGCGGCTACCAGCAGTACCTTCTCTGTTATAACGACACGTCCGATATTGGGCACGCTGAGCCGTCGATTCTCACGAGTCATGGCGTCCTTGGACACGCTAGCGGTCTTTTGGCTGCACTCGAAGTAGGTTCCTCTCAGTTCTTCGATCTTTCGAGCGCGCCAGTACGGACGTTCCGGAGCACAGCTCGCCCAAACACGTTAGTCATCGTTCGTTGGGATAGAGATAACCTCATTGATAAACCACCCTTTGGTCCAGACCTAGATCACGTACGGGTTCTGCATTCTTGAGGTAGGGGGTAGCTGTCACTTCCTCGGCGACGGCAGCTGTCCTCGCGAGTGATCGCAATCCAGATCGTGCGACAGAACTAGATTGAGTCGAAGATTCGATCCATCACCACGGCACCAGATTGCACTACAGGGCGAATCTGCTTTCTGTAGACCAGTTCAGTAACCGCAGTGCTGCTGTGTCCAACCAAGCGTGAAATCTCCTCCAGCGGTACGCCGCTATCGGAGAGCAATGACACAAAGCTGTGCCGCAGCTCTCGTGGCGTCCACTCGACGGGGTCGACGCCCTCGGCGGTGGCGATGGCGTGGCGAAAGTCCCGGCGGACGTGCGCAGGGTCGAGCGGGGTTCCGACCTTAGACGTGAAAACGAGGCCGGTTTCGACCCAGCGCGATCCAGCGTTGCGCTGGTCTTGTTCCTGTTGGGCCCGCTGAGCGTGCAGGGCCTCGACGCACCGCTGAGGGAGAGCGAGGGTGCGTCGAGACTTGCGGGTCTTCGTGTCACCGCCAGCGCGGACGGAGCGCCAAACCGCGACGTGGGCGGGGACCGGTGGCAGGATGTCAGGACGGCCGGTGAGGTCGACGTGGTCCCAGCGAAGAGCGCGCAGCTCCTCGGTGCGCGCTCCGGTCAGCATCGACAGCACGACGTAGCCCCGGAGCCGGGTCGACTCCACCGCTCGCAGTACGGCGTCGGCCTGCGCCATGGTGAGCGCTTTCGATGGCCGACCGGCCTTGCCCTGCGGGACGCTGCACAGCGCGACGACGTTGCGCTTCACCTTGTCCCGGGCCATCGCCCTCTTGACCGAACGGTTCAGGACCGAGTGGATGCCCTGCAACGTGCGGGTGCTGAGCGTCTGTGCCTTGCGGGCCAGCCAGCGGTCCACGTCCTCTGCGCTGAGGTCGCGGAGACGACGGGCCCCCATGTCCGGGAGGACGTGGGTCCGGGCGAGGATGCGGTTCGTCGTGACGGTCGTCTCCGAACGCCCGTGCAGGCCGTAGGCGAGCCAGTCCTCGACGGCATGGGCCACGGTGTAGTCGTTCGGGGCGATGGCCAAGCCGTCGTCCTGGTCACGCAGCACCTCCTTGAGCTTGGTGCGGGCTTCGGTCTTCGTCTTGCCGCTGCCGCGCTTGACGATCCGTTTACCGGCGGGGGTGAAGCCCAGGCTGACGCTGGCTATCCACCGCTGCCGCTGTTCGTCCCAGTGCAGACCGCCTTCACCGCGACCACGACGGGTAGGCATCAGGCGGCGTCCTCGAGGGACGCGATGTACTCGACCAGCGCCTCGTACGGGATGAGCCGGGTGCGCCCCTCGTGGACCGAGCGCAGACGGCCGGAGCGCAGGAGTTCGAAGATGACGCTGCGGCTCAGGCTCAGAGCGTCGGCGGCATCCTGCACGCGGTACAGGAGACGGGTCGGCGCGGTGCGCTGCTCGTGGTTCATCGTGAATCCTTTGCGAGGTCGTAGCGGTAGGGGTCAGAGCAGGGAGGCGCGACGGGCGCGGGCACGATCGTCGGACCACTCGCGGGCTTGTGCGGCGGCGGTAGCGGCGAGGGCGGCGTCCCCCGCGCTCAGCCAACCGATGCCGTCCAGTGACCAGGAGCTGACGACGAACGTCGTCTCCTCGGCGTCAGGCGCATCGACGTCCACTGTCGGGTTCGTGCGCCCCGTCAGGCGGTCACGCAACTGCTGGACCGACCACCGTTTCCGCGCCGAGCGCAATCGGCCCAGGGTGGTGGAGTAGCGGCGGGATTTGGTCGAGAAGTGCCCGCGGAACCCGAGCATCGCTCCCCACTTCGCCAGCGGCAGGTACTGCGGCCCACCGGTCCGGGCGAGGTACTGCACCTCGGCGAGCAGACGGCAGACGTGCTCCACAACGCCCATCCGCCGCGCAGCGTCGGCATCACGCAGGCCAGGCGGGAGGCCGAAGTCGTCGCAGGCTTTCGTGGCGTACTTCGCGATGTAGGCCGCGACGGTCTCGGGGTGCAGGCCGTCGTCGGGGTGGTCTGCGCGGCCGGCCTCGCGAGTTGCTGCGGTGGTGACGGCGCGGGCATCGACCTGCGTCCCGAACCGCGTCCGGCGCAGTCCCCCACGAGCTTCTGTCACGGGGGCGTCGAACCACACCCGTGCGGCGGCGACGTGGACCAGCTCGCACAACTGCTGCGCGCTCACCCCAACCAGTGGGGGAGGGAACTCCATTGAGTCCGTGGGGGGCCCGTCGAGGCGGACGAGTGCGTGAAAGTGGACGACGCCGCGACGCTGGAACTCCGCGACCTTCGCGAACGAAACCCGCACCAGCGAGTGTGCTGCCGTCTGCGTCAGGCCCAGGTGCGCAGCCAGCGCCCGGCGCAGCGCGATGGTGAACCGCCGCCACAGCTCCGGGGACCACCACTGCCACACCACGTGCCCGGTGTAGTCGTAGCACTCCGGGCACAGCGGCTGCCCCAGACGGCGATCCCCTTCGGCGTGCACGATGCGGCAGCCAATCGGGTTTCCGTGCTCACAGACGGCGGACGTCGACCGGGGACGGCACATGCTCGGACGACCACCGTTGCGGCGCAGACCGTGTACCGCGCCGAAGGAGGGGGCGGTGAGGGTCGCGAACACCAGTGGGTGTGTGGCCACCGACTCCGGAACCCCCTTCATCCCGCCCGCAGCTCCTGCGGCGAGTAGGTGCCACATGTCGCCCTTGTACTCGTGGGAGCACGACGGGCAGACGCTGGCGCGGCGGTTACCGCAGCGGGTGTACAGCACCCCGTCCGGCTCGTTCGCGGAGTCGTAGGTCGACAGCACTTCGCCCGTGGCACGATCGACGGTGGTGGCCTGGCCCCGCAGTCGGATGGGGCGGGCGCAGTGCCCGCAGTTCGCGGCCTGTTCGGCCCATCGGTCGAAGGTGGGAGACAGTAGCCGTCGTCCGACTTCGGCTTCCGCGTTCGGAGACAGGCTGTTCATGCCGCACCCTCCTCACCACAGGTGTTTGCGTCATCGTGGGCGTCGTTGTCGACGACCGAGAACACAGGCCGGGATTCCGGCGGCCTGCTGGGCGCGTAAGCGCAGGCGAGTTCCCCGATGGCCTGATCGTTGTAGTAGGCGGCACGGACCCGGACCGGTTCGCGGACACCGTCGACCTTCACGTAGGCGACGCCGGGGGAGGTATCGGGGATCTGGTGGCACAACGCCCCGGACTCCCGCGCCCCCTCCCCGAGGACCATGTCGACCTGGGACTTCTCGTCCAGACGCATTGCGACCTTCGTCGGGAACAGGTTCCTCAGACCCAGCACTTCCTTGCGGGGGTCCTGCAACGCCGCGACCAGGACGACACCGGGTGCCCGTCCCTGAGTGGCGATCGCCGCCAGCGCCTTCTCCGCACGGTCACGGAGTTTCCGGTCCGGGGTGTAGGCGGTGAGGAGAGCGACCTCGTCGACCAGCACCACCAGCAGCGGTTCCCGGGTACTCGGTTCGTGACGGCGGGAGGTGCCTGCCATACGGGCGGCCCGTTCGGTCATGAGGACCGCGGCGTCTTCGAGCAGCTGCACACCGTCCTCGACGGTGGTCGCGAACCGGGTGAACAGCGCCCGGCCCGGCTGCAGTTCCATCCCGGCCTTGCCGTCCACGGCCCACACCTGCACCAGTCCGTCACGGATGCCCCCGGCGATGCCGCCGAGCAGCGACCAGACCACCGAGCCCTTCCCTGCGCCGGTGACTCCGACGATGAGGACGTGGGTGGCGGCCAGGCGGAGCAGCCACGGTTGCCCGTCTTCCCGCAGACCCACCGGGACGGCAGCAGCGTGGAGGACATCAGGGATGGGTAGCGGGGTGACGACCTGGGCGAGGGGGTCGCCGTACAGCCAGGTGACGAGGGCGGTGCGGGGACCGGTCTTGCGGACCCGACACGACCACGCTCCGCACGCCGCACCCAGGGTCTCCGCCGCCGACGCGAGATCGTCGACGGTCTGCCCGGCCACGACGTGCACCCGCCCGGTCAGGACCAGGTGCTCCCGAGAGGCCCACCGCAGCCGCGACAGCCCCGGCGTCCACGACTGCCGCTGCCCCCCGGAGCGACGGTCAGTGACGGCCAGCGCCAGGCCGACCCGTTCGCACAGTCCCGGCCAGTTGCGGCGGATCGCCCGCCGCTTGCGGCGCCGCCACGCGGGCTGAGCCACCAAACGGTCGAACGACCCCGGCCACGCGAGCCGCCACACCACCAGCGCCACCACGAGGATCGCGACGACGATGCCGAGCACGAGGAGGTGGTCGCTCGTGTACGCCCACCAGGCCGCCACCAGGACGGCCGTGACGAGCGGGAAGTGCCACGCGAGCTGGACGGCCGTCTTGACCATCCACCAGACCAGGGACAACAGCGAGACGATTAGCTCGGCGATCCAGTCGTCAGAGGTGGCGGTGCTCTGCTGGGACGGCTGGTGGGTCACGACACCCTGCGGTCGGCCACCCATCACGCCACCTCCGGCGTGCGCAGCCGGGCACGGCTTGCAGGGTGGCGGGACACCGAGCGCAGCCGGGCGGCCTGTTCCGCCGCGACGGTGGCCATGTAGCGGCACTCTGCTGCTTCCTGGGGATCGATCGGCCCGTAGTGCTCGGCGAGCCGTCCGAACAGCTCGGCTTTGCGTTCGATCCATGCCGCCCGCTCCCGCAACGGGGTCTGCGAGCCGGGGCGGGAGCGCAACAACGCCCCGAGCTGCGCGGTGATGCTGTTCCGCTCGCTCCGCTCTGCCTGGAGCTGGTCGCCGCGCATCAGGCAGCCCGCCCGGTCTCGGTCTTCGGGTCCGCCTTCGCAGCGGTCTTGCCGGGCGCGGACATACCCGTCGCCTTCAACGACCACGCCAGCCGGGGACGGGCGCGATTCGTGTCCACGTACGGAGTGGCGGTCAGCCCGTCGAAGACGACGGGACGGAAGGGCAAGCCTGGGAGGGTGGCCGGGGGAACGGGCTGGTGCGCAGCCATGACCTTGACCACGACCTCGGCCTGTCCGCGGCGGGCTTCGGGGTCGGCGTCGACTACGCGGACCGCCCAGAGTCGTTCGCCGGTGTTCTTGTCGCGGGACTGGAAGTCGACCTCCCCGGCCTGCTTGCGGTCGAAGTCCTGGACCTGCTCGACCTCGCCCACCACGTACGCGCCGTGCGGGAACACCAAGTCCTGCCCCAACGGGATAGCACCCTGAATCGCCATGTCGTCCTCCTGAGTCGTTCATCGGAGGAGGCGTCTGCCTCCCACAACGACCCTCAGGCCGTCCTCGGAGGACAACCCGGAAAAATCTTCCGGGATCCTTGTCGGAGGTCTGTGGCACGGTGATCACGTGCGCGGATACGACGAGGCGTTGACGGTCGGCGAGCGAGTCGCTTGGTACCGACGCCGCCGAGGCTTGTCGCAGGAGGTCTTGGCTGGCCTGGTGGACCGGACGGCCGACTGGCTGAGCAAGGTCGAGAACGGGCGCATCCAGCTCGATCGGCTGTCGGTCATCCACCAGCTCGCGCAGACGCTCGATGTATCCCTCGGCGACCTGATCGGTGACCCGCAGCTCATGGACTGGTCGGCCGACACCCAGCGCCGCACCATCCCGGCTCTGCGCGAGGTTCTGTTCGACTACTCCCAGCTTCTACCGACCCGGGGCTACGACAGCGACGTCGACCCCGATGTGGGGGCTTTGACGTCCCAGGTAGCCGATCTGTGGAGCGCCTACCAGGGGTCTCGGTTCGGCTACGTGACGACCCAGTTGCCAGCGGTCTTGAGACAGGGCCAGGTGGCTTCGGACATGTCGCATGGTCGAGACCGCAACACCGTCACGGGGCAGCTGGCTTTGGCCTACCAGGTCGCCGCGGCAACCCTGACGAAGGTCGGGGAATCCGAGCTGTCCTTCATCTGCGCAGACCGTGGGGTCCGGCTTGCCGAGGAGTCCGAAGACCTGACGGTAGTCGATTCTCTCTTGCGGTCGGTTGCGCACGCGCTGCTGGCCAACGCCAGGTACGACGAGGCCGTCCGCGTCGTCGACAGCGGGTTGATGCGTCTGCAGCCCACCGCGGGCCAGGCAACGCCATCACGCCTGTCCATGCTCGGCAGCCTCCTGCTTGTGGCTGCGATGGCCGCAGCCCGTGCCGATGACCCGGCCGAGGCGCGGGGCCGACTGAAGCAGGCCGAGCACCACGCGCGGCGCCTCGGCGCCGATGCGAATCACCTGTGGAGCGCGTTCGGTCCGACCAACGTCGCCATCCACCGCGTCTCGATCGCGATGGAGGTCGGGGACGTCCAAGTCGCCGCTGACCTGGGCCCGCGTGTCAACACCGCCGCGATGCCTGTGGAACGTCGCGTCCGGCACGCGCTCGAAGTCGCCCGAGCCTTCACCTCGCTGAACCAGGCCGACGAGGGCCTGCGCATGCTGCTGACGGCGGAGCAGGACGCACCGGAACAGGTGCGGCATCACTTCCTGACACGCCAGCTCGTGACGACGTGGATGCGCACTGGTCGGTCTCAGCCGAGCCCGGAGCTACGCCGCCTGGCCGAGCGCCTGCACGTCGCCTGATCGGCAACGCCTAGGGTCGGGGTCCGTGAGCACCGACACCGCACCGCCCATGGCCACTCCGCGCGTTGCCGCTGGCGTGCTGTACCGCAACGCGGCGGGCCACGTCCTGTTGGTCAAGCCGACCTACAAGGACGGCTGGGACATCCCTGGCGGCTACGTGGAGCCAGGAGAAAGCCCCCTCGCCGCTGCGCGCCGTGAGGTCGTCGAAGAGCTGGGGACTGAGCTGCCCATCGCTGGACTGTTGCTTGTCGACTGGGCACCTGCACCCAAAGAGGGTGACAAGATGCTCTTCGTCTTCGACGGTGGGCAGCTCACAGATGAGCAGTACGCCACCGTCACCCCCGACGGCGACGAGATCGGTACGACCGCGTTCCACGACCCAGCCGCCATCGATGATCTGATGCCCGACCGTCTCGTCCGTCGCGTCCGGACCGCCCTAGACGCTCCCCCGGGGCGCAGCGAGCACTACGCCGAACACGGCACCCGCGCGCTGGCCTGATTCGGGCGCCCGGCGCAAGGCCCACTGGCATCCGCGCCCTGCTGTGAGAACTTTCTTTACTCCGTCAAGCCGGTGGGCTCCGCCCACCGGCGGGTGGACCGCGGCGCGTCTCCCCCCCTGCGCGCGGCCTAGCGGCCGTGCTCGTGCAGCTCGCACACCGCGGCCCAGCCGCGGCAATGCGTCACCGGCAGCACGGGAGACGTTGGTGCGGTGGAGTGGTACCAGGGGGCTCCCGCCCCCTGGACCCCCAGTTGCGCTGCACAGATGCGCGGGGGACTGGGCCCATGGCTAGGTTGGTTACCGCGCATCTCCGCACCGCTCTGTATGCGAACAGCGGCGTGCCACTACGAAGCTGATCAGGGCGCTACTCAAACGTTCGTCCTAGCAGCCATCGGGTGAGAGGCTGCTCAGTGTTCGACGAGTCAATGACCCCTCCTAGGGAGGACGCGTAACGAGCCGCTGCATAGTCAAGACGTCGGCCGTCTCTGTGGCCTAGGTTGCAGCTGTGAACATCGACAAGGCACTACGATTCGGTTTCTTGCCCAGTGAGATGCCGACTTCATTCTCGTCAGCTCCTCTTGCGGCGGCCGCTCCAGGGTTGACGCCTCTGACTCTTCCGGCCAAATGGACTGCGCCTGTTCGATTTGGATTAGCTCGCGCGGGTGGATTGCGTAGGCCAATGGAAATACCGAACCCGTTGGCGCAAATCAGTCTTGTCGAGTTGTGCTCGGCGCACTGGGGAACTCTTCAAAAGGTAACCGCAAGAAGCTCGATCTCTTTAACTAGGCCGGTGAAAAAACCCGCCAGGCGTTCGCTTGCACGCATTTGTGAGGTCGAGAACAAGGCACAGGTTGCCGTATCGCGCATGCCAGGCGGTTCCGTGACTCTCAGAACGGACATCAGCCAATTCTACGGGTCGATCTACACCCATGCAGTGGACTGGGCGGTTAGGGGGAAGGCTGCCGCAAAGCGAGCGATGCGAGCCCATACCCTCGGAGTGTTCCTCGACAGTCGGCTTAGGGAATCTCGCGAGGGTCAAACCATTGGTTTATCCATTGGCCCGGACACCTCATGGCTAGTGAGTGAAGTTCTGCTTGCACGGGTCGACGAGGCATTGTGTCGCGAGCACCCCACCATGGCAGCCCGCGCCTTTCGTTACATTGACGATATGACCTTTTATGCAAGCTCGGCTGGGGAAGCTTATGACGTTCTTGCCACATATGAACGCCTTTTAGGAGAGTATGAGCTGAGCCTAAACGCGGAGAAGGTATCAGTTACAGACGGGCTAGAACCGGTCGAATCTCCATGGGTCGGCCCGCTTCGTCAGGCTCGATTTCGTGATGATCGCGACTCAAACCAGAGTCAAGATCTAATAGATTTATCTTCCTTAGCGCTCGAGTGGGCTAGGCGTCATCCTACTGAGGGTGTTTTGAGCTACGCAGTCAAACGCTGCAACCCCTTTCCTGCAGGGAAGAAGAGTTGGCCAATTTATCGTGATTTCGTCATTGCAGCCGTTGGTCAGGACGGTAGCGTCTTGAGGAATGCTTATGAAGTACTAACTTTCGCGCGTGCACACGGACTTCCCGTGGACAATGACAGGCTAGTGGAAGTTCTCAACGCTTTATGCGCCACACATGCACGCCTCAACCACGGCTTTGAAGTATCCTGGATTCTCACGCTTTTGCGGGACCTGGAACTTCCTGTCGATCTTGATGCTGCTATAGAGGTATCAAAGATGGAGGACAATACATCGTTAGTACTGCTTTATGATGCGATGAAATCAGATGCTAAGTTATTCAGGTCGGTCAATCTCGATTCGGCGGTACGTCGAGCTGAGCGCAAGGGCGCGCTGTCTACTAGCGATTGGCTGCTCGCCTATGAGTACAGGGCATCAAAGGCATGCCGCCCCAATAAGTGGGATGACATCATTCAATGGAAAGACCTGAATGACGCCAAAGTTCGTTTCCTAGTTCCGAAGAGCAAGAGTAGGGCTGCGTCTAAACTCAAGCGCCGTAGGCCCTTGTTCCTTTCTGCTTGGGGCTACTGATGGGACATTGCATTGGCTTATGGGCTAGTGATACGTCGCAGCACTTGGTGATCGACCTAGTTAGGCGCTGTCGCATGCTTCTTCTGTGTGAGTGTCTTCATGCGTGAAGAGTGCGACAGCCAGCAGTGCCGTTGCGTGCCTAACTGCGTGACAACCGGCCCGAACGTCGTCAGCCCAGGGTGGACTGACCCGGAGCCTGCAAGCACATTGGCGACCAGAGGCTCAACCGCAGCGAAGCTTCGGGACGAAGAGGCCGCAGGTTCAAATCCTGTCACCCCGACCAGCAAGACCGCGCGCCAGAGGCCCGGAACCGCGAAAGTGGTTCCAGCCCTCTCGCGTCGTATTTGGCGGCGTGGTCTGTAGCTCAGATGGGACCGCGGGCAGTGATGCTGCGAGGCCCACGGTGCGCCTAACTTCCCTCATCTTGACGCAGGTGGTCACCCGCGGAGTCGGTGGCGAGGCATACACGGATGTTGACGAGAGACTTCCGCCTTGCGATTATTGCGCCGTGACCGAGGAGAGCGGCAAGACCTTCATCTCACATGCCAGCGAGGATAAGCCCTTCGTCAAAAACCTGGCAGACACGCTGATTCGGTATGGCATTGAGACTTGGTATGACGATTACGAGATCGATCTAGGGGACAGTATTCGGGGCAGAATCAATGAGGGGCTGTCCGCCAGCAAATATGGGGTGGTAGTTCTGTCGCACAACTTCTTTAACAAAAAGTGGCCTAAAGCGGAGTTGGCCAGCCTTGCTGGCATATTGGAGGAAGGTCGACTGCTGCCCGTATTCCATGATATTTCTGTGGACGAGGTCGGCCAGTATGACGCCCTTCTTCGAGACATCAAGGGAGTCAAGGCCGAAGGGAATGCGCGACGTGTCGCGGCGGCTGTGGCAAAAAAAGTGCTGGGGAAGAACGCAGTCAGTAAGGGTGGCCCGGCCATTTACCGAAATGCGACCATCAGCATCTCACGTTTGCCACTCTCCGAAGATCAATGTCTTCAGGACATGTTGTTCGAAGATTGCGTGCTGCAAGGGTTGGCGGTCCTGACACTCCACGAAGACTGCAAGTTTGAGCAGGTCACCTTCAATGGCCCAGAAGTTTTCTTGGCTGTTCCTCGTGGGACGGCTCTTGTTGGGACATACGGCGTTCGGCGAGTCTCCTTTCGTAGGGTGCGTTTCAAGGATATCGGTTTCACCGTCACGCCTGAAGAGTACCAAGCCGCCATGCGCAGCATGGGGCGTGCCCCCCTAAACTTCCAATTCCCTCCCCACCTTCAGTAGACCCTCGTCAATTGCCTCCGCCATAAGCTGCCCAGGCCCGAGGAACAGCGACAGCGTCGCCTCGGTACTAGTTGAGCCCGCTGAGATTCGAACTGCCGGCACGCGTTATATTTGGGCCTCCCGCGACGGTTGATTAATCCTTGTCGGGGACCGAGTTGCATGTCGGCCATGAAACAACGCTTACGCCGGTGACCTCGCGCCAGGGTCCGTCATGGCCGGGCAGGTGCGGGTTGCGGATGCACTCAGCCTTGAACAATGAGTTGGACGCCTCGGCATCGCGTTGTCCTTGGAGTCGCCAGTCGACCCGACCAAGGCCACCGCACTCTCCAAGGCTAGACGTTCGCTGTAGCGCACCGCGACGTACGGCATGCCTTGTCGGAGTGGTGCATCAACAACTCCGCGCCCTCGCGGAAAGGGATTCAGAACGCCATCTGCAGCGCGTCCAGGGCCAGTTCCGTGCGTAGGTGGGTCGCGGCGACCTGCCAGCCCACGATCCGGCGGGTGCAGACGTCCTGCACAAACGCGGCGTAGACCCGACCCCCTTCGGGCGCGGCGATCGTGGTGCTCAAGCTGGGGGCGCTCCCCGTACGCCCTGCTCGATCGAGACCGTCCGCGCACCCCGCGGGACGGGTCGGTTCCGGCCCCATGAGGTACAACGAGGCGTGGTCCACCTGAGCGAAGGCAGCAACTCACCCCTCTCCGGTCCCCGCGTCACGGTGACCGTCGGCGGGCCGGCCGACGTGACCGCCCTCGTCGTGAGCGCGGACGGGAGGGTGGCCTCCGACGCCGACATGGTGTTTTTCAACCAGCCGAGCGCGCCGGGGGTTTCCCTGTCCGGCAGCGCCCTCGCGCTCGACCTGGACGGGGTGCGGGCCGGTGCGGAGAAGATCGTCGTGGCGGCCAGTCCCGCGACCGAGGGGGTGACGCTGGCCGGTGCCGGTGCCGGCGTCGACGTCACCGTCGGGCACGCGGGGGAGGAGGTGCGGTTCTCCCCGAGCCGGCTCAGCAGCCAAACCGTGGCCGTTCTCGTCGAGATCTACCGTCGCGGCACGGACTGGAAGGTGCGGGCCGTCGGGCAGGGGTACGACAACGGGCTGGCCGGGCTCGCCACCGACTTCGGGGTGGACGTCGACGATCCTGGACCGGTCGCCGAGCCGGCGGCCCCGGCACTGGACCTGGCCAAGAAACCGCTCGGCAAGATCGAACTGACCAAGAAGGGGTCCGCGGTCATCCCCCTGGACTTCAGCAAGCGGGACCAAGCCGTCGCGACCGTCTTCCGGGTGGACCTGGACTGGGACGGCGGTTCGGACAAGCGCCGGGCCCGCGGAGCCGACCTCGACCTCTACGCGTTGTGGGCCGACCGGTCGGGGCGGACCGGCGCGGTCTACTACCGCGACCTCGGTTCGCTCACCGCCCCGCCCTTCGTGCGGTTGCAGGGGGACTCGACCACGCCGGGCCGGGAGACCGTCGAGATCACCCGCCCCGACCACCTCGCCCACGTCCTCATCTGCGCCTACTCGGCGGTCGAGAACGGCGCGGGGTCGTTCAAGAGCTACGGGGCGCGCGCGGTGGTCGATGACGGTTCCGGCTCCCAGGTCACCGTCCCGTTGTTCGACGACTCGGAGAAGTACTGGGTCGCCATCGCCAAACTGTCGTTCGGCGACGACGGGGTGCGGGTCGAGCAGGTGGAGGACTACGGGAAGCGGACCACCGAGCACCGGCCCGAGCTGCACTCCGACGGGAGTTTCACGATGGGGGCCGGGCCGGTGGAGTTCAAGCGCTCCTGACGGCCCGATCAGGCCGGGCAGGGTGGGCCCGGCTGCCAGTAACGCAACTGCTCGATGACGACCTGGCCGTCACCGGCCGGTCGGGTCACGATCGCGGCCACGACCTCGCCGCCGTCGTCGCGTACCTCGGTCGAGCCCGGGTGGGCCAGAAGTGCGGCGGCAGCCTGACGCATTGCCTCGTCTCGGACGAGGACGTCGGCCACCTCCGGGTCGGTGAGGTCCCGCGGCGTCCCGTCGGGGGCGACGGTGTCGGGCGCGGTCGTGCTGACCTCGCGCAACCAGGACTCGGCATCGGCGCGCGGTCCTCCGTCCAGGACGGCGACCTGGAGGCAGCCAGCCGGACGCGGCGGAGGGTTCCGAACCACGGGCGGGAGCGTCGGACCAGCGGTGCAGCCGGGCAGCACGAGAAGGGACAGTGCGATCACCACCCATGGGCCGCCACCGAAGCGACCCGGCCGGAGTTCTCGTGGCATGGGTCTCGGACGCGCGGAACCGCTCGCCGGTTCCGCGGCTCCTCAGACCCGGGCGCGCTGGTCCCAGCGCCCGTCCCGGACCCGGTCGAGTTCCCCGGCGGACGCCTCCAGGACCCGCCGGTCCTGCTCGGTGCTGGTGGGCAGCACGGTGTCGAGGACCTGCTGCCGTCGGCCGCGCAACTGCTCCAGGAGTTCCTCGTCGTCGGGGCGGGTCCAAGCCAGCCTGGTGAGCAGGACCAGGAGTTCCCGCGCAATGGCTGGGTCGGCGCTGGCGTAGCGCAGGACGTGACCGACCGCGGCGTCCAACAACGCGGTCAGGTCGGGGCGGCGCAGGACGACGCGCGTCACATCGTCGTCGCCGTGCAGGAGCGCGTCCCCCGGCCCGGAGCGGAGGAGTTCGCAGAGCAGGGCGCTGACGTGGCCGATGCCGTGGATCGCGGTGGTCGGGTCATTCGTGCCCGGGGAGAGGGCGCGCAGCACGACGTCGAGGATCTGGCGCAGGGCGAAGGTCGGGTCCTGCGACCCCACCCGCTCGGCCCCGACGCGGATCGTGCGGGCGACCGCCTCGACCAGTCCCGGGTCGGCGGCCGTGAGGGGCCGGCCGTCGCGGTGGTAGAGACGGGCGGCCGGGGCGCCCTGCAGCACAGCGGCTCCCGGGGACGCGGTGACGTCGACGAGCAGGTCGTGCTCGTCGGCCAGCCGCAGCAACCGGCGTTCGTCGACCACCGTGACGAAACCGGTGAGCCGGGACGGGACCGGCGAGCCGGTTCCGTCGAGAACCGGCACGAGATCCGCGTCGGCGGCGGGGGCGACGCGGGTCAGGGTGGCGCTGCCCTCCTCGTGAACGGCCTGCAGGACCGGCTCGACGCGGATCTGCTTGGTGAGGTGGGCCAGGAACCCGATGAGGGCGACCACGCAGCCCACGGCCAGGATCACGCTCAGCGTGACTGCCACCCGGGGGACGAACTGCTCGCCACCGGTCACCCAGTCGGGCGCGTCGGACCGGTCGCGCACGGTCCGCAGCACGATGAGCGAGTAGGTGAACGTCCCGAGGAACAGCGCGAGGGTGGCCTGGACGACGCCGTCGCCGGTGAACGTGCGCAGCAGACGCGGGGAGAACTGGTTGCTGGCCAACTGCAACGTGACCACGGTCAGCGAGAAGGTCAGGGACGTCACCGTCATCACCGCCCCCGCCACCGCCCCGAGGACGTCACGCGCGGCCGAGGAACCTCCCCCGAAGACCACCCCGGTCATCCACCCCGGCAGCTGCTGGTCGATCGCGGCGTCCAGCAACGGGAGCGCGACGCCCAGGACCACGGCAAGGACGACCGCGGACAGCGGCACCGGCCACAACCGGCTGCGGATCGCGTCGTGCAGGGCCGCCGAGACCCGGTCCAGGGTGGAGGCGGGGGGGGCGGGAGGGGGTCGGCACACCGGGAAGTCTGCCGGTCGACGGGCGGGAGGCGAGGCGAGACGGCGGGCGCCACCGCGTCGGGGTCTCGCTCCCACGGGAACCGCGTTCGGCACAGGGGGACCTCGCTCTGGATGAACGAGACCAAGGTCCCCCTGTGCGACAGCCCGCTCCGGCACAGGGGGACCTTGGTCCCGATGAATGAGCACAGGGTCCCCCTGTGCCGCTGAGGACGGGGCGGGGGCGGGGGTCTCTAGCGCGTGATCGTCCGGACGGCGCCGATGACGGCGTCGACGGCCACGCCGAACACGATGTGCGACCCGCCCTCCCAGACCCACCAGGCCTGGGGGAGGTCCCTGACTGGCGCCTGGACCCCCATGGCCGGCAGCGTCGTGGCGTGGAAGGCGGTGAACAGCGCGGTGCCGCCGAGCGCCCCACTGAAGAGCCGGGCGGCGGGGATGCGGCGCGACACCAGCGAGTACACGACCGGGTAGCCGTAGCCCAGGGCCCGGTGGAACCACACCGCCCCGGCCTCGACCTGCTCAGGAGTCATCGCCTCGGGGTTGCGGCCGGTGAGCTCCACGACCCGCTTCCACAGGATCGAGGGGGGCATCCGTTCCCCGTGCCCGGCCGGGTCGGCGCCGAGCAGTTCCTTCTGGCCGGGTTCGGGCGGGAGCACCCGTTCGCCCCAGGTCTGCAGGGCCGACTCGGCCTTCGCCTTGGCCTGGAGCCCCACCCAGCCCGCGAGCAGTCCCGTCGCCACGTCGATCACGAACCTCGTCCTCGTCACCGCCCCTGGTTACCGCAGCGGCGGGCGCGGTGCACCCCGGGGCCGATCATCGGACGTCACGGGAGAGCAACCGCTCACGCCACCGGACCCACCACGGGCGTCGCGGTTCGACGGGCACCAGACGGTGCGCGCCGATGAGGGCCTCCACCTCGCGGCGCTCCTGGGGTGCGAGCACGACCCTCAGGTCACCGGCGTCGCTGAGGTGGAGGACCTCGGCGCCGCCGGCGTCGAGCGCCTGGGCGTCGTAGGCGTAGGGGGCCACGAGCAGGAACGCCTCCCACAGACCGGGGTAGCGGACGAGGTCCACATCGGCGTAGCGGTAGTCGTGGGGCCGGCGTCGGGGTCGGCGTGCCGCCGCAACCGCGCGGCGGCGGACGCGACCTCGACCGGCCACTCGCCCGGTTCCGCCGCGGGGAGGTCGGTCGAGACGGTGGTGATCCGGGCGGCCAGGAAGGTCAGGATCCGTCGGTCGAGATCCACCCGGTCCTCGGGGGACAGGTCCGTGTCGTCCACCCAGAAGGCCTCCCCTCCCGCATCGCTCACCCCGGAAGTGTGGCGCGGTCGGCCTGCGTCGAGATGCGTCGCCGTCATCGCTCCGGTGGAGAGTCTCTGTGACGGGTGGGGCAGCGGTCACGAAATTCCTTGATCACGGGAGAGTTGGGGGGTGTCTCGCGAGGATGGGTAGGCGTCGCGAGGGGGAAGGGGAGGGGAGCGGGAGTGGCAGAGTGGGAGGAATGACCGTCGACCCTGTGCTCGCTGCCGAGCAGGCCCACCTGGAGACGGCGCGGACGGAACTTGCGCGCATGCGCGAGCACACCCGGGAGCTGACCGAGGAGGCCGCGCGGCGGCCGGGGGACGCGGTGGCCGACGCGGCGCTCGGGGCGGCGCTGGCGCGGCGGGCGGCGGCGCTGGTCGACGACCCGGGCAGCACGTTGTTCTTCGGGCGCACCGACCTGGACTCGGGGGAGTCGCTGCACATCGGGCGGCGGCACGTCATGGACACCGCCGGGGACCCGGTCGTCATCGACTGGCGGGCCGACGTGTCGCGGGGTTTCTACTCCGCCACCCGCGACGAGCGGCACGGGGTCGTCCTGCGGCGCAGGTTCGGGGTCGACGGCGGGCGCATCACCGCCTACGAGGACGAGCACCTGCTCGACCCCGACGAGCACGACGCGGCCAGCGAGATCCTGGCCCGCGAGATCGAACGGCCCCGCTCCGGGCCGATGCGCGACATCGTCGCGACCATCCAGCCCGAGCAGGACGCGCTCGTCCGGGCCGACGCCCGCACGACGGTCTGCGTGCAGGGCGCCCCGGGGACCGGCAAGACCGCCGTCGGGCTGCACCGAGCGGCCTGGTTGCTCTACGCGCACCGGGAACGGCTGACCCGGCAGGGCGTCCTGGTGATCGGGCCGAACCACGCGTTCCTGCAGCACATCGCCGCGGTCCTGCCGGCGCTGGGCGAGGTCGAGGTGGAGCAGGCGACGATGGAGAGCCTGCTGACCGGAGGAGCGGAGGGGCGGAAACCCGTTGCCGTGCGGGCGGTCGAGGAGCCCGCCGTCGCCCGGTTGAAGGGAGACGCGCGGATGGCCGCGGTGCTGCACCGCGCGGTCTGGTCGGCGCTGGTCGACCCGACCGAACCGCTCGTCCTCACCCGGGGTTCGACCCGCTGGCGGGTCCCGGCGTACCGGCTGGCCGAACTCGTCGCCGAACTCAGAACCCGCGGCCTGCGCTACGAGGCCGCCCGCGACCTGCTGCCGGCGCGGATCGCGCACGTCGTCCTGCAGTTGTTCGAGGCGGCGGGGGACTCCCCGGACGACCGGGTCCAGGACGCGGTGGCGCGCAGCGCCGACGTCAAGCGCGAGGTCAAGAAGCTGATGCCGCCGCAGGACGCCGCCCGCGTGCTCTGGCGGGTGCTCGCCGAACCGGAGTTCCTGGCCGCGTGCGCCGAGGGAGTCCTGGACGAGGCCGAGCAGGAACTCCTGCGCTGGACGACACCGCCGCGGACCCCGGGGTCGGCCCGTTGGACCGCGGCCGACGCGGTCCTGCTGGACGAGGTCGCCGACCAGTTGTCCCGCACGCCGTCGCGGGCCCATGTCGTCCTCGACGAGGCCCAGGACCTCTCCGCCATGCAGTTGCGGGCGGTCGGGCGGCGTTGCACGACCGGGGCGGCCACCGTGCTCGGCGACATCGCCCAGGGGACGACGCCGTGGGCCGCGGCCTCCTGGGACGAGGTGCTCGACCTCATCGGGAAACCCGAGGGGCAGCTGGAGATCCTCGACCGGGGTTTCCGCGTCCCGTCCGCGGTCATCGACTACGCCGCCACGCTCCTGCCGTGGATCGCGCCCGACCTCACCGTTCCCCGCTCGGTGCGCACCGATCCGGGTCGCCTCGACGTCCGGTCGGTGGACGATCCGGTGGCCGCGGCGGTCAAGGAGGTGCGGGCGGCGCTCGCGGGCGAGGGGTCGGTGGGTGTGGTCCTGGCCGCCGGGCACGTCGAGGCCGCGGCCCGGGAGCTCGCCGCCGCCGGGATCGGGTTCGCCCGTCTCGACGACCCCGAGCTGGACGCCCCGCAACGGGTCTCGCTGGTCCCGGCCGGTCTGGTGAAGGGGTTGGAGTTCGACCGGACGGTCGTCGTGGAACCCTCGGCGATCGTCGCCGGGGAACCCGACCGTCGCACCGGGCTGCGCCGGCTCTACGTCGCGCTGACCCGCGCGGTCAGCGCCATGACGGTCGTGCACGCCGACCCGCTCCCGGAGGAGTTGGGGTAGGTCAGCGCTCGGTCGGGGGCAGCAGGCTGTGCGCGTCGAGGTCGTCCTCGGTCCGCGGGGTGCGGCCGGAGTCCGGGTCGACCGCCGTGTCCCCGGCGGGGGAGAGCCCGTAGTGCAGGTAGAGGGCGGTCTCGGCCTGACCGTCCAGGTGGTCCCCCGAGGTGAGGACCGGGGCCTCGTGCACCTGCTGCACGGTGACGTCCAGGTGCAGACGCCCCCGGGCGTAGGAGGCGCTGGCCAGCGGGATGAACCGGTCCGGGCCGTCCTCGACCGCGGCGGCGTCGGTCGCGTCGGAGGATCGGCAGGTGACCGTGACCCACTCGGGGCGGCCGGTGTGATCGTCGTAGTAGATCCCGCTGACGGGTCCGATCTCGCGACCGTCGCGGTCGTAGGCGGCGGACCGTGCCACCAGGAAGGCCTGGTCGTCGGTGATCGGCATGAGCCTGCGGTGCCCTTCGGTGAACGTGATCTCTCACGACAGTGCCACGGTCGAGCCCCGGCGTCCGCGCCGTCACCCGTCGAGGCCATGATGGGGGGACCCGAGATGGTTCGCCGGGTGACCCCGGTGGACCACTTCCAGCGTATACAGCGTAAACCACGCGTCTGGCCGGGCGGTGGACCGGTGCGTCCGCCACGCTGGGGGAAGAGATCGCGCGGCCGCCGTGGCCCGCAGGCCCGACCGAGCCGACGAAGGGTGGAGGGGATCGCATGTCCGCGTCCGCGCGCCGCCCCACCGGTGGCGAGGAGAACCGGGCCGGGGACGCCGGTTCGGGGGGCGCCACGCTCCGCCGGCCGGCGCTGACCAAGAGCTCCGTGCTCGAGGCCGCCATCGACTTCGTCGACCGGTTCGGTCTCGCCGAGCTCTCCATGCGCAAGCTGGGTGCGTCGTTGCAGGTCGAGGCCATGGCCCTGTACCGCTACGTCGACAGCCGCGACCAGCTCCTCGACGCCATGGTCGACCGGGTCGTGGACCAGCTCTACGCCGACCCCGACGTGCTGCTCGGCCCGGACGACGACTGGCAGACCTGGCTGCGTCGGGTGGCCGCCGGGGTCCGGCGCATCGCCCTGACCCACCCGGAACTGTTCCCGCTCATCGCCACCCGCCACCGCGCCGCCCCGTGGATCCGCCCGCCGTTGCGCAGCCTGCGCTGGATCGAGGGTTTCCTGGCCGGACTGCTCTCCCGGGGGTTCAGCGAGGACGCGGCCATCTACGCCTACCGCGCCTTCGGCAGTTTCCTGATCGGGCACCTGCTGCTGGAGAACTCCGCCGACGGGGTCGAACCGGTCGACGTCGGGTCGGCCGACGGGGCGGGCGCCGAACCGGCCCGGGCCACGCCGGGGGAGTCCTCGCCGCCGATGCTCGAGGCGTACCCGACCATCCTGCGACTCTCCGATCGGCTGCAGGTCCAGGACCTCGAGGAAGAGTTCCGGGACGCCCTGGAGAACCTGCTGCGTCGGCTCGACCGGGCCCGTACCGCCCGCTGAACCGCTGCGCGCACAGATGTTTGCGCGAGGCAAGAGTTTGGTGAGGCAGCTCACAAATTTCGAGTGGCGCGATCACGCGCCGTCGGTAATTTACAGCGTAAGCCGATCAGTTGACGGCTCATCGAACTGGTCCCGCCGAGGGACCACGTGGCTTCCTGGAGGGACCCACATGTCCGACACCCAGACCTCCCGTCCCGCCGGCGCGCTGTCCAAGACCGGCGGGGACCTGGCGAGCAGCAAGGGCACCACCAGCATCCACGACCAGGTCGTCTCCAAGATCGCGGGCCTGGCGACCAAGGAGATCGCCGGCGTCCACGCGGTCGGCGGCGGCGCCGCCCGGGCCATCGGCACGCTGCGCGAGCGCATCCCCGGTGCCCGCACCAACCACTCCCAGGGTGTCTCCGTCGAGGTCGGCGAGACCGAGACCGCTATCGACATCGACATCATCGCCGAGTACGGCGTGGCCATCAGCGACCTCTCCGCCGCCGTGCGCCGCAACGTCATCGCCGCCGTCGAGCGCATGACGGGCCTCTCGGTCAAGGAGGTCAACATCGACGTCAACGACATCCACATCGCCGGTGAGGACGACGACGACACCGACGACCAGCCCCGCGCGCGCGTGCAGTGACCGACTCCTACCCGCCCGCCGAGCCCGGGACCGCGGGGCCCGTCGAGGGCGTCGTGGTCCAGGGCCAGGAGCTCGCGGACCTCGTCGCGACGGCCGTCCTGCGCGTGCCGGGGGTGGCTCGTCTGCACCCCGGTCGTTTCGGTGAGGTGGTCACCCTGCTGCCCGGTCGTCGGGTGAGCGGGGTGCGGGTCCGGCCCGCCGTCGAGACGGTCGCGGGCCCGGGCGTCCGGACCGAGGGGGTGGAGGTCGCGCTGGTCGTGACCCCCGCCCGGCCCCTGCCCGACGTGGTCGCCGACGTGCGCGAGGCCCTCGGCCTGCTCACCGCCGGCCCGGTCGACGTCCTCGTGGCCGATCTCGAGGTCACCCCGGTCGAGCCTCCGGCCGAGCCCTCGCTCCACCCCGCGTCCGGCTCGACGCCGGTCGACCCCGCTCCGGGACCGGTGGCCGCCCCCGGCCCCGCCCCGCACGACCCGGCCTGAGCACCGGACCACCCCGCACCGCCGGGGTCGCGAACCCCGCGACCCCGGCGAGCCCCTCGATCTCCCGGAGGACCGCATGTCCACCTCGTTGGCCGGCCTGTTCGTCGGTCTGCTCCTCACCGTCATCGCCGCCATCGGCGGGTTCGGCTGGCTCGTCCTGGGCCTCCTGCTGGGAGCCGTCGGTTACGCCGTCGGCGCCCACCTCGAGGGCCGCATCGACCTGCGCAACCTGGTCCCGGGCAACAGCCGTGGCTGACCAGGCCGCGACGGCCGTCCTGGCCCCGGCCGCCGAGCGGGGGTCGCTGAACGTCGGCGACCGCGCCGTCAAGCGCATCGTCGAGGCGGCCGCCCGCGAGGTCCGCGGCGTGGCCCGCCCCAACGACACCGTGGGCACCGTCGGTTCCGCGCTCGGCCGCGACTACCCGCGCGTCGAGTGCGACGTCGCCGGTTCGCGCGTCCAGGTGCGGGTCGAGGTGGCCCTCTACTGGCCCGCGGCCAGCGCCGAGGTCGCGGCCGAGCTGCGCGACCACGTGCGCGAACGTCTCGCCTCGTTGGCCGCACTGCAGGCCGACACCATCACCGTCCGCGTTGCCAAGATCGTGCGCCGCGGCGTCCCGGAGAGGAGTCGGGTCCAGTGAGCTCTCCCAGTTCCGCCCGGCACGGCGCCGGCCTCGCCCCGGCCCCCGCCCCCACCGGCAGCGGCCCCATCGGGGTCGTCGGACCGGTCCTCGCCCTGCTGCTGCTCGCCGTCGGGGTGCTGCTCGTCCGCGACGCCCTCGTCGCGGGCGGTGCGATCGGCGGATCGGCGATCCTGCCCGCCGCCGTCGACGGGGCCCGGGGGTTCGCGGCCGAGACCTGGCTGGTCGCGGTCGGGGTCGTCGTGGTCCTGATCGGGCTGTGGCTCGTCGTCACCGCCCTGCGGCCCCGCTCGCGGCGCACGCTGCCGCTGCGCTCGGCGACCAACACCTTCCTGCACACCTCCGACCTGGCCCGGCTCGCCTCCGGCGCCGCGCGCGACGTCGACGGGGTGCTCTCCGCCTCGACGTCGGCCTCGCGCAGCAAGGTCACCGTCTCGGTGCAGGCCACCGGACCCGTCGACGACGAGGTCCGCCGGGCCGTCACCGCCGCCGTGGGCGTCGTCAACCCCCCGCCGAGGGTCTCGGTGCGGGTCAGCACGTCGGGAGGACAGCGATGAGCCGCGGTGTCGTCGGTCTCGACCGGTTCCTCGCCCTGCTCGCGGGCCTGGTCCTCGTCGTCGTGGGGGTCGCGGTCGCGGCCTGGCCCCTCGGCTACCTCAAGCAGGTGTGGCCCGCGATGCCCGACGAGCTCCGCCTGCAGACCGCGGGCGACGTCGTCGGGGCGTCCTGGTGGCCCTGGGCCGCGGGGGGTGCGGGGGTCGTCCTGGCCCTGCTCGCCCTGTGGTGGCTGCTCGCCCACGTGCCGCGTCGCGGGGCCGGTGACCTGTCCCTGCCGGGGTCGGACCGGGCCGGCCGCCTCATGGTCGACGCCGACGCCCCGGCCTCGGCGGCGGCGGACGTCCTCGCCGACGCGCCGGGCGTGCGCAGCGCGCGCGGTCGGACCATCCGCGACCGCAACCAGCTGGTCGTCGAGCTGACCGTGGTCACCGAACCCGACGCCGATCTCGACGCGGTGGTCTCCGCCTCCGACGCGGTCGTGGCCGACCTGGCCCGTGTCCTCGGGCGTCCCGACGCCCGGGCCCGCGTCCAGATCACCGTGGCCCGCCGCGGCCGATCGGGAAGCCGGGTGCACTGACCCGTCCTGCCTGGGGTCCGCCCCCTCCCCGGACCGTGCGCCGGGCACCGTGAGCAGAATCGGTGCCCGGCGTGCGCCGTTCCCGGGCCGGTCGCGGTCATCGCGTCGGTCCACCGGCCACACCCCCCGCTGCGACCCGCCGAGGAGGCCCACCCGTGCCGATTCCGTTCGACCGGTTGCCCCCGGCCAGCGCCGTGGACCTGCGGGGGCCGGTCATGATGCACCAGCACTGGGACGACCTCGCCTTCCTGCACTGGGCGGTGGACCCCGCCGTCGTCGCCCCGCACCTGCCGCCCGGGGTGGAGCCGGACGTCCTCGACGGGGTGACCTACGTCGGGCTCATCCCGTTCACGCTGCGTGGCGCCGCGCCCGGCCGCCTGCCCGCGGTGCCGTGGCTCGGCACCTTCCTGGAGACCAACGTCCGGCTGTACTCCCGCGACGCCCGGGGCCGGCGCGGGGTCGTGTTCGTGTCCCTCGACGCCGACCGCCTCGCCGTCGTCCTCGGCGCCCGGCTCGCCTTCAACCTGCCCTACCGCTTCTCCGCCATGGACCGGCACGAGCGCTGGCACGAGGGACGACGCGAACTGCTCTGGCGCTGCCGCACCCCTGCGGGGGCGCGCAGCCGGATCGGCGTCCGCGTGCAGCGGCGCGCCCCCCGCGGGGCCGACGCCGACGTGGCCCGCTTCTGCACCGCCCGGTTCGGGCTGCACGTGCGCCACCTCGGACGGACCTGGTGGATCGCCAACGAGCACGAGGAGTGGCGGCTGCGCGAGGCCGAGCTCACCCGGTTCGACGACGGGCTGCTGGCCGCGGGGGGTTTTGACGGGCTCGCCACCCGCGCCCCCGACTCGGTCCTGTTCAGCGTCCGGGTGAGCACCCGGTTCGCCCTGCCGGTCCCGCTGTGACGTCTGGGGAAGGCTGGGGGACAGGGAACTCTCAGGGCGACCGGCCCGTTGACCCGTTCACCGCCGACGCCCGACCGACCGAGAGAGGACCGCCGCCGCCGTGCGCGACGACCGCCCTGCCGATCAACCTCCGAGTACCTGGCGCCCCCGCCTCGATGACGACGGGGGCGCGGCATGACCGAGATCCTCGCGATCGTCGTCGGGTTGCTCCTCGTGGCCGCCTGCGGTGGCTTCGTCGCCGCCGAGTTCGCCTTCCTCACCGTCGACCGTCCCACCGTCGAGCGGGCCGTCGCCACCGGCGACAAGAAGGCCAAGGGGGTCGAGAAGGGGCTCAAGACCCTCTCGACCCAGTTGTCCGGGGCCCAGCTCGGCATCACCATCACCAACCTGGCCATCGGGTTCCTGGCCGAACCCGCGATCGGACGGCTGCTGCGTCCCGTGCTCACCGACGCCGGGGTTCCCGGCGCCGCGGCGACCGGCGTGTCCTACGCGGTGGCCTTCGCCCTCTCCACGGGGATCACGATGGTCTTCGGTGAACTGGTCCCGAAGAACCTGGCCATCGCCCGACCGCTGGAGACCGGTCGCGCCGTGCAGGCGTTCATGCGCGGTTTCACCACCGCCACCGGGCCGGCCCTGCGTTTCCTCAACGGTTCGGCCAACTGGCTGCTGCGCCGCATGGGCATCGAACCCCAGGAGGAGCTCGCGTCCGCGCGGTCCGCGGAGGAGCTGACGTCGCTCGTCGCCCGCTCCGCCGAGCAGGGAACCCTGCCCGAGGAGACCGCCGTCCTGGTCCAGCGTTCGCTCGTCTTCGGCTCGCGCCGGGCCGAGGACGTCATGACGCCCCGGGTCCGGTTGCACTCCCTCACCGCGCAGGACTCCCTCGTCGAACTGCTCGAGGCCGTCCACGCGTCGGGGCGCTCCCGGTTCCCGGTCGTCGACAGCGGCCCCGACGACGTCGTGGGCGTCGTGCACGCCCGTCAGGTCCTCGACGTCGAACCCGCCGAGCGCGCGGGCGTCCCGCTCGCCTCGGTGGCGCACCGCGCCCTGCTGGTGCCCGAGACGATGGAACTGGACACCCTGCTCGACGAACTGAAGGCCACGCCGCTGCAGATGGCGCTCGTCGTCGACGAGTTCGGCGGCGTCTCGGGTCTGGTGACCCTGGAGGACCTGATCGAGGAGATCGTCGGCGAGGTCGTCGACGAGCACGACGCCGAACGCCCGCCCGGCCGGGAGCACCCCGACGGTGGTTGGGTCCTGTCCGGCCTGCTCCGTCCCGACGAGGCGTCCGCGCTGCTCGGGGTCGACCTGCCCGAGGACGACGAGTACGAGACCGTCGCCGGGTTGCTCGGGTTGCACCTCAACCGGTTGCCGCAGGTCGGTGACGAGGTGGAGGTCGCGGCCGGCTTCGCCGAGCGCGCCCGCGTCCGGTTGCGGGTCACCGCGCTCGACGGGTTGCGGGTCGACCAGCTGCACGCCGAGGTCCTGGACTTCGGTCTGGACGGCGACACCGCGGCCGAGGCCGCCCGCCCGGAGGCGACCAGCCCGCCGGAGCACCACGAGGACGACGAGACGATCGAGGAGGGACGACGATGAGCGACGGTCTGGCCATCGGTATCGCGGTGCTGCTGCTCATCGGCAACGCCTTCTTCGTCGGGGCCGAGTTCTCGCTGATCTCGGTGCGACGCACCGTCGTGGAACGCCGAGCCCTGGAGGGCCGGCGCTCCGCGCGCACCACGCTGCGGGCCATGGAGAACGTCTCCCTGATGATGGCCTGCGCCCAGCTGGGCATCACGCTCTGCTCGTTGGGGCTCGGGGCCATCGGAGAACCGGCCGTGGCCCACCAGCTGGAGAAACCGTTCGCGGCCCTCGGCGTCCCCGAGGAACTCCTGCACCCGGTCGCGTTCGTCATCGCCATGGCCTTCGTCGTGTTCCTGCACGTCGTGCTCGGCGAGATGGTCCCGAAGAACATCGCCCTCGCGGGTCCGGACCGGGTCGCCCTGCTGCTGACCCCGTTGCTGGTGCTGGTGGCCAAGATCCTCTACCCGGTCATCGGGACGATGAACTGGATCGCCAACCACGTCCTCAAGGCCGTGGGGGTCGAACCCAAGGACGAGGTGACGTCGGCCTTCACGCGCGACGAGGTGTCCGGGCTGGTCGCCGAGTCGCGCCGGGAAGGGTTGCTGGAGAAGGGGGAGGAGCTGCTCGCGCTGGGCGCCCTCACGTTCGCCGACCGCAAGGCCGGTGCCGTGCTGATCCCCACCGAGCAGATCGCGGCGCTGCCCGCCGACGCGGTCGTGGCCGACGTCGAGGACGTGGCCCGCCGGACCGGGTTCTCCCGCTTCCCGGTGCGCTCCAGCCAGGGGGGTTTCCGCGGGTACGTCCACGTCAAGGACGTGCTGACCGCCGACGAGGCCGCTCGCCACGCGCCGGTCCCGCGCCGCTACGTGCGGCCGCTGGCCCGGGTCTCCGCCGACGACGCCATCAAGACGGTGCTGGAACGCATGCAGCGTTCCGGGGCGCACCTGGCCCGGGTCTTCGACGGCGACCGCGAGATCGGCATCGTCGCCCTCGAGGACGTGCTCGAGGAACTCGTCGGCGAGGTGCGTGGCACCATCAGCGGGTGAGCAACCCGTCGCCCGACCCCGCCGCCGCCCCGACCTGGGAACTCCGTTTCCGGGCGGGGCGCGTCGGCGTCCCGCAGTGGGCGCTGGACGCCCCCGACCGGTGCGCGGTCGTGGCCACCGCGTCCGGGGCGCTGGAGGTGCACTCCTACGACGTGGCGGCCGGTGAGCTGCGGCAGTTGACGGCCCGGCCCGAGGGGACCTCGGGCGCTGTCGTCGAGCCGTCGGGGGACGGCATCTGGTGGTTCGACGACACCGCGGGCGACGAGCACGGACGCTGGCGCCGGCAGCCCTTCGGGGCGGCGCCGGGGGAGTCCGTCACCGACCCGGTCGACCTGCCCGCCGCCTACTCCGCCGGGCTCGCGCTCGGGCGCAGCGGTCGGGCCGTCGTCGGGCTCAACGACGACGGCTACGGCACCCGGGTCGTGGTCGTCGAGGGCGGGCAGGCGCGCACCCTCTACGAGCACCGCGAGGACGCCTGGGTCGCCGACCTCTCCCTGGACGAGGAGTGGGTCGCGCTCTCGCACTCCGAGCACGGCGACTCCCGTCACCCCGACCTGCGCGTCGTCCGCACCACCGACGGTTCGACCGTCGTCGAGCTGGCCGACGGGCCCGGCAAGGGGGTGGCCCCCGTGGCCTTCGCCCCCCGGCCCGGGGATCCCCGGCTGCTCGTGGAGCACGAACGCTCCGGCCGCGCCGAACTGCTCGTCCTCGACGTGACCGACGGGTCGGAGACGCCCATCGCCCTGGACGCCCCCGGCGAGGTCGCCGGCGCCGACTGGACCACCGACGCCGGTGCCCTCCTCGTCCTGCTCGACCACGAGGCGCGGACCCGGCTCTACCGGCACGACCTGGCGGCGGGCACGACGACGCTCGTCGGCCCGACCACGGGCAGCGTCGGCACCGCGAGCGCGCGGCCCGACGGCGACGTCTGGTTCTCCTGGTCCTCGGCCGCGGAACCCTCGGCGGTGCGCCGCCTCGACGGGTCGGTCCTGCTCACCGCGCCGGGGCACCGCGCCCCCGGTTCCGTCCCGGTGCACGACGTGTGGGCCGAGGGCCCGGGGGGTCGGGTCCACGGTCTGCTGCGCCTCCCCGACGGGGCGGACGGACCGCTGCCGCTCGTGGTGGAGGTCCACGGCGGCCCGACCCACCACGACACCGATTCGTTCGGGGCCTACCCGGCCACCTGGGTCGACGAGGGGTTCGCCCACGTGCAGGTCAACTACCGCGGCTCGACCGGGTACGGCTCGGCCTGGCGCGACGCCATCGAGGAACGCATCGGCCACGTCGAGCTCGCCGACGTCGCCGCCGTCGTCGACCGCCTCGTCGCCGACGGGATCGCCGACCCCGCCCGCCTCATCCTGGGCGGGGCCTCCTGGGGCGGCTTCTGCACCCTGCTCGGCCTCGGGATCCAGCCCGACCGCTGGGCGCTGGGGCTGGCCGGGGTGCCGGTCGCCGACTACGTCGCCGCCTACGAGGACGAGATGGAGGGTCTCAAGGCCTTCGACCGCTCGCTGTTCGGCGGGTCTCCCGAGGAGGTCCCGGAGAAGTACCGCGACGCCTCCCCGCTGACCTACGTCGACGCCGTCCGCGTCCCCGTGCTGATCCTGGCCGGCGAGAACGACCCCCGCTGCCCGATCCGGCAGATCGAGAACTACGTGGCCCGGCTCGAGGAACGCGGTCTGCCGCACCAGGTGTACCGCTACGACGCCGGGCACGGGTCGTTGCTGGACGACGAGCGGGTCGCCCAGATGCGCACCGAGCTGGAGTTCGTCCGCCGCCACCTGGGCGCCGGAACCACCGACTGACCTGCCGCCGGACCACAGACCCCGCCCCCCACGTCCCCACCCGCCGCCCACCCGCCACCGTGATCAAGGAATCCTTGGTGGCGAATTCCTTGATCACGGGGGGCGAGGGGGTGGTCAGGCGTCTCCGTGGCCTCAGTAGAAGGCGATCGAACTGGTCCTGTCGTTCATCGCGCTGCCGACGTAACCGACGAACCTCCCCGGTCCGAAGGAGGCGCCGGCACGGTCTCGGTTGAAGTTCGCGTTCTCGAACAGACGGGCGGTGCAGTCGCTGTAGGTCCGGAACGAGCTGATCTTGTCGTTCCAGCCCGACGGCATCGACACCAGGGTGAAGTCCGTGTCGGCGTTCGTGTCGCACGGGGCGTTCTGCGTCACGGTCAGGACGGCGCCCCCGTAGTTCAGATCGGCGTAGAACTTGCCCAGGAGGTACGTCGCCGCCGCCGACGTCTGCGTCGTCGCAGCACCGGACAGGCTGGAACCGCAGCGGAGGGATCCCGTGCTGAGGTTCAGCGTGCAGCTCTGGGCGGGTGCCGCCTGCGCGGCGCCGACGGGCAGCACCAGGGCGCCCAGGGACAGGGCAGCCCCGACGGTGAGCCGTGCCGCTCGACGTCGAAGCCCTGCGGGGATTGCCGATGTGCGGTTCATGAGACCTCCCTGGTCCGGGCGTCGGGCCGACGCCTCATGAGGACCGTTCTACGGGACGGTCGACCACTCGCTCGGGGAGCTACGCAGATCTGCGTAGTCGGACCTCCGTCGCGGCGGGACCGGCCTGTGCCGATCCTTTCGGCCACACTCCTCGCATGGACGCGCCGCAGGCCCTGCTGACCGCGGCCGGGGTGCACGCGGGGTTCCAGGCGACCATCACCCTGCTCGTCTACCCGGCCCTGGTCGCCACGCCGCCGGCGTCGTGGGCGCGGGTGCACGCGGCCCACTCGCGGCGCATCGCTCCACTGGTCGCCGTCGTCTACGGAGCGCTCCTGGGGGCCTGGGTCTGTGTCCTTGTCGGGGGCGCGATGACGTTCCCGCTGTGGGTGGCGGCGGCGGGCAGCGTCGTCACCGGGGCGACGACGGCCCTGTCGGCCGCCCCGACCCACACCCGGCTGGGGCGGGAGGGGCCGCGGCCGGAGCTGCTGCGCCGCCTCGTCCGCGCCGACCGGGTGCGGCTGGTGGGCGCGCTGACGACCCTCGCCGGCGCATGGGTCGTGGTCGGACGGTGACCCCGCCCGCCGGGGAGGTCAGCGGGTCGGGGCGGGCGCACCGGCCGCGGTGCGGCGGCGCTGGGCGGGGATGACGACGGCGGCGGGGTCGACGGGGGCGCGGCCGAGGCGGTCGAGGCGACCGGACCACGCCATGATCCCGAGGCCGAGGAGGGCCAGGACGGCGGCCACCGCGGCGGGGGAGGCGTAGCCCAGGCCGAGGTCGATGACGACGCCACCCGCGGCGGCGCCCAGCGCGTTGCCGAGGTTGAACGAGGCCTGCATCGAGGCCGACACCAGCCCGGCGCCACCACCGGCGGCGACGATCCCGCGGGTCTGGATCGAGGCGGACATCGAGAACCCGGCGAACGCGAACGCGAAGACCCCGACCGCCGCCGCGACGGGGTTCGCCGCGGTGAGGAACAGCAGGGTGAAGACCAGCATCTGCGTGCTCGCCCCGAGCAGCAGCGTGCGCTGCGGGGACCAGTCGGCGAGCCGCCCGCCGAGCAGGTTGCCCGCCGTCGCGCCGAGACCGAACAGCACGAGGATCCAGGACACCGCCGACGTCGGGTACCCGGCGACCTCGGTCAGCAGCGGCGAGACGTAGCTGAGGACGGCGAACGTGCCGGCGAAGCCGATGACGGTGATGGCGAGGACCAGCCACACCTGGGCGCGGCGGAACGCGGCGAACTCCGACCGGAGGCTGCCGGTGCGGGTCTCGACCTCGGGGACCAGGGCCAGGATCGCGGCGATGGTGACCGCCCCCGTCACCCCGACGACGGCGAACGTCACGCGCCACCCGAACGCCTGCCCGACCCAGGTGCCGAGCGGGACCCCGACGATGGTGGCGACCGTGAGCCCGGTGAAGACCAGGGCCAGTGCGCGCCCCCGCTTCTCCGGGGCGGCCAGGGCGCGGGCGACGACCGCCGAGGCACCGAAGAACGCGCCGTGGGCCAGGCCGGTGAAGAACCGGGCCGCGACCAGCAGCTCGAAGGTCGGGGCCAGGGCTGTCGCGAGGTGCCCGAGGACGAAGATGCCCATCAGCCCCATCAGGACCTGCTTGCGGCGCATGCGGTGCGTGAGGGCGGTCAGGGTCGGGGCGCCGACCACGACGCCGAGGGCGTAGGCGGAGATCAGGTGCCCACCGGTCGGGATGGACACCCCGAGGTCGGTCGACATCTCGGGGAGCAGACCCATGGCGACGAACTCCGTCGTCCCGATGGCGAACGCTCCGACGGCCAGGGCCAGGATGGCGAGGGGCACAGCGACAGCTCTTTCCGCGACGGTGGTGGGTAGGACTGCCCGAGCACTGCCCCGTCGCGATGTCGTGCACCACCATCATCGCCCCCAGCCCCCGGGGATGTTCCACCTCGGGGCGTCGCGATCACCGGAGCCGTTGTGCGACAACCCCTCCCGCGCGTGTCGGAATCACCTCACGGATCCCTCACCGCCGCCGGCTCCGGACCGCGGGGGGTCAGTCCTCGCGGACGCGCCCGCCGTCGACCACGAAGCGCCGGTCCACCGCCACGGCCTCCAGGAGCCGTCGGTCGTGGCTCACCAGCAACAACGTCCCCTCGTAGCTCGCCAGTGCCTGCTCCAGCTGCTCGATGGCGGGCAGGTCGAGATGGTTCGTCGGTTCGTCCAGGACCAGCAGGTTGACCCCGCGCGCCTGCAGCAGGGCCAGCGCCGCCCGGGTCCGTTCCCCGGGGGAGAGCGTGGAGGCCGGGCGGCCGACGTGCTGGGCCCCGAGCCCGAACTTCGCCAGCAGCGTGCGGACCTCGGCCGTCGCCTGGTCGGGGACCTGGGCCGCGAACGCGTCCTGCAGCGCGACCTCCCCGAGGAACAGCCCGCGGGCCTGGTCCACCTCCCCGACGACCACCCCGGAACCCGTGCTGACCCTGCCCTCGTCGGGCTGCAGCCGGCCGAGGAGGAGCTGCAGCAGCGTCGTCTTGCCGCTGCCGTTCGCCCCGGTGACCGCGATCCGGTCGCGGGCGTCGATCTGCAGGTCGACCGGTCCGAGGGTGAACGCCCCCCGCCGGACGACCGCACCGTTCAGCGTGGCCACGACCGACCCGGACCGGGGGGCCGCGGCGATCGACATCTGCAGCACCCACTCCTTGCGGGGTTCCTCGACGACCTCGAGGCGTTCGATCGCCTTCTCGGTCTGGCGGGCCTTGGCCGCCTGCTTCTCGCTGCTCTCGCGGTGCCGGGCCCGGATGTGCTTGTCCGGATCGCCCTTGCGGACCGCGTTGCGGACGCCCTTGTCCATCCAGCTGCGCTGCATGCGGGCCCGGGCCTCCAGGCCCGAGCGGGTGTCGGCGAACTCCTCGTAGCGCTCGCGGGCGTGCCGACGCTGGACGTCGCGCTCGGCCAGGAACTCCTCGTACCCGCCGCCGACGACCCGGACGACCTGCTGGGCCAGGTCGAGCTCCACCACGCGGTCGACCGTGCGGGCCAGGAACTCGCGGTCATGGCTCACCAGGACCGTCCCGGCCCGCAGGTCGGACACGAACCGTTCCAACCGTTCCAGGCCGTCCAGGTCGAGGTCGTTGGTCGGTTCGTCGAGGAGGAACACGTCGTAGCGCGACAGCAGGAGCGCGGCCAACCCGACCCGGGCCGCCTGCCCACCGGAGAGGGCCGGCATCTCCAGCCCGACGTCGACGGCCAGGCCGAGATCGGCGAGCACGTCGGCACGGCGCTCCTCGAGGTCGGCGCCGCCGAGGGCGAGCCAGCGGTCGAGGGCGTCGGCGTAGAGGTCGTCGGCGCCGGTCGCCCCCGTGGCGAGGGCGTCGGCCGCGGCGTCCATCTCCGCCTGCGCCGCAGCGACCCCCGTCCGACGGGCGAGGAAGTCGGCGACGGTCTCCCCGGCGCGCCGTTCCGGTTCCTGGGGCAGGTAGCCGACGGTCGCGCTCGGCGGGTTCAGGGTCACCGACCCCGTCTCGGCATGGCCGAGGCCGGCCAGCAAGCGCAGCAGCGTCGACTTGCCCGCCCCGTTCACGCCCACCAACCCGACGACGTCGCCCGGGGCGACGACGAGGTCGAGCCCGCTGAACAGGGTCCGGGGACCGTGGGCGGCGGAGAGGTCCTTGGCGACCAGCGTGGCACTCACGCCCCCAGTGTCCCGCGGCCGCGCGGGTCGATCACCCGGATTACCCGGCCACCGACCGGGGAGTCGGCATACTCACCCCCGTGAGCGCACCGGATGCCCCGACGAACCACCAGCGGACCAGCGGCTGGACCCTGCACGGGGACGGACGGACCATCCCGCCCGGCGCCGTCGTGGCCCCCGAGGAGCGGCTGGCCTGGCCCCGCACGATCGGGATCGGCCTGCAGCACGTCGTCGCGATGTTCGGCTCGACGATCCTCGTCCCCATCATCACCGGGTTCCCCGTCGCGACGACCCTGTTCTTCTCCGCGATCGGGACCGCGCTGTTCCTGCTGATCACCCGGAACCGCCTGCCCAGCTACCTGGGTTCCTCGTTCGCGTTCATCGCCCCGATCACCGCCAGCGCCGCCGGTTCGGCCGGGGGCGGGATCCTGCTCACCGGCATCCTGCTGGCGGTCGTCGGGTTCGTCGTCCACGTCGCCGGGGCCCGCTGGATCGACGCGCTCATGCCCCCGGTCGTCACCGGCACGATCGTCGCGCTCATCGGGCTGAACCTGGCCCCCGCCGCCTGGGGGAACTGCGACGACTCCGGCTGCTCCGGGTTCCAGGCCGACCCCACGACCGCCGTCGTCACCCTGCTCGCGATCGCCCTCACCACCGTGCTGTTCCGGGGAATGCTCGGGCGGCTCTCGATCCTCGTCGGGGTCGTCGTCGGCTACCTCGTCGCCCTCGCCCGGGGCGGGGTCGACCTCGACCCCGTCGGCCAGGCCGCCTGGATCGGGCTGCCCGAGTTCAGCGCCCCGCGCTTCGACCCGTCCACCATCGCGCTGTTCCTGCCGGTGGTCCTCGTCCTCGTCGCGGAGAACGTCGGGCACGTGAAGTCGGTGGCGGCCATGACGGGCCGCGACATGGACCCGCTCGCCGGCCGGGCGCTCATCGCCGACGGTCTGGCCACGACCCTCGCCGGGGCCGGCGGGGGTTCGGGGACGACCACCTACGCCGAGAACATCGGGGTCATGGCCGCCACCCGCGTCTACTCGACGGCCGCCTACTGGGTGGCCGCCGCGGCCGCGCTGGTGCTCTCGTTCTCCCCGGCCTTCGGGGCACTGGTCGGCTCGGTCCCCGCGGCCGTCATCGGCGGGGTGGGAACCCTGCTCTACGGGATGATCGGCGTGCTGGGCGCCCGCATCTGGATCACCAACCGGGTCGACTTCTCCGACCCGGTCAACCTGACCACGGCCGCGGTCCCGCTCATCATCGGGATCGCGAACTACACCTGGACGATCGACGGCGGCCTCCAGTTCGGCGGCATCGCCCTGGGGACCGCGGCGGCGCTGGCGCTGTACCACGGGATGCGGGCCGTCGGCCGGCGTCGCGGCACCCTCGTCGGGTGACCCGCCCCCGGCGCCCCCGCCGTCGTGCCACGATGGGCGCGACGGAGGGGGTGCCGCGATGAGCGAGGACCGGGCGGAGCAGTTCCGCGGGCAGCAGGACCCGAACTACTGGGCGAACCACCCGGACTACGGGCGGCCTGCCCCCCAGCCGCAGGCCTACCGGCCGGTCCCCGGACAGCAGGTGGGGATCTACCCGCAGCAGCCGATGGTGGTCGTCCCGGCGAAGAACCCCGGGTTGTCCGTGCTCTTCTCGTTCCTCTGGCTGGGCGCCGGGAACCTCTACGCGGGGCAGACCGCGCTCGGGGTGGTCCTGATCCTCACCCAGCTCGTCTGCGCCCCCCTCGCCTGGATTCTCGTCGTGTCCTCCCTCGGCCTCGGGGCGATCGTCACCGTGCCGATCTGGCTCGCGGCGTTCGCGGTGTCGGCCGTCACCGGGTTCTCCGCCTGCGCCGACCACAACCGGCGCCTCGGCCTGCCGGGCTGACGACTCGCGCGCCCGTCGACGGGGCCGCACAGTCGCGGGGTGAGCCGAACCCGCGCCGGGACCTCCGCGTCCGCGCAACCTGATCCCGAGCAGCCCGATCCTGATCTCCCCGACCCGGCCGAACGCCCCGACGAGCCCGAGGAGGAGGTCGAGGACGCGTTCGACCGGTTGGTGGAGGAGGGGGAGGACCGGCTGCGGCGCCCCCTGCTGCCCCTGGTCAGCGTCGGGTTGCTCGGCGGGATCGACATCGGGACGGGTCTGCTGGCCTACCTGGTCGTCAAGCACGAGACGGGCAACGGTCTCCTGGCCGGGCTGGCCTTCTCCGTCGGGTTCGTGGCCCTGCTGCTGGCCCGCAGCGAGCTGTTCACCGAGAACTTCCTCGTCCCGGTCACGGCCGTCGTCGCCCGGCAGGGCACGGTGGTCCAGCTCCTCCGGCTGTGGGTGGTGACGCTGGTGATGAATCTCGTGGCCGGCTGGGTCATCACCGGGATCATCATGACGGCGCTGCCGGACCTGGCCACGACGGCGGTGGAGTCGGCCCAGCATTTCGTCGACCTGGGGTTCGGCGCCGAGTCGTTCGCCCTCGCCGTCCTGGCCGGTGCGGTCATCACCCTGATGACCCGGATGCAGCACGCGACCGAGAGCCTGGGGGTCAAGATCGTCCCGGCGATCCTGCTGGGCGCGCTGCTGGCCGGCGGGCAGCTGCTGCACAGTGTCCTGGACTCGCTGCTGATCTTCTGCGCCCTGCACGTGGGCGCCCCGTTCGGCTACGGGGACTGGGTGGGGCTGCTCGGGTGGGCGGTACTGGGGAACCTGCTCGGCGGGCTCGTCCTCGTCACCGCGATCCGCCTGCTGCGGGTCCCGCACCGGGTCGCCGAGGCCCGCCGCGGGGGCGGCCCCGGCTGACCCGGGAGGCGGTCAGAGCGGTGAGGTGAGTTCCAGGTTGATGTCGTCGGGGTCCTGGATCGACAGGATCGCCATGCCGTGGTCGGACAGCTCCTCGACGTCGCCGTGCTCGACCCCGAGGGCGTCGAGCCGCTCCACCGCGGCGCGGAGGTCGTCGACGGAACCCACGGCCAGGCCGATGTGGTCGAGACCGACACGGGTCGAGTCGAACGTGTCCCCGTCCGCCGCGACGGGACGCAGACCCAGGAGCTGACCGTCCAGGTCGAACACGCAACCGCCGTAGAACTTCGTCTGGTCCTCGCGGACCCCGGGCTGGTCGGCCTCGGCGCTGAAGTCGATGGCGGGTTCGAGGCCGAACACCTCGGTGTAGAAGGCCTTGGACCGGGCGATGTCGGTCACGGTGAGACGGACGTGGTGGATCCCGCCGGGGCGGGTGGGCGAAGTGGTCACGCGTTCAGCTTCCGACCGTCGCGCGCTCTCCGCACGGCGAGATCGCCGTCCGGACCGGGGTGGGACGACGGACGCCGGGCCCCCGTGGGGGGACCCGGCGTCCGGGACGAGCCGCGCTCAGGCGGTGAACTCGCGCGCCACCAGCTCGGCGATCTGGGCGGTGTTCAGGGCCGCGCCCTTGCGCAGGTTGTCCCCGCAGACGAACAGGTCCAGCGTGTTCGGGAAGTCCAGGGCCTGGCGCAGCCGCCCGACGACCGTCGGGTCGCCGCCGACCGTGCCGGCCGGGGTCGGGAACACCCCGTTCGCGACGTCGTCGCGGACCTCGACGCTGGGCGCGGCCTCGAGGGCCGCGCGGGCCTCCTCGACGGTGATCTCCTTCGCGAACGTGGCGTGCACCGCGAGGGAGTGCGTGGTCTGCACCGGGACCCGGACGCAGGTGGCCGAGACCTTGAGGTCGGGGATCCCGAGGATCTTGCGGGACTCGTTGCGGACCTTCAGCTCCTCGCTGGTCCACCCGCCGTCCTTGAGCGACCCGGCGACGGGGACGACGTTGAGGACCAGGTGGGCGGGGAACGGCGAGTCCGCGCCGAGCTTGCCCTCGATGGCGGCGGCGGTGTCGCCGCTGGTCTGACCGAGTTCCCGCTGACCCGCGACGACCTCGATCTCGTCGTAGAGCCGGTCCACACCGGGCTGCCCGGCGCCGGAGGCGGCCTGGTAGGAGGCCACGACCAGTTCGGTGAGCTGCCAGGTGTCGTGCAGGGCGCCGAGGGCGTCCATCATCGTCAGCGTCGTGCAGTTCGGGTTGGCGATGATGCCCTTGGGGCGGTCGCGGGCCTGGGCCCCGTTCACCTCGGGCACCACGAGCGGGACCTCGGGGTCGGAGCGGAACGCCGCGGAGTTGTCGACGGCCACGGCCCCGCGGGACACGGCGACCGGGGCCCACTCGGCCGAGACCTCGTCGGGCACGTCGAACATGGCGACGTCGACCCCGTCGAAGACCTCGGGGCTGAGGGCCTGCACGACGACGTCCTCGCCGCGCACCTGCAGCACCTTGCCCGCGCTGCGGGCCGAGGCGACGAGACGGATCTCGCCCCAGACGTCCTCACGCTCGGAGAGGATCCCCAGCATCACCGAGCCGACGGCGCCGGTGGCGCCGACGACCGCCAGGGTGGGTTTGCGGTTCTCGCTCATCGACCGGTTCCTCCGTAGACGACTGCTTCGGCCTCGGCGTCCAGCCCGAACGCCGTGTGCACCGCGCGGACCGCGTCGTCGAGCTGGTCGGCGCGGGTCACGACCGAGATGCGGATCTCCGAGGTGGAGATCATCTCCATGTTGATCTTCTTCTCGCCCAGGGCCTCGAAGAACAGGGCGGAGACGCCGGGGTGCGACCGCATGCCGACACCGACCAGCGACAGCTTGCCGATCTGGTCGTCGAACTCCAGGCGCTCGAACCCGATGACGTCCTTGATCTTCTCCAGCGCCGTCACCGCGGTCTGCGCCTCGGTCTTGGGCAGCGTGAAGGAGATGTCGGCCGAGCCGCTGGCCCCGACCGAGTCGTTCTGCACGATCATGTCGATGTTGATCTCGGCCTCGGCCACGGCGCGGAAGATCTTGGCCGCGGTCCCCGGGTTGTTCGGCACCGAGACGACGGTGATCTTGGCCTCGCTGCGGTCGTGCGCGACGCCGGAGATGATCGGCTGTTCCACGGGGGACTCTCCTCTGTCGGAGCTGAGGCTGGCGGGGATCGGCTTGTCGGTGACCCAGGTCCCCTCGTGCGGGCTGAAGGAGGACCGCACGTGGATGGGCAGGTCGTAGTTCCGCGCGTACTCGACGCAGCGCAGCATGAGGATCTTGGCGCCGCAGGCGGCCATCTCCAGCATGTCCTCGCTGCCGATCCGGCTGATCTTGCGCGCGGTCGGGACGATGCGCGGGTCGGCGGTGAACACGCCGTCGACGTCGGTGTAGATCTCGCAGACGTCGGCCTTGAGCGCGGCGGCCAGCGCCACCGCCGTGGTGTCGGACCCGCCGCGGCCGAGGGTGGTGATGTCCTTGGTGTCCTGGCTGACGCCCTGGAACCCGGCCACGATCGCGACGGCACCCTCGTCCAGCGCGGTGCGGATCCGGCCCGGGGTCACGTCGATGATGCGGGCGCGACCGTGGGCGGAGTCGGTGATGACCCCGGCCTGGCTGCCGGTGAACGAGCGGGCCTCGAGCCCCAGGTTGGAGATCGCCATGGCCAGCACGGCCATCGAGATGCGCTCCCCGGAGGTCAGCAGCATGTCGAGCTCGCGCGCCGGAGGCATGGGCGAGACCTGCTCGGCCAGCTCGATCAGCTCGTCGGTGGTGTCACCCATCGCCGAGACCACGACGGCCACGTCGTGACCGGCACGTTTGGTCGCGGCGATCCGCCGCGCCACGCGCTTGATGCCGTCGGCATCCGCGACGGAGGAACCGCCGTACTTCTGCACCACGAGAGCCACGACGGGCGAGTCTACTGAGCCCCGGGGGGTGCTCGGACCCTCGCCGGATCACCGGGCGGCTGCCGGTGCCCGTGTCGGGAGCGGACGGTAGGAAGGAGCCATGACGTTCTCCCTCGGCATCGTCGGCGCGGGCCAGTTCGCGGGCTCCTTCTCCAAGCTGTTCTCGCTCCACCCCGGGGTGGGTGACATCCACGTCACCGACCTGCTGCCGGAGCGGGCGCAGGCCCTCGTGGACGCGCAGGGTCTGGCCGGGACGTTCCCCGACGTCGAGGCGGTGCTGGCCAGCGACGTGGACGCGGTGGCGATCTTCACCCAGCGCTGGACCCACGGCCCGCTCGTCGCGGCGGCGCTCGACGCCGGCAAGCACGTCTACTCCGCCGTCCCCATGGCCGTCACCGCCGAGGAGATCGCGGCGATCATGGAGCGGGTCGCCCGGACGGGACTCACCTACATGATGGGCGAGACGAGCTACTACAACCCGGCCACGGTGTACGTCCGGCAGCGGCTGGCCGAGCTCGGGCAGGTCTTCTACGCCGAGGGTGACTACGTCCACGACATGGACCTCGGCTTCTACGACGCCTACCGCTTCTCCGGCGGGGACGACTGGCGGGCGACGGCCAGCTACCCGCCCATGCTCTACCCGACCCACGCGGTCGGGGGCGTCCTCGGGGCGCTGCCCACCCACGCCACCAGCGTGAGCTGCATCGGCACCCCGGACCGGCGCGGGGACGGGGTCTTCGACCGCTCGGTGAGCATGTTCGACAACGACGTCTCGAACGCGACCGCGCTGTTCGAGCTGGCCGGGGGCGGGTCCATGCGGACCAACGAGTTCCGCCGGGTCGGCTACCCCTCGCACCTGAAGGAGTCGCGGTTCCGGTTCTTCGGGACCGAGGCGAGCTTCGAGCAGACCGTGAACGCGAGCATCTGGCAGGACAAGTCCGACGTCACCGACGTCACCGAGCTGCTCGAGGCCCGGCCCAGCCTGGCCGAGGACGACCCCTCGCTGGCCGACGTCTCCCCGGCCCTGCGGGCGGCCTTCGTCTCCGGATCCGCCCCGGTGCACGACCGCAGCCGGCTCCCCGCGTCCTTCGAGGGCGCCCCGAACGGGCACGAGGGCTCCCACCACTTCCTCGTCGACGACTTCGTGCGGGCCGTGACCACCCGCACGCTCCCGCCGGTCAACGCCTGGGTCGCCGCCCGGTTCACCCTGCCGGGGATCGTCGCGCACGAGTCGATGCGCCGCGGCGGCGAGCGGCTGGCGATCCCCGACCACGGTGACGCGCCCGTCTGACCCCGGTCCGGCTCCGTTCCCGGCGCGGGTGCTCAGGCCTGGTGCAGGGCCTCGAACTCGGCGTCGGCGGCGGTCTCCGCGTCGACGTCGAGGCGCAGGTGGGCGAGCAGCGACTGCAGGACCCGCAGCGCGGCCGTGGCCCGCAGGCCCCAGCTGGAGAGGTAGGAGAACTGCCACCACCACAGCGCCTCGGTGATGTTGCCGCGCTCGTGGTGGCGCAGGCCGTGCACCAGGTCGGCGGCGACCGAGGCGAGGTCGTCGGAGAGGGCCCCGCGGGCCAGGGTCGCGTTGGTGAGCGGGTCGACGACGTCGGCGTAGTCGTCGAGGCCCTCCATGACGTTGGCCAGACCGAGGCGCAGCGGGTCCACGTCGGGGTCGATCCCCGCGTCGGGCTCGAAGCGTTGCGCGGGAACGACGTCGGCCACCGCGCCCAGGCGGGCGCCGGCCATCAGCGCCTGGCTGGTGGCCAGCAGCAGGACCGAGAGCGCCGTCTCGTCGAGCTGCCCCGAGGCCACCTCGGCGACGACCCCGAGGTAGGCGCGCGCGTCGGCGGCGGTGACCGCGGCCAGGTCGGCCAGCTCGTCGGGCACCACGGCGTCGGCGGCGCCCGTGGGTCCGGCGGGTTCGTGGACGGGGCGGTCAGGCATCCAGGGATCTCCTTCCGGCGAACGCTCGGCCGAGCGTCACCTCGTCGGCGTACTCGAGGTCCCCGCCCACCGGCAGGCCGGAGGCGAGCCGGGTGACCTTGAGCCCCATCGGGCGCAGCAACCGGGCCAGGTAGGTCGCGGTCGCCTCGCCCTCCAGGTTCGGGTCCGTCGCGATGATCGTCTCGGTCACCTCGCCGGAGGACAACCGGGAGAGCAGCTCCTTCATCCGCAGGTCGTCCGGGCCGACCCCCTCCATCGGGCTGATCGCCCCGCCGAGGACGTGGTAGCGGCCGCGGAACTCCCGGGTCTTCTCGATGGCGACGACGTCCTTGGACTCCTCGACCACGCAGATGACGGTCGGGTCGCGCCGCGGGTCGCGGCAGACGCGGCAGAGCTCCTCCTGGGCCACGTTGCCGCAGATCGTGCAGAAGCGGACCTTGCTCTTGACCTCGGTGAGGATGCGGGCAAGCCGGGTCACGTCGGCCGGGTCGGCCGCGAGGAGGTGGAAGGCGATCCGTTGCGCGCTCTTCGGACCGACGCCGGGCAACCGCCCGAGTTCGTCGATGAGGTCTTGGACGACACCTTCGTACACCGCCTCAGCCTAGGGCGTGGCTCGCAGGGTGTGACGTCGTGGTCACCAGCCCGCTCAGCGCTCGTCGCTGGAGATGATCTTGCCACCGAGGATCTGCTCGACGACCGCGGCGCCCACGAGCTGGGACTCGTCGGCGTCGGCGTCGTCACGGCTGGGGGTGTCGTCCTCGTCCTCGGCCGGGGCGGGCACGGGGGGAGTCACCCGTTCCTCCCGCGCCGCGGACCGCGGGGCGGACCTCGTCGGGGCCGTTCTCGTCGGGGTGGCGGGCTCGGTCGGGGCCGGGCGGGTGGCGTCGCTCCCACCCCCGGTCTCCCGGCGGGGTGGCGGTTCGGGGCCTTCGTCCGGGTCGTCGATGGGCGCGTCCGGCGGCGGCACGTCGCCGTAGGGGTCGTCGTAGGCGGGGGAGGCGACGACCGGCGCGGTCCGTCGCGGGACCGGCGGCGCGCTGGGCTGCGCCGGGGGCACGACCGGCTCCTCGCTCCGCGCGGTCCCCGGGGCGCCGCCCGACGGCGGGGTCGGGCGACCGACCGGGGCCGCGGGACCGCCCGACCGGGGACCCGCCGGTCGGGCCCCCCACGAGGCGGTCGAGGGTCGCTGACCGCGCCCCCGGGCGGGACCGCCGGCGGCCGGGGCGTCCCCGCCGTCGGCGCGGCCCTCGACCTTGGCCTGGATGCCGGTGACCTCCAGCAGGGCCTCCGCGACGAAGCCCGCGTGGTTGCCCTTGCCGAAGGTCGCGGCGAGCTGCGGGGTCGCGAAGTGCAGCGTCAGCACCCCGTTCCGGCAGTCCTGCACGGTCGCGTGCTGGGCGATGAGCGACCAGGTGACCCGCTTGAGGCCGCCGAGCGCCCCCAGCACGTCGGTCCAGAGGCGACGGACCGTCTCGGTCTCGTCGGCACCCCCATCCGTGGCCGGGGGTGGGGCAGCGACAGCGGCGGGGGCGGCACCCGGGTCGGCCGGCTCCCCGGTCGGGGACGACGTGGGGGCCGGCGAGGGGGTCGGCGAGGGGGCCGGGCGGGCCGGGGGCGGGGTGCCGCCCCCCGAGGGCCGTGGGGCGGGCCACCCACCGCGGCGCGCGGGTCCGCCCGCCTCGCCCAGAGCCGGGGTGGCGGGCGGCTCGGCGGGGGGCTGGGCGGGGGTGTCCGAGCGGGGCGCGACCGGGGCGTCCGGGGTGGGCGGGGGAACCGGCGCGGGGGCGGAGGCGCGCACGGGAGCGTCCCCGGAGGCGACCGGATGCGCGGGGGCCACGGCGGGGCCGGCGTCGGCCCGGGCGGCGGGGACGCCGGCGGCCAGGCGCCGTTCGACCCGGTCCAACCGGGCACCGAGGCCGCGATCCCCGTCGGCACCGGGCAGCAGCAGCCGTGCGCACAGCAGTTCCAGCTGCAGGCGGGGCGAGGTCGCCCCGGTCATCTGCTCCAGGCCCGCGGCCACCACGTCGGCGGCGCGGGAGACCTCGGCCGCCCCGAGGTGGGCGGCCTGCACCCGCAACCGGTCCAGGGCGTCCTCGGGCAGGGCGAGCGCGTCGGCGGCCTCGTCCCCGATGGCGGCGACGATCACCAGGTCCCGGAGCCGCTGCAGGAGGTCGTCGGCGAACCGGCGCGGCTCCTGCCCGGAGTCCACCACCCGTTCCACGGCCCGGAACACCGTGGCCCCGTCCCCGGCGGCCAGCGCCTCCACCACGTCGTCGAGCAGGCTGGCGTGGGTGTAGCCGAGCAGGGCCACCGCCAGGTCGTAGGTGACCCCCTCGTCCCCGGCCCCGGCGATGAGCTGGTCGAGGACGGAGAGGGAGTCGCGCACCGACCCCCCGCCGGCCCGCACGACCAGCGGCAGGACGCCGCGCCCGATGCCCACGCCCTCGCGCTCGGCCAGCGCGGCGAGGTGCTCGGTCAGCTGGGCCGGCGGCACGAGGCGGAACGGGTAGTGGTGGGTGCGCGAGCGGATGGTGGTCAGGACCTTGTCCGGCTCGGTGGTCGCGAAGACGAACTTCACGTGCGGCGGGGGTTCCTCGACGAGCTTGAGCAGGGCGTTGAAGCCCTGCGGGCTCACCATGTGGGCCTCGTCGATGATGTAGACCTTGAAGCGGTCGCGCGCCGGGGCGAAGGAGGCCCGTTCGCGCAGGTCGCGGGCGTCGTCCACGCCCCCGTGGCTGGCCGCGTCGATCTCGACGACGTCGATGCTGCCGGGGCCGCCGCGGGCCAGGCTGGTGCAGGAGTCGCAGACGCCGCACGGGGTGGGCGTGGGCCCCTGCTCGCAGTTGAGGCAGCGGGCGAGGATGCGCGCGCTCGTCGTCTTGCCGCACCCGCGCGGGCCGGAGAAGAGGTAGGCGTGGGTGACGCGCCCCTTGGCCAGCGCCTGGGTCAACGGCGCGGTCACGTGCTCCTGGCCGATGACCTCCGCGAAGCTCTCCGGCCGGTAGCGGCGGTACAGGGCAGTCGTCACGCGACGAGGTTAATGCTCCCGGCGGACACGGGACCGCGGCCGGTGGAACCCCTGCTCGGACCGGGGAGGGGGAGCGAGGGACCCCCCGTGCACCCGCCAGAGCCCACCTACCCTTGCTGCCTTCCGGCCCTGGGGGGGTTCAGCGGGATGACGCCGCACGAGGGGTCTGCCCCCACTTTAGGGCATGTCCCGCGGGTCCCCGACCGGCCCGGGACCGGGCGGCTCCCGCCCCCCGGACGCGCTGCGTCACGACCACCCGCACCGGCTTGGTAGGCTCGTCCACGGAGGATTCGCCTAGTGGCCTATGGCGCACGCTTGGAAAGCGTGTTGGGTTAACGCCCTCAGGGGTTCAAATCCCCTATCCTCCGCGCCCGAGGCCCGGTCTCCCCGTCAGGGGAGGCCGGGCCTCTATGCTTGTCCCCCGTGATCTTCAGTGCGGTCGGTGACGGACGCCCCTACCCCGAGCACGGGACGTCGGCGGCGGGCTGGTCGGCGGTGCCGCCGCGGCAGGTCCGACTGGCCGATCTCACCACCACGCGACGCACGCTCGACCTGGCCGCGCTGCTGGCCGAGGACTCCACCTTCTACGGCGACCTGTTCGCGCATGTCGTGGCCTGGCGGGGGCGGCTGTACCTCGAAGATGGGTTGCACCGCGCGGTCCGGGCCGCGCTGCACCAACGTCAGGTCCTGCACGCCCGGGTCCTGGAACTGTCCGGCTGAGGACGACGGGTTCTGGCCCCGGATCCACGGACGGGTTCCGAGGTCGGTCGTCGTCGATCATGAGGGGGGCGGGATGCAGGAGCCGGGGCGCGGCGAGCGCGGGGTCGCGGGCGAGGACCCGCCCGAGGGTTCCGACGACGCCACCGGGACGGACGCCCGTGCCGGTGCCGGTGACGGTCCGGGACTCGCCGAGGACTTCGACGAGGTCGACTCCGCCGACCGGCTGGCCCGTCGTCGGCGCCGCCGGTTGCTGCGCCAGCGCATCGTCTTCGCGGTGCTGGTCCTCGCGGTCGTCGTCGCGGGTGGGATCGCCGCCCTGGTGGCCACCGACCGGTGGCCGAATTCCCCGGAACCGTCCGCGGGTCCCTCCGCCCCGCCGGCGAGCTGCGCCCCGGTCCGGCTGCCGGCGCCGGCCGAGGTGAGTCTCACGGTGCTCAACGGCACCGATCGGCGCGGTCTCGCGGCGGCGGTCGCCGGTGAGTTCGGGCAGCGGGGTTTCACGGTGACGCGGGTCGGCAACGCGGCGGTGGCCCCCGGTCCCGTCCCGGCGGTCGTGCAGTACGGACCGGGGGAGATCGCTGCGGCGCAGGCGGTCGCGGCCCGGATCGAGGGCGCGCAGCTCGCCGAGCGTCCGGAGGCGGGTGTGGTCCTCGAACTCGGTGACGGGTACGCCCAGCTCCGCGCGGAGGACGCCCTCGCGGTTCCCGCGACGAACTGCTGAGAACGGCGCGGGGCGGGGGATCAGCCTCCGGCGGCCCCACGGCGGCGGGCTCGGGACGTGGCCAGGGCGCAGCGCAGCAGGTACGCGGGGCTCGGGGGGACCCAGCCCAGCTGCCGGGCCATCCCCTGGTCGTCGCGCACGGCGCGGTGCTCGACCACCAGGCCGTCGCGCACCCGGAAATGGTGGGACTGCGCGACCGAGAACCGCCGACCGGTGGGGGCGAAGGCGCGTTCGATCCCGCCGTCGTCGTTGCGGACCACGAAGTCGCCGGTGTGCCGACCGCTCATGAGCGCGAGAACGACGACGACGTCGCCCTGCTCGACCACCTCCTGCACCTCGAACGCGAGGTCGGCGAACGCCGTCGTCAACCACGCCGACGTGGCGCGGAACCCGGCCGGGCCGCGGGCCCGGCACGCGGCGGGTTCAGCGAGCGCCTCGTGGTTGACCGCCTCGGGGTGGAACACCGCCGCGAACTCCGCGTCCGACGCCCCCGCCATCGCGTGGACGGCCCGCACCACCGTGCCCGCCGTGGAAGTTCCTGCCGTGCCGGTCGTCGAGGTTCCCGCCGTGGTGCCGGTCATCGTCCCCACCATCCATGACAGTTCGCTGTACCCGATTTGAGGACAGTAGGCTGTATCGGACGGGGTGACAAGGGTGGGGAGTGGCGTGGCGTGGCCTACGACAACTCGGGACGGGCCGACGCCGCCCGACGGACCCGGGCGCGGGTGGTCGAGGCCGCCCGGGAGCAGTTGCTGGCCCGGGGGTGGGCCGGCACGACCATCCGCTCGGTGGCCGCGGACGCCGGGGTGTCTCGCGAGACCGTCTACAAGACGTTCGGCGGCAAGGCCGGGCTGCTCAAGGCCGTCTACGACCGCACGCTGGCCGGCGACGACGCCCCCGTGGTCATGGCCGAGCGCCCGCTCTTCGCCTCGCTGCGCCGGGCCTCGACCGCGGCCGAGGCCGCGCGCGCGTACGCGGACGTCGCGGCCCACATCGCCGAGGAGGTCGGCCCCCTGCTACGGGTCGCGCTGTCCTCGCGGGGCGCCGACCCGCAGCTGCGGGAGTTCGCCGAGCAGATCGACGCCGAGCGCCTGGCCGGGGTCCGGCAGGTCGTCCGGGTCTGGGGCGAGCACGGCTGGTTACGACCGGGACGGACGCCCGAGGCGACCGCCGACGTGCTCTGGACCATCGTCGCGCCGACCGTCCACGAGTTGCTGCACACCCGCGGGTGGTCGAGGAGGCGCTACCGGGACTGGGTCGAGGAGGCCCTGGGCGCACTGGTCCTCGTCCGGGGCGGGCCGTGAGGGGGCTCCGGAAGCGAAGAACCCCCGACCCGGAACCCGGGTCGGGGGAACTCAGCGCGGTGGCGGTGGGATTTGAACCCACGGAGGAGTTGCCCCCTCACACGCTTTCGAGGCGTGCTCCTTAGGCCGCTCGGACACGCCACCGTCGGTAACGATACACGTCCGGCGGCCGCCGCCCCGCACCGGTCAGGCGCGCCGCCGCCCGGCCCGGTGCGTCCGGAAGAACTCGTCGAGCAGGCGGCGGCACTCGTCCTCGCGGACGCCACCGACCACCTCGACCGTGTGGTTCACGCGCCGGTCGCGCACCACGTCGCGCAACGAACCCGCGGCCCCGAAGGCCGGGTCCCAGGCGCCCAGGACCAGGCGCGAGACCCGGGACAGCACGATCGCCCCGGCGCACATCGTGCAGGGTTCGAGGGTCACGACGAGGGTGCAGCCGTCGAGGCGCCAGCCGTCACCGCGGGCGGCCGCGCCGGCGCGCAGGGCCAGGACCTCGGCGTGGGCGGTCGGGTCGCCCACGGCCTCCCGCTGGTTGCGCCCCGCGCCGAGGAGTTCCCCGTCGGGGCCGAGGACCACGGCCCCCACGGGCACGTCGCCGCTCCCTGCGCACGCGGTGGCCTCGCCCAGCGCCCGTCCCATCCAGTCCGACCACGCCGGGTCGTGGACCAGACCGCTCAGCGCAACGACTCCAGGACGTCGCCCGCGCCGAGGTGCTCGGCGATCTCGGTGGTGGCGACGGCCGGGTCGCCCGCCTCGCCGGCGATCCGGACGAGGTCCTCGGCGCTGACCCCCAGGTCGGCCAGCAGGTCCGCGTCCCCGGCCCACAGGTCGGCGGCGACGACCGCCGCCGGGGTCTCCTCCGCGTCGTCGGCCGCTCGGGCCCCGGTGTCGGTGTCGCTCACGTCGTCCCCGGCGTCGGGGTCCGCCGCCGCGTCACCCGTGGCGGTTCCCGCGGCCGCGGTACGGCGGGCCCCCTCGGGCGGGGGGAGTTCGGCGAACAGGTCGGCGTAGCGGGAGCCGGTCGCGGCGATGGCGTCGGAGACGAAGACGCGGACCTCGCCCTCCCGGTCGGCGCGGAGCACGGCGAACCACTCGTCCTCCCGTTCGAGCACCGCGAGAACCTCGGCCTCGTCCTCGACCGCGTTGCGCAGGAGGTCCCCGACCTCCTCGGGCGGACCCGGCGTGAGGTCGACGTCGACGGCGCTCCACCGATCGTCCTCGGCGGTCAGCACGGCGGTGAAGTACGGCACGCACCCATCGTGGCGCACCCCCGCCCGCGCCCGCCAGTGCGCGGGTGCCCGTGCTCGGTCTGGGTCCCCGGCCCGGTTATCGATACATTTCCGGTATGCGTCTGCAGGTCGTCGACCACCCCCTCCTCGCCCACAAACTCACCGTCCTGCGGGACGTCACGACCGATTCGCCCACCTTCCGTCGGCTCGCCGACGAACTCGTGACGCTCCTGGCCTACGAGGCGACCCGCCAGGTGCGGGTGGAGGAGGCCCCGGTGACGACCCCGGTCGCCCCGGCCGTCGGCGTCAAGCTGAGCGCCCCCAAACCGCTGGTGGTGCCGATCCTGCGGGCCGGGCTGGGGATGCTCGACGGGATGGTGCGGCTCATGCCGACCGCCGAGGTCGGGTTCCTGGGCATGATCCGCGACGAGGAGACGCTGCAGGCGACCACGTACGCGACCCGGTTGCCGGACGACCTCTCGGGTCGGCAGTGCTTCCTGCTCGACCCGATGCTGGCCACCGGAGGCACGCTCGTCGCGAGCATCACCTACCTGCTGGAACGGGGGGCGGTCGACGTCACCGCGATCTGCCTGCTGGCCGCTCCCGAGGGCATCGAGGTGGTCCGCGCGGCGTTCGAGGAGAGGGTTGACGTGACCATCGTCACCGCCGCGCTGGACGAACGCCTCGACGAGCACGGGTACATCGTCCCCGGGCTCGGGGATGCGGGCGACCGCCTGTACGGCGTCGTCTGACATTTGCGGGTCCTCCTCCCCGCGCGTCGCGCCTCCTCGCGAGCAGGTTCCGGCATGCTGACCCCGACCATGCCCGGAACCGCCCCGGCCCCGCCGGGACGAGGATCGACCGGGTGTCCCGGGCCGAGGTGGCCCGGAGACCGGGAGTTCGTGGCGAGCGGTTGAGGAGGGAGGACTCGGGATGAAGTGGCGCAAGGTCCTGTGGTGGGTGCTGATCGTCTTCGCGGTGTACGCCATCTACCGCGCCCCCGACCAGGCCGCGGATTTCGTGCGCAGCGTCGGGACGGCGATCCGCACGGTGGTCGAGAGCATCGCCAACTTCTTCGACGGCATCCTGCGGAGCTGACGACGTGGCCTCGGGACTGAGCCGCCTGGTCGCCTTCCTGCGGGGGGAGGACCAGGTCCAGGTCCCGGGGACGTCCGTGCGCGTCACCCGCTCGGCCGTGCAGCCCAAGGCCGCGGACCGGCCCCGCGCCTCGACCCGTCGCGGCATCGGGTTGCCGGTCCGGCCCCCGGCTCCGGCCCGCCCGTCGCGGACGGGCCCGGTCACCCGGGAGACCCCCCCGCTCGCGCGTCGTCGTCGGCCCGCCCGGGCCCCCCGGGAGATCCCCGCCCGTCGCCTGCCGGACTACATCCGGCACGGGTACATCGCCGAGGGCGAGAAGGTCCTCTGGACCGAGCGCCGGCACGAGATCCAGCTGCTGGAACCGTTCGGGACGGCCGTCGCCTTCCTGGTCCTGAGCATCTGGTGGGCGGTGGCGGTCGACGCCGGGTCCGCGACCGTCCCGTTCCTCGGCTTCGCGGTCGCCCTGGTGCGGGCGGCCTGGTGTTTCCTGGTCTGGTCGCGGGACTGGTTGATCGTGACCGACGAACGCCTGCTGCGCGTCTACGGGGTCCTGAACCAGCGCGCGGTCTCCGTGCCCAAGTCCAAGATCAGCCAGCGCAAGTTGCGCCGACCCGTGCTCGGGCGCCTGCTGGACTACGGCACGATCCTCATCGACTCGGTCGGCAACGACCACGAGATGCACGAGCTCAAGCTGGTCCCCGAACCCCTGCGGGCCGACGAGGTCATGCACGAACGGATCGACCACCCGCCCGCGCGCCGGCCCCACGGGCTGCGTTCGCGGCTGACCCTGCGCCGGGCGGCGCGGCGACGGGATGATTCACGGGGCTGAGAACCGTTGTCCCGCAACGACGACGGGTGCGGACCGGAACGACGAAGGGCGGTACCCCCGGAGGGGTACCGCCCTTCGACGCGTCGACGGACTCAGTTCGCGGCGAGGAACTGGTCGATGATGCCCTGGGAGATCGGGCCGCGCGGCGCGACCGCGACACCGTTCTCGGCGGCCCACGCACGCACGGCGCGGGCGTCGACCGCGGCGGGGGCGGCCGCCTTCTTCGCGGTGGTCTTCTTGGCCGGGGTCGCCTTCTTCGCCGAGGTCTTCTTGGCCGGGGCGGCGGTCTCGGTGGCGGTTTCCGCGGCCGGCTCGGCGGCGGGGGCGGCCTTGGTCGCCTTCTTGGCGGTCTTGGCCGGGGTGGCGGGGGTCGCCTTCTTGGCGGTGGCGGCCTTCTTGGCCGGGGCCGCGGCGGGGGCGGCCGGGGCGGCGGCCGGGGCCGAACCCGCGAGCGCGGCGGGCAGGTCCTCCCACGACACCGAGGTCGCGGCCTTGGCGGTGGAGGGGTTCCAGGTCACCCCGTTCGAGTTCACGGTGAACACGCCGATCTTGCGACCGTTGCGCTTGACGGGGATCTCGAGGTCGACGGCGCCGACGGGCAGTTCCGAGGCCACCTTCAGTGCGACATCGTGGCTGGCCATGTTGTTCTCCCTGGGGAAGTGAAGGCGAGGGTGAATTGCTGACCATCATGAAACCACAGGGAAGTGCCCCACGGCGCACCGAGCCGCTAATACCAGAAGTGGTCGCAGAACTCGGCCGGGCCGCGCACACGGCCTCGTCGGTAACGCTTCACCGAATCCCTCCCCGGGAATCCGGGGGCGGTGCGGCTCCCGCCGGAGGAGGAACCGTCCCGACGCGACGGGGCCCCGACCGCGCGATCGCGGTCGGGGCCCGGTTGGAGGGTCGGCTCAGACGAGGTCGAAGCGGTCCAGCTCCATGACCTTCTGCCAGGCCGCGGCGAAGTCGCGCACGAACAGCTCGTGGGCGTCGTCGGCGGAGTAGACCTCCACGATCCCGCGCAGGATCGAGTTGGAGTTGAAGACGAGGTCCACGGCCGTGGCCGTCCGCACGACCTCGCCCTCGGCGTCCAGGCCCTCGTAAACGCCCGCGGCCTCGGTCGCGGAACGCCACTGCACGCCCAGGTCGAGCAGCGTGCGGAAGAAGTCCTGGCTCAGCACACCGACGTTCTCGGTGAACACGCCGTGCCGGGTGCCGCCGGTGTTGGCGCCCAGCACCCGCAGACCACCGACGAGGACGGTCATCTCCTTGGCGGTGAGGTGCAGGTTGGAGGCGCGGTCGAGGAGCAGGGTCTCGGGGTGGAGCTTGGTGCGGGGGGAGACCCAGTTGCGGAAACCGTCGGCCCGCGGCTCCAGCCACCGGAAGTTGTCGACGTCGGTCTGCTCCTGCGAGGCGTCGGTGCGGCCCGGCGTGAACCGCACCTCGACCGGGGCGCCGGCGTCGGCCGCCGCCTTCTCCACGGCCGCGGTCCCGCCGAGGACGATGAGGTCGGCCAGCGACACCTGGGCGCCCGTGGCGGACTCGAACTCCGCCTTGACCCGTTCGAGCACGGGCAGCACGTCGGCCACGCCGGCGTTCACCGCCCACCCGAGCTGCGGGTCGAGGCGCAGGCGGGCGCCGTTGGCCCCGCCCCGCTTGTCGGTGTGGCGGTAGGACGCCGCCGCCGACCATGCGGTGTGGACCAGCTGCGAGACGCTCAGGCCCGAGTCGAGCAGACGCTTCTTCAGGTCGGCGACCTGCTCGGCGTCGACGAGCGCGTGGTCGACCGCGGGGGTCGGGTCCTGCCAGATCAGTTCCTCGGCGGGGACGTCCGGGCCGAGGTAACGGCTGCGCGGACCCATGTCGCGGTGCAGGAGCTTGAACCAGGCGCGCGCGTAGGTGTCCGCGAACAGCTGGTGGTCCTCGTAGAAGCGGCGCGAGATCTCGTGGTAGACCGGGTCGGCCAGCAGGGCCAGGTCGCTGGTCGCCATCATCGGGGCGTTCTTCTTGCCCTCGATGTGGGCGTCGGGGACGAGCTCCTGCGCCTCGGGGTTCTTCGGCTTCCACTGCTTGGCGCCGGCCGGGCTGGTGGTCAGTTCCCACTCGTAGCTGAACAGCATCTCGAAGTAGGTGTTGTCCCACGTCGTGGGCGTGGGGGTCCAGGCGCCCTCGAGACCGCTGGTGATGGTGTCCGCACCCTTGCCGGTGCCGTGCTGGTTCTTCCACCCCAGGCCGTTGCCGTGCACCGGGCAGCCCTCGGGCTCGGGGCCGACCAGCTCGGGGTTGCCCGCGCCGTGGGTCTTGCCGAAGGTGTGCCCGCCGGCGACGAGCGCCACGGTCTCCTCGTCGTTCATGCCCATGCGCCCGAAGGTCACCCGGATGTCGTGGGCGGAACCGAGCGGGTCGGGCTTGCCCTGGGGGCCCTCGGGGTTCACGTAGATCAGGCCCATGGTGACGGCGGCCAGGTCACCCTCGTCGAGGTCGAGCGGCTCGTCGTTCGCGTACCGCTCGTCACCCAGCCAGGTGTCCTCGGGACCCCAGAACACCTCTTCGGGCTGCCAGTTGTCGGCGCGACCGAAGCCGAAACCGAAGGTCTTGAGACCCATGTCGTCGTGGGCGACGTTGCCGGCGAGCACGAGCAGGTCGGCCCAGGAGATCTTCCGGCCGTACTTCTGCTTGATCGGCAGCAGGAGGCGGCGGGCCTTGTCGAGGTTGGCGTTGTCCGGCCAGCTGTTCAGCGGGGCGAAACGCTGACCGCCCGCGCCACCGCCGCCGCGGCCGTCGGCCATGCGGTAGGTGCCGGCCGCGTGCCACGACATCCGGATGAACAGGGGGCCGTAGTGACCCCAGTCGGCGGGCCACCACTCCTGGGAGGTGTGCATGACCTCGACGAGGTCGCGCTTGACCGCCTCGACGTCGAGCTTCGCGAACTCGGCCGCGTAGTCGAAGTCACCCAGCGGGTCGGAGTCGGCGGAGGGCTTGTTCAGGACGGACAGGTCGATCTGGTTGGGCCACCAGTCCTGCACCGTGCGGGGACGGTCCTCGGTCGAGGCGGTCGGCCCGGGGATCGCCGGGTTCTCGCTCTCGCTGGTGCTCTGGCTGTGGGCCTTGGTCGTCTCTTCGGCCGGGCCGGCCTGGTCGAGCTCGCTCACGATGTGCCTCTCTGCTGACGGGCTGGTGGAACTGGTCACGACGTGGGTGCGTCCGAGGACTCCGCGCAGGACCGGCAAAGGCCCCAGTAGGTGACCTCGGCCTCGTCGACGAGGAAACCCTCGCCGTCGAGGTGGGGGGTGAGGCAGGGCGCCGCCCCGGTGCTGCAGTCGACGTCGGCGATCTCGCCGCACGTGCGGCACACCCGGTGGTGGTGGTTGTCGCCGACACGGGCCTCGTACCGGGCGACGGTGCCCTGCGGTTGGATGCGGCGCACCAGACCGCTGTCCGTGAGAACCCGGAGGACGTCGTAGACCGCCTGGTGGGACAGGTTCTCCCGGCGGGTGCGGGCGGCGCCGATCAGCGCCTCGGTGGTCGCGTGCGGGTGCTGGTGGACGGCGTCGAGCACCGCCAGCCGAGGCTGCGTCACCCGAAGTCCCGCGGCGCGCAACGCGCGTTCGTGATCTTCGTTCTCCCGCACGCGGTCATCGTGGCAACTGTTCTTGAATAGGTCAAGAACGAGGGCGAGGACCCCGGACGGCGGACGGCGGGAACGCAGAAGGCCCCCGCTCCACCTTGCGGCTGAGCGGGGGCCTTCTGCGTCGCTGTCTCAACGAGTGCGCCCGAAGGGATTCGAACCCCTAACCTTCTGATCCGTAGTCAGATGCTCTATCCGTTGAGCTACGGGCGCAGGCGCTGCGCGGTGCGCAGCGGCCGGAGTCCACTGTAGCGGGCCCTGCAGCCGGACACCAATCGATTGCGGCAGAGGCACTTCGCCCGGGTCGGGCCGGTCCGCCGCGACCTGCTCCTGACCGGGAGGGGAACGCAAGAGGCCCCGTCGCAGGGACGGGGCCTCGTGGCGGAGGTGGCGGGATTTGAACCCGCGAGGGGGTTGTAGCCCCCAACCCGCTTAGCAGGCGGGCGCCATAGACCGGACTAGGCGACACCTCCGTGAGCGAGGTTAGCAGTCGTCACCGGTCGGTCGCGTCACCGTGCGGAGGCGCCCCGACGGCCCGCTGCGGGTCCGGGTGGGGAGGGTGGGTGGGGGGCGGGTGCACGTCGGGTGCGGGGTCGGCCCGCCGCGGCCGGGGACCGTCTCGCGCGACGTGCGGTCTGCGAGCATGCCCACGATGAGTGACGACGCGCCGACCCCCGGTCCCTACGAGGCCCCTGCCCCGAGCCGGCGCGGCCCGAGCCGCCGCGTGCTCGTGGCCGGTGGGGCCGGGCTCGCGGTGGCGGCCGGGACCGCCGTCGTCCTGCTCACCCGCGGTGACGACGCCGACGCGTCGCGGTCGGCGGCCGAGGCGGTCGCGCGCTCCTGGAGCGAGGGGCGCTTCGGGGCCATCGCCTCCGAGGTGGGGGTGGTCGCCGGGGCTGCGCCCGTCCCCGCCGACCTGGAGGCCGAGTACGCGCGGCTGGCCGGGGGGCTCGCCGGGCTGCGCCCCACCGTCTCGGTCGTCGCGGTGACCGAGACCGACGCGGGCGCCGACGCCGAGCTCGACGTCGCGTTCGATCTCGGTCGGCTCGGTGCGTCCGACGGCAGCCGCTTCGCCTACCGGACCACCGTCGCGCTGCGCCGGGACGAGGACCGGACGGTCGTCGCCTGGTCGCCGGCCGTCGTCCACCCGGCGCTCGCGCCGACCCCGGAGGGCGATGCGGTGCTGCGGGTGCAGCGGGAGCAGCCGGCCCGCGCCGACATCCTCGACGCGGCGGGGGGCAGCATCGTCGCCGAGCGCGACGTCGTCGCGGTCGGGGTGCAGCCCTCGCGCACCACCGACGCGGCCGCGACCGCCGCCGCCCTCGCCGGTCTGCTCGACGTGGACGGCGACGCCCTCCGGCAGCGCATCACGCAGGCCCGGCCGGACGCCTTCGTCGCCGTCATCACGCTGCGCCGCAGCGACTACGACGCCGACCGAGCCGCGCTGCAGGCGGTCCCCGGAGCCGTCTTCCGAGCCGGGACGCTCCCGCTGGCCCCGACGCGGGCCTTCGCCCGGGCCCTGCTGGGCAGCGTCGGCGAGGTCACCGCCGACGTGGTGGAGGCCTCCGACGGGCGCTACGTCGCCGGGGACCAGGCCGGTCTGTCCGGGGTGCAGGCCGGCTACGACGCCCGCCTGGCCGGACGGGTGGGGATCGTCGTGCAGGCGGCCCCGGGGCAGGCCGGCGACGACGGTCCCCCGGAGAGCGCGGCCGGGGAGCGCACGCCCGTGGAGCTCCTCCGCATCGACCCGGTGCCCGGGCAGACGGTGCAGCTCAGCCTCGACCCGGTCGTCCAGCAGGCCGCCGACGAGGCCCTGGCCGGTGTCGCGAACCCCTGCGCGCTCGTGGTGCTCGACACCGCCGACGGGTCGGTCCGCGCGGTCGCCAACGGACCCGCCGACGGCGGGGACCGGGCCCTCACCGGCCGCTACGCGCCGGGGTCCACGTTCAAGGTCGTCACCACCCTGGCCCTGCTCGCCGGTGGCTTCGACCCCGCCTCCACGGTGAGCTGCCCGGCGACCCTGACGGTGTCGGGGCGTTCCTTCCGCAACTTCGAGGGCGAGGTGCTCGGTGACGTCCCGTTCACCACGGACTTCGCGCAGTCGTGCAACACGGCCTTCGCCTCGCTGGCGCCCCGCCTGGACCCGACGAGCCTACGCGCGACCGCGGCCACCCTGGGGCTGGGCGTGCCGTGGGCGACGGGGGTCGACGCCTTCAGCGGTGACGTCCCCGAGACCACCTCCGAGGTCGACCGCGCCGCGGCCAGCTTCGGGCAGGGCCGCACCCTGGCCTCGCCCCTGGCGATGGCCACGGTCGCCGCCTCCGTCGCCGCCCGGGCCCGCCGCACCCCGCGCATCGTCCTGGACCCCGCGCCCGAGCCGGTGGCGGGGACGGCGGAGGAACCCTCGGCCGAGGACTGCTCGATCGTCGCCGACCTCATGCGCGAGGTGGTCCTCGACGGGACCGCGACCGTCCTGCGCGACGTCCCCGGGGCCGAGGTGCGGGCCAAGACCGGGACCGCGGAGTACGGCACCGGCTCGCCGCCGCCCACCCACGCCTGGACCATCGGCTGGCGGGGTTCGCTCGCCTTCGCCGTCCTCGTCGAGGACGGGGTCAGCGGTGGCTCGGTGGCCGCTCCCGTCGCCCGGGACCTGCTCACCCGGGTCGCCGCGGCGCAGGGATGAGCCGGGCGGGTCCGACCCGCCTCTGCGACAACGCAACCGGCACCGCGCGTCCGGTCAGGTCCCCCCTTCGGGGGGCTCAATCGCGCTCTCGGAAAAGTTTTTGAGGCGGACTTGCCCGGAAGAATTGCCACGGAGGCGTCCGTGGGGTGAAGATGACCGAGTACGCCCTGAGGGCTACATGCGGACCCGGCTCATCCCCCCCGAGCCGGACCGCCGACGGCCCCCGCTCCCCCCCAGCGGGGGCCGTCCTTCGTCCACCGGTCGGTGGCTCCCGTGACGTTCCCGGGAGCACCGCTGGGGTCCCTCCTCCGTCCACAGGGCGCCTCCTCGTCGCGGGTCGTCCACAGCCGCGGCCTCGACGCCCCGCCGAGCACCGGTGACGGGCCACGGTGTCCCTCCCCAGCCGAGGAGGACCTGATGACCCGAGCCGTGACCCGTCGACCGATCCCTGTGCCGGACCGCCCGCCCCAGCGCGCCGCCGCACCGCGTCCACCGGGTGCGAGGCCGTCGGCCGACGGGCCCGCGACCCGGGAGGTGGTGCTCGAGACCGCGGACGCCGAGCTCGCCCGCGAGATCCTCGACCTGGCCGCGGCGGCGGGGTGCCCGGTCCGCCGGTCGTCGGCGGAGCGGCCGTCGGGCGGGGCCGGGCTGCGGCTGGTCGACGAGCACGCCGACCCCGCCCGGGTCGCCGGGCTGCGGGAGGCCGGCGAGGAGGTCGTCCTGGTCGGCCTCGAACCGGCCGCCCGGGAGTGGTGGGTCGCCGCCGCCGACCTGGACGTCCCCGCGCTGGAGCTCCCCGCCGCCCGGAGCTGGTTGCTGGACCGGCTGCTCGACGCCGTCGAGGGGGGCGGGCCCGGCCCGGCTCCGGGGGTCGCTCCCGGTGCGGGCGCGCGTGTCGTCGGGGTCCTCGGTGGCCGCGGCGGTGCCGGGGCGAGCGTGCTGGCCGCCGCGCTGGCCACGACGGCCGCCGAGGACGGGATCGCGACCCTGCTCGTCGACGCCGACCCGTGCTCGGGCGGGGTCGACCTGCTCCTGGGCGGGGACGAGCTGCCCGGGCTGCGGTGGTCGGACCTGCTCGGGGTCGAGGGGCGGCTGAGCGGCGACGTGCTGCGCGGGGTCCTGCGGATGGGCCCGGACCTCGGGGTGCTGGCCCAGGGGCGCGACGGCCGCGGTGGGCCGGCGCCGGAGACGCTGCGCTCGGTCCTGGAGGCCGCCCGCCGCGGGCACGAGCTGGTGGTCGTGGACCTGCCCCGTCCGGATCCGGTGGGGGCGGACGACGGGGAGACGGCCGTCGTCCTGCCCGAGCTGGACGACCTCCTCCTGATCCTGCCCACCTCGGTCCGCGCGGCCGCCGCCGGTTGCGGGTCGATCGACCGGGTCCGCGAACGGTTGCGCCCGGACTGCCGGGTCGGCGCGGTGGTCCGCCTCGTCGGCGTTGACGCCCCGGCGGCCGAGGAGATCGCCGACGCGGTCGGTCTCCCCCTGGTCGGGGTCCTGCGCTCCGAGCGCGACCTCGACGCCCGGTTGGAGCGGGGGGAGGGCCTGCCCCCCGGGCGGCGCAGCCCGCTGCGGCTGTTCGCCCGGCGCTGGCTGTCCGTCCCCGGCCCGCGGTGAGCGTCCCGACGTCCCCGGCCGTGCCCGCGGGGCTGCTGGACCGGGTCCGCCGACGGCTCGTGGAGGCCGCCGGTCCGGAGCTCGTCCCGTCCGCCTCGGCGGCCGCGGTGGCGGAGGCGGCCGGCGCCGAGGGGGTCGTGCTGGGCGTGGCCGACCGTCACGAGCTGGTGAGCGCGTTGCAGGCCGAGCTGGTCGGCGCCGGTCCGTTGGCACCCCTCCTGCGTCGGGCGGGGGTGACCGACGTGCTGGTGAACGGCCCGGGTGAGGTGTGGGTGGACGACGGCGCGGGCCTGCGGCGGGCCGAGGCCGGGATCGAGACGGCCCTCGGGTCCGAGGCCACGGTCCGGGCCCTCGCGACCCGGTTGGCGGCCGGGGCCGGGCGACGCCTGGACGAGGCCAGTCCCTGGGTCGACGCCCGGCTGCCCGACGGGACCCGCCTGCACGCCGTGCTGCCCCCGCTCGCCCGGGCGGGGACGCACCTGAGCCTGCGGGTCCCGGCCCGCCGTCGGCTCGCCCTGGTCGACCTGGTCAGGGCCGGGACGGTCGCCCCGGACTGGGTCCCGGTGCTCACCGGGCTCCTGCGCGCGGGGCGCTCGCTCCTCGTGAGCGGTGGGACCGGAGCGGGCAAGACCACGTTGCTGCAGGCGTTGCTGGGCGAGGTGGGGCGCGGTGAGCGCATCGTCCTGGTCGAGGACTCCGCCGAGCTCGACCCCGACCACCCGCACGTCGTGCGGCTGCAGGCCCGGCACGGCAACGTCGAGGGCCACGGGGCGGTCACGCTCGACCAGCTCGTCCGGCAGGCGCTCCGGATGCGGCCCGACCGGTTGGTGGTCGGCGAGTGCCGGGGTGCGGAGGTCCGCGACCTGCTGGCGGCCATGAACACCGGGCACGCGGGGGCCGGCACGGTGCACGCCAACACCGCGGCCGACGTCGTGGCCCGCCTGCACGCGCTGGCCTCGGCCGCCGGGATGACCCCGCAGGCCGTGGACCTGCAGCTGCTGGCGGGGGTCGACGTCGTGCTGCACGTGGCCCGGCGGCCATCGGGACGCAGGTTGGTGGCGATCGCCGTGGTGGCGGCCACGGCCGCCGGCGGCGTCGAGGTGCGGACCGCCGTCGAGCTCGACGCGGACGGCCGGTCCCGTCCGGGGCCGGGGTGGGAGCGGTTGGACGCGCTGTCCGGGGACGACGGGTCGGACCCGTGCTGAGCGACCCCGGGTCGCCGGCCGAGCTGCTCGGTGCGGTCCTGGTGGGGACCGGGCTCGGGGCCGCCGTCCTCGTGCGGCCGGGGCGCCTCCCCCGGGTGGCGTCGGGCAGGACGTCGGGGCTGGCGTCGGGAGCGACGAGGCGCGCGACGGCGGGGGTGCCGGGGTGGCTGCAGCGGGCCCGCGGGAGGTGGGGAGGGCCCGGGACCGGGCCCCGGCCCTCCGTCGCGGCCGGGGCCGAACGCGTCGCGGCGCTGCTGCGGGCCGGTGCCTCCGTCGAGACCGCGTGGGGCAGGGCCGGACCACCGGGCTCGCTCGCCCCCGAGCTGCGCGCGGTCCGGCTCGTGGTGGAGCGCAGCGGGGCCGCGCCCGTCCCCGCGCTGCTCGCCTGCGCCACGGCGCTCGCCGAGGCCGAGGACGCCCGCGCCACCGTCGCGGTGGCCACGTCGGGCGCTCGGACCAGCGCCCGCATCGTCGGGTGGCTGCCCGTGGCGGGGTTGCTGCTCGGGTGGCTGCTGGGCGCCCCGCCCTGGGAGGCGCTGCTCACCACCCCGTGGGGGCGCGGGTCGGCCCTGCTCGGGACGGGGCTGCTGCTGCTCGGCCGGTGGTGGGCCGGGCGGATCGTCGGGGCTGCGCAGCGCCGGGTCGCCGGGTGAGCACCGTGGCGCTGGCCGCCGCGGTGGCCGTGCTGCTCGGTTCGGCGGTGCTGCTGCTCGGGACCGAGCGGGACGGGGACCGCGGGAGCGCGCACCGGGGGGACGGGGGCCGGGGGAGCGGGGGCCGGGGAGTCGGGCCCCTCCGCGTCCGCCGCCGCGGTGGGCGAGGAGTCCCGGTCGAGACGCCGGCCGACGTCCCGTTGCTGCTGGACCTCGTCGCCACGGGCCTCGGCGCGGGTCTGCCCGTGACGACGGCGGTGGCCGAGGCCGTCCGGGCGGTCCGGCAGGTCGCGGCGCCGGCCGGGGACGGGACGGGCACTGCGGGGCTGGGCACCGGGGGGCTGCTGGAGCTGGAGCGGGCGGGGGCCCGGGTGGCGCTCGGCGCCGACCCGTCCACCTGGCGCGACGCGGGACCCCGCTGGGCGGCGCTCGCGGAGGTGCTGGAGCTGTCCGCGACGACCGGTCTGGCCCCGGCCGACCTGCTCCGGGCCGAGGCCGCGCGCGCCCGGCGGTCGCGGCGCCGGGCCGCGGAGGAGGGCGCCGGGCGCGCGGGCGCCCTGCTCGTGGTCCCGCTGGGGCTGTGCTCGTTGCCCGCCTTCCTCCTGCTCGCCGTCGTGCCCGTGGTCCTCGACTTGGCCGTCGGCACCTGGGAGGGCCTGCGGTGAGGTGCGGACGGGGGCGTCGTCCACAGGCGACGGGTCGTCTCGGCGTCGTCCACAACCGTTGGGCGGCAGCCGATCCGAGGGTGCTGGGACGAGCAGGATCGAGATCGGCCCGAGCGGGTCGACGTGGCTGAGGCTGAGGAGAGGGAGATGACCGTGCGAGCGATCAGGCGGACCGGCAGGCGGACCATCCGGGAGAGCGAGGCGGGCTCGCGGCCCGGGGAACCGGCGGGCCGGGAGCTCGCGGTGAGGCCGACGGGGGGCGCGGGGGACGCGGGGATGGCCACGGCGGAGTACGCGATGGTCCTGCTGGCCGCCGCCGGCTTCGCCGGCCTGCTGGCCGCGCTGCTCACCAGCGGCGAGGTGCGCGGTCTGCTGACCGGCATCGTGCGCAGCGCGTTGACGCTGGGCTGAGGCGGTGCCCGGACGACGCCCGCGCGACGAGGGGGCCGTGGTCGTCGAGTTCGCGGTGGCGCTGCCGGTCGTGGTGCTCCTCGTGGCCCTGGTCCTCGGGGTCGCCCGGGTCGGCGGCGCCCAGGTGCGCTGCATCGACGCCGCGGCGGCGGGGGCGCGCGCGGCCGCCCGGGGGGAGGCCCCGTCGGTCGTCCGGGCGACCGTGGCCGCGGTCGCGCCCACCGGCCGGACCCGCATCACCGGCCCGGCCGGCGGGGGTCGCGGACGCACCGTGGTGGTCGAGGTCGGTGAGCGGGTGGCGCCGCTCGGGTGGGGTGTGCAGGTGCCGGTGTCGGCGCGGGCGGTGGCCGCGGTGGAACTCACGGGGGAGGGGTCGTGAGCAGGGGGCGGGTCCGACCCGGGGTGGGGGGTCCGGATGCGGGCTCGGGAAGCGCGCTGGTGCTGGGGATCACCGCCCTGGCGCTCGGCGCGGCGCTCACGGTGGCCGGACTCGGGGCGGCCACCACGGCCCGGCACCGGGCCACCGCGGCCGCGGACCTGGCCGCGCTCGCGGCCGCCGACGTCGCCCTCGGGCGGTCACCGGGAGGTCCGGCGACGGCGTGCGGCCGGGCGGGGGAGGTGGCGACGGCCGGGTCGGCCCGGCTGGTCGGCTGCCGGGTCTCGGTGGTGGACGGCTCGCCCGTGGTCGACGTGAGCACGGCGGTCGACCTGCCGGGCGCGTTGCACGGTCTGGGTCCGGCCCGGGCGTCGGCCCGGGCCGGGGCTCAGCCGACGAGGACCGGTTCGTGACGGCGGGGACCGACCCCGCCATCGGGTCCGTGGTCGGGTCCGTGGTCGGGCCCCTCGGCCGGTCCGTCGTCGGGTCGGCCGTCGTCCCCACCCGTCGGGACGGGGGTGGGGGGGCCGCCGAGGTGGGCGACGACGAGGTCCAGCACGGCGACGGCCCCGGCCTTGTCCAGCGGTTCGTTGCCGTTGCCGCACTTGGGCGACTGCACGCAGGACGGGCAGCCGGACTCGCACGGGCACCCCCGCACCGCGTCCCGGGTCGCCCGCAGCCAGTGCTCCAGGAGCTGGTGACCGCGGTCGGCGTACCCGGCCCCGCCGGGGACGGAGTCGTGGACGAAGACGGTGGGACGGCCGGTGTCGGGGTGCCGGGCGGTCGAGAGACCCCCGAGGTCCCAGCGGTCGCAGGTGGCGAGCAGGGGGAGCAGCCCGATGGCGGCGTGCTCGGCGGCGTGCAGGGCCCCGGGCACCCGGCCCGGGTCGCCGTCGAGGACGGACTCGGCCACGCCGTCGGGCAGGGTCCACCACACCGCCCGGGTGCGCAGCCGGCGCTCCGGGAGGTCGAGGGGGAACCGTCCGAGGACCTCACCGCTGCCGACGCGGCGGCGCAGGAATCCGGTGACCTGGGAGGTGACCTCGACGACCCCGGTGCTCACCCGCAGCGGCCCGCCCCCGGCGCCGTCGCCGCGGCCCCGGTACTCCGTGGTCCCGTCGGTGGAGAGGATCCGGACCGCGTGGTCGGACGTCGCGTGCGTCGTGTGGTCGGTGGCCTCGGCGTGCACGAAGGCGGCCGACTCCTCGAGGTCCAGCCGGTCCACGACGAAGGTCTCGCCCTGATGGGTGTGCACCGCCCCGGTGTGGACGGCGCTGTCGGCGGAGCCGGCGTCGACCGTGCCCAGGACGCGACCCGTCCCGGTCTCCACGACGCGGACCGTCCCGCCCGTGCCGCGCAGGTCGGTGAGGTCGCTCGCCCGGTCCCGACGGGTCCAGTACCAGCCGGTGGAGCGCCGACGCAGGAGACGACGCCGGGTGAGCAGCTCGAGGACGTCGGCCGTCGACGGTCCGAAGAGATCGAGGTCGGCCTCGGTGAGGGGCAGCTCGGCCGCCGCGGCGCACAGGTGGGGGGCCAGGACGTAGGGGTTGTCGGGGTCCAGGACGGCCGCCTCCACCCCGGTCCCGAAGAGGGCGTCGGGGTGGTTCACCAGGTAGGTGTCCAGGGGGTCCTCGCGGGCCACCAGCAGACCGAGGGCGGGGGCGTCGCGGCGACCGGCGCGACCCACCTGCTGCCAGAAGGAGGCGCGGGTCCCGGGCCAGCCGGCCACCACCACGGCGTCGAGACCCGTGACGTCGATCCCCAGCTCCAGGGCGCGCGTGGTCGCCAGCCCGCGCAGCGTCCCGGTGCGCAGGGCCGCCTCGAGGGCCCGGCGCTCCTCGGGCAGGTAGCCCCCGCGGTAGGCGGCGACGTGCTCGGGTCGGGCCCCGGTCGGGGACCGGTGCTCGGCGAGACGACGGCGGGCCCCGGCCGCCACGGACTCCGCCCCGGTGCGGCTGCGCACGAAGGCCAGGGTGCTCGCCCCGCCGCCCACCAGGGACCCCAGGAGCCCGGACGCCTCCGCCGTGGCGGTCCGGCGGACCGGCTCACCCTCGGGGGCCGTGGTCGTCGGCGGCTCCCACAGCCCGACCGCCACGGGCGGGCGCGCCGAGTCGTCCTGGGTGACCGCCCGGACGGGCAGCCCGGTCAGCCGGCGGGCGGTCGTCGCCGGGTCGGCCACGGTGGCCGAGGCGAGCACGAAGGTGGGGTGCGCGCCGTAGCGGGCCGCGACCCGACGCAACCGCCGCAGCACGGCGGCCACGTGCGCGCCGAAGACGCCCCGGTAGGCGTGGCACTCGTCGATCACCACGTAGCGCAACCGACGGAGAAAGGAGGACCAGTGCTCGTGCCCGGGCAGGACCGAGCGGTGCAGCATGTCGACGTTGCTCAGCACGAGGTTCGCGTGCTGGCGGATCCACCCGCGCAGGTCGGTCGAGGTGTCGCCGTCGTAGGTCGCGGCCTGGACACCGGGCAGGTGCAACCCGCGGACGCGGGCCTCCTGGTCGGCGGCGAGGGCCTTGGTCGGGGAGAGGTAGAGCGCGGTGGCCGAGCGCGAGCCGTCGGCCTGCGACGCCCGCAGGCCGCTCAGGACCGGCAGCAGGAAGGCCAGGGTCTTGCCCGAGGCGGTCCCGGCCGACACCACCGTGCTGCACCCCGCGTGCACGGCCTCGGCGACGCGGACCTGGTGGCCCCACGGGTCGGCGCCGCCGGTGGTCGTGCGCAGGGCGTCCACGACGGCGGGGTCGGCCCACGTCGGCCAGGGTGCTCGCGACCCCGGTCGCGCCGGGAGGTGCTCGAGGTGGCGCAGGCGCCCGTCGGCGGCTCCACGCTCCAGCAGGCCGGCCACCCCGGGGGGCAGGGCCCCCGGCGGCGGGGTACCGGGCAGACCCGTCCCACCGGCGGGGGCGAGGGGCGTGGGCACCCGCCCAGTGTGCCTCCCGCCGACGGCTGTTCTCGCTCACCTGTTCGAGTCCCCGTGCGTGTCGGGCACCCGGTGACCAGGGAGCCGAAAGCCGTCACGCAGAGTCACACGTTCGGCGCGACTCGCCGTGCCCCCCGCAGACGGCGATGGTTAGATGCGACGACGGGTTCCTGTGGGCCTGCGGAGAACGTGGAGTCAGCTCAGTCAGCGGAGCAGCCGGGTGACCAGCTGCCCAGAAGGAGGCGTCGTGGACCTGTCGGTGACCAGCCGCGAGGAGAACGGCCGGACGGTCGTCGAGGTATCCGGGGAGATCGACGTCTACACCGCGCCGACCCTCCGTGAGCGGTTGAACGAGCTGGTCGGGTCCGGCCACCATCACCTCGTGGTGGACATGGAGGGCGTGGAGTTCCTCGACTCCACGGGCCTCGGGGTCCTCGTCGGCGGCCTCAAGCGGGTCCGCTCCCACGACGGTTCGCTGCACCTGGTCTGCCAGCGCGAGAAGATCCTCAAGGTCTTCCGCATCACCGGGCTCACCAAGGTCTTCCCCATCCATGACACCGTCGCCGACGCGATCTCGGCCTCCGCGTCCGTGGACGGGGCCGGCGCGACCTCCTGACGGGGACGCCGGTGCCCACCGTCGCCCTGCGGTTCAGCTCGCTGCCCGAGCACGTGCGGACCGCGCGGCTCGTCGCGGTCTCGGTCGCCCGTCGGGCCGGGTTCGGCGAGAACCAGCTGGACGAGATCCGCATCGCCGTGGGTGAGGCCTGCGGGCAGGCCGTGACCCGCTCCGGCGGCGGCCTCGTCGGCATGACCCTGTGCGACGACGACGACCGTCTCGACGTCCGGGTGGACGACCTCGGTGGACCACCGGTCGAGGGCGCCGTCGGTCCCTCGGCCGGCCGCCACCTCGAGGCGGTGCGCGAGGCCGAGGCCCGCGACGTCGCCGAGCTGGCCACCGCGTTGCTGGAGGGGGTCTCGGACTCCGTCTCGCTCCGTCACGGCGGGGGCCCCGCGGGCACGGTCCAGATGTCCTGGGAGCTCGACAAGCACTGACCTCCCCCACCCCGCAACCCGGCGCCGCCCGGTCCCTCCACCCTGGGACCGGGCGGTTCCGCGTTCTCGGGCGATTGCTTGATCACCGTGCGGCGGAACGAGAACCGGGCGTGTGACCCCTGACCGCGAGGGGTGCGGGGTGGTAAGCCTTGTGCATCGGTGACCGGCTCGGACGACACCAGGTGTCGACGTCGAGGAGGACGGATGACCCAGCAGCTCGCACAGGTGGCAGCGGCGATCGACCAGGTCGAGGGCGGGGGGACCTCGATACCGGGGTCGGACCAGGTGCTCGTGGCCGCGGTCGGGGTGATCGCGGTGCTGGCCCTTCTGGCCGCGGTCGTCTTCCGCTCGCAGGTGCTCAAGGCGGGTGAGGGCACCGAGCGGATGCGGGAGATCGCCGGTGCCGTGCAGGAGGGGGCGAGCGCCTATCTACGGCGGCAGTTCCGCACCCTGGCCTGGTTCGCGGTGCTCGTGGTCCTGCTCCTGCTGGCGCTGCCGGCCGACGGCTGGGACCTGCGGGTGGGCCGCAGCGTGGCCTTCCTCGTCGGCGCGGTCTTCTCCGCGGCCATCGGCTACCTCGGCATGTCGCTGGCCGTGAAGGCGAACGTCCGGGTCGCGGCGGCGGCCCGGCAGCCGGGCGGGCGCGAGGAGGGGATGCGGCTGGCCTTCCGCACCGGCGGGGTCGTCGGGATGGCCACGGTCGGTCTCGGTCTGCTCGGCGCCTCGGTGGCGGTCCTGGTCTTCGGCACCGACGCCCCCACCGTGCTCGAGGGCTTCGGGTTCGGCGCGGCGCTGCTGGCCATGTTCATGCGCGTCGGCGGCGGCATCTTCACCAAGGCGGCCGACGTCGGCGCCGACCTGGTGGGCAAGATCGAGAAGGGCATCCCCGAGGACGACCCGCGCAACCCGGCGACCATCGCCGACAACGTGGGCGACAACGTGGGCGACTGCGCCGGCATGGCCGCCGACCTGTTCGAGAGCTACGCGGTGACCATCGTCGCCGCCGTGATCCTCGGGCAGTTCGCCTTCGGCGAGGCCGGTCTCGTCCTGCCGCTGCTCATCCCCGCCATCGGGGCGCTCACCGCGGCCCTCGGCGTCGTGCTGGTCCGGGCCAAGGTCGGCGTCAGCGGGCTCAGCTCCATCCAGACCGGCTTCTACATCTCCGCCGTGGTCGCCCTGGTCGGGACCGCGGCCGTCGCCTTCCTCTACCTGCCCTCCACCTTCGCCGAGCTGAGCGGGGTGTCGCAGGACATCGGCGTGCTCGACGGCGACCCGCGGCTCGTCGTGCTCTGCGCGGTGGGCCTCGGGATCCTGCTCGCCGTCGGCATCCTCTGGCTGACCGGTCACTACACCGGCACCGAGGGCAGCCCGACCCGCGGGGTCGCCGACACCGCCCTGACCGGGGCGGCCACCGTCGTCCTCAGCGGCATCGGGCTGGGGTTGTCCTCGGCCGTCTACACGACCCTGGTCATCGCCGCGGCCGTCTTCGGCGCCTTCCTGCTGGCCGGTGGCGTGCTGACGCTGGCCATGTTCCTCATCGCGCTGGCCGGCTGCGGGTTGCTCACCACGGTCGGGGTCATCGTCGCGATGGACACCTTCGGACCGGTCAGCGACAACGCCCAGGGCATCGCCGAGATGAGCGGCGACGTCGAGGGCGAGGGGGCCGCGATCCTGACCGAGCTCGACGCGGTCGGGAACACCACCAAGGCCGTGACCAAGGGCATCGCGATCGCGACGGCCGTGCTCGCCGCGACCGCGCTGTTCGGCTCCTACCGGGCCGCGGTCGAGGCCGCGATCCGCGACGTCAGCGCCACGCTCACCGAGACGCCCTCGGCCTACCTCTCGGTCACCCTGGCCGACACCCGGATCGACTCCCCGACCACCCTGGTCGGGGTGCTGCTGGGGGCGGCGGTCGTCTTCCTCTTCTCCGGTCTGGCCGTGGACGCGGTCGGTCGCTCGGCCGGGGCGGTCGTGCGCGAGGTGCGCCAGCAGTTCGCCGACAAGCCCGGGATCATGGACGGGACCGAGAAGCCCGACCACGGCCGGGTCGTCGACCTGTGCACCCGCGACGCCCTGCGCGAGCTTGCCACTCCCGGGCTGCTCGCGGCCTTCGCCCCCATCGCGGTCGGCTTCGGCCTGGGGGCCGCCCCCCTGGCCGGGTTCCTCGGCGGGGCCATCGGGGCCGGGGTGCTCATGGCGGTCTTCCTGGCCAACTCCGGTGGCGCCTGGGACAACGCCAAGAAGCTGGTCGAGGACGGGCTGCACGGCGGCAAGGGGTCCGAGGCGCACGCCGCGACGGTCATCGGCGACACGGTCGGCGACCCGTTCAAGGACACCGCGGGCCCGGCCATCAACCCGCTGATCAAGGTGATGAACCTGGTCGCGCTGCTGGTCGCCCCCGCGGTCATCACCCTCGGCATCGGGGCCGACGCCAACCCGCTCCTGCGCTACGGCATCGCGGTGGTGGCCACGCTGGTCGTGGTCGGGGCCATCCTCGCGGGCAAGCTGCGTCGCCCCGACGAGCTCGCCCCGTCGGGCGCCGGGAACGGCTCCGCCGCCGGGTCGCTGGACCTCACGAAGGAGGGCGGGGCCGACCCCGCCGCCACCGGGGCGGGTCCGACCGGTGATGATCGGCACCCGTGAGCCCTGACGCCCCGCAACCGCGTTCCTCCGAGCTGCCCGCCCTCATCGCCGACCTCAGGGCGGACCTGACGGCGGCGGACTACACGGTCGAGGGGGTCCACGCCGTGCTCGGCGTGGACCCCGGGGCCCGCGACATGGTGTGGCTGGCGCTGGAGCGCGACCAGCTCCTGCCGGCCCGGCGGGCCCTGCGCGGTCGCACCGAACCGGCCGCGGTGCTGGCCGGCGTCTTCATGCTCGGTCAGGGGGCGACCCGGGCGGCCCTCGACGCGGCCCTGCCCCGGGCGGGGGTGGCGGGGGCCCTGCGGCTGGGGCTGCTGGCCGCCGACGGTCCCGGCGCGCAGGACGAGGTCCGCGCGGCCGTCGACCTGCGCCCCTACTCCGCCACCGACGCCGCCGGGGACGCGGCCTGGTGGGTCGTGAGCGACCTCGGTGAGGTCGTCACCGGTCAGGAGCTCGGGGTCGACCACGTCCTCGGCATCGGGGGCGCCTCGACCACGCTGGCCCAGTCGACCGTCCGCACCCCGGTCGGCTCCGTCCTCGACGTCGGCACCGGGTGCGGGGTCCAGGCGTTGCACGCCTCCCGCCACGCGCGGCGCATCGTGGCCACCGACACCTCCGAGCGGGCGTTGGACCTGGCCGCGGTCAACGCGGCCCTCAACGGGCTCGAGCTCGACCTGCGGGCGGGGTCCCTGCTGGAACCGGTCCGTCCCGGCGAGCGGTTCGACCTCGTCGTCTCCAACCCGCCCTTCGTCATCACCCCGCGCACGGGCGCGGTCCCCACCTACGAGTACCGCGACGGCGGGATGGCCGGCGACTCCCTCGTCGCGACCCTGGTCGGCGGGCTCGAGGACGTCCTCGCCCCGGGCGGGGTGGCGCAGCTGCTGGCCAACTGGGAGCTGCGCGAGGGGGAGGACTGGCGCGAGCACGTCGAGGCCTGGATCCCCGCGGGGCTGGACGCCTGGGTCGTGCAGCGCGAGGTGGCCGACCCGGCGCTCTACGCCGAGACCTGGATCCGCGACGGCGGGACGCACCCCGGCCGGGCCCGGCCGGGTGGACCCGACTTCGAGGCGCTCTACGGGGCCTGGCTGGACGACTTCGCGGCCCGCGACATCACCCGGGTCGGTTTCGGCATCCTGACGCTGCGCCGCCCGCTCGACCCCGCCCGTCCGCGGTTGCGCCGCTTCGAGGAGGCCCTGCAGACCATCACGTCCCCCCTCGGGGAGGTGTTCGCGGCCGGGCTGGCCGCGCACGACGCGCTGGCCGGCCTCGACGACGCCGCCCTGCTCGACCGGGTCCTGACCGTCGCCCCCGACGTGACCGACGAGCGGTTCCACACCCCCGGGGAGCCCGACCCGCGGGTCATCCTGCTGCGGCAGGGCGGGGGCTGGCAGCGGGCCGTGCAGGCGGGTTCCGACCTGGCCGCGGTCGTCGGCGCCTGCGACGGGGAGCTGACCGTCGGGCAGATCGTCGCCGGCCTGGCGGTCCTCACCGACCGTGACCCGACGGAGGTCGCCGCGGGCCTGGTGGCATCGGTCCGCGACCTCGTCGGTGACGGTCTGCTGCTGCTGGACCGGGCCTGACCGCCCGACGATCTTCGCCGCGCCGGTTGCACACCCGGCCCGACGACGTGCGACAGTGCAGCGACGACGAGGACGTGCGGGGCCGACGGACCGGCCCCGAGCAGAAGGGCAGGTTGCCGAGTGGCCGGCAGGGGAGCGCGCACCGACGCGGGGACGAACGACGGCCTGCGCCGTCTCGTCATCGTGGAGTCCGCGAGCAAGATCGCCAAGATCGCGTCCTACCTCGGTGAGGGTTACCGGGTGGAGGCGAGCGCCGGGCACATCCGTGACCTCCCCCAGCCCTCGCAGCTGCCGGAGGACGTGAAGAAGGGGCCGTACGGCAAGTTCGCGGTCGACGTCGAGAACGGCTTCCAGCCCTACTACGTCGTCGACAACGACAAGAAGCGCACGGTCGCCGAGCTCAAGCGGGCCCTCACGGAGGTCGACGAGCTCATCCTCGCCACCGACCAGGACCGAGAGGGCGAGGCCATCGCGTGGCACCTGGTGCAGGCCCTGCAGCCGCGCATCCCCTACCGCCGCATGACCTTCGGGGAGATCACCCCCGAGGCCATCCGCCGCGCCGTGACCCAGATGCGCGACATCGACGACCGCCTGGTCGACGCGCAGGAGACCCGGCGCATCCTCGACCGGCTCTACGGCTACGAGCTGTCGCCGGTCCTGTGGCGCAAGGTCCGCGCCGGGCTGTCCGCCGGGCGCGTGCAGTCGGTCGCCACCCGGCTCTGCGTCGAGCGGGAACGAGAGCGCATCGCGTTCCGCTCGGCCACCTACGCCGACCTCACCGGCGACTTCGCCCCCGAGGGCGAGAGCGCGTTCGGGGCCCGGCTGGTCGCCCTCGACGGGCGCCGCGTCGCGACCGGTCGCGACTTCGACGACCTGGGTCGCCTGAAGAACGCCGACGTCGTGCACCTCGACGTGACCGCGGCGCAGGCCCTCGCCGGGGCGCTGGAGCAGGCCGAGTTCCAGGTCCGCTCGGTGGAGGAGAAGCCGTACACGCGCCGGCCGGCCGCGCCGTTCATCACCTCCTCGCTGCAGCAGGAGGCCTCGCGCAAGCTGCGGCTCAACGCCCGGGCCACGATGCGCACCGCGCAGCGGCTCTACGAGGGCGGCTACATCACCTACATGCGTACCGACTCCATCCAGCTGTCGGACCAGGCGCTGACCGCGGCGCGGGCCCAGGCCCGCGAGCTCTACGGGCCGGAGTACGTCCCGGAGTCCCCGCGCGTCTACAAGTCGAAGTCGAAGAACGCGCAGGAGGCCCACGAGGCGATCCGCCCCGCCGGGGAGAGCTTCCGGACGCCCGCGCAGCTGTCCGGTGAGCTGCGCGGCGACGAGTTCCGCCTCTACGACCTGATCTGGAAGCGGACCGTCGCCTCCCAGATGCACGACGCCCGCGGGACCACGGCCACCGTCCGGCTCGGTGCCCGCACGGCGGACGGGCGCGACGCCGAGTTCTCGGCCTCGGGCACGATCATCACGTTCCGCGGGTTCCTGGCCGCCTACGAGGAGGGCCGCGACGAGGCCCGCGAGGTCGAGGGCGACGACGCCGAACGACGGCTGCCGCCGTTGTCGCAGGGGCAGGCGCTGCGGGCCGAGAACCTGGCGACCGACTCCCACGAGACCTCCCCGCCGCCGCGCTACACCGAGGCGAGCCTGGTGAAGACGTTGGAGGAGAAGGGGATCGGGCGTCCCTCGACGTTCGCCTCGATCATCTCCACGATCGTCGACCGCGGCTACGTCCGGTACAAGGGCAACGCCCTCGTGCCCACCTGGCTCGCCTTCGCGGTGACCCGGCTGCTCGAGGAGCACTTCCCGCGGCTCGTCGACTACGACTTCACCGCCGAGATGGAGGACGACCTCGACGCCATCTCGCGCGGCGAGGCCGAGCGGGTCGACTGGTTGACCCGGTTCTACTTCGGGGCGGCCGGCCCGGGCGCGGCGTCCGCCGGCGGGCCCGAGGGCTCCGACGGTCCTGGCGCGGGCCCGGCGGGGGCGGACACCGCCGTCTCCGGCATCAAGGGTCTGGCCGACGACCTGGGTTCGATCGACGCCCGGGAGATCTCCACCATCGTCATCGGTGAGCCCGACGACGCCCTGGTGCTGCGGGTCGGCCGGTACGGCCCCTACCTGGAGGGTCCCGACCCGGAGACCGGTGAGCTGCTCAAGGCGTCGGTCCCCGACGACGTGGCGCCCGACGAGATGACCCCGGACAAGGCCCGGGAACTGCTGACCTCGCAGTCCGGCGGGGACAACGTCCTGGGCACCGACCCGGAGACCGGGCGCACGATCGTCGCGCGCGTCGGCCGCTACGGCCCCTACGTCACCGAGATCGTCGACGAGGACGCCCCGGCCACCGCGGTCGAGGAGCGGGCCCAGCAGGCCGAGGCGAAGAAGACCGCGAAGAAGGCCACCAAGAAGGCCGCGAAGGTCAAGCCGCGCACCGGCTCGCTGTTCAAGGACATGCAGGTCGAGACCGTCACGCTGGAGCAGGCGCTGCAGCTGCTGTCCCTGCCCCGCGTGGTGGGGGTGGACCCGGAGAGCGGCGACGAGATCACCGCGCAGAACGGTCGGTACGGCCCCTACCTGAAGAAGGGGACCGACTCCCGGTCGCTGGCCACCGAGGACCAGATCTTCGACATCACGCTCGCCGACGCGCTGGCGATCTACGCCCAGCCGAAGACCCGCCGCGGCCAGGTCGCCAAGCCGCCGTTGAAGGAGCTCGGCCCGGACCCGGAGTCGGGGGAGCCGATGGTGGTCAAGGACGGCCGCTTCGGCCCGTACGTGACCGACGGGACGACCAACGCGACCCTGCGCAAGGACGACGACCCCGAGACCATCACCCCCGAGCGGGGGGCGGAGCTGCTCTCGGAGAAGCGGGCCAAGGGGCCGGTCAAGAAGACGGCCCGCAAGGCGGCCACGAAGAAGGCGGCGGCGCCGGCGAAGAAGGCGACCGCCACCAAGAAGAGCGCCGCGAAGAAGACGGTCGCCAAGAAGACCGTGGCCGCCGACTCCTGACGCGTCGCACGAACCGGGCCCTCACCGTCGGTGAGGGCCCGGTCGCATTCCAGGGGTCGATCGGCCGGGGGAGGTCGGACCCTGCCCTTACCCTTGCGCGGGTGAGCAGCACCCCCCAGCCCGACCGATCCTCCGGACCCGACGTGCCGGCGGCCGACCCGGCTGGGGCGACCCCGGGGTTGCACTGGGCGGCCGGCCCGGACCTGCGGGGGCTGCTCCGCGACAACCGCGAGCTGCGACGCCTCGTGCCGGCCCTGCTGCTGTCGCGCAGCGCCGACCTGCTGGGGCTGCTCGCCGTGGTGACGCTCCTCGCCGCGACCGGCACCGGTCCCGGATCGTCGGGCCCGGTCGTCCTGGTCGCCCTGGTCCTCACCCTGCGGGTGCTGGCCGGACTCGCCCTCGGTGACGTCGTGGGCGGTCTCGCCGACCGGGTCGACCGTCGGCGCCTCCTCGTCGTCACCGACCTGCTGCGGGCGCTGCTCCTGCTCTCCGTGGCCCTGCTGGCCGTGGCGGGGTGGACCCTCGTGGCCGCGGCGCTCGTGGCGGTGGTCGGTCTCGCGGCGTCGCGCTCGGCGACGACGGCCGCCGCGGGTCTGCTGCCCACGGCCCGCCGGGCGGCCGCCGCCCCGCTGCTGCTCGGGACGACGGTGGTCGCGGCCTCGGTCGCGGCGCTCGCGCTGGTCCTGCTGAGCCTGCCCGCCGGGGACCAGACGCGGCTCGTGCTGGGGGTGGCCGTGGCCGCGCACCTGCTCGCCGTCCTGCTCAGCCGGCGGACCGACCTGCCGACCTCGCCGCCGCCCCCTGCCCCCGGGTCGCCGTGGGCGGCGCCGTGGCGCCGGGTGGGGGCCGGTGCCGCCACGGTGCTGGGGGTCGCGGTCCTGCGCCCGGTCGTCGGGCCCCTGCTCGTGCTGGTCGCCACGGTCGGTGTCGTGCTCGCGGTGGGTCCGTCCTGGGTCGCCGGGCTCGAGGCCGGGGTGGGCGCGTTCGGGCTGCTCGTCCTGGTGGTCGTGGTCGGGGGCCTGGCCGGAGCGACGCGGGGGGCGCGCTGGGCCGGTTCGCTGCCGCCGCGGCGGCGGTTCGCGCTGGCCGTCACCGGTGCCGGGCTGGCCGCGGTGCTGGCCGCGGTCGTCCCCCAGGTCAGCGTCGTGGTGCTGGCCGCCGCCCTCCTCGGGTTGCTGGCCGGCACCGCCCGGGCGGGAGCCTCGACCCTGCTGGACCTGGAGGTCGAGCCGGAGGCCCGCGCGGTCGTCCGCCGTTCCCTCGACGACACCGGGCGGGCCGTCCTGGTCGTCGTGCTGGTCCCCGCCGCGGCCCTCGCCGGGGCCGTCGGGCCCTTCGGTGCGGACCCGCTCTTCTGGCCGGGTGCCGTCGTGGCCGTCCTGCTGCTGGGGGTGCTGCTCACCGGCACCGGCGTCCTCGCCGTACGGGCGCTCGCCGAGGGCGGCACGAGCGTCCGCGACGACCTCCGCGAGGCCTGGCGTCGCCGCGGCCGGACCGCGCGGGCCAGCCACCGGCACGGACTGCCCGGGTACTTCGTCGCGTTCGAGGGCGGCGACGGGTCGGGCAAGTCGACCCAGGCCGCGATGCTCGCCGACTGGGTCGCGCGGCAGGGGTGGGAGGCCGTGCGCACGCGCGAGCCCGGGGGCACGGCCCTCGGCCGTCGGCTCCGTTCGGTGCTGCTCGACGGCGTCGGCGACGAGGGCGGGACGATCGAACCGCGGGCCGAGGCGCTGCTGTTCGCGGCCGACCGTGCCCAGCACGTCTCCGAGGTCATCCGGCCCGCCCTGCGCCGGGGCGCGGTCGTCATCACCGACCGCTACGTCGACTCCTCGCTGGCCTACCAGGGGGCCGGGCGCGCCGAGTCCGTGGACGAGGTCGAACAGCTCTCGGCGTGGGCCACCGGGGGACTGGTCCCGGACCTGACGGTCGTCCTCGACGTCGACCCGAGCACGGCCGCCGCCCGCCGCGGGGCCGACGAGCGACGCCGCGGCGAGGACCGCCTGGAGGCGGAGTCGACGGCGTTCCACACCGCGGTCCGCGAGCAGTTCCTGCTGCTGGCCGAGCGCGAACCGCGCCGCTACCTGGTGCTGGACGCCACCACCTCGGAACGGTCCGTGCAGCGTCGGGTCCGGGCCCACCTGGAGGCCCTCCTGGACGCGCCCGACGCCGAGGACGCCGCCGCCGAGGGGCCCGTGCCCGCGCGGCGCAGCCGGTTGGCCCGCCGCGCGCGGCCGGCGGGTTCGACCGGTCCCGTGCCGCTGGACCCGGTGCCGACGGACCCGGCGGCGGCCGTCTCGGACGAAGCGGCCGAGACGCCGGTGCGGGACCCCGAGGTGACCGGGGTGCTGGAGCGTCCCGGCTCCGACGACCCGCTGAGCGCCCGCCGATGACGTCCGCCCCGGCACCCGCGGGGGTCTTCGCCGACGTCGTCGGGCAGGAGCCGGCCGTCGCGACCCTGCTGCGGGCGGCCGAGGCGGCCCGGGCGGGCACCGCGGGCATGACCCACGCCTGGCTGCTCACCGGGCCGCCGGGCTCCGGACGGTCGACCGCGGCCCGCGCCTTCGCCGCGGCCCTGGAGTGCGAGGACGGCCGCCGCGTCGGCTGCGGCAGCTGCAGCGGGTGCAGGACGGCGCTGTCCGGGGCGCACGCCGACGTCACGCTGTTCACCACCGAGCACACCTGGATCCGCCGCGTCGACGTCGAACCGCTGATCGCGATCGCCCAGCGGCGGCCGTCGGTGGGGCGGTGGCGGGTCATCGTCGTCGAGGACGCCGACCGCCTGAACGACACCTCGGGCAACACCCTGCTCAAGACCATCGAGGAACCGCCCCCGCAGACGGTGTGGCTGCTCTGCGCCCCGGCCGTGGACGACGTGCTGCCGACCATCCGGTCGCGCGCCCGCCACGTCCCGCTGCGCATCCCGCCGGCCCCGGCCGTGGCCGAGCTGCTGGTCCGTCGGGACGGGATCGACCCGGTGATGGCGGCCTTCGCCGCCCGCGCGGCGCAGTCCCACGTCGGGCTCGCCCGCCGGCTGGCCCGCGACGAGGGGGCGCGGATCCGGCGTCGCGAGGTGCTGCGCCTGCCCGAGCGGTTGCGGTCGGTGGGCGAGGCCGTGGTCGCCGCGGGGGAGCTCGTCGAGATCGCCGGGGAGGAGGCGACCTCCTCCACCGCCGAGCGCGACGCCCGGGAGAAGGCCGAGCTGCTGCGGGCGCTGGGGGCCGAGGGCGGGGCCACCGTCCCCCCCGCCGTGCGGGCCCAGGTCCGCCAGCTGGAGGACGACCAGAAGCGCCGCGCCCGCCGGGCGCAGACCGACGTGCTCGACCGGGCCCTCGTCGACCTGCTGGCGTTCTACCGCGACGTGCTCGTCGTCCAGCTGGGGGCGCCGGTCGACCTGGTCAACGGCGACCTCGCCGCCCTGGTCCGGGCTGCGGCCGCCGCCGGGACCCCCGAGGACACCGTCCGGCGCACCGACGCCGTGCAGCTCGCCCGGGAGCGGCTCGGGCAGAACGTCGCCCCGCTGCTGGCCGTCGAGGCGATGGCCCTGGCCCTGCGCTGAGGACCCCCGCGGCGGATCAGCGGGCTGCCCACCGTCGCGCCGCGTAGCCTTTCGTGACCATGCCACCTCGGTCCCCCCGGTCCCGCGCCCTGCGCCCGCTCGCCCTGGGCGTCGGCGCCGCCCTGCTCCTGGGGTCCTGCTCCGCCGAGGAACCCGCGCCGCAGCCGACGCCGACCGCGCTGACCCCGGTGACCCCCGACGGGGGGGAGCAGGCCGGCAACCCTGACTTCGCCCGGTTCTACGACCAACGGCTGAGCTGGACCGGCTGCCAGGGCGACTTCGAGTGCGCCCGCCTGACCGTGCCCGTCGACTACGCCGACCCCGCCGGGGCGACGACCACCCTGGCCCTGGTCCGGTTGCCGACCACCGGCCGGGGTGCGGACCGGCTCGGCTCCCTCGTGGTCAACCCGGGCGGGCCGGGCGCCTCGGGGATCGAGTACGCCCGCACCGCCGAGGTCTCGCTCAGCGACGCCGTCCGCGCCCACTTCGACGTCGTCGGCTTCGACCCGCGCGGGGTCGGGTCCTCGGCCCCCCTGCAGTGCCTCGACGCGAGCGACACCGACGACTTCCTGGCCGAGGACCCGACCCCGGACACCCCGGCGGAGGTCCGCACCCGGCAGCGGCTGGCCCGGGAGCTGGGGGAGGGGTGCGCCGACGCCGGGGCGCTCGCCGCGCACGTCGACTCCGGCAGCGTGGCGCGCGACCTCGACGTGCTGCGCGCGGCGCTCGGCGACGACCGGCTCAGCTACCTCGGCAAGAGCTACGGCACGTTCCTCGGCGCCCTCTACGCACAGCGGTTCCCGGGACGGGTGGGGCGGGTCGTCCTCGACGGCGCGATCGACCCGGCCCTGACCGGCGCGGAGATCGACGAGGGTCAGGCGCAGGGGTTCGAGCAGGCGCTCGGGGCCTACGTCGAGAACTGCCAGGCGGGTGACGACTGCCCGTTGACCGGGACCGTCGAGCAGGGCCGGGAGCAGATCCGCGGGTTGCTGCGCTCGCTCGACGCCGACCCGCTGCCGACCGGGGACGGCGCCCGCGAACTGACCGAGGGGCTCGCCACCCTGGGCCTGGCCTACCCGCTCTACGCCGAGCAGCTGTGGCCGCAGCTGACCGAGGCCCTGACGGCCGCGTTCGGCGGCGACGGGACCCCGCTGCTCGCCTTCGCCGACGCCTACGCCCACCGCACGACGGGCGGGGAGTACAGCGACAACTCGGCCACGGTGATCTACGCGGTCAACTGCCTCGACCGTCCCTCCGACGGGTCGGTGGCCGAGGTCCAGGCCGAGGTCGAGCGGTTGACCGCGCTGGCGCCGACGTTCGGCCCGTTCCTCGGCTGGGGGTCGCTGCCCTGCGTCGACTGGCCGATCCCGTCCGTCGACGTCGCCGGCCCGGTGAGCGCGGCCGGCGCGGGCCCGATCCTCGTGGTCGGCACGACCCGCGACCCCGCCACGCCCTACGCCTGGGCGCAGTCGCTGGCCGCCGAGCTGGAGTCCGGACGCCTGTTGACCTACGACGGCGACGGCCACACCGCCTACCGTCGGGGCAGCGCCTGCATCGACGCCGACGTCGACGACTACCTGCTCACCGGCGTCCTGCCCGCGGAGGGCACGACCTGCTGACCCTCCGCCCGCGGCGGTCGCGGTGCGTGCGGGGCACGGTGTCCGGTCCTGTAGGCTCGGATCTGCTCAGCGCCACCCCGTCAGGGGCCGCGCAGCAGGCCGCCTTAGCTCAGTTGGTAGAGCGACGCACTCGTAATGCGTAGGTCCGGGGTTCGATTCCCCGAGGCGGCCCCACAGAGAACCGCAGGTCAGCGGCCCGGTACCGGGTCGAGGGCCTGCGGTTTCGTCGTTCCCGCCCGGTCGCCGTCCCCGACCGGGCGTCGCGGTGCTCGTGCTGCGGGCGGGAAAGTGGTGCGGACATGTCCTCGATCGCGGACGTGGGGCGTCATGGACCAGAGGCGGCCGCCCGGCCGCCGCACGAGGAGGCAGATCATGCAGTACGTGTTGTTCGTCTGCACCGACCCGACCGGTGAGCCGTACGACCCGGCGGGCGATGACATCGAGGCGTGGTTCTCGGCGCTCGACTCCCAGGGCAAGCACCTGTTCGGCGACCGGCTGCGACCGGTCGAGGATGCGACGACGGTGCGCGTGCGGGCCGGTGAGCGACTGGTGACCGACGGCCCGTTCGCCGAGACGCGGGAATGGATCGCCGGGTTCGACGTCGTCGAGGCCGCCGACCTCGACGAGGCGATCGGGATCGCCGCCGCCCATCCCATGGCCCGCTTCGGTCGCATCGAGATCCGCCCGACCTGGCCCCTGTGAGCTCGTCGCCGGTCGGGCCGGGGGGTGACGATCGCGGCGCGGCGGCCGCCCTGGCCGACGTCGCCGCGACCTCGCACGGCCGCATCATGGGGGCGGTCATCGCCCTCGTGCAGGACTGGCAGGTCGCCGAGGACAGCGTCCAGGACGCCTACGAACGGGCCCTGAGCGTGTGGTCCCGGGACGGCGTCCCGGACAACCCGGCCGGATGGATCGTCACGGTGGCCCGCCGGCGCAGCATCGACCGGTTCCGCCGCGAGAGCCGGCACCAGGCGGCCGTCCGGCGCTACGTCGCCGAGGTGGGGCGGGGGGTGCTCGCCGAGGCGGCGGGCGGTCCCGGGCCCGGTCCCGACGCGCAACCCGGCCCGGACGCGGACGACGAGAGCCCGATCGGCGACGACCGGTTGCGGTTGATCTTCACGTGCACCCATCCGGCCCTCCCGCTGGCGAGCCGGGTGGCGCTCACCCTGCGCACGGTGCTGGGGCTCGACGTCGCGCGGATCGCCTCGCTGCTCGTCCAGACCGAGGCGGCGACGCAGAAGCGTCTGGTCCGGGCCCGCGCCAAGATCGGGCACGCCGCCATCCCCTACCGGGTCCCGGCGAGGGAGGAGCTGCCGGAACGCCTGCACGGAGTCCTCGCCGTGGTCTACCTCCTGTTCGCCACGGGCTACAACTCCCCCGACGACCCGGGGTCGACGCAGCTTCGAGGGGAGGCGATCCGGCTCGCCCGCCTCCTCGTCGACCTGCTCGGCGCGGCGGAGGTCGACCCGTCCGAGGCGGAGGGGTTGCTCGGCCTGCTGCTGGCCCAGGAGTCCCGTCACCGGGCCCGCACCGACGCCGCCGGAGCACGGATCCTGCTGGCCGACCAGGACCGTCGGTCGTGGGACCGCCGACAGATCCTGGAGGCCTCCCGCCTCGTCGAGGGAGTGCTGCGGCGGGCCGCCCATCGCCGGCAGCCCGTCGGTACCTACACGCTCCAGGCCGCCATCGCCCTCGAGCATTCACGGCCCGAGGATCCCCGGGACACCGACTGGGGCCGGATCAGCCGATGGCACCGCGTGCTCAGCCGCATCGACCCCAGCCCGAACCAGCAGATGGCCGCCGCGGTCGCGCTCGGCCACGCCGAGCGCCCGGAGGCCGGCCTGCAGGCACTGCAGGACCTGGCCGACCAGAAAGGGGTCACCTCGACGGGGAGCTGGCACGCCTGCCGCGGACACCTGCTCGAGTGCGACGGTCGCCCGGCCGAGGCGGCCGCCGCCTACCGCCGGGCCGGGGAACTGACGGACAGCCCGCCCGACCGCGAGCAGCTGCTGCGACGAGCCGCGTCCTGCGCGCCCGAAGGGTGATGCCCAGGTGGGTGTGGTTCCGTCAGGCTGACGGCGTGCCCTACCGGGAAGACCTCACCGTGCCGTCGGACGTGAAGGGCTGGGGTGATCCCCGACCCTGGTCCGACGTGGAGCAGGCCGTCGTGGCGGCGTTGGCCTCGATGATCACCCGGACCCCCGGAACCTGCGGCTTCACGCTCGCCTACGTACCGCGCAGTGGGCTGGGCGAGGCGGACGGGGTGGACCTGTCCTGGGAGGTCGACACCGGCCTGCCCCACACGGGTGTCGAGCGTTACGAGCTGGCCGGCCATCCCGCGGTGGTGGTCGAGGAACTCGCTCTGGCCTTGGCCACCGACGGCCCCATCACGGTCCCGGCCGAGGTGGCGGAACGCCTCGACCGGGCCGGGGACCTGTGGCGAGGCTGGTCGCCCCTGCTGGTCGACCTGGCCCGGTTGAGCTGCCACCTGCCCGACGACGCCGAGGGCTTCGACCTCAGCGTGGGCTTCGACCCGGGGCACGGTGCGCGGGAGTGGAGCTGGACGGTCGCGATCCCGGTGCCGGGGACGGAGTGGCCGGCCAGCGAGTGGGAGGCGGACGACCCCGGCCAGGCGCTGCGAGCAGCCTTGGCGGAGGCCGACATCTGGTTGTCGGGCCGACCGGCCGGGCACCTGCGGCAGTGACGTCGCGGAGCCGAACCGGAACCTCGCGGCCCTTGGCCCACGCGTGCGCCTGCGGGACGCTGGACGGGTTCCGCGCCACCGCCGTCGCCCGAGGGGACCCCGAGAGATGACCGACCTGCCGACGACCGACCTGGCCGGCTCGCTGATCGACCACGTCAACCTGCCGGTCCCCGACCTCGCGGCCGGGGTGGCGTTCTACCGGGCCGCCCTGGCCCCGTTGGGCGTCGTCAGCCTGATCGAGGTTCCCGCCGCACCCGGGCAGAAGGCGATGCACGCGTTCGGGGCCGGACGGAAACCGTTCTTCTGGTTGGTCGAGAGCGGGGCCGACGGGCCGCGGTACGACGCCGACACCCACGTGGCGTTCACCTGCGGGGACCGTGCGACCGTCCGGGAGTTCTACGCCGCGGCCCTGGCCGCAGGCGGGACGACCTTGCGGGAGCCGGGGGTGTGGACCGAGTACCACGCCGACTACTACGGCGCGTTCGTCGCGGATCCGTCCGGGGTCAACGTCGAGGCGGTCTGCCACGCGGCGGAGTAGGTCCCGGTTCAGCGCGGGTGCAGGGTCCGCCCCTCGGCGAGCATCGTGGTGAACTCCGCGATCCGTCTCGCCCGCGTCTCCGCCCGCTTCGCCTGGGAGACCCGGAACAGGATCGCGAACCGGTTCTGGGAGTTCAGTCCGGCGAAGGCGGCCGCGGCGGCGGGGTTCGCGTCGAGTGCGGCCTGCAGGTCGTCGGGGACGGGCGCGTCCTTCTGCCGGTAGGCCGCGTCCCACCGTCCGTCCGCCTGGGCGCGGGCCACCTCGGCGAGGCCACCGGGGCGCATCCGGCCTGTCTCGGTGAGCCGGGCGACGTTGCCCACGTTGATCTGCGACCAGGGGGAGTTGCGGCGGCGCGGGGTGAACGCCTGCAGCGTGAAGTTCTTCGGGTCCTCGGGGTGGCGACCGGCCTGGCCGTCGATCCAGCCGAAGCACAGGGCGACGTCGACGGCCTCGGCCCAGGTCATCCCCGGTTGCGTGGAGCCCTTCTTGCGCAGGCGGACCCGGATCCCGCCGTCGGGCGGGTCGGCCTCCAGGAACCGTTCGAACTCCTCGATGGTGTCGAACGTGTGCACGGGCTTGTCCGCGAACGCGACCATCGGCTCAGTCTGCCCCGAGGGGTACGGCCGTGAACGGGCCCACGGTCAACCGCGAGCCGTACCCGCCCTCGGTCGGCACCGCTGCGGCCCAGGCCTCCTTCTCGGTGGGGGTGATCTTGAGCGAGTTCCGGGACAGGTCGAGCACGACGACCTGCACCCCGAGGTCGCGGTACTCCTCCGGGGTCCGGCCGGGGGAGAACCCGAACACCTGATGATCGGCGACGAGGTAGGCGGCGGTGCTGTTGTCGGCGGCGACCGCCGCCCCGGCGGGCAGGGTGGCGGCGAGCGCCCGGAGTTCCTCGACCCGCGTCGAGGGGGTCCACGTCGAGGCCGCGAACGGGGACGGGAGGCTGCGGACGTCGAGCACCACCAGGGTCGTCACCGCGGTGAGCGCCGCGGCGCCGAGGGCCAGTGGGGTCCGGGCGCGCTCGGAGCGGGCCCGGCCGAGCACGTCCACCAGGGCGATCGCGGCGACGGGGACGAGCACCGCGCCGTAGTGGAACCCGGTCGACCAGTAGCTCGGCTGCGAGCCGACGAGGCGCCAGGCGAGCGTCGGCACGGCGAGCACCGCGATCGGCGAGGCGATCCAGAGCAGCCCCCCGCCGCAGACCGTCGCCACCAGCAACCCGAGCCGCGGACCGACGGCGGCCCACCCGCTGACCGGGTCGGCGGTGGCCGAACCCGTCCCGCCGAAGTAGGCGAGCCGGGACAGGTCGTGGTCGGGGTCGACCGCCCACATGATGGCCAACGCCACGAGCACCCCCGCGACGGCGGTCACCGCGAGCACGACGGCCCGGCGTCGTTCCCGTTGCGCCCACAGGACCAGCGCGACGGCGGCGACGGTGGCCCCCAGGTCCTCCTTGACGGTCAGCAGCGGGATCGACCACCAGAACGCCGCCGCCGGTCGCCGTTCCAGCAGGGCGGCCGCGACCAGGGCCAGCAGGGGGACGGCGATCGCGATCTCGTGGACGTCGAAGCGGGCCGCGGCCAGCGCTCCGTGCGCGACGACGGCGCCGAGGGTGACGGCCGCGGCCGGGACGACCGGGAGGTGCCGGGCCGCGGTCCGGCCGACGACCGCGGTACCCAGGGCCAGCAGCAGGGCTTGCAGCACGACGAGGGAGACGGGGGTGGGGTGGACCCACCAGGCCAGCGCGAAGACCGCGACGGCGGGGGAGAAGTGGTCGCCCAGCAGCGGACGGCCCGGTTCCAGGACGTCGGCGACCGGCAGTCGGAACCCGGCCCAGGACTGGGCCGACTGGCTGAAGATCGCGAGGTCGTAGGCGCTGGCCGCGCCCCGGTTCCACTGCCCCACCCCGATGGCCAGCAGGACCACGAACGCGACGACGCCCCCCACGACCGCGAGGACGACGGTCCGGCGCGCGCGGGTGGGGGGTTGCGGGGGCCCCGACGGCGTCGGCCCCGGCGGCGGGGAGGAGGTGGAGCGGGCGGTCACGGTCGCCCATGCTCCCTCACCCCGGCGTTCACCCCGCCCGAGCCGTGACCCGAGGGCAGGATTCCTTGATCACGGGGGGAGGGGGTGGAGGGTCAGGGGCGCTGGTCGGTGGCCTCGGCGCGCTCGATGACCTCGGTGAGGGCGGCGACGAGGCGGCGGGCCTCGGTCACGGACAGCTGCGCGGTCTCGCCGATGAAGACGCGCGGGCCGAAACGACGGAGGATCGTGGCGCCGTCCTCGGTGTAGGTGAGGTCGGTGCTCTCGAGGCGCACCGGGCACGGTCGTTCGACGCCCTCGTCGCCCTCGAGGGGGACGACGCGCGCCTCGAAGGTGTGCAGCCACCCGCCCTCGACCTCCAGGCCGCGGGAGGCCCAGGCCGGGGCGTCGATCCGGATGACCTGGATGCCGTCGACGCGAGGCCGGTCGTCGATCGTCTGCTGCGGGCGCTGCTCGTCCATCGAGACTCCGTGTTCAGCCAGCGGTGCGACGCGCGCGTGTCCCACCGTAATCAACCGGTTGCGATGTGTGCGGGGACCACTGTGCCACGAGGGGCTCGATATCACTATGTGATCGGGGGGACACGTTGTGTGTCCACATGATCCGACGGGGCCGCGGAGTTGCCGCGGGCCCCCGTGCGCGGGCACCATCCCTTCATGTCCGCCCCGGTCGCCGCCGCCCCGCGCCTGCGCGCGCCGGGCGACCGGATGCCGCGGCTCGTGGTCCTGGACCCGTTCTGGCCCGGACGTCGGCCCTACCTCTTCGACGGGTTCTGTCGGAGCCTCCTGCTTCGCTGACCCGGCCGCCCCGGCGGCCAGCGCCCCCTCCGCACCGGCGGGGCGGGCGTCCCCACCCGTCCGAGGAGAGCACCCGTGAGCACCGACAGCACCAACAGTGCCGCCAGCACCGACAACGCCCAGACCCCCGAGAACCTTGTCGCCGACCCGGCCGCCTGGAGCTTCGAGACCCGGCAGGTCCACGCCGGTCAGGCCCCCGACCCGGCGACCAACGCCCGGGCGCTGCCGATCTACCAGACGACCAGCTACACCTTCCGCGACTCCGACCACGCGGCCGCGCTGTTCGGGTTGGCCGAGTTCGGCAACATCTACACGCGGATCATGAACCCGACCCAGAACACGGTCGAGGAGCGGATCGCCTCCCTCGAGGGCGGGGCGGCGGCGCTGCTGCTGGCCAGCGGGCAGTCGGCGGAGACGCTGGCCATCCTCAACATCGCCGAGGCGGGTGACCACGTCGTCAGCACCCCGCGGCTCTACGGCGGCACCTACAACCTGTTCCGGCACACCCTGCCCAAGTTCGGCATCTCGGTGACCTTCGTCGAGGACCCGGACGACCCGGCGAGCTGGCAGGCCGCCGTGCAGCCGCGCACCAAGCTGTTCTACGGCGAGACCATCGCCAACCCGCAGGGCGGCATCTTCGACATCGCCGCCGTCGCCGAGGTCGCGCACGCCGCCGGGGTCCCGCTGATCGTGGACAACACCATCGCGACGCCCTACCTCATCCGGCCTTTCGAGCACGGCGCCGACATCGTCGTGCACTCGGCCACGAAGTACCTCGGCGGGCACGGCACCGCGATCGGGGGGGCCATCGTCGACTCGGGCCGCTTCGACTGGGCCGCGCACGCCGAGCGCTTCCCCGGCCTGACCACGCCGGACGCGAGCTACCACGACGTCGTCTACACCGACGCGGTCGGCCCGGTCGCCTACGTCATCAAGGCGCGCGTGCAGCTGCTGCGCGACCTGGGCCCGGCGATCAGCCCGTTCAACGCCTTCCTCATCGCCCAGGGCATCGAGACCCTGTCGCTGCGCATGGAGCGCCACGTCGCCAACGCCCAGGCCGTCGCGGAGTGGCTCGCCACCCGGGAGGACGTGCTGGGCGTCAACTACGCGGGCCTGCCCGACTCGCCGTCGCACGCCCTCGCCCGGCGCTACGCGCCGCGCGGGGCCGGTGCCGTGCTCTCCTTCGAGATCGCCGGCGGCCTGGAGGCGGGCAAGCGCTTCGTCGACGCGCTGACCCTGCACAGCCACGTCGCCAACATCGGTGACGTCCGCTCCCTGGTCATCCACCCGGCCTCGACGACCCACAGCCAGCTGAACCCCGAGGAGCAGCTCACCTCGGGCGTGACCCCGGGTCTCGTCCGGCTCGCCGTCGGCATCGAGCACCTCGACGACATCCTGGCCGACCTCGCCCACGGGTTCGCCGCCGCGGCCGGCTGAGCCCGGTGGTGCGGCGGGGGACAATCGGGACGAGGGGACGGCGAGCGGAGTGGTGATCCTGAACGTGGTGGAGACGGACGCGTGGGCGGGCGAGGCCACCGGTCCGGTGCAGGGGGCGGAGACCTCCGCCCGGGTCTGGCCCGACGTGCGGACCCGCACGCTCCCCCCGGCCACGGGCGCCTGGCGGGAGGGTGACCCGGTGGCCCAGCGGCGCTTCGCCGACGTCGGCGACCTGCCCCTGCAGCTCGGCGGGGCCCTGCCCGGGGTCCGGCTGGCCTACGAGACGTGGGGGACCCTGGCCGCCGACGGGGCCAACGCGGTGCTCGTCGAGCACGCGCTCACCGGCGACGCCCACCTGCAGGGGGCGGCCGGGCCCGGGCAGCCGACCGCCGGGTGGTGGGAGGGCCTGATCGGTCCGGGTCGACCGCTGGACACCGACCGCTACTTCGTCGTCGCCGCCAACGTCCTCGGCGGGTGCCAGGGCAGCACCGGTCCGGCGAGCCGTCGCCCCGGGACCACCCGGCCCTGGGGATCGGCGTTCCCGCGGATCACCGTGGCCGACCAGGTCGCCGCCGAGACGCGGCTGCTCGACCAGCTCGGCATCACCCGGCTCGTCGCGGTGCTGGGCGGCTCGATGGGCGGCATGCGGTCCCTGGAATGGGCCGTCGCCCAGCCGGACCGGGTCGGCGCCGCCCTGGTGCTGGCCACCTGCGCGGCGGCGACCGCCGACCAGATCGGCACCCAGACCGCGCAGATGACGGCGATCCTGGCCGACCCCGGGTTCGCCGGCGGTGACTACCACGACCGTCCGGACGGCGAGGGGCCGCACACCGGGCTGGGCCTGGCCCGGCGGCTGGCCCACCTCACCTACCGGACCGCCGCCGAGCTCGACGAACGGTTCGGCCGCCTGCCGCAACCCGGGGAGAGCTCCCCGCAGGACGGTCGGCAGCCGGGCCGCTTCGCCGTGCAGAGCTACCTCGACCACCACGCCGACAAGCTGGTCCGGCGCTTCGACGCGGGCAGCTACCTCGTGCTGACCGACGCCATGAACCTCTGGGACGTGGGCGCCGGGCGCGGGGGGACCGACGTGGCCCTCGAGGGGGTGACCGTGCCCCTGGTGGTGGCCGGCGTCGACAGCGACCGCCTCTACCCCCTGCCCGACTCCACCCGGATCGCCGACCGGGCCCCGAGCACCGTCGGAGGGCTGCGGGTCATCCGCTCCGTCTACGGTCACGACGGGTTCCTGCTGGAGTTCGACCAGATCGCCCCGCTGGTCGAGGAGACCCTGCGGATCGGCGACCCCCGCGTCCCGGACGGCCCCGCGACCGCCTGAGGCCCGGGGAAGATCCCCGCTCACCTCCCCGGCCCCGTGGCCGATGGAGGCCCGTGACGTCGAGACTCGGACTGCGGACCAAGATCCTCGGGCTCGCGGCCGTGCTGGCCGCCGTGTCCGTGATCGTGGGGCTCACCGGCGTGCTCGGGATCGCCCGGCTGCGCGCCGACCTGCAGGCCACCGCCCGCAGCGACGCCTACCCGGCGCGCGCCCTGGCCGAGGCCCAGCGCTGGTTCGAGGAGTCTCGCCAGCACGTGGTCGTCGCGGCCACCACGACGGACGTCGGCACCCGCCGCAGCGAGCTCGACCAGGCCTCCGCCGCCGACGAGCTGGTCCGGGGCGCGTTGGACGACTTCTCCGGCGGCGGGACGCACCCGCTGCCGCCGGACGTGTCGGGGGCCCTGGACCGCTACACCGCGGCCGTGGACGCGCTGCGCGACGCCGGGTCGATGGACACGATCGTCTACAACACCCAGGTCCGGCCGGCCGCCGACGAGCTGGCGGGCCGGTTGCAGGCCGAGCGCGAGGCGCTGGTCACCGCCACCACCGACCGGATGACCGCCGCCGAGACCACCGCCGACCAGGCCATCGTCGTGGTCGTCGTCGTCGGGATCGTCGGCCTGCTGGGCGGGTCGGCCTTCGCGTGGGTCGTCGCCGCCCGCTCGGTGCGCCGCATGCGCCGGCTCCGCGACGGGTTGGCCGCGCTCGCGGTGGGCGACCTCACCGTGCGGGTGGACGTCGACTCCGCCGACGAGATCGGTCAGGCCACCGGCGACCTCGAGGTCGCCCGCGCCGGGCTGCGCCGCCTGCTGGACGCCGTCGCCGCCTCGGCCGGGGCGGTCGGCCAGGCCGGGACGCTCGTGCGCGAGACCACCGGCTCGATCGCCGGGGCCGCGGGCACCACCTCGACCCGGGCCGTCGCCGCCACCACCAGCGCCGAAGCCGTCTCGCTGGCCCTGCAGTCGTTGGCCCGCAGCGCCGAGGAGCTCGGCGACTCCATCACCGACATCTCCTCCGGGACCGCCGAGGTCACCCGGGTCGCCGGTCAGGCGGTCGACCTGGTCGCCGACACCAACCGCACGGTCAGCGAGCTCGGGGAGTCCTCCGCCGAGATCGGCGACGTCATCCGCGCGATCACCGCCATCGCCGAGCAGACCAACCTGCTGGCCCTCAACGCGACCATCGAGGCCGCCCGGGCCGGGGCGGCGGGCCGGGGGTTCGCGGTCGTCGCCGGGGAGGTCAAGGAACTCAGCGTGCAGACCGCCCGGGCGACCGAGGACATCGGCCGCCGCGTCCAGCGCATCCAGGACGACGCGATGCGGGCCGCGGTCGCGATCGACGAGATCGGCGAGGTCATCACCGGCATCGCCACCGAGCAGCACCGCATCGCCTCCTCGATCGCGCAGCAGTCGGCGACGACCGAGCTGGTCACCCACGACATCTCCGCGGCCGCCGAGGGGGGCCGCCAGATCGCCGCGCACGTCAGCACGGTGGCCGACTCCGCGGTGCGCACGACCGAGGACCTCCGCCGGTCCCGGGAGGCCGTCGAGGCCCTCACCTTCCGCTCCCAGGAGCTGACCCTGGAGGTCGCCCGCTTCAAGCGGTGAGGCCCGACCCGGGGCCGGGAATGACACGACCCCCCGCCCGCGTCCGCGGCCGGGGGGTCGTGCGTTCCGGGGGTCCTGCGCTCAGACCGTCACCGCTGGCCGGCGACGAGGTCGCTCTGCTCGACCTCGGCCTGGTGGTGGACCGAGGGGTCCATCGACCGCTCGTCGAACGGGTCGTTGCCCGCCAGGACCGTACGGACCTGGTCGTAGTCGATGGTCTTGGACCAGGTGCCGATGACGATGGTCCCGACCGTGTTGCCGATGAAGTTGGTGATGGCGCGGGCCTCGGACATGAACCGGTCGATGCCGACGATGAGGCCGACGCCGTCCAGCAGCTCGGGGCGGTGCGAGGAGAGCCCGCCGGCCAGCGTGGCCAGCCCGGCGCCGGAGACCCCGGCCGCACCCTTCGACGCGATGATCATGAAGAGCAGCAGCGAGACCTGCTCGGAGATGGACAGCGGGTCGCCGAGGGAGGTGGCGATGAACAGCGAGGCCATCGTCAGGTAGATCGCGGTGCCGTCCAGGTTGAAGGAGTACCCGGTCGGGACGGTGATGCCGACGGTGGACTTGTGCACGCCCAGGTGCTCCATCTTGGCGATGAGGCGGGGCAGGGCGGTCTCGGAGCTGGAGGTGGAGACGATCAGCAGGATCTCGCGGGCCACGTACTTGAGGACCGAGAAGATCGAGAGACCGGTGACGGCCTTCAGCAGCAGACCCAGGACCACGAAGATGAAGACGGCGCAGGTCGCGTAGAACCCGATCATGACGATCGCGAGGGCCTTCAGGGCGTCGACGCCGGTGGCCCCGACGACCGCGGCGATGGCGCCGAAGGCACCGATCGGGGCGATCCACATGACCATCGCCAGGACCTTGAAGATGATGCGCTGGGCGACCTCGAAGGCCCGCAGGGCGGGTTCGCCGCGCTCACCGAGGGCCTGGATGGCGAACCCGACGAGCAGGGCCACGAACAGCGTCTGCAGCACGGAACCGGCGGTCAGCGAGGAGATCAGGGTCTTGGGGATGATGCCGAGGAGGAACCCGATCGTCCCGTCCTCGCCCTCGGCCTGCTCGGCCCGCTCGGCGCCGACGGCGCGCAGCTCGTCGGTCAGCTGCAGGTCGGTGCTGGGCAGGAAGTTCCCGACGACCAGGCCGATGACCAGCGCGAACCCGCTCATCACCAGGAAGTAGCCGAGGGCCACCCCGCCGACCCGGCCGACCTGCGCGGCCTTCCGGACCGAGCCGATGCCCAGGACGATGGTGCAGAAGATGATGGGCGAGATCATCATCTTGACGAGGTTGATGAACATCGTGCCGAGGGGGGCGAGCGATTCGCCGACCTCGGGGGCCAGCAGGCCGATGGCGATACCGGCGACCACGGCGATGATGACCATGATGTAGAGCCAGTGGGAACGATCTTTCTTCTTCGCCGGCGCGTGAGCAGCGGTGCTCATGGGACCCTCCTTTGGGCGGAACCGGGGGAACGACTTGTAGTGATGGTGTTCACAGGAGGGCGAACGTGGGAGCTTCTGCACCTTTCGTCCATGACGGTGATCCGGACGGACGGAACTCCTCCACCCCCGGTGGACCCGTCGTCACGCCCGGTACCGCGGGGGACGGTCTCGGGCTCGCGGACCTCCCCGGTCGTCCCTCCGGCCGCGGTCGTGCGGGTCGCTGGGTCCGCCGCTGGGGTGGCCGTCGGCACCTGACCCTGGCCGGGCGCGTCTTCGTCCTCCAGGTCGCGGTCGTCGGCCTGGTGACCCTCGGCTCGGCGGTCACGCTGGTCTGGTTCGTGCGCACCGACACCCACGAGGACGCCGTCGCCGTCGTCACCGACGTCGCCGAGTCGATGGCCTTCAGCCCCGACGTGCGCGACGGGTTGGCCGACGCCGCCGCGACCACCGACCCCGCGCGGGCCGGGGAACGCGCCCAGGTCCAGGAGCACGCCGAGGCCGTCCGGACCCGTACCGGGGTCACGTTCATCACCGTCATGGACCGCGACCGCATCCGCTGGACGCACCCGGACCCCTCGCGCATCGGGCAGACGTTCGTCGGGACCGCCGCTCCGGCCCTGGCCGGGCGCACCGTCGTCGAGACCTACACCGGCACGCTCGGACCCTCCGTCCGCGCCGTCGTGCCCGTTCGCGCCCCCGGCTCCGACCAGGTGGTCGGCGCCGTCGCCGTCGGCGTCAGCACCCGCTCGGTGGCCGCGGACCTGCAGGCCCAGCTCCCGCTGCTCATCGGCTCGATCGCGGCGGCGCTCGCGGCCTCGGTGCTCGGGGCGCTCGCGCTGAGCCGCTGGGTGCGGGCCCGCACCCACGGACTGGAACCGGCCGACCTCACCCGGTTGTGGGAGATCAACGACGCCGTCCTGCACTCCCTGCGCGAGGGCCTGCTGGTCTTCGACCCCGCCGGCCGGTTGCGGGCGGCCAACGACGAGGCCCGCCGGTTGCTCGCCGCCACCCCGGAGGGCGACGTCGTGGTGCCCGAACCCGTCCGCGCCCTGGTCGCCCGCTCCGAGGACGTCGTCGACGACCTGCAGGTGACCGACGACCGCGTCCTCGTGGTCAGCCGGCTCACCGCCCGCTGGGAGACCCGGGTCGTCGGCACGGTCGTCACCCTGCGCGACCACACGGAACTGCAGGCCCTGACCCGCGACCTCGACGCCGTCCGCGGGCTCGCCGAGGTGCTGCGCTCGCAGGCTCACGAGGCCGCGAACCGCCTGCAGGTCGTGGTCACCCTGGTCGAGGCCGGTCGCGGCGAGGAGGCCGTCGGCTTCGCCACCGCCGAGCTGGAGCAGGCCCAGCAGCTCACCGACCTGGTGGTGGCCGGGGTCGCCGACCCGGCGATCGCGGCGCTGCTCATCGGCAAGGCCGCGCAGGGTGCCGAGCGCGGCGTCGAGCTGGAGGTCGAGCCGGGCACCGAGCTGGGCGAGGACGTCCTGCCGCCCCGCGACCTCGTCACCGTCGTCGGCAACCTCGTCGACAACGCGGTGGAGGCGGCGCTCGCGGCCGAACCGCCGCGCTGGGTCCGGGTCGGGCTGGGGGGCGGGCCCGGGGCGGTGGAGATCCGGGTGACCGACTCCGGCCCCGGTTTGCGGGAGGCGGACCTGGCCCGGGCGATGCGCCGCGGATGGTCGCGCAAGCAGCAGCGGCTGGCCGATCCCGCCGGGGACGCCGCGCACGGCCACGGGTTGGGGCTCGCCCTGGTCGGTCAGGTCGTCCGCCGGCACGGGGGCACGGTCGGTGTCGAGGCACCGGTGACCGTCGACGACGGGGGTGGCACGATCGTCGTCCGGCTGCCCCTGCGGGTCCGCGCGGCGAGCGGGGTGGGCGGGTGAACGTCCGGGTCCTGGTCGTGGAGGACGACCCGGTGCTGGCCGCGGGGCACCGCCGCACCGTCGACGCGGTCGCCGGGTTCACGGTCGTCGCCGTCGCGCACAACGGGCGCGACGCCCTGGCCGCGGTCGGCAAGCAGGGGGTCGGCGGGGTGGACCTCGTCCTGCTCGACATGACGCTGCCCGACGTCGACGGGCTCACCGTCCTCCGGGCGCTGCGCTCGGCGGCGCTGCCCGCCGACGTCATCGCGGTCACCGCGGCCCGGGAGACCGCGGTGGTGCGCCAGGCCCTGTCGATGGGGGTCGTGCAGTACCTGCTGAAACCGTTCACGGCCAGCGCCCTGGAGGACCGGCTGCGGGCCTACGCACGGTTCCGGGCCGAGGTGGCGCGGGTCGCGGAGGCCGCGGGCCCGGGGCTGGACCAGCAGGCGATCGACGCGGCGCTGGCCGAGCTGCGCACCACCAGCGCCCCCGCCCGGGGGGTCACCTCGGCGACGCTGGAGAACGTCGTGGCCGCGCTGCGGGAGGTGGACCCCGCGGTCGGGTTGTCCGCGACCGAGGCGGCCACCGCGACCGGGGTGTCGCGGGGGAGCGCCCGTCGCTACCTCGAGCACCTGGCCGGTGCGGGCCGGGTCCGTCGGGAACCCCGCTACGGGGGTTCCGGACGTCCGGAGCTCGCCTACCTGCCGACCGCCGCGCTCTGAACCGCCGGGGCCGGCCGGGCCTCGAGCAGGCGACGGTGGATCTCCGACACCGGCTGCGGGCGGGCGAACAGGAAACCCTGGGCCGACGGGCAGCCGAGCTCCCGCAGTTTCGTGGCCTGCTCGCAGGTCTCGACCCCCTCGGCCACGACGGACAACCCCAGCGCCGCGCACATGTCGAGCAACCCGCGCAGGATGCCGGCGCGCCGCCCCGAGGTGGTGATCCCGGCGGTGAACGCGGCGTCGAGCTTGAGGTGGTGGGCGGGCAGGGCGTCCAGGCGGCTGAACGCCGAGTACCCCGTCCCGAAGTCGTCGATGGCGACCTGCACCCGGTCGGCGTGCAACATCTCCAACGTGCGCAGGGCCGTCGGGGTCGAACCGTCGACGACGCTCTCGGTCACCTCGATGCAGAGCCCGCTCGCCGGCAACCCGGTGCGGTGCAGGACGTCCAGCACCTCGGCGTAGAAACCCGGACGCACCAGCTGCCGGCCGGAGACGTTCACGGCGACCACGAGGTCGGGCTGCACGGCCCGCAGGCGGACGGCGTCGGCGCAGGCGCGTTCCAGGACGAGCGCGCCGAGCTCGGCGATCAGTCCGGCGTTCTCGGCGGCCGGGATGAACTCCGCGGGCGAGACCGGACCCCGGGTCGGGTGCGTCCAGCGGCAGAGCGCCTCGACGGCCAGGAGGTCCCCGGTGGTCAGGTCGACGATGGGCTGGTGGACGACGTGGAACTGGTCGGGATCCTCGGCCAGGGCCGAGGTCAGGTCGGCGGCCAGCAGGGCGGTGGCGTCGTCGGCGCGTTCGGTGCGACCGCCCCCGCCGGTCTTGGCGGCGGTGAGCGCCGCCAGCGCGCGGCGCAGCAGCGCCGAACGGGACTCACCGTGGGCCCGCTGGGCCAGGCCGCAGGAGAAGGCGATCCCGACCTCGGCCCGGAGGCCGTCGACGAGCCGGGTGGCGACGTCGCCGCAGGTCCCGGGCAGCAGCAGGACGAACTCGTCACCGCCGTAACGAGCTACCACCGCCCCGGGGACGGCGTCCGTCACCGTTCGGTGCAGCGTGCGGGCCACGGCGCGCAGCAGCTCGTCGCCCTCACCCGGACCGCGACCGTCGTTGACCGCGGCCAGGTCGTCGAGGTCGAGCACGGCGAGGGTGAGCTCGTGGCGGTTGCGCCCGCGGGTCGCGGTCGCGAACGCCTCCTCGAACCGGCGTCGGTTGGGCAGTCCGGTCAGGGTGTCGCGGTCGGCGCTGGAGGCGCGGTCGACCAGGACGGCCGTGACCGCGCAGACGGCCAGGCAGACGAGGAACAGACCGAGGATGTCCAGGGCGGGGACCCCGCGGGTCGAGAGCGCCACGACCAGCCCGGTGAGCAGCAGCAGCAGGTGCGCGAGGGCCGCGGGCGGCGCGAAGTAGAAGGCCGCGTCGATGGCCACGAAGGTGAAGATGGCCGCGGCGACCATGGTTCCCGAGGCCGACCCGGCCGCGAGCGTGGCCAGGGTGATGAGGACGCTGCCCCCGCCCACGAGGACGTGGAAGAACGCGCGCGGCCAACGCCCGCCCCAGACCAGGACGATCGCGCCGGTCCCCATGGCGGTGAGACCGATGGCGAGCAGGTGGAGGAAGGAGAGCGGGACCCCGTCCGCGGCGACGAGGAGGTCGCTGACCCCGACGACGAGCGCGGTCAGACCCCCGGCCAGGTACAACCAGCCGGTCGTCAGCGCCATCATGCGCGGCGTCGCCACCTCGGGCGCGGACCTCGACCACTTCATGGGACAAGAGGTCGGGTCCGTGGGGGAAGTCCTTGAGAACCGTGGGGGAATGGCCACCCGACTGTCCCAATCCCGGACGTGTTGTTCTCCGCCGTCCGGGTCGCGCCCGCCCGGGTGAGGCCGGGACTCAGGGTCGGGACGGCCCGCCGAGGGCCGCCGCGGCGGGGCTGCGGGAGTCCTCGAGGGCGAGCCGCTGCAGGACCGTGACCACGGGCTCGGGGTGGGCGAAGAGGTCCCCGGCGGCGCGGCCGCAGCCGAGCGCGCGCAGGACCGCGGCCCGGGGGGCGGAGTCGACCCCGGTGGCGAGCAGGGTGAGACCGAGCGCGGTGCCGAGTTCCACCACCGCGCGCACGACCTCCACCCGGTGCCCCGACCCGACCACCGGGGCGGTGAGCGCCGGACCGAGGTGCAGCTCGTCGAGCGGCAGCGCGTCGAGCGCCCCCAGCGGGGTCGCGGTCCCGACGTCGGTGATCGCGATGCGCACCCCGGCCTCGCGCAGCCGCCCCAGCTCCTCGAGCAGGGCCGGGCGGGGGCGGACCAGGGTGGTCTCCGGGACGCCGAGCAGGAGTGCGTGCGGGGGCAGGCCGGTGGCCTCGCAGGTGTCGAGCACCGCGCCGGACGCACCGGTGCCGAGGTGGCCGGGGGGCAGGGTGAGGTGCAGGTGCAGGTCGGGGGTCACGGCCCGCAGACGCACGACGTCGGCGCAGGCCCGGCCGAGGACGAGGTGGCCCACCTCGACGGCGGCCTCCACGGTGAGCGGGACCTCGGCGGGCGCGAGGGCCCCCCGGGTCGGGTGCTCCCAGTGCCAGGACGCCTCGACGGCGAGGACCCGACCGTCGTGCAGGTCGACGACCGGTCGGTGCCGGACCTCGATCTGCTCGGGCGCACCCCGCAGGGTCCGGGCCAGGTCGGCGGCGAGGCGGGTGCGCTCGAGGTCGGCGACGCCGACCCGGGGGGTCGGGCGACCCGTCGCGACGTCGCCCGGGCGGGCGGCCCGGGCCCGCCGGAGCAGGGTCGCACGGTCCTCGCCGGGCACCAGCTGCGCGATGCCCGCGGTCACCGGGAGGTCGCCCAGCCGGTCGAGCAGGGCGACCGCCTCGCCGTCGGTCCGCCCCGGCAGCAGCAGCGCGAACTCCTCGCCGCCGAGCCGGGCGAGCAGGGCCGCGGGGTCCGCGGCGAGCGCGAGCAGTCGGGCGGTCAGGTCGGGGGTCTCCTCGGGGACGGTGACGCCGACCTCGAGGCGGACCAGGGTCAGCGGGGTCCCGCCGAGACCGGCCGAGATGAGCGCGGGGGTGAGGGCGGCGAGCAGCGTCTCGCGATCGGCGACACCGTCCCCGGTGCCCCGGCGCGACCACGACCTGCCCCACGACCTCACTCCGCCCCCATCGGCATCCTCCGCCGATCCCTTGACCCCGCCATCCGGGGGGTGGGGGTGACGGCCCGTAGGGTTCGCGCATGGTCCACGCGGAACGAGTCACCCCGGTCCTCACCCACCACGGGGAGGGGGCGTGCTGGTCGGAGCAGTGGGGCGGGCTGCGCTTCGTCGACCTCTACGCGGGTGACGTCTGCACGCTGCGGGAGGACGGGTCGGTGGACCGGATCCACGTGGGACCGGTCGCCGCGTGCGTCCGGCCCCGCGTCGGGGGCGGCGCGATCATCGCGACCGAACGGGGGGTGCTTCTGGAGGACTCCGCGGGAGCGCTCGACCCCTTCCCGGCGGCGCGGCCCGCGTTCTTCGGCGAGACCTCCGGGCTGCGGATGAACGAGGGCGGCTGCGACCCGCAGGGTCGCTTCTACATCGGGTCGATGGCCTACGACCAGACCGACGGCCGGGGTGACGGTCGCGCCAGCCTGTACCGGCTCGGTGCCGACGGGGTGGTCGCCGTCGTGCTGCCCGCGGTGACGATCTCCAACGGCCTGGGGTTCAGCCCCGACGGGACCCTGGCCTACTACAACGACACCCCCACCGGTCGGATCGACGTGTTCGACGTGGTCGACGGCGACCTGCGGGAGCGTCGCCCCTTCGCGCGGGTCCACGGCGAGCGGAGCGAGGGGCACCCCGACGGGTTGTGCGTCGACGCCGAGGGCGGGGTGTGGACCGCGTTGTTCGGCGGGTCCGGCGTGCACCGCTACGCGCCCGACGGGTCGCTGAGCGAGGTCGTCGAGGTCGGGGCGCGGCAGGTGACGTCGTGCACGTTCGGTGGTGCGGAACTCGAGGAACTCTGGATCACGACGTCGCGCGAGAACCTCGAGGACGACGACGACCCGGCCGCGGGCAGCCTGTTCCGGTTCCCGGCCGGCGTCCGCGGGTTGGCCGCGCTGCCCTTCGCCGGCTGAGTTCCGGGGCGGGACCCGCGAGGGCATTCCCGCTGTCCCACAGTGACGATCAGACACTCACCGTGCCGGATCACTGATCCAACCGGGGGGTGGGGCCGAAATTCCTGACGCACCGTCACCGTGGCTGCGAGACTCCGCCCTGACCGGCGCTGCGCCGGTGCACCCGCTCAGGAGGATCCGAATGCTCGACCACCGCGTGACCGACAACTCTTCCCCGGTTCGACAGGCCCCCCGTCGTCGTCGCGCGGCGTTCGCCGCGACCCTGACCCTGGCCCTCCTCGGTGGTGCCGCCGCCGCGACGCCCGCCGTCGCCGCGCCGGAACCGGGTTTCGAGACCCTCACCCCCGTCTGCTCGCCGCAGCTGCCGATCGTGCACCCGGGCTGCGTCGGCAACCTGCAGTACAAGGGTGCCCCGCTGCCCAGCGGCACCCCGAACCAGACCGTCCAGCTCTCCGGCGACGACCGGTACGCGACGGCCGTCGAGGTGGCCCGGCACGGGTTCCCCGAGGCCGACGTGGCCGTGCTGGTGAGCGGGGAGGCCGGGCACCTGGTCGACGCGCTCTCGACCGCGCCGCTGGCCCGCAGCCTCGCCGCCCCGGTCCTGCTGGCCCGTCGCGGGTCCATCCCGGCCGCGACCGCCGACTACCTGCGCAGCACCGGGGTCGACTCCGTCCTCATCGTCGGCGGGACCTCCTCGCTCGACGCGGGCACCGCCGACCGCCTGCGCGAGCTCGGTGTCACCAGCGTGGGGCGGGTGGAGGGGGCCAACCGCTACGCCACCTCCCGCGCGGTCGCCGCCCTCATGCCGAACGCCACCCACGCCTGGGTCGCCTCGGGCGAGGAGCGCCACCTGGTCGACGCGCTCGCCTCGGCCGGCCCCGCCGCCCGTCTGGCCGAGCCGCTCGTCCTGGTCGACGACAACGACCCGATCCCGGTCGGGGACCTGCTGCGGTCCAAGGGCGTCACCTCCACCACCGTCGCCGGTGGCCCGGCCGGGGTGGCCCCGGAGGCCCTCGCCGCCCTGCCCGCGCCGGAGCGCGCCGAGGGTGAGAACCGCTACGAGACCGCCCTCGAACTGGCCGGGGCCGGCGTGGACCGCGGCGTCGAGCCCGCCGACCTCGTGCTGGTGGCCGGGCTCGACGGCAACCTCGTCGACGCGCTCGCCTCCGGCCCGCTGGGCCGCTCGACCCTGCTGGTCGGGGAGAGCGCCGACTCGATGGACATCATCGAGGCCTGGTTCGACGTCTTCGGTGCCGGACGGACCACCGCCGTCGGCGCGGTCGAGCTCGCCGGGGGCACCCAGCAGCAGTCGCTGCGCTCGCTCCGTCTGCGGGACTGACCTCGGTCGACCCTCAGCGTGGGGGCCGCGGTCCGGGCACGTCCTCGTGCCCGGCCGCGGCCTCCCGCGCGAGCAGTTCCTCCTTCACCGCCAGACCCCAGCGGAACCCGCCCAGCCCGCCGTCGGAGCGCAGGACCCGGTGGCACGGGGTGAGCAGGGCGGCGGGGTTGCGGGCGCAGGCCCCCGCCACGGCCCGGACCGCCGAGGGGCGCCCCAGCTCGACGGCGACCTCGGCGTAGCTGCGCACCTCACCCGCCGGGATGCGGCGCAGCGCCGCCCACACCCGGGCCTGGAAGGCCGTCCCCCGCACGTCCAGGGGCAGCGCCGGGGCCGCCGCGCCCGCGGCCAGCCGGCGGAGTCCGCCCACCACGTCGGCCAGGGCGTCGTCGGCGCGCTCGAACTCCGCCGCGGGCAGTTCCGCGCGCACCTCGGCCAGCAGCGCCTCCCCGTCGGGCCCGAGGCGGACGGCCACCACCCCGGCGAACGAGACCACCACGAGCAGCCGCGCCGACCCCCCGGTCGGATCGGCGCCCAGGTTCGTGGGCCCGTCCGCGGGCCGGTCCACGGGCAGGTCGAGGTCGGTGACGGCGTACAGCAACCGTTCCCCGCGTCCCCCGGCCGCGAACGCGCTCGGCGTCATCCCGAGCCGGGCGGCGCCCTGCTCGTAGAATGCGCGGACCGACCCGTACCCGACGGTGAACGCCGCGTCCAGCACCCCGCCGTCGGCGCGGAGGGCGGGCCGCAACCGGGCGGCGCGCACGGTCTCGCCGTAGGCGCGCGGCGTGGTCCCGGTGAGTTCGGCGAACCGGCGCTGCAGGTGCCGTGGGCTCCACCCGGTGCGGACGGCCAGGTCCGCCACCGGAACCGGCCCCCCGGCCTCGTCCATGGCCCGGCAGGCCTCGACGACCCGCGCCCGGTCGACCTCCCCGCCGTCGGTCCCGAGGCCCGCGTCGGGGTGGCAGCGGCGGCAGGCGCGGAACCCGGCGAGTTCGGCCGCACCCGGATCAGCGACGGCGATCACGTTGCGCCGCAACGGCGTCCGAGCCGGACAACCCGGGCGGCAGTAGATCCCGGTGGTACGGACGGCGAAGAGGAAGTCGTGCGGACCGGTGGAACGGTTCACGACCGCGTCCCACCGGTCGTCGGTCAGTTCCACGGTCGGGACCGGGTCCGGGGGAGCGAGCAGCGGCATGACCCCGACGGTAGGTCGCGTCCCGGGGCGGAACACTCCGCCGAGCGCCGTCGCATCGACGCGTTCAGGCGCGGACGGGGGGTTCCGGGGCGGGGCTGTCGCCGTCGCTGCGGCCCGCGGCCTCGTCGCGCAGCTGCTGGGCGAACTCCTCGGCCATCGCGAGGCGTTCACGGAGTTTCTCGACCTTGGCGTCGGCCGCGGCCCGGAACGCGTCGAGACGGTCGAAGAGTTCCTCGCGCCCCACCTCCGAGGGGGTGCGCCCGTCGAGGGCGTCGAGGATGCCCAGGAGGTCGCGCATCTGCTCCAGCGTGAAGTCCAGCGGTTTCATCCGCTTGAGGACGAGCAGGCGGTAGACGTCCATCTCGGTGTAGAGCCGGAATCCGCCGGGCGAACGCTCGGAGGGGGTCACCAGACCCATCTCGTCGTAGTAGCGGATGGTGCGGGTGCTGTACCCGACCCGCTCGACGACCTCCCCGATCTGCATCAGCCTGGACACGCGGGGCCCTTCGACGGCGGGACGGGACGGCCTCCCACCATACGACCCGCCCCCCGCACGCGAACCCCGCCCGACCCCGCGGGCGGGGTGGGCGGGGTGGGAGCGGGACGCGTCAGTGCTTGTGCTCGTACGAGGTGCCCTTGGCCCGCTCGTAGGAGTTCGCGATCTCGGCCTCGGCCTCGGCGCGGCCCTTCCAGTTGGCGCCCTCGACGCTCTTGCCGGGCTCGAGGTCCTTGTAGGTCTCGAAGAAGTGCTGGATCTCGAGGCGGTCGAAGTCGCTGATGTCGGTCAGGTCCTGGACCTTCTCCCAGCGCGGGTCGCCCGCGACGACGGCGAGGATCTTGTCGTCGCCGCCGGCCTCGTCGCGCATGTGGAACATGCCGATCGCCCGGCAGGTCACCAGGCAGCCGGGGAAGGTGGGCTCGTCCAGGACGACCAGGACGTCCAGGGGATCGCCGTCCTCGCCGAGCGTGCCCTCGATGAACCCGTAGTCGTGCGGGTAGCGGGTCGAGGTGAACAGCATGCGGTCCAGGCGGATGCGGCCGGACTCGTGGTCCACCTCGTACTTGTTGCGCTGCCCCTTGGGGATCTCGATGGTCGCGTCGAACTCGATCGGCTTGCTCACGTACGTCCTCCAGAGGGGCCGGGTGGTCTCAGGTCGGTCCGCGCTAGTTTGACGCAGGTCCCGGGCACGGGAGGTTACCGGTCAGGACCGGAGGGGAGCGGGTCGATGCGGGGGGACGCTCGACCGGACGGGTCCGCGCGGGGTCGCGGCAGGGGTCGCGGCAGGGGTCGCGGCACCCGGATCGGGGTGGCCGCCGCCGCCGCGGTCCTGCTCGTCGGCGGCTACGGGGTGCTCGACGCCGCCGACCTCGTCCCCGGGCCGCTGACCATCGCGCCGGTGCCGACCCCTGGCCCGCTGCCGACGGCGCCCGGGGCCCGGCTCCCGTCGTCCCCGGCCCCGGTGCTGCCCGAGCTCGCGACCGCCGCCCCGGAACCGGCCCCGACCGACCTGGCCGCGCTGGCCGCCCCGCTGCTCACCGCGCCCGAGCTCGCCGCGGGGGTCTCGGTCGGCGTGGTCGACGTCCGCACCGGGGAGTCGCTGCTGGGCCACGACGTCGAGGTGCCCCGGACCCCCGCCTCCACGACCAAGCTGCTGACCGCCGTCACCGCGCTGCAGGTGCTCGGGCCGCAGTCGCGGGCGCGCACCCGCGTGCTGGCCGGGCCGGGGGACGAGGTGGTGCTGGTGGCCGGGGGCGACGCGCTGCTGAGCGCCGGGACGGGGGACCCCGACGCCGTGCTCGGGCACGCCGGGCTCACCGACCTCGCCGACGCCACCGCCGCCGCGGTCCGGGCCGCCGGTCGCAGCAGCGTGACGCTGCGGCTGGACGACTCGATCTTCTCCGGCCCGAGCGTCTCCCCGGCCTGGGGCAGCGGCGACGTGGCCGCGGGCTACGTCGGCCCGGTCACCCCGCTGGCCGTCGACCAGGGCCGGCTGCTGCCGCCGGTCGAGTTCAACGGCTCGGCCCCCCGCGACCCCCAGCCCGCGCAGACCGCGGCCCGGACCTTCGCCGGGCTGCTGGCCGCGCGCGGGCTCGTCGTCACCGGCGGGGCCGACGCCCCCGTCGCCGCGGGCACCGCCCCGGCCGGGGCGGAGGAGCTCGCGGGGGTGGACTCCGCCACCACCGCCGAGGTCGTCGAGATCATGCTCACGACCAGCGACAACACGATCGCCGAGGTCCTGGCCCGGCGGGCGGCCGTGGCCCTGGGCCGTCCGGGGACCTTCGACGAGGCCTCCGCCGTGCTGGTCGAGCAGGTCGCGAGCCTCGGGGTCGACGTCGAAGGCGTGCGGTTGCAGGGCGGCAGCGGACTCGGGCGCGGGGCCGTCGTCCCGGTCCGGACGCTCACCGGGGTGCTGCGCGTCGCCGCCGAACCCGACCGGCCCCGGCTCGGGGCGCTGGCCTCGGGGCTGGCCATCGGCGGGGTCGACGGCACCCTGCTCGACCGCTACCGCACCCCGGCCGAGCGGGGCGGGCTCGGGGTCGTGCGGGCCAAGACCGGCACGCTGAACGGGGTCACGTCGCTGGCCGGGTACGTGGTCGACGCCGACGGCCGGTTGCTGGCCTTCGCCGTCGTCGCCGACCGGGTCCCGTTCGGGGCCGGGGGGACCGCCCGCCGCCTGGTCGACGACTTCGCCGCCGGGCTGGCCGCGTGCGGGTGCCGGGCCTTCTGAACGGACGGGCGGGTCGACCGCCGCGGGCCGGGACCCTCCCGTACGGTGCTGCCATGCGCGCCGACAGCGTCCCGCCCGGCTCCACGGCGCCCCTCTCCGAGATCCCCTCCGGGACCCCCGGCAACCCGGTGGCCGAGCCCGACGAGGCCCCCAGCCGCCCGATCGGCGACTTCATCGACTTCGACCTCGCGGCCCGGTTGGGGGCGCGCGTCGTGCGTCCCGGGCCGGGCAGCAGCCCCGCCGAGGCCGCCGAGGCCGTCGCCGACCTGCGGGCCGCCGCGGCCGAGGCCGTCGAACCCGTCGCCGCGACCGCCCGGATGCGTCGCGACCCGGCCGTCGCCGAGGAACCCCCGGCCCTGGTGGTCGACCGCGCCTCCTGGGTGCGGGCCAACATCGCCGCGTTCGCCGACCTGCTCGGCCCGGTCCAGGTCCGACCCCAGCGGACGTCGCCGACGCGCGCCGGGGTCCGGGGCGCGGCGGCCGCGCGCGCCGAGCAGGCGACCACCGCCCTCGGGCGGCGCACCACCGCCGTCGAGATGGGTGGGCTCATGGGCCTGCTGTCGGGCAAGGTCCTCGGCCAGTTCGACGTCTTCACCGGGGTCGACGCGGGCGAGCCCGGGCGGCTGCTGCTCGTCGCCCCCAACATCGTGGCCGCCGAGCAGGAGCTCGGTCTGGTCCCGCGCGACTTCCGCCGCTGGGTCTGCCTGCACGAGGAGACCCACCGGCTGCAGTTCGGGGCCAACCCCTGGCTGCGCCGCTGGATCACCGAGCAGGCCCGGGAGCTCTCGGGCGACCTCGTCGGGCGTCCGCAGGACCTCGCCGACCGGCTCGCCGCAGTCCTCAAGGGGCTGCCGGGGATCCTGCGGGACAGCCGTGACGAGGAGGCCGGGGACGCGTCGGGGTCGGCGTCGGGGTCGGGGTCGGGGCAGAGCCTGACCGACTTGCTGCAGACGCCCGAGCAGCGGGCCGCCGTCGCCCGGGTCGTCGCCGTGATGTCGTTGCTCGAGGGGCACGCCGACGTCGTGATGGACGAGGTCGGACCCCGGTACGTGCCGACCGTGCAGCAGATCCGGGCCGCGTTCACCGAGCGCCGGCGCGGCCGCGGCGGTCTGGACTCGGTGCTGCGCCGGGTCATCGGCCTCGACGCCAAGCTGCGCCAGTACGCCGAGGGGGCGAGCTTCGTGCGCGGGGTCGTCGACACGGTCGGCTGGGACGACTTCAACGCGGTCTGGACCGGGCCGGAGACCCTGCCGACACCCGCCGAGATCGCCGACCCTCCGGCCTGGGTCGCCCGCGTCCTGCGCTGACGTGGACCGCGCCCCGGCCGCCGGTTCCGCCGCCGTCCCCGCCCGGGACCGGCTCGAGGTGCGCCGCGCCGTCCGGGCGGCGCTCGCCGACCTGCCCCCCGACGCGCTGGTGCTGGTCGCCTGCAGTGGCGGGGCCGACTCCCTGGCCCTGGCCTTCGCCCTGGCCGAGGAGCGTCCCGGCTCCGGGGCCGTCGTGGTCGACCACGGCCTGCGTCCGGACTCGGCCGCGGTCGCCGCCCGGGCGGTCGCCGCCTGTCGTGCCGTCGGGCTGGACCCGGTCGTGAGCCCGCGGGTCGCGGTGGGCCGACCGGGTGGTCCCGAGGGGGCCGCTCGCGACGCCCGCTACGCCGCCCTCGCCGCGGCCGCCGCCGCACTCGACGCCCGCGCCGTCCTCACCGGGCACACCCGCGACGACCAGGCCGAGTCGGTCCTGCTCGGCCTCGCCCGCGGCTCCGGCCCGCGCTCGCTGGCCGGGATGCCGGCCCGACGACCCCTGCCGGGGTGCGCGGCCGAGCTGCGCCGCCCGGTGCTGGCGCTGCCCCGCGAGCTGGTCCGGTCCTCGCTGGGGGCCGGGCCCGGGGGACCCGTCGAGGTCGACGAGGACCCGACCAACGCCGACCCCGCCACCGCCCGTGCCCGGGTCCGGCACACCGTCCTGCCCGTGCTGGAGGCCGAACTCGGCCCGGGCGTGGCCGCGGCCCTGGCCCGGACCGCCCGGGCGGCCCGCGACGACGCCGACGCCCTCGACGCGCTCGCGGCGGCCACCGACCCCTGGGCGTGGAGCGCGGGGGAGCTCTGCGCCCCGGTCGCGACGCTGCTCGAGGCGCCCGCCGCCCTGCGTCGACGGCACCTGCGCCGCGGGGCGCTCGCCGCCGGCAGCCCCGCCCAGGACCTGACCGCGGGGCACGTCGACGCCCTCGACGGGTTGCTGCTGCGCTGGCGCGGGCAGGGTCCGCTGCACCTGCCCGGGCCGGCGGGCCACCGGGTCGAGGCCCGGCGCGAGGCGGGCGGCGCGTATGGCAGGCTCAGGCTCGCGCCGGTCCGGACGGACCGAGGAGGGCCGCCGGTCGGTCCCGTCAGCGCCTGACTCCGAACCGCACGGGAGTGGACTGCGTGGACGCCACGGACACCGGGACCGACCTCGAGCACGTGCTGCTCAGCGAGGAACAGCTGGCCGAACGGATCCGTGAGCTCGCCGCCGAGCTGGACCGCGACTACGCCGGTCAGGACGTCCTGCTGGTCGGGGTCCTCAAGGGCGCGGTCATGGTGATGGCCGACCTGTCCCGGGCGATGTCGATCCCGCTGTCGATGGACTTCATGGCGGTGAGCTCCTACGGCTCGGGCACCAAGTCCTCGGGCGTGGTGCGCATCCTGAAGGACCTCGACGCCGACATCTCCGGGCGCCACGTGCTGATCGTCGAGGACATCATCGACTCCGGTCTCACCCTGTCCTGGCTGATCGCCAACCTGTCCTCGCGGGGCCCGGCCTCGGTGCGGGTGTGCGCGCTGCTGCGCAAGCCCGAGGCGGCCAAGGTCGTCGTGGACGTGGCCTACGTCGGCTTCGACATCCCCAACGAGTTCGTCGTCGGCTACGGCCTCGACTACTCCGACCGCTACCGCAACCTGAAGTGCGTGGGCACGCTGGCCCCGCACGTCTACAGCTGAGTTCCCAGGCGACTCCCAGCCCGGCCCCGGAACACCGGGGGTTCACCGCCCGTTCCCGGTAGCAGGAGTCCGGGCACGAGCCCGGGGTATGGTCAAGAGTCGTCCGTGCGAGCAGGAGGGACGGGGGGGAACCCCTCCATCTGATGCCCAATCTCAAGCGCATTCTGCGTGGTCCACTGGTCTGGATCCTCGTCGCGATCGCCGCGGTGGCGCTCGGCGCGTCCTTCCTGACGTCCCGCGGCACCACCGACGTGTCCACGACCGAGGCGCTGTCGATCATCCAGGCGAACCGGGTCGAGAAGGCCACGCTGACCGACGGCGAGCAGAAGATCACCCTGACCCTCAAGGAGGGTCAGCAGGTGAACGGGGCGAGCACGGTCGTGTCCTACTACGTCGCCCAGCGCGGGGTCGACGTGGTCGACGCGCTCGAGGCGTCCCCGCCCCCCGGCGGGGTGACCGACGAGGTCCCGCGCCAGGGCATCCTGACGACGCTGCTGTTCACCATCGGTCCGATCCTGCTGCTGCTGGTCCTGTTCTGGTGGCTCATGTCCCAGATGCAGGGCGGCGGGTCGCGGGTCATGCAGTTCGGCAAGTCCAAGGCCAAGCTGATGAGCAAGGACACCCCGAAGACGACGTTCGCCGACGTCGCCGGGGCCGACGAGGCCGTCGAGGAACTGCACGAGATCAAGGAGTTCCTGGAGGACCCGGCCAAGTTCCAGGCCGTCGGGGCCAAGATCCCCAAGGGCGTCCTGCTCTACGGTCCGCCCGGCACCGGCAAGACGCTGCTGGCCCGGGCCGTGGCCGGCGAGGCCGGGGTCCCGTTCTTCTCGATCTCCGGCTCGGACTTCGTCGAGATGTTCGTCGGGGTCGGCGCCTCCCGCGTCCGTGACCTGTTCGAGCAGGCCAAGACCAACGCGCCCGCGATCATCTTCGTCGACGAGATCGACGCCGTCGGCCGCCACCGCGGCGCCGGGCTGGGCGGCGGTCACGACGAGCGCGAGCAGACCCTGAACCAGCTGCTGGTCGAGATGGACGGGTTCGACGTCAAGACCAACGTCATCCTCATCGCGGCCACCAACCGCCCCGACATCCTCGACCCGGCGCTGCTGCGCCCGGGCCGCTTCGACCGCCAGATCGCCGTCGAGGCCCCCGACATGGAGGGCCGGCACAAGATCCTTCAGGTGCACGGCAAGGGCAAGCCCCTGGCCACCGACATCGACCTGCTCTCGGTCGCCCGCCGGACCCCCGGGTTCTCCGGCGCCGACCTGGCCAACGTGCTCAACGAGGCCGCGCTGCTCACCGCCCGCGCCGACGCCAAGGTCATCGACAACGCCGCGCTGGACGAGGCGATCGACCGGGTCATGGCCGGCCCGCAGAAGCGGACCCGGCGGATGAGCGAGAAGGAGCTCAAGGTCACCGCGTACCACGAGGGTGGTCACGCGCTGGTCGCCGCGGCCCTGCCGAACACCGACCCGGTCACCAAGGTCACGATCCTGCCCCGCGGTCGCGCGCTCGGGTACACGATGGTCCTCCCGACCGAGGACAAGTACTCCACCTCGCGCAACGAGATCCTCGACCAGCTCGCCTACGCCCTCGGCGGGCGCGTCGCCGAGGAGCTCGTCTTCCACGACCCGACGACGGGCGCCTCGAACGACATCGAGAAGGCGACCGGGATGGCCCGCAAGATGGTCACCCAGTTCGGGATGAGCGAGCGGATCGGGGCGATCAAGCTCGGGCAGAGCGGGGGCGAGGTCTTCCTCGGCCGCGACATGGGCCACGAGCGCGACTACTCCGAGGGCGTCGCGGGCATCGTCGACGAGGAGGTGCGCCGCCTCATCGAGGCCGCCCACGACGAGGCCTGGGAGGTCCTGGTCGAGCACCGTCCGGTCCTCGACGCCCTGGTCGTCGCGCTGCTGGAGAAGGAGACGCTGAACCAGGCCGAGCTGGCCGAGATCTTCGCGCCGGTCGTGAAGCGCCCGCAGCGACCGGTCTGGCTGTCCAGCGAGCGTCGGGCCGTCTCCGACATCCCGCCGGTCACCGGGCCCCGCGAGAACGGTGCCGTCAACGGGCACCGCTCCGGCTTCCAGGTGCCCCTGAGCACCGAGTCGTCGCGGGGGCACCAGGTCGACCGCACGGCGAACGACGACCAGCGGTGACGACGGCGGCCTTCGACGCCCCCCGGGCCGAGGCGGCGGTCCGCGAGCTGCTGCTGGCCCTCGGTGAGGACCCGGACCGGGAAGGGCTGCGGGACACCCCGGCCCGGGTGACCCGGGCCTGGGCCGAGCTGCTGGCCGGGTCCTTCCAGGACCCGACCGAGGTGCTGGCCACCGACTTCGGCCTCGACCACGACGAGCTGGTGCTGGTCAAGGACATCGAGGTCCAGTCGACCTGCGAGCACCACCTGCTGCCGTTCCACGGTCTGGCCCACGTCGGGTACATCCCCGGCCCGCACGGGCGGGTCACGGGGTTGTCCAAGCTGGCCCGCATCGTCGACGTCTACTCCCGTCGCCTGCAGCTGCAGGAGCGGATCACCAGCCAGGTCGCCGACGCCCTGGTCGCGTCGCTGCACCCGCGCGGGGTCATCGTCGTCCTCGAGTGCGAGCACAACTGCATGTCGATGCGAGGGGTCCGCAAGCCGGGCGCCAAGACGGTCACCTCGGCGGTCCGCGGCTCGCTGCGCAACGCGGCCACCCGCGCGGAGGCCATGAGCCTCATCATGGCCGACCGGTGACCGGACCCGGGCTGCTGTCCGGGGTGGGTGCGCTGCTGGCGCCGTCGTCGCGGACCCGGGTCATGGGCGTCCTCAACGTCACCCCGGACTCCTTCTCCGACGGCGGGTCCTTCCTGGCCGCCGACGACGCGGTCCGCCGCGGCCTGGCCCTGCACGCGGCCGGGGCCGACCTCGTCGACGTCGGCGGGGAGTCCACCCGGCCCGGAGCCCGCCGGGTCGATCCCGCCGAGGAGCTCGAGCGGGTCGTCACCGTCGTGCGCGAGCTGAGCACGGCCGGCGTCGCAGTCAGCATCGACACCATGCGGGCCTCGACCGCGCGCGCCGCGGTCGAGGCGGGTGCGGTGCTGGTCAACGACGTGTCCGGAGGTCTGGCCGACCCGGGCATGGCGGCCGTCGTGGCCGACCTCGACTGCGGCTACGTGCTCTCGCACTGGCGCGGGTTCTCCGACGTCATGAACTCCCTCGCCGTCTACGACGACGTGGTCGCCGAGGTCCGCGCCGAGCTCGCCGCCCGCGTCGAGGTGGTGCTGGGGGCCGGGGTCGTCCCCGAACGGCTCGTGCTCGACCCCGGGCTCGGGTTCGCCAAGATCGGTGCCCAGGACTGGGCCCTGCTGGCGGGACTGGACGAGCTGGCCGGGCTCGGCTTCCCGCTGCTGGTGGGCGCCTCCCGCAAGCGCTTCCTCGGCACGCTGCTGACGGGTTCGGACGGGACCACGCCGGCCCCCGCCGAGCGAGACGACGCGACCGCCGCCGTCACCGCCCTCGCCGCCGGTCACGGCGTCTGGGGGGTGCGGGTGCACGAGGTCGCCGCGTCGGTCGCCGCGGTCCGGGTCGCCGAGGCCTGGCGCGGAGCGGCCCGGTGAGCGCGCTCGAGGCCGCGGGGCCGGTCCTCGACGCGCAGGGTCGGGTCCTGGACCGCATCGTGCTGCGCGGATTGAGCGCCCGCGGCCGGCACGGGGTCCTGGCCGCCGAGCGCGAGCTGGGACAGGTGTTCCGCCTCGACGTCGCGCTGCACCTCGACACGCGGGCGGCCGCGGCGGACGACGACCTCACCGCCACCGTCAACTACGGCCCGTTGGCGGCCGGGCTGGTGGCGATCCTCGCCGGGGAGCCGGCCGACCTGCTGGAGACCGTCGGCGCGCGCTGCGCCCGGTACTGCCTCGACGCCTCGCCGCTGGTGGCGGCGGTCGACGTGGTGCTGCACAAGCCGGCCGCGCCGGTCGAGGTCCCGTTCGACGACGTGGAGCTGGTGCTCCGCCGGGTGCGGCCGTGAGCGACGGACCCGCGAGCACCCCGGTCGTCCTGTCCCTGGGCGCCAACGTGGGGGCCACCGCGAGCACGCTGCGCTCGGCGGTCCGGTTGCTGCACGAGGCCCCGGGGTTCGAGGTCACCGCGGTGTCCTCGTTCCTGCGCACCCGCCCGGTCGGGGCCGTCCCGGACCAGCCCGACTTCGTCAACGCGGTCGTCCTGGGCCGCACCACGCTGGGACCGACCGCGCTGCTCGAGGTCGCGCACACCGTCGAGACCGCGCTGGGCCTGGACCGGAGCACGAAGGTCGTCGACGGGCCGCGGGTGATCGACGTCGACGTGGTCACCCACGGCGAGTCCGTCCTGGACCTCCGCGACGGCGCCGGGTCCGGCCTGGTCCTGCCCCACCCGCGCGCCCACGAACGGGAGTTCGTCCTGGCCCCGTGGGTCGAGGTCGACCCGGACGCGGTGCTGCCCGGCCCGCACGGCGGCCGCGTCGCCGACCTGCTCGCCGCGGTCCGGACGGCGACGGCTCCGGAGGCGTCCTCGTGAGGCCCACCCGTCCCGTCGTCCTGGTCGTCCTCTTCCTCGCGGTCGGGGTCCTCACCTGGACCGGGCTGCGCATCTGGGTCGACACCGGCCGCTCCGAGCCGGACCTGGTCTGGCGCACCGTCGTCACGCTGTCGCTACTGGCGATCGCCGTCCTCGGGATCGGATGGCCGGTGCGGCAGTGGGTGCGCGGGGAGAAGCAGCGCCGCATCGACGCGCTGCGCGCCGCCCGGACGGCGGCGCTGGCCAAGGCCGGTTCGCACGCGGGAGCCGCCCTGGCCGGGTTCTTCACCGGGTACGTGGTCCAGTTCCTCCCGACGTTCGCGATCGCCGCGCGTCGCGACCAGCTGTGGATCGCGCTGGTCGACCTGCTCGTCTCGGTGCTGCTGCTCATCGCCGGTCTGGTCGTCGAGCGGTGGTGCCGCGTCCCCGAGGACGAGGACACGCCTCCGACCACCCTGGCCTGAGGTCACCGCGCCGTGGGCCGGTAGCGGGCGGCGATCACGCCCGACCGGAACTCCTGTCGTTCCACCAGCGTGAGGTCGATCTGCTCGCGCAGGCCGGCGAGCAGCGTGGGCCCTCGTCCGGCCAGGACCGGGTGGACGAGGAACTCGAACTCGTCGATCAACCCGAGATCGGCCAGGGCCCGGGGGAGCGTCACGCCGCCCACCCACAACCCCTGTCCCGGCTCCTCCTTCAGGGCACGGACCGCCGTTTCCAGGTCGCCGTGCAGCAGCTCGGCGTTCCAGTCGACCCGGTCCAGCGTGCTCGACACGACGTGCTTGCGGGCCCCGTCGATGGCCTCGGCGAAGGGCCGGTCGTCCGCGCCCATCCAGTCGGGCCAGTCTCCCGCCGGCGGCTTCCGCCAGGCGCTCTCCATCATCTGGTACGTCACCCGCCCGAGCAGGAGGGCATCGGCCCGCGACATCTGCGCGGTCCAGTACGCCATGGACTCCGCGTCCGGACCGAGCCCCGCCTCGTGGTGGCAGCACCCGTCGAGCGTGGTGTTGATCGAGTACCGCAGCGGTCGCATCGCGTCCGTCCTCAGGTCAGGCTTTCGTTCGAGGGTCCTCGAGCACGTCGCGCCAGGAGTGCTCCGGTGAGTATCCGAGCAGGTTCCGGGCCTTGTCGATGCTGTAGAAGGTCTCGTCCCGGCCCATCTCCTTGCGGACCTCGACGCCGTCGTAGAACGTCTCGATGATCTCGCCCGTGGTCGCGGCCACCGACAGGTCGGCGTTGGCGACGTTGAACATCTCGAACCCGAGCCCGTCGGTCTCCAGCGCGCGCAGCGTCATCTGGCCCAGGTCGCGGGTGTCGATGTAGGCGAAGATGTTGCGCCGCCGCAGCGCCGGGTCGTCCAGGAACGCGGGGAACTTCTCGGCGTACTCGTGCGGTTCGATCACGTTGTTGATCCGGAACCCGTAGACGTCGGCGCCGGTGCGCGCGTGGAACGAGCGGGAGATCACCTCGCCCGCCACCTTGGACATGGCGTAGGAGTCCTCGGGCACGACCGGGTGCTCCTCGTCCACCGGGAGGTACAGCGGCTTGCGCTCGCCGTGGGCGAAGCAGATCCCGTACGTCGTCTCCGACGACGCGAAGATCACCTTGCGGACGCCGAGGCGGGTCGCGGCCTCCAGCACGTTGTAGTGGGCGGTGATGTTCGTCGCGAACGTCGTCGCGTCGGGGGCGATGAGGACGGCGGGGATGGCCGCGAAGTGGACGACGGCGTCGTAGGCCGACCCACCCTCGTGGCCCGGCGCGTCGAGGTCGTCGAACGTCGGCATGCCCGCCATGGCCGAGTAGACCTGACCAGCGTCGGTGAGGTCGACGCGGAGGTCGGTGACGTCGTCGTGCCCGAGCGGGGTGAGGTCGGCGTTGGTGACCTGGTGTCCCTGCGAGGCGAGGAAGGGCGCGACGTGGTGACCGGCCTTGCCGCTGCCGCCGGTGAAGAAGATGCGCATGCTGTCCAGCCAACCACCCATTCCCCGTCCCGCCAGGGCGGGCGACCGGTGCAACCTCAGGGGCCTCGTGATCGTCCTACCGTCATGACGGACCACGGAACGTTCCGATCGCTGCGCCCCGCGGTGCTGCTGGGTGTTCTTCCGCTGCTGGCCTCGTGCGGGCCCGGGGATCCCCCGGCCGATTCACCGGCCGCGGTGGCTCCCGCGCCGGCCCCGGCCGCGTCGGCGACCACCACCACCTCGCCCACCACCACCTCGTCCAGCCCGCCCGCGGGGGCGCCGGTGGGAGCCGTCACCGTGACCTACCAGGACGGCACCACGGTCATCTGGCGCGGACCGGCCCGGGGAGACCGGTGGACCACCTCGGCGGACGGCGCGGAGGAGCTTCCTGCCCCGTCGGTCGAGGCGTGGGACCGCGAGGTGCGCGACCGGGTCTCCGGGGGCGGGTGGGCGGAGGAGGTCGGGGCCCGCTTCGGTGCTGACGGGCGCCTCTCCTACGCCCGGTCCGGCGGCGTCTTCACCTCCGCCGTCTGGGCACCGGGCCCGGACCTGGCCTCCCTCGACCTGGACCCGTGCTCGGGATGGCCGGCGTCAGCGGTGACCGAGCGCCGGTGCCGGCGACACCTGTCGGGTGCTCGACGTCGAGGGTCACCCCGTCGTGGTGGCCGAGTACCCGGGTTCCATGGCCGCCGCCGACGGGATCCCGGGCACGACCGTGTTCTCCGTCCGCCCCGACGGGGTCGCCGTGGCCCTGACCCAGTTCCGCAACGAGGCGGACCGCGCCGTGCTCACGGTCGACGAGCTCGCCCGAGCCGCCCTCACCCTGAGAGGGCCTGAAGAGCGCTCGGCCTGATCGGCGCCGCCTCCGGGCAGGCTTCGCCCTCGACCGTCCATGACCGGAACGCTGGACGACGGGTCGGGCGGGAGTTCGGGGTACCCCAGGGGTGGTGGGTCGGTGGTGGCGTAACACTGTCCCGTCGGCGTCGACCAGGTGGTGACGGCGTTCTCGTGGTCGCGGGTGACGGTGAACCCGGGGAGTTCCTTGGTCTGGTTGTGCCGGACGCAGAGCCCTTGTCCGTTGCGTTCCGTGGTCGGCCCGCCGCGGGCGTGCGGGACGACGTGGTCGAGGTGGCGGATCGGCGCCCCGCAGAACGGGGCCGCGCAGCGCTGGTCGCGCAGGGTGATGAAGTCGGCGAGGCCGGCTGGGAAGAGCCGCGCCTGGGACTCCATCGCGACCAGGCGGGTGCGGTCGGTGGTGAGCCACAACCGCCGCACCCAGGCCTGGTCCTCGACCACCGCGCCGGAGAACAGCTCTAGGGCGAGCTCGGCGGGCACGGAACCCAGACCGGGGACGACGGCCGGAGCGTCGCCCCCCAGCAAGGTCTGGTCGGTCATGACGAGGTTCATGGTGACGGGGGCGGGTTCGGTGACCGGGTTCGAACCGGTGAGGCGTTCGACGAAGAGATCGGCACCGATCTGGGCGTGCGTTCGTTCGTCCCCCTCGGCGCGGTCCCCGGACCCGAGGACAGCGGTCGCGGCTCGGTCGATGGCGGCCTTGGCGCGGACGCCGTCCTTCATGGGGACCAGAGCCGTCAGGTAGGTCATCGCGTCGGGAGCAGGTCGCAACGTGACGCGGCGTTCGGTCTCGGCGCGTCGGGCGCGGGCGACGGCAGCGGCGGGGTCGAGCTGCTGGGCAAGGGCGCGGGCCGCCCCGGCGATACGGTGGCCGGCCTGCCCGGGCCGGGTGAGCTCCTTGGTCAACGCCTCATCGACCCGCCCCCGGTCCTCGACGGACAGGCAGGCGGTCGCGGCGACCAGTTGGTGCGCGGTCCATTCCTCGATCCGTCCCTCCCGCAGCGCCTGGTGGGTACGGGGCATCTCGTGGACGAGAGCGGTCGAGGCACCCACGTGCCGGGAACCCAGGGTTTCGGAGACCCCGCGAGCGAGGGCGACCATCGGAGCTACCGTGCGACCCCGACGGGCGGCGGGAACTCCCCGCGCGGCGTCGGCGGCACGGACGGAGGCGGTGAGGGCAGCGGTGGCTTCGGCCTGCACGGCGCAGGCGAGCCGCTTGAGTTTCTCCAACCCGGCGATGACGTCGACGAGGCGGCCGTCGGTGAGTGCGCTCGTCTCCACCCCGGTGGCCGTCCCGCCCCTCCCGGGACGGGTGAGAAGGGCGAGCGCGCTGTCGAGTTCGTCGATCTCGAGCACTGCTCCACCCCCTCGTCCGTCTGTTCGATTCTAGACTAGAACGATCTTCGCGTCCAGAGTTTCGTCACCACCACGGGTTCCCAAGACCGAGCAGCAAGCGTTGTGCAGCAATACTTCTGGACTCTCGCACCCCGGTCGACCCGACGTCCCAGAACTGTGGAGAACCAGCATTGAACGTTCGACCTGTGGACGGGGCGCACCGCCTACGCCCAGGCGTACCACCCGATCACCGGCGAGTGCGTGCTCCGCCCCGCCCAACCCTCCGCGTCGCGCAACGGTTCCAAGCCGGCGACGAGCAGCACGTCCACCCGCGCGAAACCGGGGTTCTGGCCGCGGGTCAGCTGCGGGCGGTTCCCGACCGCACGGTGCGTGTCCACGAGGCCACCGTCCCCGGCGCCGGTGTCCAGCACCCCGCCGGTCAGGATGCGCAGGGGCTGGTTCAGGTCCGAGGAGTTCAGGTCGCCGCCGATGACGACGGGCCGCCCGCGGGCGTCGGCGGCCCGGGAGAGTTCGGCCAGCCGGCGGGCCTCCTCGACCCGGACGCGGGCGGCGTCCCCGGTGCGGCCGGCCGGGTTGCGCTCGACGGCGTCACCGGCGCAACCGAGGCAGGGGGAGGCGAGGTGGATCGAGACGACGTCCACCTCGCGGCCGTCAACGTCGAGGGTGACCAGTCCGGCACCGCGCGAACCCTCGGGCAGTCCCGTCACGGGTTCCGACGACAGGACCGGGTAGCGGGAGAGGACGGCCCAGCCGTCGACCTCGTTCTCGTCCGGGGAGTACACGCGGTAGGGGTACTCCCCGCCGAGGCGTTCGTCGACGACCGGGCGGGTCCAGACCGTCACCTCCTGCAGCAGCCAGACGTCGGGTCGCTCGGGTCCGGCGGAGATGTCGGCCAGGGCCCGCAGCCCGGCTCCGCCGGAGGTGTTGAAGGCGCCGACCACGAGGTCGGCGGGGGCGTCGGACCCGCGGCCCGGCACGACGTAGGGGCCGAGCAGCCACCCGGCGGCGAGCACCGGCAGCAGCAGGGTCGTCGCCGGGACGAGCCCGCGACGGCGACGGCGACGGCCGCGGGTCCGGTGGCGGACCCGGTCCGGGGCTCCGGATTCGGGCCGCCCGAGGAACGTCGCCGCGAGCAGCAGCGCCGCACCGGGGGCGGGCAGCAGCCACCAGAACGCGAGCAACCCTGCGGTGTAGCTGATCGCGCTGCGGTCCCCGAGAACGGCGACCAGCAGGACGGCGAGCGTGGCGAGGAGTCCGTAGGCCCCGCAGAGGACCCGGATCGCCGCACGCACCCGGCCATCGTGCCCGACGGCCCGACCGCCGTCCGACCGTCCGGTGGACGGGACGGGGGACCCGCCTCAGTGCCCTCTCAGCGGCGCAGGGCGGTGTGCACGACGTCGGGGGTGAGCACGCCGAGGTAGCGGTCGCCGTCGAGCACGGGCAGGAACCGCTGCTCCTGCGCGAGCAGCGTCGAGAACCCGGTGCGCAACGTCTCGCTGCTCTGCACCGAGTTCTCGAAGGGTTGCAGGTGGTCGCCGACCCGGCCGTCCTGACCCCCGTTCCGGCTGGCCTGGGTCAGCACGCCGCGCGGCACCCAGCCCAGCGGCGTCCCGGACGTGGCGTCGAGCACCACTCCCCAGGACCGCGAGTCGAGTTCCAGAGCCGTTGCTGCGTAGGCGATCCCGTCCCCTGGGGTGAGGGTGGTCGGTTTCTCCAGGTCGTCGACCCGGATGGGGGTCACCGACAACCGCCGCAGTCCGCGGTCGGAACCGATGAAGCGGACGACGAAGTCGGAGGCCGGGTCGGCCAGCAGCTCGTCGGGCGCGGCGAACTGCTCGAGGACCCCGCCGGTCGAGAACACCGCGATCCGGTCGCCGAGCCGCACCGCCTCGTCGAGGTCGTGGGTGACGAACAGCACGGTCTTCTGCAGCTCGTTCTGGATCCGCCGGAACTCGGTCTGCAGGCGCTCCCGGACCAGCGGGTCGACGGCCCCGAACGGTTCGTCCATGAGCAGCACCGGCGGATCGGCGGCGAGCGCCCGGGCCACGCCGACCCGCTGCTGCTGCCCGCCGGAGAGTTCACCGGGGTAGCGCGAGCCGAACTGCCCCGGCGGCAGGCCGACGAGGTCGAGCAGCTCGTCGGCCCGGCGGCGCGCGTTCTTCGCCTCCCAGCCCAGGAGCCGGGGGACGGTCGAGACGTTCGTGCGCACGTCCTGGTGGGGCAGCAGACCCCCGGCCTGGATCACGTAGCCGATGCCCCGGCGCAGCTGCACGACGTCGGCGTGGGTCACGTCGCGCCCGTCGAGCCACACGCTGCCGCTGGTGGGTTCGATGAGCCGGTTCACCATCCGCAGGATGGTGGACTTGCCGCACCCGGAGGGACCGACGAGGGCGATGAGTTCGCCGCGGTGGACCTCCATCGTCAGGTCGCGGACGGCCTCGGTGCCGTCGGGGTACCGCTTGCCGACGCCGTCGAGGCGGATCACGATGTCACGCTCGACGCCGGCCTCGACGGTAGCGTCCGGATCGGTGGCGCGGCTCCGCGTCCCGAGGAGATCGGCGGAGGGACCGGACTCATCACTGCTCACCTGGGAAGCCTCGCCCACAGCGGCCTGAGCGGCAACTGTCTCGCGCGCAACGACTGGATCTGCTCCGACTACGTGACGTCGCGCTCCGACGAGCTGCTGACCGCAACGACCCAGCACCTGGAGATCACCGTCATCAGCGTGCTGGTGGGGCTGGTCGTCGCGTTCCCGCTGGCCCTGCTCGTGCGCCGGACGCGCGTCCTGAAGGGGGCGCTGCTCGGGGCCACGACGGTCCTCTACGCGATCCCCTCGCTGGCCCTCATCCCGGCGATGGTGCCCTTCACGGGGCTGAGCCTCGCGACCGTCGTCGTGCCGTTGATCCTGTACTCGTTGGTGGTCCTGCTGCGCAACATCCTGGCGGGCCTCGACGCCGTGCCCGCCGCGGTCCTCGACGCGGCCCGAGGCATGGGCTACGGGCCGGGGCGGTTGCTCTGGTCGGTGGAGCTGCCGCTGGCCCTCCCGGCGATCGTGGCCGGGGTCCGCATCGCGACGGTGTCGACGGTGGCGATGGCGACCATCGGGTCCCTCGTCGGGTTCGGGGGCCTGGGGAACCTGCTGCTGCAGGGGCAGCGCTCGTTCTTCAACGCCCAGGTCCTCACCGCCGCGGTGGCCGTCGTCGTCCTGGCCCTCGTGCTCGACCTGCTGCTGCTCGCGGTGCAACGGGCGCTGAGCCCGCGCCGCCGGGCCCGGACCGCGGTGGAGGTGGACGCCTGATGGAATGGATCACGCTCGTCACCTCCTACCTCGGCGACCCGGCGAGCTGGCGCGGGCCCAACGGTCTGGGGCTGCGGCTGGGGGAGCACGTGGGGCTCTCGCTGCTCGCGATCGTGCTGGCGGTCGTCGTCACCGTGCCGGTCGCGATCCTCCTCGGGCACGTCGGCAAGGGGGGTGGGCTCGCGATCGCCCTGGGCAACATCGGTCGGGCGGTCCCCGTCCTCGCCCTCATCGCGTTGTTCTTCCTGCTCCCGGCCCCGCTGGGGGCCAACGACGTGTCGGTGGTCCTGGCGCTGGCGCTCTTCTCGGTCCCCCCGTTGCTGATCAACACCTACGTGGGGATGCGCGGGGTCGACGCCGCCACGGTCGACGCGGCCCGCGGCATGGGGATGTCGGCCCGGCAGCTGGTGACCCGGGTCGAGGTCCCGCTGGCCGCCCCGCTGATCTTCACCGGCATCCGGCTGGCCGCCCTGCAGACGATCGCGACCGCCTCGGTGGCCGGCATCGTCGGGGGGCCCGGGCTGGGGCGCATCGTCAGCGAGGGGTTCACCGTCCAGGACCCGAGCCGCTACCTCTCCGGCGCCCTGCTGATCGCCGTCCTCGCCCTCGCGGCCGAGGCCCTGCTGGCGCTGCTGCAGCGTCGGGCGGACCCGGCCCGGCGCTCGCGCGGCCGCCGGGACCGGACGCCGGATCCCGACACGCGCCCGGATGCGGATGCCGATGTCGGACCCGTGGGGTCTACTGCCATCTGACCGAGAGAGCGGCCGCGGGCGGGACCCGTCGGCGGGCCGCCGGACACGCGTGGGGGCGACCCCACGGGACACAGAAGGTGGCCACCATGCCCCAGCCGCGATCCTTCGGGCGCCGCAGTCTCGCCCTCGCCGCCTCCAGCCTCCTGCTGGTCGGCGCCTGCTCCAGCCCCGACGAGGTCTCCGCCCCGACGACCACCGGTGCGGGGAGTGGGACCGAGGGCACGGCCCTGGTGGTCGGCGGGTCCGACGCCTCCGAGATGCAGATCATGCAGAACATCTACGCGGGCCTGTTGGAGGGCGCCGGGTACACGGTCACGATCAAGTCGGCCGGGGAGCGCGCGGTCTACGCCCCGGCGTTGGAGTCCGGCGAGATCGACGTCGTCCCCGAATACGCCGCGTCGATGGCCGAGTACCTGAACCGGACGGCGAACGGGTCCGACGCGGCCCCCATCGCCACCAACGAGGCCTCGACCACCATCCAGGCGATGACCCCGCTGGCCGAGGCCGCCGGGCTGACGGTGCTGACCCCGGCCCAGGCCCAGAACACCAACGGGTTCTACGTCACCAAGACGTTCTCCGACGACAACGGGGTCACGACGCTGTCCCAGCTCGCCGCCCGCAACCAGCCCGTCGTCCTGGCCGCGGGCGACGACTGCCGCGAGAACACGTTCTGCCAGCCGGGCCTGGAGCGGGTCTACGGGCTGCAGATCTCCTCGCTCACCGGCGACCCCTACGGCAGCGCCTCGGCCAAGCAGAAGGTCGTGGACGGGGCCGCGCAGCTGGGCGAGACCGGGACGACCGACGGCACGCTGGACGCGCTGGGCCTGGTCCTGCTCGAGGACGACAAGAACTTGCAGGCCGCGGACAACCTGGTGCCGATCGTGAACACCGAGAAGGCGTCCGACCCCAAGATCGCCGACGCCCTGAACAAGCTGGCCCCTGTCCTCACGACCGAGGACCTGGCCGAGCTGAACCTCAAGGTCGACGCCCAGCGCGAGCGCCCGGCCGACGTGGCCAAGGAGTGGCTGGAGGAGAAGGGCCTGGTCTGAGGGCCGGTCAGCGGGTCGGTCCGCCCCCGGGTGGGGCAGGCTGGGGGGCATGGAACCAGCGGAACCGTTCGCCCCGACCGACGTCCGGTGGCACGCCGTGTCCCCCCGGCTGGCGACGGTCGAGCGGATCGTGCTCGCGATCGTCTGCGGGGCGGTCACGGTGGTGCTCGTCGTCCTCGCCGCGCTGCTCACCCCGTGGATCGCCACCGGTCTGGTCGCGGTCGCCGCGTTCTTCGGGTGGCAGTGGTGGTTGGTGGGTCGCCAGGCCCGCGCCTGGGGGTACGCCGAGCGTGACGACGACCTGCTGGTGCGCAAGGGCATCCTGTTCCGTTCCCTGGTCGTCGTCCCCTACGGACGGCTGCAGTTCGTCGACGTCCAGGCCGGCCCGCTGGACCGTCGGTTCGGCATCGCCAAGGTGCAGCTGCACACCGCCTCCCCGGCCACCGACGCCCTGATCCCCGGCCTGGTGCCGGAGGAGGCGGCCCGGCTGCGCGACCGGCTCGCGGCGCGCGGCGAGGCGAGGCTGGCGGGGCTGTGAGCGAGCTCGACGCCCCGACCCGCGCGGTCCTGGCCGACCAGGGGTGGCGTCGGCTGCACCGGATCACCCCGGTGCTGAAGGCGTGGAAGGTCCTGGCGGTCGGCCTCGTCCTGCTGGCGCAGCAGGGGCTCGACGACCTCCTCCGGGCGCGGTTGCCCGGCTGGCTGCTGCTCGTCTCGGTCCTCGGGGGGCTGGTGCTGCTCGCGCTCGTCGGGGCGGGGTGGAGCGCCGTCGCCTGGCGGCGGACGCGCTACCGGATCGACGACGAGGCGGTGCGCCTCGAGCAGGGGGTCTTCTGGCGCCAGGCCCGCAGCGCCCAGCTCGACCGCCTGCAGGCCGTCGACGTGGTGCGTCCGCTGCTGGGTCGGATCTTCGGACTGGCCGAGCTCCAGCTCGAGGTCGCCGGGGGTACCGGGAGCCGCATGTCCCTGGCCTACCTCACCGAGGCCGAGGCCCAGCGGGTGCGCAACGCGTTGCTGGCCGCTGCGGCGGGGGTGCGCGTCGAGGCCGGGCAGGAGGTCCCGGAGGCCCCGCAGCGCGCCGTGGCCGAGGTCCCGCCGGGTCGGCTGGTGGCCTCGACCCTGGCCAGCGGGTGGACCCTGCTGGCCCTCCTGGTCGTGGCCGGGGCCGTCGTCGCGGTGGTGTGGACCCGCAGCCTCGCGCCGCTGACCGGGATCGCCGCCCCGGCGATCGGCCTGGTGTCCGTGGTGTGGCAGCGGTTCTCGAACGGTTTCGGTTTCTCCGTCGCGGAGTCGCCCGACGGGCTGCGGCTGCGCCACGGGCTGCTCACCCAGCGCGCGCAGACCGTCCCGCCGGGGCGGGTGCAGGCGCTGCGGATCTCCCAGCCGCTGCTCTGGCGACGGGCGGGGTGGTGGACGGTGTCGGTGAACGTGGCCGGTTACGCCGGTTCCGGGTCCTCGGGGGAGGAGGGCACCCGCGGGACGGTGCTCCTGCCGGTCGGCACGACCGAGGACCTCGGCCGGGTGCTGGCGGTCGTCCTGCCGGGCATCGGTCTCCACGAGGTCGTGCCCGAGTCGGGGGCGGCGGTGGACGCCTCGGCTCCCGCGTCGGGAGAGCAGCGGCGCTCGGCGGACGTGCTGCGGGCCGGGTTGCACGGGACCGGCACCGACGGCGGGTTCACCCCCGCCCCGCGCCCGGCCCGGTGGCTGGACCCGGTCGCCTGGCGGCGCCACGGGTTCCTCGTGACCGACGGGGCCCTGCTGGCCCGCAGCGGTCGGCTCGTGCGGTCCCTCGTCGTGGTCCCGAACGAGCGCACGCAGTCGCTGGGGCTGCGGCAGGGGCCGGTGCAGCGCCGGCTGGGCCTGGCGAGCTTCCTGCTGCACTCGACCCCGGGTCCCGTCACCCCGCGGGTGGACCACCTCGACGCGCAGGTGGCCGCCGCGCTGCTGGAGGAGCAGGGGCGCCGGTCGCGGGCGGCCCGGGCCGCGGCGGGACCGGAGCGCTGGATGCGGTCGCCCCACCGGCCGAGCGTCGCGCCCGCCCCGCCCGGGGACGGGGCGCAGCGGGACTGACGGTCAGCGCGGCGGGTTCTTCTTGAACCGCTTCTGCACCTGGGCGAGACCGGAGTCGATCTTGCGCCGGGTGTTGGGGTCGCTGGCCATCTGCTGGGCCTTGCGGGTGACCTGACCGGCCACCTTCTGGCCCTTCGGGGAGTTGAGGAACGACGTCAGTTTGCCCATGAGGTTCGCCACGGCCCGATCAACGCCCCTCGTCCCCGTCCGGTTCCCGGCGCAGCACGAGGGCGACGTCGGTGACCGCGAAGAGGAATTCCCCGGCCTGGGCGGCCGAACGCAGGTCCTCGACCCACCCGGCGGCCCGCGCGGCCAGACGGGTGTCGTCGCGGACGGCGGCGAGGATGCCGGTCGCGACCTTCCAGGCCACCGAGCCCTCGTCGAAGCGCCGGTGCGGGTCGGCCCAGGAGTGCACGGCCTCGAGGCGGAAGGCGCTGCGGGCCGCGTGCCGCAGCAGCTTGCGGCCGGCGAACCCGTCGACCCGGACCCCCGCCTGCGGCGGCGCGGCGACGAACCGGTCCAGCAGCTCGCGGGTCAGGCTGTCGTCCCCGGCGGTGAACAACGCGGTGTCCCAGTCGGAATGGGTCAGGACCGCGACCCCGCCCGGGCGCAGCACGCGGTGCATCTCGCCCAGGTGCGCGTCCACCCCGTCGTCGTCGAGGTGCTCCAGCACGTTGACCGAGACGGCGACGTCGGCGCCGCCGTCGGCCAGGGGGAGCGACTCCAGCGGGGAGATGTGCGCCCGCACCCGGGGGTCCAGGAGCAGGTCGTCGTCGAGGACCGAACCCGCGTCGACCGCGTGCACGGTCCCGGCGCCGGCCGCCAGGAGGGCGCGCGTGCTGCGACCGCTGCCGCAGCCGAGGTCGACGGCGACGGCACCGGCGGCCGGGGCCGCGAGCGCCGCGACGTTGTCGAAACGTCCCACGTCACGGACCTTAGGGCCTGCCCGGACCGACGCCTCGGCGAGGCGCGGCTCAGGGACCTCTCAGCGCCCGGGGCGCACCCTGGGAACCGATCGGTCCGACCGGTCGTCCGTCGGGGTGACCGGACCCTGACGCGGCGAGAGGGTTTCGGGGAACCGGCCTACGCTGGGGCCCGTCGGCTCCGCGGGGGTGGACCGGTCGACGACGTGATGACAGGGGAGGACGACCCGGTGGTGGACACGACTCAGAGCGCCCAGGCGCAGCCGGCGCCCGAGCCGCCGCGGCGGCCCCGCGGCCCGGGCCGGCGCTGGCTGATCGGTGCCGGCGCAGCGGTGGTGGCGGGCGGTGCCGGGGTGGCCTGGTGGGCCTCCGACCGCGACGGACGGCCGACGGCCTCCCCGTCCACGGGTCCGGGGGCGACCGGGTCGACGGGGGAGTGGGCCCCTCGCGAGCCCGCCGACGCCGTGGACCTGGACAGCAAGTGGATCGGGACCTACCGCAGCCACGACGTGGTCGACCTGGAGCAGTTCGGCGACTTCGTCTCCCAGCCCGTCGCGGTCGGGGTGGTCTTCACCTCCCAGACCGACTGGCACGACCTGACCCACCCGTGGTTCGCCAACGACGCCCCCGAGGGGCAGGACTGGGGCGCGTGGGTCCGGGAGGCCCCGGACAGCCGCAAGCTCAGCATCGCGGTGCACCTGGCCCCCGAGGACCCCGACGACGACTGGCGCGAGCGCGGCGCCGCGGGCGAGTACGACTCCTACTGGGTGGACCTGGGCGAGAACCTGGTCTCGCTGGGGCTCGGCTCCTCGATCCTGCGCCTCGGCTGGGAGATGAACGGCACCTGGTACGAGAACCACTACGTGGGGGAGTCCGAGGAGCAGCGGGAGGCCTGGAAGGCCTACTTCCGCCGGATCGTGCGGGCCGTCGAGGTGCCCGGCTCCGACTTCGAGATCGACTTCTGCATCGCCGAGGGGCCGCAGAACTCCGTCGACATCTCCGAGCTCTACCCCGGCGACGAGTACGTCGACATCATCGGGGTCGACGTCTACGACTCCTACATCGCGCCGATCGACCCGGACGCCCGGTGGCAGGCCAAGGGCGAGAAGATGAACAGCGTCGCCGAGGTGGTGCGCTTCGCCGCCGAGCGCAACAAGCCGCTGAGCTTCCCGGAATGGGCGATGGTCGCCGAGGGCGACACCCAGGGCGGCGGCGACAGCCCCGAGTTCATCGACCAGATGGCCGACGTCATCGCCGGCAACCCGGTCCGCTACCAGGCCTACTTCGACGTCCCGGACGGCGGGGTGGGCATGACCCTGAGCGACGCCCCGCGCGGCGCGGCCGCCTTCCGGGAGCGCTTCGGGCCCGGCGGCGACGCCGCGCCCACGGACGCCTGACGCTGCTCAGCGGGCCCGGGAGCGTCCCGGGTCGACGCCGTTGGGCGAGGCGGGGGTGACGGTGACCCCGGTCGCCGCCGCCCCCGCGTCCACGGGGGCGGTCGGCGCCGCCCGCATCGCCTCGCGCCGCTCGTCGTCGAGCACCTGCTCGAAGCGGTGGCCGATGAACATCGAGATGAGCGGCACGAAGACGTAGAGCACCTGCGGCTGCAGGAGGCTGCCGGTCAGCAGGGCGCTGCCGAAGACCGCCGACCAGCCGAGCGTCGGCGAGGGGCAGCGGCGCACCCAGACGAGGGCCACGAAGACGCAGAACAGCACGGCCGCGGGGATCCCGTACTCGAGGACGAGTTTCGCGACCCCGGAGAAGTTGATGGGCAGTTTCGTCAGCTCGAGGATCTGGTTGGCCAGGGCGTCGGCGAACCCCGCCCCCTTGCCGAGCAGCATCGTCACGGGCTGCTCCGACCAGATCCGGCCGATCTCCTCGTAGGGCAGGACGAAGCGCAGGTTGCCGCTGGAGTTCGTCGACGACGTCTCGGTGGAGCGCTTCAGGAAGATCTGACCGAACGGCGACAGCAGCACCGCGACGCCGACGACGACGGCCGCGACGACGATGCGCAGCGTCCACAGCCCGCCCCGGCGCAGCGCCAGCACGCCCATCCCGAAGACGGCGAACAGCAGGCCCGTCCCCGAGATGGTGCAGGCCAGCGCCGCGGCCAGGACCAGGCCGCGCACGACGCCGCCCCGGCGGACCAGCACGCTGAGCAGGGCGACCGCGAGGAACTGCGCGAAGATCGAGGGCTCGTTGAAGAAGAACCCGTTCGCCTTGATGATCGGCGATCCGTACTCGACCGGGTACGACGTGTTGTAACCGGTGAACAGGAAGTTCTCCGGGACGACCGAGAGCACGTAGTCCTGGTAGGTCCAGACGCCGAGGGCCTGGGTCAGGGTCTGCAGGATCCCCAGGGCGCCGAAGAAGACCATGAGGGACTCGAACCGGCGCAGCACGCGCGGGTAGAGGTGCCACCGTTCCGGGTGCAGCCGGATCGCGAAGGCGACCCAGATCACCGGCAGGTACAGCAGCGACGTCAGGCTGCCGGAGCGGTTCAGCAGGAGCGCGAGACCCGCTGCGAGAGAACAGACCGCGACCGCGACGAGGAACCAGCGGGTCGCGGCCGGATTCTCCACCGCGTCGCCCTGGTACAGCAGGTAGGCGAGTCCGAGCAGCACGATCGGGACCGACAGCGACAACAACGGCCCGAGCGGCACGACGAATCGCTGCAGGAACGTGACCGAGATCAAACAGATCGTGACGACGGCCATGACGCGCCGGTCGGCGATGGAGTTGCTGGCCGCGGCCAGGAGCATCCGCGACTTCGCGGGGGCCTCGTCGGGCGTCGTCGCAGATGGTGCGGCAGGCGTCACAACAGCTCCTCGCGGCGGTTCATGGAGATCGGGTGAAGGCCCGGGACAGGGCCGTAAGAACGGTCACGGTCGGTCGGACGGACGGACCTTCCTGTGTCATGGTAGGCGCGCCGGGATGCGTCGGGGGGCGTCATCGTGGGTCGTAGGGCCGTCGGGGGGCGGTGGACGACCGCACCACACGTCCGGCCCAACGCGTCGTTGCTCCACGGGGGTGGCGGTCTGGGCCGGCCGGGTGCAAGCACGGTACGCGGCGCGACGGCGATGGAAGGATGACGGCGCAGAACGGTGGCGAAGCGCCGCCCGCCGGGAACACCGGCCGATCAGGAGGAGATTCGTGGCGGCGACACCGGAAGTATCCGCGCAACGCAATGGGGTCAGCGCCTGGGGGGCGGTCCTCCGGCACAAGTGGACGGTGCTGGCGGTCGGGATCGTCATGGCCGTCCTCGGCTGGTTCGCCGCCGGGCAGCTGCTCACCCCGACCTACTCGGCCACCGCGACGATCACCCTCAGCAAGGACCGGCCGTTCGACCCGTCCGCCGCCAGCAACGGGGGGAACTCCGCGCAGCTGGGTGACTCCACCCAGTGGGCGGCGCTGCAGGCCGCGGTCGTGCAGTCCAGCGTCGTGCTCGAGGCCGCGCAGGCCGCGACCGCCGACCCGGCCGTGCCGGTCGACGCCCGCGAGGACCTCAAGGACCTGCTGACGATCACCGCCTCGACCGAGACGAACCAGATCACCGTCACCGCCACCGGGACCACGGCCGCCGACGCCGCGCAGACCGCGAACGCCATCGCGACGGCGTACCAGACCACCGCCCAGGCGACCGTCGACGCCCGGGTCGCGGCGGCGCTGGCCGCCGTCGACACCGTTGACGCCCGGGCGAGCATCAACCTCTCGGCCGTGACCTACGGCTCCGGCGTCGCCAGCATCGACCTCGCCGACCCGCCCACCGCGGCCTCCGCGCCCTACCCGTGGCAGATCGCCGTCGTCGGCGGCCTGGTCGGGCTGCTGCTGGCCGGCGGCGCGGTCGTCTGGGGCGCCCACCTCAAGCAGCGGGTGACCGCGGCCCCGCTGACCGGGGTCGCCGAGCTCGCCCGCTGGTCCTCGCTGCCCTCGGGTCGTTCGTTGTCCGACCCGCTGAGCGCCGCCAGCCGCAGCGCCGGGGTCGTGCTGGTCGGTCTGCAGCACCTCGGGCACCTGCGTACCCCCCGGCTGGAGGTGGCCAGCGTGCTGGTCACCGCGACCAGCGGCAGTGCGGGCGCCCTGGCCACCGGGCTGGCGGCCTCCGCCGCCCGTGCCGGTCGGCGCGTGGTGCTGGTCGACGCCGACGAGGCCGGCAGCCGGTTGGCCGCCCTCGGCGCCCCCGTCTCCTCCCGCCGTTCGGTGGCCCTGCCCGAGGGTCGCTGGAACGAGGAGGTCCGGCCCTGGGTCATCGGCGGCGGTGCCATCGTCGGCGTGCTGCCCCTGGACGCCCGTTCGCTGCAGCCCCACGTCGTCGGCGCCGGCATCCGGCAGCTCGTCGAGGCCGGTCACCTGGTCATCTTCGTGGGCGGGGCGGTGACCTCCAGCCCGGTCGCGTTCGCCGTCGCGGGCGAGGTCGACGCGGTGCTGGTCCAGGTCGAGGCCGATCCCCGCGCCCAGACGGTCAGCACGACGATGGCGCAGCTGTCCATCGCGGCCCCGGCCGTCGTCGCCCAGGTCGTCGTGCGGGACCCCTCCGGCTCCAGCGGCGAGGTCCGCAGCGCCGAACCCCGCCCGACCGGTGCGCACAGCCGCTCCGAGAACGCGCGCGGTCGTACGGAACAGCTGCACCAGGGCTGATCCCACCCGCGTCCCACGGCGCCCCCTCCGTCCTCGGAGGGGGCGCCGTCGTCGTTCCCGTCCCCCGTGCGACCGCCGACCGACCTGCCGATCGACCTGCCGGCCCGGGCCCACCCGCCGGCCCGGACCCACCCGCCGGTCCGGACCCACCCGCCGGCCCGGACCCACCCGCCGGCCCGGACCCACCTGCCGTGATCAAGGAATCTCCGCCCGGTCGCGCGGTCCCGACGAGAACCGACCGGCCGACAATTCCTTGATCACGGGGAGGGACGTGGGGAGGGGAAGGGGCCGCTGGGAGGGGCCGGCCTGCGGTAACGGGACGACCCCCGCACCGCGGTGCGGTGACGGGGGTCGGTGCGAGGGGGTCCCGCGGGAAGGACGCCGGATGGGCGCGGGATCAGGGCGCGGCGGTGGCCGCGGCGGCCTCCCGCTCGCGGTTCGCGACCACCCGGGTCGACTCGCGCCGGACGGCGACGATCCACAACGGGATGACCGCCCAGAAGGCGATGGCGCTGCCGACCGCGGTGCCGTGGGCGCCGTCCCAGAAGGCGCCGCCGGTGGTGAGGACGACGAGCAGGATTGCGTAGACGATGTGGATGCGCAGGGTGACCGGGGCGCGATCCATGGCGTAGAGGACGCTCGCGAACCCGACCGCGGCGGCGGAGCCGGCCTGGGCCACGACGATCGGCAGCAGCACGTCGCGCGTGCCGTCCCAGGTCTCGTTGAGCAGGGCCTGGCCGAAGGAGTCCGGCAGCAGCAGGAAGACGACGCCCCAGACCGTCCCGGTGCAGCTGACCGCGAGGGAGACCAGCCAGGCCGCGCGTCGCCACGCCTTCACGCCCATGTGGCTGCGCCGCTTGGCGAGCTCGGGCACGACGAAGCTGAGCAAGCTGGTCGAGAGGATCATGATCGGCGACATCAGCAGGTTCGCCCCGCGCAGCGAACCCGCCGCCAGCGTCGAGGCGGTGACCAGCGAGACCACGAAGACCGAGAGCTGCGCCCCGCCCTGCAGGACGGCGAACTCGGGCAGCAGGTAGCGGGTGAGGCTCCACTGCTCGCGGATCCAGCCCGGCACGCTGCGCAGGCGCGGCCACCCGCGCAGCAGCTTCACGCCGAGCAGCGAGGCGAGGAAGGCCGAACCGCCCCAGGCGAGGATGAACGGGATCGCGGAGTCGGCGCCCTGCAGGAGCAGGACCACCACGGCCGCGGTCTGGATCGCGGTCCACACCACGTTCACGCCCGCGGAGGCCGCGGGACGACGTCGGGCCAGCAGCACCTGCCGCCAGGCGTCCTGCAGGAGGAGGCCGGGGATGACCACGGCGAGGGCGAGGAGCCCGGTCCCGGTCAGACCGAGACTGGAGTCCCGGCTGTCGGCGAGCGCGTACATCGCGCCACCGAGTCCGGCGAGCACCACGCCCACCGAGAGGCCGAGGGCGCCGGCCGCCCCGGTGCCGGCCCGGGCGGCGACGCGGAACTCCTCGTCGGTGGTGTCGGCGAAGCGGATGGCCAGCGGGGTCGTCGCCAGGGCCCGGCAGAGGCCCACCACGACGGAGTACACCGCGAAGGCGATGGCGAAGGCGCCGAAGTGGTCCGGGGCGACCGCGTGGGCGACCATGAACTGCAGCAGGAAGTTGTTGAGGCTGGAGACGCCCTGGTCGGTGATGTTCCAGAGGACCCGGCGCCAGGCCGGCCCGCGATCTCCCTCAGTCAAAGCACCACTGTCCGTTCCATCGACAGCACCGTGAGTTCCCCGGTGCCGCGCAAATCTACCCCGGCCACCGACGGCGTCGACGCGCTTCGCAGTTCTCTCTCAGCATCGTCGCGAGGTCCCCGGGGGCGACGGACCGTGATCTGCCGTGACGGTGGGAGATCCCGGCCGCCCGTCGCGCGCGCCGGACCGGGGTCGGGTCGGGGCCGGTCGGCGGAACCGTCCCGACGCGTCACCCGGGTGGCCCTGTCGCGTCCGGGACGGGCCGGGGGGCCGCCCCGCGCCGCGGTGGGGTCGGGGCGGGGTCGCCGTCGGCGGCCTCGGGTCAGGTCCACCCGATCGGAGCACGGGGCTCCTCCGGTGAGGGCGCGTGATCGTTGCCGACCCACCGGGCGTTACAGGTTTCGACGAACTTTTTCCTCAAGGTCTCCGCCCCGGAGCCCGAAGTCAGTGGTGTCACCCCGAACGCACCCCAGCCGGCGCCGGTCGATCCGCGACCCGCCACTGACGAGTCAGCGAGGTCGATCCACCCGATGCGCACCCTCCCCAAGGTTCTGCTGTCCACGGCTGCCGCCGCGACGCTGGCCGGTGGTCTCACCACCGTCACCGCCGCCGAGGCCGACGCGGCCGGAACCGTGCTGCGGGTCACCACCGCGGCCTCGGCCGTCAAGGACTCCGCGGGCAACACCTGGTCCCCCAGCTCCGCCTTCGTGGGCGGGACCCAGGTCGACCGCACCACCAGCGCCGACATCAAGGGCACCTCGGACGACCGGCTCTACCAGACCGAGCGCTGGGGGGTCCGCTCCTGGAGCGCGGCCGTCCCCAACGGTGACTACGACGTCACCCTGAAGCAGGCCGAGACCTGGTACTCCACCCCGTCCACCCGCGTCTTCAGCGTCACCGCCGAGGGCCGTGCGGTCGTCTCGAACCTGGACCTCGTCGCCGTGGCCGGCAAGAACGTGGCCGTCGACCGCACCTTCCGGGTGTCGGTGACCGACGGTCGTCTCGACCTCGGGTTCAGCGCCACCAAGGACTCCGCCAAGGCGGCCGGCATCCTGGTCCGCTCCGTGACCAGCAACACCGGGGTCGTGACCCCCACGCCGCGTCCCACCAACCCGACGCCGACCATCCCGACCACCACCCCGACCCCGACGCCCACCCCGGCGCCCAGCACCCCGCCGGCCTCGACCGCCGGGCCCTGGAAGTCCGGCGCCTCGGGCACCGGCGTGACCAACGGCGACTTCGGCCGTTGGCGCGGCTCGGAGGTCACCGTCTCCTCCACCTGGTCGGACAACAACACCGCGGCGGCCAATTTCTGGCAGCTGAACTCCAGCGGCGAGTACGGCAACTGGAACAAGGACCTGGACGTCGCCGTCGGCGGCATCGGCCCCGGCGAGTCCTGGGCGGCCGGCGCGAACGGCGCCTACGACGCCCGGTGGCGGCAGTCGCTGACCAAGCTGCGCGACCTGCGGGCGGGCAAGAGCGGGACCGTGTACATCCGCTTCGCCCACGAGATGAACGGCAACTGGTACCCCTGGTCGGTCGACAAGAACAACTACCGCGACTTCGTGAGCAGCTGGAAGCGGTACCGCGCGCTGCAGAAGGAGATCTTCCCCGCGGCCAAGATGGTCTTCAACGTCAACCGCGAGTCGGTCTCGACCGGCTTCGACTGGCGGCTGAGCTTCCCGGGTGCGGCCTACGTCGACGTCATGGGGGTCGACTACTACAACCAGTACCCCTACGTCGCGACGCAGGGGCAGTTCGACTCGGCGGCGCAGCAGACCGACGCCTGGGGCGCGCCGAAGGGCCTGGCCAAGCACCTGGAGTTCGCGAAGTCGGTCGGGCTGCCCCTGTCGGTGTCGGAGTGGTCCGGCAACGCCGACGCGGGTGACTCCCCGGCCTTCGTCCAGGGCATGCACGACTTCTTCGAGGCCAACGGCGGCACCGGCGCGGGCAAGCTGCTCTACGAGGTGCAGTTCAACGTCGACAAGGACAACCGCCGCTGGCTGCTCACCTCGGGCACCCGCCAGCCGAACGCGGCCGCGAAGTACCGCGACCTGTTCTGATCCCACTCCCCCCACGAACCCGGGCGGTTCCGATCCACGGATCGGGACCGCCCGGGCTTCTTACTTTGAGTGACAGATCCAACACGAGAGGTGAGAACCGGGGTGAGACATGAGGCGTTCGTCACATGGAGTCAATCACGAACTGAGAGTAGTGATCTCACAACTCCGCGTCATTCTCCTGAGGAACTTCGGTGAAGAACCCCGTGATTGCCTAAAACTCTGGGTCGACGGGTCGCAACGGGCTGCTGGGGCGGCTAGTTTGCTGCCACCGGCCTGGGGGGGCCGGGGTGCGCGTCGATCGACGAGTACCGGGGGCCGATTCGGCGGGGGTTGTCTCACATGTCAGGTCGTCGAACGGCTCTCGCGCTGGCGCTGGGGGTCTCCGCCGCCGTCGGTCACGTCATCTACCCCCTCGCCCTCGACGCGGTGGCCCGCCGCCGCCGCCCGGCCCCGGTGGCCGTCCCGGCCGCCTGGCCGCCGGTGACCGTCCTCGTGCCGGCCTACCTCGAGGCCGGGGTCATCGCCGACAAGATCGACAACATCGCCAAGAACGGCTACCAGGGCGAGGTCGAGACCCTCGTCGTCGCCGACGGGGACGCCGAGACCGCCCGGGTGGCCGAGGCCGCCGGGGCACGCGTCCTGCACCTCACCGAACGGCACGGCAAGTCGCAGGCGCTCAACAAGGGCATGGCCGCGGCGAGCCACGAGCTGGTCGTCATCTCCGACGCGAACTCCGAGCTGGAGTACGACGCGATCGGCTACCTCGTCTCCGCGCTGCTGCCCGAGCACAACGGGGCGGTCGCGGGCGAGAAGCTCGAGGGCACCGGGGGTGAACTCGCCTACTGGCGCTTCGAGAGCTGGATCAAGCGCAACGAGGCCCGGCTGGGGACCACGCTCGGTCTGGACGGCGGGCTGTTCGCGATCCGTCGCTCCGCCTACGAACCGATCCCCACCGACATCTCCAACGACGACTTCTGGATCGCCCTGGACCTCATGGAGCGGGGCTGGCACGTCGGGTACGAGCCGCGCGCGCAGATGCGCGAGGAGACCATCGGCAGCCTCAAGCTGTCCTGGGAGCGACGCACCCGGGTGCTGGGTGGCGGTCTCTGGGTCATGTGGCGCAAGCGGGCCATGCTCGGTCCGGCCTCGGTCCTCGACTCCCGCCGGCGGGCCGTGGCCACGCAGGTGTGGGGGCACAAGCTCTGGCGCTCGACCGTCGGGCCGCTCAGCCACGCCGCGCTGCTCGGGGTCGCGCTGGCCTCGGCCCGGCGCAGCCGCACCGCCCGTCTGTTCCTGGCCGGGCACGCGGTGGCCGGCGCCGCGCTCGTCGCCCAGCAGCACGACCGACCGGTGCCGCTGCCCGGCCGGATCGCAGCCCAGGTCCTCTACCTGCAGATCGTGGCCTTCGGCGGGATGCGCCGGTGCCTGCGCGGCGACCGCGTGCTGCGCTGGGACAAGCCCGCCCGCTGACCCGGCCCGACGGCCGACCGGCAGCACGCAGAACGCCCCGCCCGGAACCCCGGGCGGGGCGTTCTGTGCTTGCGGGGCCACCACCAGCCCGGACACGGTCAGTCCGGGCGGACGACCTCGCGCCCGGCGACGCTGGCCCGCCCGGTGGTGACGCCCTTGACGTAGGCCCAGTGCTGGGCGGCCAGGTCGTCCTGGCGCAGGACCTTGCGCTGCGCGGTCCGCACCGCGTACCCGCTGGCCAACGCCGTGGTCAGCAACCGGTGGGCCAGCGGAGGGTGGTGCCGGGAGAGGTACTTCGACATCGACGCGCCGCGCAGCCGCAGCATCTCCAACGACGGGGCGCCGGAACCCCCCGCGGAGTGCGGGACGAGGACGTCGGTGCGCAACTTCTCGTGCAGGCCCGCGCGACGCGCGGCCCGACCGAAGGCCATGTCCTCGTTGTAGACGTAGAACTGTTCGTCGAACCCGCCGAGCTCGAGGAATCGACTGCGGCGCACCGCCATGCAGGCGCCGGTGGTCCAGTCGACGGCGAGCTGCTCGTGCGGGCGGGGGCGGGCGTACAGCCCGGCGCGCGGGAACAGCTTGTGCAGACCGGCCGAGTGGACCAGGGAACGCAGCACGGTGGGTTCCCACCCGCCGACCCCCAGCTCCACCTGCCCGTCGGTGCCGACCATGGTCGCCGCGCTGGCCGCGCAGGTCTCGTCCCCGGCGACGTCGGCGAGCAGCTGCGCGAACGTGTCCCAGGTGGGGCGGCTGTCGGGGTTGCCGAACACGACGAACTCCGCGTCGCTGGTGCGGGCCCCGAGGTTCGCGGCCTTCGCGAAACCCTTGCCCCCGCCGGAGTCGACGTAGCGCCCCCGGGGGCGGGCCTCGACGACCGCACGCACCCCGTCGGCGTCGCCGGCGTTGTCCACGACGACCACCCGGAGCTGTTCGGGGAGGCCGTCGAGCAGCGGGCCGATCTGGTGGGCGCTCTTGTAGCTCACGAGCACGAGTTCGACGTCGTAGGGCAGTTCGGGATCGGCAGGCACGAACTCAGGGTAACGAGGCGACGGGGCCGGGGATGAGCCCCCGATGGGGTGAGCGACGGGGTCGGGGGGCCGGTAGGAGGCCCCGGCTGGGGGAGACTAGGGCCCGTGGCCGACCAGACGACCGACCCCGCGACCGCCCCCGGCCCCCGGACGGGAGGTGGGCCGGACGGGCGTCCGACCGGTGGCCGCGCCCGCGCCTGGGTGCTGCTCAAGCAGCTCCCGGCACGGGCCGACTCGGGCGGGCGGCAGCGCTCGCGCGCGGCCCTCGACGCCTACGCCGCGGTGTTCGACGAGGTGCACGTGGTCGGGTTCGACCGCTGGCCCACCTGGCGCGAGGACCTCCCGCCGCACGTGCAGGTGCACGAGATCGACGCCCCGCGGCCCACCCCGGGTGCGGTCCTGCGGTCCTCGGTCTTCGCTGGCAAGTGGTACTCCCCGGAGATCGCCGCCCTGCTCTCCGCCGAGGTCCGTGGTCTCGACGTCCTGCACGTCGACTTCCCGCAGATGGCGGTCAACGTCCCGGCCGACGTGCGGATCGACGTGCTCGACCTGCACAACATCGAGGCCGACCTGCTGCGACGGCGGCTGCGCACCGAGCACGGCCTCCTCGGGCGCCTGCTCGCCCCCGAGGTCGCGCGGTTCGCCCGGTTCGAGCTGTCGGCCGCGCGCCGGGCCGTGCACGTCACCGCGTGCAGCCGCCTCGACCAGGAGGTCCTGCGGGAGGCGGGTGTCCCGAGCACGTTCGTACCCAACGGCGTCGTCGTGCCCGAGCAGCCCGCGCCGCCGGCGCCGGGCGAGGGGCGCGCGATCTTCGTCGGCGCGATGGACTACGGCCCCAACAAGGCCGCCCTGCGCTGGTTCCTCGACGAGGTCTGGCCCAGGGTGCGGGTCGCGGCGCCGCAGGCCCGGTTCACGGCCGTCGGGCGTGGTCTGGCCGGGAGCCACCCCCGGCCCGCGGGGGAACCGGAGGGGGCGGAGTTCGCCTCCGACGTGGATTCGCTGGACCCCTACTACGCCGCGGCCGACGTCTGCGTGGTCCCGCTGCTCTCCGGGGGCGGGACGAAGATCAAGCTGGTCGAGGCCATGACCCGCGGCCGGGCCGTGGTGACCACGAGCCTCGGGCTGGAGGGGCTGGAGGAGCACCGCGACGTGGTCCGCGTCGCGGACGGGGCCGAGGCGTTCGCGACCGCCCTGGCCGGGCTGCTGACCGACCCGGCGACGGCCCGGGAACTGGGTGCGGCGGCCCGGGAACGGACCGCCACGTTCTCGTGGGAGTCGTCCATGGAAGCGCTGCGTGACCTGCTGCAAAAGATCCGTCACCAAATGTGAGTTTCCCGTGGAAGGGGCCCCCTAACGGGCTACGTTCACAGTCAGTGACGAGTTGCCTGTAGTAGCCTCGCGGTCGCAGCACGACGGGAACGGTGGCGTCGATTCGTGGGGGGTCCACACGCCACCGGGGGAGTTTCCGTCCGCAGCCGGCCGACCCCCACGAGCCGACGGTCGCACCAACGTCTGAGTGAGGGAAGCCAACAGATGAGCGCATCCACGCCCGTGTCCGAGATCCCGGTCGTCATCCTCTGCGGGGGCATGGGGACCCGGCTCCGCGAGGCGAGCGAGAAGCTGCCCAAGCCGCTCGTCGACATCGGTGGCCGTCCCATCGTGTGGCACATCATGAAGCTCTACAGCAGCTACGGGTTCCGGAAGTTCGTGCTCTGCCTCGGTTACAAGAGCGACATGATCAAGCGGTACTTCCTGGACTACCGGATCAACGCCGGCGACTTCACCCTCAACCCCTCCTCGCACGAGGCCCCCACCTTCCACACCTCCGGGGTGCAGGAGGACTGGGAGATCACCTTCGTCGAGACCGGGCTGACCACCGCGACCGCGGCCCGGATCAAGCGCGTCTCCCAGCACCTCGACGCCGACACGTTCTGCCTCACCTACGGCGACGGGATCGGCGACGTCGACATCGCGAAGACGCTGGCCGACCACGCCGCCGGTGACCGGATGGCGACCGTCACCGCGGTCCACCCCTCCAGCCGCTACGGCGAGATGCACGTCGACGGCGACGCCGTCGTGGAGTTCAACGAGAAGCCGACCCTGGCCGACGGGTGGGTCAACGGCGGGTTCTTCGTCTTCGACCGCGAGTTCGTCGACAAGTACCTCGACGACGACCCCGAGGTCATGCTCGAGTCCGCTCCGCTGCAGCGCGTCGCGCGCGACGGCCAGCTCACCCTGTCCTCGCACGAGGGCTACTGGCTCGGCATGGACACCTTCCGTGACTGGACCGAGCTGAACAAGCTCTGGGACTCCGGCCAGGCGCCGTGGAAGAAGTGGGAAGACTGAGTCGTCGCGCCCGCCTGCTCACCGGTCGAAACTAGGAGATAACGCACCGTGAAGATCGTCGTGACCGGGACCGAGGGTTACCTCGGCTGCCTGCTCGCCCCCACCCTCGTCGAGTCCGGGCACTCCGTGCTCGGGGTGGACACCGGCTACTACAAGCACGGTTGGCTCTACAACGGCGTGACCGCCACCGTGGAGACGCTGGCCAAGGACATCCGGCACATCACCGAGCAGGACCTGGCCGGGGCCGACGCCGTCGTGCACATGGCCGAGCTGTCCAACGACCCGCTCGGGGAACTGATCCCGGACGTCACCTACACCGTGAACCACCTGGGGTCGGTGCGGCTGGCCGAGATGGCCAAGAAGGCCGGCGTCTCGCGCTTCGTCTACATGTCGAGCTGCTCCGTCTACGGGGTGGCCGAGGACACCGTCGACGAGACCTCGGCGGTGAACCCGCAGACCGCCTACGCCGAGTGCAAGGCGATGGTCGAGCGCGACCTCGCGCCCATGGCCGACGACGACTTCTCGCCGACGTTCATGCGCAACGCCACCGCCTACGGCGCCTCGCCGCGGCAGCGTTTCGACATCGTGCTCAACAACCTCACCGGTCTGGCCTTCACCACCGGCAAGATCGCGATGACCTCCGACGGTTCGCCCTGGCGCCCGCTGGTCCACGGCCTGGACATCGCCAAGTCGATCCGCGCCGTCCTGGACGCCCCGCGCGAGCTGGTGCACAACCAGATCTTCAACGTGGGCGACTCCAAGCAGGTCTACCGCGTCCGCGAGATCGCCGAGGCCGTCGGCCGCGCGCTGCCCGAGGCCGAGATCACCTTCGGTCAGGCCAACGGCGACAACCGCAGCTACAAGGTGAACTTCGACAAGATCCACTCCACGCTGCCGGGCTTCGCCTGCGACTGGGACGCCGACAAGGGCGCCACCCAGCTCGTCGAGGTGTTCAAGGCCATCGACCTCGACACCGAGACCTTCACCGGTCGCGGCCACACGCGGTTGAAGCAGCTGGAGTACCTCATCAAGACGGGACAGCTCGACTCCGACCTGTTCTGGAGCAGCAAGCCGACCACCGGGATCGCCTGATGAAGTTCATCACCACGCCCATCGAGGGCGTCGCCATCCTCGAGCTGGAGGAGCGCAGCGACGACCGCGGGTTCTTCGCCCGGTCGTTCTGCCGCCAGGAGTTCCTCGACCACGGGCTGCTGCCCGCCGTCGAGCAGTGCAACATCTCCTTCAACCACGCGGCGGGCACGCTGCGCGGGATGCATTACCAGATCGACCCGGCGCCGGAGGCCAAGCTGGTGCGCTGCACCCGCGGGGCGATCCAGGACATCATCGTCGACCTGCGGCCCGGGTCCCCGACCCGTTTCCAGCACGTCGCCGTCGAGCTGAGCGCCGAGAACCGTCGCTCGTTCTACGTCCCGCCGTACTTCGCCCACGGTTACCTGACCCTGACCGACGGGGCCGAGGTCACCTACCAGGTCTCGCAGGCCTACACCCCCGGTGTCGAGCGCGGGCTGCGCTGGAACGATCCCGACCTCGCGCTGCCGTGGGCCCGCGACGTGGCCGAGATCAGCGACAAGGACGCGAGCTGGACCCTGCTCGCCGACGGCGCCGTGGGGGAGACCCTCACGTGATCATCGTCGACAAGGCGCTGCAGCAGCGTCAGGCCGACGGGCACCCGATCAAGGTCGCCCTCGTCGGCGCCGGGTTCATGGGTCGCGGGTTCGTGAACCAGGTCGTGAACTCCGTGCCCGGCATGGAGCTCGTCGCCATCGCCAACCGCACGGTCGCCAAGGCCCGTCGCGCGTTCGAGGAGGCCGGCGTGACCGGCGTCGTCGAGGCCGACGACGTCGCCGGCGTCGAGAAGGCCATCGCCGCCGGGACCCCGGTCGTGTCCGCCTCCTACGAGGCCGTCGTCGACGCGGGCCAGGTGGACGCGGTCGTCGAGGCGACCGGGAACACCGAGTACGGCGCCCACGTCGTCATCCGGGCGATCGAGGCGGGCAAGCACATCGTGCTGCTGAACGCCGAGGTCGACGGCACCGCCGGTCTCGCCCTGCGCAAGCGGGCCGAGAAGGCCGGCGTGATCTACACCGGTTGCGACGGCGACCAGCCCGGCGTGCAGATGAACCTGCTGCGGTTCGTGAAGTCCATCGGCCTCACCCCGCTGGTCTCGGGCAACATCAAGGGCCTGCAGGACGAGTACCGCAACCCCACCACCCAGGAGGGGTTCGCCAGGCAGTGGGGGCAGGACCCCTACATGGTCACGAGTTTCGCCGACGGCACGAAGGTCTCCTTCGAGCAGGCGCTGGTCGCCAACGCGGTCGGGTTCTCGGTCGAGAAGCGCGGCATGCGCGGGGCCGACCACCGCGGTCACGTCGACGAGCTGACCCAGCTGTACGACGTCGACGCGCTCAAGGAGCTCGGCGGGGTCGTGGACTACGTGGTCGGGTCCAAGCCCGGCCCCGGTGTCTACGTCCTGGGGACGCACGACGACCCCAAGCAGCAGCACTACCTGAACCTGTACAAGCTCGGCACCGGGCCGCTGTACTCGTTCTACACGCCCTACCACCTGTGCCACTTCGAGGTGCCGCTGACCGTGGCCCGCGCGGTGCTGTTCGCCGACGCGGCGATCGTGCCGAGCGACCGGGTCACCGTCGAGGTGGTCACCACGGCCAAGACCGACCTGGCCGCGGGCAAGGAGATCGACCGCCTCGGCGGGTACGACTCCTACGGCGTGTGCGAGCGCTACGACGTCACGAAGGCGCAGAACCTGCTGCCCATGGGGGTCGCCGAGGGCTGCGTCCTCAAGAAAGACGTGACGAAGGACCAGGTCCTGACCTACGACGACGTGATCCTGCCCGGGGGGCGGTTGATCGACGCCCTGCGCGTCGAGCAGGCCGCGATCCTCGGGGCCTGATCCCGGACGGCTCGTTCGCGGAACCCCGGTCGGGTGGACGGAGACGTCCGCCCTGACCGGGGTTCCTGCGTCGTGGGGGGTTCCCGGTAGTTTCCTCGGGTGAGTTCCGCCGGACGTCTGGACGTGGCCGTCGTCGGGGCCGGGCGGGTCGGTCCGGTCCTGGGCGCCGCGCTGCGGGCCGGCGGGCACCGGGTCGTCGGGGTCGCCGCCCGCTCGCGGGCCGGGGCCGACCGGGTCGGCGCGCTGCTGCCCGACGTGCCCTGGATCGAGGTGGAGGAGGCGTTCGCCGCCGACCTCGTCCTGCTCGCGGTCCCCGACGACGTGCTCGGCCCCCTCGTCGCCCGGTACGCCCCGCACGTGCGGGCCGGGCAGCTCCTCGTGCACACCTGCGGGTTGCACGGTCTCGACGTCCTCGCCCCCGCCGCGCAGCGGGGGGCCCTGCCGCTGGCCCTGCACCCGGCGATGACCTTCACCGGGACCTCCCTGGACCGCGAACGCCTGCACGGGGCCGTGGTCGCGGTCACCGCCCCGGCGGTCCTGCACCCGGTCGCGGACTCGCTGGTCCGGGAGTGGGGGGCGACCCCGGTGCCGGTGGCCGAGACCGACCGGGCGCTCTACCACGCGGCCCTCGCCCACGGGGCGAACCACCTCGTCACCCTGGTGACCCAGGCGCTGGACGCCGCCCGGGCCGTGGTCGGCGAGGCCGCCCCGGACCTGCTGCGCCCGTTGCTGAGCGCGGCCCTGGACAACGCGCTGACGTCCCCGACGACCGCGCTGACCGGCCCCGTCGCCCGCGGGGACGTGGGCACCGTGGTGCGCCACCTCGACGTGCTCGAGGCCCGGGCCGGGACCGACACCGCCCTCGTCTACGCCACCCTGGCCGCCGTGGCCGCCCGCCGCGCCGCCGACGACGACCGGTTGGCCCCCGAGGTGGCGCAACGCCTGCAGGACGCGGTGCGGTCCCCCGCCGCGACCCCCGCCCCGTCCGCGACGACCGACCCGACCGGAGGAGAACTCCCGTGACCGACCCCCGCCTGGTGCGCACCCGGGCCGAGCTGGCCGAGGTCCGGGCCGCGCTGCCCGGGCCCGTCGCCGTCGTGATGACCATGGGCGCGCTGCACCCCGGGCACGCCCGCCTGCTCACCGAGGCCCGCCGGGACAACGCCTCGGTGGTCCTCACGGTCTTCCTGAACCCCCTGCAGTTCGGACCGAACGAGGACCTGGCCCGCTACCCCCGCACGCTGGACGCCGACCTCGAACTGGCCGCGGCCGCGGGGGCCGACGTCGTGTTCGCCCCGGGGCCGGACGTCGTCTACCCCGACGGCGACCCGCTGGTGCGGGTCAGCGCCGGGCCGCTGGGCGAGGTGCTGGAGGGGGCCAGCCGGCCCGGGCACTTCGACGGGGTGCTGACCGTCGTGGCGAAACTGCTGAACCTGGTCCGCCCCGAGCGGGCCTACTTCGGGCAGAAGGACGCCCAGCAGCTGCTGCTGGTGCGGCGCATGGTGCGCGACCTCGACCTCGGCGTCGACGTGGTGGCCGTGCCCACGGTCCGCGAGGACGACGGACTGGCGCTGTCCTCGCGCAACCGCTACCTGAGCCCGTTCGACCGCGAGGTCGCGCTGGTGCTGAACCGGGCGTTGTCGGCCGGGTCGGCCGCCGGCCCCGAGGGGCCGAGCGCGGTGCGGCGCGCCGCCCGCGACGTCCTGCGGGCCGAACCGGCCGCCCGGGTGGACTACCTGGCCCTGGTCGACCCGGTGACGTTGGCCGACGTGCCGGAGCACTTCCGCGGCGAGGCGTTGCTCGCGCTGGCCGCGCGGGTCGGGCCCACCCGCCTGATCGACAACGCCCCGGTGGTCGTCGGCCGGCCCTGAGCCCGCCGTTAACCTTTCGTCGTGGACGCCGAGCAGAACCAGCCGACCGACCTGACGACCGCGCAGAACCCCGTCGAGAACCCCGACGCGACGGCGGCGGAGGAGTTCGACGACCTCCCCGAGCAGGTCCGGGTGCGGCGCGACAAGCGCGACCGTCTGCTGGCCGAGGGCATCGAGGCCTACCCGGTCTCGGTGCCGCGCACGCACTCCCTGGCCGAGGTGCGTTCGGGCTGGGCGCAGCTGGAGACCGGGGTCGAGACCGACGACCTCGTCGGGGTCACCGGTCGGGTGGTCTACCTGCGCGGCACCGGGAAACTCGTCTTCGCCACCCTGCAGGAGGGCGACGGGACCCGCCTGCAGGCCATGCTGTCGCGCGACGGCGTGGGCGAGGAGGCGCTGGCCCGGTGGAAGTCCTTCGTGGACCTCGGCGACCACGTGTTCGTGCACGGCCGGGTGATCTCCTCCCGGCGCGGTGAGCTGTCCGTCCTGGCCGACTCCTTCCAGATCGCCAGCAAGGCGTTGCGGCCGCTGCCCGTCCTGCACCGGGAACTCTCCGAGGAATCCCGGGTCCGGCAGCGTTACGTCGACCTCATCGTGCGGGAATCGGCGCGCAGCACCGTGAGGGCCCGTTCGGCGGTGATGCGGTCGGTGCGCGCCACGCTGGAGGGTCGCGGTTTCCTCGAGGTCGAGACCCCGATGCTGCAGACCCTGCACGGCGGGGCCGCCGCCCGTCCTTTCGTGACGCACTCCAACGCCTTCGACACCGACCTCTACCTGCGCATCGCGCCGGAATTGTTCCTGAAACGCTGCGTGGTCGGCGGTATCGAGCGGGTCTTCGAGATCAACCGCAACTTCCGCAACGAAGGGGCCGACTCCACGCATTCACCGGAGTTCGCGATGCTCGAGGCCTACGAGGCGTGGGGCGACTACGACACCATCGCCGACCTGACCCGTGACCTCGTCCAGGACGCGGCCCGGTCGGCCTTCGGGTCCCTCGTCGTGACGCTCGCCGACGGCAGCGAGTACGACCTCTCCGGTTCCTGGGACTCGGTCAGCATGTACCCGGCCCTGTCGGCGGCGCTCGGGGAGGAGGTCACCCCGCAGACGTCCGTGGCTCGCCTGCGCGAGCTCGCCGCCCGCGTCGAGATGCCCGTCGACGAGGTCCGCTGGGGCCACGGCAAGCTGGTCGAGGAGCTCTTCGAGCACCTGGTGACCCGGACCCTGCACGCCCCCACGTTCGTGCGCGACTTCCCGGTGGAGACGTCCCCGTTGACCCGTTCGCACCGCAGCATCCCCGGTGTCGTGGAGAAGTGGGACCTCTACGTGCGGGGCTTCGAGCTGGCGACGGGGTACTCCGAGCTGGTGGACCCGGTGGTGCAGCGGGAGCGCTTCGAGGAGCAGGCCCGGCTCGGCGCCCTCGGCGACGAGGAGGCCATGCGGATCGACGAGGACTTCCTGCGCGCCCAGGAGCACGCGATGCCGCCCTCGGGCGGGATGGGCATGGGGATCGACCGGCTGCTCATGGCGCTGACCGGTCTGGGAATCCGCGAGACCATCCTGTTCCCGTTGGTCAAGCAGCGCTGAACGGCCCCGGCGGGGGCGGGGGCGGGGCGACGTAAACTGCTCCCGTGGACGTCCTCGCCGCTCTCCTCCCCTCGACGGGGTTGCTGGTCCTTTTCGTCATCCTCGTCCGGTCGATCCTGCACGCCGACCGCCGGGAGCGCGCGGCCCTCGCCCGGACCCGCTCCGAACGGGTCGCGAAAAGCGAAGAAGCGCCCGGTCCGACCGAGAAGCCTTTTTGACAGAGAGCCTTTCCTGGGTCACGATCCCCACGTCGGCGGATTCGCCGGACATTCAGACCGTGGTGGAAGGTGCTGTTCATGGCGCAGAAAGTCCAGGTCCTTCTCGTCGACGACATCGACGGCGGTGACGCGGACGAGACCCTCACGTTCGCGCTCGACGGCGTCAATTACGAGATCGACCTCTCCGAGGAGCACGCCACCGCGTTGCGCGAGGCCCTCGGGCACTGGGTGGGGCACGCCCGCAAGGTCGGCGGCCGGGGTGCCGCCCGTCGTCCCGCGCCGGCCCCCCGCGCGGCCCGGCCCGCCGGCTCGGACAACGACACGGGCGCCGTGCGCGCCTGGGCCAAGGAGCAGGGCCTGAAGGTCTCCGACCGCGGTCGGATCTCCGCGGAGGTCCTGCAGGCCTACGCCGCCGCCCACTGAGGGAACTCTCGGCCGATGCGGGTCGCTCCGTCGGGATGACCGACGGAGCACCCCGCGGCCGATGACCGGGGGCCGCGCGCCCACCCACGCTGGGGTCATGGCAGACATCAGCGAGAGGAGCCGGTCGTGATCGAGGCGATGGGCCTGCGCAAGACGTACGGCCGCAAGGTGGCCGTGCACGACCTCAGCTTCACCGTCCGACCCGGCATCGTCACCGGGTTCCTGGGCCCCAACGGGTCGGGCAAGTCGACGACGATGCGGATGATCCTCGGCCTGGACCGTCCCACCGCGGGCAGCGTCCTGGTCGACGGCCGGCCGTTCGCGCGGCACGAGGCCCCCCTCTCGTCCCTGGGGGCGCTGCTGGACGCCAAGGCCGTGCACACCGGTCGCAGCGCCGAGAAGCACCTGCGGGCCATGGCCGCGACCGCCGGCATCCCCCGGTCCCGGGTGGCCGAGGTCGTCGAGCTGGTCGGGCTGCAGGACGTCGCCAAGCGGCGGGCGGGCGGGTTCTCCCTCGGGATGGGGCAACGGCTCGGCATCGCCTCCGCCCTGCTGGGCAACCCCTCGACCGTGATGTTCGACGAGCCCGTCAACGGTCTGGACCCCGACGGGATCCTCTGGATCCGCAACCTCATGAAGAGCCTCGCCCGGGAGGGGCGCGCGGTCTTCGTCTCCAGCCACCTCATGAGCGAGATGGCGCTGACCGCCGAGCACCTCGTGGTCATCGGCCGGGGCCGCCTCATCGCCGACGAGGGCGTGCAGACCTTCATCGACCGGGTCCGGCCCCGCGGGGTCACCGTCCGCAGCCCGCAGGTCGAGCAGCTGACCGAGCTGGTCCACACCGCCGGCGGGACCATCTCGGCCACCCCGGAGGGCGCCTTCGACGTCCGCGGCCTCACCGCCGAGCAGATCGGCGACGGCGCGCTGACCGCCGGGATCGCGCTGCACGAGCTGACCACCGTGCGGGCCTCGTTGGAGGAGGCCTTCATGGAGCTGACCGCCGACGCCGTGGAGTACGCGGCGCACGGCACCACCACCCCCGGGTCGGCCCCCGGCGTCGCGTCCGGCCCGACCACCGACCCCCGCACCCTGCAGGAGGTGGCCCGATGAGCGTGCTCGAGAAGGACGCCCGGCCCCGCTACGTCCCCACCCAACGGCGCACGACCTTCGCGGGTCTGCTGCGCTCGGAGTGGATCAAGTTCACCAGCGTCCGGTCGTTGACCCTCACCACCGCCGTCGCGGCGGTGCTGGTCGTCGGGCTCGGGGTGCTGCTGTCCTGGGGGGTGGGCTCGCAGCTCGGCTCCATCCCCGAGGGCGCGCCCGCCCCCGACACGCTGTCCATCTCCATGGCCGGCGCGCAGATGGCGACCCTGGTCCTCGCCGCGGTCGGCGTGATCGTCGTGGCGGGGGAGTACTCGACCGGCATGGTGCGCACGTCGTTCGCGATCGCCCCCGCCCGGCTGCCCGTCGTCGCGGCCAAGGCGATCGTGCTCGCCCTCGTCGTCACCGTCGTGGGTGCGGTCTCGGTCCTGCTCGCGTTCCTGGGCGGGCAGGCGATCCTCGACTCCTACGGTGCCGGGCACTCCCTGACCGACGACGGCGTGGTGGCCGCCCTCGCCGGGACGGTCGGCTCGCTGGTCGGCTGCGCGCTGGCCGGGATGGGGCTCGGGCTGATCCTGCGCAACACCGCCGGGGCGATCTGCACGGTCCTCGCGGCGATCTTCGTCGTCCCCCTCGTCCTGATGCTCGTGCCCGAGAGCTGGGGCGGGGACACCATCCGGGAGTACTGGTTCTCCAACGCCATGACCAACGCGCAGTCGCTGGTCGAGCAGTCCGGGTACCTGCCCGCCGGCGAGGGCGTGCTGGTCTTCGCGGTCTGGGTGCTGGCCCTCCTGGGGATCGGGTCGGTCCTGGTCAAGCGCCGGGACGTGTGACGGCACGGGTGACGCGACGGCGGACGCGCCGGGTGGGGCGCTGACCTGCCCGGCAAGTCCGCACCACGTCGACCGCAAGCGCCGCGCAAGCCGCGGCGGGCACCGTCGGTGACGTCTCGAGGCGCTCTCCCGAGCGCCATGACCGAGCCCGACCCGACGGAGGAACTCCCGTGAACCACCTCTCCCGCGCCCAGGTCCTGCGACTGGCGCTCGCCGGCCTCGGGGCCGGCGTGCTGCCGGCGGGCGCGTCGCCCGCCCTGGCCGCATCCCGGACGGCCGCGGCCGACCCGACCACTCCGACCGCGGCCCTCGGTGCGCTGCGCGCCTCCTGCCCGGGCCGGGTGCTCCTGCCGGGCACCCCCGCCTACACGGCGGAGGTCGCCGGGTTCCAGACGGCGGTCACCGCTGCCCCGGCCCTCGTCGTCCGGGCCGTCCGCCCCGCCGACGTCGCGGCGGCCGTCGTCTTCGCGCGGGCGACGGGCCGTCGGGTGAGCGTGCAGGCCACCGGGCACGGTCTGGACTCCGACCTGCGCGGGACGGTGCTCGTCTCCACCCGGGCCCTGACCGGGGTGAGGGTCGACGCCGTCGCCCGCACCGCGACGGTGGGCGCCGGGGTGCGGTGGCGGGAGGTGATGGATGCGGCCGCCGCGTACGGGCTGGCCCCCCTGGTCGGCTCCTCCTCCGCGGTCGGCGCAGTCGGTTACAGCCTCGGGGGTGGCACGGGGCTGCTCTCCCGGCAGTACGGCTGGGCCGCCGACCAGGTCCGGCGCCTGCAGGTCGTCACCGGCGAGGGGCGGCTCCGGACCGCCGACGCCTGCAACGAGCGGGCCCTCTTCCAGGCGCTCCGCGGCGGGAAGTTCGGTCTGGGGGTCGTGACGTCGGCGACGGTCGGGCTGGTGCCGGTGACCCGCCTGCGGGGCGGGACGCTGTTCTACCCCGGCGAGAGCGCCGGCGCGGTGCTGCGGGCCTGGCGGACGTGGGCCCCGACCCTGCCCCGCGAGGCCGCCACCTCGGTGGCCCTGCAGAACCTCCCGCCGTTGCCCCAGCTGCCGGAGCCGTTGCGCGGCAAGTCGGTCGTGGCCCTGCGCTGGTCGCACACCGGTGACCCCGCCGCCGCCGACGCGCTCCTCGCCCCCGCCCGCGGCTGGGCGCCGCTGCTGCTCGACACCGTCGGTGAGCTGCCCTGGACCGCCATGGACGCCGTCCACGGCGATCCGACCGACCCGACCCCCTCGACGCACCGCGGGACCGGGCTGCGCGAGCTGACGACCGAGGCGGTCGACGCCCTCGTGGCGGCCGCCGGGCCCGGCAGCGGGTCCCCGCTGGCCTCGGTCGAGCTGCGTCTCATGGGCGGGGCGCTCGCCGGGCCCCCGCGGGTGCCGGACATGGTGCTCGGGCGGGGGGCGGCGTTCTCCCTCTTCGCGCTCGGCGTGCTGGCGGGTCCGGCGGCCGGTCAGGTCCCCGCCGCGCTGGACCGGGTCATGGGCGCGGCGAGCCCGTGGTCCTGCCCGGGCCCGCTCAACCTGGCCGACCCCGGTCGTCACGACGACCTGCGCAGTCCGGCCCAGCGTCGCGACCTCGACCGCGTGCGGCGCTCCGTGGACCCGGACGGGATCTTCCGCTGATCGACCGACCGCGGCCGGATCGAGCCCTAGGGTTCCTGGGGTGTCGACGTCCCTCGTCCCCCGGGCCCGGTGCGGTGTCCTGGGCCCGGTGGAGGTGGGGGGCGGGCGGGTGGACCTCGGCCCGCCCAAGCAGCGGGCGGTCCTGGGGGCCCTCCTGCTGGAACCGGGTGAGGTGGTCTCCACCGACCGGTTGCTCACCGCCGTCTGGGGCGAGACCCCGCCGGCGCGGGCCCTGGCCGGCCTCCAGGCCTACGTCTCCAACCTGCGTCGGGTGCTGCGGGGGACCGCGCTCGTGGAGCGCCGTGCCCCCGGGTACCGGCTGCGGGTCGAGGACGGCGACGTGGACGTGGACCTGTTCCGCTCCGCGCTGGACCGGGCCCGGGCGGCGGCCCGCGGACGCGGCTGGCACGGGGCGCTGGCCGCGGCGACGGCGGCGGAGCAGCTGTGGCGCGGTCCGCTGCTGGCCGACCAGCCGGACCTGGCCCGGCAGGACTGGGTGGTCCCGCGGGCCGTCCGGCTGACCGAGGAACGCTCGGAGGCCGCCGAGCTGCGGGTCCGGGCGCTGCTCGGGCTCGGGCGCACCACCGAGGCGCTCACCGCGGCCCGGCAGCTGGTCCTGGACCGACCGCTCTCCGACGGTGCGACCTGGCTGCTCGTGCTGGCCCTGCACCGCTCGGGCCGGACCGCGGAGGCCCTGGAGGCCCACCGGGAGCACGCCCGGGCCCTGGGCGAGGAGCTCGGCATCGACCCCGGCCCCGAGCTGCGCCAGCTCCAGGTCCAGCTGCTCACCCAGGATCCCGAGCTGGACTCCTGGCCCGGACCGGCGAGCGACGGCCCGCTCGCCCGGTCCGGCCCCGGTGCGGGCGACGTCGTGCTCGGCGACGGTGAGGCGGCCGACGACGGGGCCGACGACGGGGCCGACGACGACCCGGTCGCGGACGACGCGGACACGGCCAACGCCCCCGCGTCCCCCGAGGTCGCTCGTGCAGCGGTGACCGGGGCGGTCGACACCGTGGCACCCGGTCATGCCGACGCGGCCCTGGTCGGGCGGGCGGGGGAGACCGAGGTGCTGGCCGGTCTCGTCGCCGACGTGCGGCAGGGGCGCGCCCGCTGGCTGGTGCTCACCGGACCGCCGGGCATCGGCAAGACGCGGCTCGCGGAGGAGGCGGGCGCCCGTCTGCTCGCCGCGGGGGGCCGCGAGATCTGGGCGCGCTGCCCGGAGGAGGAGTCGGTCCCCTCCTGGTGGCCGTGGCGGCAGGTGCTGCGCAGCCTCGGCAGCGACCCCGACACGGTGCTCGTGCCCCCGCCGGAGGCCGGGGCCGACGCCGCCCGGTTCACCGTCTACGAGCGCGTGCTCCAGGAGCTGCGGCGGGCGGCCGAGGACGGGCCCGTCGCGGTCGTCGTCGACGACGTCCAGTGGGCCGACCCGGTCTCGCTGCGCTGCCTGGCCCACCTGGCCCGGGAGCTGCGCCACGCCGCCGTCCTGCTCGTCCTGACCCTGCGCGACGGGACCAGCTCCCCCGACCTGGACGTCCTGCTGAGCACGCTGTCGCGGGCCCGGGGCGTGCAGTCCGTGCCGGTCCCGCCCCTGGACGTCGACGCCGTCGGCGAGCTGCTCACCGGGATCGCGGGGGAGCCCGTCGCGCGCGAGCACGTGCTGGACCTGGCCGCGCGGACCGGGGGCAACCCGCTCTTCGTCTGCGAGTACGCCCGGTTGCCGCGGGCCGAGCGGGCGGGGGTGGTGCCGGCCGCGGTCCGCACCGTGCTGGGTCGCCGCCTCGCGGCGCTGTCCGCGGAGGCGCTGGTCGTGCTGCGCGTGGGAGCGGTCGCCGGGGACCTGGACCCCGAGGTGCTGGCCCGGGCGCTGGGCACCGACGTCGACGCCGTCCTCGACGCCCTCGACGCCGCCGCCGACGAGCACCTGCTCAGCGCCGAGCGCGACGGCGCCAGCTTCGCCTTCGCCCACCCCCTGCTGCGCGAGCAGGTGCTGGCCGAGCTGTCGGCCCCGCGTCGCCGGCGGTTGCACGGACTGCTCGCGGAGGCGCTGGGCGGGGTGGCGGGCCCCGGTCCGGGCGGGGCCCTGCAGCGCTGGGCCGAGCACCTGGTGGCCGCCCAACCCCTCGTGGACGCCCGCCTGGTGGTGGACGCCTGCCGGCGGGCCGCGGCGGACGCCGACGAGCGCTGGGACGCCGAGACGGCCGCCCGCCGGCTCGAGCAGGCGCTCACCGCCCTCGACCGCCTGCCCGGTTCCCCCGAGCGCGAGGACGAACGTGACGACCTGCTGACCAGACGGGTCTTCGCGCTGGCCCGGGCCGGGCGGGGGCAGACCGTCTACGAGGTGGTCGGCGCGGCGCTCGAGCGTGCCGCCCGTGAGGGGCGGGCGCGGACCATCGGGCGGCTCGCCGCCGGGCTGCTGCGCAGCAGCGGGGCCTGGCCGTGGTCGGTCTACGGGCGTGACCCCGGGGTGCTGCTGGCCCGGTTGGAGGCGGTGCAACCCGTGGTGGACCCCGACCCCGTGGCGGCGGCGCGGGTCCTCGCCGCGCGGGCCGTCGGGGACTGCTACAACCCCGATCCGGCCGTCCCCGACGGGCTCAGCCGCCGCGCCGTGCAGATCGCGGAGGCCACCGGTGACGACGCGGCCCTGGCCGACGCGCTCACCGGTCGTGTCCTCACGTTCGTCGGGTGCGCCGCGAGCAGCGCGGAACGGGTGCGGCTGCTCGAGCGGTTGGTGTCCCTGGACCATGCCTGGTCGCCGTACGACCAGGTGCTGCGGCACAACGCGCTGACGATGGAGCTGCTGAACCTCGGTGACGCCGTCGGGGCCGCGGCCCACCTGCGCGACGGGGTCCGCGCGGGCGACCGGCTGCGGCTGCCCGCCACGCGCGTGCAGCTGCGCTGGATGGCCGCGACGCTGGCGCACTGGCGCGGCGAGCTCGACGAGGCGTCCGCCCTGGCCCGGCGGGCCAGCGAGCTGCACCGTGCCGTCGAGCTGTACGACGGGGGCACGACGGCCTACATCGGCGCCGCGATCCACCGGGACGTCGGGGACCTGGCGGCCCGGTCGGACCTGCCGGCCGGGCTGGGGGACGGGGCCGTGTGGCGGCTCGTCGCCGCCCAGGAGCGGGGCGAGCTCGACGCCGTGCGGGCCGGGCTCGCCGAGCTCGTCGACGTCGTGACCCCCTTCTGGTGGACGACGCTGGCGCACCAGGTCCTGCTGGCCCACGCGGCGGCCGAGGTGGGCGACCGGTCCGCGGCGAGCACCCTGCTGGCCCGGCTCGCACCGTTCACCGGGATGCTGGCGGCGATCGGGCAGGTGGGGGTCGTCGGACCCGTGGACCTCGCCCTGGGCGAGCTGCACCTGACCCTCGGTGACGAGGAGCGGGGCCGGGCCCTGGTCCGGGACGCGCTCGACCTGTGCCGACGGGAGGGCGGCCGGATCTCCGCCCTCCGCTGCCGGCTGGTGCTGGCCCGGCTGGAGCCGGCCGACCGGCGGGAGGCCCAGCTGTCGGGGATCGTCCGGGAGGCCGAGCAGCTCGGGGCCGGGGACGTGGCCCGCCGCGCGCGGTCCCTGCTGGAGGGTTGAGGGGGTCGCGCGCCGGTGTCGCGCGCCGTCCGCCAAGCGGGGTCCAAGCGCAGCGCTGAGGAGCCGCAAGCGGTTCCGCGCAGGCTGGCACCGCTTCCCGGGACGAGCCCGGGACCCCCGAGAGGACCTGCCATGACCATCGTCGACGGCCGCGCCGCGGCCCGCCTGCCCTTCCTGTCCCGGGTCCGGCGCCCGGTCTCGCCGGCGGGCCTGCGCCGTCGGGTGCGCGGGACGGTCGCCCTGCCCGGTGAACCCGGTTACGCGGCCGCCGCACCGTGGAACCGGGCGGCCGACGTGCGCCCGGCCGCCGTCGTCGCCGTGACCGGTCCCGACGACGTCGTGGAGGTGGTCCGGTTCGCGAGGCGGCAGGGCTGGACCGTCGCGGTGCAGCGCACCGGTCACGCCGGTGTCCCGGTCGGGGAACGCACGGTGCTCGTGCTCACCGAGGGCCTGGGCACGGTGACCGTCGACCCGGCACTGGGGTCCGCCCGGGTCGGTGCGGGCGTGGTGTGGGACGAGGTCCTCGCCGCCTCGTCGCCGCACGGCCTCGCCCCGCTGTGCGGCTCGGCGCCGGGGGTGGGGGTCGCCGGCATGCTCACCGGCGGGGGCCTGGGACCGGTCGCCCGGACCTACGGGGTGTCCTCGGACCGGGTCACCGCGATCGAGGTCGTCACCGGCCGCGGGGAGCTGCGGCGCGCCACCGCCACCGAGAACGCCGACCTGTTCTGGGGTCTGCGCGGCGGCAAGGCGACGCTGGGCGTGGTGACGGCGGTGGAGTTCGACCTGGTGGCGCAACCCGAGCTGTTCGGCGGGTGCGTCTGGTTCGACGGGGCGGACGCGCCGGTCGTGCTCGAGGCCTGGCGGCGGATGGCCGAGGACCTGCCCGAGGCGGGGACGACGTCGGTGGCGCTCGTGCGGCTCCCCCCGATGCCCGGCGTGCCCGAGCCGTTGGCCGGTCGGACGACCGTGGCCGTCCGGTACGCCTGGACGGGTGACGACGCGTCCGGGGCGGCCCACCTGGCCCCGGTCCTGGCCGCGGCGACCCCCGTCCTCGGTGGCGTCGCCCGGATGCCCTACACGGCCATCGGCGCCATCCACGCCGACCCGGTCGACCCGATGCCGAGCCTGGAGCACCACACCCTGCTGCACGGCCTCCCCGCCGATGCCGTCACGGCCCTGCTCGACGTGGCCGGACCCGGCTCCGACTGCCTGCAGACCGTCGTGGAGCTGCGTCGACTGGGTGGGGCCGTCGCCCGGACGCCGCAGGTGCCCAGCGCGTACTGCCACCGGGACGCGGCGTACAGCCTGCTCGCCGTCGGGGTCCCCGTGGGCCCGGCCACGGCGGCCGTCCCGGCCGACGGGGCCCGGGTCGTCGCCGCGCTCGGCCCCTGGTCGACCGGCGGCATGCTGCCGAACTTCGGGGCGGCCACCGACCCGCAGCGCCTCGAGCGGACCTACGACCCCGAGACCCGTCGCCGCCTGGCCGCGCTGGCCCAGCAGCACGACCCGAGCGGGGTCTTCCGCACCGGGTTGGCCGTGCGCTGAGCCGGTCGGTCCCGGCCGGCTTGTCCACCGGCAACCGGGGTGCGAGCGTTCCGGCGTGGCTGCGCCCGGGCGACCCCGCCTCCCCCTGACCGCCGGGTTCCCGCCCCCGCCGCCCGTCGGGCGCCCGGGCGATCCGGGGGTGACGCCCGTCGAGGGGCCCTACTGGGCGGTGACGGCCGAACGGGCGGTCCTGCTCGGCGGCACGGCGGCGATCCTGCTGCAGGTGGCCCACCCGCTGGTGGCGGCCGGGGTGGCGGGGCACTCCTCCTACGCGCTCGACCCGGCCCGGCGCCTGCTGGGGACCATGGACGCGGTGCTGACCATCGCCTTCGGGGACACCGACCAGGCGCACGCGGTCGCCCGTCGCGTCGGGGCCCAGCACGCGCGGGTCCGCGGGACGAGCGCGGAGGGGGTGCCCTACCGGGCCCAGGACCCCGAGCTGGCCCGCTGGGTCCACGCGACGTTGGTGGTCACCGGCCTGGAGGTCGCCCGGCGCTGGATCGGGCTGCGTCTCGACGACGCGGCCCGGGAGCGGTACTGGCGCGAGACCGCGCCCTTCGGGCGGTTGTTCGGGGTGCGGGCCCGCGACCTCGACACCGACTTCGCGACCTTCCACGACTGGTTCCTGCGCACCCGGGACGGTCTCGTGGTCGGTCCCACGGCCCGGGGGATCGCCGCCGACCTGCTGGCGGTGCGTACCCGCCCGCCGGTCCCGGCCGGGCCCGTGCAGCGGATGCTCGTGGCCGACCTGCTCCCGCCCCGGCTGGCCGCGGAGTTCGGCTGCGCGCCGACCCCGGCCCGGCGCCGCGCGGCCGGGGTGACGAGCGCCCTGACCCGGGCCGGGTTGCCCCTGCTGCCGGAGTCCCTGCGCTGCTTCCCGCACCGGGCGCGGGCGCGGTCGCGGATCGCGGCGGGGGAGGGCTCGGGTCCCCCCGACGGCACTACGCCCACGGCGAACGGAGTGGCGGAACACCGCAGGTCAGGCGCAGGTTGGACCTCGTGACGGGTGCCCCGGGCGGGCTCCCCCCGGCGCGGCGACGGTCGTGGGGAAGCACGTCCGTCGCACCCGGGACTAGCATCGGGATGGTCCGCTGGGGGAGCGCCCCCTGGACCCGACCACCCGCGAGGAGCGCCGCATGTTCGAGAGGTTCACCGACCGCGCCCGACGGGTCGTCGTCCTGGCCCAAGAAGAGGCCCGGATGCTCAACCACAACTACATCGGGACCGAGCACATCCTGCTCGGCCTGATCCACGAGGGCGAGGGCGTCGCGGCCAAGGCCCTGGAGTCCCTCGGCATCTCGCTGGACGCGGTCCGCGAGCAGGTCCAGGAGATCATCGGGCAGGGCCAGCAGGCCCCGTCGGGCCACATCCCCTTCACCCCGCGGGCGAAGAAGGTCCTGGAGCTGTCGCTGCGCGAGGCGCTGCAGCTCGGCCACAACTACATCGGGACCGAGCACATCCTGCTCGGCCTCATCCGCGAGGGCGAGGGCGTCGCCGCCCAGGTCCTCGTGAAGCTGGGCGCCGACCTGAACCGGGTCCGCCAGCAGGTCATCCAGCTGCTCAGCGGCTACCAGGGCAAGGAACCCGCCACCGCCGGCGGTCCCCAGGAGGGCACCCCGTCGGGTTCGCTGGTCCTCGACCAGTTCGGGCGCAACCTCACCCAGGCCGCCCGCGAGGGCAAGCTCGACCCGGTCATCGGTCGCGACCCGCAGATCGAGCGGGTCATGCAGGTGCTCTCCCGCCGCACCAAGAACAACCCGATCCTCATCGGGGAGCCGGGCGTCGGGAAGACTGCCGTCGTCGAGGGCCTCGCGCAGTCCGTCGTGCGCGGCGAGGTCCCGGAGACCCTCAAGGACAAGCAGATCTACACCCTCGACCTCGGTGCGCTGGTCGCCGGTTCCCGCTACCGCGGTGACTTCGAGGAGCGGCTGCGCAAGGTCCTCAAGGAGATCCGTACGCGCGGCGACATCATCCTGTTCATCGACGAGATCCACACCCTCGTCGGGGCCGGTGCCGCCGAGGGCGCGATCGACGCCGCCAGCATCCTCAAGCCGATGCTGGCCCGGGGTGAGCTGCAGACCATCGGGGCGACGACCCTCGACGAGTACCGCAAGCACATCGAGAAGGACCCGGCCCTGGAGCGTCGTTTCCAGCCGATCCAGGTGCCCGAGCCGAACCTCGCCCACGCCATCGAGATCCTCAAGGGGCTGCGCGACCGGTACGAGGCCCACCACCGGGTCTCGATCACCGACGCCGCCCTGGTCGCGGCGGCGACGCTGGCCGACCGCTACGTCAACGACCGCTACCTGCCGGACAAGGCGATCGACCTGATCGACGAGGCCGGGGCCCGCTTGCGCATCCGTCGGATGACCGCACCGCCGGACCTGCGCGAGTTCGACGAGCGCATCGCCGACGTGCGCCGCGACAAGGAGTCCGCGATCGACGCGCAGGACTTCGAGAAGGCCGCCTCGTTGCGCGACAACGAGAAGAAGCTGCTGGCGCAGAAGGCCGAGCGCGAGAAGCAGTGGAAGGCCGGCGACATGGACGTGATCGCCGAGGTCGACGAGGAGCTGATCGCCGAGGTCCTCGCCACCGCCACCGGCATCCCGGTCGTGCGCCTCACCGAGGAGGAGTCCTCGCGGTTGCTCAACATGGAGGCCGAGCTCCACAAGCGCGTCATCGGTCAGAACGACGCGATCAAGGCGCTCTCGCAGGCCATCCGGCGCACCCGTGCGGGTCTGAAGGACCCGAAGCGCCCCGGTGGGTCGTTCATCTTCGCCGGCCCCACCGGCGTTGGGAAGACCGAGCTCGCCAAGGCGCTCGCGGAGTTCCTCTTCGGCGAGGAGGACGCGCTCATCCAGCTCGACATGAGCGAGTTCTCCGAGAAGCACACCGTCTCGCGACTGTTCGGGTCCCCGCCCGGATACGTCGGCTACGAGGAGGGCGGGCAGCTCACCGAGAAGGTGCGCCGCAAGCCGTTCTCCGTCGTCCTCTTCGACGAGGTCGAGAAGGCGCACCCGGACATCTTCAACTCGCTGCTGCAGATCCTGGAGGACGGTCGCCTGACCGACTCCCAGGGCCGTTCGGTGGACTTCAAGAACACCGTGATCATCATGACCACCAACCTCGGGACGCGGGACATCTCCAAGGGCGTCTCCACCGGCTTCGCCGCCGGGGCGAGCTCGGGGCAGACGAACTACGACCGGATGAAGGCCAAGGTCAACGACGAGCTGAAGCAGCACTTCCGCCCGGAGTTCCTGAACCGCGTCGACGACATGGTCGTGTTCCCGCAGCTGACCCAGGAGGAGATCGTCCAGATCGTCGACCTCTTCCTGGTCCGCCTCGACAGCCGCCTGAAGGACAAGGACATGGGCATCGAGCTCACGCCCTCGGCCAAGCAGCTGCTGGCGACCAAGGGGTACGACCCGGTGCTCGGGGCCCGGCCGCTGCGCCGGACCATCCAGCGCGACATCGAGGACGTCCTGTCCGAGAAGATCCTGTTCGGCGACCTGCGCGCCGGTCAGATCGTCTCGGTGGACACCTCGGGCGAGGGTGCCGACGCCGTCTTCACCTTCGAGGGCACCGACAAGGAGGACCTCCCGGTCACCGTGCCCGTGGGCGACGGCGTGAACGACTGACGCCCGACCGCACCGATCGTCGGCCCGGTCCCCGCACGCGGGGGCCGGGCCGACGTGCGTCCGGGGTGACCTCGCCGGGGGCGCCGACGTCTGCCAGGATCGGCGGGATGTCCCCGGCACCCCTGATCCGCGTGCGCCCGGCCCGGACGAGCGACGTCCCGGCGATCCGCGCCCTGGTCGAGGGTTACGCCGTCGAGCGCATCCTGCTGGCGAAGGAACTCATCACCCTCTACGAGTCGGTGCAGGAGTTCGTCGTCGCCGACCTCGTCGACACCGACGGGGGCGACGGCTCCGACGAGGCGGCGGCCCCCGGCCCGGTCCGACTCGTGGGCTGCGGGGCGGTCCACGTGCTCTGGGAGGACCTCGCCGAGGTCCGCACGCTGGCCGTCGACCGCTCGGTGCGCGGGGCCGGCATCGGGCACCGCCTGCTGGACGCGTTGCTGCGCAAGGCCGACGACCTCGGCGTGCGCCGGTTGTTCTGCCTGACGTTCGAGACCGCGTTCTTCGCCGCGCACGGGTTCGAGGAGATCGAGGGGACGCCGGTGGCGCCGGAGGTCTACGCCGAGATGCTCCGCTCCCACGACGAGGGGGTCGCCGAGTTCCTGGACCTCGCGCGGGTCAAACCGAACACCCTGGGCAACTCGAGGATGTTGCGGATCGCGGCCCCGGTCGCTGCCGCGACCGGAACGGAGGGGACGACGTGAACGCAACCACGACGGTCGTGGTGATGGGGGTCTCCGGCAGCGGCAAGACCACCGTCGCCGAGGGCATCGCCGCCGAGCGGGGGTGGCCCTTCGCCGAGGGTGACGACTTCCACCCCGAGGCCAACGTCGAGAAGATGCGGTCGGGGCACCCGCTCACCGACGAGGACCGCTGGCCCTGGCTGCGGACCATCGCCGGCTGGATCTCGGAGCGTCAGGAGGCCGGGGAGTCGGTCGTGGTGACCTGTTCCGCGCTGCGCCGGGTCTACCGTGACCTGCTGCGTGAGCAGAACCCCTCGGTGGTGTTCTGCGAGCTCAAGGTGCCCGACGCCGTGCTCGCGGACCGGCTCGCCCACCGCCAGGGCCACTACATGCCGGCCTCGTTGCTGCGCAGCCAGCTCGACACCCTCGAGGACCTGGGCGAGGACGAGCCCGGTTTCACCGTGCTGGTCGACGGCGGTCCCGACGAGGTGCTCCGCAAGGTCCTCGCCCACCTCCCCTGACTCAGCGGGTGCGGGGGAGGGTGAAGGTGCCGTCCTCCAGGGGTTCGACCAGACCGTCGGCGACGAGGGAGTCCAGGCAGCGTTCGCGCTGGACCGGGTCGGTCGTCCAGGCCGCCTGCAGGATGTCGGGGGTCACCGGTCCGGGGGCCTCGCGCAGGACGGCCAGCAAGCGGCCCCGGACCTGACGGTCGGTCCCCGCCCAGGCCTGACCGCGGCGCGCCGGACCGGTGGAGGCGGGGCGCCCGCGCCGGGTCCACCGGCAGAGGTCGGCGATCGGGCACGCGTCGCAGCGCGGGGAACGGGCCGTGCAGACGAGGGCCCCGAGCTCCATGACGGCGATCGACCACCGGGCGGCCGTGGGCCGGTCGTCGGGGAGGACCTCCTCGGCCAGGCGGGACTCGGCCCGGGTCAGGGCGGGCGCCGGTTCCGCGTCCCCGGTCACCGCCCGGGCGAGCACCCGGCGCACGTTGGTGTCGACCACGGCGTGGCGCTGCCCGAAGGCGAAGACCGCGACCGCGGCGGCCGTGTAGACGCCGATGCCGGGCAGGGCCAGCAGGGCCGCGTGGTCGGCCGGGACCTCACCCCCGTGCTGCTCGACGATCGCCACCGCCGCCGCGTGCAGGCGCAGCGCCCGACGGGGGTAGCCGAGCCGGTCCCAGTGCCGCACCGCGTCCCCGGGCGGGGCGGCGGCCAGGTCGCCCGGCGTGGGCCAGCGCTCCATCCACTCCCGCCAGCGGGGGAGGACCCGTAGGACGGGCGTCTGCTGCAGCATGATCTCGCTGACCAGGACCCCCCAGGGAGAGACACCGGGGGTGCGCCAGGGAAGGTCGCGGGCCTGCTCCGCGTAGAAGCGCAGCACGCGCTCGTGCAGCGCGCCGATCTCGGGCGGAGGGGCGGGGGCGGGATCCGGGCGGTGGGGCATGGCGGTGGCATCGTGCCACCCCGCCGGCGCCGCTCCCAGGGAGGGCGCCCCGGACGGGTGGACCGCGAACCGTCAGGACTCGGTCACCCAGCGTGAGTCGTTGCGGGACAGTCTCGTCGGGGGCGCGCGGGCGGCCGGGAGCCTCGGCGCGCCTGCCCCGATCGTCCGGCGGGCCCGCCTAGCGTTCCCCCGGTGAGCAGCGTGCTGCATCCTGTGGGGCCCGAGGGCCGCTCCACCTACTGGCGTCGACGCGTGGTGGTGCTGGTCGTCCTCGTGGCGCTCGTCGCCGGTGTCGTGTGGGGGGTAACCGCCCTGGTCGGCGGGGGCGAGGAGGACCCGGCCGTCACCCGCCTCGACCCTACGGCGACGTCGCCGACGGTGAACGCGGGCGGCTCCCCGTCGACGCCCGCGTCGCCCGACGCGTCGCCGTCGGAGGCGGCGAGCCCCTCCGGGTCGGCGTCCGAGTCGGCGTCGGCGACCGCGGGTGCGGCCTGCCCGGCCGACGGGCTCACCTCGGCGGTGTCGACCACCGCGAGCAACTACGGCCCCCAGGCCGTCCCCCAGCTCGTGCTGAGCGTGGTCAACGCCGGGGCGGCGCCCTGCACGGTCGAGATCGGGGCGGGCAACGTCACCTTCACCGTCGCCGACTCCAGCGGGGCGCGGGTCTGGTCCAACGTGGACTGCCAGACCAGCAGCCGGATCGCCGAGGTGACGCTGCAGGCCAAGGGGTCGGACGACGACGACACCTCGGCGCGGGTGAACTGGCCGCGCACCCGCTCGGCGGCCGGGTGCCCCTCGAACCTCGCCGACGTGCCGCCGGGGGAGTACACGGTGAGCGTGACCCGGGCCGGCGTGGAGGCCGGTCGGGCGACGTTCTCGATCGCCGGCAGCTGACCCGGGGTCAGACGTAGCGTTCGAGGATGCTGGACTCGGCGAGCCGGGACAGCCCCTCGCGCACCGCCCGGGCCCGCTGCTCGCCCACGCCGTCGACGGTCATCAGGTCGTCGATGCCGGCGGCGAGGAGTTTCTGCAGGTCCCCGAACTGGTCGACGAGACGTTCGACGATCGCCCCCGGCAGGCGCGGGATGCGGTGCAGCAGACGGAACCCGCGCGGCGAGACCGCGGAGTCCAGGGAGTCACCGCCGACCGAGAACCCGAGGACGCGGGCCACCTGGGTCAGGTCCACGAGATCGGTGGAACCCAGGTCGGCGAGATCGGCCAGGACCTGTTCCAGGGGCCCCTCGTGCCGGGTGGACTCCAGGTAGTCGCGGACCACGAGCTCCCGGTCCGGGCTGACCCCGCCCACCAGTTCGTCGAGCTGCAGGGACAGCAGCCGGCCGTCGACGCCGAGCTCGACCACGTACCCCGCGATCTCGTCGGCGATGCGACGCACCATCTCGATGCGCTGCACGACCGCGCTGACGTCGCGGACCGTGACCAGGTCCTCGATCTCCAACGCCGACAGGGTCCCGGTCACCTCGTCCAACCGGGCGCGGTAGCGCTCCAGGGTGGCGAGCGCCTGGTTCGCGCGGCCGAGGATCGCGTCGGAACCCTCCAGCACGTACCGGCGGGAGTTCAGGTAGACCGCGACGATGCGCATGGACTGCGACACCGAGATGACCGGGAAACCCGTCTGCTTGGCCACGCGCTCGGCGGTGCGGTGCCGGGTCCCGGACTCAGAGGTCTCGATCGAGGAGTCGGGGACCAGCTGCACGGCGGCGCGCAGGATCCGTCCGCACTCGCGGTCGCAGACGATCGCCCCGTCCATCTTCGCCAGTTCGCGCAGGCGTGTGGCGGAGAACTCGACGTCGAGGCTGAAACCCCCGGTGGAGAGGCTGTCGACCGTCTTGTCGAAACCCAGGACGATGAGGGCACCGGTGCGCCCGCGCAGGATGCGCTCCAGGCCGTCACGGAGTTCGGTGCCCGGGGCGACCGCGGCCAGGGTGGCCCGGAGCAACTCCTCGGGACTGCGTTCTGTCGCCACCGGTACTCCCCTCGCCGACGCGCCCGCCCCGGAACCGGTCGGTGTCACGCCGTCGAGCGGATGCTATCGGTCCACCCCGGCGCGGTCAGGCGCAACCTGGCGGCGGGGTGCGGCTCCCGGCTCACGGGTCCAGCCGGGCGTGCCGGACGGCGTCGGCCAGGGTGGCGGCCTCCAGCACCGTCATGCCGGCCGGGGCCCCGGCGGCCGAGCCGGCGGGCACGATGGCGGCGCGCACCCCGAGCCGTCCCGCCTCCTGCAGCCGGCGGGGGACCCCGTCGACCCGGCGCACCTCACCGGCCAGCCCGACCTCCCCGAAGGCGACCAGACCCCGGGCCAGCGGACGGTCGACCGCGGCGCTGGTGACGGCGAGCGCCACCGCGAGGTCGACGGAGGGTTCGGCCAGCCGGACCCCGCCGACCGTGGCGACGTAGGTGTCCCGGTTGGCCACCGGCAACCCCAGCCGGCGTTCGAGCACGGCGAGGATCATCGCGATGCGGCTCGACTCCAGGCCCGAGGTCACCCGTCGGGCGCTGCCCTGGGCGGGGGAGGGCGAGACGAGCGACTGCAGCTCGGCCATCAGCGGGCGGCGGCCCTCCAGGGTCACCGTGACGCAGGTGCCGGGGACCGGTTCCGGGGTGCGGGAGACGAACAGCCCGCTCGGGTCGGCCAGCCCGACGATGCCGTCCTCGCCCAGCTCGAAGCAGCCGACCTCGTCGGTCGGCCCGTAGCGGTTCTTGACGGCCCGCAGCAGCCGCAGCCGGGAGTGCCGGTCGCCCTCGAACTGGCACACGACGTCGACCAGGTGCTCGAGCGTGCGCGGGCCCGCGATCGAGCCGTCCTTGGTGACGTGCCCGACCAGCAGGGTGGCGAGGCCCCGGCGCTTGGCCGCGGCGATGACCGCCCCGGCGACCTCGCGGACCTGGGCGACCCCGCCCGCGGCTCCCTCGACCTCCCCCGACGCGATCGTCTGGACCGAGTCGAGCACCAGCAGGTCCGGGGCCGAGGCTTCCACGTGGCCCAGGACGGTCGCCAGGTCGGTCTCGGCGGCCAGCAGCAGCCGCGGCCGCAGCGCCCCGATCCGCTCGGCCCGGAGCCGAACCTGGGCCGCGGACTCCTCGGCGGTGACGTAGAGGACGGTCCGACCGTGCGCGGCGGCCCGGGAGGCGGTGTCCAGCAGCAGCGTCGACTTGCCCACCCCGGGCTCGCCGGCCATGAGCACGACGGCGCCGGGGACGAGCCCGCCGCCGAGCACCCGGTCGAACTCGTCCACCCCGGTCGGGGTGGCCCGGGCGGCCTCCACGTCGATCTCGGCGATCGGGCGGGCCGGTTCGCGGACGGCGGCCGCCGTGGTCGTCCGCACGGTGGGGGCCCCGGCCTCGGCCACCGTGCCCCAGGCCTGGCACTCCCCGCAGCGCCCCGTCCACTTCGTCGTCTGCCAGCCGCACTCGGCGCAGACGAAGCCGGGGCGGGTGCGGGAGGTGGTGGTCCGGGGCATGGGGGAAACGTAGAGGGCGGGTCCGACACGGACCCGCCCCCGAGGACGACCTGGGCCGCCCGGTCGGGGCGGCGGTGCGCTCAGCTGCCGTAGAGCGACTTCATCGTGGTCATGAGGATCCCGAAGGTCGCCATGGTGAAGCTGGGCACGAAGGCCAGGATCGCCGCGCCGATGCTGTTGGACTTGCGGTAGAGCAGGTAGGCGGAGAACACCATCACCAGTGCGCCGACGAGCGTCGCCACCAGCCCCAGGGCGATGCGCCCGCCGGGAGCCGCCTCGTAGGGGTCCGAGCCCAGCAGCAGCAGCGGGACGACGAAGGAGATCAGGAAGCCGACCAGCCAGATCAGGAGGGCCACGACCACGCCACGGTTGGGTCGGGACCACCGGATGGGCGCGATGGCCCGTTCTTCGTGCGCGGGGGCCGGCGACGGCGCGTGCGTGCTCATGGGCCCATCATCCACGCAACCGCCCGTGATCGGCCACACCGGGTGCGGCACGTCACCTCGCGCCCTCCGTGGGGTCCTCCGCCGGGTCCCGGTCGGAACGGGCGGTCAGGCGCGTCGGTGCCGGACGACCACCGCGTGGTCGATCTCCAGCCCACCGCCGGCGGCCTCGTGCTCGGCCAGGAACCGGGCCCCGAGCTCCGGGCCGAACTCGATGCGCAGGACCGCGGCCAACCCGGCGCGGTCGGCGAAGACGAAGCGGGTGGGCACCGCGGTGCGCGCGAAGCCGTGCCGGGCGAAGAACCGGTCGACGGCGGCCGGGTCGTAGCGGGGCAGGAAGCGGCGGAACCACCCGCCGAAGGTCGACGTGGACGCGTCGTTGTCGACGACGAAGGCGGTCCCGCCGCGCCGCAGGACCCGTCCCAGCTCGGCGAGCCCCGGCTCGCAGCCGGGGCCGAAGAAGTAGGCGAAGCGGGCGTGGACGACGTCGACCGAGGCGTCGGGGCGGGGGAGGGCCTCGGCGCCCGCGTGCACCACGCGGACCTCGGCCGGGGTCGGCCCCAGCGCCGCGACCCGGCGACGCGCGGCCCGGACCAGCGGCGGGTGCGGTTCGACCCCGGTCACCGACCGGGCCGTCGCGGCGAGGCGGGGGAGGTGGAACCCGGTGCCGCAGCCGACGTCGAGCACGTCGGTGCCGGCCCAGTCGTGCACCGCGCGCAGCGCCGCGTCGATGGCCCCGTCGGGGTCGAGGGCCCGGTTCTCGGTCTCGTAGTCGGCGGGGAACTCCCAGATGTTGGGGCTCGGCACGACCCCCGTCGGGGTCACGGCAGTTCGCGGTACTTCGGCTCCACCCCGCCGCCGGGACGGGCCCGGCTCGGGTCGGCCGGGTGGACGGTCAGCGGGAGCAGCCGGCGGTGGGCCGTCGCGCGCGAGCGCCCGGATCGGGCCAGCAGCGACTCGCAGTGCCGGGCCAGCTCCTCGAAGGCCGGGTCGCCGATCATCTCGCGCAGCTCGGGTTCCATGCTCCGGAACACCGGCCGGGTCCCGACGTGGGCGGCGGGGTTCCCGGTGCAGTACCAGTCCAGGTCGTGCCCGCCGGCGCCCCACCCGCGGCGGTCGTACTCGGCGAGGGACACCTCCAGGTAGGTCGTGTCGTCGCCCCGGGTCACCGTGCGGTAGCTGCGCTTCACCGGCAGCTGCCAGCACACGTCGGGTTTCAGCTCGAGCGGTTCCCGGCCCTCGCGCAACGCCAGCCCGTGCAGGGCGCAGCCCGTCCCCCCGGAGAACCCGGGTCGGTTGGCGAAGATGCAGCCGCCCGCCACGACGCGGGTCTTGGTGGCCCCGTCCTCGATCTCGGTCCACCCCGCCTCGACCGCCTCGGCGGCGAACTGCCACGTCGAGGCGTCCAGGCGGTCGACGGCCGCGGCGACCCGGTCCTCGTCGGCGTCCTGGGTGAAGTGCGCCCCCAGCGCGCAGCACCCGACGTCGGGGCTGTCCTCGTAGATCCCGGGGCAACCGGCTCCGAAGATGCACGTCCAGTCCGAGGTCAACCAGGTCAGGTCGACCCGGTAGACGGTCTCCGGGGTGGCCCGCGGGTCGTCGGCCACGTCCTCGGGTTCGGGGAACTCCACCCACAGGCGGGCGGAGTCCAACGGGGTCTCGGCACTCACCCTGGAACTCTAGGTGGCGACCGGGGCCCGGGATCCCGGCGTGGGGCGGCCCGGGCGAGGGTAGGTTTCGCGCATGCGTCTCGGAGTGCTCGACGTGGGCTCGAACACCGTCCACCTGCTGGTCGTCGACGCCCACCCCGGGGCCCGGCCCATCCCGGCCAGCTCCACCAAGACCCTGCTCCGGCTGGCCGAGCACCTCGACGACGACGGGGCCATCACGCCGGTCGGCGTGGAGGTCCTGGTCGACGCCGTGGCCGACGCGGTCGAGGTCGCCGAGGACGCCGGGGCCGAGGAGATGCTCGCCTTCGCGACCTCGGCGGTCCGCGAGGCCACCAACGGTCAGGAGGTCCTCGACACCGTCGAGCGACGGACGGGCGTGCGCCTGGAGGTGCTGACCGGCAACGAGGAGGCCGACGTCACCTTCCTCGCCGTGCGGCGCTGGTACGGCTGGTCGGCCGGCCGGCTGCTCGTCCTCGACATCGGGGGAGGGTCGCTGGAGGTCGCGGCCGGGTTGGACGAGGTCCCCGACGTGTCCTGCTCGATCCCGGTCGGTGCCGGTCGGCTGACCCGCGACCGGCTGCCGGGCGACCCGCCGAGCCCCGAGGCGATCCGCGACGTCCGCCGCTACGTGCGCCAGCAGGTCGCGAGCTGCGTGCGCAGCGTGTCCCGGGCGGGGACGCCCGATCTCGTCGTCGCCACCAGCAAGACCTTCCGCAGCCTGGCCCGGCTGCTGGGCGCCGCCCCGAGCGCCGAGGGCCCCACCGTCCGCCGGGTGCTGAACCGGCGGGCCCTGTCCGACCGCATCCCCGAGCTGGCGAAGCTCGACGTGGCCGGCCGGACCCGGCTGCCCGGGGTCTCGGTCGAGCGCGCCCCGCAGCTGCTGGCCGGGGCCATGGTCGCCGAGGCCGCGCTGGAGCTGCTCGGTGTCGAGGAGGCCCTCATCTGCCCGTGGGCCCTGCGCGAGGGGCTGATCCTGCGCCGGCTCGACGCCATCGGGGCCGAGTCGACCTCGCTGCCCTCCCTGGGGATCTCCCGGTGAGCGCCCACCAGGCCGGTCGGCTGGCCCTCGTCGGGGCCGGGGTCATGGGGCAGACGCTGCTCGGCGGGCTGCTGCGCGCCGGACGCGACCCGGGCAGCGTCACCGTGGTCGACCGTCGTTCGGGGCGGGGCGAGGAGCTGCGACGACGCTTCGGGGTGACCGTCGTCGACGACCCGACCGCCGTGCACGACGCCACGACCGTCGTCCTCGCGGTGAAGCCGCAGGACCTGGCCGGGCTGCTGGACTCCCTCGCCCCCCACCTGGACCCCGAGGCGCTCGTCGTCTCGCTGGCCGCCGGGGTGACCACGGCGGCCATCGAGTCCCGGTTGGCGCCCGGGACGGCCGTCGTGCGGGTCATGCCCAACACCCCCTCGCTGGTCGACGAGGGCATGGCGGCGCTCGCGGCGGGGTCGGCCTGCAGCGACGAGAACCTGGCCCTGGCCGAGGAGCTCATGCGCTCGTGCGGGCACGCCGTCGTGCTGGCCGAGAAGCACCTCGACGCGGTCACCGCGCTCTCCGGGTCCGGCCCCGCCTACCTCTTCTACGTGGTGGAGGCCATGGTCGAGGCGGGCGTGCTGCTCGGCCTGCCCCGGGCCACCGCCACCGAGCTGGTCGTGCAGACCCTGGTCGGGGCGGGGGCGATGCTGCGCGAGACCGGGCAGCACCCGACGGTCCTGCGCGAGCAGGTCACCTCCCCGGCGGGCACGACGGCCGCCGCCCTGCGCCGGCTCGACGACGCCGGGGTGCGGGCCGCGTTCGTCTCGGCGGTCGAGGCCGCCCACGCCCGCTCGCGCGAGCTGTCCGGCGGCTGAGGCGGGGTCGGGGGCAGGTGGGTGGTCGCCCGGGGCCGGCGGGCGGCAGTTCGGGTGATGCGATGTCCAGCGACGGCCCGAACGGCTAGCGTGCCCGCATGCGCGCCGAGGCCCTTGCCGACTGCCGGTCCGACGCCGGGACCGCGGTCGCCGGGGTGGCCCCGGAGGTCTCCGTGGGCGGGGTCGCGGTGAGCGAGCGGACGCGGGTCGTGTGGGACCCGTCCTTCACCCGCTACGACTTCGGACGGTGGCACCCGATGTCGCCGGTCCGCCTCGAGCTCACCGCGAGGCTGTGCTCCGACCTGGGGTTGTTCGCGCTGGACGACGTCGACGTCGTCTCGGCCGCCCCGGCCTCCGACGACCTGCTGCGCACCGTGCACGGCGAGGAGTACGTGGCCGCGGTGAAGACCGCCTCGGCCGACCCCCACCGCGCCGACGAGCAGTACGGGCTCGGCACCGACGACGACCCGGCCTTCCGCGGGATGCACGAGGCGGCGGCCCGCATCGTCGGGGGGACGGTCGACACGGCGCTCGCGATCTGGCGCGGCGAGGCCCGGCACGGGGTGAACTTCTGCGGGGGCATGCACCACGCCAAGCGCGACACCGCGGCCGGGTTCTGCGTGTACAACGACGCCGCGGTCGCCATCCAGGCCTTGCTGGACCAGGGGTGCGAGCGCGTCGCCTACATCGACCTCGACGTCCACCACGGCGACGGCACCGAGGCGGCGTTCTGGGACGACCCGCGGGTGCTGACGCTGAGCGTGCACGAGTCGGGACGGACGTTGTTCCCCGGCACGGGCTATCCCGACGAGCTGGGCGGTCCCGGCGCCGAGGGCAGCGCGGTCAACCTCGCCCTGCCCGCCGGCATCGGCGACGCGGGCTGGCTGCGGGCGGTCGCCGCGGTCGCCCCGCCCCTGGTCCGCGCGTTCGCCCCGCAGGTGCTCATCACCCAGCACGGCTGCGACACCCACGCGCTGGACCCGCTGGGCAACCTCACGGTCTCGGTGGACGCGCAGGCGGTCGCGGCCGCGCTGGTGCACGACCTCGCGCACGAGGTGTCCGAGGGCCGCTGGCTCGCCCTGGGCGGCGGCGGGTACGAGGTGGTCGACGTCGTGCCGCGCACCTGGGCGCAGCTGGTGGCGATCGCCGTCCGGCAGCCGCTGGAGCGCGGTCGCGCCGTCCCCGAGTCCTGGCGCCGGCACGTCGAGGAGCTCACCGGGCGACCGGCCCCCCGCACCATGTCCGACGGCGTGAGCGCCGGGTACGAGCCGTGGTCGGGTGGGTACGACCCGGCCGATCCGGTCGACCGGGCGGTCCTGGCGACCCGGCGGGCGGCCTTCCCGCTGCACGGGCTGGACCCCGAGTTCGACTGACGCGCCACCGCGTCCCACCGGCTCCCCGGGCCGCCCCGGACGGGCGCCCGACGCGACCGACGTTGCATTCCGTGAGCATCCGCTACGCTCTGATTTGTGACTCTCTGTGATTATTCGGTTGCGGAGATCTTCCACAGACGTCTCGCCAGCCCCTACAGTGGACACAGAACGCGTCCAGGAAGATCGTCCGCCGGGGCGGCGGGTCGCTGGCGCGCTACCGAAGGGTGCTTCCGCGATGCCTGAGGACCGCCCGCTGTCCGACGTCCGGTTCCTGACCGTGGCCGAGGTCGCAGCGATGATGCGTGTGTCGAAGATGACCGTGTACCGCCTCGTGCACAACGGTGAGCTGCCGGCGGTCCGCGTCGGACGGTCCTTCCGCGTCCCCGAGGACGCCGTCCACGAGTACCTGCGCCAGTCCTTCATCGACACCGCCTGAGACCGCCCGCCTCCCGGGCGGGGTGGGGTCCGCCGGGCGTCCGGCGGAGGTCGTGCCGCCGGGTAGACTCATCCCTCCGCGTGGGCCGTCGTCGACGCGCACGCACCGGAAGCACTGTCGAGTGAGCGAGGACCCCCGTGGGCTCTGTCATCAAGAAGCGTCGCAAGCGCATGGCGAAGAAGAAGCACCGCAAGCTGCTCCGTCGTACGCGTCACCAGCGTCGTAACAAGAAGTGAGCTGACGCTCCGCCGGGACGGCGGGCACCCCGTGGGGGTGCCCGCCGTTCTGCGTCCCCCGTCGCGGTGATGGGCCCGGCGGTGGGCTCGGGTGGGGCTTCGTGTCGGGGGCGGGGTGTAGACATCGGGCATGGCCGCCGGCACCGCCCCCCGACTCACCCTCGTCTCGCGCGAGGGCTGCCACCTGTGCGAGCAGGGGCGGGCGGTGGTCGAGCGGGTCGCGGCCGCCGAGGACGTGGGCTGGGTCGAGGTCGACGTGGACACCGACCCGGAGCTCCGCCGCCGCTTCACCGACCGGGTGCCGGTCGTCCTGGTCGACGGTGCCGAACGTGATTTCGGCTGGTTGGACGAGGAGCGGTTGCGCCGGGCGCTGCAGGGCCGCCGGTGGTGGCAGCGGGCCCGGGTGAGGTGAGGCGACCCTGACCTGAAGGGTCGCATCACCGCAGGTCAGGTGCGTCCCGCCGGGTCGAGGAGATGTCCGTCACGACGGGCCTCGGCGACTTTGTGCGGGCCTTCACAAGCGCCTACGCTGCTGGGGCGAACGCCGCGGGAGCCGGGTGCTGCCGTCGGCGAGGAGCAGGTCGAGGAGCGCGCGCGCCGAGGGGCGTCGCCCGCGGAGAGGTGCCGGGTCCGCAATCGTGGTTGATGACGCAGTGGTCGCCGGCCGGGGGCACGCCCCGGCCAGTCTGCTCACCCCTGACCCGGCCCCGCGCACCCCCCGGGACCCGGCCGAGGACGCCGCCACGCTCGCCGACCTGCCCGACGCGACCGTCGGACGGCTGCCGCAGTACCTCGACGCCCTCTCGGCCCTGGCCGAGTCGGGCCGCAGCACGGTCTCCTCCGACGCGTTGGCCGCCGCCGCGGGCGTCGGCTCCGCGACCCTCCGCAAGGATCTCTCCCACCTCGGCAGCTACGGCACCCGGGGGGTCGGCTACGACATCGCGACGCTGCACGCGCAGCTCGCCGGTCGCCTGGGTGACCGCGCCGGTCGGCGGGTCGTCATCGTCGGGATCGGCAACCTGGGCCACGCGCTGGCCGGTTACGGCGGGTTCGCCTCCCGCGGGTTCCGCGTGGTCGGACTCTTCGACGACGCCCCCGACGTCGTCGGCACGGTCGTCACCGGGTTGCGGGTCGAGCCGGTCTCCCGCCTCGGCGCCGCCGTCGCCGAGCTCGGGGCCACGATCGGGGTGCTCGCCGTGCCCGGTTGGGCCGCGCAGACCGCGTGCGACGAACTGGTCGCGGCCGGGGTGCGCAGCGTGCTGAACTTCGCCCCCGTGGCTCTGCGGGTCGGAGCCGACGTCGACGTGCGTCGGGTCGACCTCGCCTCGGAGCTGCAGATCCTGTCCTTCCGCTCCCGTCGTCGGGACCGGGCAACCGAGGCCGTCGGGTCGGGTCCGACCGCGGGGTCCGCCCCGCGCGCCCGGTCGACGGTCGCAGCACCAGGACCAGCCCCGCGGTTGGTCGAGGAGGTCGTCTGAGTGGCCCTGATGGTCGTGGGTCTGTCGCACCGCACCGCGGCGCTGGAAGTGCTCGAACGGGCCGCCCTGGACGAGACCGCGCGGGCGGAGGTGCTCGCCGAGCTGGCGGCGTCGCCGCACGTCGACGACGCCTTCGTGCTGTCCACCTGCAACCGGGTGGAGCTCTACTGCGAGGTCAGCCGGTTCCACGGGGCGGTCGCCGACATCGGTGACAGCCTGGCCCGCCGGATCGGGCTGCCCCTGGAGGACCTGGGCGACCAGCTCTACGTCCACTACGAGGACGCCGGGGTCGAGCACCTGTTCCGGGTCGCCTGCGGCCTGGACTCGATGGCCGTCGGCGAGAGCCAGATCCTCGGGCAGCTGCGGACCTCCCTGCACGACCTGCAGGCCGGTGGCGGGGCCGGTGGTGCCCTCGACCGCGCGCTGCAGGTCGCGCTGCGCGTGGGCAAGCGGGCGCACTCGGAGACGACGCTGGACGCGGCGGGGGCCTCGCTGGTCGACGCCGCCCTGGCCCGCGCGCGGGCGGTCGTGCCGGACCTCCGCCAGGCCCGCGTCCTCGTCGTGGGCGCCGGGGCGATGAGCGCGCTGGTCGCCACCACGGTCGCCCGCCTCGGCGTGGCCGAGATCGTCGTCGCCAACCGCGGGGCCGAGCGGGCCCAGCGGCTGGCCGCCGCCGTCGGGGGCCGCGCGGTCGGCCTGGACACCCTGCGGGCCGAGCTCGCCGCGGCCGACGTCGTCCTCTCCTGCACCGGGGCCGTCGGGCACGTGCTCGACGTGGCCCTGGTGGCCAGCGCCCTGCTGGACCGCCCGCAGCGACCGTTGGTCCTCGCCGACCTGGCCCTGCCCCGCGACGTCGACCCCGACATCGCGACCCTGCCGGGGGCCCACCTCGTCGACCTCGAGGGCCTCGGTCACGACCTCGCCGCGACCGGTGTCGCCGACGACCTCCGGGCCGTGCGCGCCATCGTGGCCGAGGAGGTCGCCGCCTTCGCGGCTGCCCGCCGGGCCGAGGACGTCGCGCCGACGGTCGTGGCGCTGCGGACCCAGGCCCGCCACGTCGTCGACACCGAGATGCGCCGGCTCGAGCAGCGCACGGCGCTGTCCGAGGCCGACCGGGCCGAGGTGGACCGCGCGGTGCACCGCATCGTCGAGAAGCTGCTGCACACCCCGACCGTTCGGGTGAAGGAGCTGGCCGAGGGGCCGGGCGGGGCGGGGTACGCGGCCGCGCTGCGCGCCCTCTTCGACCTCGAGATCGCAGGAGGCTCGCGGGCCGGGGACGCGCCGTTGTCCGGCACGGTGGGTGACGCGGTGGGGCGGGTCTCGTGAGCCCGACCGCGACCGACCGTGCCGTCCTGCGGCTCGGGACCCGGCGCAGCGCGTTGGCCCGCACCCAGAGCGACTGGACCGCGGAGCTGTTGCGCGGCAACGGGTGGATGGTCGAACTCGTCGAGATCACCACGCACGGCGATGTCTCGCGGGAACCCCTGGCCCAGATCGGGGGGACCGGCGTCTTCGTGTCCGCCCTGCGCGACGCGCTGCTGGCCGGCGAGGTCGACCTCGCCGTGCACTCCCTCAAGGACCTGCCGACCGCGCCGGCCGAGGGCCTGACCCTGGCCGCCGTGCCCGGTCGGGAGGACCCTCGCGACGTGCTCGTCGCCCGCGGTGGTCTCGCCCTGGCCGGCCTGCCGTCCGGCGCCCGCGTGGGGACCGGCTCACCGCGCCGCCGCGCCCTGCTGCTCGACCTGCGCCCCGACCTGGACGTCGTCGCGGTCCGCGGCAACGTCGACACCCGCCTGCGGATGGTGAGCGAGGGCGACCTCGACGCGGTCGTCCTGGCCGCGGCCGGGCTGGCCCGGCTGGGCCGCTCCGGCGAGGCCTCCGAGCTGCTCGACGCGGCCGCGGTCGTCCCCGCCCCCGGCCAGGGGGCCCTCGCGGTCGAGTGCCGCGCCGACGACACGGCGCTGGTCGCGGCCCTGCAGGCCCTCGACGTGCCGGCCGCGCGTCGGGCGGTCGCCGCCGAGCGTGCGGTGCTGGCCCGGCTCGAGGTCGGGTGCTCGGCCCCGGTGGGGGCGCACGCGGTCGAGACCGCGGCGGGCGTCCTGCGGCTGAACGTCGCGGTAGGCACCCCGGAGGGGGCCCTGCTGCGCCGGGTCGCCGAGGCCCCCGCCGACTCCGTGCCCGCCGCCACCGAGCTCGGGCACCGCGTCGCGGACGACCTCCTCGACGGCCCCGTCCCGTTGGCCCCGCCCCGACGACCGGGCGGGGTCGAGACCCCCCGCGCGGACCCCCAGACCCCTCCCGCCGCACCCGGTGGCGGGAACTCCCAGGACCACCGACGTCCTCGTCCCGACCCGGAGAGTGGCTTGTGAGCACCACGACCAACAGCACGGTCATCGACGTCCTCGACGCCGACCTCAAGACGACCTCCGACCTGACCGTGGTGGCGGAGAAACCCACCGGCGTGAAGACCGCGCGCGGCGGGGCCGCGACCACCCGGCGCGACGCCGTCACCGGGCACGTGTCCTTCGTCGGCGCCGGCCCGGGCGACCCGGGCCTGCTCACCGTGCGGGCCGTGCAGCTGCTCGCGGCCGCCGACGTGGTCGTGCTCGACGCGGGTTCGCGCGACCTGGTGGCCCGGTTCTGCCGCGACGACGTCGAGGTCCTCGACGCCGGTCCGGGCGAGGACGGGCAGCCGCTGGCGCGTGCCGCCCGCGCCCGCCTGCTGACCCGGGCGGCCAAGAGCGGCGGGCGCGTGGTGCGCCTGCTCGACGGCGACCCCGGGGTCTTCACCCCCCTGGTCGAGGAGATCGCCGCCTGCCGCAAGGCGGGCATCGGCTTCGACGTCGTCCCCGGCGTCTCCGCGGTGACCGCCGTGCCGGCCTACGCGGGCGTCCCGATGACCACGACCGGCACCACCAGCGTGCACGTCGTGCACCCGGGCGGCCGGACGGTCGACTGGAGCCGGCACTGCGGGGCCGACACGACCGTGACCCTCATCGGCACCTGCGCCGACCTGGTCGCCGCCGCCGAGGGGCTGCTGGCCGCCGGTCGGGCCGCGGGGACGCCGGTCGCGGTGACCGCGCACGGCACCCGGACGACCCAGCGGACCACCACGACGATCCTCTCGGCCCTGGCCGAGGTGGCCGCCTCGGCCGACGACTCCGAGCCGACCATGGCCGTCGTCGGCGACGTCGTGAGCCTGCGCGAGCAGGCCTCCTGGTACGAGACCAAGGCCCTGTTCGGCTGGCGCGTGCTGGTGCCGCGCACCAAGCAGCAGGCCGGGTCGGTCACCACCCGCCTCGCCGAGCACGGGGCCACCGCCGAGGTCGTCCCGACGATCTCGGTCGAGCCGCCGCGCACCCCGCAGCAGATGGACAAGGCCGTCAAGGGTCTGGTCACCGGTCGCTACGAGTGGATCGGGTTCACCAGCGTGAACGCCGTCCGGGCCGTCCGGGAGAAGTTCACCGAGTACGGCCTGGACGCCCGCGCGTTCTCCGGCCTGAAGGTCGCCGCCGTCGGCGGGGTCACCGCGGACGCGTTGCGCGAGTGGGGGATCGAGCCCGACCTGGTCCCCGAGGGCGAGCAGTCGGCGACCGGGCTGCTGGCCTCCTGGCCGCCCTACGACGAGGTGCTGGACCCCATCAACCGGGTCTTCCTGCCCCGCGCCGACATCGCGACCGACACCCTGGTGGCCGGTCTGCAGGAGGACGGCTGGGAGGTCGACGACGTCACCGCCTACCGGACGGTCCGCGCCGCGCCGCCGGCCGCACCGATCCGCGACGCCATCAAGACCGGGGCGTTCGACGCGGTCGTCTTCACGTCGTCCTCGACCGTGCGCAACCTGGTCGGCATCGCCGGCAAGCCCCACCCCTCCACGGTGGTCGCCTGCATCGGGCCGGCCACGGCCAAGACGGCCGAGGAGCACGGCCTGCGGGTGGACGTCCTGGCCGCCGAGCCCAAGGCCGAGCTGCTGGTCGACGCGCTGGCCGCCTACGGCGTCGAGCAGCGCGAGCTGGCCGAGGAGAACGGCGAGGAGGTCCTGCGTCCCTCGCAGCGGCGCCACTCCTCGCGGCGGCGGGCCCGCTGACCGTGGGGGAGCTCCCCGTCCGTCCGCGTCGGCTCCGCTCCAGCCCCGCCATGCGGCGGTTGGTGACCGACGTGCGGGTCCACCCGGGCGACCTGGTGCTGCCGGTGTTCGTCCGGGAGGGCCTGACCGAGCCGGTGCCGGTGCGCACCCTGCCCGGGGTCGTGCAGCACACCCGGGAGACGCTCGTCGCGACCGCCCGTGAGGCGGTCGCGGCCGGGCTGGGCGGGATCATGCTGTTCGGGGTCCCGGTCGCGCGGGACGCCGTCGGGTCCGGGGCCGACGACCCGGACGGCATCCTCAACGTGGCGCTGCGCGACGTCCGGGACGCGGTCGGCGACGACCTGGTGGTGATGGCCGACCTCTGCCTCGACGAGTTCACCGACCACGGCCACTGCGGGGTCCTCAACGACCACGGGCGGGTCGACAACGACGCCACCTTGGAGCGCTACGCGTCGATGGCGCTGGCCCAGGCCCGCGCCGGGGCCCACCTGCTCGGTCCCAGCGGCATGATGGACGGCCAGGTCGGGCACCTGCGGGCCGTGCTGGACCGCGCCGGGCGCGACGACGTCGGCCTGCTCGCCTACGCGGTGAAGTACGCCTCGGCGTTCTACGGCCCCTTCCGCGAAGCCGTCGACTCCCAGCTCACCGGGGACCGGCGGACCTACCAGCAGGACCCGGCCGCCTCCGTGACCGAGGCCCTGCGCGAGGTCCGCCTGGACCTCGACGAGGGTGCGGACCTGGTCATGGTCAAGCCCGGCCTGCCCTACCTGGACGTGCTGCGCGCGGTGGCCGAGGTCGCCGACGTCCCCGTCGCCGCCTACCAGGTGTCGGGGGAGTACGCGATGGTCGAGTTCGCGGCCGCGGCCGGGGCGATCGACCGCGAGCGGGTCGCGATGGAGTCGTTGGTCGCGCTGCGGCGGGCCGGTGCGCAGGTGCTGCTGACCTACTGGGCCCTGGAGGCCGCGCAGCACTGGCTGTGAGTCCGGGCCCGAGTCGTCCACAGGTCGACCGCCGTTTCACGGTCGTCCCCAGGTGCGGTTCCGGGACCCCCGGAGCCGGGCCCCGCGGCGCAGGCTGCTCCGCATGACGATCATCGAGGACCCCCGCCGCCTGCTCACCCGACCGGTCGACGTGCACCGGCTCTGGCGCGAGCGGACGACCGTGCCGCTGACCGCCCCGCACCGGGCGCGCGACGCCGCGCGTCGGGGGTGGGTGCAGCGGTGCGGGGCGCTGGACGTGCTCGCGCCCAGCGTCTTCTCCCTGCCGACCCACGCCGGCGACGTGGTCCGCTTCGCGGGGCTCGGCGCTCCGGAGGCCGCCCGTCTCCTCCACGTGCTGCCCGTCGAGGCGCTGCGCGACAAGCAGAACCGGGCTCCCTCGCTGGGGGCGTGGCTGCGGGCCGCGGTGGCCCACCCCGGCGAGCTCAGCCTGCACGGCTACCTCGTCGGGCCGGAACGCCCGGACGAACGGATGTCGGTGACGGCGGCCGAGGTGCGCGGGCACCCCGAGCTCCTCGACCACGACCTGCAACCCGACTGCGGGCCGGGCTGCGGGTGCCGCGCGTTCTGGCGGGCGCTGCGCGGGCACTACGGCTTCGACGAGGACCCGCCCGAACTGGGGGCCCCGGACGACGTCCACCGGATCAACGCCGAGGGCGACGTCTACCTCTGGTGGTCCTGACAGGTTCGGGGGTGGCTGGTGATCACAGGAGAGGGAAGGCTAACCTCAGCGGCCTTACCCGTCGACCGAGGAGCCCCATGCTGCCCCGCCGTTCCGTCCTGACCGCCCTCGCCGGATTCGGTGCCCTCACGGCCCTGGCCGCCTGCGGGGAGGACTCGACCCCGGCCGTCACCCCGAGCGCCACCGGCGGCGCGGCCGGCGCCGACGCCTTCCCGGTGACGGTGGAGCACGCCCTCGGGGCGGCCGTCATCCCCGCGCAGCCGACCCGGGTGGCCACGGTCGGGTTCAACGACCAGGACTTCGCCCTCGCCCTCGGCGTCACGCCCGTGGTCACCCGCGGCAACCTGTCCTACGACGCGAACCAGCGCCCCTGGGCCCGGGACCTGCTGCCCGCCGACCCGATCCCCGAGGCGGGCACCGACACCCTCAACCTGGAGGCCATCGCCGCACAGACCCCCGACCTGGTCCTCGGCTGCTACTCCTTCCTGGACCGGACCACCTACGAGGCGCTGGACAAGATCGCCCCGACCGTGGCCGATCTGGCCTCCGAAGGCGGTCTGCAGTCGGCCAGCTGGCAGGACCAGCTCACCGCCACCGGCAAGGCCCTCGGGCTCTCGGCCGAGGCCACCGCGCTGCGCGAGAAGGTCGAGCAGGTCTTCGCCGACCACAAGGCCGAGAACCCCTCCTTCGCGGGCCGGACGCTCAACCTGGTCATGCCCTACGAGGGTGGGTTCTACGTGCTCGGGTCGGAGGACCTGCGCACCCAGATGTTCTCGGGGCTGGGCTTCGAGCTGCCGCTGCCCGGCGGCCAGCTCTCCGCCGAGCAGGTCGACCGGCTGACCAGCGACGTCCTCGTCGTGCTGGGGGGCACGCAGGCGGAGATCGCAGCCGTCCCCGTGGCCGCCGCCCTGCCCGTCGTCGCCGAGAACCGCACGGTCTACCTCGGGGCCTTCGAGGGCGACGTCCCCGCCGCCATCGGGTACAGCAGCCCGCTCAGCCTGCCCTTCGCCCTCGACGCGGTCGTGCCGCAGCTCGCCGCGGTCACCCGGGCCTGAGCCCACCGCGCCCGGACCCACCCACCCCGGACCGGCTGGGCGGCTCCTGGGAGTTCGCCGACGGTCGTCTACGACACGGTGTCGTGAGTTCTCTCACGACACCGTGCCCGTGGCGCCCCGGGGGCGCGGACGGGGCCCGGGACTTGCGACACTGGGCCCCGTGAGCGTCCACCCCACCGCCCCTGTCGCGACGACGGACCGGTCGCAGGCCCTCTTCGAGCGGGCTGGCCAGGTCATCCCGGGCGGGGTGAACTCCCCGGTCCGGGCCTTCCGGGCGGTGGGCGGGACGCCGCGGTTCGTCGCCTCGGCCCGCGGGCCCTGGCTCACCGACGTCGACGGTCACCGCTACGTGGACCTGCTCTGCTCCTGGGGGCCGATGATCCTCGGTCACGCCCACCCCGACGTGCAGGCCGCGGTGCAGGCCGCCGCGGCCGACGGCTTCTCCTACGGGACGCCGACCGAGCGCGAGGTCGTCCTCGCCGAGGAGCTGGTGGCCCGGGTCGCCCCGCTGGAGCAGGTCCGCCTGGTCAGCTCGGGCACCGAGGCGACCATGAGCGCGATCCGGCTGGCCCGCGGGTTCACCCGCCGCCCGATCGTCGTGAAGTTCGCGGGGCACTACCACGGTCACGTCGACGCCCTGCTCGCCTCGGCCGGTTCCGGTCTCGCGACCTTCGCGCTACCCGACACCCCCGGGGTGACCGGGACCGCCGCGGCCGACACCATCGTCGCCCCCTACAACGACCCCGAGGCGCTCGCCGAGATCTTCGCCGTCCACGGCGACCGGATCGCCTGCCTGATCACCGAGGCCGCCGCCGGGAACATGGGCGTGGTCCCGCCCGTGCCCGGGTTCACCCAGGCGATGCGCCGGATCACCCGCGAGCACGGGGCGCTGCTGATCACCGACGAGGTGATGACCGGTTTCCGGTGCAGCGCGAGCGGTTGGTGGGGCCACGAGGGTCTCGGCCTCGAGGACGCGCCCGACCTCATGACGTTCGGCAAGGTCATGGGCGGCGGGTTCCCGGCCGCCGCGTTCGGTGGGCGCGCCGAGGTCATGGCCCACCTGGCCCCGGCCGGGCCGGTCTACCAGGCGGGCACGCTGTCGGGGAACCCGGTGGCCACGGCGGCCGGGCTGGCCACGCTGCGCGGCTGCACCCCCGAGGTGTACGCGCGGGTGGAGGAGGCGGCCCGCGTCGTGCGGGAGGCGGCGAGCGCCGCCCTGACCGCGGCCTCCGTCCCGCACCTGGTGAACACGGCCTCCTCGATGTTCAGCATCTTCTTCACCGCCGGGGACGTGCCGCGGGTCACCAACTACGACGAGGCCCGCCGTCAGGACCTCGGTGCCTTCCGGGCCTTCTTCCACGCCATGCTCGACCGCGGGGTCCACCTGCCGCCGAGCGCCTTCGAGGCGTGGTTCCTCTCGGCCAGCCACGACGAGGACGCCCTCGGGCGCATCCTCGACGCGCTGCCCGAGGCGGCCCGGGCCGCGGCCGAGGGGGCGGGGCAGGCATGAGCGCCAGCGTCCGGACCGTCGTCCACCTCGTCCGGCACGGCGAGGTCCACAACCCCGAGCGGGTCCTCTACGGACGCCTGCCCGGCTACCGGCTCTCCGAGCGCGGCCAGGCGATGGCCGCGCGGCTCGGCCTGCACTTCTCCGAGCGCGACGTCGCCACGGTCACCGCCTCGCCGCTGCAGCGCGCGCAGGAGACCGCCACCCCGATCGCCCGGGGTCTCGGCCTGGAGCTCGGCACCGAACCGCGCATCATCGAGGCGGGCAACTCCTTCGAGGGCCTGCGGGTCACGTCGGGTCGGGGCTCGATCCGGGACCCCCGGGTGTGGCCGCGGCTCTACAACCCGTTCCGGCCGAGCTGGGGCGAGCCCTACGAGGAGCAGGTCGCCCGGATGACGGCGACCGTGCGCGACGTGCGCGACGCCGGCCCCGGCCGCGAGCACGTCCTGGTCTCCCACCAGCTCCCCGTGTGGGTGACCCGGCTGCGGGCCGAGGGCCGTCCCCTCGTGCACGACCCGCGTCGGCGCGAGTGCGCGCTGGCCTCGATCACGTCCCTGGAGTTCGTCGGGCGCGCGCTCGTCGCGGTCTCCTACTCCGAGCCCTGCGCCGACCTGCTGGTCGGGGCCGACCCGATCGCCGGAGCCTGACCGGCCCCGACCGTCCCCCGCACGTGAACGACGAGAGGAACCCCAGCCGATGAGACGCCGCGCGGCGCTGGCCGCGGGTGCGGTGCTGCTGCTGAGCGGCTGCACCGCGGCCACCGGTGGCACCGGCCTGCCCGAGGCCACCTCGGGGCAGAACTACATCGACGGTGACGGGTCGATCGTGACGACCCCGGCGGGGAAGCGCACCGAGCCCGTCGAGGTGTCGGGCACGGGCGTCGACGGCGAGACCATCGACACCGCCGACCTGCGCGGCAAGGTCGTCGTGCTGAACACCTGGTTCGCCGACTGCGGACCCTGCCGGGCCGAGGCCGAGGACCTCGAGCAGGTCTGGCAGGAGTACCGCGAGCGCGGGGTGCAGTTCGTCGGGATCAACACCTACGACAGCGCCGACCGGGCCAAGGCCTTCCAGCGTCGTTTCGGAACCACCTACCCGAGCATCCTCGACGCCGACTCCGGTGCGGCCATGCTCGCGCTGCGCGGGGTCGCGCCGAACGCGACCCCGACCACGATCGTCCTCGACACCGAGGGTCGCGTCGCGGCCCGGGTGTCCGGGATCGTCACCCCCATCACGCTCAGCGACCTGCTCGACGACGCGGGTGCCACCCCCGCGGCCGGGACGGGGGCGTGAACGACCTCGGGGCGACCGTCGCGGGGGGGCCGCTGCTGCTGGCCGTCCCGCTGGCGATGCTGGCCGGGCTGGTGTCGTTCCTCTCGCCCTGCGTGCTGCCGCTGGTGCCGGGCTTCCTCGGGTACGTGACCGGGCTCGGCGGGGACCTCGCCGAGCAGCGCCGCGGCCGGTTGCTGGCCGGGGCCGTGCTCTTCGTCCTCGGCTTCTCGGCGGTCTTCATCCTGGTCAACTTCACGGTCGGGTCGCTCGGCTACGCGCTGCAGGCCTACTCCCGTCCGCTGCAGCGCATCCTCGGGGTCGGGGTGATCGCCCTGGGGATCCTCGTCCTGGCCGCCCCGCTGTGGGCGCAGCGGGAGTACAAGATCCGCTGGCGCCCGGCCCCCGGCCTGCTGGGCGCCCCTCTGCTCGGGGTGGTCTTCGGCCTCGGCTGGGGGCCCTGCATCGGTCCGATCTTCGCGGCCATCGTGGCGCTGGGCTGGCAGAGCGGCAGCGCTGGGCGCTCCACCGGACTGGCCGTCGCCTACTGCGTCGGGCTCGGTCTGCCCTTCGTCCTCGTGGCCCTCGGGTTCGGTCGGGGCATGCGGGTGCTCGGTGCGCTGCGCCGGCACCGCGTCGCGATCAACCGCTTCGGTGGCGTGCTGCTGGTCGTGATCGGCGTGCTGCTGGTCACGGACGCCTTCGCCGAGCTCACCTCGCTGCTGCGGGGGCCGATCTCCTCCTTCGAAACGGTGATCTGATGGCCCGCGACCGGATCGACCCCACGCACCTGGAGGACCGGCGCGACGAGTACGCCGACGCCGGGCCCGCCCCCACCGGGAGCCCGGCCCGGACGCCCAGGCCGGGGCAGGCCGCGCCGCTGGCCCCCGCGGAGTTCCTGCGCTACTGCTGGCGGCAGCTGACCAGCATGCGGACGGCACTGTTCCTGCTGCTGCTCCTCGCGGTCGCCGCCGTGCCGGGCTCGACCTTCCCCCAGGAGAACAACGACCCGGCCGGCGTCGCGACCTACCTGAGCGAGCACCCCGACCTCGGGCCGTGGTTGGAGCGCCTGCAGGTGTTCCACGTCTACTCCTCGGTCTGGTTCTCCGCGATCTACCTGCTGCTGTTCATCTCCCTGGTCGGGTGCGTGCTGCCGCGGGCCAAGGTGCACCTGGCCGGGATGCGGGCCCGGCCGCCGCGGACCCCGGCCCGGCTGGAACGCCTGCCCGAGCACCGCCGCGCCGAGCTCGCCGTCCCCGCCGCCGACGCGCTCGCCGCGGCCCGGACCGTCCTGCGCCGCCGCCGGTTCCGGGTCGAGCCCCAGGCCGCGGCCGCGGGCGACGTCGGGTCGGTCTCCGCCGAGAAGGGCCATCACCGCGAGACGGGCAACCTGCTCTTCCACCTGTCCCTCATCGGAATCCTGGCCGCGGTCGCCGTCGGGTCGGTGTTCTCCTACTCGGGTCAGCGGCTGGTGACGGTGGGCTCGACCATGGTCGGGACGACCCTGGACACGTTCAGCGGCGGGGCGTTCGCCTCGCAGACCCAGGTCCCCCCGTTCCGCCTGGCACTGCAGGGCATGGACGTCGCCTTCGAGGCGCAGCAGACGTCGCAGTTCGGCCAGCCCCGGCAGTTCGCCGCCAACGTCCAGCTCACCGACGCCCCCGGGGACGCCCCGCGGGCCGAGCGGATCGCGGTGAACCATCCGGCGATGGTCGGCTCGACGCAGATCTCGTTGTCCGGCAACGGCTACGCCCCCGTCATCGTCGTCCGCGACGGGCAGGGGACCGTGGTCGCGGACTCCCCGGTCCCGTTCCTGCCGCAGTCGGGGAACTACGACTCGACCGGCGTGGTCAAGGTGCCCGACGCCGTCGACGCGGCCGGGGACCCGGTGCAGATCGGGCTGCGCGGGGTGTTCCTGCCCACGGTCACGCTGAACGCGGAGGGCCTGCCCGTCTCCGCCTTCCCCGACCTGGGCAACCCGCTGCTGGCGATGAACGTCTTCACCGGCGACCTGGGGCTCGACGACGGGGTCGCGCAGAACGTCTACGAGCTCGACACCGCCGGTCTGCAGCAGGTCCTCGACGAGCAGGGCCGACCCTTCGCGGTGCAGCTGGAACCGGGGCAGAGCGTGCAGCTGCCCGACGGCCTCGGCTCCATCACCTTCGAGGGCGTGGAGCGTTTCGCCTCCTTCGACGTCCGCTACACCCCGGGCCAGACCGTGGCGCTGGTCAGTTCGCTGCTGGCCGCGCTCGGTCTGATCCTCTCCCTGTTCCTGCCCCGTCGCCGGGTGTGGGTGCGGGTGCGCGAGGACGGGGTCGGCGGCTCCGTGGTCGAGGTCGCGGGCCTGGCCCGCGGCAACGACGCGGGGCTGGGCGAGGAGGTCGACCGGGTGCTGGCCGGGCTGCGCGAGGCCCTGACCCCGGCGTCCCCGGGAGCCCCGCGGATGGGCGACCATGGTGGTGAGGCCGCCGGCGCGTCCGGCGGCACCGACGGCTCGACGGCCGGAACTGGGAGGACGACACGGTGACCGTGGACGAGAACATCGCCGGGCTGAGCAACCTGCTGCTCTACTCCGCGATGACCGCCTACCTCGGGTCGATGATCAGCTACGCGATGGACCTCGCCGAGGGCGGCAAGCAGGTCAAGGACCGCCGCGGCGCCACCGCGACCACGACCGGTGCCGCGGGCGGGTCGACGACGCAGACGCTGGCCCCCGTCGACCCCGGGACGGCCGGGCCCCGGCGCCGTCGGGCCGCCGCCGTCGGCACGACCCTGTTCGCCGCCGCGACCCTGCTGCTGCTCGGGTCCGTGGTGACCCGTGGTCTCTCGGTGCACCGCGTGCCGTGGGGCAACATGTTCGAGTTCGCGCTGACCGGGTCCCTGCTGGTCGGCCTCGCCTACCTGGTCGTGGTGCTGCGCGCCCACCGGCGCGGGGTGGGCGGTGGCCGGGACGCCCGCTACCTGGGTGTCTTCGTGGCCGGGCCGATCCTCGCGACCCTCGGGATCGCCCTGCGCAGCTTCTACGTCGAGGCCGCGCAGCTCGTGCCCGCGCTGGACTCCTACTGGTTGATCATCCACGTCTTCGTGGCCATCCTGGCCAGCGCGCTGTCGACCATCGGGTTCTCCGCGACGGTCCTGCAGCTCGTGCAGGAGAAGCGCGAACGGGCCCGCGCGGCCGGTCGGACGCCGGGCGGGGCGTTCATGGACGCCCTGCCGGGGTCGGTGGAGCTGGAGCGGACCGCGTTCCGGCTCTACGCCGTCGGGTTCGTCATGTGGACGTTCACCCTCATCGCCGGGGCCGTCTGGGCCCAGGTGGCCTGGAACCGGTACTGGAACTGGGACTCCAAGGAGGTGTGGACGTTCATCATCTGGGTCGTCTACGCCGCCTACCTGCACGCCCGCTCGACCCGTGGGTGGGACGGCCGCCGGGCCGCCTACCTGGCCTGCGGGGCCTTCGCCTGCGTGCTGTTCAACTTCCTGGTGGTCAACCTGGTGTTCCCGGGTCTGCACTCCTACGCGGGGGTGTGACCGTGGTCAGTCCCACCCTCCGGTTCACCGTCCTGCGGCTGGGTATCTTCGCCCTCACCGGGATCGTCCTGTACTTCCTGGGAGCGCGCGACGTGCTCCTGGTGGCCCTGACCGCGATCATCTCGATCCTCATCTCGCTGGTCGCCCTGCGCGGGCTGCGCGAGCAGATGGCCTCCAACCTGCAGCAGCGCATCGACCAGCGGATCGAGCGTCGGGGGGGCCGGCGCGACCCCGACGCCGACGCCGAGGACGACGCGACGCGCTGAGTCCCCGGGTGGTCCGGTAAGAACGGCCGGCTCGCCGGACAGGGTGGGGTGTGCCCTCCGTGCGACCACCGGACCCCGCGGTCGAGAACGACCGCCGGGAACGCTTCGCCACCCTCGCCGACGCGGCGGTCGAGCCGGTCCGGCGCTACCTGGCCCGTCGGACCGACCCCACCACCGCCGAGGACGTCCTGTCGGAGACCCTGCTGGTCTGCTGGCGACGGGTCGAGGAGGTGCCGGCCGAGGCTCCGGTGGCCTGGGCGATCGGCGTGGCCCGGCTGTGCCTGGCCAACGCCCACCGGGCCGAGCGGCGCCGGGACCGGCTGACCCGGCGGGTCGGCCTCGTCGACCCCCCGACCCAGCGCGTGCCCGGGCCGGGAGAGTCCGACGACGGTGCCGAGGACGCGGCGCGGGACGCCGAGCGCGTCGTCGCGGCCCTCGCCGGGTTGGGGGAGAAGGACGCCGAGGTGCTGCGCCTGTGGGCCTGGGACGAGCTCACCCAGTCCGGGATCGCGGCCGTCCTCGGCATCAGCATCTCCGCGGCCGGCGTGCGGTTGCACCGCGCCAAGAAGCGGTTGCGGGCCCGGCTCAGCGAGGACGGACGCCCGTGAGGCCCGGTCCGATGACAGGTCCACCCGCAGGCCCACCGGTAAGAGCGGGGGCCGCGCCGGACAGGGGAGGGGTGACAGGCACCGCCTGTCCGAGAGGAGGGCAGCACCCGTGACGCGTCACGACGACGGGACCGACGGGGCCGACCCGCAGCTGCGGGCGCGGCTGCGCGCGACCGACCCCGCCCGGGACCTGCCCGCCCTCGACCCGGCCTGGACCACCTGGAAGGTGCGGCAGACGATGGACACCACCGAGTCGACCACTCCCACGACGAGCTCCGCGACCGACCCTGCACGAGCCCCCCGGCCCCGACGTCGCGTCCCGGTCCCCGTGCTCGTGGGGGCGGGGGCGCTCGCGGTGGCCGCGGTCGCCGTCACCGCGGTGACGCTCGGCTCGCCGCGGACCACGGTGACCGCGCTGAGCCTCCCGCCCGCCGGGGACGCGCTGAGCGCCATGTGCGCGGTCATCTCTCCCGAGGGGCTGGCCCAGCACGAGACGGCCTTCGCCGGGCGGGTGGAGGCCGTCGCGGACGGGCGGGTCACCCTCGCGGTGACCGAGCGGTTCAAGGGCGAGGTCGGGGACGAGGTGACCGTGCCGCAGCCGGCCGCCGACCTCCCGGCCGAGGTCTCTCCCGGCACCTTCGAGACGGGACGGACGTACCTGATCAGCAGCGACGGTGGGGTCGTCGCCGCGTGCGGGCAGAGCGGCGCCGACAGCCCGGAGCTGCGGGCGCTCTACCGCCAGGCGTTCCCCGGCTGAGCGCCACGGTCGAGGCGTCCGGCCCGGCTCAGTCCCGCAGCGGCAGGCTCCGCAGCAGGTCCGGGCGTTCGGCGTCGAGGACCCGCAGGTCGATGACCTCGGGCACCTGGGCGCCCGGGTCCTCGTTGGCCTCGGCCAGCAGTTCCAGCACGCGCCGGACCAGGAACGGCTCCTCGGCTGCGGTCAGTCCGAGCTCCGCGAGCAGGTCGGCGTCGCTGCGGACCTCGTGCCGGCTCTCGTCACCGGTGCTGCGGATCAGGGCCGCCACGTAGCGGTGCTCCCCGTCGGCGCGAACGTCGACGTCGGGGCCGGTCTGCTCGCTCATGGGGCGAACAGTAGGGGTCGGCGCCCGCGGGCGCGTCCTACAGGCACAACCCGACGGTCAGCAGCACCCCGACGACGAGTTCCAGCTGCCCCGTGCGCTGCAGCACGGGGATGAGGTCGCGCCCCCGGGCCCCGCCGGTCACCGTCCGGACGGGGCCCGCGGCCGGCGGCAGCGCGAGCAGCACGAGCAGGGCCCAGGGGTGCGCGAGGGCCGGCAGCAGGGCCGCCACCAGGGCGGCCACGACCATCCCCGCGTAGAGGGTGCGCGTGCGGGTCTCGCCCAGACGGACGGCGAGCGTGCGCTTGCCCGCGACGGTGTCGGTGGGCACGTCGCGCAGGTTGTTGGCGACGAGGATCGCGCAGGCCAGCAGCCCGATCGCGACGGCCCCGGCGAGCGCCACCAGGCTCACCGTTCCTGCCTGCACGTACGTCGTCCCGAGCACCGCGACCAGGCCGAAGAAGACGAAGACGAAGACCTCGCCGAGCCCGGCGTAGCCGTAGGGCCGCCGACCACCGGTGTAGAACCAGGCCGCCGCGATCGCCGCCACCCCGACGAGCAGCAGCCACCAGTGACCGGTGAGCAGCACGACCAGCAGCCCGGCCACCCCCGCCAGTCCGAAGCAGCCGAACGCGGCCAGCTTGACCGACCGCGGCTCCGCGGCCCCCGACCCGACCAGGCGGAACGGCCCCACCCGGTCACTGTCGGTCCCCCGGATGCCGTCGGAGTAGTCGTTGGCGTAGTTGACCCCGACCTGCAGCGCCAGCGACACCACGAGCGCCAGCAGCGCGGTCGCCGGGTCGAACCCGTCGAGCGCCACCGCCGCCCCGGTCCCGACGAGGACGGGGGCGAGCGCGGCGGGCAGGGTGCGGGGACGGGCCCCGGCCCACCACTGCGCGGGTGTCGGACGGGCGGGTCGGGCCGGGTGGGCGGAGCGGGCGGTCACGACCGACCATCCTCCCCCACCCCGGGCCGCCACCCCCCATCCCCCCGTGATCAAGGAATGAGGATTCTCCCGTCACAGCCAGTCCTGTGACGCACGAGGCGGCTGAGCACCCATTCCTTGATCACGACAGGGGGAGGGTGAGGGGGGAGGGGTCAGAGCTTGCGCAGGAAGTCCTCGTCGTCGTCCGGGCCGCGCGGCGCGGGACGCCCGCCGAACCCGGCGGCCCGCGGCCCGGGCGGCAACGGCCGCCCCTTCATCAGGTACGCGATGGGCCCGATCACCGGCAGCAGCAGGATGAGCAGGATCCACAACGGGCGCGGCAGCGTCCGCACCTGACCGTCCTCGGCCTGCACCGCGCTCACGAGGCTGTAGACCGTCAGCGCCACGGCGATCAGGACCGGCAGAGTCCTCAGCACGACGTCGCCCCCTTCCGCCGCGACCATCGTCGGTCGCGGTCTCCAGGACCGGCGGTCCGGCTGACACCGGTCCTGCTCACATGACGTCCGGACGGCCCGCGGTGTTCCCGATCACCAGGTCGACCAACCGGGTCCGGTCGGGTTTGCCGGGCCCGCGCAGGGGCAGGTCGTCGAGGAGCAGCAGGCGACGGGGGAGGGCGTGGCCCGGCAGGCCGGCCGCGGCCCGGGCCCGCAGTCCCGCGAGGTCGGGACGGGCCCCGGGGGCGGGCACGACGCAGGCCGCGACGACCTGCCCCCACTCGGCGTCGGGGACCCCGACCACCACCACCTCGGCCACCTCCGGGTCCCGGGCGAGGACCGCCTCGACCACCCCCGGCGCCACCTTCACACCGCCGGTGACAACGAGGTCGTCGACCCGGCCGACGACGCGCACCCGCCCGTCCGGCCCGAGGTCCGCGAGGTCGTCGGTGCGGAACCGCCGGCGGCCGTCCGGAGCGTGGTCGAACGCGGCGGCGCTCGCCGTCGGGTCGGCGAGGTACCCCCGGGCCAGCACCGGGCCGGTGATCCGCAGGCGTCCCGGTCCCTCACCGTCACCGCCGTCCCCCCCGTCGCGTTCCACGTCGACGCCCACCCCGGGCAGCGGGAGACCGTCGTAGACGCAACCCCCGCAGGTCTCCGAGGAGCCGTAGGTGGTGACGACCGCGACGCCCGCGGCGAGGGCGCGCTCGAGCAGGTCGGGCGGGGTGGCCGCGGCCCCCACGAGGACCGCGTCGAGACGGCGCAGCGCCGCCAGGACGCGGGCGGGCTCGACCCCCGGGCCGGGGTCCGCCCCCATCGCGGCCAGCAGCCGCACGAGCTGGGTCGGCACCAGGGAGGTCCGCAGCCGTCCCGGCCCGCACGACTCGACGGCCGTGACGAACGAGGCCACGTCGAACCCGTGGGTCAGGTCGACCACCGCGGGCTCCGTCCCGGCCCGCAGCGAGCGGAGCAGGACCTGCAGCCCGGCGACGTGCTGCCCCGGCAGGGCCAGGACCCACCGCTCCTCGGCGACGCCGTCGCCCGCGGGGGACCGGGCGTCGAGGACGGCGGCGGTGGCCGCGGCCGACGCGCGCAGCGCGGCCGCCGGCAGCATCGCGGCCTTGCTGCGACCCGTGGACCCCGACGTGCCCACCACGAGGGCGAGCGGGTCGGCGGGGTCGTCGGGGAGGCCGGTGACGTCGGTGACGAGCCCCTCGGCCCCGGCGGCGCACGGGCGCAGGACCGGACCGCGTCCGGCCAGCGCCTCGGCGAGGGCGGGCAGCACCCCCAGCACGGCCGGTCCGGACGGCACGGGCAGGGCCCGGACGGGCCGCTCCCGCGGTTCCCCGCCCGGGTCTGCGATCACGCTCGGAGCAATCACGTCGGAACGCTACGTGAAGGGTGCCCCGTGCCCGACACTGAGGGACTGCGCCACGACGTCCTCCAGCAGAGGGGGACTCTCCGTGTCCGTTCAGGCGATGTGGTTGGGCCATCCCGGCGAACTCGATGATCGAGCGTGACCGGGTGGCGGCACAGTGTCAGGATGGAGCCGCGAGAACAGGGAGAGAGGTCACGGTGAGCGCAGGAGTCCGCACTGAGCGTCCATTTGCCAGTGTGCTGTTCGACGGTTTCGTCGCAGTGTGCGCGTTCGTCGTCGCCGTCGTCTTCGTCGTCGACCTCGTCCACGACTGGAGCTCCAGCACCCTGGGCTCCCTGGTCATGGCGCTGCTGATCGGGTTGCCGCTGATGCAGCTGCTGACCCGGTTCCCGTTCCCGCTGAGCACCCGGCACGCCGGGGTCGAGCTCACCTTCGACGTCGGCGTCCTGGTCCTGCTGCTCTGCCTGCTGCCGACCTCGGTCGCGCTCGTGGCGTGGACGGTCTGCTGCCTGTTCACCAACCTGCTGCAGCACCGCAGCTGGGTGAGTCGCATCTTCAACGCGGCCATCAGCATCCTCTGGGCCCCGGTCGCCTGGGGCGTCCTCGTGCTGTTCGGCGTGGGCGACGCGCAGCGCGCGGTGACGGTGGACGTCGACCCGGTGCAGCCGCTGGCCGTGGCCTGCGCGGTGCTGGCCGCCTTCGCGGTCGACTTCGTCGTGTCGGCCATCTCGGTCGCGGTCCAGGAGCGCACCTCGCTGCGCGGTGAGCTGGCGCACCCGGGGGCCCTGCTGGGCGCCGGGGCGACGCTGGCCGTGGGGGGTCTCGGCTACCTCGGCGGCCTGGTCGAGCAGAAGACCGCGCCGTGGGCCGCCGTGCTGCTGGTCGTCCCCCTGCTCGTCGCCATGCTCGCGACCCGGACCATGCGCAAGACCCGCGACGTGGCCCGCCGCACGGAGGCCCTGTTCGAGGCCGCCACCGCGCTGCACACCCAGGGCCGGCGGGCCGACCTGGCCCGCGCGCTGCAGAAGCACGCCCGGATGGTGGCGGGCACGCCCGCGGCGATGGTCCGCTCGGTGCGGCCCGGCCCGGACGAGATCGGTGTCCCCGTGGTCGCCGGCGACGGGGTCGTCCTCTACGTGACCGCTCCCCGGCGCAGCGACCCGCAGGCCCGCAGCGCCGACGAACGGGCCCTGGAGGCGCTCGCCTCGGTGGGGGAGGCCGCGTTCTTCCGGGTCGGGGCGAGCGAGGAGATGCACGGGCTCGCCCGTCGGGACGTCGTGACCGGGCTGCCGAACCGGCTGCAGTTCTCCGAGAAGCTCGCCCAGGAGCTGGACCGCGCCCGCACCGCCGAGCGCCTCGACCGGCTCACCGTCCTCTACCTGGACCTCGACGGGTTCAAGGCGGTCAACGACCGCTTCGGCCACGAGGCCGGTGACGAGCTGCTGCGCGACGTGGGCAACCGGCTGCGCGACACCCTGCGCGGCGGGTCCACCATCGCCCGCCTCGGCGGCGACGAGTTCGCCGTGCTGCTGCCCGACTGCGCCGACGTCGAGAGCCTGGCCCGCCGCGTCCTGCACGCCCTGCGCCAGGAGACCCGGATCCGTGGTCACGTCGTGCGGGTGCACGGCAGCATCGGTCTGGCCCGGGCCCGCTCCGGCGACGACGTGGGGACCCTGCTGCGCAACGCCGACACCGCGATGTACCGCGCCAAGGCGACGGGGAAGAACTGCTGGGTCGAGTTCCGCCCGGAGCTGCTGGAGGAGGAGATCGCCCGCCTGCAGGTGATCGAGGACCTGCAGCAGGCCCCCGCCGAGGCGTTCGTCGTCCACTACCAGCCGATCGTGGCCCTGGCCACGGGCGAGGTCGTCGGGCTGGAGGCGCTGGTCCGCTGGCGCCGCGACCGCGACGGTCTGTCCCCGCTGGTCGGCCCCGACGAGTTCATCAGCCTGGCCGAGCGTTCCGGCACGGTCGTCGCCATCGGCGACTCGGTCCTGCGCCAGGTCGCCGCCGACGCGGCCTCCCTGCAGGTCCAGGCGGGTCGCTCGCTGGAACTGATGGTCAACGTGTCCCCGGTGCAGCTGCGCCGAGCGGAGTTCACCGAACGGGTCGCCGCGGCCGTCCGGCGGATCACCGCGGCCGGGTGCCGGCTGCACCTGGAGATGACCGAGTCGGTGATGATCGACGAGGACTCCAACGGTGCCCTGCACGACCTCGCCGACACGGGTGCCTCGCTGACCATCGACGACTTCGGGACGGGGTTCTCCTCCCTCGGCTACCTGCGCCACCGCCCGTTCTCCAGTTTCAAGATCGACCGGAGTTTCGTGCAGGACATCGCCACCGAGTCGACCTCCCGCGCCCTGGTCGAGGGCATGGTCAAGATGGGGCAGGCCCTCGACCTGTCCGTCGTGGCCGAGGGCGTCGAGGCCGCCGACCAGGCCGACATCCTGCGCGACATGGGGTGCCCGCTGGTCCAGGGCCACCTGTACTGCCGGCCGTTGCCGCTGGCCGAGGTGCAGGAGTTCCTCGCCTCCCGGCGCATCCGGTCGCTGTCCGCCTGAACGGTCGGCCCGAACGGTCTGCCTGAACGGGCCGGGGCTCAGAAGTACCAGGGGAACGGCGACCAGTCCGGTTCCCGCTTCTGCAGGAACGAGTCCCGGCCCTCCACGGCCTCGTCGGTCATGTAGGCCAGCCGGGTCGCCTCCCCGGCGAACACCTGCTGCCCGACCATCCCGTCGTCCACCGCGTTGAACGCGAACTTCAGCATCCGTTGCGCGGTGGGCGACTTGCGGTTGATCTCCGCGGCCCACGCCAGCGCGACCGACTCCAGATCGGCGTGGGGGACGACCGCGTTCACCATGCCCATGCGGTGCGCCTCCTCGGCGCTGTAGGGGCGGCCGAGGAAGAAGATCTCGCGGGCGAACTTCTGCCCGACCTGCCGGGCCAGGTAGGCCGAGCCGTACCCGGCGTCGAAACTCCCCACGTCGGCGTCGGTCTGCTTGAACCGGGCGTGCTCGGCGCTGGCCAGGGTGAGGTCGGCGACGACGTGCAGGCTGTGCCCCCCGCCGGCGGCCCACCCGGGCACGACGGCGACCACGACCTTGGGCATGAACCGGATCAGGCGCTGCACCTCGAGGATGTGCAGCCGTCCGCCCTCGGCCTTGACCCGGGCGGCGTCGACCGTGTCGGCGGTCTCGCCCTCGGCGTACTGGTAGCCCGAGCGGCCGCGGATGCGCTGGTCCCCGCCGGAGCAGAACGCCCACCCCCCGTCGCGCGGGCTGGGGCCGTTCCCGGTCAGCAGGACACAGCCGACGTCCGGGGTGCGGCGGGCGTGGTCCAGGGTCCGGGCCAGTTCGTCGACCGTGCGAGGGCGGAACGCGTTGCGCACCTCCGGGCGGTCGAAGGCGATCCGCACCGTCCCTCGTTCCGGGCCCGGCCGCCGGCAGCGGTGGTAGGTGATGTCCTCCAGGTCGCCGAAACCGGCGACCTCCTCCCAGGCCTCGGGGTCGAACAGGTCGCTGACGGCACGCTCGCTCACCCGGGCACGGTATCCGCCGCATCCTCCGGAGGGCTGGCGCCCACGACCCCGGCCATGTCAGTATGTAAGGACAAACAAGGAGGTTCATCCATGCCGCTGCTCCGTTTCGACCTCGTCGTCGGCCGTACGCCCGACCAGCTCCGCACCCTGCTCGACGCCGCCCACACCGCGATGGTCGAGGCCTTCGCCGTCCCGGACTCCGACCGCTACCAGGTCGTCCACCAGCACGCCCCGGGCGAGCTCGTCCTGCACGACACCGGCCTCGGGATCGAGCGCACCGACGACGTCGTGCTGCTGCAGGTCACCAGCCGCCCCCGCGGTCGGGCGGCCAAGGAGCGCTTCTACGCCCTGCTCGTCGAGAACCTCGCCCGCGACTGCGGCATCAAGACCTCCGACGTCGTGGTCTCGGTCGTCGAGAGCGGTGACGACGACTGGTCCTTCGGGCACGGCCGGGCGCAGTTCCTCACCGGGGAACTCTGACCCCCGCGCCCAGGTCCCGCCCGTAGACGTGGACCCGGCCGTCGGCCAGCACGTGCACCTCGCGCTCGGCCAGCCGGGCGAACCCCAGCCGCTCGTAGAGCCGGTGCGCGGCGACCATCCGCGCCTGGGAGGCCAGCACCAGCCGGTCCAGGCCGCGCTGCCGCCCGACGGCGAGGGCGTGCTCGACCAGCGACGTCGCCACCCCGCGCCCGCGGGCGGCGGGGTCGGTGGCCAGCAGCCGCAGGTCCATCTCGCCGGGCCGGGACACGGCCGAGCAGTTGCGGCCCGGGCGCGGCAGGGTGACCGTCCCGAGCAGGGTCCCCTCGAGGGCGTCCACCGCCACCACCAGCTCGTGCTCGGCGGCGCGGCCGGCGGCGTCGGCCACCGAGGCCGCGTACGGCCCGGCGAGGGCGTAGTCGTGGGCGTAGGCGCGCAGCGCCAGGTGCCCGACCGCGTCGAACTCGTCGGGTCGGGCCGGACGCACGAGGGTCCGGACGTCGCTGAGGAGGCTCACCACGTGCTCCCGTCGGTACCGCGCTTGCCGGGTACGCCCTCCGCACCGGCCAGGTCTTGTCCCAGGAGCACCCCGTCGCGTGAGGGGTTGCCGGCCGCCGGCTGGGACACCGCAGCGGACCTCTTGACCTGTCGGCAGCCTAACGGACGCGCACGATGGGCCGAACCGGCGTCAGGATGCCCGGGTGAGCCCCACCACCCCCGACCTCGCCGAGCTCCTCGACGCCGCGGTCGTCGTGACCCTTCCCCTGCACCGCCGATTCCGGGGCATCACCACCCGGGAGGCGCTGCTGCTGCGGGGCCCGGCCGGCTGGGGCGAGTTCGCCCCCTTCCTCGAGTACGACGCGCAGGAGAGCTCCCGCTGGCTCGCCGCGGCGATCGAGGCCGCCTGGACGGGGTTCCCCGCCCCCCGGCGCGCGTCCGTCGAGGTCAACGCGACCGTGCCCGCCGTGCCCGGCGCCGACGTCCCCGCCGTCCTCGCCGGGTTCGGCGACTGCCGGACGGTCAAGGTCAAGGTCGCCGAACGGGGTCAGACCCTCGCCGACGACGTCGACCGGGTCCGGGCCGTGCGTCGCTGCGCCTGGGCCGACGCGCGGATCCGGGTCGACGCCAACGGCGGCTGGACCGTCGACGAGGCCGAACGCGCCCTCGACGCGTTGGGCGAGAGCGGGTTGGAGTACGCCGAGCAACCCTGCGCGAGCCTGGAGGAGCTGGCCGAGCTGCGCCGCCGGATGCACCGCAGCGGCGCGGTCGTCCCGCTGGCCGCCGACGAGAGCATCCGCAAGGCCGAGGACCCGCTGCGGGTCGTCGGGCTGGAGGCCGCCGACCTCGTCGTCCTCAAGGTAGCCCCGTTGGCCGGGGTCCGGCCGGCGCTCGCCGTCGCCGCGGCCTGCGGGCTGCCGGTGGTCGTCTCCTCGGCCCTGGACACCTCGGTCGGCATCGCCGCCGGCCTGGCCCTGGCCGCGGCCCTGCCCGAGCTGCCCCACGCCTGCGGCCTCGGAACCGTCGCGCTGCTGGCCGGCGACGTCCGCCACGACCCGCTCGTCCCGGTCGACGGTCGCCTCCCGGTGGGTCCGGCCGTGGCCGACGCCGACCTCGTCGAACGCCACCGCGCCCCGCAGGAGCGGCAGGGGTGGTGGCGCGAGCGGCTGCGGGCCGCCCACGCCGTGCTCAGCCCGGACGACCCGGACGGGGTCGCAGCAGGTTCGTGATCCGGGCCGTGCAGAGCCGTCGACCGTCCTCGTCGGTGACGACGACCTCGTGGCTGGCGATCGTGCGGCCCAGGGTGATGGCCGTGGCCGTGCCGGTCACGACGCCCGACGTCGCCGAGCGGTGGTGGGTCGCGTTGATGTCCAGGCCCACGGCCAGGGAGTGCGGCCACCCGTGCAGGGTCGCCCCGATCGAGCCCAGGGTCTCGGCCAGCACGCAGCTCGCGCCCCCGTGCAGCAGGCCGGCGATCTGCTGGTTGCCCTCGACCGGCATGGTCGCGACCAGCCGCTCGGGCGTGGCCTCCAGGATCTCGATCCCCATGCGCTGCAGCAGGGTCGGGCCCAGCCCGGCGGGGGCGGCCGCGGCGAAGACCTCGTTCAGGTGCCCCAGGTCCGCCCCGGGCTCGACGGTGTCGGTCATGGCGGGAGCCTGGCACACGGCCCCCGCGGGACGGGTCCGGGTGGGTGCCCCGTGGCGCGCGGATCTTCGGAAGCGAGAGACCATCGGAGGGTGAATCCCTCGACCGCGCTGGCGGCGGTCCTCGTCGACGCCCTCGTCCGACTGGGTCTGCGCCACCTCGTCCTCGCCCCCGGCTCGCGCAGCGCCCCGCTCGCCTACGCCGCGGCGGCCGCCGCCGAGGCCGGACGGCTGCAGCTGCACGTGCGGGTCGACGAGCGCAGCGCCGGGTTCCTCGCCCTGGGCCTGGCCCGCGGGGCCGGCTCGCCCGCCCGCGCCGAGCTCGCCGCCGTCGTCACCACCAGCGGGACCGCCGCCGCCAACCTGCACCCCGCGGTGCTGGAGGCCCACCACGCCGGGGTGCCGCTCATCGTCCTGACCGCCGACCGTCCGCACGAGCTGCGCGGGTCCGGGGCCAGCCAGACGGCCGACGCCCAGGCCCGTCTGTTCCTGCCCTCGGTGCGGTTCTCGGCCGACGTGCCCGCCCCCGTGGACCCCGACCGGCAGGCCCCGAGCTGGCGCTCCAGCGTCTCCCGGGCCGTGGCGGCGGCCCGCGGTCGGACGGGTCGGGCCCCCGGCCCGGTCCACCTCGACGTCGCCTTCGCCGACCCGCTGACGCCGGGCTCGACCCTGCGCTCGCTGGAGCCGGACCCGGAGATCGAGGAGCTCTCGGCGCACCCGCGCCTGGCCGGGCGCGACCCGGCCGGGCTCACCCGGGTCGCCCCCGCGGCCCCGGCGACCCCCGTCGTCCTGCCCCGGGGTCCGCGGACCCTCGTGCTGGCCGGCGACTGCCCCGACCCGGCCGTGGGGGCCGCGGCGCGGGCGCTGGCCGAGCAGGCCGGGTGGCCGCTGCTGGCCGAACCCTCCTCGGGGGCCCGCGGCGGGGAGAACACCGTCGGCGCCTACCGCGTGCTGCTGGAGTCCGACGACAGCGAGGGCCCGCTCGGCAAGGCCGTCGACCGGGTGGTCCTCTTCGGACACCCGACCCTGTCGCGGCCGGTGTCACGGCTGCTGGCCCGCGACGACGTCGAGGTCGTCGTCGTCAGCGGCGGGGGAGCCTGGTCCGACGCCGGGTTCCGGGCCTCCGCCGTCCTGCCCGCCGCCACGGTCGACGCGCCCGCCCTGCCCGCCGAGCGCCGCTGGGCCCGCCGCTGGAAGCAGGCGGCCGAGCGCACCGAGGCGGCGCTCGCGGGGCTGCTCGACGGCCCCGGCGCACTGTCCGGGGCGGCCGTGGCCCGCGCCGTGGTCCAGGCCTGCGCGGCCGACGGGGCCGCGCTGATGGTCGCCGCCAGCAACGCGGTCCGCGACGTCGACCTCGCCGGCTCCCCGTCGGCCGACGTCGCCGTCGTCGCCAACCGCGGCCTGGCCGGCATCGACGGGACCCTGGCCAGCGGGTTCGGCGTGGCCCTGGCCCGCCGCGGCCCCGTCCGGATCCTGGTCGGCGACCTCGCCTTCCTGCACGACGCCAACGCCCTGCTGATCGGTCCGGTCGAGGAACGCCCCGACGTGACCATCGTGCTGGTCAACGACGACGGCGGCGGCATCTTCGAGACGCTGGAGCACGCCACCGCCGTCCCCCGCGAGGTGTTCGAGCGGGTCGTGGCCACCCCGCACGGGGCCGACGTCGGGGCGTTGTGCGCCGCCTTCGGGGTTCCGCACTCCTGCGTCACGTCCCGCGAGGAGCTACGCGAACGGCTCGCGGCCCGCCCCCGGGGCATCCGCGTCCTCGAGGTCCCGCTGGACCGGCGGGCCGTGGCCGGGCACGTCGAGGCGCTGGCCCGGGAGGTCCGCGCCGCGGTCGCCGCCGAGGACGCGGCGGCCGGGGACACCGGGGCGTCCCGGTCCTGAGACGACGAGAGCCGCGGGACGCGCGAGGCGTCCCGCGGCTCTCGCGGATCGGTGGTCCGGTGCCGGACGGGTCAGGCGGGCTGGACCTCGGCCATCGGGCCCCAGCCGGTCGCCTCCTCGGCGTCGATGTAGATGATCTCCGGGGTGCGCGAGACGTAGGGCGGGAAGGACGCGATGGCGTCCTTGAAGTGCTGGGTCTGCACGTGGGCCGCGCCGGCCTCGGCGTCGCGGAACCCCTCGACCAGGTACCAGGTGTTGGGGTCGTCGGCGCCGCGCGACCACTCGAAGAACAGGTTGCCCTCCTCGGCGCGGCAGCCGTCGGTGAACTCCTTGACGATCTGCGGCCAGTTGTCGGCGTGCTCGGGCTTCACGTGCCACTTCACATTGATGAGGATCACGTCCGGAACGCTAGGTCCAGCCCGCCCTGCGGGCCACCGGGCCTCCCACTCCTTGAGAGGATGGGCCCGTGAACCCCCGCCCGAGCCGTGAGGACCTGCGCCTGGCCGACCTCGGCAAGCGCCCCGACGACGTCTCGGCCATGTTCGACGGCGTCGCCGAGCGCTACGACGTGACCAACGACGTGCTCTCCGCCGGGCAGGCGCGCTGGTGGCGCCGGGCCGTCGTCCGCGCCGTCGACGCCCGGCCCGGCGAGACCGTCCTCGACCTCGCCGCCGGGACCGGGACCTCCAGCGAGCCCTTCGCCGACCGCGGCGTGCGGACCGTGCCCTGCGACTTCTCCCGCGGCATGGTCGCGACCGGGAAGCGTCGCCGCCCCGACCTGCCCTTCGTCGCGGGCGACGCGACCCGGCTGCCCTTCGCCGACGCCGCCTTCGACGCCGTCACCATCTCCTTCGGCCTGCGCAACGTCGTCGACGTCGACGCGGCCCTGCGCGAGATGGCCCGCGTCGTCCGACCCGGCGGCCGGATCGTCGTGGCCGAGTTCTCCACGCCGCCGAACCCGATGCTGCGCAAGGTCTACGACGCCTACCTCCGGCACGGCCTGCCGCGGCTGGCCGGGGTGGTCAGCTCCCACGACGACGCCTACGGCTACCTCTCGGAGTCCATCGCGGCCTGGCCGGACCAGCCGGCGCTCGCGGCCAGGCTGCAGGCCGCGGGCTGGACGGACGTGGCCTGGCGCAACCTGTCCGCGGGCATCGTCGCGCTGCACCGGGGCCTCAAGCCCGCCGCGGGAGCCGTCGCGGGCGACGTCCCTAGACTGGAAGGCCGTCCGTGACCGGGACCGTCCCGGGTCCGCGGTCGGTGCCCGACCCGACCGAGGAGGTGGCGGTGAGCCCGGTTCCCAGCGTCGCGGCCCCCCAGGGTCACGACGCCGACGTGATCGTCGTCGGCGCGGGCCCGGCCGGGTCCACGGCGGCCCACCACCTGGCCGCGGCCGGTCGCTCGGTGCTCCTGCTGGAGAAGACCGCGTTCCCCCGGGAGAAGGTCTGCGGCGACGGGCTGACCCCGCGGGCGGTCGTCGAGCTCGAGCACCTCGGTCTGAAGACCCCTGCCGCCGACGGCTGGCTGCCCAACCGCGGGCTGCGCCTCATGGGCGGCCTCGACGGCGGTCGTCGGGTGCGGATGGAGGTCGCCTGGTCGGAGGTCTCCGACGGGCCCGCCCACGGCCTCGTGCACACCCGGGCCCGTTTCGACGAGGCCCTCGCCCGCCACGCCGTGGCCGCCGGGGCCGAGCTGCGCGAGCGCACCTCGGTGACCGGTCCCGTCCTGGACGAGCGCACCGGGCAGGTCGTCGGGGTCCGGGTCCGGCGGGTGGACGAGAAGGGCCGGCGGGTCGGGGACGAGCAGGTCCTGCGCGCCCCGGTCGTCGTCGCGGCCGACGGGGTCGGGGGCCGCCTCGCGCTGGCCCTCGGCCTGCACCAGCGTCCCGACCGACCGCTCGGCGTCGCCGTGCGCACCTACTTCCGTTCCCCCCGTCACGACGACGACTGGATGGAGAGCTGGCTGGAGCTGCGGGACAAGCCCACCGGCTCGCGTCCCGGCGCCCAGCTGCCCGGGTACGGCTGGGTCTTCGGCGTCGGGGACGGCCGCAGCAACGTGGGCCTCGGGGTCCTCGACAACACCGCCGGGGCGGCCGACCTCGACTACCGCGACCTGCTGCGCCGGTGGATCTCCTCGATGCCCGCGGAGTGGTCGTTCACGCCCGAGCAGCAGGACGGTCCGGTCCGCGGCGCCGCGCTGCCCATGGCTTTCAACCGCACGCCGCACTACACCCGGGGGGTGGTCCTGGTCGGGGACGCGGGGGGGATGGTCAACCCGTTCAACGGCGAGGGCATCGCCTACGCGATGCAGTCGGCCCGCCTCGCGGCCCGATCGATCGACGAGGCCCTGGCCGCGCCGGACCCGGTGGCCCGGGAGCGGGCCCTGCTCACCTACCCGGACGCCGTCCGGGCCGACCTCGGCGGCTACTACACGCTGGGACGGGTGTTCGTGGCCCTGATCGCCCATCCTGAGGTCATGAGGATCGCCACCCGCTACGGCCTGCCGCGCGCCGGCCTGATGCGCCTGGTCGTGAAACTCCTGGCCAACCTGGCCGACCCCACCTCGCGCGACGCCTCCGACCGCGTCATCACCGCCCTGCAACGACTGGCCCCCGCCGCATGAACGCCACCCCGCCCCCGCCCGCCGCGACCCGGACCGAGCCCACGAACCCGCCGGGCGCCTCGGGCCTGCCCACCCCCGACGCCGAGCTCGAAACCGCCCTGCGCGCCGGTCTCGACGAGGTCGAGGCGCGGCTGCGCGTCGCGGTCGGCAGCACCGACCCGCTCGCCGACTCCGCCAGCAAGCACCTCGTCGTGGCCGGCGGGAAGCGCGTGCGGCCCATGCTGACCCTCCTCGGGTCCTTCTTCGGCGAGGCGGGCTCGACGGGTCCGGTCCGGGTCGAGGTGCTCGAGGCCGCCGTGGTGGTCGAGCTGACCCATCTGGCCTCCCTCTACCACGACGACGTCATGGACTCCGCGCCCACGCGACGGGGTGCCAAGTCGGCCCACGAGATCTGGGGCAACAACGTCGCGATCCTCACCGGCGACCTGCTCTTCGCCCGCGCCTCCAACGTGGTCGCGGGGCTCGGCCCGACCGCCGTGCGCATCCAGGCCTCCACCTTCGAGCGGCTCTGCCTGGGGCAGCTGCGCGAGACGGTGGGTCCGGCCGACGGGGAGGACCCGGTCGAGCACTACCTCGGCGTGCTCTCCGACAAGACCGCCTCGTTGATCGCCACCGCGGGTCGGTTCGGGGCGATGTTCTCCGGTGCGGGGACGTCGGTCGAGCAGGCCCTCGTCCGCTACGGCGAGGACGTCGGGGTCGCGTTCCAGCTGGCCGACGACGTCCTCGACCTGACCAGCGACACCGAGGAGTCCGGCAAGCGCCCGGGCACCGACCTGCGCGAGGGCGTTCCGACCCTGCCCGTCCTCTACGCCCGCCGCGCCGCGGCGGCCGGGGACGCGGCGGCGGCCGAGATCGTCGCCGTCCTCGACTCCGGGAAGCTCGACGACGACGAGGTCCTGGCCGAGGCCGTCCGGCTGCTGCGGGCCCACCCCGTCACCGACGAGGCCCGGGGGGCGGCCCGGGAGTGGGCCGAGCGCGCGATCGGGCACCTGGCCGACCTCCCCGACGTGCCCGCGCGTACCGCGCTGCGGGTCTACGCCGAGACCGTCGCCGACCGGGTCGGTTGATCTTCCTCCTCCGACGGAGCGTCGGATCTCCGGGGGCGCGCACCCGGGGTCGGCGTTAGCGTGACGACGCCTTCCCAGCTTCCCGCTGCGCCATTCCGCACCGGTGCTCCCATCACCGGTGCCCCCGACCCTGGAGCGCCAGCATGCCCATCTCGCCCCCGCCCCGTCCCGGCCGTCGCTCGATGCTGCAGGCCGGCCTCGGGCTCACCGCCGCCGGAACCCTGAGCGCCTGCAGCGGCTTCTCCACCGGAGGTTCCGGAGGAGGGGACAGTTCCGCCGGCACCGACGAGCTGACGATGATCACCTGGGCGGGCGACGCCGAGGCGAAGGCGTTCCAGGCCCTCGCCGACGGGTTCAAGGCCCAGGGTGGCCCGACCGTGAAACTGCAGGTGGTCCCCTACTCCGAGGTGCTCACCGCCGTCGACACCGCGCTGCGCACCGACAGCCCGCCGGACCTGTTCCGCGTCAGCTACACCGACGTCGCGGCCTACCGGGCGCAGAACGTCCTGGCCGAACTGCCCGACGCGAGCACCCTGGAGTCCTCGTTCCTGCCCGCGTTCTGGAGCGCGGTCAGCGACGACCAGGGGACGTTCGGGATCCCGCACCACACCGACACGTCGATGGTCCTGGTGAACAACGCGGCGGTGGCCTCGGCCGGGCTGACGCTGCCGACGAGCCTCGACCAGGCCTGGACCTGGGAGCAGTTCGTCGAGGCCGCCCGCCGGATCACCCCCACGCGGGCCGACACGTTCCCGTTCGCGGTGAACTGGCAGAACGCCGGTGCGTACCGCTGGTTGAACTTCGTCGACCAGGCCGGGGGACGGTTGCTCACCGAGGACCTGACCGCTGTCGCCGCCGACGACGCGGGGATGCTGCAGGCCCTCACCTTCACCCGCGACTTCTTCCGGCAGGGGCTCGTCCCGCAGTCCTCCTCCAGCCGCGGACAGCCGGCCAGCGACCTCTTCACCAACCAGACCGTGGCCATGGTCTTCGCCGGGGACTTCCTGCTGGAGGAGATCGACGGCGCCGGTTTCGAGTACTCGGCCACGTTCCTGCCGCGCTCGACCAACGCCTCGGCCGACCTCGGCGGCAACGCCCTGGTCGCCGTGGAGGCCAGCGCGAAGAAGGACGCCGCCCTGGACTTCCTCACCTACTGCGCCCAGGCGCAGCAGATGGGCGAGTTCTGCGCGGCCGCGACGGTCCTGCCGACGCGCACCGACGTGGACCCGGCCGACCTCGACTACACCGTCCGGCCCGACCTCATGCCGCTCTACGTGCAGCAGGCCACGACGATCCGCGAGCAGCTCGTCGAACAGGTCGTCGTGCCCAGCTTCAGCGCCATCAACGGGCAGCTGCGCGACCGTCTGGACGAGATCTTCCTGGGCTCGGACGACGACGCGACGGCCCTCAAACGACTGACCGACGGGGTCGCCTCGGTCCTCGGGCAGTGAGCACGTCGACGGCGGTGGCCCCCACGGGGGCCGCCGCCCCGCGGCGACGGACCGGTCGGCACCACTGGCGGCGCTGGCTCGGTTCCTACGCCCTGCTGGCCCCGGCCCTGGTGCTGTTCGGGGTGTTCGTCCTCTACCCGTTGTTCCAGGCGGTCCGCATCTCGCTGACCAACTCGACCGGCATCGGCATCCCTGACTTCGTCGGCCTCGACAACTACCGCCGCATGGCCTCCGACCCGGCGTTCTGGCAGGCCGCGCGCAACACCGTGCTGCTCGCGGTGGTCTCGGTCCCGACCAGCCTGGCCGCCGGGTTCTCCATCGCGCTGCTGCTGCGCGACCGCCTGCCCGCCCGCGGGTTGTTCCGCGCCATCTTCCTCGCCCCCTACGTGATCTCCGGGGTCGTGGTCGCCATGGCCGGACGGTGGATCTTCGACGAGAACGTGGGCATCGTCGACCGGACGCTGGCCGGTCTCGGTGTCGCCGGGCCGCAGTGGCAGTCCAACCCGAAAGCGGCGGCGATCTCCATCTTCGTCATGCTCTTCTGGGCCCGGGTCGGTCTCGTGGTCGTGCTCTACCTCAGTGCGCTGCAGGGGATCGACGAGGACCTCCTGGAGGCCGCCGAGCTCGACGGGGCCAGTCGGGGACAACGGATCCGCCTCATCGTCTGGCCCCTGCTCCGCCCGACGACGTTCTTCGTGACCGTCCTCATGGTCATCGAGGTGTTCCAGACGTTCGACGTCATCCGCGTGATGACCGGCGGTGGCCCGGCCGGGGCCACCGAGATCCTGGTCACCTACGCCTACGGGCAGGGTTTCCAGGCCCGCCGCGAGGGGTACGGCTCCGCGATCGGGGTCGTGGTGTTCGTCGTGGTCCTGCTGGCCACGGTGTTCTGGTGGCGCATCCAGCGCAGCGCGGAGGACGAGTCGTGAGCACCGCCACCCGGTCCGCGACCGGCCGGGCCACCACCGCGGCGACCGGTCCCCGCCCTCGTCGTCGGCTCGGCGGGCCGCGCCTCCTGGTCGTCGTGGTCCTCGCCCTGATCTGGGTCTTCCCGCTCTACTGGATGCTGGTCACCGCGATCTCCTCGCGCTCCGACCTCGTCGCGGGACGGATCAGCATCGTGCCGACCGGGATCGACCCCGGCGGGTTCGTCCGGGCCCTGACCGAGTTCCCCGTCCTGCAGTGGCTGTCGAACTCGTTCGCGATCGCCGTGGTCGCCGTCGTGATCACCGTGGTGGTCGACGTCACCGCCGGTTTCGTCCTGGCCAAGCACCGCTTCCCGGGACGGTCGGTGGTGTTCTTCCTCATCATCGCCACCCTGATGATCCCCATCCAGACGCTGCTGGTCCCGCAGTTCGACCTGGTCAACGACCTGGGCTGGATCAACTCGTACTGGGCGGTGATCATCCCGCGCTCGGCCGAGGCGTTCGGGGTCTTCCTGGCCCGGCAGTACTTCCTGTCGCTGCCCGACGAACTGCTCGAGGCGGCCCAGCTCGACGGGGCGGGGGCGCTGCGCACCCTGTGGTCGATCGTCCTGCCGCTGGCCCGCCCGCTGGTCGCGGTCCTGGTCGTCATGACGTTCATGTACCGCTGGAACGAGTTCGCCTGGCCCTTGGTGGCCCTGCGCGACCCGGCCCTGTACACGCTCCCGGTCGGGTTGTCGTTCCTGCAGGGTCAGTACACGACCGACTACCCCTCCCTCATGGCCGGCGCCCTCATCTCGGTGCTGCCCGTCCTGGTCCTCTTCGCGATCGCCCAACGGCAGTTCGTGTCCGGCATCGCCCGCAGCGGGTTGAAGTGAGCGGGTCGGAGCCGGGGATCGCCGAGCGCTACCGGGCCGCTCTCCCGCCGGGCGACGTCCACGAGGTGGACCTCACGGGGTTCGACCGGACCGGGGTCCCCGTGGTGGCGACGGTCTGGCGCCCGGAGCCCGGTTCGGCGACGTCGGGGCACGGCGTCGGTTACGGCGCCCGCGAGGTCGAGGCCCGGATCGGGGCCTACGGCGAACTGGCCGAGCAGGTGCTGCTCGACGCCGCCCTGGCCAGGCAGGTCCCGGTCGAGGGCAGCCGGGCCGAGCTGGTGCTCGCCCGGGGGGAGGCCGGCGTGGTGGATCCGCGTCGCCTCGTCCTGCCGGCCGGAGCGCCGGTCGACCCGGACCGACCGTTGCGCTGGCTGCCGATGCGGCGCTGGGAGAGCGGCGAGGAGGTCCTCGTCCCCGCCGAGTGCGTCGCCCCGCACGCCGCGGGGATCCGCGGGGGTCCGCCCGCCGGCGGCTGGCTGGTCACCCCGATCACCAACGGGATGGGGGCCGGAGACACCCTCGAACGGGCCGTCCTGCACGGTCTCGGGGAACTCCTGCAGCGCGACGGCAACACCGTCTCGTTCCGCGCCCTGGAACAGGGCACGGTCGTGACCGGGGTGGACGAGGACCCGGTGACCGCCGACGTCCTCGCCCGGCTGCAGGCCGCCGGGCTCGACGTCACGGTGCGGTTGGCGAGCACCGAGTTCGCGACCGTCGTCCACGCCGTCGCCGAGGAGGACCCGACCACGGCCGACCCGATGGTGCTGGGGGCCGTCGGGGAGGCCGCCGACCCGGACGCCGCCCGCGCGGTCCGCAAGGCGCTGCTCGAACTGGCCTCGTCCCGGGCCCGGCGCGCGTTCGCGTTCGGGCCGCTGGAGCGGTTGCGCGACCTCGCCCCGGAGTACCTGGCCGCCGAACTCGCCGCCCCGCTCCCGCCCCAGGAGGAGCGGGCGTTGCGGGCGATGACGGCGTGGACGCGGCTGTCCGGGCCGGAGATGGCCGACCGCCTCGCCCCGCTGCACCGCCGGACCGCGACGGTCGCGCTGGCCGACCTCCCGCGCTCCGCCCCGGTCGACGTCCCCACCGGCCTGGCCGCGACCCTGGACCGGCTGGCGGGGTTCGACGTCCTGGTGGCGGCCCGGACCGTCGAGGGTCCCCTCGGCCCGGTCGCGGTGGCCAAGGTCGTCGTGCCGGGGTTGGAGGTCGAGACCCTCTCCTACGCGCGCATCGGCGAACGGGTCGCCGCCCGGCTGCTGGACCGCGGCTCCGACCTCGTCGGCCGTGGCGCCCCCGATCGTCCCGGCCGCGAACCCGTCCGCCTCACCCCCGAGGCCGAGGAACGCCTCGGCGGGCCGGTGTGGTTCGACGTGGCCGCGGCCGAACGTGAGGTCGGCGAGCTGTACCCGCTGTACCGCGAACCCACCCGGCACGCCCCGCACCGCTGACCCGTCTCCCCTCGGGTGCTCGGACGGGCGCCTCCTAGGAGGGGAGGTCGACGTATTCGATCGCAGCGTTGCTGACGTGCAACCGGACCCCGGCCGCCAGCACCGCCTCGTCCCCGGGGGTGCCGACCGCCCGCGGCGACCCGCCCAACCACGCCCAGGCGGCCGGGACCCGCCCGATGGCCTCGGTCAACCGGGCCAGGGGTTCCACTACCTCGGCCTCGACCCGTTCCGGTTCGATGACCGCCGCCGCGGCGGCGTGGGTCGCGGTGTGTCCGCAGATCTCGTGCCGCTCGGCCAGGTCGGCCAGGTCGTCCCAGGTCATCGCCAACCGCCCGGCCGGGTTCTCCAGCACCCCGTACTGGTGCTGCCGGGCGAACGCCGGTTGCTCGGCGGGCGGGACGTCGAGGAAGGCCGTCGGGGGGTAGAACCACCCGATCAACCCCGTGTCGTCCAGGACGGGCCGGGCGACCGAGACGGCCGAGGCGAACCCGTCGTAGAACGCGCAGACGATACCGGGGCGGGTGCTCGACCAGCTTCCCTCGCGCCGGAACCGGTGGACCTCCTCGGCGCTCACCGGGTCGAACCGGTCGGCGTACCAGCGCAGTTCGGCCTCGATCTCCTGCCGTCGGCCGAGCGGGGTGTCGTGGTAGTTCACGACCCGCAGCACCCGGTTCGCGACGACCGCCTCGACCACCTCGCGGGCCTCCCCGTGCCGGTCGGTCGGCTGCGGGGTGCCTGGCGGGCGCCAGGCCGCGAGCTGGTCGGGCGGGACGATGGGGGTGGCGGCCGGGGTGGGGCGCAACCGCTGGTCGGCGAGGACGGCGAGTGCGTCCTGGATGGTGACCGACTCGTCGTGCGCTGCGAGGACCCGCCAGATCTCGCCCAGTTCGCGGGCCAGACCGGTGGCCGGGCGGCGACCGTCGGGCGGGGTGTCGCCGGGCCCGGGATCCAGGGCCAGGAACATCGCGACCCCGGCGCGGTCCTCGTCCTCGGCCGCCACCGCGGCAGCCGCGGCCAGGATCCGGGCGCGGTCCAGCCCGGGGCTCACGCCTCCTCCGCCCGGGCCCGGGAGGGTTGGACCCGTTTCGGTTCCCCGGGCATCTTCGGGTAGTTGGGCGGGTAGGGCATGTCCCCGAACCCGTTCGCCTCGTCGGTCGCGGCCAGGTCGAGCAGCGGCCGCAGGGACTGCGGGGACTCGCGGCGACCGGCCCAGAGGTCGCCCACCCGTTCCAACCGGTCGGCGAACGTCAGCAGGGTGAAGTCGTCGGGGTCCACCCCGGACTCCAACTCTTCCCAGGTCAACGGGGTGGAGACGGTCGCCTTCGCGGTGCGGCGCAAGGAGTAGGCGCTGGCGATCGTCCGGTCGCGGGCGTTCTGGTTGAAGTCGACGAACACCCGTTCCCCGCGCTCCTCCTTCCACCACTTCGCGGTGACCCGGTCCGGGGAACGCCGTTCCAGCTCGCGGGCCACGGCGATCGCCGCGCGGCGGACCGCGGTGAAGTCCCAGCTGGGTTCAAGGGTGAGGAACACGTGCAACCCCCGGCCGCCCGAGGTCTTCACCCAGCCGGTCAGTCCGAGCTCGTCGAGCAGGGGTTTCAGGGTGTCCAGCGCGACCCGGCGGGCGTCGGCGAAGTCGGTGCCGGGCTGCGGGTCGAGGTCGATCCGGAGTTCGTCGGGGTGGTCGACGTCGGGCGCGGTGGTGTGCCAGGGATGGAACGTGATCGTCGCTTGCTGCGCGGCCCACACCAGGGCCGCGGTCGTCGTCGGGCGCAGCACGTCGGCGGTCCGCCCGGAGGGGAACGTGACGTTCACGGTCTCGACGAACTCCGGGGCGAACCGCGGGACCCGCTTCTGGTAGACCTCCTCGCCGTCGATGCCGTCGGGGAACCGTTGCAGGTGGGTGGGGCGGTCGCGGAGGGTGTCCAGCAGGATCGGCGCGACGCGCCGGTAGTGCTCCACGACGGCCCGTTTCACCCCCTGCTCGCCCAGGTCGGGGTAGTACGGCTTGTCCGGGCTGGAGATCCGCACGGGGATGCCGTCGACGTCGATCTCCTCGCCCGCAGGCTTCTTCGCCGCCACCTCAGGCGTCCTTCGCGCCGGCGAGCACGTCGGCCAGGTCGTACTCGCGGGGGACGTCGAGCTGGTCGTAGGTGCACTCCTCGGGCATCTTGTCCGGCCGCCAGCGGAGGAAACGGGGGGAGTGCCGGAACCGCCCGCTCTCCAACTGGTCGTACTCGACCTCGCAGACGAGTTCCTGCCGCACCGGGACCCAGGTGACGTCGTCCTTGCTGTTCCACCGGTTCTGCTCGCCCGGGGAGCGGACGTCGGCCCCCAGCCGCAGTTCGGACAACTGGTCCAGCAGCTCCCCGCGTCGGGCCTGGGTGAAGGCCGAGGCGCCGCCGACGTTGCGGACCTCCCCGTCGACGTAGAGCCCCAGCAGCATGGACCCGATGCCCCGGACCGACTTGTGCTCGCGGTAGCCGATGACGACGCACTCGGCCGTGCGCCGGTGCTTGACCTTGGTCATGAGGCGTTCCTTGGGCCGGTAGACCGAGTCGAGGGGTTTCGCCACCACCCCGTCGAGCCCGGCCCCCTCGAAGATGGTGAACCACTCCGTCGCCCGTTCGGCGTCGAGGGTCGCGGTCGTGACGTGGAACGTCGGCCCGCACCCGGCCAGCGCCTCGACCAACCGCTCGCGCCGCTGCCCCAGCGGGGTCGTCATCAGGCTCTCGTCACCGAGGGCGAGCAGGTCGAAGGCCACGAACCGGGCCGGGGTCTCGCGGGAGAGCTTCTCGATCCGGCTGGCCGCGGGGTGGATCCGTTGCGACAGCGCGTCCCACTCCAACCGGGTCCCGTCGGCGCGGGGCACGAACAACTCCCCGTCGAGGACGCAGCGTTCCGGCAGCTCGGTCAGGGCCGCGGCGACGACCTCGGGGAAGTACCGGGTCAGCGGTTTGGTGTTGCGCGAGCCCAGCTCCACCTCGTCGCCGTCGCGGAACACCACGCAGCGGAACCCGTCCCACTTCGGCTCGTAGAGCCAGGTCTGCGGGCCGTCCGCGGGCTGCGCGGGGACGCTCTTGGCCGGCTTGGCCAGCATCGGGTCGAGCGGCGGCATCACCGGCAGGTCCATGACGTCACTCTGCCGCACCCGTTGCTCCGGGGGCACCCGGAGCGGACCCGGGCCACCATGGTCCGACGCCGCCCAGGCGACTCCCAGCCCGACGACCGATCCTGACGAGGTGACCTTGACCCTCCCCACGGTGCGCCGGGGTGGTGCGCTGCTGCTGACGACGGGGGCCGTCGCGGCCGTGGTCAACGCGAACTTCCTGCTCGACCGGGTGGTCGGTTCCCCGGTGGACCTCGGCACCGGGGTCATCAGCGAGCTCTCGGTCCACGGACTGCCGGGGTGGTGGCTGTTCCGCCTGGGCGACGGTTCCACCGGGGTGCTCGGCGCCCTGCTGGGGTTCGCGGCCTGGCGCAGCGGACGGCGGGTCACCGGGGTGGCCTCGGTGGTCTTCGGGGTCGGGACGTTGCTCTCGGCCCTGATCCCGCTGTCCTGCGCCCCCTCGCTGGGCGGATGCGTCGGCGACGACCCCACGGGGTTCGTGCACGACCTGGTCAGCACCGTCGGGACGGCCGGGGCGATCGTCGCGGCCGCGATGCTGGTCCACGAGCTCAGGGGCCGCTCGCGCGTGCTGCGCGGCACCGCCCTGCTGGTCGCCCTCGGCACGGCCCTGCCGGGTCTCGGCCAGACCATCGACGCCGCGAGCGGCGGTTCCGGCGGAGGGATCGTGCAGCAGGTCCAGGTGCTCGCCGTCTCCGGCTGGCTGCTGCTGGAGGGGGTGGCGGCCGTGCTGCCGCGGACCGGTCGCCGCCGTCGGCCCCGGAGCTGACCCACCCGCCCCTCCCCGCGACGGCACAGGGGGACCCTGCTCCCGTTCATCGAGCGCAAGGTCCCCCTGTGCCGAACCCGGCATCGAGGGCACCTGCCAGGATCCCGCCATGGCGGTCCATCACCCGGCGACGATCGTGCCCACCAAGCTGGAGCTGCTCCGGGCCTGGGTGCCGCGGCAACCCTGGGCGGGCGGGGTCACCCCGGACGTGCTGACCCAGCTCGGCGCCTACCGGTTCGACGACCCCGACGGCGAGGTCGGCATCGAGACCCACCTGCTGGGCACCGCCTCGGGGCAGGTCCTGCAGGTGCCGCTGACCTACCGGGGGGCGCCGCGGGAGGGTGCCGACGCCACGCTCGTCACGACCATGACGCACACCACCCTGGGCGACCGGTGGATCTACGACGCCTGCCACGACCCCGTCTACCCGGCCGTGCTGGCGGAGGTGGTCCGGACCGCGGGCCGCGAGGCCGAGCTGTTCACGGCCACCCCGGACGGGCTGGTCCCGAACCCGCTCACCACCCACGTGCGGGGGAGCGGTGGTGGCCCCGGGGCGCTCGGCGCGCCCGTCGAGGTCCGGCAACGGGGTGCGGACACCCGCATCCGGGCGGGGTCGACGACCCTGGTCCTGCACCGGCGTCCGGACCGCGGCGCATCGGAGCCCGGGCCGTCGCCGACCGGGCCGTCGTTGACCGGGACCTGGCCGGGCCAGGACGACCCGGTTCTGCTGGTGAGCGTCGAGGAGCGGTGACCGGGGTCCGGTCCATCGCCCTCGGGGTTCCAAGGGGACTGGAGCCTGGAGCCGACGGGGGACGGGCGGACCCGGTGGGTCCACGTCGCCGACCGGTCCGGGTCGAGGACTGATCCGGGCTCAGGCCGTGGTCTCGGCCGTCCCCGGCGCCCCGGCCAGCACGGCCGAGGCGCCCACCACCGCGGCCACCGCGAGCACCGTCACGGGGGCCCACCCGTCGCGCACCGAGTCGCCGAGCAGGGCGATCCCGACGACGGCGGGGACCACGACCTCGACCCCCCACAGGACCGCGGTCGCCGGTCCGACGGACCCGCGCTCCAGGGCCGCGGCGTACCCGAGGGTCCCGGCGACGGCCCCCACGGCCACGGCCCAGGCGGCGGGCTCCAGGACGATCCGCCAGGCGTCGCCCGGCAGGTCGGCGGGGACGGCGACGGCCCGGGCGGCCAGCGCCGCGACCGAGAAGGCGATCCCGGCGACGACGGCGTGCACCCAGGACGGAGCCCGGGTCCGGGCGGCCACCAGCGCGGCGAGCGCCGCCGTGACCCCGGCCACCAGCAGTCCCACCGAGACCGCGGTCGGGGCGGCGACGGCCGGTTGCTCGTGCCCGGCCCCGGCAACGAGCCCGAGCGCGACCACCATCACGGCCACGGCGATCGCGTCGAGGCGCCGCAACCGGTGGTGCAGCAGGACCCGGGCCAGCAGCACGGTCACCGCCAGCGACCCGGCGAGCAGCGACTGCACGGCGAACACGGGCAGCCGGCGCAGGGCGACGAGGGACAGCAACCAGGCCAGACCGTCCGCGCCCAGCCCGCCGAGGTAGAGCGGGGAGCGGGCCAGCGCGCCCATCCCGGGCGAGCCCGCCCGCCGCACGCCCTCCGACTGCAGCACGGAACCGACGGCGTACCCGACGGCGGCCAGGACGGCCGCCAGCAGCCCCAGGCTCACGACGCCGCGTTCGAACGGCCGAGGAACCGCCCGACGACGGGCAGCTCGGCGACCCCCTCGGCGTCGGCGATGGTGAGGCCCTGCGCGGCGGCGAACTCCAGGGTGTCGAGGATGACGTAGCGCGCCCGCCACTCCGGGTCGTACTTGGCGTTGAACTTCCACAGCGACTCGATCTGCGCCGAGTTCGACAGCGACTTCAGGATCCGCCGGCCGATGTCGGCGACCGTCCCCTCCCGCTCCCCGGCCACGACCTGGCGCATGACCGCGAAGTTCAGCCCCAGTCCGCGCATCCCCTGCGCGGCGAGGTGCTGGGCGGTGGCGACGATGAGGAAGTCGGTGAGCCCGTTGGGCACGTCGTCGGCGGTCGAGCGGCGCATCACGTCGAGGGAGAAACCGTCGACGTCGGCCGCGGGGATCCACTGGATGAACCCGGCCGGGCGGCCGTCGGCGAAACGGGCGACGGTCAGCAGCAGTCCGGTGTCGGCGGGGTCGAAGATGCGCGACAGGGTCATCGAGAACCCCCGCTCGGCGTCCCCGTGGCGGGACTCCCCGGAGATCGCCAGCAGCTCGGCCTGCTCGGCGGGGGTCAGCGTCGCCGGGTCCCGGAACTCGGCCACGACACCGGCCTTGGTGATCCGGTTCACCGCCCCGCGCAACGACTTCATCGACTTGCCGGTGAGGGAGAAGGTCGTGCAGTCCAGGACGGCCTCGTCGCCCAGGTACACCGGCCGCAGCCCGGCGGCCTCGTAGAACGGCAGCCAGTCCGCCCGGGCCCCGACGACCGCGAGCGACCAACCGTGCCGTTCGACGTGGTCGCAGAACTCGGTGAGCAGGTCCCCCCGCGCGGCGGGGCTGCAGATCGGGTCGGGGGACACGAGGCACACGCCGTTGCGGACGCTGAAGGCCACCACGCCACCGTGGGCGAAGAACCAGTCCTTGTCGTCGCGCAGCGCGAAGTAGTCCAGGGTGTCGCCGCCGAACTCGGCCACGACCGCGCGGGCCCGTTCGCGTTCGGCCACGTGCTCCTCGGGGCTCGACCGGCGCGACGTCCGGGGGCCGAAGAGCGCCCAGAACCCCAGCGCGACCAGGCAGACGCCGAACGCCAGCAGGGCCGGTTGCAGCAGCGGGTTCACGAGGCCGTCGGGGTGCCCGTGCAGCTTGGGGAAGGGCCGGACGTCGTAACCGACGAGGCGTTCGACGACGGCGACGACCGTCTCGCCCGGGTGCCGTTCGGCCCCGACCGCGACGACGAGCACGACGCTCACCGCGGTCGTGACGACCGCCCCGACGGCCACCACGATCCCCGCCCGCCGGACCTGCGCGAGCGCGGGCCGGACCGGGAACGCGGCCGACTGCGTCGCCATCCAGCCCGCCAGCGCGAGGGCCAGGACGGCCTCCTCGACGTCGATGCCCTTGAGCAGGTGCAGCACCGAGGTGACGACCAGCAGGGCCAGGGCGGTCACCCAGGCCAGTCGTTGTCCGGTGCGCAGCCCCCGGGCCAGCAGCAGCAGGGCGACCGACACGAACACCAGCAGCGTGCGCGCCGTGATGGGGACGCCGAGCGGCAGGACGTGCAGGATCGGCTCGAAGCGCTCGCGCAGCGGGGGGTAGAGCACCGACAGCAGCGAGACGACCGACAGGGCCACGGTGGCGACGGACAGCGCGCGGCGCGTGCGGTCGCGCCGCGCCCGTCCGGAGAGCAGCGGTGGGAGCACGATCAGACTCTGCCACCCGAGTCTGGGGACGCGCCGATCACCCGGGTCGAGGTCTCAGGCGGGCAGCGGCCGCCGCCCGGCTCGCAGCGCGTCCGCGCTGAGCAGGAGCAGCGCCCCCCAGATCAACCCGAACCCGATCCACTGCGCGGGCAGCATCCGCTCGCCGAGCCAGAGCCCGCAGAGCAGCTGCAGCACGGGGGTGAGGTACTGCACCAGTCCCAGCGTCGACAGCGCGACCCGGCCGGCGGCGAGCGCGAACAGGAGGAGGGGCAGCACCGTCAACGGTCCCGCCGCGACCAGCAGCAGCGCGTGCCCGGCCCCCGCGGTGGCGAAGGTCGCCGTACCGCCCGCGTGCAGCACCACCAGTCCGACCAGGGCGACGGGGAACAGCACGGTGGTCTCGGCGGCCAGGCCGGTCAGGGCGTCGACCCCGCCCCCGGCCCGTCCGGCCAGCTTGTTCTTGAGCAGGCCGTAGAACCCGAAGCTGAACGCCAGCGTCAGCGCGATCCAGGGCACCCGGCCGACCTCGACGGTCAGGACGGTCACGGCCACCGCGCCGACGCCGATCGCCACCCACTGCAGCGTCCGCAACCGCTCCCCGAGGACGACGACCGCGATGAGCACCGTGACCAGCGGGTTGACGAAGTAGCCGAGCGAGGCGTCCAGGACGTGCCCGGTCCCCACGGCGTGCACGTAGACGCCCCAGTTGACCGCGATGAGGATCGCGGCGGCGACGAGCAGGGCGCAGCTGCCGGGATCGGCGAGCAACCGGCGCACCCGGCCCCAGCGGCGCAGCGCCGTCACCGCGACGACGCAGACGAGGAAGGCCCAGACGATCCGGTGGGTGAGCACCTCGATCGCCCCGGCCGGGGCGAGGGCGTCGAAGAAGAGCGGGAACAGCCCCCACACCCCGAAGGCGGCGATGCCGAGGAGGGCGCCGGAACGGGCCGAGGGGGCGGGCGTCGGTGCGGGGGTCGGTGCGGGGGTGGAAGCAGGGGTCACCACGAACTCACACCCCCATCCTCACCCACCCACGGCGGACTCCCACCCGGGTGCGGGCGGGTGCCGTCGGGGAGATGTCGAGGGGGAGATGTCGACGCAGAGTGACCCCGGGCGTGACCATCGGGCGGTCGCGCGTGACCCGTTTCACGACAAGGATCAGCGGCGGCAGTCCGGCGTTAGGCTTGCCACACCCGATGTGCGTCCCCGCCCGGTCCGACCGGCCCGACGCGCCGAAGTCCCCCTGACGGAAGGCAGTCCTCGCTCGTGAGCACCGATCGTCCTCTGCGCGTCGCCATCGTCGGAGCTGGTCCGGCCGGCATCTACGCGGCGGACATCCTCTCCAAGGCCGGGCCCGAGGTCTCCATCGACCTCTACGAACGCCTGCCCGCCCCCTTCGGCCTGGTGCGCTACGGCGTGGCCCCGGACCACCCGCGGATCAAGCAGATCATCGTGGCCCTGGAGAAGGTGCTCGGCCGGGGCGACATCCGACTGCTCAGCAACGTGGACTTCGGCACCGATGTCACGCTCGAGGAGCTGCGCCGCTTCTACGACGCCGTCATCTTCTCGACCGGGTCCATCGAGGACGCCCCGCTGCGGCTGCCCGGTGTCGACCTGCCCGAGTGCTACGGCGCGGCCGACTTCGTGTCCTGGTACGACGCCCACCCCGACTACCCGCGGGAGTGGCCGCTGGAGGCCCAGCACGTCGCCGTCCTCGGCGCCGGCAACGTGGCCCTCGACGTGGCCCGGATGCTGGCCAAGCACGCCGACGACCTGCTCTCCACCGAGATCCCCGAGAACGTCCATGCCGGGCTGAAGGCCTCGAAGGTCACCGACGTGCACGTTTTCGCCCGTCGCGGCCCCGCGCAGGTCAAGTTCTCGCCGCTGGAGCTGCGCGAGCTGGGGCACGTGCCCGACGTCGACATCGTCGTGGACCCCGAGGACTTCGACTTCGACGAGGGGTCCGAGGCCGCCATCGCGGGCTCCAACCAGACCAAGCAGGTCGTCAAGACCCTCACCGACTGGGCCATGCGCGAGGAGGGCGGGACGGCCTCGCGCCGCATCCACCTGCACTTCCTGCACGCCCCGGTCGAGGTGCTCGGCACCGACGGTCACGTGAGCGGACTGCGCACCGAGCGCACCCGGCTCGTCGGCGACGGCACCGTCGAGGGCACGGGCGAGACGCACGACTGGGACGTCCAGGCCGTGTACCGCGCGGTCGGCTACTTCGGCTCGCCGCTGCCCGGGGTCCCCTTCGACGAGCTGAAGGGCGTCATCAGCAACCAGGAGGGTCGGGTCGTCGGCCCCGAGGGCGAGCCCCTCGACGGCGTCTACTGCACCGGCTGGATCAAGCGCGGGCCGGTCGGGCTCATCGGGCACACCAAGTCCGACGCGTCGGAGACCGTCCGCCACCTCGTGGCCGACCTCACCGGTGACGGGACCGTCCGCCGCACCGCCACCGACGGCGACCCCGACGCGATCGTGGACTTCCTCACCGGCAAGGGCGTCGACGTCCTGACCTGGAACGACTGGGAGACCCTCGACGCCTACGAGCGCAAGCTGGGTGAGGAGCAGGGCCGCCAGCGCGTCAAGGTCGTCTCCCGCGAGGACATGATCCGGTTCTCCCGTCAGGTGCTGGCCGAGGCCGCCGCCGGCTCGGGGGAGTGAGCGTGCGCGTCGTCGTCTGCGTCAAGCACGTCCCGGACATCCAGTCGGCCCGCGCCTTCGGCGCCGACGGCCTGCTGGTCCGGGGCGGCGACGACGACACCCTCAACGAGCTCGACGAGGACGCCCTGGAGGCGGGCCTGCGCACGGTCGAGGCCCATCCGGTCGGCGAGGGGGAACCGGCCCACGACGTCACCGTCCTCACCGTCGGGCCCGCCCCGGCCGTGGAGGCCCTGCGCCGCGGGATCGCCATGGGGGCCACCACGGCCGTCCACGTCACCGACCCGGCCCTCGCCGGGTCCGACGCGCTCGCCACCGCCCGCGTCCTCGCCGCTGCGGTCCGCCACCTGGACGCGGAACGTCCCGTCGACCTCGTCGTGCTGGGCATGGCCGGGCTCGACGGGCTCACCTCGCTGGTCCCGGCCGCCCTGGCCGCCGAGCTCGACTGGGTGCAGCTGACCCTCGCCGACCGCATCGAGGTCGACCCCGCGGCCCGGACGCTACGGGTGCGCCGCGAGACCTCGACCGTCGTCGAGGAGCTGCAGGCCGACCTGCCCGCGGTGGTCTCGGTGACCGACCAGGCGTTCCGGGCCCGCTTCCCCGCCTTCAAGGGGATCCTCGCGGCGCGCAAGGCGCCGGTCACCGTCCTCTCGGTCGCCGACCTCGGGCTCGACCCGGCCACGGTCGGGCTCGACGGCTCCACGACGCGGGTGGTGGACGCCGCCCCCCGCCCCGAGCGCAGCGGCAGCACGGTCGTCAACGGCGGCGCCGAGACCGCCGCGGCGCTCGCGGAGTTCCTGTCCCAGAAGGGTTTCGCGTGAGCACCATCCTGGTCCTGCTCGACCACCTGCCGACCGAGGCGGCCGGCGACGGGCCCCGCCTGCGCTCGACCAGCGCCGAGCTGCTGACCCTGGCCCGTCGGCTCCCCGGGGAGGTCGTGGCCGCCTGGATCGGTTCCGACGCCCAGGGCGGGGTCCTCGACGAGGTCACCGGGGTCCTGGCCGAGCAGGGCGTCGCCTCCCTGCTGCGCGTCGACGTCCCCGGCCTCGACCACGGGCTGACCGCCGTGCAGGTGGACGCGGTGGCCGCCGCGGTCGAGGAGACCGGGGCGAGCCTGGTCCTGGCCCGGTCCTCGTTCGAGACCAAGGAGCTGATGGCCCGCCTCGGCGTCCGTACCGGGGCCGGCATCGTCTCCGACGTCTACGACGTGACCGTGGACGACGCGGGGGTCGTGGTCGGGTCCAAGGCCGTCCTCGCCGGGTCCTGGTCCACCCACTGCGCGGTCCGGGCTCCGCTGGCCCTCGTCACGCTCCGCCCGCACTCGATCCTCCCCGAACCGGCGCCGGCCCCGGTCGAGGTGGCCGTGCACGACCTGCACGCCGAGGCGTCGAGGGCCGCGGCGGCGGTCACCGTGCTCTCTCGCAACGCCCGCCCGACCAGCGAACGGCCGGAACTGGCCGAGGCCGAGGTGGTCGTCGTCGGCGGTCGCGGCACCAACGGCGACTTCGGCCCGGTCGAGGAGCTCGCCGACGTGCTCGGCGGAGCCGTGGGTGCCACCCGTGTCGCGACCGACGAGGGCTGGATCGGCCACGAGGCCCAGGTCGGGCAGACCGGGGTGACCATCAGCCCGCGGCTCTACATCGGCGCCGGTGTCTCCGGCGCCGTGCACCACCGCGGGGGCATGGCCGCCTCGGTCACGGTCGTCGCGATCAACGAGGACCCGGACGCGCCCATCTTCGAGTTCTGCGACTACGGCATCGTCGGCGACCTCACTGAGGTGCTGCCGGCCCTGTCGGCGGAGATCCGCGCCCGCCGCTGATCCGCTGCTGCCCGGTGACGGTCCGGCCGGCCGGACCGTCGGAACGCGGGGCGACCCTTCGGCGTTCACCCTTCGCAGACGGGGGACGAGCGACGAGAGGGTCGGATGCACCGGCATTTCAACGGACTGAAGACGGCCGCGCTCTTCGGCGCCATCTGGGCGGTCCTGCTGGGCGTCGGGGCGCTGCTCAGCGCGCAGTCCGGCAGTGCGACGTTCCTGCTCCTGTTCGCCGGGATCGGCCTGGCCACCTCGGCCTACGGCTACTGGAACTCGGACAAGCTGGCGATCCGGGCCATGCGGGCCCGGCCGGTGTCCGAGGCCGAGCAACCGCACATGTACGCCATCGTGCGCGAGCTCTCCACCACGGCCCGCCAGCCGATGCCGCGCCTCTACGTCTCGCCGACCATGGCCCCCAACGCCTTCGCGACCGGCCGCAACCCGGAGAACGCCGCCGTCTGCTGCACCGAGGGGATCCTGCAGCTGCTCGACGACCGGGAGCTGCGCGGGGTCCTCGGGCACGAGCTCATGCACGTCTACAACCGCGACATCCTCACGTCCTCGGTGGCCGGGGCGCTGGCCGGCGTGATCACCTCGATCGCCCAGTTCGGCATGTTCTTCGGTGCCTTCGGCGGCGGCCGCAACGACGAGCGCGGCGGGAACCCGATCGCGCTGCTGCTGCTCTCGCTCATGGCGCCGCTGGCGGCCACGGTGATCCAGCTCGCCATCTCCCGCACCCGCGAGTACGACGCCGACGAGGACGGCGCGAAACTCACCGGCGACCCGCTGGCCCTGGCCTCGGCGCTGCGCAAGCTGGAGCTCGGGACCCGGCAGCTGCCCCTGCCCCCGGAACGCGAACTGGTGAACGCCAGCCACATGATGATCGCCAACCCGTTCCGGGGCGAGGGCGTGGCCAAGCTCTTCTCCACCCACCCGCCGATGGCCGAGCGCATCGCCCGGCTGGAGGCGCTGGCGGGCTACCGCCGCTGAGGCGGTCGCCGGACCGGTTGCGGCGCAGCCGGTCGGCCCGGTCAGTCGCCCAGCTGGGCGACGAGGAACTGCACCCCGATTTGGAACATGGGCGAGCCCGTGTTCAGGGGCTGCCCGTGGTCGGCGCCCTCCACCAACCGGAGTTCGACGTCGTCACCCGCGCCTCGTGCAGCCTCGGCGAACTGCACCGACTGCTGGTCGCTGACGACCCGGTCGGCCGTGCCGTGGCAGGCGAGCAGCGGCATCCCGAGCGGCACCAGCCGGGTCGGGTCGCCGACGGCGTAGCGGTCGTCGACCTGCGCGGTGGTCCCACCGAAGACCGCGATGACGTTGGAGTCTCCGGTGTCCAGGTCGCCGAGCTCGCTCGGGTGCAGCACGCCGGAGAACGAGGCCGCGCACCTCGGGCGCCAGCGGGGGTCGGCCCCCGGGGCGCCCGCGGGGAGGCGGTGCCGCGCCGCCGCCCACATCGCCAGGTGACCCCCGGCGGAGTGTCCGACGATCATCGAGTTGGTGGCGTTCACGCCCTGCTCGATCGCGGCGTCCACGGCGATGTCCACCGCGGTCGCGACGTCCTCGAACGTGCCGGGCCAGCCGGCGTCCCCGGCCCCCCGGTAGTCGACGTTGAGGACCGGCCAGCGGTTCGACACCAGGTCGGCGACCCAGGAGACGACGTCGTTGCGGGTGGTCGTGTCGTTGTACCCGCCGCCGTGGACGGCGACGACCAAGCCGTCGCGCGGATCCTCGGGCAACCAGAGGTCGCTGACCTGCCGCGGGTGCTCGCCGTAGCGGTAGGTCCGGCACTGCCCGGCGTCCAGACCCGTCGGGACCGCGGTCAGCGGGTCCATCTCGGTGGGGCGGTAGCGCGCGGTGGGCGCGGGCGTGCCCGCCCGGCCGGCGTCGCCGCCCGACGAGCAGGCCGCCAGGGCGAGCGGCGCCCCCGCCCCGAGGGCCAGCAGCGTGCGTCGCGGCACCCGCGGCCGGGGCAGGGGCGGCCGCATCAGCGGTAGTTCACGAACTGCAGGGCGACGTCGAGGTCGGAGCCCTTGAGCAGCGCGATCACCGACTGCAGGTCGTCGCGGTTCTTGGAGCTGACCCGCATCTCGTCTCCGGTGACCTGGGTCTTGACGCCCTTGGGCCCCTCGTCGCGGATGATCTTGCCGATCTTCTTGGCGACGTCCTGGGCCAGCCCCTCCTTGAGGGTGGCGGTGATCCGGTACTCCTTGCCGGAGGCGGCCGGCTCACCCGCGTCGAGCGCCTTGAGCGAGACCCCGCGCTTGATCAGCTTGGTCTGCAGCACGTCCAGGACCGCGGTGACACGCTCCTCGGAGTTGGCGACCATCAGGATGGACTCGCCGCTCCAGCGGATGTCGGCGTCGGTGCCCTTGAAGTCGTAACGCTGGGAGAGCTCCTTGCCGGCCTGGTTCAGGGCGTTGTCCACCTCCTGCCGGTCCACCTTGCTGACGACGTCGAACGAGGACTCGCTGGCCACGCTGGGATGCCTCTCCTGCCGGGAACGGGGTGCCGTCGAGGGGTGCGGGGCCGCGATGTGCGGGACACCCCCCAGACCTTGCTATCCTCTCACTGCGCACGGTTCGCCGGGCGCACGGCGGGTTGCCCGAGCGGCCAAAGGGAGCGGATTGTAAATCCGCCGGCATTGCCTTCGTTGGTTCGAATCCATCACCCGCCACGTCTGTGCCAGCACGTCGCACCACGCGACCCGGGGCCGTCCACGGTTCCGGGTCGCGGCGTGTAGGCTCGGACACCGTTCGCTCCGGATCATCCGGGACGGACGAGCCTGGCCCCGGTAGCTCAGTGGTAGAGCACTTCCTTGGTAAGGAAGAGGTCTCGAGTTCAATCCTCGATCGGGGCTCGCAGTACCCCCCTCCGCCGTCGGCGGTGAGGTGGTGACGGGGCGGAGTAGCTCAGTTGGTAGAGCAAGCGGCTCATAATCGCTGTGTCGTCGGTTCAAGTCCGGCCTCCGCTACTCCCGTGCAGCGGCCCCTGGTTCATCCGGTGGCCGCTGCTCGCATGTCCGTCCGCCCCCGGTACGTCCCGTATCCTGAGGCGGACCGCGGCGCGACGCGTCGCCCGCAGGAGTTCGACAGCTGAGGAAGAGGCACCCGCCGTGGCCAAGACCACCGACGTCCGCCCGAAGATCACGATGGCTTGCACCGAGTGCAAGGAGCGGAACTACATCACCAAGAAGAACCGTCGGAACGACCCCGACCGGCTCGACCTGGCCAAGTTCTGCCCGCGCTGCGGCAAGAAGACCACGCACCGCGAGACCCGCTGAGCCTCGCCCTCCGGTGAGCGTCGACGAGTCGTTCCAGGGTCGGGTCTACCCCGCGGGTGACCCGGTCGAGGTGTCCCGGGAGTCGGTGCGCGCGTTCGCGCGTGCCGTCCGGGCGCCCCACCCGGCGCACGTCGACGTCGAGGCGGCCCGGGCCGCCGGCCACGCCGACGTGGTCGCCCCGCCCACCTACGCGGTCACCCTCGCCCAGCAGGCCGACGCCCAGTTCGTCCAGGACCCGGCCGCGGGCATCGACTTCTCCCGCGTGGTCCACGGGGAGCAGTCCTTCGTCCACCACCGGGCCATCGTGGCCGGGGACCGCGTGAGCACCACGCTGCACGTCGACCGGGTCCGCCTGGTCCGGGGCAACGCCATGGTCACCACGCGCGCCGAGGTCGCCCTGGCCGACGGGACGCCGGTCACCACCGCCGTCTCCACGCTGGTCGTCCGCGCCGAGGAGTCCGCATGAGCGCCGAGGCCGGCCCGGCCCGGACCTTCGAGAGCCTGGCCGTCGGGGACGCCCTCCCCGTCGTCGAGCAGCGGCTGACCCGCGCCGACCTCAAGGCCTACGCCGACGCCTCCGGCGACCAGAACCCCATCCACCAGGACGAGGCCGTGGCCACGTCGGTGGGCCTGCCCGACGTGATCGCCCACGGGATGCTCACCATGGGCCTGGCCGGGTCCGCCGTCGAGGCATGGGCCGGTGCCGGTGCCGACGCCGTGCAGTCCTTCACCACCAAGTTCACCGCCCCCGTGGTCGTCCCGGCCGGGGTCGAGGCGGTCGTGAGCATCGGTGGTTCGGTCACCGCGCTCGACGCCGACGCCCGGACCGCGACGGTCGAGGTCTCGGTCACCCACGAGGGCGCCAAGGTGCTGGGCCGCGCCCGTGCCGTGGTCCGCTTCGCGTGACCTCGCTCGCCGAACTCACCACGCTGCGGGTCGGGGGCCCGGCCCGTACGCACGTCGTCGCCCGTACCGAGCGCGAGCTGGTCGAGGCGGTCTCCGCGGCCGACGCCGCGGGGGAGCCGCTGCTGCTGGTCGGCGGCGGGTCCAACCTCCTCGTCGCCGACGAGGGCTTCCCCGGCACGGTCGTGCAGATCGCCACCACCGGGGTGTCCTCCGGCACCCAGGACTTCTGCAGCGGGTCCTTCCTCACCGTGGCCGCAGGGGAGGACTGGGACGCCTTCGTCGCCCGCACCGTCGAGCTCGGGCTCTCGGGGATGGAAGCCCTCTCCGGCATCCCGGGCAGCGTCGGGGCCACCCCCGTGCAGAACGTGGGCGCCTACGGTCAGGACGTGTCGCAGACCGTGTCGGCCGTGCGCACCTGGGACCGGCAGACCGGGCGCGTCCGCACGCTGGCCGCGGGGGACCTGGCCTTCGGCTACCGCGACTCCCTGCTCAAGCGGTCGCGCATCGCGCCGCCGGCCGGGCCCGCGGACGCGCACCCGGAGAGCCGCTACGTCGTCCTCGACGTCTCCTTCCAGCTCACGGTCGGCCTCGGGAGGTCCCAGCCGGTGGTCTACCCGGAGCTGGCCCGGGCCCTGGGGATCGAGGTCGGTGAGCGGGCCCCGCTCGCCGACGTCCGCGCCGCGGTGCTGGCCCTGCGCGCCGGCAAGGGCATGGTCCTCGACCGGTCCGGCCCCGAGGACCACGACACCTGGAGCGCCGGGTCGTTCTTCACCAACCCGATCCTCACGGTCGAGCAGGCCGCGACCCTGCCCGCCGACGCCCCCCGCTTCCCGGCGGGCGAGGGACGGGTCAAGACGAGCGCCGCCTGGCTCATCGACCGCGCCGGCTTCGGCAAGGGGTTCGGGCTGGTCCCGGCCGCCACCCTCTCGACCAGGCACACCCTGGCCCTGACCAACCGCGGGGGCGCCACCGCCGCCGACCTCCTCGACCTGGCCCGCACCGTCGCGGCCGGGGTCGAGAGTCGGTTCGGCGTCCGGATCAGCAACGAGCCGGTCCTCGTCGGCTGCTCCCTCTGACCCCCACCCCGGTCCCGGCGCCTCAGCGCCGGACGGGGTGGGCGCGGGCGAGAGCGCCGCGCACCACGTCCATCGCCTGCTCCGGGGTGAGACCCGAGGACAGGGCCCGTTCGACGAACCCCTCGGCCGCCCACCGGACGTCCTCCTCGACCTCGACCCCGGCCGTGACGACCGTCCCGGTGCGGCGTCGGGAGGCGACGGTGCCGGCCGCCTCCAGCTCCCGGTAGGCCCGCTGCACCGTCCCGAGCGCGAGACCCAGGTCGGCCGCGAGGGTGCGCGCCGCGGGCAGCCGGTCCCCGGGGCGCAGCGCCCCGGTGGTGACCAGGGTCGTGACCTGTCGGCGGAGCTGTTCGTACACCGGGACGGCGGAGTCCGCGTCGACCGTGACCTGCAGGCTCATGCCCGCACCCGCGTGGTGGGAACCAGGAGCACGGCGAGCGCGGCGGCCAGGGTGACCAGTCCGGTGACGAGTCCGACCGCGCCCAGCGGCGCCCACAACGGCCCCGGACCGGGATCACCGCCGGCCGCGTTCAGCCCCCCGACCGCGGCCAGACCGCGCGCGGCCATCGCCCCGACCACCAGGAGCGCGCCCGTGGTGCCGAGGACCGCCGAGGTGGCCACCCGCAGGACCCGTACCCCGGCGGCTCGGCGCAAGACCGCGTCCGCGTCGGCGTCGAGCAGGGCCGGACGCTGCGGGACCCGGTGCAGGACGGCGCCCGTCAGCAGCACGAGCACGACGAGGGCGAGTGCGACCGGCCCCGCGTAGAACGTGCCCGGGAACGGACTGTGCGAACCGCCGCCCCCGAGCTCCGGGGTGCCCCAGGCGTAGGAGATCGTGCGGCCGTCGTCGTCGGCCAGGAGCATCCCGAGGCCGCAGACACCCGCGAGGAGCAGCGTCGCCACCGCCCCGGTCCGCAGGAGCCATCGCGGCGAGCTGTCCGCGATCGAGCGGGCGACCAGTCGGGCCGAGCGGACCCGGTCGCGGGGGCGCGGCCAGGTGAGTTCCCCGGTCAGGACCACGGCGGCGTGGGCGCCGGCCGCGACGAGCGGGGTGACGGCGAGCAGCTGTCCGGCGCCGAGTCCGCCCCCGCGAGCAGCGGCGACGGCGACCAGGGTCGCGGTCAGGGCGGCGGCCGACGCCGCCCCCAGCGAGATCAGCCACCCCCGTCGTCGCGCGCGGGCGACGGGCTGGGTCAGCCGGCCGTCGGGGACGTGCCGGACGACCAGCACCCCGCCCACCACGGCGGCGGCCAGGAGGAAGGGGAGAAGGTAGGGCAGCAGAGCCAGGGGCAGAGCCATGACGCCTCCAGATGAATGATTCGACTCATTGAGTCAATCAGCTCGTCCGGGCCACGTCCAGCCCCTCCACCCGCTCGGATCAGGCCGCCAACCAGTCGTCGATCTCGGCGTGCCAGGCGCGCTTCGCCTCGGCGCGGGCCCGGGAGGCGCTGATCGAGGACTTGGCCAGGGCCGCGAGCTCCTCGTCGCCGAGCCCCTGGTCCTCGCGCGCGCTGGCGTACTGGGCCAGCAGCCGGGGGCCGAAGAGCAGCGGGTCGTCGGCACCGAGGGCGATCGTCGCCCCGGCGGCCATCAACCGTCGCAGCGGGACGTGACCCAGGTCGGCGTAGACGCCGAGGGAGACGTTGCTCGCCGGGCACACCTCCAGGGCCACCCCGGCCTCCACGACCCCGGCGAGCACGCGCGGGTCCTCGCTGCTGCGGACGCCGTGCCCCAGCCGGTCGGGGTGCAGCAGGGCGAGGGTCTCGGCGACGTGGGCCGGGCCCAGCAGCTCCCCGGAGTGCGGGACGCAGGCCAGCCCGGCCTTGCGGGCGATCGCGAAGGCGGCCGCGAACTCCGCCGTGTCGCCCCGGCGCTCGTCGTTGGACAGGCCGAAGCCGATGACGTCGCCGGGCCCGTCCCCCGCGTAGCTCACCGCCAGGCGGGCCAGCGTCCGGGCGTCCAGCGGGTGCCGGATCCGACTGGCGGCCACGATCACCGCGACCTCGGTCCCGGTCAGCGCGGTCGCGTCGCGCGCGGCCTGCAAGACGATCTCCAGCGCGGGCGTGATGCCGCCGACGTGGACGGCGTAGGAGGTCGGGTCGACCTGCAGCTCCAGGCGCCGGGACCCCTCGGCCGCGTCGTCGGTGGCCGCCTCGATGACGATGCGGCGCATGTCCTCCGGGGTCCGGACGCAGGCCCGGGCGGCGTCGTAGAGCCGCTGGAAGCGGAACCACCCGCGCTCGTCGGGCGACAGGTGGAGCATCTGTTGCCCGGAGAGCGCCCCCGGGAGCCGGACACCGTGCTGCTCGGCGAGCTCCAGCAGCGTGCTGGTCCGCATCGACCCGGTGAAGTGCAGGTGGAGGTGGGCCTTGGGCAGGGCGGCCAGCGGTCGCGGGGCCGTTCCGTCGACGGAGTGCCGAGAGGTGCTCACGATCCGTGAGTCTGCCAGGGGCTCCGTGCGGTCACGGTGGCGACGCTCGTCGCCGGGGACGGCACGGGGGACCCTGTGCTCGATGAACGGCACCAGGGTCCCCCTGTGCTGTCGCACCGCCGTCGCACCGCCGTCGGCGCGGGCCGGCGATGGCGCCTCAGTCGCCGGGCGGGGTGTCCTCGGGGCCCTCGGGGGTGGCGCCGAGTCGGAGGACGTCACCGAGGGCGTCGGCCTCGTCCGCCGTCTTGTCGTCGCGGTAGCGCAGCACCCGGGCGAACCGGAGGGCGACACCACCGGGGTAGCGGGTGGAGCGCTGGAGTCCGTCGAGGGCGATCTCGACCACCTGTTCGGGACGGACGTGCACCACGTGCCCCTCCTGGTGCGTCCGCAGGGCGAGGAACCGCTCGGTCTGCCAGGCCAGCAGCTCGTCGGTCAGCCCCTTGAACGTCTTGCCCAGCATGACGAACGGGGCCGGCGCGCCGGGCCGGTCGTCGCGCGCCCCCAGGTGCAGGTTGGAGAGCTTCCCCCGGCGCCGTCCCGAGCCCCACTCCACGGCCAGGACCACCAGGTCCAGGGTGTGCACCGGTTTGACCTTGATCCAGGCCGCCCCGCGCCGCCCGGCGGCGTACCCCGCGGCCAGATCCTTGACCACGACCCCCTCGTGGCCGGCGCGCAGGACCCCGGCCGCGAACTCCTCGGCCGCGACCGGGTCGTCCGTGACCAGCCGGGGGGCCCGGTGGCGCTCGGGGACCAGTCGGTCGAGCACCTCCAGCCGCTCGCGGAGCGGTGCGTCGAGCAGGTCGGTGCCGTCGGCGTGCAGGCAGTCGAAGAAGAACGGGGTGATGGTCGCCCCGTGGCTCTGGGCGGTCCGCGAGGCGGTGTCCTGGAAGGCCCGCGGACGGCCCTGCTCGTCGAGGGCCAGCGCCTCGCCGTCGAGCACCAGGGTCTCGGCGGGCAGGGAGCGCACCACCGCGACCACCTCGGGCAGCCGCGCGGTCACGTCGTCCAGCGTGCGCGTGGTGACGACGACCTCGGAGCCGTTGCGGTGCACCTGGATGCGGATGCCGTCGAGCTTGGTGTCGACGGCGACGGGACCACCCAACCGCGTCACCGCCTCGGTCACGTCCCCCGCGCTGGAGGCGAGCATGGGCAGGACCGGACGGCCCACGGTGAGGACGAAGCGGGCCAGCGCCTCGGCCCCGCCGGTCAGGGCCGTGACCCCGGCGGTCACCGTCGAGCCGGCCAGCATGGCGGCGCGTCGGACGTCGGCGGGCGGCAGCCCGGCGACCTTGGCGGCCGCGTCCTGGACCAGGGTGTCCAGCGCCCCCTGCCGCAGCTCACCGGTGACCAGACCGCGCAACCACCGCTGCTCGGCCGCATCGGCGCGGCCGAAGAGGTCCGCGACCGCCGAGGCGCGCCGGGCCTGCGACCCCGGCCCCTGCTCGGCGGCCAGGGCCTCGAACGCGGCGTGCACCTCCAGCATGGTGAGGGTGGGCTCGTCGGCCGGCTCCGGCAGGTCGGCCACCCCGCGCCAGCCCAGTCCGGTCCGCCGTTGTCGCAGCGCGCCGCCGAGGTAGGAGACGACCGTGGTCAGCTCGTCCTCGCCGCCGTCGCGGGCCCGACCGAGCAGGTCGGCCAGCGCGGCGACCTTGGCCAGGCGGGATCGCGTGGCGGCCACGACCGCCGAGGTCGCGACGACCTCGGCCAGCCGCAGCGGTGCGGGCCCCGCGGGCCCGGCCGGGTCCTGGCTCAGGAGACCTCGGCCAGCAGGCGCTGGATGCGCGTCACGCCCTCGACGAGGTCGTCGTCGGCCAGGGCGTAGGAGAGGCGCAGGTACCCGCTGGGGCCGAAGGCCTCACCGGGCACCACCGCGACCTCGGCCTCGGTCAGGATGATCTCGGCCAGCACCGCGGACGAGGTGATCTCCTTGCCGCGCAACGACTTGCCGATCAGGCCGCGGACCGAGGGGTAGGCGTAGAACGCCCCCTCGGGCAGCGGGCACTCGACGCCCACGATCGCGTCGAGCAGTTCGGTGATCCGGCGGCGGCGCCGGTCGAAGGCCGTCCGCATCTCGTGCACGGTGTCCAGGTCGCCGGTCAGCGCGGCCAGCGCGGCGCGCTGGCTGACGTTGGCGACGTTGGAGCTCAGGTGCGACTGCAGGTTAGCCGCGCCCTTGATGACGTCGACGGGCCCGATCATCCAGCCCACCCGCCAGCCCGTCATGGCGTAGGTCTTGGCGACCCCGTTCACGACGATCGTCCGGTCGGCCATCTCGGGCACCTCGACGGGGATCGAGGCGGCCCGGGCGCCGTCGTAGACGAGGTGCTCGTAGATCTCGTCGCTGACGACCCAGAGGCCGTGGTCGTGGGCCCACTCGCCGATCGCGCGGACCTGCTCGGGGGAGTAGACCGCCCCGGTGGGGTTGGAGGGGCTGCACATCAGCAGCACCTTCGTGCGCGGGGTGCGCGCCGCCTCCAGCTGCTCGACCGTGACCTTGTAGCCCTGGGTCTCGTCGGCGAACACCTCGACCGGGACACCGCCCGCGAGCCGGATCGCCTCGGGGTAGGTCGTCCAGTAGGGCGCGGGCAGCAGGACCTCGTCGGCCGGGTCGAGCAGGGCGGCGAACGCCTGGTAGACGGCCTGCTTGCCGCCGTTGGTGACGATCACCTGGCTCGCGGTGACCTCGTACCCCGAGTCGCGCGCGGTCTTCGCGGCGATCGCCTCGCGCAGGGCCGGCAGACCCCCGGCCGGGGTGTAGCGGTGGTTGGCCGGGTCCGTGCAGGCGTCGACCGCGGCCTGCACGATCTCCTTCGGCGTGGGGAAGTCGGGCTCGCCCGCCCCGAACCCGATGACCTGCCGTCCGGCGGCCTTGAGGGCCTTCGCCTTGCCGTCGACCGCGAGGGTCGCGGACTCGGCGATGCCCGCGACGCGGGCGGAGAGACGGGCGGGGGCGGGGGGCGTCGGCTCGCTCACGAGCCGCATCCTCCCACCTGCCCTCGCGGGGCGGTTCGACGGGCGGTGCGGTCCTCGCCTACAGTGGCCCGAGCGACGTCCGATCACCCTGCGGGGCGGTCCGGTCGTCGGTACAGGGCAGTGGCGCAATTGGTAGCGCACCGGTCTCCAAAACCGGCGGTTGTGGGTTCGAGTCCCTCCTGCCCTGCGAGCACCATCGCGTGCGTCCCAGCGGGGGGCGTCAGGCACGACGAGTCATTCGGTACCCGGGGAGCTGGTTCGACGTGAGCGAGGCCACGACCGACGACCGTCCGGCGCAGCCGAAGGGCCGGACGGGTCTCATGCTCTTCCTGCGCCAGGTGGTCGAGGAGCTGCGCAAGGTCGTCTGGCCCACCCGCAAGGACCTGCTGAGCTACACCGGCGTCGTCCTGGTCTTCGTCGCGGTGATGATGCTGTTCGTGTCCACGCTGGACTACGGCATCGGGAAGCTGGTCCTGCTGGTCTTCGGGTCCGGGTCCTGACCCCGCCGGACAGCTCCAGCCCCGCCCCCGCCGTCGCGTCGTCGACGCCAGCCGTCTTCAGGAAGCAGGTCAGCCCCGTGTCCACGCAGTCCTCCGAGCCCGAGCAGCACGACGCCCTCACCGGTGAGGAGACGTCCGGCGAGGAGTCCTTCGTCGACGTGGAGACCTACGACGCCGACGACGTGCGCGCCGACGCCGAGGCCGACGCGGCCGCCGCCGAGGACGCGGACGGTCCCGCGTCCGCCGAGCCCGAGCCCCCCGTGGACGCGACCGACGACGAGTCCGCCGACGTCGACGTCGCCGCCGAGGGTGACGCCGTCGCGGCCGAGGACGACGAGGTCGACGAGGCCGAGGAGTTCCGCAAGAAGCTGCGCCGCATGCCCGGCGAGTGGTTCGTCATCCACTCCTACGCGGGCTACGAGAACCGCGTGAAGACCAACCTCGAGACCCGGATGACCTCCCTCAACATGGAGGACTACATCTTCCAGGTCGAGGTGCCCATGGAAGAGGTCGTCGAGGTCAAGAACGGCCAGCGCAAGAACGTCCGCCGCGTCCGCATCCCCGGCTACGTGCTGGTCCGCATGGACCTGACCGACGAGTCGTGGGGCGCCGTGCGGCACACCCCCGGGGTGACCGGGTTCGTCGGCAACACCCACCAGCCGGTGCCGCTGAGCACCGACGAGGTGTTCTCGATGCTGGCCCCCGCGCTCGAGACCAAGGTCAAGGCCGGTGCGGTCGGGACCGGTGGCGGCGCCGCCGCGGCCCCCGCGCCCAAGGTCGTCGACTTCGAGATCGGCGAGTCCGTCACGGTCATGGAGGGCCCCTTCGAGACCCTCCCGGCGACGATCTCCGAGATCGCCCCGGAGCGGCAGAAGCTCACGGTGCTCGTCTCGATCTTCGGTCGCGAGACCCCGGTGGAGCTCAGCTTCAACCAGGTCGCCAAGATCTGACCCCGACGTCGAGCGAGCCCCGGTCCCCGGCCGGGGCTCGCTGGCGTGCCGGGGCATCCCCGGCCACGCCGTAGAATCGCTCCTGACGACCACAACCCCTCGTCGCCCGATCCGCGGGCACCGAACGGTCGTCACGTCTGCAGAGAGAGGGAAGCGCATGCCCCCCAAGAAGAAGAAGGTCGCCGGCCTGATCAAGCTCCAGATCAAGGCGGGCATGGCGAACCCGGCTCCGCCGATCGGCCCCGCGCTCGGTCAGCACGGCGTGAACATCATGGAGTTCTGCAAGGCGTACAACGCGCAGACCGAGTCGCAGCGCGGCAACGTCATCCCCGTCGAGATCACGGTCTACGAGGACCGCTCGTTCACCTTCATCACCAAGACCCCGCCGGCCGCGGAGCTCATCAAGAAGGCCGCCGGCGTCGCGAAGGGCTCCGGGGAGCCGCACAAGACCAAGGTCGCGAACCTCACCAGCGCCCAGGTCCGCGAGATCGCCGAGCAGAAGCTGCAGGACCTCAACGCCCGCGACATCGAGATGGCCTCGCGCATCATCGCGGGCACCGCCCGTTCCATGGGCATCACCGTCTCGGACTGATCCACCGCGACCGGCCGCCGGGTCTCCCGGCGGCCGGTCGGCAGGACCGGGCAGCACCCCGCACGACCGAGCAGCACCGTGGCAGGGCCGCGCGCGGCCCGTCCGACCACACCCTCCCGCAACCCATCAGGAGTCAGAAGTGAAGCGCAGCAAGGCTTACCGCGCCGCCGTCGAGAAGATCGACGCGGACAACCTCTACACCCCGCTCGAGGCCGTCAAGCTGGCCCGCGAGACCTCGACCACCAAGTACGACGCGACCGTCGAGGTGGCCTTCCGCCTCGGGGTCGACCCCCGCAAGGCCGACCAGATGGTCCGCGGCACCGTCAACCTGCCGCACGGCACCGGCAAGACCGCCCGCGTGCTGGTCTTCGCCGTCGGTGAGCGCGCCGCCCAGGCCGAGGCCGCCGGCGCCGACGTCGTCGGTGGCGACGAGCTCATCGCCGAGGTCGCGGCCGGGCGTCTGGACTTCGACGCCGCCGTCGCCACCCCGGACCTGATGGGCAAGGTCGGGCGTCTGGGCAAGGTGCTGGGCCCCCGTGGTCTGATGCCGAACCCGAAGACCGGCACCGTGACGATGGACGTCGCCAAGGCCGTCACCGAGATCAAGGGCGGGAAGATCGAGTTCCGCACCGACAAGCACGCCAACCTGCACTTCGTCATCGGCAAGGCGTCCTTCTCGGACACCCAGCTCGCCGAGAACTACGGTGCGGCGCTCGACGAGATCCTGCGGCTCAAGCCGTCGTCCTCGAAGGGGCGCTACCTGCGCAAGGCGACCATCGCCACCACGATGGGCCCGGGCATCCCGGTCGACCCGGCCGTGACCCGCAACGTCGCCGAGGAGTCCGCGGCGGTCTGATCCCCGCACCGCTCCAAGGAGGGCGGGACCGGTTGCCGCGCAACCGGTCCCGCCCTTCTGCGTTCCTCCTGTCCGGCGGTCGGCCGACGCGTGGCCGGCGCGTGGTCCGGGGCTCGCAGATTCCCGTGTAACCTTGGAGCACCGAAGACCGCCGGTCGCCGGACCGCGAGCCCGCTCGCAGGACGGCAGAAGGTTCCGCTCCACGGACGACCTGCGCAGGTGAGCTGAGTCGAGTCGGACCCCGTCAGACAGAGGGTCCGGTGAACGCCCCGCGCGCCTGCGCCGGGGCGTTCCGTGCGTTCGGGGCCCGTCCGGCTCCCCGCTACTCAACGAAGGGAGGGCCCATGGCACGCGCCGACAAGGCAGCGGCGGTGAAGGAGATCACCGCGCTGTTCAACGGTTCCACCGCTGCGGTGCTCACCGAGTACCGGGGGTTGACCGTCGCCCAGCTCACCGAGCTGCGTCGTTCGCTGGGTCAGGAAACGACCTATGCGGTCCTGAAGAACACGCTCGCCACCATCGCGGCGAAGGAGGCCGGAGTCACGGCCTTCGAGGGGCAGCTGTCCGGCCCCACCGCGATCGCCTTCGTCGCCGGTGACCCGGTCGAGGCGGCCAAGGGCCTGCGTGACTTCGCCAAGGCCAACCCCCAGCTGGTCGTCAAGGGTGGACTCCTCGAAGGTCGCGCCATCAGCGCGGCCGACGTGACCGCCCTGGCCGACCTCGAGTCCCGCGAGGTGCTGCTCGCCAAGGTCGCCGGCGTCCTCAAGGCGTCGCAGACCAAGGCGGCCGCGCTGTTCCAGGCTCCGCTGTCCAAGACCGTCCGGACCGTGGAAGCGCTGCGCGAGAAGCAGGCCGCGGGTGCTCCCGCTGCCGCCGAGGCTCCCGCCGAGGAGCCCGCGGACGCCTGAGCGTCCCCGCACGACCAGTAGTCAAACCCCCGCCGGCACCGCGGTCCTCGCGCGCCGGCAACGACCAGGAAGGACCGCCACCATGGCGAAGCTCAGCACCGACGAGCTCATCGACGCGTTCAAGGAGCTCACCCTCATCGAGCTCTCCGAGTTCGTGAAGCAGTTCGAGGAGACCTTCGACGTCACCGCGGCCGCCCCCGTGGCCGTCGCCGCCGCCGGTGGCCCCGCCGCCCCGGCCGAGGCCGCCGAGGAGCAGGACGAGTTCGACGTCATCCTCGAGGCCGCCGGTGACAAGAAGATCGGTGTCATCAAGGAGGTGCGCGCCCTGACCTCCCTCGGCCTGAAGGAGGCCAAGGACCTCGTCGACGGCGCCCCCAAGCCCGTCCTCGAGAAGGTCGCCAAGGACGCCGCCGAGAAGGCCAAGGCCGCTCTCGAGGCCGCCGGCGCCACCGTCACCCTCAAGTGACCCCTGCCTCCCCGGCGGTCTGACCGCGGGGGAGGGCCCCACGCAGGGCGGTCGAGCATCCGTGCTCGGCCGCCCTTCGTGCGTCCGGGGCCGGAAGGACGCCCATCCGACGGGCCCGTGGCGCGTTCGCCTTGACGGGACGTCCCGCTGGGGTCATCCTCGTTCTCGATCGACCTACCGGTGCACCCGGGTCCTCGTCGCCGAGGCCCGCGGAACCGACGGGGCGATCATGGACCGCTTCGGAGGCGGGTGGACAGCCGCGCCCTGCGCGGGTATCGTGTCGATTTGCGCTGCCCAGATGTCATATAGCCGGTCGTCGACCCGTGGGACGACCAGGTGGGGCGGGTCAGCGCTCACACGATCGCCCGATTGATCCAGCAGGCCCGTGGAAGGACCCCTCTTGGCCGCCTCGCCCACAGCGTCCGCACCCAGCACCAACTCGGCCCGGACCGTCTCCGGTCGGTACTCCTTCGGCAAGATCCGTGAACCGCTGGAGGTCCCGGACCTCCTGGCCCTGCAGACGGACAGCTTCGACTGGCTGCTCGGCAACAAGCGGTGGCAGGACCGCGTCGAGGCTTCGCGCTCCGGCGGCCTCGACGTCCCGCAGACCTCCGGTCTGGAGGAGATCTTCGAGGAGATCTCCCCGATCGAGGACTTCTCCGGGTCCATGTCGCTGTCGTTCCGCGACCACCGCTTCGAGCCGGCCAAGTACTCCTTGGACGACTGCAAGGAGCGCGACCTCACCTACGCCGCCCCGCTGTTCGTGACCGCGGAGTTCATGAACACCACCACCGGCGAGATCAAGAGCCAGACGGTGTTCATGGGCGACTTCCCGCTCATGACCCAGCGCGGCACCTTCGTCATCAACGGGACCGAGCGCGTCGTCGTCTCCCAGCTGGTGCGTTCGCCCGGCATCTACTTCGAGCGCGTGCCGGACAAGACCTCCGACCGCGACACCTGGACCGCGAAGATCATCCCCTCGCGCGGTGCCTGGCTGGAGTTCGAGATCGACAAGCGCGACACCGTCGGCGTCCGCGTCGACCGCAAGCGCAAGCAGTCGGTCACGGTGCTGCTCAAGGCCCTGGGCTGGAGCGAGTCGCAGATCCGCGAGGAGTTCGCCGACTACGAGTCGATGATCTCCACGCTGGAGAAGGACCACACCACGGGCGTCGAGGACGCGCTGCTGGACATCTACCGCAAGCTGCGCCCGGGCGAGCCGCCGACCCAGGAGGCCGCGCGCAACCTGCTCGACAACCTCTACTTCAACCCCAAGCGCTACGACCTCGCCAAGGTCGGCCGCTACAAGGTCAACAAGAAGCTGGGGCAGGAGCAGCCGCTGGTCAACAGCGTCCTCTCCGTCGACGACATCGTCTCCACCATCAAGTTCCTGGTGAAGCTGCACGCCGGCGAGACCTCGATGCCGGGGACCCGCAACGGTGAGCCGGTCGACGTCCGCGTCGAGGTCGACGACATCGACCACTTCGGCAACCGTCGTCTTCGCAGCGTCGGCGAGCTCATCCAGAACCAGGTCCGCACCGGCCTGTCCCGGATGGAGCGCGTCGTCCGCGAGCGGATGACCACCCAGGACGTCGAGGCGATCACGCCCCAGACGCTGATCAACATCCGTCCCGTCGTGGCCTCCATCAAGGAGTTCTTCGGGACCAGCCAGCTCTCGCAGTTCATGGACCAGACCAACCCGCTCGCGGGTCTGACCCACAAGCGCCGTCTCTCCGCGCTCGGGCCGGGCGGTCTGTCCCGGGAGCGGGCCGGCATGGAGGTCCGTGACGTCCACCCCTCGCACTACGGCCGCATGTGCCCGATCGAGACCCCCGAGGGCCCCAACATCGGTCTGATCGGGTCGCTGTCGAGCTACGGGCGGATCAACCCGTTCGGGTTCATCGAGACCCCGTACCGCAAGGTCGTCGAGGGCAAGGTCAGCGACGAGGTCGACTACCTCACCGCCGACGAGGAGGACGGGTTCGTCATCGCGCAGGCGAACGCTCCGCTGGACGCCGAGGGTCGGTTCGCCGAGGCCCGCGTCCTGGTGCGCGCCAAGGGTGGTGAGACCGAGTTCGTCCCGCGCGACGACGTCGACTACATGGACGTCGCCGCCCGCCAGATGGTCTCCGTCGCCACCGCGATGATCCCGTTCCTCGAGCACGACGACGCCAACCGCGCGCTCATGGGTTCCAACATGCAGCGTCAGGCGGTGCCGCTCGTCCGCACCGAGGCCCCGCTCATCGGGACCGGCATGGAGTACCGCGCCGCGGTCGACGCCGGTGACGTCATCACGGCCGAGAAGGCCGGGGTCGCCACCGAGGTCTCCGCCGACCTGGTCACCGTCTCCAACGACGACGGTTCGCAGACCTCCTACAAGGTCGCGAAGTTCCGCCGGTCCAACCACGGCACGGCCTACAACCAGCGGGTCCTCATCTCCGAGGGCGCGCGGGTCGAGGTCGGCACCGTGCTGGCCGACGGTCCCTCGACCGACGGCGGCGAGATGGCGCTGGGCCGCAACCTGCTGGTGGCGTTCATGCCCTGGGAGGGTCACAACTACGAGGACGCGATCATCCTGTCGCAGCGCCTCGTGCAGGACGACGTCCTGTCCTCGATCCACATCGAGGAGCACGAGGTCGACGCCCGCGACACCAAGCTGGGCCCCGAGGAGATCACCCGGGACATCCCCAACGTCGCCGAGGAGGTCCTGGCCGACCTCGACGAGCGCGGGATCATCCGGATCGGGGCCGAGGTCCGCGACGGCGACCTCCTGGTCGGCAAGGTCACGCCCAAGGGTGAGACCGAGCTGACCCCGGAGGAGCGGCTGCTGCGCGCGATCTTCGGCGAGAAGGCCCGCGAGGTCCGCGACACCTCCCTCAAGGTGCCCCACGGTGAGACCGGGACGGTCATCGGCGTCAAGGTCTTCGACCGCGACGAGGGTGACGAGCTGCCCCCGGGCGTGAACCAGCTGGTGCGCGTCTACGTGGCCAACAAGCGCAAGATCACCGACGGTGACAAGCTGGCCGGTCGGCACGGCAACAAGGGCGTCATCTCCAAGATCCTGCCCGTCGAGGACATGCCGTTCCTCGAGGACGGGACCCCGGTCGACGTGATCCTCAACCCGCTCGGCGTGCCGAGCCGGATGAACGTCGGTCAGGTCCTGGAGCTGCACCTGGGCTGGATCGCCTCGCGCGGCTGGAAGATCGAGGACCAGCCGGACTGGGCCGCGCTCATCCCCGAGGAGATCCGCGAGGCGCCCGCCGGCTCCCGCATCGCCAGCCCCGTCTTCGACGGTGCCCGCGAGGAGGAGATCACGGGGCTGCTGTCCTCGACCGCGCTCACCCGTGACGGCGACCGCCTCGTGCAGGGTGACGGCAAGGCCCGGCTGTTCGACGGTCGCTCCGGCGAGCCGTTCCCGGACCCGGTCTCGGTCGGCTACATGTACATCCTGAAGCTGCACCACCTGGTCGACGACAAGATCCACGCGCGTTCGACCGGCCCGTACTCGATGATCACGCAGCAGCCGCTGGGTGGTAAGGCGCAGTTCGGTGGTCAGCGTTTCGGCGAGATGGAGGTGTGGGCGCTCGAGGCCTACGGCGCGGCCTACGCGCTGCAGGAGCTGCTCACCATCAAGTCCGACGACGTGTCCGGTCGCGTGAAGGTCTACGAGGCCATCGTCAAGGGCGAGAACATCCCCGAGCCGGGCATCCCCGAGAGCTTCAAGGTGCTCATCAAGGAGATGCAGTCGCTCTGCCTGAACGTGGAGGTGCTGTCCTCCGACGGCATGGCCATCGAGATGCGCGACAGCGACGAGGACGTCTTCCGGGCGGCCGAAGAACTGGGCATCGACCTCGCCCGGCGGGAGCCGAGCAGCGTCGAAGAGGTCTGACGGACGGGGTGCCGGGGGAGCGTGACCGCTCTCCCGGCCCCCGCCGCCGACCCCAACGGAGCCCTCGCCACCGAGGGTTCCTCGGAACGTCAGACCTCAGAAGACTTGCGACAGAAAGAAGACTGCGTTGCTCGACGTCAATTTCTTCGACGAGCTGCGGATCGGCCTCGCGACCGCGGAGGACATCCGCACCTGGTCCCACGGCGAGGTCAAGAAGCCGGAGACCATCAACTACCGCACCCTGAAGCCGGAGAAGGACGGGCTCTTCTGCGAGAAGATCTTCGGCCCCACCCGGGACTGGGAGTGCTACTGCGGCAAGTACAAGCGCGTCCGCTTCAAGGGCATCATCTGCGAGCGCTGCGGCGTCGAGGTGACGCGCGCCAAGGTGCGTCGTGAGCGGATGGGCCACATCGAGCTGGCCGCTCCCGTCACCCACATCTGGTACTTCAAGGGCGTCCCGAGCCGTCTCGGGTACCTCCTCGACCTGGCCCCGAAGGACCTCGAGAAGGTCATCTACTTCGCGGCCTACATGATCACCTCGGTCGACGAGGAGGGTCGTCAGCGCGACTTCTCCTCCCTCGAGGCCCAGATCGAGGTCGAGAAGCGCGAGGTCGAGAACCGTCGCGACGCCGACGTCGACGCCCGTGCCAAGACGCTCGAGACCGACCTGGCCGAGCTCGAGGCCGAGGGCGCCAAGAGCGACGTGCGCCGCAAGGTGCGCGAGTCCGCCGAGCGCGAGATGGCCCAGATCCGTCGTCGTGCCGACGCCGAGATCGACCGCCTCGCCACCGTGTGGGACCGCTTCCGCACCCTCAAGGTCCAGGACCTCGAGGGCGACGAGGTGCTCTACCGCGCCATGCGCGAGCGCTTCGGGCTCTACTTCGAGGGCGGGATGGGGGCCGCGGCCCTGCAGAAGCGTCTGCAGAGCTTCGACCTGGACGCCGAGGCCGAGAACCTCCGCGAGATCATCGCGACCGGAAAGGGGCAGCGGAAGACCCGGGCGCTCAAGCGCCTCAAGGTCGTCTCCGCGTTCCTCACCACCCGCAACAGCCCCGAGGGCATGGTCCTGGACTGCGTCCCGGTCATCCCGCCGGACCTGCGGCCGATGGTGCAGCTCGACGGTGGCCGGTTCGCGACCTCCGACCTCAACGACCTGTACCGCCGCGTCATCAACCGCAACAACCGGTTGAAGCGTCTGCTCGACCTCGGTGCGCCCGAGATCATCGTCAACAACGAGAAGCGGATGCTGCAGGAGGCCGTCGACGCGCTGTTCGACAACGGCCGCCGTGGGCGTCCGGTGACCGGCCCGGGCAACCGCCCGTTGAAGTCGCTCTCGGACATGCTCAAGGGCAAGCAGGGGCGCTTCCGGCAGAACCTGCTCGGCAAGCGCGTCGACTACTCGGGCCGTTCGGTCATCGTCGTCGGCCCCCAGCTGAAGCTGCACCAGTGCGGTCTGCCCAAGCAGATGGCGCTGGAGCTGTTCAAGCCGTTCGTGATGAAGCGCCTCGTGGACCTGTCCCACGCGCAGAACATCAAGTCGGCCAAGCGCATGGTCGAGCGCGCCCGCCCGGTGGTCTGGGACGTCCTGTCCGAGGTCATCACCGAGCACCCGGTCATGCTGAACCGTGCGCCCACGCTGCACCGTCTGGGCATCCAGGCGTTCGAGCCGCAGCTGGTCGAGGGCAAGGCCATCCAGATCCACCCGCTCGTCTGCACCGCGTTCAACGCGGACTTCGACGGCGACCAGATGGCCGTGCACGTGCCGTTGTCGGCCGAGGCGCAGGCCGAGGCCCGCATCCTCATGCTGTCCTCGAACAACATCCTCAAGCCGGCCGACGGTCGTCCCGTGACCATGCCCACCCAGGACATGATCATCGGGATCTACCACCTGACCGCCGAGCGCGAGGACACCCCGGGCACGGGCCGCACCTTCGGGTCGGTCGCCGAGGCGATCATGGCCTTCGACGCCCGCGAGCTGCACCTGGGCGCCAAGGTCGGGATCCGGATGCCGGGCGTCGTGCCGCCGGAGAGCTGGGACCTGCCCGAGGACTGGACCCCCGGCCAGGACCTGCTGGTCCAGACCACCCTCGGTCGGGCCCTGTTCAACGAGGCCCTGCCGGTGGACTACGAGTTCGTCGACGCGGTCGTGGACAAGAAGCGCCTCTCGGCGATCGTCAACGACCTCGCCGAGCGCTACCCGAAGGTCCAGGTCGCGGCCACCCTCGACGCCCTCAAGGAGGCCGGTTTCCACTGGGCCACCCGTTCGGGCACGACGGTCTCCATCGCCGACGTCGTCTCCCCGCCGAACAAGCAGGAGATCCTGGAGCGCTTCGAGGCCAAGGCCGAGAAGGTCCAGCAGCAGTACGAGCGCGGTCTGATCACCGACGACGAGCGTCGCCAGGAGCTCATCGAGATCTGGACCCAGGCCACGAACGAGGTCGCCAAGGACCTCGAGAAGGCCATGCCGACGCACAACACGATCCACCGCATGGTGAGCTCGGGGGCGCGCGGTAACTGGATGCAGATGCGTCAGCTGGCCGGTATGCGCGGCCTGATGGCGAACCCGAAGGGCGAAATCATCCCGCGTCCGGTCAAGGCCTCGTTCCGCGAGGGCCTGACCGTGCTGGAGTTCTTCATCACGACCCACGGCGCCCGCAAGGGGCTGGCGGACACCGCGCTGCGGACCGCCGACTCCGGGTACCTGACGCGTCGTCTGGTCGACGTCTCCCAGGACGTCATCGTCCGCGAGGACGACTGCGGCACCGTCCGCGGCCTGGAGATGCCGATCGCGCAGAAGAACTCCGACGGTTCGCTCGCGCGTCACGACGACGTCGAGACCAGCGTGTACGCCCGCGCCCTGGCGACCGACGTGGTCGTCGACGGCGAGGTCGTGCTGGCGGCCGGCGAGGACCTCGGTGACGTCGTCATCGACGCCCTGCTGCGTCGCGGGGTGGAGTCGGTCAAGGTCCGTTCGGTCCTGACCTGCGAGTCCCGCGTCGGCACCTGCGCCCAGTGCTACGGGCGTTCGCTGGCCAGCGGCAAGCTGGTCGACATCGGCGAGGCCGTCGGGATCGTCGCCGCGCAGTCGATCGGTGAGCCCGGCACCCAGCTGACGATGCGGACGTTCCACACCGGTGGTGCGGCGTCGGAGTCCGGTGACATCACGCACGGTCTGCCGCGTGTGGTCGAGCTGTTCGAGGCCCGGACCCCGAAGGGGAACGCGCCGATCTCGGAGGTGCCCGGCAAGGTCACCCTCGAGGACACCGACAAGGGCCGGCGCATCGTCGTCACCCCCGACGACGGTGGCGAGGAGATCGCCTACCCGGTGACCAAGCGGCAGCGTCTGCTCATCGAGGACGGTCAGCAGGTCACGGTCGGGCAGAAGCTCGTCCAGGGCGCCATCGACCCGAAGCAGGTGCTGCGGATCCTCGGGCCGCGTCGGGTGCAGATGCACCTCGTGGACGAGGTCCAGGAGGTCTACCGCTCCCAGGGCGTGTCGATCCACGACAAGCACATCGAGGTCATCGTCCGGCAGATGCTCAAGCGGGTCACGATCATCGAGCAGAACGGCTCGGAGATGCTGCCCGGTGAACTCGTCGAGCGGGCCCGCTTCGAGGAGGAGAACCGTCGGGTGATGGCGGAGGGTGGCCAGCCGGCCTCCGGCCGTCCGGAGCTCATGGGCATCACGAAGGCGTCGCTCGCGACCGACTCGTGGCTGTCCGCGGCCTCCTTCCAGGAGACCACCCGCGTCCTCACCAACGCGGCGATGGAGGGCAAGAGCGACCCGCTGCTCGGGCTCAAGGAGAACGTCATCATCGGCAAGCTCATCCCGGCCGGTACGGGCCTGCCCCGGTACCGCAACATCCGGGTGGAGCCGACCGAGGAGGCCAAGGCGCAGATGTACTCCGTGCCGGGCTACGACGACGTCGACTACGCGCAGTTCGGCGTGGGGGCCGGCCAGGCCGTCCCGCTGGAGGAGTACGACTACGGCAGCAGCGACTACCGCTGACCTGCTCACCAGGTCGGTCCCGTTCCCCTGCAGGGGAACGGGACCGGCCCGGGGTCGGGCGACCTCGGTCGTTTTGACCCTGCTACAGCTCAACAGGTAGCCTCGTTACCGCCTGGCACGACTGCGCCCGGAGACAACTCGACAGGATGTCGGAGGGTCGACGGACGCCGCTGTGGCAGACGAAGACACGCCCGACCTCGTGGGTCGGCGGAGGCTAGACGGCGCAGGCTCCGGACGGGCCGCGCGTCAGGCCTTAAGTCAGGCCGACCACACAGATCGATAAGGATTACGGAGACAGGGTGCCCACCATCCAGCAGCTGGTCCGCAAGGGCCGGGAGGACAAGGTCGTCAAGACCAAGACGCCCGCGCTCAAGGGCAGCCCGCAGCGACGCGGCGTGTGCACCCGCGTCTACACCACGACCCCGAAGAAGCCGAACTCGGCGCTGCGCAAGGTCGCCCGCGTGAAGCTCACGTCCGGCATCGAGGTCACCGCCTACATCCCCGGTGTCGGCCACAACCTCCAGGAGCACTCGATGGTCCTGGTCCGCGGCGGCCGCGTGAAGGACCTCCCCGGGGTCCGCTACAAGATCGTTCGCGGTTCGCTCGACACCCAGGGTGTCAAGAACCGCAAGCAGGCTCGCAGCCGTTACGGCGCGAAGAAGGAGAAGAGCTGATGCCGCGCAAGGGTCCCGCTCCCAAGCGTCCCCTCGTCGTCGACCCGGTGTACCAGTCGCCGCTGGTCACGCAGCTCGTCAACAAGATCCTCCTCGACGGCAAGAAGTCCGTCGCCGAGCGGATCGTGTACGGCGCGCTCGAAGGCGCCCGTGACAAGACGGGCGGCGACCCGGTCGTCGTGCTCAAGCGCGCGCTCGACAACGTGAAGCCGGCCCTCGAGGTCAAGTCCCGCCGTGTCGGTGGCTCGACCTACCAGGTGCCGATCGAGGTCCGTCCGAGCCGTTCCACCACGCTGGCCCTGCGCTGGCTGGTGGGCTACGCCCGTCAGCGTCGCGAGAAGACGATGACCGAGCGTCTGCTCAACGAGATCCTCGACGCCTCCAACGGGCTCGGTGCCGCGGTGAAGCGCCGCGAGGACACCCACAAGATGGCCGAGTCCAACCGGGCCTTCGCGCACTACCGCTGGTGACCCCAGCGGGCGTGCGAACGCTCCGCCGATCCACCTCCGCGATCCCAGGGAAGAGGCAGTAACGACGTGGCACAGGACGTGCTGACCGACCTGACCAAGGTCCGCAACATCGGCATCATGGCCCACATCGACGCCGGCAAGACCACCACCACCGAGCGGATCCTCTTCTACACGGGGATCAACTACAAGATCGGTGAGGTCCACGACGGCGCGGCCACGATGGACTGGATGGAGCAGGAGCAGGAGCGGGGGATCACCATCACCTCCGCCGCCACCACCTGCTTCTGGGAGGGCTCCCAGATCAACATCATCGACACGCCCGGCCACGTCGACTTCACGGTCGAGGTCGAGCGGTCGCTGCGCGTCCTCGACGGCGCGGTGGCCGTCTTCGACGGCAAGGAGGGGGTCGAGCCCCAGTCCGAGACCGTGTGGCGGCAGGCGGACAAGTACGACGTCCCCCGCATCTGCTTCGTCAACAAGATGGACAAGCTGGGCGCGGACTTCTACTTCACCGTGAAGACCATCGTCGACCGCCTGGGCGCCGAGCCGCTGGTCATGCAGCTGCCGATCGGGGCCGAGAACGACTTCCTCGGGGTCATCGACCTCGTCTACATGCGGGCCCTGACCTGGCGCGGGGACACCGCCAAGGGCGAGGCGTACGAGAAGGAAGAGATCCCGGCCGAGCTCCAGGAGCAGGCCGAGGAGTACCGGACCAAGCTGCTCGAGCGCGTCGCCGAGACCGACGAGGCGCTGCTGGAGAAGTACCTGGGCGGGGAGGAGATCACCCCCGAGGAGATCAAGACCGCCGTCCGGAAGCTGACCATCGCCAGCGAGGTCTACCCGATCTTCTGCGGCTCCGCGTTCAAGAACAAGGGCGTCCAGCCCATGCTCGACGCGGTCCTCGACTACCTGCCCTCGCCGCTCGACGTGAAGCCGATGATCGGCCACAAGGTCGGCGACGAGAGCGTCGAGATCATCCGCAAGCCGGACTCCGAGGAGCCCTTCTCCGCCCTCGCGTTCAAGGTCGCGGCCCACCCGTTCTTCGGGAAGCTCACCTACGTGCGCGTGTACTCCGGTCGCATCGCGGCCGGCACCGGCGTCGTGAACTCGACCAAGGGCAAGAAGGAGCGCATCGGGAAGCTCTTCCAGATGCACTCCAACAAGGAGAACCCGATCGAGGAGGCCCGCGCGGGCCACATCTACGCCATGATCGGGCTCAAGGAGACCACGACCGGCGACACGCTGAGCGACCCCGCGCAGCAGGTCGTGCTCGAGTCGATGACGTTCCCCGAGCCCGTCATCTCCGTGGCCATCGAGCCCAAGACCAAGGGCGACCAGGAGAAGCTGGGCACCGCGATCCAGCGTCTGGCCGAGGAGGACCCGACCTTCCAGGTCGAGCTCGACCAGGAGACCGGCCAGACCATCATCAAGGGGATGGGCGAGCTCCACCTCGACATCCTCGTGGACCGCATGAAGCGCGAGTTCAAGGTCGAGGCCAACGTCGGCAAGCCGCAGGTCGCCTACCGCGAGACCATCCGCCGGGCCGTCGAGAAGATGGACTACACCCACAAGAAGCAGACGGGTGGGTCCGGGCAGTACGCGAAGGTCCAGGTGACCATCGAGCCGCTCGACACCTCCGACGGCACGTTCTACGAGTTCGCCAACAAGGTGACCGGTGGTCGCGTCCCGCGGGAGTACATCCCCTCGGTCGACGCGGGCATCCAGGACGCCATGCAGCTCGGTGTCGTCGCGGGCTACCCGCTCGTCGGCATCAAGGCCAGCCTGCTCGACGGGGCGGCGCACGACGTCGACTCCTCCGAGATGGCCTTCAAGATCGCGGGCTCGATGGTCCTCAAGGAGGCCGTCAAGCGCGCCGACCCGGTCCTGCTCGAACCGGTCATGGCCGTCGAGGTCCGTACCCCCGCCGACTACATGGGCGAGGTGATCGGTGACCTCAACAGCCGCCGTGGGCAGATCGAGTCGATGGAGGACGTCAGCGGGGCCAAGCTCGTCAAGGCCACCGTCCCGCTGTCGGAGATGTTCGGCTACGTCGGCGACCTCCGGTCCAAGACCCAGGGTCGTGCGGTCTACTCCATGCAGTTCGACTCCTACAGCGAGGTTCCCCGGAACGTCGCCGAGGAGATCGTCAAGAAGGTTCGTGGGGAGTAGTCCCCGACTCACCGCCGGGGGGTGACACACCCCCCGGCGGGTACGACCCCGGCCACCTGAGACGGTGGGTCCGGAACAACTCACCCTCCCGATCCACCGGGCGGGGCAGAAGCGATAGTCCCGAGGAGGACCCCCAGTGGCGAAGGCGAAGTTCGAGCGGACTAAGCCGCACGTCAACATCGGCACCATCGGTCACATCGACCACGGGAAGACGACGCTGACGGCGGCCATCACCCGCGTGCTGCACGACAAGTACCCGGACCTGAACCAGGCTTCGGCATTCGACATGATCGACAAGGCGCCCGAAGAGCGCCAGCGCGGTATCACCATCTCCATCGCGCACGTCGAGTACCAGACCGAGGCGCGTCACTACGCGCACGTCGACTGCCCGGGTCACGCGGACTACATCAAGAACATGATCACCGGTGCGGCGCAGATGGACGGCGCCATCCTGGTGGTCGCGGCGACCGACGGTCCCATGCCGCAGACGAAGGAGCACGTCATCCTGGCCCGCCAGGTCGGCGTCCCCTACATCGTCGTGGCCCTCAACAAGGCCGACATGGTCGAGGACGAGGAGCTCCTCGAGCTCGTCGAGATGGAGGTGCGTGAGCTCCTCTCGTCGTACGAGTTCCCGGGCGACGACGTCCCGGTCGTGCGCGTCTCGGCGCTCAAGGCCCTCGAGGGCGACGCGGAGTGGGGCGGCAAGCTCCTCGAGCTGATGGACGCGGTCGACACCGCGATCCCGCAGCCCGAGCGTGCGGTCGACCAGCCCTTCCTCATGCCGATCGAGGACGTCTTCACGATCACCGGCCGCGGCACCGTGGTGACCGGTCGTATCGAGCGCGGCATCCTCAAGGTCAACGAGGAGGTCGAGATCGTCGGCATCCGGCCGAAGTCGCAGAAGACGACCGTGACCGGCGTCGAGATGTTCCGCAAGCTCCTCGACGAGGGCCAGGCCGGCGAGAACGTCGGGCTGCTGCTGCGCGGTCTCAAGCGCGAGGACGTGGAGCGCGGTCAGGTCGTGGTCAAGCCCGGCTCGATCACCCCGCACACCGAGTTCGAGGCGCAGTCCTACATCCTGTCCAAGGACGAGGGTGGCCGGCACACGCCGTTCTACAACAACTACCGTCCGCAGTTCTACTTCCGGACGACCGACGTCACCGGCGTCGTCACGCTGCCCGACGGCACCGAGATGGTCATGCCCGGTGACAACACCGAGATGAAGGTCGACCTCATCCAGCCCATCGCGATGGAAGAGGGCCTGAAGTTCGCGATCCGTGAGGGTGGCCGCACCGTCGGCGCCGGCCGGGTCGTCAAGATCCTCAAGTGATCTGAGACGGGGCGGCCCCTCGGGGCCGTTCCGGATCGACCTCGGGTGTGACGAGCGGGGCGGGTCCGACCAGGACCCGCCCCGCTCGTGCGCCTGGGGTGGATCGCACTGCAGGACAGCGCATGTGCCGGTGGCCAGGGCCCCGATTGGCCTTCGGTGCACCTCGCGTGGCAGACTGTCCGGGTTGCTGTGCGACAGAGTGCTGAGCCACGCCTTCGGGTGGGCTCGCTGTCGCAGCAGCCGCGAGCGTCGACCGGATCGATCGGGCGGCGGTCGGTTGAGACCTGAAGAGGACCACCGGGCAACCGGGCGAGGGCGAGTTCTGTGCGCGAGCACGACACGCCCGACCTCGGGGGTCGGAGCCGGACACCGGTTCCGCGCCGCGCGCGAGACCAGTAGCGGTACGAAGAGAGAGAGACAGACGACGCCATGGCGGGACAGAAGATCCGCATCAGGCTGAAGGCCTACGACCACGAGGTCATCGACAGCTCGGCGCGCAAGATCGTCGACACGGTGACCCGGACCGGCGCCTCCGTGGCCGGACCCGTGCCGCTGCCGACCGAGAAGAACGTGTACTGCGTCATCCGCTCGCCGCACAAGTACAAGGACAGCCGCGAGCACTTCGAGATGCGCACGCACAAGCGCCTCATCGACATCATCGACCCGACCCCCAAGACGGTGGACTCGCTCATGCGGCTCGACCTCCCGGCCGGCGTCGACATCGAGATCAAGCTCTGAGGGATTAGCAGACGATGAGCGACAGGCAAGTGCGAGGGGTGCTCGGCACCAAGCTCGGCATGACCCAGCTGTGGGACGAGGCCAACCGCCTCGTGCCCGTGACGGTGGTCAAGGTCGAGCCGAACGTCGTGACCCAGATCCGCACCACTACCACCGACGGCTACGAGGCCGTCCAGCTCGCCGCCGGGGTCATCGACCCCCGCAAGGCGAACAAGCCCGCCAGCGGCCACTTCGACAAGGCCGGCGTCGCGCCGCGCCGTCATCTGGTCGAGCTGCGCACCACCGACGCCGCGTCCTACACCGCCGGGCAGGAGATCACCGCCGAGGTGTTCGCCGCCGGGCAGACCGTGGACGTCGTGGGCACCACCAAGGGCAAGGGCTTCGCGGGCGTCATGAAGCGCCACGGGTTCGCCGGTGTCAGCGCCTCGCACGGTGCGCACCGCAACCACCGCAAGCCCGGTTCCATCGGCGGTTGCGCCACCCCGGGCCGGGTCTTCAAGGGCCTGCGCATGGCCGGCCGCATGGGTGGCGTGCGCCAGACGACCCAGAACCTGACGGTCCACGCCGTCGACGCCGAGAAGGGCCTGCTGCTGATCGCGGGCGCCGTCCCCGGTCCTCGCGGTGGTGTGGTGCTCGTCAAGAACGCCGCCAAGGCGCGCGTGAAGGAGGCCTGACATGACCACGTCTTCCGAGACCACCGAGTCCGTCGTCGTCCCGCTGCGCACCGCCGACGGTGGCACCAACGGGACCGTCGAGCTGCCCGCGAAGGACTTCGCCCGGCAGGTCAGCATCCCGCTGATCCACCAGGTCGTGACGGCCCAGCTCGCCGCCGCGCGCCAGGGTACGCACGCCACCAAGACCCGCGGCGACGTCCGCGGTGGTGGCAAGAAGCCCTACAAGCAGAAGGGCACCGGCCGCGCCCGTCAGGGTTCGCTGCGCGCCCCGCAGTTCACCGGCGGTGGCGTCGTCCACGGGCCCCAGCCGCGTGACTACTCGCAGCGCACCCCCAAGAAGATGAAGGCCGCCGCCCTGCGCGGGGTCCTCTCCGACCGCGTGCGCCACGACCGGCTGCACGTCGTCGAGGCGTTCTCCTTCGGGGACAAGCCCTCCACCCGCAGCGCGGCCAAGCTGGTCGAGACGCTCTCGGGCCGCAAGCACGTGCTCATCGTGCTGACCCGCGACGACGAGATCTCGCTGCGCAGCCTGCGCAACCTGGACACCGTGCACGTCCTGCCGGCGGACCAGCTCAACACCTACGACGTCGTGAAGAGCGACGACGTGGTCTTCACCCGCGCCGCGCTCGACGCGTTCGTCGCCGGGCCTCGCAAGAGCGCTTCCGCTGTCGCGGCAGAGTCCGAAGGGAGCACCCTGTGAGCGCCATCGGCGGCACGCAGAAGGACCCGCGCGACATCCTGCTCGCGCCGGTCGTCTCCGAGAAGAGCTACTCGCTCATCGACGAGGGCAAGTACACGTTCCTGGTCGACCCGCGGGCGAACAAGACCGAGATCAAGGTCGCGGTCGAGTCCGTCTTCGGCGTCAAGGTGTCGTCCGTCAACACCATCAACCGCCAGGGCAAGACGCGTCGTACGCGGACCGGGACCGGGAAGCGTAAGGACACCAAGCGGGCCATCGTGACGCTTCGCGAGGGCACGATCGACATCTTCGGCGGCTCGGTCGCCTGAGGCCCTCCCGGCCTCGCACCTCTGCCGTAGACAACCTTCGAACCCGAGGACGCATCACCATGGGAATCCGCAAGTACAAGCCGACGACGCCGGGCCGCCGTGGCTCGTCCGTCGCCGACTTCGTCGAGATCACGCGGTCGGAGCCGGAGAAGTCCCTCATCCGTCCGCTCAGCAAGACCGGTGGTCGTAACTCGACCGGTCGCATCACCACCCGTCACATCGGTGGTGGCCACAAGCGTGCCTACCGCGTCATCGACTTCCGTCGTCACGACAAGGACGGCGTGCCGGCCAAGGTCGCGCACATCGAGTACGACCCGAACCGCACCGCGCGCATCGCGCTGCTGCACTACGCCGACGGCGAGAAGCGCTACATCATCGCCCCGGCCAAGCTGAAGCAGGGCGACCCGATCGAGGCCGGCCCCGCCGCCGACATCAAGCCCGGCAACAACCTGCCGCTGCGCAACATCCCGGTCGGTACGGTCATCCACGCCATCGAGCTCCGTCCCGGTGGCGGCGCGAAGATCGCCCGCTCCGCGGGTTCGAGCGTCCAGCTGGTCGCCCGTGAGGGTCGTTTCGCCCAGCTGCGCATGCCCTCCGGCGAGATCCGCAACGTCGACGTCCGCTGCCGCGCCACCATCGGCGAGGTCGGCAACGCCGAGCAGTCGAACATCAACTGGGGCAAGGCCGGCCGCATGCGGTGGAAGGGCAAGCGCCCGACCGTCCGCGGTGTCGCCATGAACCCGATCGACCACCCGCACGGTGGTGGTGAGGGTAAGACCTCCGGTGGTCGTCACCCGGTCAGCCCGTGGGGTCAGGCTGAAGGCCGTACCCGGCGTCCGGGCAAGGAGAGCGACAAGCTCATCGTCCGTCGCCGCCGTACCGGCAAGAAGCGCTGATAGGGAGCCTGAGGGATGCCTCGTAGTCTGAAGAAGGGCCCGTTCGTCGACGACCACCTGCAGAAGAAGGTGGACGTCCAGAACGAGGCCGGCACGCACAACATCATCAAGACGTGGTCCCGCCGTTCGGTCATCACGCCGGACTTCCTGGGCCACACGTTCGGGGTCCACGACGGCCGCAAGCACCACCCCGTCTTCGTGACGGAGTCGATGGTGGGCCACAAGCTCGGCGAGTTCGCGCCCACCCGCACGTTCAAGGGGCACGAGAAGGACGACCGCAAGGGTCGTCGTCGCTGAGCAGACCCGCTCACCCCGGCTCGACTCCGAGCCGGACGTTCGCTGAAGACTCAAGATCAGAAGGCAGGACAGGGATGGAAGCCAAGGCGCAGACGCGGTACCTCCGCGTCACGCCCCAGAAGGCGCGCCGAGTCGTCGACCTCGTCCGGGGCAAGCAGGCCACCGAGGCCGTCGCCGTGTTGTCGTTCGCCCCGCAGGCGGCCGCCGAACCGGTGCGGAAGCTCGTCGAGTCCGCGATCGCGAACGCCAAGTTCCTCGCGGACAAGCACTCCGAGGCGTTCGACCCGAACGAGCTCGTCGTGCAGGCGATCCACGTGGACGAGGGCCCGACGATGAAGCGGTTCCGTCCCCGCGCCCAGGGCCGCGCGGGACGCATCCTCAAGCGCACGAGCCACATCACCGTGGTCGTCGCGCCCAAGGTGCCCGGCGCCAAGAAGACGAGGAGGACCCGCTGATGGGACAGAAGGTCAACCCGCACGGGTTCCGACTGGGCATCACGACCGATCACAAGAGCCGGTGGTTCGCCGACTCGACCAAGACGGGTCAGCGTTACGCCGACTACGTCAAGGAGGACGTCGCGATCCGCAAGCTCATGTCCAAGGGCATGGAGCGGGCCGGCATCTCCAAGGTCGAGATCGAGCGCACCCGCGACCGGGTCCGTGTCGACATCCACACCGCCCGGCCGGGCATCGTCATCGGCCGTCGTGGTGCGGAGGCCGACCGCATCCGCGGTGAGCTGGAGAAGCTCACCGGCAAGCAGGTCCAGCTGAACATCCTCGAGGTCAAGAACCCCGAGGTCGACGCGCAGCTGGTGGCCCAGGGGATCGCCGAGCAGCTCGCGAGCCGCGTCTCGTTCCGTCGCGCCATGCGCAAGGGGATGCAGACCTCGATGCGCTCGGGCGCCAAGGGCATCCGCGTCGCCTGCGCGGGTCGTCTCGGCGGCGCCGAGATGAGCCGTTCGGAGTTCTACCGCGAGGGTCGTGTGCCGCTGCACACGCTGCGCGCGAACATCGACTACGGCTTCTACGAGGCGCGCACGACCTTCGGCCGCATCGGCGTGAAGGTCTGGATCTACCACGGTGACGTGACCAGCCGTGAGCTGGCCCAGTCGCAGGCCCAGGCCCCGCGCGCCCCGCGTCGCGGTGAGCGTGGCGACCGCGGCCCGCGTCGCCGTCCGACGCAGGAGCAGGCGCCCGCGGCCGAGGCCGCTGCCGCTCCCGCCGGTGACGCCGCCCCCGCGGCGGCGGCGCCGACCACTGGAACGGAGGCCTGAGCCGTGCTCATCCCACGCCGAGTCAAGCACCGCAAGCAGCACCACCCCACGCGGCGTGGTGCGGCCAGCGGCGGCACCCGGGTCACCTTCGGTGAGTACGGGATCATGGCGGTCGAGGGCGGTTACGTCACGAACCGTCAGATCGAGTCCGCCCGTATCGCGATCACCCGTCACATCCGTCGTGGCGGCAAGGTCTGGATCAACATCTACCCGGACCGTCCGCTGACCAAGAAGCCGGCCGAGACCCGCATGGGTTCCGGCAAGGGTTCGCCGGAGTGGTGGATCGCGAACATCAAGCCCGGACGCGTCATGTTCGAGCTGTCGTTCCCCAACGAGAAGGTTGCCTCGGAGGCGCTCACCCGCGCCATCCACAAGCTTCCCGTCAAGTGCAAGATCGTTCGTCGCGAGGGTGGTGAGTCCTGATGTCCGTCGGGACCAAGGGGCTCGGCGCTACCGAGCTCCGTGAGTTCGACGACGCCAAGCTCGTCGCCGAGCTGAAGAAGGCCAAGGAGGAGCTGTTCAACCTCCGCTTCCAGTCCGCGACCGGTCAGCTGGAGAACAACAGCCGGCTGAAGGCCGTCAAGCGGGACATCTCCCGCATCTACACGACGATGCGCGAGCGCGAGCTCGGCATCACCGAGGCGCCGATCACGAAGGAGGCCGCCAAGTGAGCGAGAACACCGCGAGCGAGACCGCTCCGGCGACCGACGAGCGCGGCTACCGCAAGACGCGCCGCGGCTACGTCGTCAGCGACAAGATGCAGAAGACCGTCGTCGTCGAGGTCGAGGACCGCGTGAAGCACCCGCTCTACGCCAAGGTCATCCGCCGCACGACCAAGGTCAAGGCGCACGACGAGGTCGAGACCGCCGGCGTGGGGGACCTCGTCCTCATCGCCGAGACCCGGCCGCTGTCGGCGACCAAGCGTTGGCGCGTCGTCGAGGTCCTCGAGCGCGCCAAGTGACGACGGTGGACCGGCCCGCGTCCGCGCGGGCCGGCCACCAGCACGAGTCCATGTCCGTTCCGTCAGGCTCGTGCCCCTTCCGGGAACCGGTGGGGTACCGAGAACCGGCGAGACGAAGGAGTAGAGAGTGATCCAGCAGGAGTCGCGGCTCAAGGTCGCCGACAACACGGGTGCCAAGGAGATCCTGTGCATCCGCGTGCTCGGTGGTTCCGGCCGCCGCTACGCGGGCATCGGTGACGTCATCGTGGCCACGGTCAAGGACGCCATCCCGGGTGGCAACGTGAAGAAGGGCGATGTGGTCAAGGCCGTCATCGTCCGTACCAAGAAGGAGCGTCGGCGTGCCGACGGTTCCTACATCCGCTTCGACGAGAACGCCGCGGTGATCCTCCGCGCCGACGGCGACCCGCGCGGCACCCGAATCTTCGGGCCCGTGGGTCGTGAACTGCGTGAGAAGCGCTTCATGCGGATCATCTCGCTGGCTCCGGAGGTGCTGTGAGCATGAGCGCGAAGACGCCGAAGATCCGTATCAAGAAGGGTGACCTGGTCCAGGTCATCACCCGCGTGCGCGGTCGTCGCAACGACGACGGCACCAAGACCTCCGACCTCGGCAAGCAGGGTCGCGTCCTGGACGTCCTGGCGGACACCCAGCGCGTCGTCGTCGAGGGCGTGAACCAGCTGAAGCGTCACACCAAGGCTCGCCCGGGTGTGGCCGGCGGGATCGAGGTCTTCGAGGCCCCGATCCACATCAGCAACGTGCAGCTGGTGGACCCGGAGACCAACAAGCCGACCCGCGTCGGCATCCGCGAGGAGCAGGTCGAGCGCAACGGTCGTACCAAGACCGTCCGCACCCGCGTCGCCAAGCGCTCGGGTAAGGACATCTGATGACGACTGAGACCGCCACCACCGAGACCTCGACCGAGACCCGGTCGCTGCCGCGCCTCAAGCAGCGCTACCGCGACGAGATCAGGGGTCAGCTGCACGAGCAGTTCTCCTACGGCAACGTCATGCAGATCCCCGGCCTGGTCAAGGTCGTGGTGAACATGGGTGTCGGCGAGGCCGCTCGCGACTCCAAGCTGATCGACGGGGCCGTGCGCGACCTCACCGTGATCACCGGCCAGAAGCCGCAGATCACCAAGGCGCGCAAGTCCATCGCCCAGTTCAAGCTCCGTGAGGGCATGCCGATCGGTGCGCACACCACGCTGCGCGGCGACCGCATGTGGGAGTTCCTGGACCGTCTGCTGTCGCTGGCGCTCCCGCGCATCCGCGACTTCCGTGGCCTGTCGCCGAAGCAGTTCGACGGCAACGGCAACTACACCTTCGGTCTCAACGAGCAGTCCATGTTCCACGAGATCGACCAGGACAAGATCGACCGGGTTCGCGGTATGGACATCACGGTCGTGACGACGGCGAAGACCGACGACGAGGGCCGTGCCCTGCTCCGTGCGCTGGGCTTCCCCTTCAAGGAGAACTGACCGTGGCGAAGACCGCTCTCATCACCAAGGCAGCCCGCAAGCCGAAGTTCAAGGTTCGCGGCTACACCCGTTGCCAGCGCTGCGGTCGTCCGCACGCTGTCTACCGCAAGTTCGGCCTCTGCCGAGTTTGCGTGCGCGATATGGCGCACCGCGGGGAGCTCCCGGGTGTGACCAAGAGCTCCTGGTGAGTTCTCGTTCGTGAGGCATGCGGAACCCGGGCCCCGGGTTCCGAGCAGCAACTGGTGACCATACTTTTCGTACAGGACGCCGAAGGTCCGGCCGCCTCGCCGTGCACAGCACGGCGGGCGGCGGAAACCCCGGCGAGGAAGGGCGGACGAGCCCGATGACGATGACCGACCCCATCGCGGACATGCTGACGCGTCTGCGCAACGCCAACTCGGCGTACCACGACAGCGTCTCGATGCCGTACAGCAAGCTGAAGTCGCACATCGCGGAGATCCTTCAGGCCGAGGGCTACATCCAGTCCTGGACCGTCGAGGACGCCGAGGTCGGCAAGAAGCTGACGATGAACCTGAAGTTCGGCCCCAACCGGGAGCGGGCGATCGCCGGTCTGCGGCGCGTCTCCAAGCCCGGTCTGCGGGTCTACGCGAAGTCGACCAACCTGCCCCGCGTGCTCGGCGGCCTGGGCGTGGCGATCCTGTCCACGTCCTCCGGGCTGCTGACCGACAAGCAGGCCAACAAGAAGGGCGTGGGTGGGGAAGTCCTCGCCTACGTCTGGTGAGGGAGGAGTAACCATGTCGCGAATCGGACGACTCCCGATCCAGGTCCCGGCCGGGGTGGACGTGTCCATCGACGGCTCGACCGTCACGGTCAAGGGCCCCAAGGGCGAGCTGACCCACGTGGTCGCCGCGCCCATCTCCGTCGAGCGCGGGGAGGACGGTGTCCTCACCGTCTCCCGTCCCGACGACGAGCGCAGCTCGCGCTCGCTGCACGGGCTCACCCGGACCCTCGTGGCCAACATGGTCACCGGGGTGACCGCCGGCTACGAGAAGAAGCTCGAGATCGTCGGCACCGGGTACCGCGTCGCCGCCAAGGGCTCCGACCTGGAGTTCGCGCTCGGCTTCAGCCACCCGGTCCTGATCAAGGCGCCGGCCGGCATCACGTTCGCCGTCGAGAACCCCACGAAGTTCTCGGTCGCGGGCATCGACAAGCAGCAGGTCGGCGAGGTCGCTGCGAACATCCGCAAGCTCCGCAAGCCCGACCCGTACAAGGGCAAGGGCGTGCGCTACGCCGGCGAGCAGATCCGCCGCAAGGTCGGAAAGGCTGGTAAGTGATGGCTCTCTCCACGCAGCGGACCCAGAAGGGCACCGCAGCCTCGCGCAAGCGTCGCCACACCCGGGTCCGCAAGAAGGTCGTGGGCACCGCCGTGCGGCCGCGCCTGGTCGTCACCCGGTCGACCCGCCACGTCTTCGTGCAGGTCATCGACGACGCCGCGGGCCACACGCTGGCCTCGGCCTCGACCATGGAGGCGGACCTGCGTTCGTCCTCCGACGACAAGTCGGCCAAGGCTCGTGCGGTCGGCGCGCTCGTCGCCGAGCGGGCCAAGGCAGCCGGGATCGACTCCGTGGTCTTCGACCGCGGTGGCAACCGGTACGCCGGCCGCGTCGCGGCGATCGCCGACGGCGCCCGGGAAGCGGGGCTGACCCTGTGATCAGCCCCACCCCCGTGTTCTTTACCGTCGATGGAATGAGGAACGTCTGATGCCTGGACCCCAGCGCCGAGGCGCCGGTGCGGCCGGCGGCGACAACCGTGGTGGCAACGACCGCGGTGGCAACGACCGCGGTCAGCGCGGTGGCCGTGACGGCGGCCGCGACAACCGCCGTGGTGGTGACCAGGGCGACCGCAGCAACTTCGTGGAGCGCGTGGTCACCATCAACCGCGTCGCCAAGGTCGTCAAGGGCGGTCGTCGCTTCAGCTTCACGGCCCTCGTGGTCGTGGGCGACGGCGACGGCACCGTCGGTGTCGGCTACGGCAAGGCCAAGGAGGTGCCCGCGGCGATCGCCAAGGGTGTCGAGGAGGCCAAGAAGAACTTCTTCCGCGTGCCCCGCATCCAGGGCACCATCCCGCACCCCATCCAGGGTGAGAAGGCGGCCGGCGTGGTCATGCTGCGCCCGGCCTCCCCGGGTACCGGTGTGATCGCCGGTGGTCCGGTCCGCGCCGTGCTCGAGTGCGCCGGGGTGCACGACGTGCTCTCCAAGTCGCTCGGCAGCGACAACGCGCTCAACATCGTCCAGGCGACGGTGGCGGCGCTGAAGGGCCTCGAGCGTCCCGAGCAGGTCGCGGCGCGCCGTGGTCTGTCCGTCGAGCAGGTGGCCCCGGCCGCCCTGCTCAAGGCGCGTGCCGCGGGGGTGTCCGCCTGATGGCGAAGCTGAAGATCACCCAGGTCAAGTCCGCCATCGGCGGCAAGGACAACCAGCGGAACACCCTGCGCAGCCTCGGGCTGCACAAGATCGGGCAGACGGTCCTCAAGGAGGACCGCCCCGAGTTCCGCGGTATGGCGACGACGGTCGCGCACCTCGTGACCGTCGAGGAGGTTGACTGACATGGCAGGCACTCCGGGCGATCACGTCCTGAAGGTGCACCACCTGCGTCCCGCGCCGGGGGCCAAGACCGCCAAGCAGCGGGTCGGCCGTGGTGAGGGCAGCAAGGGGAAGACCGCCGGTCGCGGTACCAAGGGGACCAAGGCGCGCTACCAGGTGCCCGCGGGCTTCGAGGGCGGGCAGATGCCGATGCACATGCGGCTGCCCAAGCTCCGGGGCTTCAAGAACCCCTTCCGGGTCGAGTACCAGGTGGTGAACCTGGACAAGCTGAGCGCCCTCTTCCCCAAGGGTGGCGAGGTCACCCCGGCCGAGCTGGTCGCTCGCGGCGCGGTCCGCGACGGCCACCTGGTCAAGGTCCTCGGCAAGGGCGAGGCCACGGTCGCGCTGCAGGTCAGTGCGCACAAGTTCTCCGCCTCGGCGGCGGAGAAGATCGCTGCGGCCGGTGGGACCACCACCGCGCTGTGAGCAGCTCCCGCAGGTCCTGACGCGGCGGCACCGATCGAGTAATCGTTCGGTGTCGCCGCGTCACTGTTTTGGCCCTGTAGGGTTCCTCATCAGGCTGTCCCCGGTCTCCGGGTCGGCCGCTCCGTTCTCGTCCGTCCCAGTCGCCGCCGGCTCCGCGCCGGTGCGGCGCAGGAGGTTGTCGTGCTCACCGCTCTCGGCCGCGCGTTCCGCACGCCGGACCTGCGCCGCAAGATCTTCTTCACCCTCGGCATCATCGTCCTGGTCCGCGTCGGCTCGTTCGTGCCGACCCCGGGGGTGGACTACTCCGCGGTGCAGCAGTGCATCGCGCAGGCCGAGACCGGTAACAGCCTGCTGGGTCTGGTGAACCTGTTCTCCGGCGGGGCGCTGCTGCAGCTGTCCGTCTTCGCGCTCGGGATCATGCCTTACATCACGGCCAGCATCATCATCCAGCTGCTGACCGTGGTGATCCCCAAGTTCGAGGAGCTGAAGAAGGAGGGTCAGCAGGGCACGAGCAAGCTGACCCAGTACACGCGCTACCTCACGATCGCGCTGGCCATCCTGCAGTCGACGACCTACGTGTCGATCGCACGCGACCCTGCGCGGCTCTTCCAGACCGACTGCACCGCCCAGGTCATCCCCGACCAGTCCGTGCAGACCCTGGCCCTCATGGTCCTGACCATGACCGCGGGGACCGGCCTGATCATGTGGCTGGGGGAGCTGGTCACCGAGCGCGGGGTCGGCAACGGCATGTCGCTCCTGATCTTCACCCAGATCGCCGCCGGGTTCCCGACCTCGCTGTGGGCCATCGCCCAGGAGAACGGCTGGATGACCTTCGCCGGTGTGATCCTGGTCGGCCTCGTCGTCGTGGCCGCCGTCGTCGCGGTCGAGCAGTCCCAGCGCCGGGTGCCGGTGCAGTACGCCAAGCGCATGGTGGGCCGGCGCATGTACGGCGGCAGCTCCACCTACATCCCGCTGAAGGTCAACATGGCCGGGGTCATCCCGATCATCTTCGCCTCGTCGCTGCTCTACCTCCCGGCCCTGCTGGCGCAGTTCAACGACCCGAACGCGGGCTGGGTGCAGTGGATCAACGTCCACCTGGCCCGGGGCGACCACCCCATCTACATGGCCGCCTACTTCCTCATGATCATCTTCTTCGCGTTCTTCTACGTCGCGATCACGTTCAACCCGGACGAGGTCGCCGAGAACATGCGCAAGTACGGCGGCTTCATCCCCGGCGTTCGCGCCGGGCGGCCCACGGCCGAGTACCTCGACTACATCTTGACGAGGATCACACTGCCCGGATCCATCTATCTGGGTCTGATCTCCCTCCTACCCCTCATCGCTCTCGTAGCCTTCAACGCCAACGCCAACTTCCCCTTCGGGGGGACGTCGATCCTGATCATCGTCGGCGTGGGCCTCGAGACGGTGAAGCAGATCGAGTCCCAACTTCAGCAACGCAACTACGAAGGGTTCCTGCGATGAAGCGACTCGTTCTGCTCGGTCCCCCCGGTGCCGGCAAGGGCACCCAGGCCAAGCTCCTCGCCGAGCGCCTGGGCGTGCCGGCCATCTCGACCGGCGACATCTTCCGCGCCAACGTCAAGGAAGGGACCGAGCTGGGACGGACCGCGCAGGGGTACATGGACAAGGGTGAGTACGTCCCCGACTCCGTGACCAACGCGATGGTCGCCGACCGGCTCTCCCACGCCGACGCGACCGAGGGCTTCATCCTCGACGGCTACCCCCGCACGACCGACCAGGTCACCGAGCTCGACTCGATGCTGCGGGCCGCGGGCACCAAGCTGGACGCCGTGCTCGAGATCACCGCCGACAGCGACGAGCTGGTGGCCCGGCTCAGCAAGCGCGCGGGCCTCGAGGGGCGCAGCGACGACACCGAGGACGTCATCCGCAACCGGCAGAAGGTCTACCTGGAGCAGACCGCGCCGCTGGTCGACGTCTACGGCGAGCGCGGCCTGCTGCACAGCGTCGACGGCCTCGGCTCCGTCGAGGACGTGACCGGCCGCCTGCTGGACGCCCTGGGCGTCGAGCGCTGACGCCCGCGCCCCCCGGCCGGACCCCGGTCCGGCCCACCACCCCCGACCGACGAGCGATACGGACCCATGGCGCGCGAACGCATCGAGTTCAAGACCCCCGAGCAGATCGGGCTGATGCGCACGGCCGGTCTGCTGACGGCGGCCGCGCTCGAGAGCGTGCGGGCCGCGCTGCGCCCGGGGATCAGCACCCGTGAGCTCGACGCCGTCGCCGCGGAGGTCATCCGCGGCGGCGGCGGCACCCCGAGCTTCCTCGGCTACCACGGCTACCCGGCCTCGACCTGCATCTCGGTGAACCACGTGGTCGTCCACGGGATCCCGGGGGAGCAGGTGCTGGCCGAGGGGGACGTGGTCTCCGTCGACTGCGGGGCGATCGTGGAGGGGTGGCACGGCGACTCGGCCTGGACCGAGATCGTCGGCGAGCCGCGCGACGAGGGCGACGCCGAGCTCGTGGAGGTCACCCGGCAGGCCATGTGGCGGGGGATCGCCGCCCTGGACGGTCGGGGCCGGTTGAACGAGGTCGGGGGAGCCGTCGAGGACGCGGTCGCCGGCCGGCTCGGCATCGTCGACGGCTACACCGGTCACGGGATCGGTACGGCCATGCACCAGGCGCCGGAGGTCCTCAACTACCGCGTGCGCGAGCGCGGGCCGCGGATCAAGCCCGGTCTGGTCGTGGCGATCGAACCCATGTGCACCCGCGGGGGCGACGAGACCGACGTGCTCGACGACGAGTGGACGGTCGTCACCACCGACGGGGCCCGCGCCGCGCACTGGGAGCACACGGTCGCGGTCCTGGACGAGGGCCTCTGGGTCCTCACCGCCCCGGACGGGGGCCGCGACGAGCTCGCGGCGCTCGGCGTCCGGGTGCCGGCGGAGACGTCCTGACGCTCCGACGCACCCCGGCCGTGGGCCGCGGGGGCCGCCGGTACCGCCGATTTCGTCTGCGCGTCGACGTCGCGTAAGCTTGCCTGTCGGTCCGCCATGCCTTCTGTCGTGTCGCTGTGTTCTGCTTTCTGCACATGGTCCACGCGCCCCCAGGGGTGGCGGAGTGAGGTAACACCACCCCGATTGCCACCCACGGAAAAGCGGAGGACATGCCGAAGAAGGACGGCGTCATCGAGATCGAAGGCACCGTGGTCGAAGCCCTGCCGAACGCGATGTTCCGCGTCGAGCTGAGCAACGGTCACAAGGTGCTCGCGCACATCTCGGGCAAGATGCGGCAGCACTACATCCGGATCCTCCCCGAGGACCGGGTCGTGGTGGAACTCAGCCCGTACGACCTGTCCCGCGGGCGCATCGTCTACCGCTACAAGTGACCGCCGCCGTGAGCGTGGTCGGCATCCCGCCGGTCCCGGGCACGGCACGACCGGAGACACGATGAAGGTCAAGCCGAGCGTCAAGAAGATCTGCGACAAGTGCAAGGTGATCCGCCGCAACGGCCGGGTCATGATCATCTGCGACAACCTGCGACACAAGCAGCGCCAGGGCTGACGCAGACCCCCAGCAGGACCCGCCGTCGGACGCAGCCGACGGCAGACCATCGCAGCACCCGCCCGGTGCGCGCCGCCAGGACCTGGCGCCGCGCGCGGGCGACACCCCCGGTCGGAGGCCGGGGACCCGCCGGACGAGGACGGGGACGGTGCTGCGACAGACCTCCGCGAACGGAAGCAGGACCGAACCGCATGGCACGTCTCGTCGGCGTCGACCTCCCCCGCGAGAAGCGGCTGGAGATCGCGCTCACCTACATCTACGGCGTCGGACGCACCCGGGCGAAGGAGACGCTGGACGCCACCGGCGTCAGCCCCGACACCCGTGTCCGCGACCTCACGGACGACGACCTGGTCGCCCTGCGCGACTACATCGAGGGCAACTACCGCGTCGAGGGTGACCTCCGCCGCGAGGTGGCCGCCGACATCCGCCGCAAGGTGGAGATCGGTTGCTACGAGGGCCTCCGGCACCGCCGGGGTCTGCCCGTCCGCGGCCAGCGCACCAAGACCAACGCGCGTACCCGCAAGGGCCCGAAGCGCACCGTGGCCGGCAAGAAGAAGGCCGGGCGCAAGTAACGCGCATCCGCCGCCCCGAGCCGGTCACCCGCTGACCGTCGACGGCCGCGGCGGTCGCCTCCCGGGTCCTCCCGCGGCCCGCCCTCGATCGCTACCTCGTCCCCAGGAGTTCCGGACACATGCCTCCCAAGAGCCGTCAGGCCACCGCGGCGCGCAAGCCGCGCCGCAAGGAGAAGAAGAACGTCGCCCACGGGCACGCTCACATCAAGAGCACGTTCAACAACACCATCGTCTCGATCACCGACCCGACCGGCGCCGTCATCGCGTGGGCGTCGGCCGGACAGGTCGGCTTCAAGGGGTCGCGCAAGTCGACCCCGTTCGCCGCGCAGATGGCCGCCGAGGCCGCCGCGCGTCGGGCGCAGGAGCACGGCATGCGCAAGGTCGACGTCTTCGTCAAGGGCCCGGGCTCGGGCCGCGAGACCGCCATCCGCTCGCTGCAGGCCACGGGCCTCGAGGTCGGCGCGATCTCCGACGTCACCCCCAGCCCGCACAACGGCTGCCGGCCGCCCAAGCGCCGGCGCGTCTGAGCTGAGCGCGAACCCCGACGGGTCGGCGGAGGGATCCGCCGCCCGCCGGGGTGTCATCACGTACGAAGTCAGACCCCGTCGGTGGACCGAAGCCGAACGGGCGTGCGGGGCGTCATATGGCGGACGCCCGCGGGAAGGAACCCTCCGTGCTGATCGCACAGCGCCCCACCCTCACCGAGGACGTCGTCGACGAGTACCGCTCGCGGTTCGTCATCGAACCGCTGGAGCCGGGCTTCGGCTACACCCTCGGCAACTCGCTGCGCCGGACGCTGCTCTCGTCCATCCCCGGTGCAGCGGTCACCAGCCTCCGGATCGACGGTGTGCTCCACGAGTTCACCAGCGTCCCGGGGGTGAAGGAGGACGTCACCGAGATCGTCCTCAACATCAAGAACCTCGTCGTCTCCTCCGAGCACGACGAACCGGTCGTCATGTACCTGCGCAAGCAGGGCCCGGGTGCGGTCACCGCCGCCGACATCGCGCCGCCGGCCGGTGTCGAGGTGCACAACCCCGAGCTGCACATCGCGACCCTCAACGGCAAGGGCAAGCTCGAGCTGGAGCTGACCGTCGAGCGCGGCCGGGGCTACGTCTCCGCGGCGCAGAACAAGTCCGGTGAGCAGGAGATCGGTCGGATCCCGATCGACTCGATCTACTCGCCGGTGCTCAAGGTCACCTACAAGGTCGAAGCCACCCGCGTCGAGCAGCGCACCGACTTCGACCGCCTCGTGGTCGACGTCGAGACCAAGCACGCGATCACCCCGCGTGACGCGGTCGCCTCGGCCGGCAAGACGCTGACCGAGCTGTTCGGCCTGGCCCGCGAGCTCAACGTCGAGGCCGAAGGCATCGACATGGGCCCCTCGCCCACCGACGCGGCGCTGGCCGCGGACCTCGCGCTCGAGATCGAGGCGCTGGACCTCACCGTCCGGTCCTACAACTGCCTCAAGCGCGAGGGCATCCACACCGTCGGCGAACTGGTCTCGCGCAGCGAGGCCGACCTGCTCGACATCCGCAACTTCGGCCAGAAGTCCATCGACGAGGTGAAGGCCAAGCTCGTCGGCATGGGCCTGCACCTGAAGGACTCGCCCCCCGGGTTCGATCCTTCCGCCGTCGTCAACGACTTCGAGGAGGACGACCAGTCCTTCGCCGAGGACGAGCAGCTCTGACCGTCCGCCCTCCCGCAACCCTCGCCTGAGGGTCGCGGGTCCATCCGAGGAGATCGACAACCATGCCCACCCCCACCAAGGGTCCGCGGCTCGGCGGCGGGCCGGCGCACGAGCGGCTCATCCTGGCCAACCTCGCGACCGCGCTCTTCGAGCACCGCAGCATCACCACGACGGAGGCCAAGGCCCGCCGTCTCCGCCCGTTCGCGGAGAAGCTGGTCACCTTCGCCAAGAAGGGCGACCTCGCGTCGCGCCGGCAGGTGATGAAGACCATCCGCGACAAGTCCGTCGTGCACTTCCTGTTCACCGAGATCGCCCCGGCGATGGCGGAGCGGCAGGGCGGGTACACCCGCATCGTGAAGATCGGCCCCCGCAAGGGCGACAACGCCCCCATGGCCGTCATCGCGCTGGTCGAGGAGCCCGTCAGCCCGAAGCAGGCCGTCGTCCGTGAGGCCTCCGCGGCCGCCGCGGCCTCGGCCCCGGCCGCGACCGAGCAGGACGAGGCGACCACCTCGACCGAGGCGACCACCTCGACCGAGGCGACCACCTCGACCGAGGCGACCGACGTGGAGCCGGGCAGCATCGAGCAGCCCGACACCCTCCCCGAGGGCGACGCCCCCGTGGAGACCGTCGAGGTCGACGCCGCCGAGGCCGACCCGAGCGACGAGAAGAAGGACCAGGCCTGAGCCTGACCGGTCCTGACGAGCCCGCCCTCCCTCCGGGGAGGGCGGGCTCGTTCCCTTCGTGCCTGGGGATGCTGGTGCCGGGCAAGTGGAGTCGGGTCGTACGATCGGGTCATGGCTCCCGGACGTTTCGACGTGACCCAGTTGCGGCTGCGCAACTTCCGGAGCATCCCTGCCTGTGCGGTCAAGCTCGGAGCCCTAACCTTCCTAGTCGGGCCGAATGGGGCTGGGAAAAGTAACGTCCTCGACAGTCTCCGACTCACAGCGCAGTCGTTGAACGAGAACCTAGACAACGCTCTGCGTGAGCGGGGTGGCGTGCAAGAGGTGCGCCGCCGTTCCACAGGTCATCCCCGCCATTTCGGCATCTCTCTCGACTTCCAGGGACCTACCTGTTCCGGTAAGTATAGCTTTGAGGTGGGAGCTGTCGGCGGCGGCGATTTCCGGGTGACCAAGGAAGACTGCTCGATCACCCCGGTTGCCTTTGGTGCGGACCCTGTCAGCTACCGCGTCCGGTCTGGGGAGGTAGTCCATTCGTCCTTGGGTCAGCTGCCGCGATCCACTCCAGACCGACTGTTGCTCGCGTCGGCGTCCGGTCTTCCGGCCTTCCGTGAGGCTTTTGACGGACTGGCAGGTATGAACGTCTACAACCTCAATCCCGAAGTCATGCGACCTCCCCAGATTCCTGACCCCGGGGAGTTGCTCCGGCGCGATGGGGGAAACATCGCCAGTGTCCTGACGCGTCTTTCGCGAGAGCGCCCCGAGGTTAAGGCAGATATTGATGCCTACCTGGCCGCGGTTGTTCCCGGAATTGTCGCGGTGGAGCGTAGTCCCCTTGGCGCCTATGAGACTCTATCCTTCCGGCAGGAGGTTGATGGCTCCGACGCCTCATGGACGTTCGCAGCGACATCGATGAGTGACGGAACCCTGCGCGCCCTCGGCGCCCTGGCGGCGCTTTTCGCGGGAGCTGCTCCTGTGCGTTCACCCGTGGGTATTGAGGAACCTGAGGCGGCACTACACCCTGCGGCGTCCGGGACGCTACTCGAAGCCCTCCAAGTGGCATCGGAAACTAGACAGGTACTGGCCACGAGCCATAGCCCGGATCTCTTGGACTCGCCGACGGTGGGACCGGAGTCAATCGTGGCCGTCACCTCGCGTCGGGGAGAGACTGCGGTCTCCCGGCCTGACGCCGCCGCAGCCAGTGTCCTGCGGGAGGGTCTTTTTACGGCGGGAGAGTTGCTTCGGGTGGACCAATTGCGACCGGCTGAGGCCCTGCAGCCCGATCAGTTGAAGTTGTTCGCCTCGTGACCACAATTGCCTCTATCGTGGAGGGGCAGGGAGATGAACTTGCGGTGCCTGTCCTTCTGCGTCGCATTGTGAGCGAACGTTTCTCCGGTTCTGGTCCGGTTATCATCGAGCGACCCCATCGTTTGCCGCGCGGGCGCATGCTGAAGGAAGAGCACTTAGGGCGCGCCGTGGAGCTCCAGCGGCGCCGGGTGCAGCAGGACGGATCGGGAGGAGTCCTCGTCCTCCTGGACTCGGATGACGACGACGCCGAGGAATTGTGTGCACAGGTTCTGTCAGTCGCTAGAGCTGCGGGGACGATCGAGGTGGTTGTTGCGGTCCGAGAGTTTGAAGCCTGGTTTTTGGCTGCGATGCAATCTTTGACCTCGCATCGGAGCGTCAAATTGACGGCCCTTGATGTCGAGCATCCTGAGGCCCGGCGAGGGGCCAAGGAGACACTGTCGCGTCATATGCTACAGCCGTATCGCGAAACGCTGCATCAGCCGGCTTTTTGTGCATGCATAGACATCAATAGCGCGGAAAGGGGAAGCAGTTCTTTTCGACACCTGATACAGGCGGTGGGTCGACTGGTGGTTGCGTGATGCCAACCCGGCTGCGGCTGGACCTGGCCTACGACGGGACCGCGTTCGCCGGGTGGGCCCTGCAGCCGGGGCTGCGGACGGTGGAGGGGGTCCTCACCGAGGCGGTGGGTCGGGTCCTGCGGACCGATCCCGCTCCCCGCCTGGTCGTCGCCGGCCGGACGGACGCCGGGGTCCACGCGCGGGCCCAGGTGGCCCACGTGGACGTCGAGGAGGACGCCCTGGCCCGGGTGCCCGGCCGGTCCTCCCGGGCCCCCGAGGAGGCGCTGGTGACCCGGCTGGCGGGGGTCCTGCCGCCCGACGTCCGGGTGCACGGGGTGCGTCGGGCGCCGGAGGGCTTCGACGCCCGGTTCGCGGCCACCCGGCGGCGCTACGCCTACCGCGTGTCGGACGCCCCGGGCGGGGTGCCCCCGCTGCGCCGCTTCGACGTCCTGCACCACCGCCGCCCGCTCGACGCCGCGGCCATGGACGAGGCCGTCCAGGCCCTCGTCGGGCTGCACGAGTTCGCCGCCTTCTGCAAGCCCCGCGAGGGGGCCACGACGGTGCGGACGCTGCTGCGCTACTCCTGGCGGCGGGTCGAGGAGGGCGCCGACGCCGGCCTGCTGGTGGCCGACGTGCGGGCCGACGCCTTCTGCCACTCGATGGTGCGCGCGCTGGTCGGCTGCGCGCTGGCCGTGGGAGACGGGCGGCGCGACCGGGGGTGGCCGGCCCGGGTGCTCGCCGCCGCGGTCCGCGACCCCGCCGTCGCCGTGGTGCCCGCCCACGGGCTCACGCTCGAGGAGGTCGCCTACCCCGCCGACCACCTCCTCGCCGCCCGCGTCCTGCAGGCCCGGGCCGTGCGGGAGCTGCCCGGCTGCGACCAGACGGGCGACGCGCCGCCCCGGCTTGGGGGTTGATCCCGGGCTGGTGGACAGTGTCCCCGTGCCCACGCTCGTCGTCGTCCGTCACGCCAAGGCCGAGACCCCGCTCGGCCTGCAGGACATCGCCCGCCCCCTGTCCGAGCGCGGCCGCGCCGACGCCGAGGAGGCGGGACGGTGGCTGGCGGCCACCATCGACCGCCCCGACCTCGTCCTCACGTCGCCGGCCCGGCGCACCGAGGAGACGACCGCCCGCCTGCTGCAGTCCTGGGGCAAGGCGGCCGCCGTCGTCGACGAGGAGCGCATCTACGAGGCGAGCCTCGGCGACCTCCTGCGCATCGTGCGCGGGCTCGACACCGCCCGCCCCGACGCGGTCGTGGTGCTCGTCGGGCACAACCCCGGCCTCTCGGACCTGGTCAGCAGCCTGAGCGGGCGGATGGTCCAGCTGCGCACGACGGGGATCGCCGTCCTCGACGTGAGCGGGGAATGGGCCGACGCCGACTCGACCAGCTGCGCGCTGCGCCTGGAGCACACCCCCCGCGCCGGGGAGTGATGCCGGGTCCCTGCCGCGGCGGCGGGTCCGGGGGCGGTCAGTCGACGATCGCGTCCGCCTCGATCTCGACCAGCAGTTCCGGGGCGATCAGCGCGGACACCTCGACCATCGTGGAGGCGGGGCGGACGTCGGCGAACACCTCCCCGTGGGCCCGGCCCACCTCCTCCCACCGGCTGATGTCGGTGACCATGATCCGGGTGCGGACGACGTGCTCCAGCCCGGCCCCGACCCCCTCGAGGGCCGCGGCGATGCGCCGCAGCGCCTCCCGGGTCTGCTCGCCCGGGTCGTCCGGTCCCACGACCCCGCCCTCGGGCCGGGCCGCCGTGGTCCCGGCCACCGCGACCCGGTCGCCGACCCGGACCGCGCGCGAGTAGCCGACCACGGCCTCCCAGGGGCCGCCGGAGGACACGAGCTGGCGAGGTCTCATACCCCGATCATCGCGTCCCCACCGCGTCCCGACCACGCCCCCCACCACGCACCCCACCACGCCCCCCACCACGCCCCGGTCACGTGGGCAAAAGGGCTTGCCGGGCCGGGCAGACTGGCCGCGTGGGCGCACCCGGAGGACATGTCGACGTCGCGAACGTCTCGCACGAGCTGCCCGACGGGCGCCCGCTGCTGAACGAGGTGGGTTTCCGGGTCGCCGACGGCTCGACGACCGCCCTGGTCGGCCCGAACGGCACCGGCAAGACCACCCTGCTGCGGCTGATCGCCGGGGACGAGCCCCTGCAGGAGGGGGCGATCGCCCGCAGCGGCGGCCTGGGCGTCATGCGGCAGTTCATCGGCTCGGTGCGCGACACCACCTCGGTCGGGGAGCTGCTGCTGTCCCTGGCCCCGCCCGCCCTGCGGGCCGCCGGCGCCGCGGTCGAGCGCGCCGAGCTCGCCATGATCGAGACCGAGAGCGAGCGCGACCAGCTGCGCTACGCCCAGGCCCTGGCCGACTTCGGCGACGCCGGGGGCTACGACGCCGAGGTCGGCTGGGACGAGTGCACGGCGGCGGCGCTGGGGATGTCCTTCGAGGACTGCCGGAACCGCCTGGTCCGGACCCTGTCGGGCGGGGAGCAGAAGCGGCTGGCCCTGGAGGCGTTGCTGCGCGGGCCCGACCAGGTGCTGCTGCTGGACGAGCCGGACAACTACCTCGACGTGCCGGGCAAGCGCTGGTTGGAGGAGCAGCTGCGGGCGACGCCGAAGTCGGTGCTGCTGGTCAGCCACGACCGGGAGCTGCTGAGCGCCGCGGCCGACCGCATCGTGACCCTGGAGCCGGGGGCGGCCGGGGCGGTCTCCTGGGTGCACGGCGGGTCGTTCGCCTCCTACGGCGAGGCGCGCACGGCGCGGGGGGAGCGCCTGGAGGAGCTCGGCCGGCGCTGGGAGGAGGAGCGCGTCAAGCTGCGCGCCCTGGTGCTCAGCCTGCGCGAGAAGGCCAAGTTCAACGACGGGATGTCCTCGCGCTACGCCGCGGCGCAGACCCGTCTGGCCAAGTTCGAGGAGGCCGGCCCCCCGCAGGCCCCGCCGAGCGTGCAGGACGTCCGGATGCGGCTGCGCGGCGGGCGCACGGGACGCCGGGCGGTGGTCTGCGAACGGCTGGAGCTGACCGGGCTGATGCGGCCCTTCGACGCCGAGCTGTGGTTCGGCGACCGGGTGGCCGTGCTCGGTTCCAACGGATCGGGCAAGTCGCACTTCCTGCGGCTGCTGGCGGCCGGCGGCAGCGACCCCGACGCCGAGCACCGCCCGGTCGAGGAGGTCGTCCTGGAACCGGTGGCGCACACCGGATCGGCCCGCCTGGGGGCCCGCGTGCGACCGGGCTGGTTCGCCCAGACCCACGCGCAACCGGAGCTGCTCGGGCGGACCCTGCTGGAGATCCTGCACCGGGGGACCGACCACCGCTCCGGGCTGGACCGGGAGGCGGCCTCGCGCGCGCTGGACCGCTACGGCCTCGCGGCGGCCGCCGAGCAGCGCTTCGAGCACCTCTCGGGCGGGCAGCAGGCGCGCGTGCAGATCCTGCTGCTGGAGCTGTCCGGGGCGACCCTGCTGCTGCTGGACGAGCCGACCGACAACCTGGACCTGCACTCGGCCGAGGCCCTGGAGCTGGCGCTGGAGGCCTTCGAGGGCACCGTCGTCGCGGTGACCCACGACCGGTGGTTCGCCCGCGGTTTCGACCGCTTCCTCGTCTTCGGGGCCGACGGGCGGGTGGTCGAGTCGCCCACGCCGGTGTGGGACGTGGAGCGGGTGGCCCGGGCCCGCTGAGCGCTGTCCGGGGTGCCGTCCGGGCACCGTTTTGACCCCGGTCCCCACGCGCGGGTATCGTCACTGGTCGTTGTGCCCGCGCAGTGCTCGCCCCTCGTCGTCACGAAGGAGCGGCCCCAGGCGGGGGCCGGAGAGCCATCGTTCCCGAGGAGTTGGGCTAGTCCCGTGCGTACGTTCACCCCGAAGCCGGGCGACATCGACCGCCGTTGGTTCGTCATCGACGCCGAGGACGTCGTCCTCGGCCGTCTCGCGTCGCAGACGGCGATCCTGCTGCGCGGCAAGCACAAGCCGACCTTCGCCCCCCACGTGGACGGTGGCGACTTCGTCATCATCGTCAACGCCGCGAAGGTCGCGCTGACCGGTTCCAAGCGGGACCAGAAGATCGCCTACCGGCACTCCGGGTACCCGGGTGGTCTCAAGGCCACCAAGTACACCGAGCTGCTGGAGAAGAACCCGGAGCGCGCCGTCGAGAAGGCGATCCGCGGGATGCTGCCGAAGAACTCGCTCAGCAGCCAGGTGCTCTCCAAGCTCAAGGTGTACGCCGGCCCCGAGCACCCGCACGCGGCCCAGCAGCCGCAGCCCTTCGAGCTGACCCAGGTCGCGCAGTGAGTGCTGTCGCGCCCACTGCGAACTGACTGAGGAGAATCGTGGCCGAGTACACCACCGAGACCGTCGAGGACATCACCGAGTCCGACGACTTCACCGGTACCTACACCTCCGAGTCCGCCCAGCCGCGGACCGGTGGCAACAGCATCATCGCCCCCGGCGCGGCCACCGGCCGTCGCAAGGAGGCCGTCGCCCGCGTCCGCATCGTCCCCGGCTCCGGCAAGTGGTCGATCAACGGTCGTGACCTCGACAGCTACTTCCCGAACAAGGTGCACCAGCAGCTCGTCAACGAGCCGTTCCGGGTCACCGAGCTCGAGGGCTCCTTCGACGTCATCGCCCGCATCCACGGCGGTGGCCCGTCCGGTCAGGCCGGCGCCCTGCGCCTCGGCGTGGCCCGCTCGCTCAACGCGATCGACGTCGAGGCGAACCGCCCGGCGCTGAAGAAGGCCGGGTTCCTGACCCGCGACCCGCGCGCGACCGAGCGCAAGAAGGCCGGTCTCAAGAAGGCCCGCAAGGCGCCTCAGTTCAGCAAGCGCTGATCCCGCCCGTGCCCTGAGCACGGCGGACGGCCGAACGGCCCCGGGGACATCCCCGGGGCCGTTCTGCGTCGGGGCCCTTCCCGCTCGGTACTGTCATCCAGCCCTCGGCGCGCACCGCCGCGGGAGCACAGAGAGGAACGAGGCGCGTGAGGCGACTCTTCGGGACCGACGGCGTGCGGGGGTTGGCCAACGTCGACCTGACCGCCGAGATGGCACTGGGGCTCTCGGCGGCGGCCGCCGCCGTCCTCGGCCGCCAGGACGGCGGGCGCCCCTTCGCGGTCGTCGGGCGCGACCCCCGGGCCTCGGGGGAGTTCCTGAGCGCGGCGGTCGTCGCCGGCCTCGCCAGCGCAGGCGTGGACGTGCGCGACGTCGGCGTCGTGCCCACCCCGGCCCTGGCCCACCTCGTCGCGGTCGGCGACGCCGACTTCGGCGTCATGCTCTCCGCCTCGCACAACCCGATGCCCGACAACGGGTTGAAGATCTTCGCCCGCGGCGGGGCCAAGCTGCCCGACGACGTCGAGGACGCGATCGAGCGCACCTTCCACTCCGGGTCCCGCAACCGCCCCACCGGGGCCGACGTCGGTCGGGTGGAGAACGGCGGCGGCGTCGAGGCCGCCGCCCGCGACAGCTACGTCGAGCACGTGCTCGCCACCGTGGAGCACGACCTGTCCGGCCTGCACGTCGTGCTGGACTGCGCCCACGGCGCGGCGAGCGCCGTCGCCCCCCGCGTGCTGCAGCGGGCGGGGGCGCGGGTCACCGCCCTGGCCGCCACGCCCGACGGTCTCAACATCAACGACGGGGTCGGGTCCACCCACCTCGCCCCGCTGGCCGCCGCCGTCCGTGAGCACGGCGCCGACCTGGGCATCGCTCACGACGGCGACGCCGACCGCTGCCTGGCGGTCGACGCCGACGGACAGGTCGTCGACGGGGACCAGATCATGGCGATCCTGGCCGTCGCGCTGAAGGAGCGGGGCCGGCTCACCGCCGACACCCTCGTCGCCACCGTGATGAGCAACCTGGGGCTGCGCCTGGCCATGCAGCGCGAGGGCATCCGGATGATCGAGACCGCGGTCGGCGACCGCTACGTCCTCGAGGCGCTCACCGAGGGCGGTTACGCCCTGGGCGGGGAGCAGTCCGGTCACGTCGTCCTGCCCGCGCACGCGAGCACGGGGGACGGGCTGCTGACCGCCGTGCAGCTGCTCTCCCGGATGGCCGAGACGGGGCGCAGCCTCGCCGACCTCGCCGGGGTCATGCACAAGCTGCCCCAGGTGCTGGTCAACGTCGGCGGCGTGGACCGCTCCCGGGCCGCGGTCGACCACGAGGTCAACGCCGCCGTGGCCGCCGCCGAGCGCGAGCTGGGCGAGACCGGTCGGGTCCTGCTGCGCCCCTCGGGCACCGAGCCGCTGGTCCGGGTCATGGTGGAGGCCGCGGAGCAGTCCCACGCCGAGGCCGTCGCCCACTCGCTGGCCGACGTCGTGCGGGCCCGGCTCGGCCACTGACGCCCGCCGGGCACCCGCGCTCGGCCGGGGGCGAAAGCCGTTGACCGGCGGGTCGGGCGACGGCTGAGCTGGAGCGCATGACGCTTCCCGCCGACCTCTACCCCTTCGCGGCCCTGCGACTGCGGACCACGACGTCCGACGGGGCCGAGGTCGAGCTGCGGACCGGGGACCTCGAGGGCGTGGTCGCGCTCGCCGCGGTCGCGGCCGAGGGCGTGCACGACGAGGCCCTCATGCCCTTCACGACGCCCTGGACCCGCTGCGAGCCGGCCGAACGGGCCCGGCGGACCTTCGACTGGCAGGTCGGCGCCTGGGCCGGTTGGAGGCCCGAGGACTGGCGGCTCGAGTTCGTCGTGCGCCGCGACGGGGTGGTCGTCGGCACCCAGTCGCTGAGCGCCCGGCACTTCCCGGTCCGGCGCGAGGTCGGGACCGGGTCGTGGCTCGGGCGCGCCCACCAGGGTCGGGGGACCGGCCGGGCCATGCGCGTCGCGGTCCTGGCCCTGGCCTTCGACCACCTCGGCGCGGACACGGCCACCAGCTCGGCCTTCGTGGACAACCCGGCCAGCCTCGCGGTCTCGCACGGTCTCGGCTACGCCGACGACGGCCTCGAGGTCGAGGTCCGCGAGGGGGCCCGCGTGCTCGCGCAGCGCCTGCGGCTGGACCGTGCGGCCTGGCGGGACGGGCGGGACCGTGGTGCCCGGGTCGAGGTCACGGGAGCGGGGCCCGCGCTGGCCGCCCTGCGCCCGGAGGGGACGGCGGGCGGCTGAGCCGCGCTCAGAGCTTGCGCAGCCGGACCCGGCTCACCGAGTGGTCGGAGTCCTTGGCCAGCACGAGCGTGGCCCGCCCCCGGGTCGGCCGGACGTTCTCGACCAGGTTGGGTCCGTTGATGGTCGCCCAGATCTGCTCGGCGCGGTCGACGGCCTGGACGTCGGTCAGCGCCGCGTAGCGGTGGAAGTAGGACTCGGGGTTGCTGAACGCGGTCTGCCGCAGCCGCAGGAACCGGTCGACGTACCAGGACCGGACGTCCTCGGTACGGGCGTCCACGTAGACGGAGAAGTCGAAGAAGTCGCTGACGGCCACGCCCTGGGTCCCGTCGGCCCGCACCCGGGCCGGTTGCAGCACGTTCAGCCCCTCCACGATGAGGACGTCGGGCCGGCGCACCACGATCTCGGCGCCCGCCACGATGTCGTAGGTCAGGTGGGAGTAGACCGGGGCCCGCACCTCGGGCGCCCCGGACTTGACCGCGGAGACGAACCGGAGCAGGGCCCGGCGGTCGTAGGACTCGGGGAAACCCTTGCGGTGCAGGATGCCGCGTCGGTCGAGCTCGGCGTTGGGCAGCAGGAACCCGTCGGTGGTGACGAGCTCCACGCGCGGGGTCTCCGGCCAGTGCGAGAGCAGTTCGCGCAGGATGCGCGCGGTCGTCGACTTGCCGACGGCGACGGACCCGGCGACCCCGATGACGAACGGGGTACGGTCGGCGTTCTCGCCGATGTCGCCGAGGAACGTCGAGGTGGCCGAGTGCAGGCTGCCCACGGCCCGGTCGTAGAGGGTGAGCAGCCGCGACAACGGCAGGTAGACGTCCTCGACCTCGCGCAGGTCGATGCGGTCGCCCAGACCCCGCAGGCGGGCCAGGTCCTCAGCGGTCAGCGTCATCGGCGTCGAGGCCCGCAACCGGCTCCAGTCCTGCCGGTCGAGGACCACGTAGGGCGACTGCTCCCGGGCCTCGCGGCTCAACCCGCGCGCCGCCGGGGGCGTGCGGGTCGTCCCGGTGGTCGGCTCGGCACTCACTGGGGGAAAGGTAGCGCCACCGGGCGCCCCTCGGCGTCCTCGGACCGGAGCGGTCTGCTCCGTCCGGGGCGGCGCGCCCTCTACCCTCGGTCCCATGTGCGGCATCGTCGGATTCGTCGGAACCCTGCCCGAGACCTCGCCCGCCCCCGTCGGCGGAGCGGGCACCGCGGTCGTCCTCGAAGGCCTGCGGCGGCTGGAGTACCGCGGCTACGACTCGGCCGGCATCGCCGTCGTGACGTCCGCCGGGGTGGACGTCCGCAAGCGCGCGGGCAAGCTCGGCAACCTCGTCGCGGCCCTCGAGGCCGACCCGCTGCCGGTCTCCTCGACCGCCATCGGGCACACCCGCTGGGCGACCCACGGCGGTCCCACCGACGCCAACGCGCACCCGCACACCGACGCCTCCGGGCGGACGGCGGTCATCCACAACGGCATCGTCGAGAACTTCGCGGTGCTCCGGGCGGAACTCGTCGAGGCGGGCGTCCCCTTCACCTCTGAGACCGACACCGAGGTCGTCGCGCACCTGCTCGGGGCGGCCGTCACCGAGCTGGGCGACCTGACCGAGGCCATGCGGGCGGTCTGCGCGCGGCTGGAGGGGGCCTTCACCCTGCTCGCGGTCCACGCCGACGCCCCCGACGTCATCGTGGGGGCGCGCCGGAACTCCCCGCTGGTGGTCGGGCTGGGGGAGGGTGCGAACTACCTGGGCTCCGACGTGGCGGCGTTCATCGCCCACACCCGCGAGGCGCTCGAACTCGGCCAGGACCAGGTCGTCACCATCACCCCGGACTCCGTCGTGGTGACCGGGTTCGACGGTTCCCCCGTCGAGGGCCGCCGGTTCCACGTGGACTGGGACGCGGCCGCCGCCGAGAAGGGTGGTTTCCCGAGTTTCATGGCCAAAGAGATCCACGACCAGCCGCAGGCCATCGCCGACACCCTGCTCGGTCGCACCGACCCGGCCGGGAAACTCGTCCTGGACGAGATGAAGGTGTCCGAGGCCGAGCTGCGCAGCGTCTCCAAGGTCGTCATCATCGCCTGCGGCACAGCCGCTTACGCGGGTCAGGTGGCCCGTTACGCGATCGAGCACTGGTGCCGGATCCCGTGCGAGGTGGAACTGGCCCACGAGTTCCGCTACCGCGACCCGGTCGTCGACGAGCGCACCCTGGTCGTGGCCATCTCCCAGTCCGGGGAGACCATGGACACGATCATGGCGATCCGGCACGCCCGGGAGCAGGGGGCCAAGGTCCTCGCCATCTGCAACACCAACGGGTCCACGATCCCGCGCGAGTCCGACGCCGCCCTCTACACCCACGCCGGCCCCGAGATCGCCGTCGCCTCGACCAAGGCGTTCCTGGCCCAGATCGCGGCCTGCTACCTGCTCGGTCTGTACCTGGCCCAGGTGCGCGGCAACAAGTTCGCCGACGAGATCAAGGTCGTCCTGGACGAACTGGCCCAGATCCCCGCCCAGGTGCAGGAGGTCCTCGACGGGTTGGAGCAGGTCCGTGGCATCGCCCGGTCCATGGCCGACACCCGCTCGGTGCTGTTCCTCGGACGGCACGTCGGCTACCCGGTCGCGATGGAGGGGGCCCTGAAGCTCAAGGAGCTCGCCTACATCCACGCCGAGGGTTTCGCGGCCGGGGAGCTCAAGCACGGCCCGATCGCCCTGGTCGAGGAGGGGCAGCCGGTGTTCGTGGTCGTGCCCTCGCCCCGCGGCCGGGACTCGTTGCACTCCAAGGTGGTCTCCAACATCCAGGAGGTCCGGGCCCGGGGCGCCCGGACGCTGGTCATCGCGGAGCAGGAGGACACCGCGGTCGAGCCGTTCGCCGACGTCGTCATCCGCATCCCGCAGACCTCGACGTTGCTCTCCCCGCTGCTCGCGGTGGTCCCGTTGCAGGTGTTCGCCTGCGAGCTGGCCGCGGCCAAGGGGCTCGACGTCGACCAGCCCCGGAACCTGGCCAAGTCCGTCACCGTCGAGTGACCGCCCGGCCGGGGCCGCTCGCGGACCCCGGTCGGCGGGCGCGTCGGGGCGCGTGGCACTGTGGCGGCAATCGTCGTCAGGGAGCAGAGATGAGCCTCGGGGTGGCCACGTGATCGTCGGGATCGGCATCGACGTCGTCGACATCGCCCGGTTCGTCCGGCAGGTCGAGCGCACGCCGCGGTTGCTGGAGCGGTTGTTCGGCGACGGTGAGCGGGGGCTGCCCGCGGAGTCGCTGGCCGCCCGGTTCGCCGCCAAGGAGGCCGTCGCCAAGGCCCTCGGCGCCCCGGTCGGCCTGGTCTGGACCGACGTGCTCGTCGAGCGCGACACCGGGCACCGCCCGGAGATCGTCATCAAGGGCAGCGCGGCCGAGGAGGCCCGTCGCCAGGGGGTGGAGAAGTTCCACCTCTCGCTCTCCCACGACGCCGGCATCGCCACCGCGATGGTGGTAGCCGAAGGGCGATGACCGGTCGAGCCGCCGGTGAGCCGGTGACCGCGTGATCGCGGCGCACACCGTCGCCCAGGTCCGGGCCGCCGAGGGCCGGGTCATGGCCCGCCTCCCCGCGGGTCTGCTCATGCAGCGGGCGGCCGCGGCCGTGGACGTGGAGAGCGCCCGCATCCTGCGCGAGGTCGCCGGGGGCGTGGTCGGCCGCCGGGTCGTCGTGCTGGCGGGGGCCGGGGACAACGGGGGGGACGCGCTCTTCGCCGCCGCCCGCACCGCCCGGCGCGGGGCCGACGTCCTGGTGCTCACGACCTCCGGGCGGGTCCACGCCGCGGGCGCCGCCGCCGCTCGCGCCGCCGGGGCCCGGGTCCGGCCCTTCGCCCCCGAGGACACCGCCCTCTGCGCGGAGGCCGACCTGCTGCTCGACGGGATCGCCGGCATCGGTGGCAGCGGCGGCCTGCGCGAGCCGTTGCGGCCCCTGCCCGCGGCGCTGGACGCCGACGGCGGACCGGTCGTGCTCGCCCTCGACCTCCCCAGCGGTCTCGACGCCGATGCCGGCCGCCTGGACGCGGCGGTGCTGCCCGCCGACGTGACCCTCACCTTCGGCACGGCGAAGCCCTGCCACCTGCTCGGACCGGCGGCCCGCACCTGCGGGCGGCTCGTGGTCGTCGACATCGGGATCACCGGGGAGCTGCCGGCCCCGTCCGTGCGCCGGCTGGAGCCGGTCGACGCGGCCCGCGCGTGGCGGCGGGCCCGGCCGGAGGACGACAAGTACTCGCGCGGGGTCGTCGGTGTCGTCGCCGGGGGTGCCGACTACACGGGCGCGGCCGTCCTCGCCGTCGAGGGCGCGGTCCGGGCCGGGGCCGGGATGGTCCGCTACGGCGGTCCGGCGCACCCGGCCGAACTCGTCCGGCACGTCCGCCCGGAGGTCGTGGTCGGCCCGGGACGCGTCCAGGCCTGGGTGCTGGGCCCGGGGGTCGCGCCCGACGACGAGGAGCAGGGGGCCAGGATCGCCGCGGCCCTCGCCTCCGGGGAACCCGCCGTCGTCGACGCCGGGGCGCTCGCCCGGCTGCCGGAGGGCCTCGCGCCGCAGCACGTCCTCACCCCGCACGCGGGGGAGCTCGCGCGCCTGCTCGCCACCCTGGGCCGCGACGTCGACCGCGCCGCGGTCGAGGCCGACCCGGCCGCCCACGCCCACGACGCGGCCCGCGCGACGGGGGCCACCGTCCTGCTGAAGGGGACGGTGACGACCGTCGCCGGGCCCGGCGGGGACGTGGTCACCGCCGCCTCGGCCACCCCCTGGCTCTCGACCGCCGGGGCGGGCGACGTGCTGGCCGGGATCCTGGGCACGGTCCTGGCCGGGCACGCCGGGGCGCTGGCGGCCGACCCGACCCGCGCGGCCGAGCTGGCCGCGGTGGCCGCCGTCGTGCACGGCCGGGCCGCGGCCCTGGCCGCCGCCGGGGGGCCGGTCGCGGCGCGCGACGTCGCCGACGCCGTGCCCGCGGCCCTGACCTCGCTGCCCGGCTGGTGAGGTGCGGGTCCGCCCGGCCCGACCCCGCCCGCCGCAGTAGCGTGCTGGCCGTGGAGACGACCGCGACGCAGACCGGCAGCGAGGTGGTGGTCGACCTCGGCGCGGTCCGCGACAACGTGGCCGCGGTCCGGGCGACCGTCGGCGCGGCCGAGGTCATGGCCGTCGTCAAGGCCGACGCCTACGGGCACGGGGCCCTGCCCGCGGCGCGGGCCGCCCTGGACGGCGGGGCGACCAGCCTGGGGGTCGCCACCGTCGCCGAGGCCCTGGCCCTGCGGGCGGGGGGGATCGAGGCCCCCGTCCTGGCCTGGTTGCTCATCCCCGGGGACGATCTCACGGTGGCCGTCGCGGCCGACGTCGAGCTCTCGGTCGCCGCGCCCTGGTCCCTGGCCGCCGTCGTCGCGGCCGCCCGCGCGCTGGGCCGCCCCGCCCGCGTCCACCTGGAGCTCGACACCGGCATGTCCCGCGGCGGGGTGGCCGACCCGGACCGCCCGGCGATGCTGGCCGAGCTGTCCCGCGCGGTCGCCGAGGGGGCGGTCCGCCTCGTCGGGACCTGGGCCCACCTGGCCTCCTCCGACGTGCCCGCCGACCCGGCCAACGCCCGTCAGCTCGCCGCGTTCGCCGACGCCGTCGTCGAGCTGCGGGGGGCGGGCCTGGACCCCGGTCGGCTGCACCACGCGAACTCGGCCGCCGCGCTGCTGCTGCCCGGGTCCCGGTTCGACCTGGTCCGCGTCGGGCTCGCCTGCTGGGGGCTCAGCCCGGCCCCGCAGCTCGCGACCTCGACCGAGCTCGGGCTGCGGCCGGCGATGACGTTGCGGTCCCGGCTCGCCCACGTGCGCCGGGTCCCCGCCGGCACGGGGGTCTCCTACGGCCTCACCTGGTCGACCCCGCGGGCCACCACCCTCGGGCTGGTCCCGCTCGGCTACGGCGACGGGATCCCGCGGCACGCCTCGCGGCCCTCGCCCGCGGGTACTGCCGGCGGGTCCGTCCTGGTCGCCGGCGCGCGGCGGCCGGTCACGGGACGCATCTGCATGGACCAGTTCGTCGTCGACCTCGGCGGCGAGGAGCCCGAGGTCGGCAGCGAGGTCGTCGTGTTCGGCGACGGCCACGACGGGGCGCCGACCGCCCAGGACTGGGCCGAGGCCGCGGGCACCATCTCCTACGAGATCGTCACCCGCATCGCCGGCCCCCGCGTGCCCCGGCGGCACCGGTGGTGACCGGGGACGAACCGATCCGGGGCGAGGTGGCCCGGGTGCGCACCGACGACGGGGCCGAGCTGCAGGTGCTCGTGGAGGGCCCGACCGACGCGACCAAGGCGACCGACCCGAGCGGCGCTCCCCGACCCACGGTCGTCCTCGTCCACGGCTACGGGTTGTCCGGCGAGTGCTGGGTGGAGCAGCTGACCGCGCTGCGCGAGGGGTACCGGGTGGTCGTGCCCGACCTGCGCGGGCACGGCGCCTCCACCCGTGGACCGGCCGGCCCGATCACGGTCCGACAGTTGGCCGACGACCTCGGCCGGGTCCTCGACACCGTCGTCCCCGACGGGCCCGTGGTCCTGGTCGGGCACTCCCTCGGCGGGATGACGGTGATGGAACTGGCCGCGCGCCGCCCCGACCTGCTGCCGCGCGTCGCCGGGGTGGGGCTGATCGCCACCAGCTCCGGGGGGCTCGCCGGTTTCGACCACGGTCTGCCGTTGCTGGGCCGGCACCTGTTGCGCTGGGCGGAGAACGCGCTGGAGCGGGGGCGCGAGCACCTCGACGTCCTGGAACGGGGCCGCCGGGCCGGGGCCGACCTCGAGCAGCGGTTGCTGCGCCGGTGGAACTTCGCGGGTCCTGTCGAGCCGGAGCTGGTCCGGGCGGTCGCCCGGATGATGGCCGCGACCCCGGTCGACGTCATCGCCGACCTCCTCCCGGCCTTCGCCACCCTGGACCTCGCGGCCGCGCTGCCGGCGCTCGCCGGACGGCCGGTCCTCGTGCTGAGCGCAGAGCGCGACCGGATGGTCCCGCCCGGGCACGGCGCGGACGTGGCGGGCGCGATCGAGGGGGCCGAGCACGTCCTGCTCCGCGCCTCGGGCCACCTCGTCCTGCTGGAACGTCCCGACGTCGTGAACGCCCGGCTGCTCGGCCTGCTGGCCCGGGTGGGACGAGGGGTGGTCGCGGGTCCGCCACCGGAGCAGGTGGTGGTCCCGCTGCCCCGACGACGGAGGACCGTGCGGCGGGGGGTGCGGGCATGACGGACGACGCGACGCCGAGGCCGGTGACGGTGCGGTTGGCGACCCCGGAGGCCACCGCGGCCTTCGGCGCCCGGTTGGGCGCCCGGTTGCGGGCCGGTGACCTGCTCGTCCTCGCGGGCGACCTGGGGGCGGGCAAGACCACGCTGACCCGGGGGCTCGCCGAGGGCCTCGGGGTACGGGGTCCGGTCACCTCGCCCACCTTCGTCATCGCCCGGGTCCACCCCACCCTGCGGGGTGGCCCCCCGCTCGTGCACGTCGACGCCTACCGCATCGGTTCGCTCGCCGAGCTGGACGACCTCGACCTCGACGCCTCGACCGAGGAGGCGGTGACCGTCGTGGAGTGGGGGCGCGGACTCGTGGAGGAGCTGGCGGGTGAGCGCCTCGAGGTCGACCTGGTGCGCCCGCACGGCACGCTGCCCGGCAGCGGGGCGTCGGCGGACGAGGGGACGTCCGAGGTGCCGGTGGAGGCCCGCGAGGTCACCCTGCGCGGGATCGGCGGGCGCTGGGCGGGCGTCCTGACCGGTCTCGCCGAGCCGGACCGCAGCACGAGTCCCGAGGAGGGCCGATGACCCGGTTGCTGGACCTGGACCCGGAGGTCGCCTCGTTCTCGGCGCGACCCGGTTCGCGGACCGCGGTGCTGGTCAGCCACGGTTTCACCGCCTCTCCGCAGTCGGTGCGGCTCTGGGCCGAGGCCTTCGCCGCCGCGGGGTTCGACGTGTCCGCCCCGCGGCTGCCCGGCCACGGCACGACCGTCGCCGACTGCAACACGACGACCTGGGCGGACTGGCTCGGTGCCCTGCGGGCCGAGCTGCGCCGACTGGCCGCCGACCACGACCGGGTCGTCGTCGCCGGCATCTCGATGGGCGGGGCGCTGTGCCTGCGCCTGGCCGAGCTGCACCCCGAGGCGGTCGCGGGGGTGGTCCTGGCCAACCCGGCCGTGCGCCTGGACCCGCTGCGGACGGCCGCGGTGACAGTGCTCGGTCGCACCCTGCCCTCCTGGCCCGCCATCGCCGGGGACCAGAAGAACCCCGCCCGGCCGGTGCGGGCCTACGACCGCACGCCGCTGCGCGCGCTCGTCTCCTCGACCGGGGGCTGGCGCGACACCCGGCGCGACCTGGCCCTGGTGACCCAGCCGGTGCTGCTGCTGCGCAGCCGCGTCGACCACGTCGTCCCGGCGCTCTCGAGCGCCACCGTGCTGCGCGGGATCTCCTCCATCGACGTCACCGAGGTCGTGTTCGAGGAGAGTTTCCACGAGATCACCTGCGACGGTGAGCATCTCGAGGTCGAGCGGCTCTCGGTCGAGTTCGTCCGACGCCTCGACGCGTCCCCGGCCACCTGACCGGGGTCACACCGTCGTCTGCAGCGTCCGCAACCAGTGGCCCGGCGCGCCGGCGTAGGCCGCGGGCGGGTCGGGCCAGTCGGCGAGCGCCCGCTCCCAGCTGTGCGCCCGACTGATGCGGCCCAGGCGGACGCCGAGCTCGACGGCCCGCTCGTGCCGGGTGGGGGCGAGGTCCCACCCGGCCAGGTAGGCCGTGCGGGCGGCCGGGGAGGGGTGCACCGCGTCGTCCACCTGCAACGCCACCAGCAGGCTGGAGAAGGGGTGCCCGACGCAGGCGTCCCCCCAGTCGAACACCGCGAGGTCGGCGGCGAAGACGTTGCCGTCGTGCAGGTCGTCGTGCTGCAGGGTGGGCGGGGGACCGAGCTCGGCGAGCTCGGCGGCCTCGTCGCGGATCCGCGCGACCTCGCCCGCGAGGCCGGGGGCCCACCGGGAGAACAGGTCCGCGGCGACGTCCGGCAGCACGCCCAGGCGCAGGTCGGGCACCCCGAGGGCGAGCAGCTCCGCGGCGTGCGGGGTGACCCGACGCTGCACGGCGGCGTACCCGCCCAGCACCTGCGGCCAGCGTCGGGACGCGTCGCGGGTGCTGTTCAGGGTCGCGCCGTGGTCGGCCAGCAGCAGGTAACCCGCGTCGGGTTCGGCGGCCAGCGGACGCGGTACCCCGGGCACCCCCCACGCCGCGAGCGCCGGCAGCAACCGGGCCTCGTGCGCCGTGGCGGGCGAGCACGCCTTGAGCCAGCGCACGCCCTCGCTGGTCGGCACCTCCCACACCCGCGACCAGGGGCGGTGCTTGTGCAGCCGGGGTGCGCCGCGCAGCCGCACCTGGCTCCGTACCCAGTCGAGGGCCCCGCCCGTCCTCGTCGCGTTCGGCACGCTCCGTAGCATCGCCTGCCCGGCGCCACCGGGGGAGGCCTTTCCGACGTCTTCCTGCGGGCCGGTCAGCAGACGTCGGAACGGTGCAACGGGGCGAAGGCGTCCTGGAAGAGGCTCGCGACGAGCTCCCCCCGGCTACCGACGCCCATCTTGGCGAAGACGGCCTTGAGGTGGTCGCCGACGGTGAAGTCGCTGATCCCGAGCTGGGAGGCGACCTGCCGGTTGGTGCGGCCGGCCGCGACCAGCAGCAGGACGTCGCGCTCCCGCGGGGTCAGTCCGTGCCCGCGGACCAGCAGGTCGGCCCAGCGGTGGGCGGGCAGCTGCTCGACGGCCACGGCCTCCGTCCCGGCCAGGCTGGTCGCGGTGAAGAGCAGCCAGCGGCCGTCGTCGGTGGGCGCCGAGGCGGTGCTGGGCCCACCGGCCCGACGGGAGGCCAGCACCGAGGCGAGGACCTGCGGCAGCCCCCGGACGCCCGGTGCCTCCACCGTCGCCGTGCCGCGGGAACGACCGAGCAGGTCCGCGGCCTCGTCCGTCATGGCGGTGACCGACCCGTCCGGACCGCACAGCACGAGCCCGGCGGGACCCACGGTGCCGGTCGGGGCGGCGGGGGACCCTCCGCGCAGCAGGCCGCCGCGCAGGGCCGTGGCCAGGCCGCGGGCCATCGCGTCCACGGTGCGGGTCTCGCCGGCGTCGAAGGGCGTGCCCCCGCGCAGCAGCAGCAGCGCACCCCACGGGGTCACCCCGTCGGTGAGGACGACGCGCAGCTCGTCGTCGAAGCCGGCGGGTCCGAGCAGGTCGCGGTGCCGGACGCTCGTGGTGACGTCGCCCCGCGTCGCGTTCCAGGCGGTGCCGCTGCGACCGGCGGCGGCCAGGTCGGAGAGCTTGAGGACGTCGTCGGCGCGGTACTCGTTGTCGAAGACCGCCGCCTCCAGGGCCGGGTCCCGGGCCATCCCGTCCAGCAGGCAGGACGTCCACATGGTCGTCACCGGGTCGACCGTGGCCCACACCGCCACGTCGTAGCCGAGCCGTCCGCGCAGCGCCGCGGCGGCCGCGCGCAGGACGTCGAGGTGGTCGCCCCCCGCCGGGAGCTCGCGCAGCACCTGCGCGGCCACGGCGTCCGGATCGACCCGTCCCGACATCGCCCGGTCCTTCCCGCCACCCCCGCGAACAGGGGATGGAACGGCCTGTCGACCCCGGCCACGCTGGGGAGCACCCACCGGACCGACCGGCGGGACCACGTCCGGAGGACATCGATGCTGGCACAGGTCCGAACCGCAGCCCAGGCGCTCGGCGCCTTCTCCCTGATGGGTTCCGTCATGGAACCCCTCGTCCGGGCCGAGGACACGGCGCAGGCCTACGAGCTGGTCCGCACCACGGTCGGGCCGCAGGGACGCTCACCGCTGCACAGCATGTCGAGGGACAAGGTGTTCGTCGTCGTCGCCGGTGAGCTGGTCATCACCCTCGGCGAGGAGGATCACGCGGCCCCGGCCGGGACCGTGGTCCACGTCCCGTCCGGGACGGCGCACCGCTACCGCAACCCGACGGCGGACCCGGCGCAGGTGCTGGTGGTCACCACCGGCGCCGGCCACGTCGACTTCCTGGCCGGGATGTCGGCGCTGACCGTGGACGGTCCGCCCGCGCCGGAGGCGCTGGCCGAGCACACCGCCGCCCACGGGGTGCGCATGTTCCCGCCGCGCGACTGACGCCCCGCCCGGTCCGGGCGGCGCGAGACGGTCGAGGGTCGCTGCCTCGACGGTCAGGCCCGGTTCGGGTCCAGCGACAGCGTCGTCCTCGGGTCGGCCATCCAGGCGTCGAACTCGTCGACGGTGATGAAGAGGGGTTTGCCGTCGAAGCAGCGGGAGATCTCGGTCACCCGCTCGCTCGCCTCGTCCAGGTCCGCCCCGGTGACGGCGTCGAGCGCGTCGTCCAGCAGGGGACTGACGCCGACACCCACGTAGGCGTCGCTCTCCTCGCCCAGCTCGCGGGTCGTCGCACCGAGCAGGACCGCCGTGGCCACGGCGGCGGCGGCCTCGTCCTCCAGGACGGCGAGACGTCGATCGAGGTCGTCGGTGTCCAGGGTGGGGCCTGGGACGCGTTCGCCGCGGAGCGCGGCCAGGGCTGTCCGAAGGCCCTGGCTGATGAGGACGGCCGTCGCCTGCCCCACCAGCCCACCCACCAGGCCGGCCACGACCGGGCCACCGAGCGTCGTCGGGACCAGGGCGGCCAACGCCCCCACCAGCGTGACGCGCAACGCGGTCTCGCAGCAGCGTTCAGCGAGCGTCCCGGTACCGATCTCCCCTCGGCCGAAAGCGACCGCGTTCGCCGCGATCTCGGCGACCGCGCCCGCGATGACCGCGGGGGTCGAGCCTCGTCCGAGGGTGGCCGGCAGTCGCCCGGCGGCGATCGCGACGGAGACGGCTTCCCCGAGCCCGGCCACCGAGGCCGAGCGAACCGCCTGCAGGGCAGCCGCGCCGGCCGCCGTGGCGGCGGCGGACGCGGCGGTGGTCTGACCGGCCCGAACCCGGGCCGCCTGCCGAGCCGCCTCGACGACCCCGGCGAGCGCGGCCCCGGTGACCGCTGCGGTGGCCGCGGCCGTCCCGACCTGGCGTGCGGCTGAGCGGCGCACCTGACGGTCGGCCCAGCGTGCCGGATCGATGGCCGCCTCGTGGGCCTCGGGGCTCGACACCGGGGTGCTGCGGACCGACCCTGCTCCGGTGCGGGCTCCGGTCCGCCCTCGGAGTCCCGGCCGCACGGTGACGTCCTCGACGTGCAGCGTGGCGGTCACGTGGGCCTCGGCGTCCGTGTACTCCTCGAAGCCGAGCCCGTCCGGGTTGAGGGTCAGCCGCTTGTCGAGGATCCGGTGGACGGCCTCCAGCTGGTCGCCCGGGACCAGGCGCTGCATGCCCTGGTAGCGGCCGTCGACGACGCTGCGGGCACCGACCGTGCTGTCGCTCATCAGCTTGGCCTGGGCCGAGGCCAGCAGGCGTCCGCCCTCGACGAGGTGCAGGTCGGCGGCGGCGCTCTGCGAGCCGCCAGGAGCCCACTCGGTCGTCGCGGCACGGACCGCGGATCCCTTGGCGATCGCGTCGAGGTTGAAGGAGAGCTCGTGCATCACCTCGAAAAGGTGTCCTGCCCGTTGGGCCAGCCCGAGCCGGCGGTAGCGCTGGGCCAGCCGCCCGGCGATCGCCTCGACCCGCAGCGCCTCGACGGTCTGAGCGGCCGACCGCCGCGTCGCCGCGTTCACCAGCGTCCACGCCGCCGTCCCGGCCCCGGCCCGGGCCAGGCGCCTGACGACCGGGTCGGAGGTGCCCCGGTCCTCACCGTCCTCACCGTGCGCCACCTCGTCAGCCGGGGATGAGCCGTCGGGCGAGGTCCCGGATCGTCCGCCCGTCGCGTCCTGGGTCATGCCGCGCCGCCCGCGGTGGCCCTGGCGGCCCCGTTCGGCAGGCGCCGACGGGCGTCGTCCACGACGTCCCCGGACACGGCGGTCACCTCGCCGCCCTCGTCGACGAGGGGGGTGGCCATCACCGAGATGACCGTGGTCATGAGGGACACCGTGCCTGCCACCCTCGCCCGTTGCGACGAGTCGTACGTGGCGTAGTCGTCACTCGCGTCGACGAGGGACCGCAGGCGTTCGAGCTGGATCTCGGACTCCGCCTGAAGGTCGTCCAGCAGGGCGGCGACCTGACGGCTGCGTCTGATCACCGCCGCCGTCCGCTCCTCGACCCGGGTCAGCTCGACCTCTGCGGCGGCCAGCTCTTCGGCGCCCTCTCGCTGACGACGCCGCTGCCGTCGCCCCTGCCAGGCAAGCACCCCGACGGCCGCCAGCACGGCGGGCGCCGCCACCAGGCTCCCCAGGACCATCGTCCCCGCGGCCACACCGCCACCACCGGCCGCCAGCGAACCTCCGCCCAGCGCGGCCAGGGTCGCACTCGTCGCCGCGGCCCCGGACAACCCCGAGATCGCCGTCCCGGTGGAGGCCACGGCCACGGCGCCGACGGTGGCGAAGGCCCCGGCGCCGGCTCCGGCGCCGACGCCCAGGCCGCCGGCGAGCGCACCGATCGTCTGCAGGGCATCGAGTCGCACCTGGGTGACCTCGACCCGCGGCGCGGACCCCACGACGGGCAGGTCCACCATGACGAGCTCGGCCAGGTCGACGTTCTTGATGCGGCCGAAGACGTCGCGGAAGGGCACCAGGACCTGGTCGTAGACCCGGCGTCGGTACGTCTCCTGCGCCCGCCCCTCCCGTTCGGCCCGGCCGACGAGGGAGGCGTGCCGATCCTCCAGCTCTTCGTGCAGGCCTCGGTTGGTCCGCGCCAGCCGCACGGCCTGGACCCAGGCGATCTCCACGACCGACCCCCCGCGACGACGGTGACATTCGACTACTCACAGTCAAGCACGACGGTGGAGCGTGACCAGGGCCCGGAGGAGGTGCAGAACCGGCCCGTAGCATCCCGGGCGTGCTCCTTCTCGCCATCGACACCGCCACCGACGGGGTCGCGGTCGCCGTCCGGGACGACTCCGGGACCCTGGCCGCGCGCCGGGCCGGGGACGCCCGTCACCACAACGAGGTGCTCGTCCCGACCGTCGAGGCGGTGCTGGCGGAGGCCGGTCGCGAGCGGCGCGACGTCACCCACGTCGTCGTCGGGGTCGGGCCCGGGCCCTACACCGGGCTGCGGGTGGGCATCGTCACCGCCGCCACGCTCGCGCTGGCCTGGGGAGCGGAGCTGCACGGGGTCTGTTCCCTCGACGCCCTGGCCCACGCCGCCGTGGCCGCGGGCGTCGAGGGGGAGTTCCTCGTCGCCACCGACGCGCGCCGTCGCGAGGTCCACACCGCGCGCTACCGGGTCGGGGCCGGGGGGGCGGTCCGCCTCGCCGGACCCGACGTCGTGGCGCCCGCGGCCGTCGAGCGGGACGGGCTCGTCGTCGTCGGCCGAGGCTCCGCACTCCACCCCGACCACCTCGGCCCCGCCCGCGAGCCGTTCGACGTCGACGCCACGGCGCTCGCCGACCTCGCCGCCGCCGCGCTCGCCGGCACGGGCACGCTGCCGCTGCTGCCGGCCGAACCGCTCTACCTGCGCCGCCCCGACGCCGTCGAACCCGGGGCCCGCAAGCGCGTGACGGGATGACGGGGGACACCTCGCCCGGCGACCCCGTCCTGCGGCCGATGCGCTGGTGGGACGTCGAACCCGTGGCCCGCCTCGAACGCGAGCTGTTCGGGGCGACGGCGTGGACGACGGAGATGTTCTGGGCCGAGCTGGCCCGTCCCGACCGGGGCTTCCTCGTCGTCGACGACGGGGCCGTCGCGGGGTACGGGGGCGTGCTGCTCAGCGGCTCGGAGTCCGACCTGCAGACCATCGCCGTGGCGGAGCGCCTGCAGGGCAGAGGGATCGGTCGGCGTCTGCTGCGGGCGCTGACCGACCTGGCCGTCGCGCGCGGGGCGCGGCGGATGCTGCTGGAGGTGCGCGCCGACAACGCCGGGGCGCAGGCGCTCTACGCCTCGGAGGGGTTCGCGCCGATCGCCCGGCGGGCGCGCTACTACCAGCCGGGCGACGTCGACGCCGTCATCATGCGGGCCACCCTGGGGCGCGGTGCCGACGTCAGCCCAGCGGACTGACCACCAGCACGCTCTGCCGACCCTGCACCCGGGTCAGCACGACGGTGGCGGCGACGGACCCCTTGAGCCCCAACTGCTTGCGCAGGGTCTCCGGTTCGACGGCGGTGCCGCGCTTCTTGACCGTCAGCGGTCCCACGTCGCGGGCCCGCAGGTAGGCGCGCAGCGACTTCAGCCCGAACGGCAGGACGTCGTGGACGGCGTAGGCGTGCGTGAACGGACTGCGGGTCGGGTCGTCGGTGCTGACGTAGGCGATGGTCTCGTCGAGCAGCCGGGCCCCCAACGGCGCGGCGACCGTGCCGACCAGACCGGCCCGGATGACCGCGCCGTCGGGTTCGTGCAGGAACGCGCCGACCGCCCCCACCCCGACCTCGACCGCGTCGCGGGAGGTGACGCGGTGGGCCCGGCCGTGCCGCAGGACGGTGGCGGAGCGGGCGACCCCGGCGTGCGCCAGCGGTCCGCACCACAGCGCGCACTCGACCACGTCGCCCTCGACCGAGGTCCACTCCGCCTCGGCCCCGGCCGGGACCACGGCGTGCGGCAGCCCGGGGGCGAGCTTGGCCCCCGTGGCGGGCACCCGCTCCGCGGTGGCCAGCACGAACGACAGCGGCGGGCTGGTCGCCTCGGGGTCGAAGAGCCGCCGACCACCCCCGGTGCGACGGGCCGGGTCGAACCAGGCGCCGTCGCGGGGACCGAGCTCGTCGACGACCCCGCCGGTCACGTCAGCGGTCCGCACCTCGACCCGGGCGCCCGCGGGGGCGTCGACGCCGAGGTTGTGGGCCGCCACCGCGGCGGTGAGCGGGTCGGCGTCGACGGCCAGGACGTCGAGCCCGGCGTCGCGCAGGGCGAGGGCGTCGGCCCCGACCCCGCACCCCAGGTCGGCCACGCGGTCGACACCGGCCCCGAGGAACCGCTCGGCGTGCCGCGCGGCGACCGCGGCCCGCGTCGCCTGCTCCGCGCCGGCCGGGGTGAGCAGCAGCCGCTCGGCGCGCTCTCCGAACTTGGCCGCCGCCCGCGCCCGCAGCCGCAGCTGGGTCATCGCCGCGGCGGCCAGCGCCGGCTCGTGACCCTCGGCCCGCAACCGTTGCGCGAGGACCAGCGGGTCGGCCGTGGCCGCGTCCTCGGCCTGCAGCCGGGCCAGCAGCGCCGCCCCGGTCGGACTGGTGAGGGCGGCCAGGTCGTCGACGTTCACCCGGAGGATGCTCCCAGGTCGGGTGCCGGTCTGGCACTCGCCTCCGCAGAGTGCTAGCGTCGCGCTCAGCGTCGGTGGCACTCGGCAGGTCGGAGTGCCAACCGCAAGGCGGCGCCGGCCGGCACCCGCGACGACGGACGTCCGCAGCCTTGCACCGACCACCTCGTCCCAGGTTCGCAGAAGTTCACTGAAGCAGAAGGGGAGGGCCGCACGTGTCGGTCTCCATCACTCCGCTCGAGGACCGCATCGTCGTCAAGCCGCTCGACGCGGAGCAGACGACCGCTTCCGGTCTCGTCATCCCGGACACCGCCAAGGAGAAGCCCCAGGAGGGCGAGGTCCTGGCCGTGGGCCCGGGCCGCGTGGACGACAACGGCAACCGCGTCCCGGTCGACGTGACCGTCGGCGACAAGGTCATCTACTCGAAGTACGGCGGCACCGAGGTCAAGTACGGGGGGGACGAGTTCCTCATCCTCTCCGCGCGCGACGTGCTCGCCAAGGTCGCCAAGTAAGCGTCCTGAGCGTCTGACGCCCCGGGCCCGGAACTCCCGGGCACCGGGGCGTCCGCCGTTGGTCAACCAGCAGAAGATCTGCAGCAGAAGGGAACAGCACTCATGGCGAAGCAGCTGTCGTTCGACGACACCGCTCGCAAGTCGCTCGAGCGCGGCGTGGACGCCCTCGCCAACGCCGTCAAGGTCACCCTCGGGCCCAAGGGCCGCAACGTGGTCATCGACAAGAAGTGGGGGGCGCCGACGATCACGAACGACGGCGTCACCATCGCCCGCGAGGTCGAGCTCGACGACCCGTACGAGAACCTCGGCGCCCAGCTGGCCAAGGAGGTCGCCACCAAGACGAACGACGTCGCCGGTGACGGGACCACCACGGCCACCGTGCTGGCCCAGGCGTTCGTCAAGGAAGGCCTGCGCAACGTCGCGGCCGGCGCCGCCCCGTCGGGGCTGAAGCGCGGCATCGACAAGGCCGTCGACGCGGTCAACGCCAAGCTCCTCGAGCTCGCCCGCGACGTCGACGGCAAGGGCGACATCGCCCACGTCGCCACCATCTCCGCCCAGGACGCGAGCGTCGGCGACCTGCTGGCCGACGCGTTCGACAAGGTGGGCAAGGACGGCGTCATCACCGTCGAGGAGTCCTCGACGACCGCCCTGGAGCTCGACTTCACCGAGGGCATGCAGTTCGACAAGGGCTACATCTCGCCCTACTTCGTCACCGACGCCGAGCGTCAGGAGTCCGTGCTGGAGGACGCCTACGTCCTCGTGCACCAGGGCAAGATCTCCAAGGTCTCCGACCTGCTCCCGCTGCTGGAGAAGGTCCTGCAGCAGAGCAAGCCGCTGCTGATCATCGCCGAGGACGTCGACGGCGAGGCGCTGTCCACCCTCGTGGTGAACAAGATCCGCGGCACGTTCAACGCGGTGGCCGTCAAGGCCCCCGGCTTCGGCGACCGTCGCAAGGCGATCCTCGGTGACATCGCCACCCTCACCGGTGGTCAGGTCATCGCCGAGGAGGTCGGCCTCAAGCTCGACCAGATCGACCTCGACGTGCTGGGCACCGCCCGGCGCATCGTCGTCACCAAGGACGACACCACGATCATCGAGGGCGCCGGGGACTCCGACGAGGTCTCGGGCCGCGTCGCGCAGATCAAGGCCGAGATCGAGCGGACCGACTCCGACTGGGACCGCGAGAAGCTCCAGGAGCGTCTCGCGAAGCTCGCCGGTGGCGTCGTCGTCATCAAGGTCGGCGCGCACACCGAGGTCGAGCTCAAGGAGAAGAAGCACCGGATCGAGGACGCCGTCTCCGCGACGCGCGCCGCGATCGAGGAGGGCATCGTCGCCGGCGGCGGCAGCGCCCTGGTGCACGCCGTCTCCGTCCTGGACGACGACCTGGGCCTGACCGGCGACGAGGCGACCGGGGTGCGGCTGGTCCGCCGCGGTGCCTCCGAGCCGCTGCGCTGGATCGCCGAGAACGCCGGGCTCGAGGGCTATGTCGTCGTCGAGCGGGTCAAGAACCTCGACCCGGGCCACGGCCTGAACGCGGCGACCGACGAGTACGTCGACCTGCTCGCGGCCGGGGTCATCGACCCGGTCAAGGTCACCCGCTCGGCGCTGCGCAACGCCGCCTCGATCGCGTCGATGGTCCTGACCACCGACACCCTCGTGGTGGACAAGAAGGAGGAGGAGCCGGCGGCCGCCGGTGGCCACGGCCACGGGCACGGCCACTGAGCCCCACCTGATCGACGAACGGCCCGTCCCCGGTGGGGGCGGGCCGTTCGTCGTCCCGGTCCACGGGTGGTCACCGCCACCGGGCCACGACCACCGGTGGCAGCGGACACGGAAAGGGCCCGGACGCCGCACCACGGCGTCCGGGCCCTGCTTCCTGGGCGGGTCGAGCCCGCCGTCGTCGGACCAGCAGCTCAGCTGGCGACGCGCAACGAACGGCGACGTTCACCCGCGTAGATCGCCTCACGGTCGTCCTCGGTGAGCCCACCCCACACCCCGTAGGGCTCGCGGACCTTGAGGGCGTGCTCCCGGCACATCTGCATGACGGGGCAGCTCGCGCACACGGCCTGCGCGGCGGCGTCGCGGTTGCGGCGGGCCGGGCCACGCTCGCCCTCGGGGTGGAAGAAGAGGGTGGGGTCGGCGTCGCGGCAGGAGCCGTCAAGCTGCCATTCCCAGATGTCGGCGACGGGTCCGGGGAGGCGGGAGATCTCGGCCATGGTGGGCTCCAGTCGTGTGGTGCTCGGTCCGGGTGCCTGTTGTTCACAGCCCCGGGAAGTTCGGTGAGGTTGACGCTACAACCGCTTCAGGAGTTGTTCAAGCCCCTGGGCAGAACTTCTTCAGAGGTGGTTCGCCCGGTCGGCCCCCCGGTCGCAGCACAGCGGCGGCGAGTTCGCACGGGCACGTCGCTGACCTGCATGAACAACCCCTGAACAACCGGCGCGCAGCCGCCCGACGGGGTCGAGGCTCCGCGACCGCGGCCCGGTCCGGCCCGTCGTGTGGCACTCCGGCCGCGGACTTGTCACGATCTGAGGGTGTCCCCGTCCTCGTCGGTCCCCTCGGGCGTCTCCTCCGACGTCGAGCCGGTCCCTGCCGGGTCGTCCCCCGCCGGGAGCGCCGCCGACGGTCCCGCTCCGTCCGCGCGCGGTGCCGGGGCGTCCGGGGCCCGGTTGACGTTGACCGTCGCCGCCGTCGCCAAGCGCCTGGGAGTCGCGCCCGCGACCCTGCGCACCTGGGACCGCCGCTACGGCCTGGGCCCCTCCGAGCACACCGCCGGGGAGCACCGCCGCTACTCCGCGACCGACATCGCCCGCCTCGTGGTCATGCGGCGGCTGACCCTCGAGGGCCTGCCCCCGGGGGAGGCGGCCGGGATCGCGGCCACCACGTCCGTCGCCGCCGGGGGTTTCGCCCTGGCCGAGGTCGCCACCATCCCCCCCGCCGTCGTGCAGGCGGCGATGACCGACGCGGCCGCGGTGGTCGGCCCGGACACCGAGCTCGGACTCCTGGGTCTCGCCGGGACCGCCGGTGTCGCCGACCTGGGCGACCGCCTCCCGACCGTGGACGGGACGGCCACCGATCCCGTTCCCCCGAGGCCGGCCGCGTCCACGCCGCCCCCCGCCGCCCGGGCGGCCGCCCCCCACGCGACCGCCCCCCGGGCGTCCGGCGCCCGGAGCGGCCCCGTCGCGACCACCGGTCCGGACCCCGAGGTCGTCCGGGGGATCCGCGAGACCGTCGCCCGGCTCGGCGCGGCCCGTGCGTGGGACGAGGAGCTCGCCGAGCGCGTCCTGACGGGCGGGCCCACGGCGGCCGCCGAGGTGAACGCCGCGGTCGCCGGTCAGTCGGTTCCGGCCGGGCCCCGCGCCGTCCTCGTCTCGGGTCCGGCCTCGCCCGTGGTGCCGTTGGCCGCCCTCGCGCTCGCCGAACTGGGCCTCGGTTCCCGCTGCGCCGGCGTGGGGGCCCCGGGGCGGATGCTCGCGGCCGCGGTGCGGCGCAGCACGCCCCCCGCGGTCCTGCTGCACGCCGAGGGCGCCGACGACGTGCCCCCGCACGACGGCCTGCTCTCGCTGCTGGCCGTCCGACCCGCCCCGCTCGTGGTCCTGAGCGGCTCCGGCTGGGCCGCCGCGACGGTCGCCGCGGCCACCACCACCGCGGTGCGCGCGGGGGCCGTCCGGGCCAAGAACCTCGCCGAGGCCGTTGCCCGCTGCGCCTCGGCCGTCCGCGCCTGAAGCGCCGCCGGCACCGGCCGAACCCGGTGGCCCTCCGAGGCTCAGGTCGCCGGGTGGTCCTGCCGACATCTTCTGCTGTGGCGCCCCGCTGGGGCGCGACAACCCGAGCCACGGACGGCTCGGGCCACACCACAGGGAAGAGGTAACAGTGGCTACGGTTCTGGTCTGCGACGACCTGCCGCTCGCTCGGGAGGCCATGCGACGACTCGTCGCGGCGGTCCCGGGTGTCACCCGGGTCGTCGGAGCGTCCTCGGGGGAAGAAGCTCTCACGCGGTGGCCGGTCGAACGGCCCTCGCTCGTCATCATGGACGTCCGGATGCCCGGGATCGGCGGGGTGGAGGCCGCGCGTCGGCTGCTGGCCCGGCACCCCGAGGCGAACGTCCTGATGGCCACCATGGCCGAGGACGGCGACGGGGTGGCCCGCGCGGTCGCCGCCGGCGCCCGGGGGTACCTGGTCAAGGACGTCTCCCGCGAGGAGCTCGCGACCGCGGTCCTGCAGTCGCTGCAGGAGGTCTCGCGCCGTCGCACCCAGGGGCAGGACCGCGTCGTGATGACCGGTCGCGCCCCGGCCCTCACCGAGCGCGAGGGACAGGTGCTGGCGGGCATGAGCCGCGGGCGCAGCAACGCCGAGATCGGGCGGGAGCTGTTCCTGTCCGAGGACACCGTCAAGACCCACGCGCGTCGGTTGTTCCGCAAGCTGGAGGCGGCCGACCGCGCCCAGGCGGTGGCCGTCGGCTTCCGCTGGGGCCTGGTGCGCTGAGCGCGCCGACCCGGCGTCGCCCGATTGCCGGGACAGCGGTGGGTCCCCGTCTCGTACGGTAGAGACGTGAACCCCGGGGGAGGCGACGCCGGCGGTCCCCCCGTGCTCGCCGATGGGCGGGTGGCGGGGGACCTCCGCGACCTCGACGACCCCGTCGACGGCCCGGCCGGACTCGCCCCCGTCCCGCACGACGGGGGGGTCGCGGTGCTCGACGACGCTCCGGACGACCTCGAGGGCGAACACTCGGTAGATGTCTCCTCACCAGCAGTCACAGAAGGGGCGAACTCCGGTGTAACGCCCGCAGGGCGTCGGGCGATGACCCCAGTGGATGCCGGGGGGCTCCAGGAATTGGCGACGCGCGCCCTGATGGGGGATCAGGGCGCCGTCGCCGACCTTCTGGAAGCGGTGCGACGCCGGGTCCACCGTTACTGCCGGGCTCGGCTCGGGCGTCTGCCCGGAGCCGATCAGGCCGCAGAGGATGCGGCACAGGAGGTGTGCATCGCCGTGCTGACGGCTCTGCCCCGCTACAAGGACACGGGTCGCCCGTTCGAGGCGTTCGTGTACCGCATCGCGGCCAACAAGGTCGCCGATGCGCAGCGGGCCGCCTACCGCACCCCGGTGCCCACCGACGAGGTCCCCGACACCGTCAGCGACGAACCGGGTCCGGAGCAGCTCGCCCTGGACGCCTTCGACGCCGAGACGGTGGGGCGCCTGCTGGACCATCTCCCCGCGAAGCTGCGGGAGATCATCACGTTGCGGGTCGGCGCAGGCCTGTCCGCCGAGGAGACGGGGAAGTCGCTCGACATGACCGCCGGAGCCGTGCGCGTCGCCCAGCACCGGGCGATGCAGCGTCTGCGCAAGATCGCCATGGACGACGCCTCCTTGCGGGTGTCGTCGTGAGCGACGTGACGGGTCCGACCACGGGTCCCCGGCGCCGCGGGCACCTCCGCTCGGTCGCCGAGGGTGGCCCCTCGGTGCCCGACCTCCTCGAGACCGACGCCCTGCTGGACCGCCTCGGCAGCCACGAGTCCACCGACGCCGACCTGCAGGACCCGGTCGGCCGCCTGCTGCACGGCTTCGCGCTGTTCTCCGACCCCTTCACGGCCGGGGCCCGCCCCGTCGTCGTCGAGCTGCCCGCCGCCGAGGCCGACGAGGCCGCACCCGTGGAGGTGCCCGCCCCCCGCGTGCTGGTCGCGCGCCGCAGCGCGTTGCAGACCTTCGGGCGCGGGACCGCGGCGGCCTGCGCGATCGTCGGGCTCTTCGCCGGCACCGCCGCGGCCGCCTCGACCAGCACCGACGCCCTCGGAACGCTGACCCAGCGGGTCAGCGCGAGCGCCGACGCCGCCCGCCCGAGCGTCCCGGCCCCCATCCTGGAGTTCTTCGCGGGCTCTCCCGAGGAGCGGGTCATCAAGGTCGTCCAGCGCGCCAAGGTCTCGGCCAGCGTGGGCAACGTCGCGGGGGCGCAGGCGCAGGTGGCCGCGGTCGCCGAGCAGCTCGACGCGGCCAGCCGGGACCCGGGTCTCATCCAGGGCGGGTTGCTCGGTGAGGACCCGACCGCGCTCGGCCTGCTGCTGGAGACCGTGAACGCGGCCGCCACGGACCTGGCCGTCAGCGGGGAGATCTCCGAGGAGACCGCCGCCGGCCTGGAGGTGCTGCCGACCGCGGCCCCGGCCCCGGCACAGACCCCGCAGACCCTGACCGACGTGATCATCGCCGGGATCACGCAGTCGGCGACGCCGGGGCCCTACGCGCCCCTGTCGCCCACCGCGAGCCCGAGCGCGCCGTTCACCCCGCGGCCGAGCAGCCCCGTGGCCACCCCGACCGGTGAGCCGGCCCCGGAGCCGACCGCCCCGGTCGCGACCACCCCGGACGGCACCCCGGTCTCGCCCGCGCCGACCGGTGGGGTCGGCACGCCGACGACCGAGCCGCCGCCGACGACCACGCCGCCGACGACGGACCCGACCGACCCGCCCACGACGACGCCGGACCCGACGGAGCCGCCGACCACGACGCCGGACCCGACGGACCCGCCGACCGCGACGCCGGAGCCGACCCGTCCGGAGACCCCGGTGGAGTCCCTGCCGCCGGAGCTGCCGACGCCGGGGGAGACCCCGGTCGAGACCCCGGCGCAGGAAGAGGTCCCGCCGCCCGCGCCGGAGGTGCCGCCGACGGGGGTCGCCCTGCCGCCGCTGCCCACGCCCGAGCCCGTGCCGGTCGTCGAGCCCGGCGACGTGGTCGTGCCGCTGCCCGACGTGGACCCGACCCCGCTGCCGGTCGAGGTGACCGCCCCGGTCGACCCCGTCGTGCCCACCCCGGTGGACGGCGACCTCGGGGTCGAGGTCCCGCTGCCGGACCCGGTCGTCACCCCGCTGCCCGGCAGCGTCGGGCTCGTCTGAGCCCGGCGCCGGGCCCGTCCTCCCGACGGGGTCGTGGTGGCAACGACCCGCCGGACAGGGCCTAGCATCGTCAGGGTGAGCGAGTTGACCCCCGGAGCCGTTCCCGCCGCCGCGACGACGGGGTCCCACGACCCGTTCGGGTTCGTCGGGCTGACCTACGACGACGTGCTGCTGCTACCCGGCGAGTCCGACGTCATCCCCTCCGACGTCGACCCGTCCTCGCGCGTCTCCAAGCGCGTCACCCTCCGCATGCCGCTGCTCAGCTCGGCGATGGACACCGTCACCGAGGCCCGGATGGCCATCGCGATGGCCCGCCAGGGTGGCCTCGGGGTGCTGCACCGCAACCTGTCCGCCGAGGAGCAGGCCGCCCAGGTCGACCTGGTCAAGCGCTCGGAGTCCGGCATGGTGACCCAGCCGGTCACCACGACCCCGGACGCGACGCTGGCCGACGTCGACGAGCTGTGCGGGCGCTACCGCATCTCCGGCGTCCCGGTCGTGGACGCCCAGGGCGTGCTCGTCGGCATCGTCACCAACCGCGACCTCCGCTTCGAGGACGACTTCACCCGCCTCGTGCGCGACGTCATGACGCCGACCCCGCTGGTCACCGCGCGCCAGGGCGTGACCTCGGAGGAGGCCATGCAGCTGCTGCGCCGGCACAAGGTGGAGAAGCTGCCGATCGTCGACGACGCCGGTCGGCTCACCGGCCTGATCACGGTCAAGGACTACACGAAGCGCGAGCAGTACCCCCTGGCCACCAAGGACGAGGACGGTCGGCTGCGCGTCGCCGCCGCGATCGGCATCTTCGAGGACGCCTGGAAGCGCGGGATGGGGCTCGTCGAGGCCGGGGTCGACGTGCTCGTCGTCGACATGGCCCACGGGCACTCCAAGGCCGTGCTGGACATGATCGCCCGGCTGAAGAAGGACCCGGCGGCCGCCCACGTCGACGTCGTCGGGGGCAACGTGGCGACCCGGGCCGCTGCGCAGGCCCTCGTCGACGCCGGGGTGGACGGGATCAAGGTCGGGGTCGGCCCGGGCTCGATCTGCACCACCCGGGTCGTGGCCGGGGTCGGCGTCCCCCAGGTCACCGCGATCCACGAGGCGGCCAAGGCCGCCCGCCCGGCCGGCGTGCCGGTCATCGGCGACGGCGGTCTGCAGTACTCCGGGGACATCGCCAAGGCCCTGGTGGCCGGGGCCGACACCGTCATGCTCGGCTCGCTGCTGGCCGGCTGCGACGAGAGCCCGGGCGACCTGGTCTTCATCAACGGCAAGCAGTACAAGTCCTACCGCGGCATGGGTTCCCTGGGGGCCCAGCAGACCCGGCAGGGCGGCCGCTCGTTCTCCAAGGACCGCTACTTCCAGAACGACGTGGCCTCCGACGACCGGTTCGTCCCCGAGGGCGTCGAGGGTCAGGTGCCCTACCGCGGGCCGCTCGCCGCGGTCGCCCACCAGCTCGTCGGCGGGCTGCGCCAGTCGATGTTCTACGCCGGCGCCCGGACCATCCCCGACCTGCAGCGCACCGGGAAGTTCGTCCGGATCACGGCGGCGGGTCTCAAGGAGTCGCACCCCCACGACATCCAGATGACGGTCGAGGCACCCAACTACAGCGGTCGTCGCTGACGGTCCCGCCCGGGGCGGGTCGCCCCGGGACGGACCCCGTCCACGGTTAACCTCGCCACCATGCCTGCACCCGAGGACGAGGGGAACCGGGTGCGGATCGCCGTGGTCCTGCCCTGCCTGAACGAGGAGACCGCGGTCGGGACGGTGGTCGACGACGTGCGCGCGGCCCTGCCCGGCGCCGTCGTCTACGTCTACGACAACGGCAGCACCGACGCCACGGCCGAGGTCGCCCGCGCGCACGGGGCGGTCGTGCGGCGCGAGCCGCGTCCCGGGAAGGGCAACGTCATCCGCCGCGCCTTCGCCGACGTGGACGCCGACGTCTACGTCCTGCTCGACGGCGACGACACCTACGACGCCTCCGGGGCGGGGGAACTCGTCCGGCTGCTGGTCGCCGAGGGCCTCGACCACGTCGTCGGCGTGCGCCGGGCGAGTTCGAGCACCGCGTACCGCAAGGGCCACGAGGCGGGCAACCGCTTCCTCAACGGCGTCGTCTCGGCCGTCTTCGGCGAGCGCGTGACCGACATGCTGTCGGGGTACCGGGTCATGTCGCGCCGCTTCGTGAAGTCGTTCCCGGCGATCTCGCGCGGGTTCGAGGTCGAGACCGAGCTGACCGTGCACGCCGTGAACCTGCGGGTGCCGCAGCAGGAGGTCGCCATCGGGTTCCGCGACCGGGCCGACGGGTCGGAGTCCAAGCTGCGCACCTACCGCGACGGCTGGGCCATCCTGCGCCTGATCGCCCGCCTGGCCCGGTTCGAGCGGCCCCTGGCCGTGCACGCGGCCGTCGGCGGCCTGCTCGCCGTGCTGTCGCTGGCCCTCGGCGTCCCCGTCGTCCTGGAGTTCTTCGACACCGGCCTGGTCCCGCGCTTCCCGACGGCCATCGCCGCCTCGGCCGCCATGCTGATGGCGGTGCTGGTCGCGGCGATCGGGGTCGTGCTCGACGCCGTGCACCGGGCCGCCGACGAGGCCGCCCGCCTCGCCTACCTGCAGCACCCGGGCTCGCACGCCCTGGACGAACGCGGCGGTTCCGCCCGGCAGCAGGGGGCGGTGCGGACCCGATGAGGTCGCGCCCGACCTCCGGGCCGCGGGCCGCGGTCCGCTTCCTGCTCGGTCTCCTCGCCGGGCTGCTGGCCCTGCAGGCGGTCTTCCTCGGCCTCCTCGTCGCCGCCCAGGCCGTCCCCAACCGTCCGATCATCGACCACCTCGCCGCGGCCGTGGACAGCGGCGACTACGGCCCCTCCTACACCTCCGACGGGTTCGGCGGGATCGCCGACCGCTTCACCGAGTGCGTGCTGCTGGGCTACGGGGTCAGCTCCCCGGACGACCCGCGCTCGGTCTTCTACCGGGCGACCGGTGGGCCGCGGCTCTCGGCCTGCGACGGCGGCGCGGCCGAGATCGCCCGGCTCGCGGCGGGGGAGCGGCTGGTCCAACCGGCCGGCTACTACCGCTACTGGAGCGGGTACTCGGTGCTCACCCGTCCGCTGCTCGCGGTCACCGACGTCGCCGGGGTCCGGCTCGTCGTCGGGGGTCTGTTCGCGCTGGCCGGGCTCGCGGCCTTCCTCGCCCTGGCCCGGCGCAGCGGCGCGACGGCGGCGACCGCCCTGCTCGCCCCGCTCGTCCTGTCCTCCAACGTCATGGCCATGCCCGCGACGGCGTTCAGCCACGCCTTGGCGCTCGCGGCGGTCGCGGCCGGGGTGGCACTCGCCGTCGTCGGGGCCACCCGGGGGGTGCGCGGTGCGGTGCTCGGCGTCGCCGCGGGGGCCGCGCTGTTCTGCTACGTCGACCTGCTCACCGTCCCGCCGATGGCCTGGGCCTTGTCGGTGGCCGCCGCCGGCGCGGTCGTCCAGAGCCGGTGGGGTTCGCCCGGGAGGACCCTGCGCACGGTCCTCGCGACGGGCGCGGTGTGGCCCTTCGCCTTCGCCTTCACCTGGGTCTCGCGCTGGGTGATCGCCGCCGCGGTCCAGGGCCCGGAGGTGTTCGGCAAGGTCGGCGAGGTGGCGGGGTACCGCGTCGGCGGCGGGGAGGTGTCGAAGGCCTTCGGGGCGGGGCTGCGGGCCAACGTCGGGTACTGGCTGCAGACGATGCCCACCGCGGTTCCGGTCCTCCTGGCCGGTGCGGTCGTCGTGCTCGTCGCCCTCGCGCTCGGGCTGCGCCGGCACGGTCCCCGTTCACTCGTCACGTTCGTGGTCCTCGGCCTGCCCGCGCTGGTCGTGCCGGCCTGGTACTGCCTGCTGAGCAACCACTCCCAGGTGCACGCGTTCTTCACCTACCGCAGCGTGCCGGGGGCCGTCGGCGTGCTGCTGCTGGCCGCGGTGGTGGCCGGGAGCCGTCGGACCGACCGGGTGGAGGACGCGCGGGGCGGGGCGCCCGCGGCCCGATAGCCTGTCGCGGTGCAGGAGATCGAGATCGGCCGTGGCAAGCGCGGAAGGCGCGCCTACAGCTTCGACGACATCGCCGTCGTCCCGAGCCGGCGTACCCGGGACCCGGAGGTGGTCTCGACGAGCTGGCAGATCGACGCCTACCACTTCGAGATCCCGGTGCTCTCGGCGCCGATGGACTCCGTGGCCTCCCCGGCGACCGTCGTCGCGCTGGGGCGCCTCGGCGGCCTCGGCGTGCTCGACCTGGAGGGCCTCTGGACCCGCTACGAGGACCCGCAGCCACTGCTGGCCGAGATCGCGACCCTCGACCCGGCCGTCGCGACCCGTCGGATGCAGGAGATCTACGCCGAGCCGGTCAAGGCCGAGCTGATCACCGCGCGGCTCGCCGAGATCCGCGAGGCCGGGGTCACCGTGGCCGGGGCGTTGTCCCCGCAGCGCACGCGGGAGTTCTGGAAGGTCGTCGTCGACGCCGGGGTCGACCTGTTCGTCATCCGTGGGACGACGGTCTCGGCCGAGCACGTCTCCAGCTCCAGCGAACCCCTGAACCTCAAGCGCTTCATCTACGAGCTCGACGTCCCCGTGGTCGTCGGCGGGGCCGCGACCTACACCGCGGCCCTGCACCTCATGCGGACCGGTGCGGCCGGCGTCCTCGTCGGTTTCGGCGGCGGGGCGGCCTCCACGACCCGGGCCACGCTCGGCATCCACGCGCCGATGGCCTCCGCGGTCGCCGACATCGCCGCGGCCCGCCGCGACTACATGGACGAGTCCGGCGGGCGCTACGTCCACGTCATCGCCGACGGCGGGGTGGGCACCTCGGGCGACATCGTCAAGGCCGTGGCCTGCGGGGCCGACGCGGTCATGCTCGGGGCGGCCCTCGCCCGCGCGCAGGAGGCCCCCGGGCGCGGCTGGCACTGGGGCCCGGAGGCGCACCACGCCGAGCTGCCGCGCGGCGAGCGCGTGCACGTCGGCACCGTCGCCTCGCTGGGCGAGATCCTCAACGGGCCGGGCCGCGCCGCCGAGGGCACGACCAACCTCATCGGCGCGCTGCGTCGCTCCATGGCCACGACCGGCTACTCCGACCTCAAGGAGTTCCAGCGCGTCGAGGTCGTCGTGTCCCCCTACCAGCGATCGAACTGAGGCGACCATGACGACCGGGGCGGGCACGGCGGTGGGTGCGGGGGCGTGGACGCCCGACGCGATGGGCGACCAGAGCGGGCGCACGGTGCTGGTGACCGGGGCCAACTCGGGCCTGGGGTTCCACGTCGCGACGGAGTTCGCCCGGCGCGGGGCCGACGTCCTGCTGGCCTGCCGCAACGCGGAGCGGGCCCGGGCGGCGCTGGCCCGCCTCGACGCCGAGGTCGCCGACTCCGGGCGCCGGGCCCGGGCCGAGGTCGTCCAGCTCGACACCGCCGACCTGGCCAGCGTGCGCCGGGCCGCCGACATCGTCCTGGACAACCGGTCCAGCATCGACGTCCTGGTCAACAACGCCGGGGTGATGGTGCCGCCGTTGTCGCGCACCGCCGACGGTTTCGAGCTGCAGGTGGGCACCAACCACCTGGGGCACTTCGCCTTCACCGGTCGGCTGCTCCCGGCGCTGCTGGCCGGCGACGGGGCCCGGGTGGTCTCGGTGAGTTCCGTGGCCCACCGGTTCAACCCGCTGGACCGGGAGAACTACCAGTCCGAGACGTCGTACTCGAAGTGGCACGCCTACGGGCAGTCGAAGCTGTCGAACCTGCTCTTCGCGCTGGAGCTGAACCGGCGGGCCGGGGCGGCGGGGGCGCCGATCACGTCGGTGGCCGCGCACCCCGGGGTCTCCGACACCAACCTGTGGAAGTCGACCCCGCTGGGCGGGTCGAAGCTCGGGGAGAAACTCGGCGGGGTGGTCAACAAGGCGTTGGGTCATCCCTCCGACGTCGCCGCCTGGCCGTTGGAACGCGCCGCGACCGAGCCGGATCTGCTCGGCGGGGAGTTCTTCGGACCCGACGGCTTCATGCAGTGGCGCGGCTTCCCGGTGCACGTCCCCGCCGCCCCGCACGGCTACGACCCGTCGGCCGCGGCCTGGCTCTGGGCGCGGTCGGTGGAGTGGACCGGCGTCGACTTCGCGGCTCTCGGCAGCCGATAACCTGAGGGGCGTGACGCCGAACGCGCCCGAGAACCCCACCGAGCTCCCCGCCGAGGAGGCCGCCGAGCGGCAGCACCGGCCCGTCCTGGTCGTCGACTACGGCGCCCAGTACGCCCAGCTCATCGCCCGCCGGGTGCGCGAGGCCGACGTCTACTCCGAGATCGTGCCCTCCACGGCCCCGGTCGCGGACCTGCTGGCCAAGAACCCGGCCGCGGTGATCCTGTCCGGGGGTCCCGCCAGCGTGTACGCCGAGGGCGCCCCGCAGGTCGACCCGGCGCTGTTCGAGGCCGGGATCCCGGTCCTCGGCATCTGCTACGGGTTCCAGGCCATGGCCGCCGCCCTCGGGGGCGAGGTCGCCCGCACGGGGGTGCGCGAGTACGGCGGCACCCCGGCCACCCTGTCGGGGGAGTCGGTCCTGCTGCGCGACCAGCCGGCCGAGCAGAACGTCTGGATGTCGCACGGGGACTCCGTCGCCATCGCCCCGGACGGGTTCTCCGTCGTGGCCTCCTCCCCGGGTGCGCCGGTCGCGGCGTTCGAGGACACCGCCCGCAGCCTCTACGGCGTGCAGTGGCACCCGGAGGTCAAGCACTCCACCCACGGTCAGGACGTGCTCGTCAACTTCCTGCGCGACGGGGCCCGGATCACGCCGGACTGGACGACCGGCAACGTCATCGAGGAGCAGATCGCCCGCATCAAGGCCCAGATCGGCGACGGTCGGGTCATCTGCGCGCTGTCCGGCGGCGTGGACTCCGCGGTGGCCGGGGCGCTCGTGCAGCGGGCCGTGGGCGACCAGCTGACCTGCGTGTTCGTCGACCACGGGCTGCTGCGGGCCGGTGAGGCCGAGCAGGTAGAGCAGGACTTCGTCGCCGCGACCGGGGTCAAGCTCGTCGTCGTCGACGCCGTGCAGCGGTTCGCGGACGCCCTCGACGGGGTGTCCGACCCCGAGCAGAAGCGCAAGATCATCGGCCGGGAGTTCATCCGCGTCTTCGAGCAGGCCGCGCGCGACGTCGTCGCGCAGGTCGCCGCCGAGGACCCGGGGGCCGGTCACGAGGTGAAGTTCCTCGTCCAGGGGACGTTGTACCCCGACGTCGTCGAGTCCGGCGGGGGCACCGGCGCGGCCACCATCAAGAGCCACCACAACGTGGGCGGTCTGCCCGACGACCTGGCCTTCGAGCTGGTCGAGCCGCTGCGGGCGCTGTTCAAGGACGAGGTCCGCGCGGTCGGGCTGCAGCTGGGCCTGCCCGAGGCCATGGTCTACCGCCAGCCGTTCCCTGGTCCGGGGCTGGCCATCCGCATCGTCGGCGCGGTCACCCCCGAGCGCCTGGAGATCCTGCGCGCCGCCGACGCGATCGCCCGCGCCGAGCTCACCGCGGCGGGCCTGGACCGCGACATCTGGCAGTGCCCGGTGGTCCTGCTGGCCGACGTGCGCTCGGTCGGCGTCCAGGGCGATGGGCGGACCTACGGCCACCCGATCGTCCTGCGCCCGGTCTCCTCCGAGGACGCGATGACCGCCGACTGGACGCGCCTGCCCTACGACGTCCTGCAGAAGATCTCCACCCGCATCACCAACGAGGTCCCCGAGGTCAACCGGGTCGTCCTCGACGTCACGAGCAAGCCGCCGGGGACCATCGAGTGGGAGTGAGCCCCTCCCCGCGCTGAGGCGCTCAGAACGCCGAGGCGAGCCGTTGCACCGCGTCGGCGATCCGGGGGAGGTCGACGCCGGCGACGCACAGCCGGAGGTGGGCGGTGTCCTGCTCGGCGACCACGAAGTGCCGCCCGGCCCCGACCGCGACCCCCGCGCCCTCGGCTCGCCGGGCGAGGTCCGCGTCGTCGACCCCGCGGGGCAGTTCCAGCCACAGCGAGAACCCGCCCTGCGGCCGGGTGAACCCGCACTGGGGCAGCTCGATCGCGAGCGCGGTGGTCAGCGCCGTCATCCGTTCGCCCAGGGTCGCGCTCAGGAAGCGCAGGTGCGCGTTCCACCCCGCACCGGTGACGAGCTCCACGGCCGTCTCCTGCAACGGGCGGGGGACGAACAGGTCGTCGACGATGCGCAGCGCGCGGATGCGCTGCATGACCGGCCCCCGCGCGACGACGCAGCCCACCCGCAGCGACGGGGCGGCGGCCTTGGTCAGCGAGTTGATCGTGATGACCCGGCCGTCGGTGTCGTCGCGCAGCAGCGCGGGCGGCGGCGTGCTCGTGTGGCCGAGGAAGCGGGCGTAGTCGTCCTCGACCACGAAGGCCCCGGCCGCGGCGGCCGCCGCCAGGACGGGGCCGCGGCGGTCGGCCGCCAGGACGTGCCCGTCGGGGTTGGCGAAGGTGGGTTGCACGTAGAGGACCCGGGACCCGGTCGTGGCGAAGGCCCGTTCCAGCAGGTCGGGTCGCAACCCGCCCGCGTCGGTGGGGACCGCCACGGGGACCAGCCCGGCGCTGCGCAGCAACGAGATCACCCCGGGGTAACCCGGTTCGGCGACCAGGACGGGGGAGCCGGCGGGGACCAGGGACCGCAGCACGGTGGAGAGCGCCCCCTGCCCGCCGGGGGTGATCAGGACGTCCTCCGCCTCGGCCCCGACCTGCTGGGCGAACCACGTCCGCAGCTCGGGCAGCCCGCTGGGCGGTGGCACCGTCCAGGCCTGCGGGCGCCGCGCCGCCCGGGCCGCGGCCGCCGCCAGGCGCGAGGTCGGTTGCAGCCCGACGTCCAGGTACCCGCGGGAGAGGTCCAGGCAGTCGACGGGTGGGGCCGAGAGGGCCTCCAGCGCACCCGAGGCCTGCACCGGGGAGGCCCCCAGGGCGACCCGCTGCCACCCGGTGTCGGCCGGCCCGCCGACCCGGGCCCGGGCGACGAACGTGCCCGCCCCCGGCCGGGTGATCACGGTCCCGTCGGCCACGAGCTGGTCGATCGCCCGTTGCACCGTCACCGGGCCCACCCCCAGCTCGCGGACCAGCGAGCGGCTGCTGGGCAACCGCGCCCCGGCCGGCCGGTCCTTCACCAGCTCGCGGAGGGTGGCCGCCACCCGGGCCACACTGCTACTCTCGGACATGAGAAGACATAGTAGCGCTATCCAGAGTGATCGCGAAAGCGGTCGGGCGGTGACCTCGTGACCGCGCTGGTCGTCCTGGGGCTCCTCGTCGCCCTGGCGGTGCTCGCCCCGCTGGTCGGTGCGGATTCACGACGGTCCGGGGGCTGGACCTCCGGGGCCGGCTGGAGCACCGGGCCCACCGTGGCCCGTCGCCCCGACCGCTACCGCTCGTCGCCCCGATCGCGGAAGCGGTCGGAGCGGGACGTAACCTGGGCCGGTGCCCCCGCCGACCCCCGACGCCCCGGTGCGACCCGCGCCGCCGCCGCGGCTGACGTCACGGACGCTCGGCATCACGATCGCGACGGCGCTGGCGATCGCGGTGTGCCTCGTGCTCGGCGGCTGGCAGTGGGAACGCGGCAACGTCGTGGTGTCGGAGCCGCCGGCCGGTAAGCCCGTCGTCGCGATCGGCGACGTCGTGGACGCCGGCGCCGCGGCGGGGACCCCCGAGGCGATCCTGTCCTCCGACGAGGTCGGGCGTCGCGTCACCCTGAGCGGCACCTTCGACCCGGCGCTGGACCTGCTGGTCGTCGGCCGCCGCGACGACGGCCGCGACGGGGCCTGGGCCCTGGGGATGGTCCGGCTGGCCGACGGTTCCGGGATCCCGGTCGTGCGCGGTTGGGTCCCGGCCGGCGACCCCGCACCGCCGCTGCCGGTCGGACCGGTCGAGGTCGCGGGGGTCGTGCAGCCCCCCGAGGGGGCCGACCGGGCTCCCTCCCAGGACGCGCTGCCGCCCGGGCAGGTCTGGATCGTCTCGGCGGCGCAGCTGGTGAACCAGGTCGACTACCCCGTGGCCAACACCTACGTCACGGCCACGGGTGTCGACGGTCTCGCCCCGGAGGCCGACGGGCTGCGCACGGTGCCGCCCGCCGACCCGGGCAGCGCGACCCGCCGCCTCGACCTGCGCAACCTCGCCTACGCCGCGCAGTGGTGGGTGTTCGCCCTGTTCGCGGGCGTCGTCGGCTGGCGCGCGGTCCGCGACGACCGGGCCCTGGTGCGGGCGCGGGCGGAGGCGCGGGAGGATGCCCCCGAGCGGTCCGAGGGGCCGCCGCCGGGCGGAGACCCGGGGACGGACGACGTGCAGGAAGAGTTGACCAAGCGGTGAGTGACGAGACCGCCCGCGCCGGTGCGCGGGCCCAGGGCAGTGCCTCGATCCCCAAGGTGCGGGCGGCGCTGCTGCGCTACCGCGTGCTGGCCTGGATCACCGGGTTCGGCCTGATCCTGCTGACGTACAGCCTGCTCCGTCACGTCGGCCTGGCCCTGCCCGGGGCCGAGGGCATCAGCGAGTGGCTCGGTCCGATCCACGGCACCTTCTACATCCTGCTGCTGGTCTCCACCTTCGACCTCGGCACCCGGGTCCGCTGGAGCTGGTCGCGGATGATCCTCACCGCGCTCGCCGGGACCGTCCCCTTCCTCTCCTTCTACGCCGAGCGCCGCAACACCGCTGCCGTCGTCCGGCTGCTGCAGCGCGGGTGAACGTCGGGGCACGTCCGGGCGGGGAGCTCCTGCAACGGGTCGTCGTGCACGTCCGGGCCGAGGGGCGGGACCCCGCGTCCCCGCTGCCGTGGGCGGTGCTGCGGCACGGGGAGACCCCCGGGGTCGCGGCCGGTCGGGCGCTGGGGGTGCCCGGTGCGGTCGACGTCGGCGCCCTGCTCGACGTCCGTGACGCGACCCGGCACGACGCGGGCCTCGAGGTGCACACCGTCCACCTCGTCCTCGCGGTCGGCGAGGCGCACGCGGACCCGGTGGACCCCACGGACCTGCTGCTGGTGGCGGACGCGGCCGCCGCGGTCGAGCCCGCCGAGCGCGACCGGCTGCGCCCGGCCGGGGTCCCGGGGGAGGCGGTCGTCCGGCAGCGGCTGGCCGCCTACGCCGTCGTCGTCTCCGAGGACGACCGGTTGCTGCTCACCCGGCTCTCCACCCGCACGCCGAGCCCCGGCCGCTGGACGCTGCCCGGCGGCGGCGTCGACCACGGCGAGCACCCCGTGCGCGCCGCGGTGCGCGAGGTCCACGAGGAGACCGGGATGCGGGTCGGCGACGTGCGCCTGGCCGAGGTGGGCTCCGAGCACTTCACCGGGCGTTCGCCGCGCGGGGTCCTGGAGGACTTCCACGCGGTCCGCATCCTGGTCACGGCCACCGCCGAGGCCGTCCGGGTGCCCGAGGTGCTCGACGTGGGGGGCAGCACCGACGAGGCCCGCTGGGTGCCGCTGGCCCAGGCCGCGTCGATCGGACTGGTCGGTGTCGCTCACCGTGGTCTCGCGATCGCACAGCGTCTACGAACCTGAACGGGTCAGCGCGTTATCCCACAGCGTTCGCACGGTGACCGTTTCGCAACCGCACAGTTCCTGGCACACTCCGGCGGAGTCCCGCCTCCGGGCCCCCTAGTGGAGAACGAGAACTCATGCGCCGACGCCTGCTGCCCGCCGCCGCCACCATCGGGGTGACCGTCTCGATGCTCGGAGCGACCGGAGCGGGTGCCGCCACCCTCCCGCCCGACACCGTGGAGGGGACCCTCCCGGTCCTGCTGCCCGCTCCGGAGGCGGGGCGCACCCAGATCCAGATCGGGTCCTTCAACGACTTCCACGGCCGCCTCGAGGCCCCCGACGAGACCGACGACGGGGCACCGATCGGCGGGGCGGCCCAGCTGGCCGGCCTCTTCGACGTCATGCGGGCCGACAACGACAACACCGTGGTGGTCTCGGTCGGCGACAACATCGGCGCCTCGACCTTCACCAGCTTCGTCCAGCAGGACGCCCCCACCATCGCGGCGCTGAACGCGATGGACGTGGCCGTCTCGGCCGTCGGCAACCACGAGTTCGACCGCGGCTACGCCGACCTCGTCGACCGCGTCGGGGTCGAGGGCACCCCGGGGGCGGACGGGCAGCCGCCGCTGGCCGACTTCCCTTACCTCGGCGCCAACGTCTGGCTGGCCGACACCAACACCCCCGCGATGCCGGGCTTCTCGACCACGACCATCGACGGTGTCGACGTCGGCTTCATCGGCGTCGTCACCGAGCAGACCCCGAGCCTGGTCGCCCCGGACGGCATCAGCCGGCTGCGCTTCACCGACCCGGTCGCGGCAGCGAACTCCGTCGCCGCCCAGCTCTCCGACGGGAACGCGGCCAACGGTGAGGCCGACGTCATCGTGCTGCTGGCCCACGAGGGCTCCGCCGCCACCGACTGCGCCACGGTGGGGACCGAGGGCGCCTTCGGCCGGATCGTGCGCGACACCTCCCCGCAGGTCGACGCCATCATCTCCGGGCACACCCACCAGCTCTACGACTGCGAGTTCCCGGTCGCGGGCAAGGCGGTCGCCCGCCCGGTCATCTCCTCGCAGAGCTACGGGGTGGCCGCCGGCCAGATCCAGTTCGACGTGGACGACGCGACCGGCGAGGTCGTCGCCCAGGGCCACCGGGTCCTGCCGGTGCAGGGCTTCGCGAGCGACCCGGAGGTCGCGGGCATCGTCGACGCCGCGGTGGCCTCGGCCGCCGAGGTCGGCGCCCGACCGGTCGGCAGCATCACCGCCGACATCACCCGGGCCTTCGTCGGGACCGGCGACGACGCCGAGGACGACCGCGGGACCCAGTCCCCGCTGGCCAACCTGGTCGCCGACGCCCAGTTGCAGCAGACCGAGGCCTCCGGCGCCCAGCTCGCGCTGATGAACCCGGGCGGGGTCCGCGACGACCTGCTCTTCGCGGCCTCCGGCGGCGAGGGCGACGGGGTCGTCACCTACGCCGAAGCCGCTGCGGTGCAGCCGTTCGCGAACAGCATCGTGACCCTGTCGCTCACCGGCGCGCAGGTCCGGCAGGTCCTCGAGGAGCAGTGGCAGCCCGCCGGTTCTTCGCGTCCCTACCTGGCGCTGGGCGTCTCCCGGGGGATGCAGGTCAACTACGACCCCGCCGCTCCGGCCGGCCGGCGCATCGGTTCGGTGACCCTCGACGGGGTCGAGCTCGACCCGGCCGCGACCTACCGGGTGACGGTGAACTCCTTCCTCGCCGCGGGCGGCGACAACTTCACCACCCTGGCCGAGGGCACCGACCGCACCGAGCTGGGCTCGACCGACCTCGAGGTCTTCACGGCCTACCTCGGGCTGCCGGAGAACCAGCCGCTCACCCCGGACCTCACCCCGCGCTCGCAGGTCGTGGCCGGGGGGCAGCCCGCCCCCGTCCCGAGCGACCCGCCGACGTCCACGGCCCCGGCCGCCCCGGCCCCCTCGACCAGCCCGTCGTCGAGCTCCTCGGCCGCCGCGGTCGCCGCCGGCGACCTCGCCCGCACCGGCGCCGAACCCGCGCCCTGGCTCACGGTGGGCGCGGCGCTCGTCCTCGCCGGCGGCCTGCTGCTGCTCGCCGCCCGTCGCCGCGGGGTCCTGCGCCGGCACTGATCCCCGTCGCCGCCCCGCCCCCCTTCCTCCCCGTGATCAAGGAATCTCCCCTCGTGTCACCGGGGCCGGGAGCGGGGCGGGGGTGGGATCAGGCGGCGACGACCCCGCGCTTGCCCTCCAGCGCCGCACCCTCGACGTCGAGCACCGGCATCCGGTGCAACCACGCGGGCAACCACCAGGCGGCCCGGCCGAGCAGGGCCAGCGCGGCCGGGACCACGATCATCCGGACCACGACGGCGTCGGCGAGGATGCCCACGGCCAGCGCGAACCCGATCGGCTTGATCGTCGCGTCGCCCTCGGGGACGAACCCGGCGAACACCGAGAACATGATCGCGGCGGCGGCCACGACCACCGGGGCGGCCTGCCGGAAGCCCTGCACCACGGCGTCGACCGGGGCGACCCCGTGGGCGTGGGCCTCGTGCATCCGGGCGACCAGGAACACCTGGTAGTCCATGGCCAGGCCGAACAGGATCCCGACGATGATGATCGGCGCCAGGCTCAGCAGCGGTCCGGTCGTGTCGGACAGCACCAGGTCCTTCAGCCACCCCCACTGGAACACCGCGGTCGTGGTCCCGAGCGAGGCGCCGATGGTCAGCAGGAACCCGAGCACCCCGACGATCGGCACCAGGATCGAGCGGAAGACCAGGATCAGCAGGAGCAGCGCCAGCCCGACGACCAGGGCCAGGTAGACCGGCAGGGCCTCGTCGAGCTTCTGCGAGACGTCGACGTTGATGGCGGTGACCCCGCTGACGTAGCTGCGGGTCTGCCCGGCGAGCCCCGCGGCCGCGTCGTCGGCGAAGCGCTGACGCAGGTCGCGGACCAGCGTCGTCGTGGCCTCGTCGGTCGGACCGCTGGTGGGGACGACCGTCACCAGGGCGGCGGTGCCGTCGGCGGAGGGTTGCGGCCCGACCGCCGCGGCCACCCCGGGCAGTGCCTGGACCTCGCCGAGCACGGTCCCGGCCCGCTCGACGGCACCCGGCCCCGAGACCAGTACGAGCAACGGTCCGGTGACCCCGGCGCCGAAGCCCTCGCTGAGCAGGGCGGACGCCTTCTCCTGGGTGGAGCCCTCCGGGGGGTTGGTCGCGAGGCTGGTCTGCAACGAGGCCACGGGGACGCTGAGCACGCCGAGCAGGGCGATCCCGGCCACCAGCGCCGGCCAGCGGCGGGTGGTCACCAGCCGCGCCCACCCCGCGAAGAACCCGCCGCCGCGGATGGGGTCTGTCGCCACGTGCCGGCCACCGCGCTGCCGGGCGGCGCGACGCGCCGCGCGGGGCAGGGCCCGGTGCCCGACGAACCCGAGGACGGCCGGGACCAGGGTGAGGGCGATGAGGACCGCGACGACGACGGTCGCGGCCGCCGCGAGGCCCATCTCGGTGAGGAAGGGGACGCCCGCGACGGAGAGCCCCGCGAGGGCGATGACCACGGTGATCCCGGCGGTGAGGACGGCCGAACCCGCCGTGCCGGTGGCCATCGCCACCGCGGCCCCGACCTCGGCGCGATCGCGCGGGTCGGCAGCGCCCTGCAGCTCCTGCCGGAAGCGGGTCACGATGAACAGGGCGTAGTCGATGCCGACGGCCAGGCCGAGCATGACCGCGAGGACCGGGGTGGTCGACTGCAGGTCGGTGAACCCCGTCAGGGTCACGATGCCCAGCGCCCCGATGCCGACCCCGACCACGGCGGTGAGCAGGTTCATCCCGGCGGCGACGAGCGAGCCGTAGGTGATCGCCAGCACGACGAGGGCCGCGACCACGCCCAGCCCTTCGGCCACCCCGCCGATCTGACCGACGGCCTGGGTCGCCTCGCCCGTGGCCTCGGCGGTGAGTCCCGCCGCCCGGGCGTCGGCGAGCGCGGCCGTCAAGGCGTCCCGTTCGGCGTCGGTGATCGCCGGGGCGGCGACGCCGTAGGTCACCGAGCTGTAGACGGTGCGCAGGTCGCGGCTCACGGTCGGCGCCTGCGGGTCCAGCGGGTCGCTCGCCGAGACGACGCCGGGCAGCTCGCGCAGCTGCGCCACGACCCGGGAGATCTCGCCGGCGACCTGCGGGTCCTGGACCGTGCGGCCCGCGGGGGCCTGCAGGACGACCTGGGCCCCGGCGCCCCCGGAACCCCCGAACGACTCGTCGATGATGCCGAGGGCGGTCGTCGACTCCTGGCCCGGGATCTCGAAGGTGCTGACCGTCTTGCCCGACAGCGTGGCCGCGCCGAGACCGGCGGCGAGCAGCACGAGGAGCCAGACGACGACGACGGTGACGCGGCGGCGGAAGGCGGCGAGGCCCAGCCGGTGGAGCAGGGTGGCCATGGCGGTCCTTTCAGACGGTGGGGTGGCCGAGCGCGCCGACGGCGGCGGCCAGCAGCTGGGGGGCGAGGACCTCGGGGGTGATCGCCGGGTCCTCGCGGCAGGCGACGACGGTGAGGGCGATGCCGCCGAGGGCGACGGTCAGCCGCACCAGGCGTCCGGGGTCGGGCTCGTGCTCCAGCGTGGGGTCGAACGACCGGACCAGACCGTCGAAGACGGCCTGGACCCGCTCCGAGGGGGCCTCCGCGGCGACCCCGGAGGTGATGAGCAGCGACACCAGCCCGGTCCGGGCCTGGGCCAGGTCGACGACCCCTTCGAGCAGGGCGCGGTCGCGTCCGACGCCGACGGGGAGTCCCTCGGCGCGTTCCCGCAGGTCGTCCACCAGGTGCAGGCAGGAGTCGATCGCCGCCTCCTGCAACGACTCCTTGGTCGGGAAATGGTGCAGCAGACCGGCCTTGGAGTACCCGACGGCGTCGGCGACCCGTTGCAGCGAGGTCTGCTCGAACCCGTGCCGGGCGAACAGCCGGGCGGCGGTGTCGACGATCTCGCTCTGGATCTGCTCCCGGGTGGGGCGGAGGAGGCTCACGGGTCGAGCGTAACCGAGGGACCGACCGATCTGGTCGGTTGCCTACCGGCGCGGTCGGACAACCACCGGTTCGGTCCAACGCCGACCGCGGTGGTCGGTCGGCATGAGGTCGGGGTGGCCGGGGCGGAGTCCTCGGTGGTCGGCCGGTGTCGGAGGGGACGCCTACCCTGGTCCGACGATGGGCACTCTCTTCGACGACCTCCCGCTGGGCTCCCCGACCACCGCCGGGGCGCCCGCCGCTCCGGGCGCGCGCGGCTCCGCGGGCCCCTCGTCCGGGGACGGGTCCGGGCCCGCGGCGGGGTCCGTCCGCCTCGACCCGGCCACCCTGCTGGAGGGGTTGAACCCGCAGCAGCGCGAGGCGGTCGTCCACAGCGGGTCGCCGCTGCTCATCGTGGCCGGCGCCGGCTCCGGGAAGACCCGGGTGCTGACCCACCGGATCGCCTACCTGCTGGCCGAGCGGGGCGCGGTGCCCGGTCAGATCCTGGCGATCACCTTCACCAACAAGGCCGCGGCCGAGATGCGCGAGCGGGTCGCGGCGCTCGCGGGCGACGTGCTCGGGGCGAGCGCGGGGCGGCGGGCGGTCGGCTACGGGGCCGGGGCGATGTGGGTCTCCACCTTCCACTCGGCCTGCGTGCGGATCCTGCGGGCGCAGTCGGCCGAGCTCGGGATGCGGTCCTCGTTCTCCATCTACGACGCGGCCGACTCCCAACGGCTCATGGCCATGGTCACCCGCGAGCTCGACCTCGACCCCAAGAAGTTCCCGCCGCGCGCGTTCTCGGCGATGGTCTCCAACCTCAAGAACGAGCTGGTCGACCCCGACGACTACGCCCGACGGGCCTCCGGCGAGGACGGCAACCCCACCGAACGCGCTCTCGCGCAGGCGTACACGATGTACCAGCAGCGGCTGCACCAGGCCAACGCCCTGGACTTCGACGACATCATCATGTCCACGGTCCACCTGCTGCAGGCGTTCCCCGCGGTGGCCGAGCACTGGCGCCGCCGGTTCCGTCACGTCCTCGTGGACGAGTACCAGGACACCAACCACGCCCAGTACGTCCTCATCCGGGAACTGGTGGGGACGGGCCAGGGCCCGGTCCCGCGCGCGGAACTCACCGTCGTCGGTGACGCCGACCAGTCCATCTACGCCTTCCGCGGCGCCACGATCCGCAACATCGTGGAGTTCGAGGAGGACTACCCCGACACCCGGACGGTGCTCCTGGAGCAGAACTACCGCTCCACCCAGACGATCCTCTCGGCCGCCAACGAGGTCATCGCCAGGAACTCCGACCGTCGCCCGAAGAACCTGTGGACGGCCGAGGGGGAGGGTGAGCGCATCGTCGGCTACGTCGCCGACGACGAGCACGACGAGGCCACCTTCGTCTCGACCGAGATCGACCGCCTCGGGGACGAGGCCGGGGTGAAACCGTCCGACGTCGCGGTGTTCTACCGGACCAACGCGCAGTCCCGGGCGCTGGAGGAGGTGTTCGTCCGCTCCGGCCTGCCCTACAAGGTCGTCGGCGGGACCCGCTTCTACGAGCGCAAGGAGATCAAGGACGCGGTGGCCTACCTGCGGGTGCTGGCCAACCCCGACGACACGGTCAACCTCCGGCGCATCCTCAACGTGCCCAAGCGCGGCATCGGGGACCGGGCCGAGGCCGCGGTCGTCGTGCTCGCCGAACGGGAGCGCGTGTCCTTCGCCCAGGCGCTGGAACGGATCGACGAGGCGCCCGGTCTGGCGACCCGCTCGCTGACCGCGTTGAAGACCTTCTCCACGATGATCTCCGACCTGCGGACCCTGGCCGAGTCGGGCGAACCCCCCTCGGTCGTGCTCGAGGCGGTCCTGGAGCAGACGGGGTACCTGGCCGAGCTGCGCGCGAGCCACGACCCCCAGGACGAGACCCGGGTGGAGAACCTCTCCGAGCTGGTCAGCGTGGCCGAGGAGTTCTCCGAGGACAGCCCCGAGGGCACGCTGACCGACTTCCTGGAGAAGGTGTCGCTGGTCGCCGACGCCGACCAGATCCCCGACGCCGAGGAGAGCGGCGGGGTGGTCACGCTGATGACCCTGCACACCGCGAAGGGGCTGGAGTTCCCGGTCGTGTTCCTCACCGGCATGGAGGACGGGACCTTCCCGCACCTGCGCTCGCTGTCCGACCCGGACCAGCTCGCCGAGGAACGGCGGCTGGCCTACGTCGGGCTGACCCGGGCCCGGCGGCGGCTCTACCTCTCCCGGGCGGTGACCCGGTCGGCCTGGGGGGCGCCCCAGCAGAGCCCTCCCAGCCGGTTCCTCGACGAGGTGCCGATGACCCTGGTCGACTGGAAACGTTCTGCCGCAGCCGTTCCCCGCGACATCCGCCCGCCGGCCGTCGCCCGCCTGAACCGGGCGAGCGGTCCGAGCGCCGGGTCGCGCCCCATCATCAGCCTGGCCCCCGGGGAGCGGGTCACCCACGACTCCTTCGGGCTGGGCACCGTGGTGCGGGTCGAGGGCGAGGGCGACAAGACCGTCGCCCACATCGACTTCCGCAACGAGGGCACCAAGCGGCTGCTGCTCCGCTACGCCCCGGTGACCAAGCTCTGACCGAGCCGGGTGAGAGGCTGCGACCGTGGACGAACGCGAACGGGAGGTGCGCCGCCGGATGGCGGCGCAAGAGGTCTACGTCGACTACGGCCCGGGCCTGGAGGCCCTCGCCGAGGAGCGGGTCCTCGGCAAGGAACGGGCGTCGGCGTTCAACGCCAGCCCGCACCGTGACGCGGAGGGCCGCGACCGGTTGCTGCGCGAGCTGTTCGGGACGGTGGGCGCCGACTGCTGGGTCGAGCCCCCCGTGTACGTGGCCTACGGCCGGAACACCCACCTGGGCACCGGGGTCTACGCCAACGTCGGGCTGACCCTGGTCGACGACGGCGAGGTGCACATCGGCGACCACGTGATGATCGCGCCCAACGTGACGATCTCGGCGACGGGGCACCCGGTGCACCCGGACCTGCGTCGTACCGGGGGACAGTTCTCCGCGCCGGTGCGGATCGAGGCCGACGCCTGGATCGGGGCCAACGTGACGATCATGCCCGGGGTGACCATCGGTGCCGGTTCGGTCGTCGGTGCGGGCAGCGTCGTCACCCGCGACGTCCCGCCCGGGGTCGTGGTCGTCGGGGTCCCGGCGCGCGTCCTGCGGCCGATCACCGAGGACGACCGCGACTTCACCTACGTCCCCCCGCGGAGCCTGTGATGGGTGCGGCGAGCACGGGGCCGGCCGCGGCCGAGCTGCTGGCCCTCCTGGACGAGCAGGAGCAGCGCCTGCGTTTCGACCGCCTGGACGACGACGTGGTCTGGCGGCTGGGGTGCCTGCTGCGCGAGCGGGCGGTGGCCGGGGCCAAGCCGTTCGCCGTCGCGATCCGGCGCAACGGGCGCACGGTGTTCCGGTGCGCCCTGCCCGGCTCCTCGGCCGACAACGACGGCTGGCTGGACCGCAAGATGGCCGTCGTCGACCGGTACGGCCGCTCCTCCTGGGCGGTGGGGACGGCGTTCCGGGTCGCGGGGGAGGAGTTCGACACCCACGCCCGGCTCGACACCCGGGTGTTCGCGGCCCACGGGGGTGCCTTCCCGTTGCTCGTGCGCGGGGTGGGGTGCGTCGGGTCCGTCGCGGTCTCGGGCCTGCCCGAGGCCGAGGACCACGAGTTCGTCGTCTCCGTCCTCGAGGACTTCCTGCGCGCGGAATCCGACGCCCGCTGACCCGGTCCGGACATGACACCGGGCCCCCTCGGTGCCGTGCACCACGGGGGCCCGGGGGCCGTTGCGCCGGTCCGGACCGGCGGGGAACGTCAGGCCGTGACGGCCAGCTGCGCGGCGAGCGCGTTGATGCGGTCGGGACGGAACCCGGACCAGTGCTCCTCACCGACCAGCACGACCGGTGCCTGCACGTAGCCGAGGCTCTTGACGGTGGCGAGCGCGGCCTCGTCCGTCGTCACGTCGACGACGTCGTAGGCGAGGCCCTTGCGGTCCAGGGCGCGGTACGTCGCGCTGCACTGCACGCAGGACGGGGTGCTGAAAACCGTGATGCTCATAAGGGTCCCTCCCGCGTGGTGCCGCCGGTCCCCGCGACCGACGTCCTGACGAGGACGACACTACCCCTAGTGGGTGCGGGCGGCGAGCTGCCCCACATGTTGTCTTCCACGGATGTCATTCCGGGCCTTCCCGACCGGCCCTGCGCGCCGCTGACCTGCACCGGCGCCCGACGGACCGGCCGGGGGCGGGGTCAGGTCGCGACGTGCCCGGCGTGTCACGGCGGGCGCAGGCCGGTGAAGGCGACGGAACGGCGCGGCGAGAAACCCAGACGCTGGTAGAGCCGGACGGCCTCGGCGTTGGTGGCGGCCGCGTGCAGGAACGGCACGTCACCCCGTTCACGGACGTCGCGCACCAGGGTCAGCACGAGGCGCGTGGCCAGGCCCCGGCCGCGGGCCCGGGGATGGGTGCACACCGCGCTCAGCTCGGCGGCCCCGCCGGGGTGCAGGCGCTCGCCGGCCAGGGCGACGAGGGTGCCGTCCGGGTCCCGGACACCGAGGTAGGGGCCCAGCAGGCGGGTGCGCCGCTCGAAGGGGCCGGGCCGGGTGAGCTCGACCAGGGCGAGCATGTCGTCCACGTCGTCCTCGCCCAGGGCGAGGACGGGCAGGTCCGCGTCCTCCGCGGGCGGCGGGGGTGTCGTCGGTCCGGCCACCAGCTGGACGCCCGGGATGGACCACGCGACCTCCCAGCCGGTGGGGACCGGGTCCCCGTGGGCGGGGTCGAACGTCGGGACGACGGCGAGGCGGTCCCCGGCGAGGAGGTGGGCGAGATCGGCCCACGCGGCCGGGTCGCGCACGTCCGCGACCGCGGAGAAGGGGCAGACGTCGGCGGGGTAGCTGCGGGCCCGTCCGCTCCCGACGTCGGCGCCGCGGGCCAGGTCGCGGTGGCCGCCGCGGTGCGCCCCGGTCAGGGCCGACCAGACGGGGGAGTCCAGGGTGCTCACCCCGTCATCGTGGCAGCCGCCGCACCCCCTCCCCACTCCCTCCCACCTCCTTCCGTGATCAAGGAACCCTCCCCGTGATCAAGGAATTCGGCGGCGGCGAGGTCGCGGCCAGATCGGAACGGTCATGGACAATCCATTGACTATTCACAGCAAACCCACATAGAACGAGGAGATGTGGACACGCTCCGTCGCCCCGCCGCGACGCATCCTCGCCCTCGCCCTGGCCCCGGTGGCCGCCTTCGGCATCGTCGTGGCCGCACCGGCCGCGGGGGCCGACGTCGACCCGTTGGCCCCGCCGCCCTGCACCACCGACATCCGGGCCCTGCCCATCACCGAGTTCACCGACCACCGCGAGCTCGGCAACGAGCTGCAGCGGATCGCCGCGGTCAGCGAGGGGCGGCTCACCGTCTCCGAGATCGGGCGGACCAACCAGGACCGGGAGATCTGGTCGGCCAGCGTGGGGACGGGGGAGGCCGTCGTCCTGCTCAACGCCGAGATCCACGGCAACGAGAAGGTCGGGCCGGACGCGATCCTGCGCGTCCTGGAGAATCTCGCGACCTCCGCCGACCCGCGGGTCGCCGCGATGCTGGACCGCATCACCGTGGTCGCCGTGCCCAAGCTCAACGCCGACGGCGCCGAGCTCGACCGGCGCGGCAACGACCGCACCTGGGCCGACGTCGTCGCCGAGTTCCCCCAGCTGGCCCCGGCCCCGCCCGCCTGGAACTACATCCAGCGGGTGCAGCAGGGCGACGACTACGTGAACCGCCCCGGGTTCGACCTGAACCGTGACTTCCACGCCGACCTCGACTACGTGCCCGACCCGGCCGACCTCCCGGGCACCGGCGCGGAGTTCGGCTTCTTCATCAACCCGGAGTCCCAGGCCCTGCGCGACCTCTACGTGGGCCTGGCCGAGCAGTACGGCGGGGTCGACGCGTTCCTGGACATCCACCACCAGGGGGCGTGCGTCGCCCGCGACGACACCGGGGAGCTGATCGACGTCGCGGTCGACTACCCGCCGCTGCCGGAGTGGGAGTTCGAGGAGGGCGGCAAGTACGCCGGGTACGAGAACTCGCAGGACAGCTCGCGGCAGCTCGCGATCTCGGCCTGGAACGGGATCGAGGCCGCGGGGTACGTCCCGGTCCGCTACGGCCACGCCCCCGAGCGCGACCTCCCCGGGCAGGCCCGGTCCGCGTTCGCCCTGAACGGCACCCGGACGGTCCTGTTCGAGATCCGCGGCCAGACCCAGACCCTCGGCCAGGCCGGGCGCGAACGGTTCACCCGGGCGACCGTCGCCGGGATCGAGCGGATGCTGCTCGACGTGTCCACGGGGGCCGTCGACCGGATCGATCCCCGCAGCTACGAGAACCTCGCCGACAGCGTGCAGGCCGAACCCGGTGGCGGTACCGACCAGGACGCCGACCAGGACGCCGACATCGACTGACCGGCAGCAGGAAGCGCCGCGGGCGGGTTCCGGGTGCGGCCGCCCGGAACCCGCCTACGGTGTTGGCAGCGTCGCCGGTGACGGGCCGGCCCGATCTCGGAGGTCTCGCTCGTGCCGTCCTTCCTCGACCGCGACCGCATCGTCGCCCCACCCGGGTTCAACCGGTGGCTGGTCCCGCCGGCGGCCCTGGCCGTGCACCTCTGCATCGGCCAGGTGTACGCGACCAGCGTCTACAAGAACGCGCTCGTCGCGCACTTCGACGCCAGCCTCACCCAGATCGGGATCGTGTTCTCGATCGCGATCGTCATGCTCGGCCTGTCCGCCGCCATCTGCGGCACGTGGGTCGACCGCAACGGACCCCGCAAGGCGATGGCCGCCTCGGCGCTCTTCTGGGTCACCGGCTTCCTCGTGGGGGCGCTCGGCATCGCGACGAACCAGTTGTGGCTGCTCTACCTGGGGTACGGGTTCATCGGCGGCATCGGGCTCGGGATCGGCTACATCTCCCCGGTCTCCACGCTCATCAAGTGGTTCCCGGACCGACCGGGGCTCGCCACCGGGATGGCGATCATGGGTTTCGGTGGCGGTGCCCTCGTGGCGAGCCCGCTCTCGACCCGGCTGCTCGCCCTCTACGACCCCGCCTACGACGCCTCGGTGACCGGCTCGACCCCGTCGGGTTCGGCCGTGGCGATGCTGTTCGTGACCTTCGCGGTCGTCTACGCGCTGTTCATGTCCTACGGCGCCCTGACCATCCGCGTCCCCGCCGACGGATGGAAGCCCGACGGGTTCGACCCCTCGACCATCCGCAGCAAGGCGTTGGTGACGACCGCGAGCGTCTCGGCCCGAAACGCGATCCGAACCCCGCAGTTCTACCTGCTCTGGGTGATCCTGTTCTGCAACGTCACGGCCGGCATCGGCATCCTCGAGCAGGCCGCCCCGATGATCCAGGACTTCTTCCGCGGGGGGGACGGGACCTCGACCGTCGCGGTCGCCGCCGCCGGCGGTTTCGTGGGGCTGCTCTCGATGGCCAACATGGCCGGGCGGTTCGTGTGGTCCTCGACCTCCGACGTCATCGGCCGCAAACCCATCTACATGGTCTACCTCGGGGTGGGGTTGGTGACCTACCTGCTGCTGGCCCTGTTCGGTCAGACCAGCACGGCCCTGTTCGTCCTGTTCGCCGTGGTCATCCTGTCCTTCTACGGCGGCGGCTTCGCCACCATCCCGGCCTACCTGCGCGACCTGTTCGGCACCTACCAGGTCGGGGCCATCCACGGCCGGTTGTTGACCGCCTGGTCGGCCGCGGGCATCGCCGGCCCGCTGATCGTCAACGGGTTCCTCGACGCCGAGGGCACCCCCGGCGCCCTGGTGGCCGCGAACTACCGCCCCGCGCTGCTGACCATGGTCGGCCTGCTCGCCGTCGGTTTCGTCGCCAACCTGCTCGTCCGACCCGTCTCCGAGAAGTTCCACGAACCGCGCACCGAGCGCACCGAGGAGGGGAGCCGGGCATGAAGGCTCGTATCGCCGCGGGATGGGCGCTCGTCGGCGTCCCCCTGCTCTACGGCGTCGTCGAGACGCTGATCCGGGTCTCCCGCCTCTTCACCTCCTGACGGACCCACCCCCACCCCCCAACAAATCCCTCCGTGATCAAGGAATGAGTCGTCATCCGCCCCGCTCGTCGCACCCCGGTGTGTGACGACTGGGGCAGGGGTGAAGACATTCCTTGATCACGGTGGGGTTGGGGGGAGGTGGGGGGTCGTGCGGGGAGGTGCGGGCGGGTGGGCCCGTGGAGGGGTGGAAGACTCCCGCGCATGCAGCGCAACGGTGGGGACCTGGTCGTCGAGACGCTGACCGCGCTGGGGGCGCGGACGGTGTTCGGGATCCCCGGGCAGCACGCCCTGGGCCTGTTCGACGCGTTGCGCCGCAGCGACCTGGAGTTCGTGAGCTCCCGGGTCGAGAACAACGCGGCGTTCGCGGCGGACGGGTGGTCGCGGGTCACCGGCTCGCCCAGCGTGCTGTTCCTGTCCACCGGTCCCGGCGCCCTCACCGCGCTGGCCGGGCTGGCCGAGGCGGCCGCCACCGCGGTCCCCGTCGTGGTCGTCGTGAGCCAGATCCCCCGGGCGGGCCTCGGTGGGCGTCGGCGCGGGCACCTGCACCAGCTCGACGAGCAGTCGCGCGCGGCCGCCGACGTGACGAAGTCCCGGCGCACGGTCCTCCAGCCCTCGGCCGTCCCCTCCGCGCTGACCGCGGCCTGGGCGGAGGCGACGACCGCCCCGCAGGGTCCGGTCTGGGTCGAGATCCCGCAGGACGTCCTCCTCGAACCCACCGCCGTCCCGACCGTGCGCGACGTCCGGGCCGACCCGTCGCCGTCGCCGGCCCGGGCCGAGCTGCTGGACGCCGCCGCCGACCTGCTCGCCGGCGCCCGACGGCCGGCGATCCTGGCCGGGGGAGGGGTCCGCCGGGCCGGGGCGGAGGCCGAACTGCTCGCCGTGGCCGAGGCCGTGCGCGCGCCCGTCGTCACCAGCCCGGGGGGCAAGGGGGCCTTCCCCTTCGCGCACGAGCTCTCCCTGCAGTCCTGGATCGAGGACGTCGCGGTCACCGAGCTCCTCGCCGACGCCGACGTCCTGCTCGTCGTCGGGACCTCGATGGGGGAGGTGACCAGCAACTACTTCACCCTCCGACCCCGGGGGCGGATCGTGCAGGTCGACGCCGAGGCCCGGGTGCTGGAGTCCAACCACCCGGCGCTGGGCATCGCGGCCGATGCGGGCGAGGCCCTGGCCGGGTTGCGCGAGCGGCTCACCGCGCGAGCCCCGGACGGGGACGCCGAGGCGCGCGTCGCGACCACGCTGGCGACCGTCGCGGCCCGGCTCGACGCGCAGGACCTCGCGACGGAACGGGCGGTGCTGCAGGGGATCCGCGACGGGGTCCCGGACGACGCCGCGACGTTCTGGGACATGACCGTCGCCGGCTACTGGGCCTGGTCGGCCTGGGACCCGCGCTCGGGTGCGTTCCACTCCGCGCAGGGGGCGGGCGGGATCGGGTGGGCCTACGGCGCGGCCCTCGGCGGGGCGGCGGCCGGCCGGGGACGCGTGCTGGCCGTCTCCGGTGACGGCGGGGCGATGTACTCGATCGCCGAGCTCGCCGTCGCCCGCCAGCACGACCTCCCGGTCACCTGGTTGATCGTCGACGACGGGGGCTACGGCGTGCTGCGCGACTACATGAGGGCGGCGTTCGGGGAGGCCACCCACACCGAGCTGGCGCGACCGGACTTCCCGGCGCTGGCCGCCGCGTTCGGGGTGCCCGCCGAGCTCACCGACGTCGCCGGTCTCGCCGGCGCCCTGGCCCGGGCCTGGCGGCAGGAGGGGCCCAACGTCGTGGTCCTGCCCCAGCACCTCGACCTGTTCGCCCCCACGCATCTCGGGGGCTGAGCGGTCGGGGTGTGCAGCCCGCCCAGTCCGTCGGCGCGGGACTGGAGGGGGTGCCCCTTACCGCCGGTTCGGGCATGGGCCAGACTCCCGCCAGGCCCGACGCCGTGTCCTAGTCCCGCGAACGCGAGGAGAGAACCGTGACCACCTTCGCCGTCGTCAACCCCACCACCGGGGAGCGCGGAGAGCCCTACCCGCTGCTGGACGCCGACGGGATCGAGGCCGCCCTGGCCCGGGCCCAGGCCGCGTTCGAGGGTGACTCCCGCAGCCTCGAGGACCGGTGCGCGCTGCTGCGCCGCATCGCCCAGGTCCACCGCGACCGCGCCGCCGAGCTGGCCGACGCGATCGTCGCCGAGATGGGCAAGCCGCGCGAGCAGGCCATCGGCGAGGTCGACTTCTGCGCCGACATCTACGAGTACTACGCCGACATCGCCCCGCAGCTGCTGGCCGAGAAGGAGCTGCCGGTCGCCGGTGGCGAGGGCACGGCGGTCCTGCGCTCCAACCCCGTCGGCGTCCTGTTCGGGATCATGCCGTGGAACTTCCCGGCCTACCAGGTCGCCCGGTTCGCCGCTCCGAACCTGGTGCTGGGCAACACCATCGTCCTCAAGCACGCGCCGCAGTGCCCGTCCTCGGCGCTGCTGCTCGAGGAGTTCATCGCCGAGGCCGGCGCGCCGGACGGTGCCTACGTCAACGTCTTCGTCGACAACGACCAGTCGGCCGAGATCATCGCCGACCCGCGCGTGCGCGGGGTGTCGCTCACCGGCTCGGAGCGGGCCGGCGCGGCCGTCGCCGAGGTGGCCGGGCGGAACCTCAAGAAGGTCGTGCTGGAACTCGGCGGTTCCGACCCGTTCATCGTCCTGAGCGCCGACGACCTGGACTCGGTGGTCGACTCCGCCGTCGCGGCCCGGTTGGACAACAACGGGCAGGCCTGCAACGCCGCCAAGCGGTTCATCGTCGCCGAGGGCATCCACGACGAGTTCCTGCGGAAGTTCGTGGCCAAGCTCTCCGAGGTGACGGTCGGCGACCCGAATGCCGAGGGCACGACGCTCGGGCCGCTGTCCTCCGCGAGCGCGGCCGAGACCCTGCGCACCCAGGTCGAGAACGCCATCGCCGACGGTGCGAGCGTGGCTCTGCGCGGTGAGCAGGACGGCACCTCGTTCGCGCCGGTCGTGCTCACCGACGTGAAGCCGGGGACGAAGGCCTACACCGAGGAGTTCTTCGGTCCCGTCGCCGTCGTGCACAAGGTGGCCGACGAGGCCGCTGCGGTGCAGCTCGCCAACGACACGCCGTTCGGGCTCGGCTCCTACGTGTTCACCACCGACCCGAAGCAGGCCGACCGGGTCGCCGACGCGCTCGACGTCGGCATGGTCTTCGTCAACGCCGTCGGAGCCGAGGGAGCCGAACTGCCCTTCGGCGGGACCAAGCGTTCCGGGTACGGCCGCGAGCTCGGCCCGCTCGGCCTGCAGGAGTTCTGCAACGTGAAGATGATCCGCAAGGCCTGAGGCCCGGGTCCAAGGAACCCCCTCCCCGCACCTCGGGGAGGGGGTTCCGTCGTCCCTGGCGGGCCTCAGCCCGGGATGAGCAGCGCGCGGTGCGGACGGTCGCCGCGCGGGAAGGTCATCCGCAGCGCGAACCCGAGGGCGTCCGGGTCCGCCTCGGGCAGCCGGACCTCGAGGGCCTCGTCCGTGCGCTCGACCTCCAACGTCCCCGGCCGGCCCAGGAGTTCGACGGTCGCGGGGGGCTCCCCGGGGGCCGTCGCGGAGCCGAGGGCCCGCACCCGGACGATCCCGTCGTCGGCGCGCCGGACCCCGCTGACGTAGAGCAGGTCCGCCCCTTCGTCGGTCCGGGTCGTGAAGAACAGGTCCTCGGGGCCGGGTTCCACGGGGGTCCCGTCGGTGAACGACCCGGCGGTGAAGGGGTTCGGTCCCTCCGTCGCCACCGTCCAGGGTCGGGTGCCGTAGACCGCCTCGCCGTTCACGGCCAACCAGTCCCCGAGACCCTCCAGCAGCGCACGTTCGCGCGGGTCCACGCTGCCGTCGGCCCGCGGGCCGATGTTCAGCAGCAGGCAGCCGTTCTTGGCGGTGACGTCCAGCAGTTCGGCGACGAGGTGGGGGACGGTCTTGTGCACGTGCCCCTCGACCCAGCCCCACGAGGTGCGCGACACGGAGGTGTCGTTCTGCCAGGGGCGTTCCGGGATCCCCGCCACCGTCCCGCGTTCGACGTCCTCCAGGGCCGTGCCGGGCGGGAACGCCGACCACTTGTGCTGCAGCACGACGCTTCGACCCCACTGCGCGGCCCGGTTGTAGTAGTAGGCGGCCAGCAGGCGGAGCCAGGGGGCGAAGGCGGGGTGCTCGATCCACCAGTCGAACCACAGGACCTGCGGGCGGTACCGGTCGACGATGCGCACCGTGCGCAGCAGCCAGTCCTCGCAGAACGCCTCCGAGGGGCCGGTGGCCTGTGGCTGGGCGGGGCCGTACAGGTCGGCGAACTCCGGGTCGCGGACGTCGGAGTCGAAACCCGTCCCCGGGTGGAAGTAGAACCAGTGCTCGGCCCGGTGCGAGGAGGCGCCGCGGACGAGGTGCTGCTCGTCGGCGGCGGTGAGGAGCTCGTCCAGGAGGTCGCGTCGGGGACCGACGGCCAGCGACGTCCACCGGGTGCGCGGTTCGTCGTACAGCGCGAAACCGTCGTGGTGCTCGGCCACGGGGACGACGTACTGCGCGCCGCTGCGGCGCACGAGGGCGGCGAGGTCGGTCACGTCGAGGTTCTCGGCGGTGAAGCGGGGGAGGAAGTCCTTCCAGCCGAACCCGTCGGCGGACGCGCTCGGTTCCCCGAAGGTCTCGCGGTGGAACCGGGCGATCTCCGTGCCGCGGCGGTACATCTCCCGGGGGTACCACTCGTCACCGTGGGCGGCGACGGCGAAGGCTCCCCAGTGGACGAAGATCCCCAGTTTCGCGTTCCGGAACCAGGACGGGACCCGGTAGCCCGACAGGGACTCCCAGGTGTCGTCGAAGGGGCCCTCCGCGACGACCCGGCGGACCTCCCGCAGCGCGGCGGCGGTCTCCTCCGGACCGGGCAGGGGACGTCGGGGCGGGAGCCAGGGGCGCCCGCTCACCGGTGGTGGGTCAGGTCGTGGTCCGACGGGTGGTGCAGCACGCGCGGGGTCCTCCCGGTCCGGGGGGCGCGCTCCGGGGCGGAGCGGCGCCACCCCGAGCCAACGTGGGGGTCCCGAACGGTGTCAAGGGGCTCAGGCGGCGACGCGGTTGCGACGGAACAGGCGGCGGCGCAGCTGCTCGGCGACCGGCTGCGCGGGGGCGGCCGGGACGATCTCGGTGACGACCTCGGCGACCGGGGCGGGCGCGGGCGCGGCGGCCTGCGGGGCACGGCGCTCCAGGTACGCGTCGGCGGCCAGGACGGACAGGATCGTGGGGCGGTTGCCGTACATCGGGTGGGTCCTCTCGGGGGCGGGGAGCAGGTTCTCCCGCACTGCAGGGGTGATCGGGACCACAGGCCCGGACTGAAGACCGTGGTGACCGGCTCCACCCGTTCGGGCTGCGGCACCCGGATGACCTCCCCCGAACGGCCCCGTCACCCCGGAGGGTCACCGGCCCGCCGGACGGGCGGGCCGCCCGGACCGACCGCACCGCCGGGCCCGTCGAGCGCCCGGATACCCTGCTGGGCGGCCAGGGTGCCGGGGACGAGTCGCGGGCGACACCGCTCGACGCGCTCGCCGCCCAGCCCACGCGACGACCAAGGCAGACGAAGGAAGGCTCGTGGACCTCTTCGAGTACCAGGCGCGCGACATGTTCGCGGCGCACGGCGTACCCGTTCTCGACGGCCGGGTGGCGACCACCCCGGAGGAGGCGAAGGCGGCGGCGGAGGCCATGGGCGGCGGCACCGTCGTCGTCAAGGCCCAGGTGAAGACCGGCGGCCGCGGCAAGGCGGGGGGCGTGAAGCTCGCCCACAACCCCGACGAGGTCTTCGAGAAGGCCTCCGAGATCCTCGGCATGGACATCAAGGGCCACACCGTGCACCAGGTGATGATCGCCCAGGGCGCGAAGATCGCCGAGGAGTACTACTTCTCGGTCCTCCTCGACCGCTCCAACCGGACCTACCTGGCCATGGCCAGCGTCGAGGGCGGCATGGAGATCGAGCAGCTCGCGGTCGAGCGTCCCGAGGCGCTGGCCCGGGTGCCCGTCGACGCCCTCACCGGCATCGACCAGGCCAAGGCCGACGAGATCGTCGAGAAGGCCGGGTTCGCGCCCGAGCTGCGCGCCGAGATCGCCTCGGTCATCACCAAGCTGTGGGACGTCTTCGTCAAGGAGGACGCCACCCTGGTCGAGGTGAACCCGCTGGTGCGCACCGAGGACGGCTCAGTGGTCGCCCTCGACGGCAAGGTCACCCTCGACGAGAACGCCGAGTTCCGGCACGCCGAGCACGCCGAGCTGGTCGACGCCGCGAGCACCGACCCGCTCGAGGCCAAGGCGAAGTCGCTCAACCTCAACTACGTGAAGCTCGACGGTTCCGTCGGCATCATCGGCAACGGCGCCGGGCTCGTCATGAGCACCCTCGACGTCGTCGCCTACGCGGGCGAGAAGTACGGCGACGTGAAGCCGGCCAACTTCCTCGACATCGGCGGCGGCGCCTCGGCGCAGGTCATGGCCAACGGCCTCGACGTCATCCTCAACGACGCCCAGGTCAAGAGCGTCTTCGTCAACGTCTTCGGCGGGATCACGGCCTGCGACGAGGTCGCCAAGGGCATCGTCTCGGCGCTGGGCATCCTCGGCGACGAGGCCACCAAGCCCCTCGTCGTCCGGCTGGACGGCAACAACGTCGAGGAGGGACGGCGCATCCTCGCCGAGGCCGCGCACCCGCTGGTCACCCTCGTCGACACCATGGACGGCGCGGCCGACAAGGCCGCCGAGCTCGCGAGCACCGGAAAGGCCTGATCGTGGCGATCTTCCTGAATGAAGACAGCTTGGTCATCGTGCAGGGGATGACCGGCTCGGAGGGCCGCAAGCACACCCAGCGGATGCTGACCTCCGGCACCAAGATCGTCGGCGGGGTCACCCCCGGCAAGGGCGGGCAGAGCGTCGAGTTCACCGGTGCCGACGGCGAGACCGTCGCCATCCCGGTGTTCGGCTCGGTCGGCGAGGCCCGCGAGGCCACCGGCGCGAACACCACCGTGATCTTCGTCCCGGCGAAGTTCACCAAGGGCGCCGTCGTCGAGGCCGTCGACGCCGAGACCCCGCTGGTCGTCGTCATCACCGAGGGCGTCCCGGTCCGCGACTCCGCCGAGTTCTACGCCTACGCGCAGTCCAAGGGCACCTCGCGCCTCATCGGCCCGAACTGCCCCGGCCTGATCAGCCCCGGCAGGTCCAACGCGGGCATCATCCCGGCCGACATCACCCCGCCCGGGCGCATCGGGCTGGTCTCGAAGTCCGGGACGCTGACCTACCAGCTCATGTACGAGCTGCGCGACATCGGGTTCTCCTCGGCCGTCGGCATCGGCGGGGACCCGGTCATCGGGACCACCCACATCGATGCGCTGCAGGCGTTCCAGGACGACCCGGACACCGACGTCATCGTGATGATCGGTGAGATCGGCGGCGACGCCGAGGAACGGGCCGCGGCCTACATCAAGGAGCACGTGACCAAGCCGGTCGTCGGTTACGTCGCGGGTTTCACCGCCCCCGAGGGCAAGACCATGGGCCACGCCGGGGCGATCGTGTCCGGTTCCGCCGGCACCGCCCAGGCCAAGCAGGACGCCCTCGAGGCCGCCGGGGTCAAGGTCGGCAAGACGCCGAGCGAGACCGCGAAACTCGCCCGGGAGATCTTCCAGGCTCTCTGAGCCCGCTCGGGGGGAACGCCCGCCCCGACCACGACGACCCCGTCCGGCACCCGCCGGGCGGGGTCGTCCGTCGTCGGGGCGCGTCGCAACCACGCCGACCGGTCCCGGCGGGGGACCATCGTCGGTGATGTCCGAGACCGCGCCCCGCACCCCGACCGCCTCCTCGACGCGGTCGCGGACCCCGTCCGTCACCGCCGCCGACCTGCTCCCGCTCCTCGGCGCGGCGGTCCGGGCGGTGCTCACCCTGCTCGTGCCCGTGGTGGTGCTGACGATCGTCGGCTGGATCGCCGCGGTGCGGTCGACGAACTCCCTGGCCGCGGTCGTCCGGGTCGGCAGCGACCTGTGGCTGCTGGGCCAGGGGGCGACCGTCTCGGTCGTGAACGGCGCGGTGGGCATCGCGCCGCTCGGGCTGACCCTGCTGGCCGTGCTGTCCGCTCGGCGGGCGGTGCGGATCTGGATCGCCGACCAGCGCGAGTCCGAGCGCGACGTCCCGTTCTGGTCGGCGCTGGGGACGTTCACCGCCGCGCACGGCGGGCTGGCCCTGCTGCTGGCCCTCGCCACCCGGTCCTCGGTCACGACCGCCGACCCGGGGCAGTCGTTCCTCGGCGGGATGCTGGTCGGTGCCGCCGGGGCGGCCTGGGCGATGGCCGGGTTCCGGACCCCGCTGCCCGCGGTCCCCGGACGGCTGGCGGGGGCGCGGCGTGCCCTGCGCGCAGCCGTCCCCGCCGCGGTCGCCGCCGTCACCGCACTGCTCGGCGCGGGCGGCGTGCTGCTGGCCGGGGCCCTGTGGGCCGGTGCCGACCGCGTCCTGCTGCTGCACGAGTCCCTCGGACCGGGGGTGCTCGGCGGTGCCCTGCTGACCCTGGGGCAGGCGTTCTACGTCCCCACCTTCCTCGTCTGGGCGGTGGCCTGGCTGGCCGGCCCGGGGGTGGCCGTCGGGGTGGGCACGTCGGTGGCTCCCGGCGGGACGTCGCTGGCCACGCTGCCGGCCATCCCGCTGGCGGGGGCGCTGCCGGCCACGGGCCCCTCCCCGCTCTGGTGGTGGCTGGCCGTCCTGGTCCCCGTGCTGGTCGGGGCCGGGGTGCGTCGGCTCGCCCCGCGCGGGCAGAGCCTGCCCGCCGCCGGGATCTCGGTGGCGCTGACCGCGCTGCTGGCGGGGACCGCGACCGCCCTGCTCGCCTTCTTCGCCGCGGGTCCCGCGGGTGCCGGTCGGATGGCCGACCTGGGCCCCGACCCGCTGCTGCTCGGACTGGTGCTGGCCGGGGAGCTGGCCGCCGGCGGTGGACTGGCCGTGCTGCTCGCCCGCGGGGTCCGGCGGCTGCGCCCGCAGCGCATCGACCTGGACACGGGCACCGTCACCCCGCGGCCCGGGCCGTTGCTGGGCCGCCGGTCTTCGACGCGGGGAGACGCGGAAGACCCGGGGGTCCCGTCCCCGCCCGAGCCCGACGCGTCACGCCCGGCGTCGGCCGTCGGGAGGCTGCGGGCCCGGCTGCGACGGGACCGGGGCTGAGCGACCGTCCCGAGCGCGACGGTCAGTCCCAGACCGGCTCGGGACCCGTCGTCGACATGACCGCGAGCACCGCGCCGTCGGGGTCGCGGACCTCGCCGATCCGCCCGAACGGGGTGTCCTTCGGGTCGTCGCTCACCGCCCCACCGGCCTGCGTCGCGGCGGTCGTGGCCGCGTCGGGGTCGGCCACCGCCAGGCAGACCCGCCAGCCGGGCGCGAACCCCCACAGCGGCCCGATCCCGCCGAGCGGGTGGCTCGGGGCGTCGGATCCGGACCGCTCGGCGGAGAGGTGGAACGTCGTGTACCCCTCGGCCCCCGGGAAGGGCAGCACCTCGTAGCGCCAGCCGAACAGCTCGGCGAAGAAGGCGCGGGCAGCGTCCGGGTCGGGGCTGCGCAGGTCCTCCCAGACGAGGCTCCCCGGCTCGCCGGTGACCTCGGCGCCGATCCGTCCACCGGCCTGCCAGACCGCGAAGGGCATCCCGCCGGGATCGGCCAGCACGGCCCGACGGCCCTGCCCCTCCACGTCCGTCGCCGGTTCCAGGACGCTGCCGCCCGCCGCCCCGGCCGCCGTCACGGTCGCCCCGACGTCGTCGACGGCCACGTGCAGCAGGATCCGACCGGGCGGCCCCTCCGTCACCACGGCGCCCGCGGCCCGACCGTCCACGCGACCCGTCGGGTCCGCCCCGTCCTCGGTGAAGGACCAGCCGAGGACGTCGGCGTAGAACGCCCGCGATCGCGCGGGGTCGCTGGCCGCGACCTCGAACCAGCAGGGGACCCCGGGGCGCCAGGGGGCGGTGCGTCGGCTCATGCGCCCGATCGTCGTCCTCGGCGCCCGGTGCCGTCCACTACCGTGTCCTCACGTGCTGGCCTCCGCTCCCGACCCCGCACCGGCCGGGTCCTCCGCCGCCCGGGACGACGTGCGCGTGGTGGTCCTCGCCTCCGGTTCCGGCTCGACCGCGCAGGCCCTCCTCGACGCCGCCGCGTCGGGGGAGCAGCCCTTCCGCGTGGTCGCCCTGGGGGCCGACGTCGCCGGGGCCGGGGCCCTCGACCGGGCCGCCGCCGCCGGGGTCGAGACCTTCACCGTCCTGCCCGCCGACCACGCCGACCGGGCCGCCTGGGACGAGGCGTTGACCGCCGCGGTCGCGGCCCACCGTCCCGACCTGGTGGTGCTCGCCGGGTTCATGCGGATCGTCGGCGCCCCGCTGCTCGACGTGTTCGGCGGTCGGCTGGTCAACACCCATCCGGCGCTGCTGCCGTCCTTCCCCGGCGCGCACGGCGTGCGCGACGCCCTGGCCCACGGGGTCCGGGTCACCGGGTGCACCGTCCATCTCGTCGACGCCGGCGTGGACACCGGCCCGATCCTCGACCAGGCCGCGGTGCGAATCCTGGACGGCGACGACGAGGCGAGCCTGCACGAACGCATCAAGGTCGTCGAGCGCGCCCTGCTCGTCGACGTCGTGGGCCGTCTGGCCCGGAACCTCCACCCCGAAGGGACCCCCGAGAACCGATGAGCGACAGCCAGTCCGGAACCCGCCAGCCGATCCGTCGCGCGCTGCTCAGCGTCTACGACAAGACCGGGCTGGAGGACCTCGCCACCGGGCTGCACGCGGCCGGGGTCGCGCTGGTCTCGACGGGTTCCACCGCCTCGCGCATCGCCGCCGCCGGAGTCCCGGTCACGCCCGTCGAGGAGCTGACCGGGTTCCCCGAGTGCCTCGACGGTCGGGTCAAGACGCTGCACCCGCGGGTCCACGCGGGGATCCTCGCCGACCGCCGTCTCGACTCCCACGTCGCCCAGCTCGCCGACCTCGGGGTCGAGCCCTTCGACCTGGTCGTCGTGAACCTGTACCCGTTCGCGGCGACCGTCGCCTCGGGCGCCGGGTTCGACGAGGTCGTCGAGCAGATCGACATCGGCGGGCCCTCGATGGTCCGGGCCGCGGCCAAGAACCACCCGAGCGTCGCCGTGGTCGTCGACCCGGCCCGCTACACCGACGTGCTCGAGGCCGTGCGCGGCGGCGGGTTCGACCTGGCCGGCCGTCGCCGCCTCGCGGCGCAGGCGTTCGCGCACACCGCGGCCTACGACACCGCGGTCGGCTCCTGGTTCGCCGAGCAGACCGCCGACGAGAGCGAAGGCGGGTGGCCGGCGTTCACCGGTCTCGCCCTGGAACGCCAGGACGTGCTGCGCTACGGCGAGAACCCGCACCAGCGCGGCGCCGTCTACGCCGGCACCGCGGGTCGGCCGGGGATCGCGCAGGCCACCCAGGTGCACGGCAAGGCCATGTCCTACAACAACTTCGTCGACGCCGACGCGGCCCTGCGGGCGGCCTACGACTTCGCCGGGCCCGCCGTCGCGATCATCAAGCACGCCAACCCGTGCGGCATCGCCACGGCCGACGACGTCGCCACCGCGCACGCCCGCGCGCACGCCTGCGACCCCGTCTCGGCCTTCGGTGGGGTGATCGCCGCCAACCGTGAGGTCGACGCGGCCACGGCCGCCCAGGTCGCCGAGGTGTTCACCGAGGTCGTCGTCGCCCCCGGGTTCACCCCCGAGGCGCTGGAGACGTTGCAGGGCAAGAAGAACATCCGTCTGCTGCAGCTGCCCGAGGGGTACGCCCGCTCCGCGCAGGAGTGGCGCCCGGTCTCCGGGGGCGTGCTCGTCCAGACCCTCGACACCATCGACGCGGAGGGTGACGCGCCCGCGAACTGGACCCTGGTGGCCGGGGACGCGGCGGACGCCGCGACGCTCGCCGACCTCGAGTTCGCCTGGCGCGCCGTCCGATCGGTGCGGTCCAACGCCATCCTGCTGGCCAAGGACGGGGCCTCCGTCGGTGTCGGGATGGGCCAGGTCAACCGCGTCGACTCCTGCCGGCTGGCCGTGGAACGGGCCGGGGCCGAGCGGGCCACGGGTTCCGTGGCCGCCTCCGACGCGTTCTTCCCCTTCGCCGACGGGGCGCAGATCCTGCTCGACGCGGGCGTCCGGGCGATCGTCCAGCCCGGCGGGTCGATCCGCGACGAGGAGGTCTTCGCCGCGGCCCAAGCCGCCGGGGTCACCATGTACGTCACCGGGTCGCGCCACTTCGCGCACTGAACCGGCCTCCGGTCGGGGCGGCGGTAGCGTGACGCGGGTGTCCGCGCCGCCGCCCCCCGGCCTCACCCGCCCCCCGGCCCACCCGGCGACGGCGGTCCTGCTGGCCCTGCTGGGCGGCGTGGCCCTGGCGCTGCTGACGACCTGGGTGGCCGGGCCCACGGCGGGCGGTCTCCTCCTCGCGGCCGACCTCGCCGTCGCCGCCGTGCTGCGCCTGGTGCTCCCGGTCCGGGTCGCGGGGGCCCTGGCCGTCCGCTCGCGCGGGGTGGACGTCACGACGCTGCTGGTGCTCGCCGTGCTCTGCGCGGCGCTCGCCTCGGTCCTCCCGCTGCCCCCGGTCTGAGACCGCGCGCGAGCGGTACCTGTCGCGGCCCCGCTCGGGTTACGCTGCGACCTGCCATCCAGAGCGATCGAGAGACCTGGCTCGTCGACGTCGCAGCAACCGGCCGACCCCCGGTGCTACCGCCAGGTGCGATGGGAGAGACGAATGACCAGCACGACCCCCGCTCAGCGCGCCCTGGCGCCGGTGAAGTTCGCCTACTGGGTGCCCAACGTCTCCGGCGGGCTGGTGATCTCGACGCTGCCGCAGCGCACCAGCCACGACCCGGCCTACAACGTCGAGGTCGCCCGCGCGGCCGAGCGCGTCGGTTTCGAGTACGCGCTCTCGCAGGTCCGCTACGCGGCCTCCTACGGCGCCGACGCCCAGCACGAGTCGACCTCCTTCTCCCTCGCCCTGCTGCTGGCGACCGAGAAGCTCAAGGTCATCGCGGCGGTCCACCCCTTCTTCTGGCACCCCGGCGTGCTGGCCAAGTTCGCCGCCACCGCCCAGGAACTCACGAACGACCGGCTCTGCCTGAACGTCGTCTCGGGCTGGTTCAAGGACGAGGCGGTCAACCTCGGGGTGACGTGGCCCGAGCACGACGACCGCTACGTGCAGTCGGAGGAGTTCATCCGCATCCTGCGCGGGGTGTGGTCGCAGGACGGGTACACGCAGGACGGACAGTTCTTCAACGTCCGCGACATCACCATGCGCCCGCAGCCGAAGCGCCAGCCGGAGATCTTCCAGGGCGGCAACTCGACCGCGGCCCAGGCGATGGCCGGGCGGGTCAGCGACTTCTACTTCCTCAACGGGAAGTCGATCGCCGACGCGGCGGCCCAGGTCCGCGACGTGTCGGCCCAGGCCGCGCTGAACGACCGGCAGATCCGTTTCGGCATCAACGGTTTCGCGGTCGTCCGCGACTCCCGCGCCGAGGCGGAGCAGGTCCTCGAGGACATCATCGCGCACGCCGACGCCCAGAAGGTCGAGGGTTTCCGTGCCTCGGTGCAGGAGGCCGGCAACGCCAGCCCCGACCGCAAGGGCATGTGGGCCGACAGCGAGTTCCGCGACCTGGTCCAGTACAACGACGGCTTCCGGACCGGCCTGGTCGGGACCCCGGACGAGGTCGCCCGCCGCGTGCTGGCCTACCGCCTCGTCGGGATCGACCTCGTCCTGCTCGGTTTCCTGCACGTCAAGGAGGAGGTCGAGGCGTTCGGCGAGCTCGTCATCCCGCGCGTGCGCGAGCTCGAGCAGCGCCTCGTCGACGGCGAGGACCTGCAGCTCGGCGCGGAGCTCGACGCCGCCGTGGAGCAGGCCGGTCAGGCCGGCGGGGTCCCCGCCCTCGTCTGATCCGCGGCCCGGGCGGGCCGGGCGTCGTCGTCGGTCACGCGCCGACGACGACGCGGACCCCGGCCGCCAGCCGGTAGGGCCGGTGCTCCAGCACCGGGCCGAGCACCCGCCGCAGCCGCGACAGCTCGGCGCGCACGGTGACCGTGCGCGCCGGGTCGTCGTACACCCGACGGGCCAGGTCCGCGGCGCTCGACCCACCCGGGTGGGCGGCCAGGTCGAGCAGCAGGTCGCGGTGGCGCGGGGAGACCCGCTGGCTCCAGGAGCTCCCCCCGCCCGTCCAGTCCACCCGGCCGTCCGGGGCCAGGTGGAGCGTCGACGCGCCCTGACGGTCTCCGGGACGGAGCAGCCAGCCCCCGGGGACGGCCTCGACGGTGAGGGTGCCCGCCTCGGCGAGGGCGACGATCCCGCCCGGGCGGGCCTGCCGACCGAGGTCGACGCGTTCGGGCAGCAGCATCCCCACCGCGGCCAGGCGGCAACCGTCGGTCGCCAGCACCGCGCCCGGCCGGTCACCGATGAGGGCGGCCGCCTGCGCCGCGAGCCGGGCGTGCCGTCTCCCGTGCGCATCCACCAGCTCCCGCTCGGCCAGGGCCGCCACGGCCTGCACGAGCGCGATCGTGCTGGCGTGCACGCCCGGAGCGGGTCCGCTCAGGTCCACCACCCCGGCCACCGTGCCGTCCGGGCCGCGGACGGGGGCGGCGGCGCACGTCCACGGCTGGTGGGTCTCGACGTAGTGCTCGGCGGCGAAGACGTGCACCGGTGCCCCCACCACCAGACTGGTCCCGATAGCGTTGGTGCCCACGCTCGCCTCGTCCCAGGCCGAACCCTCGTCGAACCCCAGCGTGTCGGCCCGCCGACGGGCGGCGACGTTCCCCTCGCGCCACAGGACGGTCCCGGCGGCGTCGGCGACGACGAGCACCTGCCCGGCGGCCTCGGCCGCGGGGAGCAGGTGCCGGCGCAGCAGGGGGAGCACCTCGCCCATGGGGGTCTCCTCGCGTCGCCCGCGCAGGTCGGCCCCGTCGAGGACCCGGCCGGGGCCACGACCCGTCGGGTCGAGACCGCCCGCCTGCAACCGCCGCCACGAGGCGCCGATCACCGGGCGCACGACCGCCCGCTCCGGGCCCGAGCCGCTGCCCAGGGCGGCCTCCCGCGCCCGCCGGAGCCGGCGGGCGGCCTCCCGCGGGTCGTCCCCGGGACCGACCGCGCACTCGGCACGTGACAGCGACGTCATGCTCACCTCCGGTGCCACCCTCGCCCGCGCCCGGGCCGGCTGACAACCCCGGTGCAACGCCGGTGCAACCCTCCCGGCCGCGTCAGCGGGCGGGTTGGGTGGGGGGCGTCGCAGAGCCGCGACCGTCCCGTCCCCAGGAGGTCCCCGTGACCGAGACCCTCGACCGTCCCGCCGCCGACCGCGCCCCCGATCCTGCCGCCGACCCGCGCGAGCGGGTGGACCGGTGGCTGTCCGCCTTCCAGGCGGCGCTCGACCGCGGCGACGGGGCCGCGGCCGCCGCCCTGTTCACCGCCGACTCCTCCTGGCGCGACCTGGTGGCCTTCACCTGGAACATCACGACCCTGGAGGGTCGCGACGCGATCGCCGACCTCGTCGGATCCGTGGCGGCCCGGGTGGGGGCGACGGACCTGCGGGTGGACGACGAACCCGGGTGGGGGGTGGCCGCGGCCGGCGACGGCGACGGTGCCGACGCCTGGTTGCGTTTCGAGACCGCCGTCGGCCGGGGGCGCGGCCAGCTCCGGCTGCGCCGGGACCCGGAGACCGGGGAGGACCGCGCCTGGACCGTGCTGACCACCCTGTTCGAACTGACCGGGCACGAGGAGAACCTCGGTCCCCGTCGCCCCCGGGGCGCCGAGCACGGCGCCCGACGGGACCGGACCACGTGGTCGGAACGGCGGGTGGCGTCGGTGGAGTCGTGGGGGGTGGACGCGGAACCGTTCGTCCTGGTGATCGGGGCCGGGCAGGGCGGGCTCGCACTGGGCGCCCGGTTGAAGGCGCTCGGGGTGCCGGCGCTGCTGGTGGAGAAGGGCGTCCGCCCGGGGCAGAGCTGGGCGAACCGGTACAAGTCGCTCTGCCTGCACGACCCGGTGTGGTACGACCACCTGCCCTACCTCGACTTCCCGAAGAACTGGCCGGTCTTCGCCCCCAAGGACAAGATCGCCGACTGGCTGGAGTTCTACGCGAAGGTGATGGAGCTCGACGTCTGGTGCGACACCGCGTGCGAGTCGGCGAGCTTCGACGAGGAGACGAAGGTCTGGACCGTCCGGGTCCGCCGGGGCGGGGAACTCCGCGAGCTGCACCCGACCCATCTCGTCCTGGCCACCGGGATGTCCGGCAAACCCTCCGTCCCCACCATCCCGGGGCAGGACGTCTTCCGGGGCGAGCAGCACCACTCCTCGGCCCACCCCGGACCCGACGGACTCGTCGGCCGTCGCGTGGTGGTCATCGGGGCCAACAACTCCGCCCACGACATCAGCGCGGCGTTGTGGGAGAACGGGGTCGACGTGACGATGGTCCAACGATCGTCGACCCACATCGTCCGCTCGGACTCGTTGATGGAGCTCGCGCTCGGTGGTCTCTACTCGGAGGAGGCCGTGGCCGCCGGGGTGAGCACCACCCAGGCCGACCTGACCTTCGCGTCGATCCCCTACCGGGTCATGCCCGAGTTCCACATCCCGGTCTACGAGGAGATCCGCCGTCGCGACGCGGACTTCTACCGGCGGCTGGAGGAGGCCGGTTTCCTGCTCGACTTCGGTGACGACGGTTCCGGACTGTTCCTGAAGTACCTGCGCCGGGGTTCGGGGTACTACATCGACGTGGGCGCCTCCGAACTCGTCGCCGACGGGTCCATCAAGCTGCGCAGCGGGGTCGACGTGGACCACCTGACCGAGGACGCGGTCGTGCTGAGCGACGGGAGCGTCCTGCCCGCCGACGTCGTCGTCTACGCCACCGGGTTCGGGTCGATGAACGGGTGGGCCGCGGACCTCATCTCGCCCGAGGTCGCCGACCGGGTCGGCAAGGTGTGGGGGTTGGGGTCGGGCACGACCAAGGACCCGGGCCCGTGGGAGGGGGAGGAGCGCAACATGTGGAAACCCACCCGGCAGGAGAACCTCTGGTTCCACGGCGGCAACCTGCACCAGTCGCGGCACTACTCCCTCTACCTGGCCCTGCAGCTGACGGCCCGGTACGCCGGGATCGAGACCCCCGTCCACCGGTTGGCCGAGGTCCACCACACGTCCTGACCGAGGTGACCGTCGGCACCCCGCTCGATGAAGGAGCAGCAGCATGAAGGCGTTGCGTTTCCACGGCCCCGGTGACGTCCGGGTCGACGAGATCGACGAACCCACCGTCCGGCCCGGAACGGTGAAGATCGCGGTGGCCTGGTGCGGCATCTGCGGTACCGACCTGCACGAGTTCCTGGAGGGGCCGATCTTCGTCCCCGCCGACGGGCATCCGCACCCGTTGTCCGGCGAGACCCCTCCCGTGACCCTCGGCCACGAGTTCTCCGGGACGGTCGAGGAGCTGGGGGAGGGGGTCGAGGGTCTGGCCGTCGGCGACGGGGTGGTGGTCGAGCCGTACTTCGTCTGCGACGACTGCGACCCCTGCCGCAGCGGGAACTACAACCTCTGCACCCGGATGGGGTTCATCGGGCTGGCCGGCGGTGGTGGCGGTCTGGGCGAGAAGGTCGTCGTCGACGCCCGGTGGGTCCATCCGGTCGGGGACGTCCCGCTGGACCAGGCCGCCCTGGTGGAACCCCTGGCCGTCGGGCACCACGCGGTCGAACGCAGCGGGGTGCAGGCCGGTCAGACGGCCTTCGTCGGCGGGGCGGGTCCCATCGGGTTGCTGCTCGCCGCCGTGCTCAAGGGGATCGGTGTCCGCACGGTCCTGTCGGAGGTCAGCAGCGCCCGCAAGGAGAAGGCCCGCGAGACCGGGGTCGCGGATCTGGTGCTCGACCCGACGGTCGACGACGTCCCCGCCCGGGTGGCGGAGCTGACCGGGGGCCGGGGCGCCGACGTGGCGTTCGAGTGCGCCGGCGTCGACGCCGTGCTCGACCTCTGCCTGGAGGTGGTGCGACCGGCCGGGGTCGTGGTCAACGTCTCGATCTGGGGGCACCGGCCCGTGGTCGACGTCGCCACGATCGTCCTGAAGGAGATCGACCTGCGCGGCACGATCGCCTACCGGCGCGACCACGCGGCGACGATCGAGCTCGTGGCCTCCGGGCGGGTCGACCCGGCCCCGTTCATCACCGCGCGCATCGCCCTGGAGGAGGTCGTGGAGGAGGGGTTCGACACCCTCGTCCACCGCAAGGACACCGCGGTCAAGATCCTCGTCCACCCGTGAGGTGCGTCGGGCGTGAGGCAGGCCGGTTCCCGACGTAGGGTCACGCCATGTCCGCCCCCGCGCTCCCGACCGCCCTGGCCGAGCCGACCCTGACCCGGGAACTCGTCGTCCTGCTGGCCGAGGACGGGACCCCGTGCGGGACGGCCCTGAAGTCCGAGGTCCACCACACCGACACCCCGCTGCACCTGGCCTTCTCCTGCTGGGTGCTCGACGAGGAGGGGCGCACCCTGCTCACCCGCCGGGCGGACGGGAAGAAGACCTGGCCGGGGATCTGGACTAACTCCTTCTGCGGGCACCCCGGCCCGGGGGAGTCCCCGGCCGAGGCCGTCCTCCGGCGGGCGCACGACGAGCTCGGCGCCGGGGTCGCCGACGTCCGCCCGGCGCTCCCGGACTTCCGCTACCGCGCGGTGATGGCCGACGGGACGGTCGAGAACGAGATCTGCCCCGTGTTCACCGCGCGCCTCACCGGCCCGGTCGATCCCTCGCCGGCGGAGGTGGGGGCCCACCGCTGGGTCCCGATGGCCGAGCTGCGGGCGGCGGTCGCCGCCGACCCCGGCCCGTTCAGCCCGTGGCTGCTGGAGCAGCTGCCGCAGCTGCGCTTCTGACGCCGGGGCCGTCCTCGGGGTCGGCGGTCAGCCGCATCACGGCGGCCCCGGGTACCGCCTCCCCGAGCGCCGGTCCCGGGCTGAGCACCAGGACCTGGGCCGTCGGGCCGACCTGGGCCAGCACCCGGCCCAGGCGGCGCACCCGTTCCGGGTCGCTGTGGCCCAGGGCGTCGTCGAGCACGACGGGGACGCCGTCGGAGGGGTCCACGATCGCGGCGCACGCCAACCGGGTCAGGACCGCGAGCTGCTCCCGGGCCCCGGTGGACAGGTCGGCCCAGGGCACGACCCGGCCGTGCAGCGTGCGGGTCAGGATGCGCAGGTCCTCGTCGAGGTCGACGTCGAACCCCTCCCCGAAGACCTGGGTGCCCAGGGCGACCAGCCGCCGGCCGAAGGGCGTCACGTAGCGCTGCCGGGCCGCCTGACGGTGACGGTGCAGCGTGTCGTGCAGCAGGCGGGCGGCCTCGGCCCGGCGGGTGAGCGAGGCCAGCTCGTGCTCGGCCCGCGACAGCGCCGTCCGGGCCTCGTCGTCGTCGGCCTGCAGCTCCTTGTCGCCGACGTAGGCCAGGTGGGCGCGCAGCGCCTGCCGCTCGTCCGAGAGCCCCCGCAGCTGGTGGGCGGCCCGCTCGTGCCGCGTCCGGACCGCCTCGGCCCGGGCGGTGAGACCGGCGGGGTCGAGGGCGGCCAGTGCGCCGGCGGCCCGTTCGGCCACGATGCGCGCGGCGGCGAGGTCGCCGGCCGTGGCCTCCGCCGTCCGAGCGAGGTCGTCGTCGGCCGCGCCCGCGCGAGCGTCCGCGAGACAGGCCCGGGCCCGCTCGACCTCCCGCCCCTCCGCCTCGACCCCGGCCCGCACCCCGGCCAGCTCCGTGCGGAGCCGGTCGAGGTCGCGCCGCCGCTCGGCCACGGCCTCCTCGGCCGCCCGCTGCGCCGTGCGGGCGACGATGTCCTGGGCCAGGGCGTCCGCCTCGGTGGCCCGCGCCGCGGCGAGCCGGGCCTCGGGCCCGTCGCCGTCGCCGGCGGGGGACGCCACCTCGTCGGGGCCGGCCGCCGGCAGGGCGTCGAGCGTGCTGCGGGCCCGTTCGACGCGGGCCCCGGCCTCGGCCAAGGTCGTCCGCCGCGTCAACCCGTCCAGGTGGGTCAGCGCGGCCCGCAGAGCGGCCGTCGCCTCCTGGTGCCGTTCGTGCGCGGCCCGGGCCTGCGCGAGGTCGGCCACCCCGGCCGCGGCGAAGGCCGCGGCGCGCTCGGCGCGGGCCCGGCCGGCCGCCTCGTCGAGCTCGCGGGCGTCGGCCCCGGCCAGCACCCGGACGGTCGCGAAGCCGGCGACGTCGACCGTCAGCTCGCCGACCGCCGCCCGCTGCGCGGTGCTCCCGGCCGCGACGACGGTGGCCCCGCACTTGTCGAGCACGTCCACGCCCACGGCCACGGCGTGCACCTCCACCGTTGCGGCCGCCGCGAGGCAGCGGGCCTCGGCCACCACCGCCGCGGCGTCCAGCTCCTGCAGCCGACGCAGCACCGGGCCGGTCACGGTCGCGGCCGCCAACGCCGGTCGGGCCGCCTCGGCCGCGGTCACCGCGTCGAGGAGGTCCTGGTGAGCGGCGAGCGCCTCGTCCAGCTCGGCCCGGGCCTGTCGACGCTGGAGCTCGGCGCGGGCGGCGGTGACCTCGAGGTGGGCGCGTTCGGCCACCGCCCGGGCGGTCTCGGCCCCGGCCTCGGCCTCGGCCTCGTCCTGCACCGCCCGGTCGACCAGCGGTTGCCGGGCCAGCGCCTCCGCCGTCAGGGTCGCCAGCCGCTCCTCGCGGGCGGCGAGGGCGGCGACCGCGGCCCGCCGCGCGAGCAGGGCCTCGGCCGCGTTCGTCGCGGCCCCCTCGAGCAGCTGGGCGCGCTCCGCGGTGCGCCCGGCTTCCGCCCGCACCCCGTCCAGGGCGCTCACGCGGGCGGCGAGCTCGTCCGCCTCCCGCGCCGCCTCCGCCACGGTGGCGGCGAGCTGCTCGACCTCGACCCCGAGCCTGGCGGAGCGGTCGACGTCCTCGGCCAGCGCGGCCAGCGCGGCCGCGGTCCGGGCGGCCCGGGCGCGGGCGGCGACGGCGTCCTGCTCGGCGGCCCGGAGCCGACCGGTGGGCTTGTTCCCCTTCGGGGTCCAGAACTCCGCCGCCCGTTGCGCGGCGGCGTCCAGCAGCGTCGTCGCCCCGTCGGGCGACTCGGTCGTCTCCGCCGACCCGGCGGCGGTGTCCAGGGCGGCCGCCAACGCGCTCGACCCGGCCAGGGAGGTGTCGGGGGCGCTGCCCTGCAGGACCCGAAGGGCGTTCCACAGCCCGGTGTCGAGGGTCTCGTCGAGGATCTGCCGCACCCGCTCGTGGGCCGCGTCGCCGGTGAGCTGCTCGTCGCGGGGGGTGAGGACCCGCAGCTCGGCCGTCGGTCGGTTCAACCAGCGCTTGCTCAGGACGAAGCGGTAGGGGCCGCTGGACAGGTCGATCTCGACCATGGGGGCGCTGTCCCGGTGCACCGGGCGCACCGCGGTCACGCCCGCCTTGCGGGCGGTGTGCTTCTCGGTGAGCACGAGGTCGATCGCCTCGACGAGGGAACTCTTCCCCGTCTCGTTCGGGCCCTCCAGGACGATGACGCCGTGGTCGGGGAACGTCACCTCGCGCTCCCGGGTGCCCCGGAAGTTCTCGACCCGGACGCGGTGCAGCCTCACGCGGGCCGCCCTCCACCGGCGAGGCGGAACAGCAGCGACAGGGCGTCGCGGGCGGCCCGGGCCCGGGGACCCTCGCCACCGGCCAGCGCGCCGAGCTCGGCGATCGCCGGATCGGCGAATCCCCCGATCCCGAGGTCGGCCACCTCCCCGGGCTCCGGACGTACGACGAGGTCGGAGTGCCGGTCCCAGACGCGCAGCCCGGCGAGCAGATGACCCGCCCGGTCGAGCTCGTCCTCCAGGAAGGCGTTGTCGCCCAACGACAGCGAACCGGTCAGCTGCAGCGTCACGACCGTCCGGTCCGGCCGCGGCAACCGCGCCAGCCGCGCCAGCAGGGACTCCACGTCGGCCCGGTCCTCCAGGTCGGCGGCCAGGAGCGGGAAGGACCAGGTGCCGACCCGGACCTCCTCGACCTTGGGGGGCACCCCGTCGCTCACCTCCACGACAAGGACGTTGCCGGGGGCGGTCTCGCGCCGGTCGGTGACCTCCGGGGTGCCGGAGTACCAGACCGCGCCGGACGTGCCGACCTGCGTGGTCGAGTGCCGGTCCCCGAGGGCCACGTAGTGCAGCGTCCCCGCCGCGATCGCGGCCTCCAGCGGGGCCAGCGCGATCCGGGCCGGGTCCTCGCGGTCGGGGGAGAGCTCGTCGACCGCCCCGTGGCCGACCACGATGCGGACCGTTCCCGGAGCCGGGTCACCCGCCGCGGCGAGCGCTCCGGCGACCAGATCGCCCTCCGGGTGCTTCGACGTCCAGGGCGCGGCCACGATCTCGACCCCCGGCCGCACCTCGTGGACGCCGGCCCGGTCGAGCACGTGCACGTTCGCGGCGTCGCGGACGGCCGCGGAGGTCAGCGGGGAGGCCGCGTCGAGGGGGTCGTGGTTGCCGGGCAGGAGGAACACGGGGACGCCGCCCTCGGCCATCACCTGCAGGGCGCGACCCAGGACCCGGGGGCCGACCGCGTTGGACTCGAGCACGTCACCGCAGACCACCACGAACTCCGCCCCGGCCTCCCGGGCGACGGCGAGGGCGCGGGCCAGGGCCTCCGTGCGGGCGGCGGTGAACCGGGGTTGGGCGTCGGCGTCCAGGAAGTGCCGCGTCATCCCGAGCTGCAGGTCGGCGGCGTGCACGAAGCGCACCTCGGCCGGCTGGGGAGGACCCGGGACCCGGGTGGTCGATGCCATGGGACGACCGTAGGCGAGGCCTCCGACACGACCGGTCCGCGACGCGCTAGGGGATGGACCGACCGACGACCCCCTGCCCCACGAGCCGCGCCGCCGCGGGGCGGTCCTGCCGGGGCAGCCGCAGGACGCGGGCCGCGCCCGGAGCCCGGTCGGCCCGGCGGTGGCGCCGGTAGAGCTCCTCGAAGCGCGCCACGGTCTCGGCGACGTCGTGCTCGGCGGCGAGCTCGACGCTGCGCCGACCCATCCGGGCCCGGAGGGGGGCGTCGTCGAGCACCGTGGCGGCCCGGGCCGCCAGCGCCGCGGGATCACCCGGGGGGAACAGGTAGCCGTTCTCGCCGTCGCGGACCAGGTGCGGCAGGGCCCCGGCGCGCACCCCGAGGACGGGACGGCCGCAGGCCATGGCCTCGAGCACCACCAGGCTCTGCAGCTCCGCGGTCCCGGCGTTCACGAAGACGTCGCAGGCCCGGTAGGCGTCGGGCAGGTCGTCCTCGGCGACGAAGCCGGTGAACGTGATCGCACCGGCCACGCCCAGGTCGGCGGCCAGCCGGCCCAGTTCCGGGCGCAGCGCCCCGTCCCCGACCAGCAGCAGGTGCGCGTCCAGGGCGGGGCGGCGACGGTGCAGCTCGGCCAGGGCGCGCACGACGTCGGCGACGTTCTTCTCGGGCGCCAGCCGGCCCACGAAGCCGAGGACCGGCCCCGGCCCGATGCCGAACCGACGCCGGAACGCCGCCCCGCGCCGCCCGGTGGGGTCGGGGGCGAAGCGGTCGAGGTCCAGCCCGCACGAGACGGGCAGGACCGGACCGGGCACACCGGCCCGGCCGGTCAGCTCGGCGGCGAAGGGGGTGGGCGCCGTGACGACGGCGGCCCGGCGCAGGACGGCCGCGGCGTCGGACCAGGCCCAGTCGTGCAGCCGGGCCTGCACCCGGCGTCCCAGCGGGACGTGGTGGGTGAGGTTCTCGGGCATGAAGTGGTTGGTGGCCACGACGGGGACGCCGAGCTGGTCGGCCGCCCGGACGAGGGCCCGGCCGAGCAGGAAGTGGCTCTGCACGTGCACGACGTCGGGGGCCACCGCGCGCAGGACGTCGCGGCAGCGGGCGGTGAGCCCCGCCGGCGGGCACACGCGCAACCCGGTCCCGCCGGCCAGGACCGGGACCGCGCGGATCCGGTGCTCCACGACCCCTCCCACCTGCTGCGTCGAGTTCCGCAACGTCCGGGCGGGGACGACGACGTGCACGTCGTGCCGGGCCGCGAGCTCGTCGGCCAGGCGCTGGGTGAAGCGCGAGGCGCCGTTCACGTCGGGGGAGTAGGTGTCCGCCCCGATCAGGACGCGGAGGGTTCGCGGCGGGCACGGTGGCGGGGTCACGGGTTCCGGGCGCCGGGGGGACGGACGCACGTCGTCGTGGAGCGCGGTCATGCGCATCACCGAAGCAGAGGGCGAGCCGGTGACGACCGGGTCGCGGCGACCCGGCCGAGAAGTTGGGTCAGAGTTCCCGGCCGGTTACCGACCCGTTCCGCCGACGGCGCAGGACCCGCTGGACGAGGGCCTTGACGCCGAGGGCCAGCAGGCCGATGCCGAGCCCCACGAGGGCCATCAGCCACGGTTGGCGGAGCAGGTCCTCCACCCGGGACGACAGGCTGGAACCCAGGGCCAGGCCGAGGGCGAGCAGGATGCTGACCCGCAGCGCCGTCAACGGGACCGACCAGCGCAGCAGCCGGGGCAGACCCACACCGGCCCACCCGATCGCCAGGAAGGCCGGGACGGCGCCGACGTCGACGAGCTTGGCCCAGGCGACGACCCGTCCCGGACGTTCGGACACGTTGCGGGACAGGCGATCTCGTCGTTCGGGGGTGAAACCGAGGAGTTGGGCCAGGCGGGCGGGGGTTCCCGACTCGCCGTAGACCCGGGCGTAGCGGCCGATGACCACGAGCGCGGTGTCGAGGACGAGGTCGACCACGAGGGCGAGCACCCACACCGCGACGAGGTTCGCGTGACCGGACCCGACGAGGGTGCCCCCCACGAAGGTGGCGACCGGCCCCTCGACCACGAGCCCGGCGGTCAGGGCGAGGTACCCCCAGCCGTCCATCCGTCAGCGAGGCAGGCTGCTGGACCGCCAGCCGTCGGGCCCCTGGGCCGGACCGACCCGCAGCCGACGCGCCGGGTCGGACCAGAGGGAGGCCGGCTCCGGCGGCGGCGGCACCGCGGGCACCGCGCTGCGCAACCGGTGCAGCACCACGGTCAGGGCCGCGAGCTCCTCCGGCGCGGGCGTCCCGCGCTCGATCCGCAGCGCGGCGAGCAGTTCCGCGGCGGACGCGGCGTCGACGGCGTCCGCGTCCCCCGCGACGGGGTCGGGAGCCGGGCTCACAGCGGGATGTTCCCGTGCTTCTTGGGCGGCAGCGAGGCGCGCTTGGTGGCCAGCGCCCGCAACGCCTTGGTGATCACCGTGCGGGTCTCCGAGGGGGCGATGACGGAGTCGACGAAGCCGCGCTCGGCCGCGACCCAGGGGTTGGCCAGCTCGTCCTCGTACTCGGTGACCAGGTCGGCCCGGACCTGCTCCAGGTCGCGTCCCTCGTCGGCCGCCGTCTTCAGCGTGCCGCGGTGCAGGATGTTGACCGCCCCCTGGGCCCCCATGACCGCGATCTGCGCGCTCGGCCAGGCCAGGCAGAGGTCGGCGCCCATCTCCTTGGAACCCATGACGATGTAGGCGCCGCCGTAGGCCTTGCGGGTGATCAGGGTGATGAGCGGGACGGTGGCCTCCGCGTAGGCGAAGAGCAGCTTGGCCCCGCGGCGGATGATGCCGTTCCACTCCTGGTCGGTCCCCGGCAGGAAGCCCGGGACGTCCACGAACGTCAGCACCGGCAGCCCGAACGCGTCGCACATCCGGACGAACCGGGCCGCCTTCTCGGAGGCGTCGATGTCGAGCGTCCCGGCCAGGTGCGCCGGCTGGTTGGCGACGACGCCCACGGGTCGACCCTCGACCCGGCCGAACCCGCAGAGCACGTTGGGGGCGAAGGACTCGTGGACCTGCAGGAACTCCGCGTCGTCGAGCACGGTCGTGACGACGGTGGCCATGTCGTAGGGCTGGTTGGCCGCGTCGGGGACGATCGTGTCCAGCGCCAGGTCGTCCTCGTCCGGCTCCGGGCCGCGGACGTGCTCGGCGGGCAGCAGCGGGGCCTCGGACAGGTTGTTGGAGGGGAGGAACGAGAGCAGGTCCCGCACGTAGTGGATGGCCTCGTCCTCGTCGGGGGCCAGGTGGTGGGCCACGCCGGAGCGCGTGGTGTGGGTGCGGCCCCCGCCGAGCTCCTCGAAGCCGACGTCCTCCCCGGTGACCGTCCGGATGACGTCCGGGCCGGTCACGAACATGTGCGAGGACTCGTCGGTCATGACGACGACGTCGGTGAGCGCGGGCGAGTACACCGCACCGCCGGCGCACGGACCGAGGATGAGCGAGACCTGGGGGACGACGCCGGAGGCGGCCACGTTGCGCCGGAAGATGCGGGCGTACTGGACCAGCGAGGCGACCCCCTCCTGGATCCGGGCCCCGCCGCCGTCGTTGATCCCGACGACCGGACAGCCGGTGGTCGCCGCGAAGTCCTGCAGCTTGGCGATCTTGGCGCCGTGCACCTCGCCGAGGGAGCCCCCGAAGGCGGTGAAGTCCTGGGCGTAGACGGCCACCGGACGGCCGTCGACCGTCCCGAAACCGGTGACGACCCCGTCGCCGTCGACGTGCTTGGTCGCCATCCCGAAGGCGGTGGCGGTGGAGCGGGCGTAGGTGTCCAGCTCGGTGAAGGAGTCCGGGTCCAGCAGCGCGTCGATGCGCTCCCGGGCCGTCTTCTTGCCCCGCGGGTGCTGCTTGGCGGCGGCGCGGGCGTCGGCCCCCGGGCCCGCGGCCTCGGCGCGGGCGCGCAGGGCGACGAGCTTGCCCGCCGTCGAACGCGGGTCCGGCCCCACGGGCTCGGCGACGGACGGGTCTGCGGACGCCTGGGGACCACTCACGGTGGGAGAGCTTAGGGCCGCGCGACCATGCCCCGGGCCACGCCCGGTACCTTGACGGGCGACGTACCGCAGCAGACGCAGATGAAGGAGACGCGCGTGGCGAAGATCAAGGTGCAGGGCCCGGTCGTCGAGCTCGACGGGGACGAGATGACCCGGATCATCTGGCAGTTCATCAAGGACCGCCTGATCCACCCGTACCTCGACGTCGACCTCGAGTACTACGACCTCGGGGTCGAGCACCGTGACGCGACCGACGACCAGGTGACCATCGACGCCGCGCACGCCATCCAGAAGGCCGGCGTCGGCGTGAAGTGCGCCACCATCACCCCCGACGAGGCCCGCGTCGAGGAGTTCGGCCTCAAGAAGATGTGGCGCTCCCCGAACGGGACGATCCGCAACATCCTCGGCGGCGTCATCTTCCGCGAGCCGATCATCATCTCCAACGTGCCCCGGCTCGTGCCCGGCTGGACCAAGCCGATCATCGTCGGCCGCCACGCCTACGGCGACCAGTACCGCGCGACCGACTTCAAGTTCCCCGGCGAGGGCACCCTGACGGTGACCTTCACCCCGAAGGACGGTTCGCAGCCCATCGAGCACGAGGTCTTCCAGGCGCCCGGCGCCGGGGTGTCGCTGTCGATGTACAACCTCGACAGCTCCATCTACGACTTCGCCCGCGCCTCGCTGAACTACGGCCTGGCCCGGAACTACCCGGTCTACCTGTCCACGAAGAACACGATCCTCAAGGCCTACGACGGCCGGTTCAAGGACATCTTCGAGGAGGTCTACGAGACCGAGTTCAAGGAGAAGTTCGCCGCGGCGGGCATCACCTACGAGCACCGTCTCATCGACGACATGGTCGCCTCCGCCCTGAAGTGGGAGGGCGGGTACGTCTGGGCCTGCAAGAACTACGACGGCGACGTCCAGTCCGACACCGTCGCGCAGGGCTTCGGCTCGCTCGGCCTGATGACCTCGGTGCTGGCCACCCCGGACGGCTCCGTCGTCGAGGCGGAGGCCGCGCACGGCACCGTGACCCGGCACTACCGCCAGCACCAGCAGGGCAAGCCCACGTCCACCAACCCGATCGCCTCGATCTACGCGTGGACCCGCGGCCTGCAGCACCGCGGCAAGCTGGACTCCACCCCCGAGGTCAGCGGTTTCGCCGAGACCCTCGAGGACGTCGTCATCAAGACCGTCGAGAGCGGCAAGATGACCAAGGACCTCGCGCTGCTCGTCGGCGGGGACCAGGGTTTCCAGACCACCGAGGAGTTCCTGGCCACCCTCGACGAGAACCTCGCCGCGCGCCTGGCCTGAGTCCCGTCCGTTCCGGGGCCCGTCCCCGGAGCAGGATGGTCCGCAGCACCCCGGTGCCCGGACGTCGCCGCCACCCCGGTCGCGACGTCCGGGCATCGTCCTTTCGCACCGGAGGTCCGATGAGCGTTCCCGACGAACCGCTCGACCGCCTCGCCAACCTGCGCGACGTGAGCGACGCCGCCCCCCAGGTCGTGCCCGGGGTGCTATGGCGGTCCTCGCAGCCGTTGGCCGGCGACGGGCCGCCGGAGAACTTCCCGGCCTGGCCGCCGCGCACGGTCGTCGACCTGCGCTCGGCCGCCGAGGTGGGGGACACCCCCCACCCGTTGCTGGGGGAGGGGACGACGGTCCAGCAGGTGCACCTGCTCGACGCCGCGGGCGACCCCGAGGCCCTGGCCGACCGGCGTCGGAGCCTGGCCGAGGTCTACCTCTCGATGCTTGAACCGGGCACCGGACTCGTCCGCGCGGTGGAACTGGTCGCGGACGCCCCGGGCCCGGTCCTCGTGCACTGCGCCGCCGGCAAGGACCGCACCGGGATCGTCGTGGCCCTGGCCCTGCGGCTCGCCGGGGTTGCCCCGGCCAGCGTGCTCGCCGACTTCGCCCTCACCACCCAGGCCATGCCCGCCGTCATGCGTCGGCTGCTGGCCTCGATGCCGGGCCTCGCCGACGTGGACGTGTCGACGGTCCCGGCCGAGTTCTTCACCGCCCCCGCCGAGGCGCTGCAGGCCGTGCTCGACGTCTGGGACGCCGCCCCGGGCGGGGTCGAGGGCTGGGCCCGCGCCCACGGGGGGAGTCCGGACCTCGCCGGGCGACTCACCCGTCGCCTCGCGCCGGAGGGTGCGGCGTGAACCGTCGGCGCCTGCTGCCGTCGCTGGGTCGGGCCGGGATGCGCCCGGCCGAGCGCAACCTCGCCCAGGACGGTCAGATCCCGCCCGTGCCGCCGGGGCGGGGGAGCAGTCTCGTCGACGCGGGCGTGTACGAGCGGGGTCGTCGCGTCTCGACGCCCGGGTCGCTGCCGGAGACGTTCCGGCAGCTGCGCGAACGCGAGGGGCGGGTGGCCTGGATCGGGCTGTACCGCCCCGCGGAGGAGGAGCTCGACGAACTGGCCCGCGAGTTCGACCTGCACGAGCTCGCCGTCGAGGACGCCGTGCACGCCCACCAGCGGCCCAAGCTGGAACGCTACGGCGACACCCTCTTCGTCGTCCTGCGCGCCGCCCGCTACGTCGACGAGCGCGAGGAGGTCGAGTTCGGCGAGCTGCACCTGTTCATCGGCTCCGACTTCGTCATCACCGTCCGCCACGCCGAGTCCCCCGACCTGTCCGTGGTGCGTCGACGCATGGAGGACGACCCGGAACTCCTGGCCCTGGGGACCGAGGCGGTCCTCTACGCCGTGCTGGACGAGGTCGTCGACGGCTACGCCCCGGTCCTGCGCGGCCTGGAGAACGACATCGACGAGATCGAGGACCAGGTCTTCGACGGCGATCCGGCGGTGTCCCGCCGCATCTACGAGCTGTCCCGCGAGGTCCAGGACTTCCAGCGTGCCGTCGTCCCGCTGGCGGGGATGCTCGGTCGGCTGACCGCCGGTTTCGACAAGTACCGCGTCGACCTGGAGCTGCAGCGACGCCTGCGCGACGTCGCCGACCACGTCACCAGCGTCGCCGAGCGCATCGACAACTACCGCATCCAGCTGCGCGAGATCCTCACCGTCAACGCGACGCTCGTCGGGCAGCGCCAGAACGAGGAGATGCGCTCGCTCACCGAGGCGAGCTACGCCCAGAGCGAGGAGGTCAAGAAGATCTCGTCCTGGGCCGCCATCCTCTTCGCCCCCAGCCTCATCGGCGGTATCTACGGCATGAACTTCGCGAACATGCCGGGCACCGACCACGTCTGGGGTTTCTGGTTGGCGATGGGGCTGATGATCGGCCTGAGCATCGGGTTGTACGCCGCGTTCAAGCGGCGGGGCTGGTTGTAGGGACCTCGAGGCGATCACCCGGTGGTGAGGGGGTCGGTGGGCCGGACTCTCCGTCCGGTCGTGCCGTCCGCTTCCACCGATCGGGTCGAGCGCGGCGTTCCGTGCCGGAGAATGGTGGGGTGACCCAGGATCCCGTCGAGACCACCCGTCCGGAACCGCTGCGCTCGTACAAGCTGCGCACCGCCGGTCGGATGGGGCCCGCCCGGCGCGGAGCGATGGAGAACCTGCTCGACCGCTTCACGGTGCCCGACGGCGAGGGGGTGCTCGACCTGCGCACCCTCTTCGGCCGCACGATCCCGGTGGTGCTGGAGATCGGGTTCGGGATGGGCACGAGCACCCTGGAGATGGCGGAGGCCGATCCGGCCACCGGTGTCCTGGCCGCCGACGTCCACACGCCCGGGGTCGCGGCCCTGCTGCTGGGGGTGGACCGGGCCGGGATCGACAGCGTCCGGGTGCTGCACGGCGACGGGCGGGAACTCCTGCAGCACCGCATCGCGCCGGGCTCGTTGGCGGGGGTCCGGGTGTTCTTCCCCGACCCGTGGCCGAAACCGCGCCACCACAAGCGTCGGCTGGTCGACGCCGCCTTCGTCGGCCTCGTCGCCGACCGGTTGGCTCCCGGCGGGACGCTGCACTGCGCCACCGACTGGGAGCCCTACGCGCGGCAGATGGCCGAGGTGATGGCCGCCGAGCCGCGGTTGGCGCTCGAGGGGGACGGCCCGCACCCCCGCCCGGACTGGCGGCCGCTGACGCCCTACGAGAACCGGGGACTGGCCCGCGGGCACGTCGTGACCGACCTGCTGGCCCGGCGGGTGGATCCCTCCGCCTGAGTCGGTCCCGAGGGGCCTGTGGACGGCGCCGGTTTCATGTCCGAGGCGGGTGAGACCATCCCGCGGGGAGGTTCCTTCAGTCGCGAGAACCGTTGCTGCGCAACGGAAGAACTACGCTCCGGTGATTCCCGCAAGGCTGCCCGACGGCTACGATCTTGGGTATGGACACGGGTACGGGCACCGCCCCCGACGCTCCCCAGCCCACGCTGGGCGACGCGCTGCGGGCCCTGGCCGACACCCTCGACACCACCCAACCGTGGCAGCTGGACGACACCGCGACACTCGCCCACCACCACACCCTGCGCGCGCTCATCGCCCGCCTGGAACACCACGACACCCTCCTCGTCGCCCACATCGAGGACACCGGCGCCGCGCGGCGTCTCGGGCACCGCGACACCCGCACCTGGCTCACCACCACCGGCATGACCCCGGGCGAGGCCAAAGCCAGCGTCACCGTGGCCGAGGCCCTCGCCGCCGGAGAGCTCTCCGCCCTCGCGACCGCCTGGGCCGCCGGTCGCGTCCACGCCGGCCACGCCGGCATCGTCCACCGCTGCCTGCGAGACCTCCTTACCTACGGCTGCGACGACGGCACTCTGGCTCGGGCCGAGGACGTCCTCACCGACCAGGCCCACCACCTCGACCCCCACGCCCTGGCCCGCGTCGCCACTCGGCTGCGCCTCACCCTCACCCCCACCGACACCCGCCGCGCCGAGGACCCGAACACCCGGACCCTCACCCTCGCCCAGACCACCGGCGGGGTCGCCGTCCTCAACGGTGAACTCGACACCGAAGGCGCGGCGATCCTGACCACCGCCCTCAACGCCTTCACCCTCGCCGACAACCCTGAGGACCCCGACGGGCGCCTGAGTCCGGCGCAGCGGCGGGGTCAGGCCCTCATCCGCATGGCCCAGACCGCGATGGGCGCCACCACCACCCAAGGCTCACCGGACAACGCCGGGCCCTGCGCCTGCGTGACGGGGGCTGCGTGTTCCCCGGCTGCGACCGGCCCCCCGCCCACACCGAAGCCCACCACCTCATCCCCTGGGCCGAGGGCGGAGCCACCGACCTGGGCAACCTCGTCCTGCTCTGCTCCCGCCACCACCACGACATCCACGCCCGCGGCTGGCAGATCGGCCTCGATGAGCACCAGATCGCCTACCTCACCCCACCCACCCGCATCGACCCCCGGCAGAGACCCCGCTATCACCACCGCTTCCACAACCGGCGCCGACGACGACCGGAGGCGGCATGACCGCCGAGCCCGGGTGCTGGACCCTGCCCTCGGCTCGGTGCGAGGGCGCACGAAGTGGTGCCCCGACGCGGGAGCTGCCCGACCGGCAGGTCGCGAACGCGCGAGCGGCCGAGTGTTCTCCGCGCGTGGGCGTCAGGAAACGCGAAGCCCTGAGCCGCGCGGAACGACTCAGGGCCGCGCGATCAGCGGAAGACGACGGTGCGGTTGCCGTCCAGCAGCACCCGGTGCTCGGCGTGCCAGCGGACGGCCCGGGCCAGGGTGCGGGCCTCGACGTCCTGGCCGATCCGGACCAGCTCGGCCGGGGGGAGGCGGTGGTCGACGCGCTCGATCTCCTGCTCGATGATCGGGCCCTCGTCGAGGTCGGCGGTCACGTAGTGCGCGGTCGCGCCGATGATCTTGACACCCCGGGCGTGGGCCTGGTGGTAGGGGCGCGCGCCCTTGAAGCTCGGCAGGAACGAGTGGTGGATGTTGATGGCGCGGCCGCTGAGGTCGCGGCAGAGCTGGTCGGAGAGCACCTGCATGTACCGGGCCAGCACCACGAGCTCCGCGCCGGTCGCGTCGACCAGCTCGCGGACGCGGTCCTCGGCCGCAGCCTTCGACGCCGGGTCTCCCTGCGCCACCGGGACGTGGTGGAAGTCGAGGCCGTAGAACCCGACCAGGTCGGCGAGGTCCGGGTGGTTGGAGACGACGCCGACGATCTCGACGGGCAGGTTCTGCGAGCGGTGCCGGAAGAGCAGGTCGTTGAGGCAGTGCGCCTGCTTGGAGCACATCACCAGGATCTTCATGGGCACGTCGGCCGCGCTCAGCGACCACTCCAGCCCGAACCGCTGGGCGACCACGGACAGGTTGGCCCGCAGGGCCTCCTCGGTGGCGGTCGCGTCGAAGGCCACCCGCATGGAGAAGAGGTTGGTGTCGGGGTCCCCGAACTGCTGGGAATCGGTGATGTTGGCGTCCAGGGCGACGAGCGCGCCGGTGACGGCGTGGACGATGCCGGGACGGTCGGGGCAGGAGAGGGTCAGGACCCGCGGGCGCGTGCTCACGATCGACCAATCTATGGTGTCGACGTGGTCGAGGAGCCGTCGCGCACTGAATCCGGTCCCGTGCCCGCCCGTCCGCCGGCCCCGTCGCTCTTCTCGAGCCGGAAATCCTCCCTCGTGGTGTCCGGGCCCCGACCCCTGGTGCCCGGGGGCAGCGGTCTGGCGCAGCTGCGGGCGACCCCCGCGCTGCTGGCCGACGCGGGGGACGACACGGTCGTCTGCGGGGCCGTCCCCTTCGACGTCGCCGAGCCCGGGGCGCTGCGGGTCGGGACCGCGGAGTTCCGCAACGTCGGGGCGATCCCGGTCGCCCGCGCCCGCACCGCACCGCTGCTGGCCGGGAGCCGTCCGGTGCCGGAGCCGGCCCGCTACCGCGCCGCGGTGGCCGAGGCGCTGCGGCGCATCGAGACCGGCGCCCTCGCCAAGGTCGTGCTGGCGCGTTCCCTCGAGCTCACTGCGCTCAGCCCGTGGTCGGTGCCGCAGCTCGCGGGCGAGCTCTCGGCGCGCAACCCGATGGCGACGACCGTGGCGGTCCCGGTCGACGACCCGGTCGACCCGGCGGCCCGGTGGCTCGTCGGGGCCAGCCCCGAGCTCCTGCTCCGCCGGCGGGGCCCGAGCGTCTCGCTGCGCCCGCTGGCCGGGTCGATCCCACGCTCGGCCGACCCGGCCGAGGACGCCCGGCGGGGTGAGCAGCTGCTGGGCTCGGACAAGGACCGGCGGGAGCACGCCGTCGTCGTCGAGGCGATCCTGGAGGCGCTGCGGCCCTTCTGCCGCCAGATCAACGCGCCCGAGCCCGAACTGCACGCCACCCCGGCCCTGTGGCACCTGGCCACCCCCGTCACCGGGTTGCTGATCGACCGCGAGGTCACCTCGACGCACCTCGTCGCCGCGCTGCACCCGACCCCGGCCGTCGGCGGGACGCCCCGGTCGGAGGCGCTGTCGGTGATCCGCGAGATCGAGGGTCTGGACCGGGGGTGCTACGCCGGGGCCGTCGGCTGGCAGGACGGCGACGGCGACGGCGAGTGGGTCGTGGCGGTCCGCTGCGGCGAGGTGTCCGGCCGGCGCCTGCGGATCTTCGCCGGGGCCGGGATCGTGGCGGGTTCCGACCCGGCCGCCGAACTGGCCGAGACCGGCGTCAAGATGAGAACCATGCTCGACGCCCTGTCGTCCCGCTGACCCCGCCCGTTGCTCCGGATCTGACATATCAGTCGTCGGATAAAGGTCGACAATTGATCGTCGCGAGGGGTTACCACCGGCCCGGCGATGCTCTAGCCTGAAGTCGCCGCGACTGGCGAGGGTGGTCACCACCAGGGAGCGGCCATCGGTGCCCGTGCGAACGGGGGCCGACCACACGGGGTCGTCCGCCTGGGCCTCGCGCTTGTTTCCGCTGCCCAACGCTGTCCGAGGAGCGAACGTGACCGACGTCCTTTCCCACTCTGCGCCCGACGTGTCCGTGGACGCGTCCGGGGTCTCCGACCGCCCGCTGTCCGAGGTCGACCCCGAGATCGCCGCCGTGCTCGACGCCGAGCTCGGCCGTCAGCGCGACACGCTCGAGATGATCGCGAGCGAGAACTTCGCGCCGCGCGCGGTCATGCAGGCGCAGGGATCGGTCCTGACCAACAAGTACGCCGAGGGGTACCCGGGCAAGCGCTACTACGGCGGCTGCGAGCACGTCGACGTCGCCGAGGAGCTCGCCCGCACCCGCGTCAAGGCCCTCTTCGGCGCCCAGCACGCCAACGTCCAGCCGCACTCCGGGGCGACCGCCAACGCCGCCGCCATGCACGCCCTCATCCGTCAGGGCGACGGCATCCTCGGCCTCGAGCTGGCCCACGGCGGCCACCTCACCCACGGCATGAAGATCAACTTCTCCGGCCGCATGTACGAGGTCTCCGCCTACGGCGTGGACCCGCAGACCTTCCGGGTCGACATGGACGTCGTGCGGGCGACCGCCCTGTCCAGCCGTCCGAAGCTGATCATCGCCGGCTGGTCGGCCTACCCGCGCCAGCTCGACTTCGAGGCGTTCCGTTCCATCGCCGACGAGGTCGGGGCGCACCTCATGGTCGACATGGCCCACTTCGCGGGTCTCGTCGCCGCCGGGCTGCACCCCAACCCGGTCCCGCACGCCGACGTCGTCACCTCCACCGTCCACAAGACGCTGGCCGGTCCGCGCTCCGGGGTCATCCTGACCACCGACGAGCACGCCAAGAAGATCGACTCGGCCGTCTTCCCGGGTCAGCAGGGCGGGCCACTGATGCACGCCGTCGCCGCCAAGGCCGTGGCGTTCAAGATCGCCGGGTCCGAGGAGTTCCGCGAGCGCCAGACCCGCACGCTGGAGGGCGCGAAGATCATCGCCGAGCGCCTGACCGCCGCGGACGCCAAGGAGGCCGGGGTCTCCGTGCTCACCGGCGGCACCGACGTGCACCTGGTCCTGGTCGACCTGCGCGAGTCGCAGCTCGACGGCAAGCAGGCCGAGGACCGTCTGCACGAGGTCGGCATCACCGTGAACCGCAACGCGGTGCCCTTCGACCCGCGTCCCCCGATGGTCACCTCGGGCCTGCGGATCGGGACGCCGGCGCTGGCCACCCGCGGGTTCGGTGCGGCCGAGTTCACCGAGGTCGCCGACATCATCGCCCTGGCCCTCAAGCCGAGCTTCGACGCCGACGCCCTGCGGGCCCGCGTCGCCAAGCTCACCGAGCGCTTCCCGCTCTACCCCTCGGCCGGGGCCACCGCGTGAGCGCAGCCACCACCGGCACGAGCCGCGCGGTCGTCCTCGACGGCCGCGCGGCGGCCGCCGCGGTGAAGGCCGACCTGAAGGAGCGGGTCTCCGCCCTGCGCGAGCGGGGGGTCGTGCCCGGGCTGGGCACGGTCCTGGTCGGCGACGACCCAGGCTCGGCCTCCTACGTGGGGGGCAAGCACCGGGACTGCGCGGAGGTCGGCATCGCCTCGATCCGGGTGGAGCTCCCGGCGACGGCGACGCAGGCCGAGATCCTCGCCGAGATCGAACGGCTGAACGCCGACGACGCCTGCACCGGGTTCATCGTGCAGCTGCCGCTGCCCGCCGGGGTCGACACCAACGCGGTGCTCGAGGCCATCGACCCGGCCAAGGACGCCGACGGGTTGCACCCGACGAACCTCGGCCGGCTGGTGCTGCGGGTCAAGGAGCCGATCACCTCGCCGCTGCCGTGCACGCCGCGCGGAGTCATCGACCTGCTGCTGCGCCACGACGTCCCCCTCGACGGGGCCGACGTGGTCGTGGTCGGTCGCGGGGTCACGGTCGGCCGCCCGATCGGGCTGCTGATGACGCGGCGGTTCCCGAACGCGACCGTCACCCTGTGCCACACCGGCACCCGGGACCTGGCCGCCCACCTGCGGCGCGCCGACGTCATCGTCGCCGCCGCCGGGGTCCCCGGCATCGTGCGCGCCGAGGACGTCAAGCCCGGGGCGGCCGTGCTCGACGTCGGCGTCTCCCGCGTCGAGGACCCGGAGACGGGCAAGGCACGGTTGACCGGTGACGTGGCCCTCGACGTGGCCGACGTCGCCGGGTTCATGGCCCCCAACCCCGGCGGGGTCGGGCCGATGACGCGCGCGCTGCTGCTGACCAACGTCGTGGAGAGCGCCGAACGGGCCGTCGGCATCGGCTGAGCGGCACGGGATTCGCGGGAGGGGTGGGCGTGCGCGCCCACCCCTCTCGCGTTCCCGGGAACGGTCGTGACGTAGCCTCCGGGCTCGTGCCCGCCGCCCAGAAGACCCTGCTCGTCGCCACGGTCAACGTGAACGGGGTCCGCGCCGCCGTGCGCCGCGGGATGCACCCGTGGTTGGCCGAGCGCGAGCCGGACCTGCTGCTCATGCAGGAGGTCCGCGCCCCCGACGACGAACTCCGCAAGGCGGTCCCGGGTTTCGCCCACGTCGCGCACACGGAGGCCGAGGCCAAGGGCCGGGCCGGGGTCGCGATCGCCTCCACGGTCGGCTTCGCCGCGGTCCGGGTGGGTTTCCCGGGCGACGAGCATTTCGCCACCGCCGGACGGTGGGTCGAGGTCGACGTCGACACCGCCGTCGGACCGCTCACCGTCGTCAGCGCCTACGTGCACTCCGGGGAGATCGGGACCCCGCAGCAGGACGACAAGTACCGCTTCCTCGACGCCATGGACGCGCGGCTGGCCGAACTCGGTGCGCAGGCCCGCGACACCGGTCGGGAGGCGATCGTCGCGGGCGACCTCAACGTCGGCCACACCGAGAACGACATCAAGAACTGGAAGGGCAACCGCGGCAAGGCCGGGTTCCACGAGGACGAGCGCGCGCACTTCGACCACTGGTTCGAGCGGCTCGGCTGGGTCGACGTGCAACGTGCCGCGGCCGGGGACGTCCCAGGCCCCTACGCCTGGTGGTCCTGGCGCGGCAAGGCCTTCGACAACGACTCCGGCTGGCGGATCGACTACCAGCTCGTGACTCCCGTTCTGGCGCAACGGGTCACGGACGTCCGGACCGACCGGGCCCCCAGCTACGCCGAACGCTGGTCCGACCACGCCCCGGTCGTGGTGCGCTACCGGGCCTGATCGGCGGTCCGGCCGCGGAGTTCCTCCAGCGGCGGCAGGATCGCCTCCGACCACGTCGGGAACGCGCGCACGTGGTGGGTGAGCAGGTCCAGGTCCAGCCGGGCCCGGACGGCGAGGGAGAGTTCCGCGCCCCAGGCGTCGGCCTCCTCCCCGATCGCGGCGGCGCCGACCAGGACCCCGGCGTCGTCCACGAACAGTTCCACCCCACCGACGATCGTGCGCCCCTGCGAGGTCTCCAGCAGGGCCGCGCGTTCCACGTCGGCCAGGTCGAAGCGGGCGGAGCGGGTCCCCTCGCCGGAGGTGTCGCCGACGCAGAACACCGGCGGTGAGGTGTAGACGGCGCGGGGGACCCCGGAGTAGTCGGCGTCGCGCCCCCGGCCGAGGATCTCGCCGACCACGGTGCGGGCCTGGTGGTTCGCGGCGTGGGTGTAGGTCGCGATGCCGGTCACGTCGCCGACCGCGAACATCTCGGGGGCGACCTCGCCGTCCTCGGCCACGACCCGGCACCGCGCGTCGACCCGGACGGCGCCCTTCTCGCGCAACCAGCGGTCGTCGAGGCCGAGACCGTCGGTGGAGGGCACGCGACCGGTGGCGAGGAGGAAGCGGTCGGTGCCGAGGCGGGTGCCGTCGGCCAGGTGCAGTTCCCAGCCGTCCGCGGCGCGGGTCACCCGCTCGCTGGTGGTGCCCACGTGCACCTCGACCCCGTCGGCCCGCAGCGCCCCGGCCAGGGTCTCGCCGACCCAGGCCGGTTCGCCCGAGAGCAGGTGCTCGCCCCGCTGCACGAGGGTCACCCGCGACCCCAACCGCTGCAGCGCCTGCGCCGATTCCACCGCGACCGCACCCCCGCCGAGCACGAGCACCCGGCCGGGCAGCTCGTCGGCGGCCAGGGCCTCCTCCGAGGTCCAGGTGGGGGCCTCGTCCAGACCCGGGACGGGGGGAGCGACCGCGTGGCTGCCGGGCCCGAGCACGAGCAGGCCGGCCTCGACCGTCTCGGTCCCGCCGTCGGGGAACGTGACCTCGATCCGCCCCGGGGCGTCCGTCCCCGGCTCGGCGACGACCCGACCGCGCCCCCGGAGGATGCGGATCCCCAGGTCCCGCAGCGCCTGCGCGGCGGCGGCGTCGTCGCGGTGGGCGGCGGCGTCGTCGCGCACGGCCCGCGCGGCGACCCAGGACAGCCCGTGGTGGGCCGAGAGCAGGATGGACTTGGCCGGGACGCAGGCCAGGTAGGGGCAGTAGCCGCCGACCAGGCCGTCCTCGACGAGGACCACGGAGCGACCGGCCTCGGCCAGCTGCTGGGCGACCATCTTCCCGCCGGAGCCGGAACCGAGGACCACGTCGGGAGCGCTCACCGGCCGATCATCGACGAACCGCCGACCCCGGGCGAGTCGAACGGGCGACCCTGCCGCGGGTCGGGGCTGCTTGGCTGGGCGGGTGCCGACCCCCGCCCTGCAGTGCCAGGCCGTCCGACTCCGCTTCGGCGAGGTCCTCGCCCTCGACGACCTGACGCTCGACGTGACGGCTCCCGCGACGGGGCTGCTCGGGGCCAACGGCGCCGGCAAGTCCACGCTGCTGCGCTCGGCCCTCGGGCTGATCCGGCCCGACGCGGGTTCGGTCCGGGTCCTCGGGCACGACGTCACCGCCGAACGGTCCGAGGTCCGGCGCCGGGTCGGGTTCATGCCCGAGCACCCCTGCCTCCCCGTCGACATGTCGGCCCAGGACGTGTGCGTGCACCTGGCCCGGCTGCGTGGTCTCGGCCGGCGCGACGCCGTGCGGCGCACCAGCGAGGTGCTCTTCGCGGTCGGCCTGGAGGAGGAGCGCCGCCGCCCGCTCGGGACCTACTCCCTGGGCATGCAGCAGCGGACGAAACTCGCCCAGGCCCTCGTGCACGGTCCCGAGCTGGTCCTGCTCGACGAACCGACGTCCGGGCTGGACCCCGCGGGTCGGGAGGAGATGCTCGCGATCGTGCGGCGGTTGTCGCGCGACCTCGGGATCCGGGTCGTCGCGAGTTCGCACGTGCTCGACGACATCGAGCGGACGTGCGACGAGGTGGTCGTGCTGCGCGCCGGTCGGCTCGCGGCGCAACGTCCGGTCCGCTCCGAGCAGGGCGCGGCGGGACCGGTCGAGATCTCGGTGACGGGGGACGTGGCCGGTTTCGCCGCGGCCCTGCACCCGGTGGCCGAGGCCCACGGGGTCCGGCTCGCCCCCGGACCCACCGGGGACCTGGCGCTGTCCGCGTCGCCGGACGCGGTGCTCGACGCGGTGCGCGACCTGGCCGTCGCCCGCGGGGTCGGGATCACCCGGATCCGCAGCGCGGCCCGGGGTCTGGAGGACGTGGTGGTCGACGCGATGGGGGTGCACGGTGGCTGAGGCGACGGCGGGCGGCGGACCGGCGGGCGGGGGACCGGCGGACCGTCCGGGAGGTCCGGGATCGGCCGTCCTGCACGACATCCGCTACTCGCGCTACACGGGGGCGCTCCGACCCCGGCGCAGCGCCGTGGCCGCGCTGGTCGCGGCCGGGATCCGGCGCCCGCTCGGGTTGCGGCGCAGCGCCGGGGCCAAGGTGTGGCCCTTCCTGCTGCTGGCCGTCGCCTACCTGCCCGCGGTGGCCGTGGTCGCGGTGCCCCTGCTGGTGCCCCAGGTCCCGTTGCAACCGACCGAACTCATCGGGTACCCGCAGCTGCTCACGACGAACGCCGTGGTGCTGCTCGCCTTCGTCGCGACGTCGCTGCCCTCGATGCTGACCCGCGACCGCCGCGACCGGGTCCTGTCGCTGTACTTCTCGACGGCGGTGTCCTGGGTCGAGTACGTCGTCGCGACCGTGCTCGCGGCCCTGGTGCTGCTCGCGATCATCGTGCTCGGACCCATGCTCGTGCTCTTCTTCGGGTCGGTGGCCACGGCCGACGCCCCCGGGACGTGGTTCGCCGACACCGTCGGCGACCTGCCCCGGATCGTCGCCGCCGCGGCGGTCGTCGTGGTGTTCCACACCGCGCTGGGGCTGGCGATCGGCTCCCTCACCGCGAAACGGGTGTTCGCGGTCGGCGGGTACCTGGCCGTGGTCCTCGTCGGACCGGCCCTCACCGGGATCCTCTACGGGGTCCTCGGCGAGGAGTGGCCGCTGGCCCTCGACCCGTCGTCCGGCCCGATCCGGCTGGCCACCGCCATCGTCTCCGGCACCACCGGCCCGGGAAACCTGGCCTGGCTGGTGTGGGCGCTCGTCGTGCTCGGCGGCGGGGCCGTCCTGGCGGCGCGCTACGGCCGGGGGAGCGACGCATGAGCGGGAAGGACGCGGCCACGGTCGTGCTCGACGGTGTGAGCCGCTGGTTCGGGGACACCGTCGCCCTCTCCGACGTGAGCGTCGACCTCGGGCCCGGCGTCACCGGTCTGCTGGGCCACAACGGGGCGGGGAAGTCCACCGCCCTGGCCCTGCTGGCCGGGGCCCTGCGCCCGAGCCAGGGTCGGGTCCGGGTGCTCGGGCTCGACCCGCACGCCGACCGTCGCGTGCACCGCGGGCTGGGCGTCGTCGCCGACGGCGAGGGGACCTGGGGGCACGCCAGCGCGCGCACCCAGGTGGAGTTCCTGGCCCGGCAGCGGGGGGTGCGCGACCCCCGCGGGGCGACGGATGAGGCGTTGCGCCGGGTCGGGCTGACCGAGGCCGCCGACCGCAAGGTGGCCGGGTTCTCCAAGGGGATGCGGCAGCGGGTCAAGCTCGCCCAGGCCCTCGTCCACGACCCGCAGGTCCTGCTGCTCGACGAGCCGCTCAACGGCCTCGACCCGGCGCAGCGCAGGACCGACGTGGAACTGCTCGTAGCGCTCGGGGCGGAGGGCCGGACCGTGCTCGTCAGTTCGCACGTCCTGGCCGAGGTCGAGCGCATGGCCGAGCGGGTCCTTGTCGTGGTCAACGGGCGTCTCGTCGCCGAGGGGGAGCCCGCGGCGATCCGCGACCTGCTGGTCGACCGGCCCCGGACGGTGCGGTTGGAGGGGGTGCGGGTCGCCGAGCTCGCCGGTGCGCTGCTGTCCGCCGGGCTGGTCGACGCCGTGCAGCGGCACGACGGCGCGGTGGTGGTCGAGGCCCCCCGCGCGGTCTCGCTGGCCGAGGCCATCCCCGCCCTGGCCGCGCAGAACGGAACGACGCTGCGCCGGGTCGAACCGGTGGGCGAGGACCTGGAGAGCACCTTCGCGCACCTGGTGCGCGCGGCACGAGGAGTCGGACGATGAGCTCGACCGGTCTGTACGGGTTCGCCCTGCGCGGGGTCCTGCTGCGCGGACGCACCGCGGCCTTCGCGGCCCTGCCGCTGCTGGTCGCGGTGGCCGTCGTCGCCGTGATGGCCCTGACCAGCGTCGCCTCGCGCTACGGGACGGTGGCGCCGTTCACCGGGAACCTGCTGACCGGGCTGGTGGTCCCGATCGTCGCCCTGGTGCTCGGCATCGGGGTCTTCGGCGACGAGCGCGACTCGCGCACCCTGCCGTTGCTGCGCAGCCTCGTCCGACCGCGCTGGCAGGTGGTGGTCACCCGGTGGGCGGCCGCGTGGTCGGCCACCGTGCTGCTCTGCGTCCCCGCGGCGGTGGCCTGCGCGGTGCTCGGGGTGTCGGTGAACCTCGAGGCGACGCGGGTCGTCGCCGGGGTGGCGCTCGCGGTGCTGCTCACCGCGGCCGCCTACACCGCGGTCTTCGTCCTGCTCTCCCTGCTCACCCGGCGGGCGCTGCTCGCCGGGTTGGCCTACGTCGTGCTCTGGGAGACGTTCCTGGCCGGTCTCGCCCCCGCCCTGCGCGGACTCTCGATCGGTTCCTACGGGCGGCGGGTGGCCTCGCTGGCCGTCCCCCAGGACGTTCCCGTCGGGACGGTGGCGACGCTCGGGGTCGGCCCGGCCGCCGTCGTCCTGCTGGGGATCACCGCCGTCGCGCTGGTCCTCTCGGTCCTGCGCTGGCGCCGCCTCGACGTCGGCTGAGCGGGGCCGCCGGGCCGGGGATCAGGGCGTGAGCGCCGGATCGCCCAGGAGCAGGCGCCACCACGGCGTCGGAGCCTGCGCGAGCGGCGTCGGGTCGATGCCGTGGGCGCGCAGCCAGCGCGCGTCGGCCAGCCGGCGCCGACGCCACCGGAGGCCCCGCCAGAGCAGCAGGAACGTGACCTCCACGAGCAGGAACGCGCCCACCCCGACGGCGTAGGTCTCGAGCCCGGTCATGCGCGCACGCTAGGCGCGCACCCCGCCGTCGCGGCGACCCCGACGGGGCCCGGTCGTGAACGCTGGGGGAACGCCCGGGATCAGCGGTCGCGGCCGGCCCCCGCCGCCGGGACCGCGGCCAGGAACTGCGGGGCCCGCAGGCCGGCGTCGGCGAACGCGGTGCCGACCCGGGCCGCGACGGCCGCCGAGGTCCCGGCCGACAGCAGCGCGATGGCCGAACCACCGAAACCACCGCCGGTCATCCGGGCGCCCAGCGCGCCGGCCGCGCGGGCGGTGTCGACGGCCAGGTCGAGTTCGGTGCAGGTGACCTGGTAGTCGTGGCGCAGCGACTCGTGCGACCCGTCGAGCAGGGCCCCGAGCTGGTCGGCGACCGTTCGCAGGTCGTTGCCGCGCAACAGGTCGGCGGCCCGGGACACCCGGTCGATCTCGGTGACGACGTGGCGCAGCCGCTGCTGCAGGACGGCCCCGCCGGGTTCTGTGCCGACCCGGTCCAGGGCCCGGTCGAGATCGGCCGGGTCGACCTCGCGCAGCGTGGGCACCCCGAGCAGGCGCGCGCACTCCTCGACGGCGGCGCGGCGCTCGCCGTATTCGCCCCCGCTGTGCGAGTGCTCGGCCCGGGTGTCGATCACGAGGATCTCCAGCCCCGCCCCGGCCAGGTCGAGGGGGATCTGGTGGGCCGACCCGTCGCGGCAGTCCAGCAGGATGCCGGCGCCCTCGCGGCAGCGCAGCGAGGCGGACTGGTCGAGGCCGCCCGTGTTCGCCCCCGCGACGACGTTCTCCGCCTGCACGCAGGCCCCGGCGAGCATGGCCCGACCGGCGTCGTCCAGGGGCAGGCCGGTGAGGTCGGCCAGGGCGACGCCGACCGAGCAGCTCAGCGCGGCCGAGGAGGACAGCCCCGACCCGAGCGGGACGTGGCCGTCGACGACGGCGTCGAACCCGCGCCCGACGCCCAGCGCCCAGGCGACGCCGGCGGCGTAGGCGACCCAGCCCGCCGGACGGTTCGGACCGACGTCGGCCAACCGACCGTCGAAGACGTCGTCGGACTGCCGGGAGCGCAACCGGATCCGGTCGTCCTGACGCAGGGTCAGCGCGACCGAGGTCCGGTGCGGTAGCGCGAAGGGCAGGCAGAGGCCCCCGGTGTAGTCGACGTGCTCGCCGATCAGGTTGACCCGGCCCGGGGCCGACCAGACCCCCTGCGGGGCCTCGCCGTAGGCGTTCTCGAACTCGGCGGTCAGCTCGGCCGCGACCACGTCGCGGTCGGGGGCGGCGAGCAGTTCGACGGTGTTCTCGGGGGTGGTGCTCACGGGGCGACCTCCCGCAGTCGCTCGGCGACCCGCTCGGGGGTCGTGTCGTTGATCCAGGCCGCCATGCCCGACTCCGAGCCGGCGAGGTACTTCAGCTTCCCGGGGCCGCGCAGCACCGAGAACAGTTGCAGGTGCAGCCGGAACTCCTCCCCGGCGGTCCCGGCCGGGGCCTGGTGCCACCCGCTGATGTAGGGCAGGGGGTGGGGGTCGGGGTAGTAGCGGTCCAGGCGCCCGAGCAGGTCGAGGTACATCGGGACGAGGTCGGCCTTCTCGACCTCGCTCAACCCGGTCAGGTCGCGGACGTCGTCGCGCAGCGGCGCCAGGTGCAGCTCCACGGGCCAGCGGGCCGCGGCGGGGACGTAGGCCACCCAGTGCTCCGACGTGGTGACCACCCGGGTCCCCGCCCGACGTTCGGCCGCGACGACGTCGCGGAACAGGTTGCGGCCCGTGGCCTCACGGTGCTCGACGGCGCGGCGCAGCATCTGCGCGCTCTTCGGGGTGACGTAGGGGTAGGCGTAGATCTGACCGTGCGGGTGGGGCAGGGTGACGCCGATCTCGGTCCCGCGGTTCTCGAAGCAGAACACCTGCTCCACCCCGTCGAGGGCCAGGAGTTCCCGGGTCCGGTCGACCCAGGCCTCCACCACGGTCCGGGCCCGGCGCGGGTCGAGGCCGCCGAAGGAACCGCTCGGTTCGGAGGAGAAGCAGATGACCTCGCAGCGGCCGGTCGCCGGCCGGACCGGGAACAACTCCTCGCCGTCGACGAGGGAGTGCTCCCCGCCCACCCGCGGGGAGAAGGACGGGAACCGGTTCTCGAACACGACGACGTCGTAGGAGTCGTCGGGGATCTCGGTGGGGAACTTCCCGGGCCGCGTGGGGGCCAGCGGGTCCTCGTCGGGCGGGGGCATGAGGGTGCGGTCGTTGCGGTGGGAGGCCATCGCGATCCAGTCACCGGTCAACGGGTCGAACCGCAGCTGCGAACCACCCCGGACCACGTCGTCGGCGTGGGGGAGCGGCCGGTGGTCGACGGCGTCGCGGGGGCGTTCGCCCGACAGCCAGGGTTCGGTGTCGTCGAAGTAGAGCAGTTCCCGGCCGTCGGCCATCCGCGTGCTGGTGCGGCGGAAGCGGTGGGCGGCGGGATCGGGCTCGGTCACAGGGTCTCCTCGGAGGGGGCGTAGAGGACCTCGCCGGCGTACTCGGCGAGGACCTGCCGGGCGACGGGGTCGAGGCCGGAGTCGGTCACCAGGACGTCGATCTCGTCCAGGGTGGCGATGGTGGCCAGGCCGACGACGCCCCACTTGGTGGAGTCGGCGACCACCACGACGCTCTCGGCGGCGGTGATGAGGGCCCGGTCGGTGTCGCCCTCGACCAGGTTGGGGGTGGTCAGGCCGGCGCGCAGGGAGATGCCGTGGACGCCGAGGAAGAGGTGGTCGACGTGCAGCGACTCCAGGCTCCGGACGGCGACGGGCCCGACCAGGGCGTCGGAGGGGGTGCGGATCCCGCCCGAGAGCACGACGGTGCGGTCGCGCCGGCTCGGGTCGTAGAGGATCTCGGCGACCGGGGGGGAGTTGGTGACCACGGTCAGGTCGGCGACGTCGACCAGCGCCCGGGCCACCTCGACGGTGGTGGTCCCGGCCGAGATCGCCACCGCCGCACCGGGTTGCACGAGCGAAGCAGCGAGCCGACCGATGGCCTGCTTCTCCGTGCGCTGCATCGAGGACTTGGCCGCGAAGCCCGGCTCCTCGCTGCTGCGGCGTTGGGAGCTGGTGGCCCCGCCGTGCACCCGGTCGACCAGGCCCTGCCGCGACAGCTCGGCGATGTCGCGGCGCACGGTCATGTCCGAGACACCCAGGTGCTCGACCAGGTCGGAGACGCGGACGCTCCCCTCGGCCCGCACGCGGTCGAGGATGACTTCTTGACGGCGTCGGGCCAGCACGGTCATCACTCCCTCGTGGACAGGGCCGGAGCGGTGTCCGACGCGTCGAGCATGGGGCCGCAGACCCAGCAAGTCAACAGAACCGAACACCGTCACCGTTCCGTGATGTTCGAGTCTGATGTTTTGTCTTGACATCGCCGCGCTGATCGCTCCATGGTGGTCACCGCCTGGTCGATGTTGTTCGACCCGCACGTTGACGAAGGAGTCGAGATGCACCGTCCTGCCACCGAGGCCGAGTACCTGGCCCAGATGGTCCCCGCTTCCGCCGGCCGTTCCGGCTTCAGCCGCCGCTCCCTGCTGGCCGGCTCCGTCATCGCCGGTGGCCTGCCCCTGCTGGCCGCCTGCGGCGGCGGCGACTCCGGTGGTGGCTCGGGCGACTCGTCCCAGCCGGTCACCCTCGGGTCGAACTACTCCGACGAGACGCCGGCCAAGGTCATGGACGCCTGGGTCGCCGACGTCAAGACCAAGAACAACCTCACCGTCGACGTCAACAAGGTCGACCACACCACGTTCCAGAACAACATCAACAACTACCTGCAGGGCAGCCCGGACGACGTCTTCTCGTGGTTCGCCGGCTACCGCATGCAGTTCTTCGCCGACCAGGGGCTGGCGGGCGACATCTCCGACGTCTGGGAGAAGATCGGTTCCGGCTACACCGACGCCTTCAAGAAGGCCTCCACCGCGGCCGACGGCAAGCAGTACTTCGTCCCGGTCGCCTACGGCCCCTGGGCGGTCTTCTACCGCAAGTCGGTGTTCGAGGAGAAGGGCTACCAGCCCCCGACCACCTTCGACGAGATGACCGCGCTGCTGCAGAAGATGCAGGCCGACGGCCTGGTCCCGCTGGCCTTCGCGGACAAGGAGGGCTGGCCGGCCATGGGCACCTTCGACCAGCTCAACATGCGCCTCAACGGCTACGACTTCCACACCTCCCTCATGGCGGGCGAGGAGTCCTGGACCGACCAGAAGGTCAAGAACGTCTTCGACGCGTGGAAGGCGTGGCTGCCCTACCACCAGGCCGACTCCCTCGGGCGCACCTGGCAGGAGGGCGCCGCGGGCGTCAACAACAAGACCGCCGGGATGATGGTCATGGGTGCCTTCATCTCCCAGCAGATCGACGAGGCCGACATCGAGGACCTCGACTTCTTCAACTTCCCCGAGGCCGACCCGGCCATCGGCGCCGACGCGGTCGAGGCCCCCATCGACGGCTTCATGATGTCGAAGCGGCCCCGCAACGAGGAGGGCGCCAAGACCCTGCTCGAGTACTTCGGTTCCGCCGCCGCCGGTGACGTCGACACCAAGATCGACCCGGGCCAGATCGCCGCGAACACCCAGTCCTCCACCGACGGGTACAGCACCCTGCAGAAGAAGTGCGCGCAGTACGTCAGCGAGGCCAAGTCCATCTCGCAGTTCATGGACCGCGACACCCGTCCGGACTTCGCCTCCACCGTCATGATCCCGGCCATCCAGACGTTCATCGGCAACCCGAACGACATCGACGGCCTCTGCAACTCCATCGAGCAGCAGAAGAAGAGCATCTTCAACTCCTGACCCCCACCGGTCCCGCCCCGAAAGGAGGAATCCGACGTGTCGCTGACCCAGCCGCCCCTGGTGCCTGCTTCGCGAGCGCAGCCGTCGCCCGCGCACGGCGCGCACGCGGGTACGCCCCGCAACCGCAAGGTCCGCCGACTCTCGGGGCGGGACCGTGTCACGGTCGCCCTGTTCGTCGCCATCCCCACCCTGGTCGTCGTCGGCCTCATCTGGTTGCCCGCGATCGCCTCGGTGCTGCTGTCCTTCACCAACTGGAACGGCGTCGGCTCGCTGTCCGACATCAAGATCATCGGGCTGCAGAACTACACCGACGTCTTCACGATCTACCCGCCGTTCAAGCCGGCGCTGGAGAACAACGTCCTCTGGCTGGCGGTCACCTTCCTGCTGGCCACCCCGCTGGGCATGTTCTTCGCGGTGCTCATCGACAAGGAGCTGAAGGGCTCGCGGTTCTACCAGACCGCGATCTACCTCCCCGTCGTCCTGAGCCTCGCCCTCATCGGCTTCATCTGGCAGCTGCAGTACTCCCGGGACCAGGGGTTCATCAACGGGGTCCTGGGCACCCAGATCGACTTCTTCGGTGACCAGGACTGGAACATCTGGGCCGCCCTGGTCGCCTCCAGCTGGCGGCACGTCGGCTACGTCATGCTCCTGTACTTGGCCGGCCTCAAGGGGGTGGACGCCTCGCTGAAGGAGGCCGCCCAGATGGACGGCGCCAACCAGGTGCAGACGTTCTTCCGGGTCGTCTTCCCGGTGATGCGCCCCATCAACATCATCGTCCTGGTCATCACCGTCATCGAGTCGCTGCGCGCCTTCGACCTCGTCTGGATCATCAACCGCGGGACCAACGGTCTGGAACTGCTCTCGGCGCTGGTGACGCAGAACATCGTCGGGGAGGCCAGCCGCATCGGTTTCGGCTCCGCGCTGGCGACGATCATGCTGCTCATCTCGCTGGTCTTCATCTCCATCTACCTGTGGGTCGTCATGCGGGAGGACAACCAACGATGAGCACCGTCACCCCGACCCGACCCGGGACGACGAACGTCGACGCCCGCCGTCAGCCCGTGAGCGCGGGCCGGATCGTCCTCTACGTGTTCCTGATCGGCTCCTCGATCCTCTGGCTCTTCCCGCTGGTCTGGGCGCTGTTCAACTCGTTCCGCGACTACAGCTACACCCAGGCCAACGGGTACCTGTCCTTCGGCGGGTTCACCCTCGACAACTACGTCAGCGCCTGGCAGCAGGGCGACTTCGGCCGGCACTTCCTCAACTCGGCCATCATCACCGTCCCTTCGGTGATCTTCGCGCTGTTGCTGGCCAGCATGGTCGCGTTCGTCACCGCCCGGTTCAGCTTCAAGTTCAACCTGGTGCTGCTCGGCGTCTTCACCGCCGCGAACCTGCTGCCGCCGCAGGCCCTGCTCATCCCGTTGTTCAACTTCTTCAAGGCGATCGAGCTGCCCTACTCGATCAGCTACTCCGGCAGCCTGCTGGACAACTACTGGTCGCTCATCATCGTCAACACCGCCTTCCAGACCGGCTTCTGCTCCTTCGTGCTCTCCAACTACATGAAGACGCTGCCGTTCGAGCTGTACGAGGCGGCCCAGGTCGACGGCCTGTCCGTCTTCCGGCAGTGGTGGCAGATCACCCTGCCGCTGTGCCGGCCCGCGCTGGCCGCCCTGGCGGTGCTGGAGATCACCTGGATCTACAACGAGTTCTTCTGGGCCACGGTCCTGCTGCAGTCCGGGGACAAGTTCCCGATCACCAGCTCGCTGAACAACCTCAAGGGTCAGTTCTTCACCGACTACAACCTGCTCTCGGCCGGGTCGATCCTGGTCGCGCTGCCGGTCCTCATCGTCTTCTTCGCCCTGCAGAAGCAGTTCGTGTCGGGGCTGACGCTAGGAGCCACCAAGGGATGAGCCCCCACCTGCACCTCCGTTCCGCCGGAACCTCCCTCGTCCTCGACGTCAGCGGCCCGGCCCTGCCGCGGGTGCTGCACTGGGGGAGCGACCTGGGCGAGCTCGGCGAGACCGAGCTCGCCACCCTGGTCGCAGCGTCGGTCCCCGCCACCACGCACAGCGCCTTCGACGTCCCGCCCGCCCTGCCCCTGCTGGCCGGCGAGCGGGACGGGTGGTCGGGGACGCCGGGCGTCGAGGGCCACCGGACCGGGGCGCACCCGTTCCCGGACTGGGAGCTCACCGGGGCCGGGGTCGTCGCCACCGAGGGCGGGGTCACGGTCGAGGCCCACGACGCCACCGCCGAGCTGGCGCTCCGCCTGCGCCTCACCCTCGACGCCCGGGGCGTCGTCGTCGTCGCGACCGAGCTGCGCAACACCGGGTCGAGCCCCTACGAGGTCACCGCGGTCGTCCCGACGCTGCCGGTGCCCGCCGCGGCCGAGGAGATCCTCGACCTCACCGGTCGCTGGTGCCGCGAGCGGTCCCCGCAGCGCAGCGCGTTCCAGCACGGCACCCACCTGCGCACCTCCCGTCGTGGGCGCAGCGGCCCGGACATGACCCTGCTGCTCGCAGCCGGGACCCCCGGGTTCGGTTTCCGCAGCGGCGAGGTCTGGGCGACGCACGTCGCCTGGAGCGGCAACTCCTCGACGCTCGCCGAGAAGCTGCCCGAACGGGCGGGTGCGGCGGCGGGGATCCTCGGCGGCGGGGAGCACCTGCTGCCCGGCGAGCTGGTGCTGGCCCCGGGGGAGACCTACACCGCCCCCGACGTGTGGTTCGTGCACAGCGAGGCCGGCCTCGACGGGATCACCCACCGGGTGCACCGCACGCTGCGGGCCCGCCCGCACCACGTCGCGCCCGCGCGCCCCCTGGTCCTGAACACCTGGGAGGCCGTGTACTTCGACCACGACCTCGCCACCCTCTCCCGGTTGGCCGACGTGGCCGCCTCGATCGGGGTCGAGCGTTTCGTCCTCGACGACGGGTGGTTCGGCGGCCGGCGCGACGACACGAAGGGCCTCGGCGACTGGTACGTCTCCGACGCCGTGTGGCCCGGTGGTCTGCGCCCGCTGTCCGACCACGTGCACGCGGCCGGCATGCAGTTCGGCCTGTGGGTCGAACCGGAGATGGTCAACCCGGACTCCGACCTGGTCCGTGCGCACCCCGACTGGGTCCTGACCCCGGGGGCGCCGCTCTGGCGGCACCAGCAGGTCATCAACCTGGCCAACCCCGACGCGTTCGCCCACCTGCTCGACCGCCTCGACGCGATCGTCAAGGAGAACGCGGTCGACTACCTGAAGTGGGACCACAACCGCGACCTGCACGTCGCCGAGAACCCCCGCGCCGGACTGCCGCACGCCGGGGTCCACGCCCAGACCGTCGGCATCTACGCGCTGCTCGACGCCCTGCGGGAACGCAACCCCGGTCTGGAGATCGAGAGCTGCGCCAGCGGGGGTTCCCGCGTCGACCTGGGGATCCTGGAGCACACCGACCGGGTGTGGGCCTCGGACTGCAACGACGCCCACGAACGGCAGGCGATCCAGCGCTGGACGACGGCGCTGGTCCCGCCGGAGCTGGTCGGCACCCACGTCGGTCCGCCGGTCGCGCACACGACCCACCGCACCGCCTCGCTCGCCTTCCGGTGCGCGACCGCGTTGTTCGGGCACGCGGGGATCGAGTGGGACATCACCACCTGCTCCCCCGAGGAGCTGGCGGTGCTCACCCGCTGGACCGCGCTCTACCGCGAGCAGCGCGACCTGCTGCACTCCGGTGACGTCGTCCGCGCCGACCTGCCCGACGCCGGGGCCCTGCTCCACGGGGTCGTCTCGGCCGAGCAGGACAAGGGGTTCTTCGCCTTCGTCCGGCTGCTGACCGCGCCCGAGACCCACCCCGGCCGGGTCCGGCTGCCCGGTCTCGACCCGGCCCGCCGCTACCGCGTGCGGGTCCGCGCCGACCTCGGCGCCGCCCAGGCCCTGCAGATCGCCCCGCCGCCGTGGATCGCCGACGGCGACGAGGGCGTGGTCCTGCCCGGTTCCGTGCTCTCCGGTGTCGGCCTGCCGATGCCGAACCTCGCCCCCGACTCCGCCCTGCTCCTCGAGGTGTCCTCCGCATGACCGAGACCCCGTCCACCGCCCGGCCCGTCGATCGGTGGTTCGAGGAGTTCTTCCCCGTCCGCCAGGCCCTCCCCGCCCGGGCGTGGGTGTCCCGGGCGTCCACCGACGCCCCCGAGCTCGACCTCGACGGGCCGTGGCGATTCCAGCTGCACGGGCGGGCCGACGCCCCGGAGGCGCTGGCCGACCCCGACCTCGACGACGGCTCCTGGGCCGAGATCGCGGTCCCCGGGCACTGGCAGCTGCAGGGTCACGGGTCCCCGGCCTACACGAACGTGGTGTATCCCTTCCCGGTGGACCCGCCCTTCGTGCCCGAGGAGAACCCGACCGGGGACCACCGGCGCCGCTTCGTGCTGCCCGAGGGCTTCCTGACCGCGGACGCCCGGGCTGTGCTGCGCTTCGAGGGCGTGGACTCCGCGTTCCGGGTGTGGGTCGACGGCACCGAGGTCGGTCGTTCCGTCGGCTCCCGGTTGCCGGTCGAGTTCGACGTCACCGACGCGCTGCGCGACAACGCCTCCGGCGAGCACGTCGTGGCCGTCCGGGTGCACCAGTGGTCCTCGGCGAGCTACCTCGAGGACCAGGACATGTGGTGGATGTCGGGGATCTTCCGGTCCGTCCGGCTGCTCGCCCGCCCGGTCGGCGGGGTCGAGGACGTCTTCGTCCACGCCGGCTGGGTCGGGGGCACCGGCTCGCTGCAGGTGGACGTGGAGTCCACCGCCCCGGCCCGCGTGCGCGTCCCCGAGCTCGGGGTGGACGTCGCCGCGGGGGAGCGGGTCGAGGTCGCGGCCGAACCGTGGTCGGCGGAGACCCCGCGGCTCTACGACGCGGTCGTCGCGACCGACGCCGAGGAGGTGCGGCTGCGCATCGGGTTCCGCACGGTCGACATCACCGACGGCGTGTTCCGGGTCAACGGGCGTCCGGTCAAGCTGCGCGGGGTCAATCGGCACGAGGTGAACCCCGACCGGGGCCGCTCCGTCACCGAGGCCGACATGCTGACCGACGTGCTGCTCATGAAGCGGCACAACGTGAACGCCGTCCGCACCAGCCACTACCCGCCGCACCCGCGGTTCCTCGACCTGTGCGACGAGTACGGGCTCTGGGTCGTCGACGAGTGCGACCTGGAGACCCACGGCTTCTTCGAGGTCGGCTGGCGCAACAACCCCTCCGACGACCCGCGCTGGCGCGCGGCCTACCTCGACCGCATGCGCCGCACCGTCGAGCGGGACAAGAACCACCCCTCGATCGTGCTGTGGTCGCTCGGCAACGAGTCCGACACCGGGCAGAACCTCGCCGCGATGACGGAGTGGATCCGCGGTCGGGACGACTCGCGCAAGATCCACTACGAGCACGACTGGAACTGCCCCTACGTCGACGTGTACTCGCGGATGTACGCCGACCACGCCGAGACCGCGCAGATCGCCACCCGGACCGAGGAGCCCCTGGCCGACGCTGAGCTCGACGCCGCGCGGCGGGCGATGCCGTTCGTGCAGTGCGAGTACGCGCACGCCATGGGCAACGGGCCCGGGGGTCTGGTCGAGTACCAGGACCTCTTCGAGAGTTCCGATCGCATGATGGGCGGGTTCGTCTGGGAGTGGATCGACCACGGTCTGCGCCAGCGCGACGAGCTGGGGCGGCAGCGGTTCGCCTACGGCGGTGACTTCGGCGAGGTCCTGCACGACGGGGCCTTCGTCGCCGACGGTCTGGTCCTGCCCGACCGCACCCCCTCCCCGGGACTGCTGGACTACGCGGCGGTCGTCGCGCAGGTCCGGTTCACGGTCGAGGAGACCCCGGCCGGCGACCGGCTGCGGCTGACCAACCACTACGACCAGATCGGTCTCGACCACGTCCGGTTCCGCTGGTCGGTCACCGACGACGGCCTCTCCGTCGCCGCCGGGTTGCTGCCCACCCCCGATCTGCCCGCGCGGGCCTCGGTGCTCCTCGACGTCCCCGACGAGGTCGCCGCGCTCGCACCGTCACCGGCCGAGCGATGGCTGACGGTCACGGCGGAACTGGCCGAGGACGCCGCCTGGGCCCCGGCCGGTCACCGGTTGTCGACGGGGCAGCTGCTGCTCACCCCCGCGGTCCCGCGCGAGACGCAGGCCACCCCGATCGCCCCCGTGCGCCGGGGGGCCGACGTCCTGCTGGGCCCGGCCCGTTTCGACGCGCGCACCGGTGAGCTGCGGGCGATCGGGGACCTGCCGGTCGGGGCCGTCCGGGCCGACCTGTGGCGGGCCCCCACCGACAACGACGAGGGCATGCACGGCGACCCGGTCGCGAAACTCTGGCGGGAGAACGGTCTGCACCGGTTGCGGCACCGCACCGCGGCGGTCGCCCTGCTCGACGACGCGGTCGTGGTCAGCGGCCGGACGGCCGCCGCAGGCACCGACACCGGGTTCATCACCTCGGCCCGGTGGAGCGCATCCCGCGGTGCGGACGGCGTGGAGGAGCTGCGCCTCGACCTCGACGTCGTGCCGGACGGCCCGGCGCTGCCGGCCCCGCTGCCCCGCCTCGGGGTCCGCCTGGAGCTCCCGCGTTCGCTGCGGTCGCTGCGCTGGTTCGGCCGGGGCCCGGGCGAGGCCTACGCCGACACCGGGGCCGCGACCGTCGTCGGCCGCTTCGAGCGCACGATCGAGGAGCTGCAGACGCCCTACGTCCGTCCGCAGGAGAACGGCCGGCGGGCCGACGTCCGCTGGGCGGAACTCACCGGGTCGGGGGCCGGGCTGCGGATCGAGGGGGAGCCGACCATCGCCGTCACCGTGCGGCGGTGGAGCACCGAGGAGCTCGACGCGGCCGCCCACGACGTCGAGCTCACCGACTCCGGCACCGTCCACCTGCACCTGGACGTGGCCCAGCACGGCATCGGGACGGGGTCCTGCGGTCCGGGGGCCCTGCCCCAGCACCGCCTGGAGGCCGCACCGGCCACGGTCAGCGTCCGGTTCCGCGCCCTGCCGCAGGGGTGAGGCGCGGGTCGGGGCGCGGCCCGGGACGGGGCGGTCGCGCCCGGCTGGCAGGATGACGGGTGTGAGTGTCCCCACGTCCACGCCCACCGCAGCGACGTCGGCCCCGGCCCGACCCCGGTTGCTGTCCGGGATGCAACCGACCTCGGGGTCGCTGCACCTCGGCAACTACCTGGGCGCGCTCACCCAGTGGGTGTCGTTGCAGGAGACGCACGACGCGCTCTACTGCGTCGTCGACCTCCACGCGCTGACGGTGTCCCCGGACCCGGCCGCGCTGCGCGAGCGCAGCCGGGCGACGGCCGCGCAGTACCTGGCCGCCGGGGTGGACCCGTCCCGCTCGGCCCTGTTCCTGCAGAGCCACGTCCCGGCCCACGTCGAGCTGGCCTGGGTCCTGAGCTGCATCACCGGCTACGGCGAGGCCGGGCGGATGACGCAGTTCAAGGACAAGTCGGCCAAGCAGGGGGCCGAGGGGACCACCGTCGGGTTGTTCACCTACCCCGTCCTGATGGCCGCCGACATCCTGCTCTACGACGCCGCCGAGGTCCCGGTCGGCGAGGACCAGCGCCAGCACCTGGAGCTGACCCGCAACCTGGCCCAGCGCTTCAACGCCCGGTTCGGCCCGACCTTCGTCGTGCCCGAGGCCTACATCCCGAAGGAGACCGCCAAGGTCTTCGACCTGCAGGACCCGACGGCCAAGATGAGCAAGACGTCGTCCTCGCCCAAGGGCATCGTCGACGTCATGGACGAGTCGTCGGTGACGGCCAAGAAGATCCGCTCGGCCGTCACCGACACCGACGGCGTCGTGCGGTTCGACCGTGCGGAGAAGCCCGGCGTGTCCAACCTGCTGGCCATCCACTCCGCCCTGTCGGGCACCGCGATCGCCGACCTCGAGTCCGCGTTCGCGGGGCGCGGCTACGGCGACCTCAAGAAGGAGGTCGCCGAGGTGGTCACCGGGGTGCTCGGTCCGGTCCGGGAGCGGACCCGGGAGCTGCTGGCCGACCCGGACTCCCTCGACGAGATCCTGGCCGAGGGGGCCCGTCGGGCCAACGCGATCGCGGGCGAGACCCTGGCCAAGGTCTACGACAAGATCGGCCTGGTGAGACCGAGGTGACGTCCGCGGGCCCGGTCGACGACGACGGGGACACCGGGGACTCCGGGGACACCGGGGAGGCCGACGATCCGCTCGTCGGCGTCATCATCGAGATCCCCCAGCCCTACGCCATCGAGCTGACCGCGTGGCGGGCGGAGTTCGGCGACCCCCTCGCCCGGTCGGTCCCGCCGCACATCACCCTGCTGCCGCCCACGCGGCTGGCCCGGGACGGCTTCGACCCCTTGGTGGCCCACCTGCGGACCGTCGCCGCGGCCCGTGAGCCCTTCGAGGTGCTGCTCCGGGGCACCGCCACGTTCCGACCCGTCTCCCCGGTCGTCTTCGTGCAACTGGCCCACGGCATCTCCGAGTGCGAGATGTTGCAGGCCGCGGTCCGCTCGGGTCCGGTGAGCCGGGACCTCGACTTCCCCTACCACCCGCACGTGACGGTCGCCCACGACGTCGCCGCGTCGGCGCTGGACCGGGCCGAGACGGCGTTGCGCGACTGGGAGGGACGCTTCACCGTGGGAGGTTTCAGCCTGCACGAGCACGGCGCCGACGGGGTGTGGCGCCTGCACGAGCGGTTCGCGTTCCGCACCGGCTGAATCGGGGAGCCATGAGCACGGGGGAATCGACCGGGGAACGCGCGGGCGAGGTCGTCGCCGCGGTGAAGCGCTCGCACGTGCTGCGGGCCTGGACCCGGTACAGCACCAACCGCGGCAACGCCCTCGCCGGCGGGATCGCCTACTTCGCCTTCTTCTCGGTGTTCCCCGCCCTCGTCGTGGGGTTGACCGTCTTCGGGTTCGTGCTGGCGGACAACGACGCCGTGCGCTCCAGCCTGATCGCCGGGATGAACGACTACCTGCCCGGCCTGGTCCGCGACGGCACGTCCCCGGCGACCGATCCCGAACCCGGGATCTACGTCGGCGACTACCTCGGCGGTCGGGCCCTCACCATCGGTCTCATCGTCGGTCTGGTCACCGGCCTCTACACCGGCCTGAACTGGATCGACGCGCTGCGCCAGGGGATCCGGGCCATCTTCGGCGAGGACGCGGGCGGGGCCGGGTTCGTCGCGGCCAAGGCCCGCGACCTGGTCGTCCTCGTCGTCATCGGGGGCGGGGTCGTCCTCTCGGTGCTCTCCGTCACGGTGACGGGTGGCGCCGGGGGATGGCTGCTGGGCCTGGTCGGGGTGGAGGACACCGCGGTCGGGGCGTTCCTCGTCGCGGTCGCCGGTTTCGCCGTCGCGCTGGTCATCGACTCCCTCACCTTCCTCGTCGTGTTCCGGGTGATGCCGGGCGCCGACGTCCCGCTGCGGAACCTGCGCAACGGGGCGATCCTCGGCGGGCTCGGCATCGGGATCCTCAAGCAGTTCGGGACCCAGATCGCCTCGCGCAGCGCGCAGGGCAACGCGCTGGGGGCGGCCGCGGCCGGGGTGGTGGTGCTGCTGGTCCTCATGTACCTCATCGCCCGGGTCGTGCTGCTGGCCGCGGCCTGGGCGGCCACCGCCGCCGAGGACGACGGCCTGCTGCCCCCGCACGGGCCCGCCCTGCCGCCCGGCGGGGTGGTCCCGGCGGCCCAGCGCGAGGCCGGGCCCACGACCGCGGTGCCGACGGTCCCGCCCGGCCGTCCGGACCACCCCGCTCGACCGGCGCGGGCCACCGACCGGGTCAGCGTCGCCGCGGGCGTCGTGGTCGGTGCCGTGGGGACGGGGGCCGTGCTCGCGCTGCGCCGGGGGGCCCGGCACCTGACGACGACATGGCGTCGGAGATGATGTCGGCATGGTCCTCAGCCGCCGGAGCAGCATCTTCCTGACCCTCTTCGGCGTCTGGTCCTGGTTCATCTGGCCGAACTTCCTGCGCAACATCTGGGCCGACGAGAGGTCCTGGGCGGACGGCCCCACCGCGTTCTTCCTGGTGCACCTCGTCCTCGTGGTGGTGTCGCTGGTCCTCGGGACGGCGATCGCCGTCCTCGGGGTCCGGGGCCTGGTTGCGTCGCGCCGCCGGGCACGATGAACTGACGCTCCGCGTGCCGACACCGAGGTCGACGCCGAGAGGGAAGGGCAGCCCATGAGCTCCACCACCGAAGCCCCCGCAACCTCCACGTCCGGGAGCGGCTCCCACGGGAACCGGGCCGTGGCCTACCTGGGGCCGGGCAAGGTCGAGGTCCAGACGATCGAGTAC
>NZ_JBHLUI010000011.1:0-39832 GCF_042433995.1 Kineococcus gynurae
AGTTCGATGCGGGGGCGCCGAAGAAGTTCGTGATCGACCCGCACGGGATGATCAAGCGCTGACCTCGCGATGATCGCGGGCCCCGTCCTCCACCGAGGGCGGGGCCCGCGACCGTTCAGGTCCGGCTGTCGAATCGAGCGGTCAGATTGTCGTCGGTCTGACCCCATCGGTGGGCAGACTGTCCATCGCGGGCCCGCTAACGTCGGTCTTGGCCCGTGATCGCGGGTCGAACCGGCTCCGGAGGTGCACCGTGCTCTCGTCCCCCTACCTGACCGCCACGAGCGCGGTGCCGTCGATCCTGAGCGTCGACGCCCCCACCCGCGCCGCGATCGCCGCCCTCGGTGAACGCCTGACCGCGAGCGCGGTCGAGGTCCCCGAGGACTTCTCCCGGCAGGCCCGGGTGCTGGCCCGCGAGCTGCCCGCCGAGGTGGTCGAGACCCTGTGGGCCTTCGAGCAGCACGGTTCCGACACCGGGGTCCTCGTCGTGCGCGGCCTCGAGGTGGGCGACCTGCCCGCCACCCCGACCGACAACCGCGCCGGCATCGGCTCGACCTCGCTGCTGGCCCGCCAGCAGGCGGTCCTGTCCCACGTGCTCGGCCAGATGATCGGCTACGCCGCCGAGGGTTCCGGGCACCTGCTGCAGGACATGGTCCCGAACCCGAAGCTCGCGGCGACCCAGCAGTCGCAGGGGTCGCGCGTGGAGCTGGAGGCGCACACCGAGCAGTGCTTCTCCGACCTGCGTCCCGACTACGTCGTCCTGGGCTGCCTGCGCGGGGACGCCGACGCCGCCACCTACGCCTTCCGGGCCCTGGACCTCACCGCGCACCTGGACGCCGAGGAGATGCTGGAGCTGTTCCGCCCGCTGTGGACGACGCTGGTCGACGAGTCCTTCGCGGAGTACCTCGACACCCGCGAGGTGCGCGGTCCGCTGTCGATCCTCTCCGGCGACCCGGACGACCCGACCATGCTGGTCGACCAGGACCTGATGCACGGCATCACCAAGCGGGCCCAGGCCCTCTTCGAGCGCGTCCTGGAGATCTACGTGGCCCACCGGCACGCGGTCGTCCTGCAGCCGGGCGACGTGCTGTTCCTGGACAACCTGCGGGCCATGCACGGCCGCTCGCCGTTCGCGCCGCGCTTCGACGGCACCGACCGGTTCATCACCCGCGGTTTCGTCTCCCGCGACGTGCGCCGCTCGCGGTTCGCCCGCCCCGGTGGCGGTCGGGTCGTGCAGGCCTCGTTCAGCTGACCGGCAGCCGACCGCGACGTCACCGCCGAGTGGCGAGGACGTGGGAGCGCGTCGTCACCGGAGCAGGTCCACCCGCCCGGTCGAGACGGTCAACCGCGCGGAGCCGCGCTGGAAGTCCTGGCGGACCCGGTCGTTCCCGTCCGGACGCGCCTCGCCGGAGGGGAACCCCAGGTTCCCCTCCGGCCCGCCCGCGTTCAGCCAGGCGAGGCGGATCGGTTCGGTGACGATGCGGGCGCCGGTGGCCGGCGACCAGTAGATCGAGCCGTTCTCGAACACGGAGAAGGCGCCGCCGGCGACCGGGGCCTCGTCGGTGGTCGGGAAGCCCAACGGTCCCGCCTCCCACCCGCTGCCCGCCCAGCGGTCGCGGATCGCGCCGCGCACGTGGTGGGCCGAGGTGGCGGGCGACCAGTAGATCGACCCGCGCTGGAAGTGGTTGTAGGCCCCGCGACCGTTCGGGGTCCGGGTCTCGCTGATCAGGGGGTAGCCGAGAACCCCCGTCTCCCAGCCCAGTTGGGCCCAGGCGTCGCGGATGAGGCCCTGCACGGCGTTGGCCCCGGTGTCGGGCGTCCAGTAGATCGACCCCCACTGGAAGTGGGTGAACCGACCGACGCCGTCGGGGGTGCGCCACTCGTCGGTGGTGGGGAACCCGAACGCGTTCTCCCAGCCGAGCTGGGCCCACCGGTCCCGGATCGCCCCCTGGACGGCGTGCGCGCCGGTCGTCCCCGAGAAGTAGATCGACCCGCCGTCGAAGTGCTGGTAGACGCCGGCGCGGTCGGCGGTCGGCCATTCCGGGGTCCGCTGCTCGCCGAGCGGGCCACCGGGGCCGCCGAGCTCGGTGTGCTTGCGGGCGATGGCCGTGCAGTCGGTGAGGCCGGGCGCGGAGTGGTTGTTGGTCCGCTGGTCGGTGGCCGACGTGCTCGTGCAGCCCCAGGTCGGGATCTGGTACGGCGGGGTGCAGGTGACCACGCGGCACCACACCGGCCCGGTGCACCGCACGTCCTGGTTGCACTGCCCGTAGCGGAACTCGTTGCAGCACACCTTGCGCTGGTCGCACTGCCCCGCCGGGCCGCACCCGCACGAGCAGTTGCGGCACCCCTCGCCGCAGAACCGCGACCGGCCGTCGCACCCGCACGAGCAGTAGCTGTGGCAGTCGATGTAGTACCGGGGTCCGCCGCAGCAGTAGCCCGACCCGTCGGACTTCCACCAGCCACCGACCAGGCTGCCCGGGGGGCAGCGGTTCACCCCGTTGTTCACGGTCGCGCAGAACACGGTGTACCCCGAGGAGCAGGTCGAGTCGATCCCGCACACCGCCGCGTAGGCGGACTGGGGTTTCAGCACGTACCCGAGCGGGGAGACGGCCACCGCGGACCCGACCACGGCACTGCGGGCCAGAAAACCCCGGCGCGAGGTCCGGGCGGCGAGCGCGGTCGAGAGACGTTCCAGCAGGGCGGTCATCCGTCGACTCCAGCCGTGAGGGTGAGGGTGGCGAGCAGCGGGGCGACCCGGTTCAGCAATCCGGCCCGCCGGGCCCAGGAACCCAGGACGACGTAGAGGCAGAACGCCCGACCGTCGACCTGGAAGAACCACTGACCCCCGCACTGCCCGGGGATGCTGCGCTGCAACCGGTTCGGGGCGAAGTCGGCCAGGGTCGGGCGGGGCAGGCCCCGGTCGGCGAACAACGGGGTGGAGCAGGCCTCCGGGTCGTGCTCGAACAGCGACACGAACACGTCGTCGGCACCGAGCAGGGCGGTGACCCCGCCGCCGAAGTCCCCGCGCACGGCGGGCAGCGGGATGGTGGCCGCGTGCAGCACCGGCCGTACGCGGGCGCCGCGGGCGTGGGGTTCGGCGGTGCGCCGGGTGATGCGCACCTCCCACCCCCCGGGCGGGTCGAGCTCGATGCCGTGCGCCTGGACCCTCACCGGTTCCGCCCTTCGTCGTCGCTCATACGAGGACCGTCCCCAGCACGAGGGCCCCCATCGCGGCGGTCCCCGCGCAGGTCGCCGCGGTCACCGTGCGGGCCGTGCCGGCCCGCCGCTGCAGCTGCCGGTGCAGGCGGGTGAGTCGTTCGGGGCGGTCGACCCGCCGCAGCATCAGCACCGGCAGGGCCCGCACCAGCCCGAACCCGGCGCCGAGCGCGGTCGCCGCCGCCACGTCGCGGGTCGCGAGCATCAGCAGCAGGGCCAGGTAGAGGACCGGCGAGGTCACGATCGTCACGACGCCCACCCCGAGCTGCGCGCCGTACCCGACGCCGTAGACCCAGCCGCGGTAGCGGCGCAGCCAGTGCTCGTCGACCTGCCGGCGCCAGGTGGGGGGTTGCGGCAGGCGCCCGGTCTCGACCGCGAGGCTCAGCCCCGCCGCGACGACGACGAGCCCGAGCAGGACGGACCCGGCCGTGGCGCCCGCCGGCAGCAGGGCGCCGAGCAGGCCGAGCAGGGCGCCGAGGACGGTGCCGCCGGCCAGGGAGCCGACGAGGTAGGCGCCGGCCGTGACCGACCAGCGGGAGGCGCGGCCCCGCTCACCGAGCGGGGTGATGCTGGAGAGCATCGACTCGCCTCAAGGCGACCAGGTCGCGCGCAGGGCCGCGACCACGGTCACCGGGATGCCCAGCAGCCCCAGGGCGAGCGCCGGATCCACGCCGCTCACCGATGCCGGTCGACGGGCGTCAGGGTGAGGCTCGGGTGCCCCGGGTCGATCCCGGCCGCCCGCAGCTCCGCGTCGACCCGGACGGGATCGTCCTGGTCGGTCCGGCCGGGGCCTCCCGGGCCTCCGGGGCCGGCGGAGGAGTCGCCCACCGCCTGGGTGACCAGCCGACGCACCTGCTCGAACCCGGTGGCGCTGCCCTCGCCGACGACCCGCCCGCCCGCCACCAGCACGAAGTAGGGCGAGCCGGGGACGTCGTAGGCCGCCCAGGTCGGGCTCGACATGACCACGTCGACCCCGGCGGGGGCCAGCGCGCGGACGGCGGTCACGCTCTCCCGGTCGCGACCCTGGGTGACGACGACCAGGCGCATCCCCGCGGGCAGGTCGAGGTCGGGTTCGCCGAACCGGTCCCAGAAGTCGCGGCAGGTCAGGCAACCGCTGGAGAGGAAGGCCACCAGGGTGGCCGGTCCCTGCTCCCGACCGAGGTCGAGCTGGACCCCGTCGCCGTGGGGGGTCTCCCCGCTGACCGGGGGAGCGGCGGAGGCCCGGCCGCCCGTCGCGGCCGCCGGACGCTGCACGCCCTCGCCGACGGTGAAGTCCGGGGCGCCCTCGCCGCGGCCGGGGGCGGTGTCCTCCCGTCCGGCCCCCAGCTCGTGCAGGGACCTGAGGATCTCGGCGTGGGAGCGCAGCAGGCCCAGGACCAGCAGCCCGAGCAGGGCCACCACCAGGGTCAGGCCGACGACGGCGACGATCAGCACGGTCATGAGCTGCTCCGGGTTCGCAGGCGGGGGAGGTCGACGAGGACGAGCAGCGCGAGACCGCTGCCGACGAGCGTGAGGAGGGCGAGGGTGAGGACGGCGGGCCCGGCGGCCAGCAACGGGCCGAGCCCTGCCCACCCGGTGGCCCACGCCGCAGCGGCGGAGGCGGCCAGCACCAGGGTCAGGCCGAGGTGGGCGCGGGTGAGCGGGACGTCGTCGCGCCCGAAGCACCCGCACCCCAGCGCCGTCCCCCCGGGCCGGGCCAGCCCCCGGGCGACGAAGGCCGAGAACCCGAGGTAGGCGACGGCGAGCAGCAGGACCGCCCCGGGCAGCGGAGCCAGGCAGGCGACGGCGAGGGCGATCTCGGCGGCCCCCAGCACCCGGACCCCGCCGGGCCCCACCGGGACGCCTTCGCGGCGCAGGGCGACCGCGGTCGGGCCGGGGCGGCGGATCTTGGCGATACCGGCGACGGCGAGCACCACGATCCCGACCAGCACCGGTACCGCCATCGGGGTCACGTCCTCCACACTCCGCGACGATCCCGGCCCGGTCAAGCGTTTCCGTCGGGACCCCCGGACAGCCCCCCGCCGCCGACGGTGCGTAGGTGGCGATTGCCCTCGGTAACTTCCGTGCGTCCGACCGGCGAAACTCCACCCGAACGCTCCAGAAAGCTCGGGAACCGGGCGGTCGGCGGTGGCGCCTCCGGCCTACTATCGACGGGCGTCGACGGGGGGTTCGACGTGTTCGGACGGAGGACCGCCTGGAGCGGCTCCGGGGTGGGGGATGAGATGGCAGGAACTGCGAGGACGGCGGGTCCGACGACGTCGGGGCCCGACCTGCTCGTCCGGCGCCGCGTGTTCAGCGACTTCGCCAACGGTGGCCGGGCCGTGGGGTCCGACGCGCTGCCCGCCCCCCTCGAACGGTTGCTGCGGCCCGTCACCACCATCGTCCGGGCCGAGGCCGGCGAGGCCGTGGCGGCGCTCACCTACGACGACGGTCCGGATCCGGAGCAGACCCCGCCCCTGCTGGACCTGCTGGCCGCCGACGGTCTGCGCTGCACCTTCTTCGTCCTGGTCGACCAGGCCGAGAAGCACCCGGGACTCGTGGCCCGGATGCTGGCCGAGGGCCACGAGGTCGCCCTGCACGGCATCGACCACTCCCGCCTCACCGAGGTCTCCACCGCGACGGCGGTCGCCCGCGTGCGCGAGGGACGCGAGCGCCTGCAGCAGCTGACCGGGACCCCGGTCCGGTTCTTCCGGCCGCCCTACGGGGCGCAGACCCTCGCGCAGGCCCGGGGTTTCCGTCGGCTGGGGCTCGAGATCGTGCTCTGGTCCGGATGGGCGAGCGACTGGGTCCACGACGAGGTTCCCGCCCTCGCGGCCCGGGTCGTGGCCCCGCTGCGCCCGGGAGCCGTGGTCCTGCTGCACGACCGGCGCGGCGACCCGGAGACCTCGCCCGCCGAGGAACTCCCGCGCTTCTCCCGGGCGGCCGTGCTGCGCGAGGCGCTGGCGCTGCTCGCCGGGCGGGGCGAGTCCTGGCGCTTCACCACGATGGGTTCGCTGCTGGCGGAGGCTCCGGCCGTCCGCTCGGTGTGGGGTGACCTGCCCGACCCGCGGGCCGTCCTCGGGGGCCGCCGGTGAACGGCGAGCCCGGCTCCGCGCCGCGGCACCGGGTCGAGGTGCAGTTCTCCGTCGTCATCGCCACCTACCAGGCGGCCGACACGCTGGTCGAGCAGTTCGCGGCGCTCGCCGCGCAGCGCACCACGTTCTCCTTCGAGGTCCTGGTCTGCGACAACGGGTCCACCGACGGCACCCGCGACCTCGTCGCGGCCTGGACCGGTCGGCTGCCGGGGCTGCGCTGGGTGGACGCCTCGGCGCGCCGGGGTGCGGGGGCGGCCCGCAACGTCGGCGCCGCGGAGGCGGCGGGGGAGTGGCTGGCCTTCTGCGACGCCGACGACGTCGTCGACCCGGACTGGTTGCAGGCGCTGGGGACCGCGCTGCTCACGGCCCCGGTCGTCGCCGGGCGGTTCGGGATGGAGGCGCTGAACGCGCCGTGGGCCCGCGAGGCGCGGGCGGCCGACCAGCAGGACGGGCTGCAGAACTCCCCGTTCCCGCCGTACCTCCCGCACGCGGGCGCGGGCAACATGGGTCTGCACAAGGCCGCGTTCGACGCGGTCTCGGGATTCGACCCGGAGGCCCTGTACCTGGAGGACACCGACCTCAGCTGGCGCCTGCAGCTCGCGGGCTACTCCCTGGTGTTCTGCGCCGAGGCCCTCGTCGAGATCCGGTTGCGCGCCTCGATGGGCCGGCTGTACCGGCAGGGGTACAACTACGGCGCGTCCGAGGCCTGGCTGCAGCAGCGGTACGCCGGCGTCGACGCCCACGTCGTGGAGCAGTCGGTGGACCCGGTCGCGGAGACGTCGACGACCTCCCCGTCCGGGGGTGAGCCGGGCGCGGTGACCATGCTGCGCAAACTGCTCGCGATCCGCGGACGGGGGACCTTCGGGCACTTCCTGTGGCAGCTCGGCTGGCACGTGGGGCACCGGCGCCCGCCCTACCCGCCGCCGACGCCGTTGCGCCTCAGCACCGGTGAGGTCGGCGCCCGCTGAGCTCCCCCCGGCCGCGCCCCAGAGGGACGAGACGCACGGACGAGGCCCCCGGTGCACGTGCACCGGGGGCCTCGTCGACGTTCGGGGGTCCCGCAGGACCGCCGCTCAGAGGGCGCGGGAGATGAGCGCCTGCTTGACCTCGGCGATCGCCTTGGTGACCTGGATCCCACGGGGGCAGGCCTCGGAGCAGTTGAAGGTGGTGCGGCAGCGCCACACCCCTTCCTTGTCGTTGAGGATCTCCAGGCGCAGGTCCGACCCGCTGTCGCGGCTGTCGAAGATGAACCGGTGCGCGTTCACGATGGCGGCCGGGCCGAAGTACTGGCCGTCGTTCCAGAACACCGGGCAGCTCGACGTGCACGCCGCGCACAGGATGCACTTGGTGGTGTCGTCGAAGACCTCGCGGTCGGCCTGGGACTGGATGCGTTCCCGGGTCGGCTCCGCACCCTTGGCGATGAGGAACGGCATGACCTCGCGGTAGGCCGCGAAGAAGGGCTCCATGTCGACCACGAGGTCCTTCTCGACCGGCAGACCCTTGATGGGCTCGACCGTGATCGGCTTGGACAGGTCCAGGTCCTTCAGCAGCACCTTGCAGGCCAGGCGGTTGCGCCCGTTGATGCGCATGGCGTCGGAACCGCAGACGCCGTGCGCGCAGGAGCGACGGAAGGTCAGCGAGCCGTCGGTCTCCCACTTCACCTTGTGCAGCGCGTCCAGCACCCGGTCGGTGCCGAACATGGTGAGGTGGTGCTCCTCCCAGCGCGCGTCCTCGTCCCGCTCGGGGTCGTAACGACGCACCTTGAGGGTGACCTCGAAGGAGGGGATCTCCCCGGCGGGGGCGGTCCCGGCCGCGTCGCGCGGCTGCGCCTTGTCCCCGACCTCGCTGGCCCGCTCGGCCGACTTGGCCGACCCGGCTTCGCCGTTGGTCTCCTCGGGGCTCTGTTCGGTGGTGCTCATCAGTACTTGCGCTCCATCGGCTGGTAGCGGGTCTGGACGACGGGCTTGAAGTCGATGCGGGTCCCGGTGGAACCGTCCGCCGCCGTCTCGCGGTACACCATCGTGTGGCGCATGTAGTTCACGTCGTCACGGTTGGGGTAGTCCTCGCGGAAGTGCCCGCCGCGGGACTCCTTGCGCTCCAGCGCGCCCACGACCATGACCTCGGCCAGGTCGAGGAGGAAGCCGAGCTCGAGGCCCTCCAGGAGGTCGACGTTGAACCGCTTGCCCTTGTCCTGGACCGCGACCGTCGCGTAGCGCTCCTTGAGCCGCTCGATGTCGGTGAGCGCCTGCTTCAGCGTCGCCTCCGTGCGGAACACCTGGGCGTTGGCGTCCATGGTGTCCTGCAGCTCCTTGCGGATCGCCGCGACGCGGTCGGTCGTCGCCGGCCGGTCGCGCAGGTTCTGCAGTGACGCCACGACACCGGCCTCGGCGTTCTCCGGCAGCGCGATCCACTCGGCGTGCTGGGCGTACTCGGCCGCGGCGATGCCCGCCCGACGACCGAACACGTTGATGTCCAGCAGCGAGTTGGTGCCCAGCCGGTTGGACCCGTGCACCGAGACGCAGGCGACCTCGCCGGCGGCGTAGAGGCCGGGGACGACGCGGTCGTTGTCCTGCAGCACCTCCGCCTCGACGTTGGTCGGGACCCCGCCCATGGCGTAGTGCGCGGTCGGGTAAACCGGCACCGGTTCGGTGTAGGGCTCGACCCCGAGGTAGGTGCGGGCGAACTCGGTGATGTCGGGGAGCTTGGCGTCGATGTGCGCGGGCTCCAGGTGGGTCAGGTCGAGCAGCACGTAGTCCTTGTGCGGACCGGCGCCGCGACCCTCGCGCACCTCGTTGGCCATCGACCGGGCGACGATGTCGCGCGGCGCGAGGTCCTTGATGGTGGGGGCGTAGCGCTCCATGAAGCGCTCGCCGTCGGCGTTGCGGAGGATCCCGCCCTCACCGCGGGCGGCCTCCGAGAGCAGGATGCCGAGCCCGGCCAGACCGGTCGGGTGGAACTGGAAGAACTCCATGTCCTCCAACGGGATCCCGCGCCGGTAGGCGATGCCCATGCCGTCACCGGTGAGGGTGTGGGCGTTGGAGGTGGTCTTGAAGACCTTGCCCGCCCCGCCGGTGGCCAGCACGACCGACTTGGCCTGGAAGACGTGGATCTCCCCGGTCGCCAGCTCGTAGGCGACGACCCCGGCCACACGCTGGTCACCCGGGGTGCCCTTGGTCGGCGGGGTCTTGAGCCCGGGCTGGTCGGCCAGGCCCTCGATCTCCGAGCCCGTCTTCGCCTCGGCCGTGGGGATGACCAGCAGGTCGAGCACGTAGAACTCGTTGAAGAACTCCACCTCGTGCTTGACGCACTGCTGGTAGAGGGTCTGCAGGATCATGTGCCCGGTGCGGTCGGCCGCGAAGCAGGACCGGCGCACGGGGGCCTTGCCGTGGTCGCGCGTGTGCCCGCCGAAGCGGCGCTGGTCGATGCGCCCCTCGGGCGTGCGGTTGAAGGGCAGGCCCATCTTCTCGAGGTCGAGGACCGCGTCGATGGCCTCCTTGCACATGACCTCGGCCGCGTCCTGGTCGACGAGGTAGTCGCCGCCCTTGACGGTGTCGAAGGTGTGCCACTCCCAGTTGTCCTCCTCGACGTTGGCGAGGGCGGCGCACATGCCGCCCTGGGCCGCGCCGGTGTGGGACCGGGTGGGGTAGAGCTTGGTGAGGACCGCCGTGCGGGCCCGCTGGCCCGACTCGAGAGCCGCGCGCATCCCGGCGCCGCCGGCGCCGACGATCACCACGTCGAACTGGTGCGTCTGCATGAGTTGCCTCCGGGTCGGTTACTGGGCGAAGCAGAAGGCGGGGGTGCCCTCGTACTCGGGGTAGGCGCAGGGGTCGAAGGTGAAGATCACCAGGGTGCCGACGACGATGACGATGACCGTGGCCAGGTACAGCGCGACCTTCAGCCAGAACCGCGTGCGGTCCTTCTCGGCGTAGTCGTTGATGATCGTGCGGACGCCGTTGGTGCCGTGCAGCTGCGCGAGCCACAGCATCAGCAGGTCCCAGACCTGCCAGAACGGGCTGGCCCACTTGCCGGCGACGAAGCCCCAGTCGACCTGGTGGATGCCGCCGCCCAGCATGAGGTTCACGAAGAGGTGGCCGAACACGAGGACGATCAGGGCCAGGCCCGACATCCGCATGAACAGCCAGCCGTAGAGCTCCCAGTTGGTCTGGTTGCCCTTGGACCGCTTGTACGGGGACCGCGGGGTCTCCAGGGCCGGGGCGTAGGAGCCGCCGGGGGTCTGCTCGGTAGCACTCATGTCGGCGGCCTCAGTGGGAGAAGACGATGGAGAGGTGGCGGACGAGGAAGGGCACCATCAGCACCGCCCAGACGACGACGACGCCGTAGAACAGCTTGCGCTGGTTCTGGGTCCCCTTGGACCAGAAGTCCACCAGGATGATCCGCACGCCGTTGAGGGCGTGGAAGAGGACCGCGCCGACCAGACCGGCCTCGCCGAGGCCCATCACGGGGTTCTTGTACTGGCCGATGACGCCGTCGTAGATCTCCGGCGACACGCGCACCGTCGCGGTGTCCAGCACGTGCACGAAGAGGAAGAAGAAGATGAGGACGCCGGAGATGCGGTGCATCACCCAGGACCACATGCCTTCGCGGCCCCGGTAGAGGGTGCCGACGATCTTGGTTCTGCCTTGCTGCGGTGGGGTGAGGCTCGTGGCCACCGGTGTCCCTCCCTGGTTCCGAGGCGAGAGCGGGCGGGCTCGCGCCACTGCGTCGTCGACCTGCTGGGCGACTCCTGCCCCGGAGGGGCCCGGTGAAGGCTCGTACGGGGAACGGCGTCGTTCTTCCACAGCATCGTAGGCGCGCTCCGGCCGCCCGCCCCGTGCGGGACCGCGCTCGCGGAGGAATTGTGATGAACGAGACACAGGCGGTGCACCGCAAAGGAAGCGCCGCCTTACCTTACCTGAGAGCGGGATGAACGTGGCCCGGCTCACGCCGCCTGGATGGGTGAAGCGGGGACGGTCGGGGTCGGCCCCTCGGTAGGTTCCCCCTCATGACGCAGGATCCGACCGAGACCCACGAGCCGACGGACGCGACCGGCCCGGGGCCCCGCCCGCACGACGCCCCGGGACTGCCGGTGTGGGGCGAGGAGGACCTGGAGGACGCGCAGATCGACCTCAGCGACTTCTACGCCGTCGTCCCCGCCGGGGGGGCCGGGACGCGGTTGTGGCCGCTGTCGCGCAGCAGCCGCCCGAAGTTCCTGCTCGACCTGACCGGCCGCGGCCGCACCCTGCTGCAGTCGACGTGGGACCGGTTGGAACCGCTGGCGACGGCCGAGCGGACGGTCGTGGTGACCGGGCACGCGCACGCCGACGGGGTGCGCGAGCAGCTCCCGCTGCTCAAGGCCGAGAACGTGCTGGCCGAGCCGAGCCGGCGCGACTCCGCCGCCGCGATCGGGCTGGCCGCGGCCGTCCTGCACCGGCGCGATCCCCACGCCGTGGTCGGCTCCTTCGCCGCCGACCACGTCATCAGCGGGCGCGACGACTTCGAGTCCTCCGTCGAGGAGGCCGTGGTCACCGCGCGGCGCGGCTTCGTCGTCACCATCGGCATCGCGCCGTCCCACCCGGCCACCGGCTTCGGCTACATCCGTCTCGGCAAGCGGCTGCGCCTGCAGGGCGCGCCCAACGCGCGACGGGTCGTGCAGTTCAAGGAGAAGCCCGACGCCCGGACGGCGTCGTCGTACCTGGCCACCGGGGACTACCGCTGGAACGGCGGCATGTTCGTGGCCCGCGCCGACGTGCTGCTGGAGCTGCTGTCCCGGCACGCCCCCGCCCTGCACGCCGGCATCGTCAAGATCGCCGACGCCTGGGACACCCCGCACCGCGAGGAGGTCCTGGCCGAGCAGTGGGCGGCCCTGCCGTCGATCGCCATCGACCACGCGGTGGCCGAGCCCGCGGCCGAGGAGGGGCGGGTCGCCGTCGTGCCGGCCACCTTCGGCTGGGACGACGTCGGGGACTTCTCCTCACTGGCCGAGCTGCTGCCCGCCGACGCCGACGAGCCGCGCATCCTCGGCGACGCCGGTCTGGTCGTCACCGAGGGGGTCGCCGGCGGGGTGGTCGTCCCGGCCAGCGGTCGCGTCGTCGCCCTGCTCGGCGTCGACGACATCGTGGTGGTGGACACCCCCGACGCGCTGCTGGTGACCACCCGCGCCCGTTCGCAGGAGGTCAAGAAGCTCGTGACCGCGTGCGAGAAGCTGGGGCGCGGCGAGGTCGTCTGACCCGCGGCTCGCCCTCCCGGGACCCGGAAGGCGTGCGGGAGTAGCGTGACCGGTCTCATGAAGCGACCCACCCTCGCCGAGCTGCTGCGCCCGCAGCTCGACCTCGTGATCGGGCTGCGCCGAAGCCTGCACGCCTATCCGGAGACGGCCCGCCAGGAGCACCGCAGCACCGCCGCGGTCTCGGAGCTGCTGAAGGCCGCCGGCCTGGAGGTGCAGCTGCTGCCGGGGACGGGGCTGATCGCCGACGTGGGGCCGGGCGAGCCGGTCGTGGGGCTGCGCGCCGACCTCGACGCGCTGCCGATGACCGAGCGCACGGGGCTGCCCTACGCCTCGCAGACGCCCGGGGTCATGCACGCCTGCGGGCACGACGTGCACACCGCCACCGTGGCCGGTGCCGGTCTGCTGCTGGCCGAGCTGCACGCCGCGGGCCGGTTGCCGCACGGGGTGCGCCTGCTGTTCCAGCCGGCCGAGGAGACGATGCCCGGCGGCGCCCTCGACGTGCTCGGGACGGGCGTCCTGGACGGGCTGCACGCCCTTTACGGCGTGCACTGCGACCCCTCCCTGGACGTCGGGCTGGTCGGGTTGAAGGCCGGTCCGATCACCTCGGCCTCGGACACCGTGACGGTGCTGCTCAACGGGACCGGCGGGCACACCTCGCGCCCGCACCTGGCCGGCGACCTCGTCTTCGCGCTCGGGCAGGTCGTGACCACCCTTCCCGCGGTCGTCGCCCGCCGGGTCGACCCCCGCGCCGGCGTGAACCTGACCTGGGGCGTCATCGCCGCGGGGGAGGCCCCGAACGCCGTGCCCTCGGAAGGGTTCATCTCGGGCACGTTGCGCTGCATGGAGACCGAGGCCTGGCAGCACGCCGGGGAGCTGGTGGAAAGCGTCGTCGCCGACATCGTCCGCCCCTACGCGGTGACCGCCGAGGTGACGATCGTGCGCGGGGTCCCGCCGGTCGACAACGACCCGCGCGCGACCAGCGTCCTGGAGGAGGCCGCCCGCGCCGAGCTCGGCCCCGCCTCGGTCACCCCCACCCGCCAGTCCCTCGGCGGGGAGGACTTCGGCTGGTACCTGCACCACCTGCCCGGCGCGATGGTCCGCCTCGGCACCCGGACCCCGGGGGGCAAGACCTACGACCTGCACCGCGTCGACTACGCCCCCGACGAGGCCTGCATCGAGCTCGGCACCCGGCTGCTGGCCGCGACCGCCGCCTCCCCGGCCGCCGACCTCGGCCCCGCCACCGGTGGGACCGGTCAGGTCACCCGCTACGGGCGCTGATCCGCCCGTCGTCGTCGCCGACGGTTCGTGGTCGACGGTTCGCTGTGTCCAGATCGTGACCATCGCGGTGGGCGAATCGTCCATCCGCCTGGCCTGGAGGACCCCCGGGGAGCCCGTACGATGGCGTCGCGTTCGACGATCTGCCCGAGATCCACCCGTGGTCTCCGGCGTGTCCCTGCAGTTTCGACAGCACCGCCACCACGGAGGAATCCCGACGATGTCGACCCGGCCGTCCACCCGTCTGATGTCCATCGCAGCCCTGGGCGCCGTCGGCGCCCTGCTGCTCGCCTCCTGCGGTGAGCGCCCGACCGACTCCGCCGGGGGCGGCAGCACCGGCGGCGGTGGGGGCGACGCCTTCAAGGCCTGCATGGTGCTCGACACCGGGGGCGTCGACGACCGCTCCTTCAACCAGTCCTCCTACGCCGGCTTCGAGGCCGCGAAGGCGAAGAACGACGCGATCGACATCTCCTACGTCGCAAGCTCCGACGACTCGGCCTACACGCCGAACCTCAACAGCTCGGTGCAGGCCGGTTGCGACACCATCGTGGGCGTCGGCGGCCTGATGGCCGACAACATCAAGGAGGTGGCGACCGCGAACCCCGAGCAGCAGTTCGCCGAGATCGACTCCTCCTCCTCGCTGCCCAACGTCTACGGCATGCAGTACAACACCGCCGAGGCCGGGTTCCTCGGTGGCTACCTGGCCGCCGGCATGACCAAGACCGGCGCCGTCGGCACCTGGGGCGGGCTGCCGATCCCGCCGGTGACGATCTTCATGGACGGTTTCTGGGAGGGCGTGCAGTACTACAACCAGCAGAAGGGCACCTCGGTGCGGGTCCTCGGCTGGGACGAGAACAACCCCCAGGGCGGCAGCTTCGCCAACAGCTTCCAGGACCAGGCCGCGGGTCGGCAGATCACCGAGACCCTGGCCAGCCAGGGCGCGGACATCATCATGCCGGTGGCCGGTCAGGCCGGGCTCGGCGCCGGGGCGGCGGCCGAGGCCGCAGGTGGCTCGCTGAACCTCATCTGGGTCGACACCGACGGGTGCGAGTCGGCCGCCGACTACTGCGACTACTTCATCTCCTCGGTCACCAAGAACCTCACCGCCGCGGTGGAGGAGTACGTGACCCAGGCCGCGAGCGGGACCTTCCCGACCGGTGGCTACGTCGGCACGCTGGCCAACGACGGGGTGGGCCTGGCCCCCTTCAACCGCTTCGACTCCAAGGTGCCCGCCGAGCTGAAGACCGAGCTGGACACGGTGAAGCAGGGGATCGTCGACGGCAGCATCACCATCACCTCCCCGAACGCCATCAGCGCTTCCTGACCCACCCGGGACGAGCGAACCCATGCAGCTCGAACTGCGCGGCATCACCAAGCGCTTCGGGGACTTCACCGCCAACGACGCGATCGACCTGACCGTCGAGCCGGGGGAGATCCATGCGCTGCTGGGGGAGAACGGGGCGGGCAAGAGCACGTTGATGAACGTGCTCTACGGCCTGTACACCCCCGACGAGGGCGAGATCCTCGTCGACGGCCGGCCCGTCTCGTTCAGCTCGCCCGCCGACGCGATGGCGGCGGGGATCGGCATGGTGCACCAGCACTTCATGCTCGTCCCCACCTTCACCGCCACCGAGAACATCGTCCTCGGGGCCGAACGGACCACCGGAGGGCTCCTCGACCGCCGCACCGCGCGGCGCCAGGTCCTGGAGACCTCCGAGCGGTTCGGCCTGCAGATCCCGCCGGACGCGCTCGTCGCCGACCTGCCCGTCGGCGTCCAGCAGCGCGTCGAGATCGTCAAGGCGTTGCTGCGCAAGGCGTCGGTCCTCGTCCTCGACGAGCCGACCGCCGTCCTCACCCCGGCCGAGACCGACGACCTCATGCGGGTCATGCGGGAACTGGCCGCGGCGGGGACCTCGATCGTCTTCATCACCCACAAGCTGCGGGAGGTGAAGGCGGTCGCCGACCGCATCACCGTCATCCGCCGCGGCAAGGTGGTCGGGCAGGCCGACCCGGGGGCGACGCCCGCCGAGCTGGCCGCGCTCATGGTCGGGCGCGACGTGCGCCTCGCGGTCGACAAGGCGGCGCCCGCGCCGGGGCGTGACGTCCTGCGCCTCGACGAGGTCCGGGTCGCCGACCCGGCCGGGACCCTGCTGCTCGACGACGTCTCACTCACCGTGCGGGCGGGGGAGATCCTTGGCGTCGCCGGCGTCGACGGCAACGGTCAGACCGAACTGGCCCGCAGCATCCTCGGACTGCTGCCGCCGACGTCGGGGCGCGTCCACCTCGACGGCGACGACATCACCGGCCTCGACGTCCACGACGTCCTGGCCCGCGGGGTCGGCTACGTCCCCGAGGACCGCGTGCACGACGGCCTCGTCGCCTCCTTCTCCATCGAGGAGAACCTCGTGCTCGACCTGCTCGCCGACGAGCGGTTCGTCCGCCGCGGCGTCCTGGACCGGGACGCGATGCAGCGCAACGCCGGAGAACGGGTCGAGGAGTTCGACATCCGGACCGGTTCCGCGGCGGCCGCGGTGTCGACCCTCTCCGGCGGCAACCAGCAGAAGGTCGTCCTCGCCCGGGAGCTGAGCCGACCGCTGAAACTCCTCGTCGTCGCCCAGCCGACCCGTGGCGTCGACGTCGGCAGCCAGGAGTTCGTCCACGCCCGTATCGTCCGCGAACGCGACGCCGGGGCCGCGGTCGTCCTCATCTCCACCGAGCTCGACGAGGTGCGGGCGCTCGCCGACCGGATCGTCGTGCTCTACCGGGGTCGGGTCGCGGGCGAGGTCGGACCCGACGCGACCCAGCAGGAACTCGGGCTCCTGATGTCCGGGGCGGGGACCGCGGCCCCCGGCCCGACCACCACCAGCGGTACGGAGGCAACGGCGTGAAGGCCAGGGACTGGCTGGTGACGGCGTTCGCCGTCGTCGGCGCGCTGCTCGTCGGCGCCGTCCTCATCTGCATCGGCGACACCGGTGTCCGCGACGCGGCGAAGTACTTCTTCGCCTACCCGTGGGACACGTTCGTCAACATCTGGTACGCGGTGAAGGAGGCCTACGTCGCCCTCCTGGAGGGGGCGGTGTTCCGGCCCGGGGCGACCGGGTGGGCCGCCCTCGGCCCGTTGTCGGAGACCCTCGTCAACGCCACCCCGCTGATCCTGGCCGGGCTCGCGGTGGGGCTGGCGTTCCGGGTCGGGTTGTTCAACATCGGGGCCCAGGGCCAGATCATCCTGGGCGCGACCACGGCCGCCTGGATCGGTTTCACCCTCGACCTCCCGGTCGTCCTGCACCTGCTGGTCGCGCTCCTCGGCGGGATCCTCGGCGGGGCCGCCTGGGGCGGGCTCGTCGGCTGGCTCAAGGCGCGGACCGGCGCCCACGAGGTCATCACCACGATCATGCTGAACTACGTCGCCATCAACCTGCTGACGTTCCTCCTCGGGGTGGAGGGTTTCCAGCGACCCCCGTTCGGGCAGGCCATCTCCGAGGTGGTCGACCCCTCGGCCCAGCTGCCCGCCCTGCTGGGCGGCGGGCTCCGCCTGCACGCCGGTCTGTTCCTGGCCGTGCTCGCCGCGGTCGCGGTGCACTGGCTGTTCACCCGCTCGACCCTCGGGTTCCGGATGCGGGCCGTCGGGGCGAACCCCGACGCCGCCCGCACCGCCGGGATGGACGTCGGTCGGCTGCAGGTCGTCACGATGGCCCTCGCCGGGGGGCTCGCCGGGCTGGCCGGGGCCGTGCAGGTCCTCGGGGTGACCAAGGCCGTCACCGGGAGCGTGGCCGGGACCATCGGTTTCGACGCCATCACCGTCGCCCTCCTGGGCCGCAACAACCCCTACGGCATCATCGCGGCCGGTCTGCTGTTCGGCGGCCTGCGCGCGGGGAGCGTGACCATGCAGAGCGAGACCGGGGTCCCCGTCGACCTCGTCGGCGTCCTCCAGGCCCTCATCGTGCTGTTCATCGCCGCCCCGGCCCTGGTGCGGTCGGTGTTCCGGCTCAAGGAGGGTGGTGCCGGGGTCGGCGCCCCCGCCGCGACCGGAGCCCTGCGATGAGCGCCGTCGGCCCGGCCCCCGCGCCGGACGAGGAACTGGTCAAGAACCCCGAGGTGGTGGCCGTCCGGCCGTCCGTGCGCAGCCGCCTCGTCGGCGGGATCCTGCTGCTCGTGGTCGGGGCGGTCACCGTCCTCGGGTGGGGACTCGGCTCCGGCGGTGGCGACGCGACGTTCCGGTTCGGGGGCGGCTCGGCCGTCGAGCTGCCCGACCTCACCGTCCCCGGCACCGCCACCCCGGTCCTGCTCGGCCTGCTCGTCGTCGCCCTCGGCGTCTGGCAGCTCGCGGTGGGCGTCCCGCGGCGCCGGCAACCCCTCGTCGTGGGGGTCGCCGCGTTCTGCTTCATCGTCGCGTTCCTCTGCTGGGCGATGTCCGGGGGTGGGCCCGGGGCTCCAGCGGCCTCCATCGACGCGGTCCGGCTGCTGCAGCTGACGATCTTCCTGGCGACCCCGCTGATCCTGGGGGCCATGGCCGGCGTCCTGGGTGAGCGCAGCGGCATCGTCAACGTCGCCATCGAGGGGCAGATGCTGACCGGCGCCTTCTTCGGCGCCCTGGTCGCGACGATGGCCGGTTCGCTCGGGATCGGCGTCGTCGGCGCCGTCCTCTCCGGCGCCGTCGTCGGTCTGCTGCTCGCGGTGTTCGCCATCAAGTACCGGATCAACCAGGTCATCCTGGGGGTCGTCCTCAACGCGGCCGCCCTGGGGTTCACCGGGTGGGCCTACAAGGCCCTCATGCAGACCGACACCGGGGCCTACAACTCCCCCGGGGTGCTGCAGCCGTTGCCCATCCCGTTGCTGGCCGACATCCCGGTGCTGGGGCCGCTGCTGTTCCGCGGCAACATCGTCGTGTACCTGATGTACGCGGTGATCATCGCCCTGCAGATCGTGCTGTTCCGCACCCGCTGGGGGCTGCGGACCCGGGCGGTGGGGGAGCACCCCAAGGCCGCGGCCACGGTCGGGATCCCCGTGCTCAAGGTGCGTTACGTCAACGTCGTCGTGGCCGGGGGGATGGCCGGACTCGCCGGGGCCTACCTGTCCATCGGCACCATCGGTCCCTTCACCGAGAACATGTCGGCCGGCAAGGGGTTCATCGCGCTGGCCGCGGTGATCTTCGGTCGGTGGAGCCCGGTCGGGGCGATGTTCGCGTCGCTGCTGTTCGGGTTCTTCGCCGCGCTGCAGACCTTCGTCGGGGTCCTGCCGACCCCGGTCGGGGTGCCCGGCTCGTTCCTGGCGATGCTGCCCTACCTGGCCACGATCCTCGCCGTCGCCGGATTCGTCGGCCGCTCCCGCGCCCCGCGCGCGGCCGGCGAACCGTACCCGGCATGAGCCCGGACCCGACCGTCCCGGGGGAGGCCGAGTTCGTCCGGCTCCGGGCCGCGGCCGCCGACGCGCTGCAGTTCGCCTACACCGAGTACTCCCACTTCCGGGTGGGGGCCGCGGCGCTCGTCGACGACGGCCGGATCGTGAGCGGCTGCAACGTCGAGAACGCCAGCTACGGCGTGACGCTGTGCGCCGAGTGCACGCTGGTCGGCCAGCTCCGGATGACCGGTGGCGGTCGCCTCGTGGCGTTCGCCTGCGTCGACGCGGTCGGGAACCTGCTGATGCCGTGCGGCCGGTGCCGCCAGCTCCTCTACGAGTTCGGGGGTCCCGACCTGCTGGTCGACACCCCCGACGGCATCCGCCCGATGAGCGCCGTCCTGCCCTGGGCGTTCGGCCCGCACGACCTCACCGACCCCGCCCGGAAGGCCTGAAACCCCGTGAGTCCCGCCACGTTCGCCGCCGTCGACGTCATCCGCACCAAGCGCGACCGGGGGGAACTGTCGAAAGCGCAGATCGACTGGGTGATCGACGCCTACACCCGCGGCGAGGTCGCCGAGGAGCAGATGTCGGCGCTGGCGATGGCCGTCCTGCTCAACGGCATGACCCGCACCGAGATCTCGCACTGGACCACGGCGATGATCGACTCCGGGTCGCGGCTGGACTTCACCGACCTGCCGCGCCCGAGCGTCGACAAGCACTCCACCGGCGGGGTCGGGGACAAGATCACGCTCCCCCTCGCCCCGCTCGTGGCGGCCTGCGGGGCGGCCGTCCCGCAGCTGTCGGGGCGCGGGCTGGGCCACACCGGCGGAACCCTCGACAAGCTCGAATCGATCCCCGGCTGGCGGGCCTCGTTGGAACTCCCGCAGATCCGCGAGGTGCTGACCGACGTCGGGGCGGTCATCTGCGCGGCGACGGGTGACCTCGCCCCCGCGGACAAGAAGCTCTACGCGCTGCGCGACGTGACCGGCACGGTCGAGGCCGTCCCGCTCATCGCCTCCTCGATCATGAGCAAGAAGATCGCCGAGGGCACCAGCGCCCTGGTGCTCGACGTGAAGACCGGCTCGGGCGCGTTCATGAAGGACCTGGCCCTGTCCGAGGAGCTGGCCCGGGCGATGGTCGACCTCGGCACCGACGCGGGCGTGAAGACCGTCGCCGTGGTGACCGACATGTCCACGCCGCTCGGCCGGACCGCGGGCAACGCGCTCGAGGTCCGCGAGTCGGTGGAGGTCCTCGCCGGGGGCGGCCCCGCCGACGTCGTCGAGCTCACCCTGGTGCTGGCCCGGGAGATGCTCGCCGCGGTGGGCCTGGACGCGGTCGACCCGGCCGACGCGCTGGCCGACGGTCGGGCGATGGACGCCTGGCGCCGCATGATCGCCGCCCAGGGCGGTGACCCCGACGCCGAGCTGCCGCGCGCGCAGCACACCCACGACGTGCTCGCCGAGGCCGACGGCGTGCTCGGCGAGGTCGACGCGCTGGCGGTCGGGTACGCGGCCTGGCGGCTGGGTGCGGGACGGTCGCGCCGGGAGGAGGCCGTGCAGGCCGGGGCCGGGGTCGAGCTGCACGCCGTCCGCGGGGACACCGTCCGGCGCGGGCAGCGGCTGATGACCCTGCACACCGACACCCCGGAGCGCTTCGACTGGGCGCTGGAGTCGCTGGTCGGCGGCTACGCCGTCGTCGATCCCGCCGAGGCCCCCGCCCCCCCGCCCCTGGTGCACGGGCGCATCAGCAACTAAGGTGAGCCTCTCCTGCACTCGGGGGAGGGTCATCGTGGAGTACGACGGAACGTTCGAGGCGGTCGTGGCCGAGGTCGGCCACCTCACGCCGTCCTTGCTGCGCGTGGTCCTCGCCGGCCCCGGCGTCGCCGCCTACCGCGGGCTCGACGCGGGCGACGAGTGCCTGACCATGCGCTTCCCCGACGTCGACCCGGCGCCCGGCTCCGACGGCTGGGCCTGGCGCAACTACACGGTCCGGGCCAAGGACGCGACGTCGCTCGTCGTCGACGTCGTGCTGCACGAGGGCGGGTCGGCCTCGACCTGGGCCCGTTCGGCGCAGGTGGGGGACACGCTCGTCCTGGCCCGGCCCCGCTCCTGGTACGCCCCGCCGGCCGGGACGACCGCCCGCCTGCTGGTGGCGGACATGACCGGTCTGCCGGCCCTGGCCCGCATCGTGGAATCCCTCTCCCCGGCCGAGGCGGCCGCCACGACGATCGTCGTGGAACTGCTCACCGCCCGCGACGTCGACGCCCTGCCGCACCGGCCCGGGCTGCGCATCGAGACCTTCGTCGGCCCCGGGGCCCGCGGGGGTTCCGGTTCCCTGGCCCTGCGCTGCGCGCCCTTCGTCCCCCCGGTCGAGGGCGGGTACGTGTGGTTCGCCGGGGAGGCGTCGGAGTCCCGGGCCATCCGCAAGCACCTGCGCGGCGACCGCGGGTACGCCACCGCCCAGGCGCACTGCGTCGGCTACTGGCGTCGCGACGCCGAGGCGTGGCTGGCCCGGTTCGCCCCGCGGGCCGAGGAACTGCTGGCCCACTACGAGGCCGCGCTGGCCCGGGGCGAGGGGTGGGAGGCCGCGAGCGAGGCCTACGACACCGCGCTAGAACGTGCCGGGCTCTAGGGGTACGCGATGACCTCCTGGCGACGCGACGTGAGCGCCCGACTCGCTGCTTCGGCGATGGCCTGCGCGCGGACGCCGTCGTCCAGGGTGACGGGCGGTTCGGTCCCGTTCTCGAGCGCGGCGACGAACGCGGAGAGAGTTGCCGCGTAGGTGTTCTGCACGCGTTCGAACCAGCCCTCGGACAGCCCGTCGGCCAGGATGCCGGCGCTGCCGTACCGGGCGACGTTGCCGCGGCGCTGGCGGCGCGACTCCACCAGGCCCGTCGATCCCATGACCTCGATGCGTTCGTCGTAGCCGTAGCCGGTGCGGCGGACGCTGTCGATCTGGACGAGCGCGCCGCTGGGCAGCGTGAGGGTCGCCACCGAGGTGTCGACGTCGCCGAACTCGGCGATGGCCGGATCGACCAGTGCCGACCCCATGACCGAGACGGCGACCGGGTCCTGGCCGCTGATCCACCGGGCCAGGTCGAAGAAGTGCACCGTCTGGTCCCGCAGCTGACCGCCCGAGTAGCGCAGGTAGTCCAACGGGGGCAGGGACGGCCCGCGCGAGGTGAGCTGGATCAGCTCCACCTCCCCGACGCCACCGGAGGCGACGACGCGACGGAGTTCGGCGTGGTCGCGGTCGTAGCGACGGTTGAAATCGACCATCGCCGGGACCGCGCTCGCCCGGACGTGGTCGGCCACGGCGACGGCTTCGGCGAGGTCGGCGGCGATGGGTTTCTCGCAGAGGACGGCCAGGCCGGCGTCGGCCGCGGCCCGCAGGTGCCGGGCATGGGTGTCGGTCGAGGACGCGATGAAGACGGCATCGATGCGCGAGGCGTCGAAGGCCTGCGCCTCGTCCAGGACGCGGGTCCGGTACCGGGCGGCGAGCGCCCCGGCGCGGGACGCGTCGACGTCGTGCACGCCGACGAGGTCCACGTCCGGGTGCGCCGCCAGCGAGGCTGCGTGGACCGTGCCGATGAAGCCGGCGCCGATGAGGGCGAAACGTTGCATGTCGGTTCCCTTCAGCTGACGAGGATGGCGGTCAGGTCGCGCATGGTTCGCGCGACCACGGCCGGGTCGTGCTCGTTGGCGCGGCTGGAGAACATCTCGGTCACCCACCACCCGTCGTACCCGGTCTTCTTGATGGCATCCACCCACTGCTGCAACGGGATCGAGCCGCCGCCGATGACGACGTCGCGGTGGTGGGACTGGTCGGGGACGTCGCGCTCGCGGTCCAGGTCCAGGCCGTCGGACAGGTGGACGGCCTTGATGAGTTCCTTCGGCAGGGCGCGGACCTCGTCCAGGGTGTCCCCGGTGGTCCAGAAGTGCCAGGTGTCCAGGGCGATGCCGACGTTGTCGCGGCCCGCCTCCTCGATCAGGGCGACGGCGTGACGGCAGCGGTTGAGCCGGGCCCAGGCCAGCGGTTCGAGGTAGATGTCCAGGCCGTGCCCGGCAGCGATGTCGGCGGCGGCGCGCACGTTGCCGGCCGTGACCCGGAGGGCCTCCGACTCGTCCAGGCCGAGGGTGGCCCGGTACCGGTCGTCGTCGGGGGCCAGCCGTCCGGCGGTGAAGTCCTTGACGACGTTCCAGTCCACCGGGCCGGTGCACAACTGCACGATGGGGGCGCCGACGGCGACCGCCACCTCGCACATGCGGGTCACCTCGGCCAGGTACTCCTCGCGAGCCGGGCCCTGCCGCTCGATGTCGAGCACGGCTCCCAGACCGGTCACCTCGAGACCGCTGAGGAGTTCGGGCAGGTTGCGGACGTCGAAACCGGCGTCCAGGTAGCGGTAGAGCTTGGGGCTCTGCAGCTCGATGCCGGTATAGCCGGCCTCCTTGGCCAGGCGGATGTCCTGGACGACGTTGCCGAAGAACGTGGTCGTCACGTTCATCGAGATCTTGGGTGCCACGGTGCTCCTCCGGGTCGGTGCCCTGCCCGGGTCCTGGCTGGACTGGACAGAAATGGACCGGTCCAGAGTAGGGGTAGGATGACACTCGTGTCGACGGACCGGAGCCCCACGATTCGCGACGTGGCCGCAAGGGCCGGAGTGTCGAAGTCCCTGGTTTCCCTGGTGCTGCGCGGCGATCCTGGGGTCAGTCCCGCCCGCAGAGGTGCGGTCGACCGGGCCATCGCGGAGTTGGGCTACCAGCCCAACCGGGTCGCTCAGGTGCTGGGGGCACGGCGTTCCGGAACGGTCGGGGTGCTCCTGAACGACCTGCGCAACCCCTGGTTCGTGGACCTGCTGGACGGCGTGACCGCGACCCTGGACACCCTCGGCTTCTCACCGGTGCTGATCGACTCCGCGACCTTGCGCAGGGTCGGTGGTTCACCGGTCGAGCAGCTCCTCAAGCAGCAGGTCGACGGCATCATCGTGGTGGGCACCACCGAGGACGGCGAGCAGTTGCGGCGGGCCGCGGCGGTGGTGCCGGTCGTGCTGTCCGGCACCTACGAACCCGCCGATCTCGGCCCGGGTGTCGAAGTCGACGTCGTCGTGAACGACGACGTCGACGGAGCGGCTGCCGCGACGCGGCACTGCGTCGAACTCGGCCACTCCAGGATCACGCACCTGCAGGGACCGGGACGGGTGGGGGACCTTCGGGCCCAGGGGTACCGTGACGCGATGGCGGCCGCCGGTCTCGCGGCCCTGACGGTTCCCGGGGGCATGAGCGAGGAGAGCGGCTACGCCGCCGCCCGCCGGGTCCTGGCCGGGGCTCCTCGACCGACCGCGATCGTCGCCTATAACGACCTCGCCGCCATCGGAGCCCTGTCCGCGGCGCACGACCTCGCTCTGACCGTTCCCGAACAGGTGTCCATCGTGGGGTACGACAACACCTACCTGGCGAAGATCCGGCACCTGTCGCTGACCAGTGTCGAGAACGGCACCCTGGCGATCGGCGTCCATGCGGCGCGGTTCCTGGTCGAGCGCATCGGGGGCAAGACCCCTGCCCGACGGGTCCATCAGGTGCCGGCGTCGTTGGTCGTCCGGCGCACGACCAGCAGACCCGGGGTGTGACGACCACGTCGTCTCGAGGGCGCCTGGCGACCGTCGGGCATGCGGCCCGTCCCTGACAGATCATGGCGGACCGTCGAACCAGCAGTGACCGGTCGGGTACCCGATCCCCATCCCTGACACGAAGGAGCATCCCCGTGCCTCTGGCTCTCGTCACCGGCGCTTCAGCCGGTATCGGTTTCCAGCTCGCCCGACAGCTCGCCGAACGCGGCTATGACATCGTGGGTGTCGGCGCGAGCGAGCGCGTAGCCGACCTCGGTGCTCGCCTCCAGGGCGTCCAGGGCGTCCAGGGCGTCCAGGGCGTCCAGGGCGTCCAGGTGGTCCCGGTACAGGCCGATCTGGCCACCGCGGAGGGTGTCGACCGCGTCTGGGCCGCCGTCGAGGACGCCGACCGCCCGCTGGACGTCGCCTGCCTGAACGCCGGTCGCAGCCTCGGCGGCGCCTTTCTCGACACGGACCTCGACGACGAACTCGCCATGCTCGCGCTCAACGTCACGGGCCAGGTGCGGTTGGCGAAACGGGTGGTCCGGCACATGGCTCCCCGGCGGGCCGGCCACCTCCTGGTCACGACATCGTGCTCGGCACTGACCCCGACTCCCTACGAGTCGATCTACGGCCCTACCCGGAGTTTCATGCTGAGTTTCGCCGAGGGACTGCGCGAGGAGATGAGGGAGCACGGTGTCGTCGTCACCGCTCTGCTACCGGGGGCGACGGCGACCGACTTCCATCGGAGCGCCGGCATGGGGGCGACGAAATTCGGCTCGAACGACTGGAAGAACGATCCCGCCCTGGTGGCGCGGCAGGGGCTGGAGGCCTTGTTCGCCGACCAGGACCACGTGGTCGGTGGCAACCGGGCGACCCAGGAAGATGCCGCTCGCAATCGGACGTTGAGCGATCCGGTCAAGGCCAAGGAGTTTGCGAGGTCAAGCCGACCCGGGCCGCAGCGCGAGTGAGGCACCTGGACCGTCGTGCGGCGCCACGTGAGCGGAGGCAGGGCCACGATCACCGTTCGTCCAGAGGCTCGGCTGGCGTCGGGGACGCGTCCATAACCGAGGAGCTGGCGTCAGTACCGGTCCAGCAGCAGCCAACCGCCGCCTTCACGGCTCGACGTCTCCGCCGGCGGCGACGTCGAGCCGGGTCGGGCGGCCCGCCACCCGTCAGCCCCGTACGTCGGCGGGACCGGGCACCATCGGACGGCCCTCGGCGATCCAGGCCTCGACGCCCCCGGCCAGGTCGGTCGCGCGGGGGAGTCCGACGGCGCGCAGGGAGGCCGCGGCGAGGCTGGAGCTGTACCCCTGGCGGCAGAGCACGACGACCTCGAGGTCGGGGCCGGTGGCCTCCGGGATGCGCGCGGAGGAGGTCGGGTCCAGCCGCCACTCCAGGACGGTCCGGTCGATCACCACGGCCCCCGGGAACTCGCCCTGCTCCCGGCGCTGGCGCTCGGTCCGGGTGTCCACGACGAGGGCCCCGCGCTCCAGCGCGGCGGCCGTCGCGGTCGGGTCGTAGCGCTCGACCCCGGCCCGGGCCGCGGCCAGCACGTCGTCGACTCCCACCCGCCCAGTATGTCCGGCCCCGGGAGAACTGCGCCGATCGGGCGACACGCCGGTGGGGATGAAACGGCCCGGGTACGGAGCGCGATGTCCGGGTGTGACCGACACGCAGCAGGCCCTGGACGCCTGGTGGGCCGACCTCGACCCCCAGGGTCGTCGTCGCGCGCTCACCCTGGCTCCCGGGGCACCGCTGCCCCCGACCCTTGCGCTGTCGCTGCGGGTCCGGGGGATCCACGTGCCGGCCGCAACCGTGGGGTGGGAGGCCGACGGCCTGTTCGCCCTGCGGCGCATGGACGTGCAGCCCGTGGTCCTGCAGGAGTTCCTGACCGGGATCCGCTGCGCCGAGTTGTCCTCGGCCGCCTAGGCGGTACCGAGGACGACGACGTCATGGTCGGGCCCGCGGAGGCTGGGGGGTCATCCGCGGGCCCGGCCATGATCGTCATCGGTCGACGATCATCGTCGGTCGACGATCGTCGTCAGTGGACCCGGCCCCCGGTGGCGTCGGTCAGACCGGCGATCTCGTCCTCGGCGAGCGGGAACCCCGGGAAGCGGGTCAGCCGGACCAGCGGGACGGCCCGCATCATCTGCCCGTTCACCGGGTCCTCGAGCATCCGCGTCCACTCGCCGCCGCCCAGCCGTTCCCGCAGTCGGGGGCCGACGACGGGATGGGCCAGGAACTCCCCGACCTCCGCGTCGGCGGCCAGAGGGGTGGGCCGCTCGTCCCCGGGGAGGTCGATCGTGGCGCGGGCGCGGACGTCGCGCGAGGACGCGCCGACCCGGATCTCGAACTCGCCCCCCTCGACGAACCAGTCCCCGTGACCGTCGTGCCAGTAGGCGAACGCCCGACGGTCCAGCCCCACCTCGACCGCCTGCGCCTCACCCGGCGCCAGCTCCACCCGGGCGAAACCCCGCAGCTCGGCCTCGGGCCGGAACACCGACGCCTCGCGGTCGTGGACGTACACCTGAACGGTCTCGACGCCGGACCGACTGCCGGTGTTCGTGACCCGCACGCGGACCCGGGCCCCGTCGCCGTCCGGTTCGACCGCGAGGTCCGACCACTGGAACGTCGTGTAGGACAGACCGTGCCCGAAGGGGAACGCCACCGGCAGGTCGCGGGTGTCGTACCAGCGGTACCCGACCAGCAACCCCTCGCCGTAGCGCACCCGTCCGTGCTCGCCAGGGAAGTTCCCGACGGCCGGGGTGTCGGCCAGCCGGACCGGCAACGTCTCGGCCAACCGGCCCGAGGGGTTCACTGCCCCGGTCAGCAGGTCCGCGGTCGCCGCCCCTCCGGCCTGACCGAGCAGCCACGCCTCCAGGACCGCCGGGACCCGCTCCACCCAGCCGCTCGTGCGCACCACGGACCCGTTGGACAGCACCACGACCGTGCGCGGATTCGCCGCGAGCACCGCCTCCAGCACGGCGAGCTGGGCGGCCGGGAGCTCGAGGTGGGTCCGGTCGTACCCCTCGGACTCCGCGGCGGCCGGCAGCCCCAGGAACACCAGCACCGTGTCGGCGTCGGTCGCCGCGGCCACCGCCGCGGCCCGGAGTTCCTCGTCGTCCTCACCCGGGTCGGTCGCGAGGGTGAACCCGGGGGAGAAGGTGATCTCGCGTCCGGGCAGGGCCGAGCGCAGGGCCGAGAGGGCGTCGTCCAGCCGGGTGGGGTTCACCTGGGAACTGCCCGCCCCCTGGTAGCGCGGGGTACGGGCGAACTCCCCGACCACCGCCACGGTCCCGCCGTGCGCCGCGAGCGGGAGGAGTCCCCCGTCGTTCTCGAGCAGGACCGCGGAACGGGTCGCGGCCTCGCGGGCCAGCGCGTGGTGCGCCTCGACGTCGACACCGAGGGGTTCGGCGAGCCCGGGCGCCGCCCGCTCCAGCAGTTCCAGGACGCGGCCGACGGCCCGGTCCAGCTCCGCCCCGGTCAGGGTGCCCGCCTGCAGGGCGTCGCGGACCCGCGCGGCCCCCGACCCGCCCGACGACGGCATCTCCAGGTCCAGCCCCGCCCGGACCCCCGCGGCGCGGTCGTCCACCGCGCCCCAGTCGGAGACCACCAGTCCGGAGAAACCCCACTCCTCGCGCAGCACCCGGGTCAGCAGCCACGGGTCCTGCGAGGCGTAGACCCCGTTGATCCGGTTGTAGGAGCACATGACGGTCCACGGTTGCGACCGACGGACGGTGGTCTCGAAGGCGGGGAGGTAGATCTCGCGCAACGTGCGCTCGTCGACCTCGGCCGACACGGTCATCCGGGCCGTCTCCTGGTTGTTGGCGGCGAAGTGCTTGAGGGAGGTTCCGACGCCCTCGCCCTGCACCCCGGCCACGAACGCCGCGGCCAGCTCACCGGCCAGCAGCGGGTCCTCGGAGAAGTACTCGAAGTTGCGACCGCACAACGGACTCCGCTTGATGTTCACCCCGGGCCCCAGCAGCACCGCCACCCCGTTGGCCCGGCACTCCCGCCCGAGCGCCGCCCCGACCCGGCGGAGCAGGTCGACGTCGAAGCTGGAGGCCAGCCCCACCGCGGGCGGGAAGCAGGTGGCCGGCACGCTGTCGGCCAGCCCGAGATGGTCGCCACCCTCCTCCTGCTTGCGCAACCCGTGCGGGCCGTCGGTCAGCATCACGGCCGCCACGCCGTGGTCGAGCAGGGCCTGGGTGCGCCAGAAGTCCTGCCCGTCGAGCAGGGCGATCTTCTCCTCGGTGGAGAGCCGGTCGAGCAGGGACGTCGGAGCCTCGTCGCTCATCGGGCCAGGGTAGGACGTGGTCGCAACCATCCGGCCAGCACCACCGCCCCGGCCCCCGCGAGCACCGTCGGGATCAGCGCGACCCGCAGCGAGGTCGCGTCGGCGAGCAGGCCCACCAGCGGCGGGCAGGCCAGCAACCCCAGGCGCAGCAACCAGTTGGAGACCGAGAGTCCCACGCCGCGGGGCAGCCCGGGGATTTCGTCGGAGGCGTGGAACACCGCCGGGACCAGCGTGGCGACCCCGAGACCGGCCAGCACGAAACCCACGATCGTCACCGGCACGGACCCGACGAGCAGGGCGGTGCCCATGCCCACCGCCGTCAGCACGCCGCCGACGCGTACGACGGCCGCCGCGCCCCAGCGGTCGACGAACCAGTCACCGGTGAACCGGCCGACGGTCATGCCGGTGGCCAGTCCCACGTAGCCGAACCCGGCGACCGCGGGCGCCGCGGCCAACGACTGCAGGTAGAGGGTGCTCCAGCTCGACCCCGCGTCCTCCACGAACGCCCCGCAGGCGGCGAGCAGCCCGAGCGCGGCGAGGGCGAGCACGGCCGCCCGCGGCCACCGGACCCGGCCCGTCGGCACCGGGGGCGAGGCCGGGTCGGCGGCCTGCACCACGGGGCCGTCCGCCTCGTCCGGACCCGGCAGCATCCAGTGCTGGGCCAGCAGCATCGCCAGGACCACGAGCACCGCGACCACGAGCAGGTGCACGGGCAGCGGGACGGACAACCCCGCCGCGGCGGAACCGAGCAGACCGCCCGCGACCGCCCCGATGCTCCACATGCCGTGGAAGGCGTTGATGATCGAGCGGCCGTAGTGCCGTTGGACCCGCAGACCGTGGGCGTTCTGGGCGACGTCCACGACGGCGTCCAGCGCCCCGGTCACCAGCAGGACCGCGGCCAGCACCCCCCAGCTCGGGGCGATCGTCGCCGTCGCCAGGACCCCCGCCGCCACCGCCATGCCCACGGCCGCGACCCGGCCCGAACCGAACCGGGCGATGAAGAACCCCGACGTCAGCGCCGCGATCAGTGACCCCGTGGGCAGCGCCGCGATGGCCGTCCCGAGCGCGGCGTTGCTCAGACCGAGCTCGGCCTTGATCTCCGGCAGCCGGGGGACGATGTTGGCGTAGACGAAGGCGTTCGCGACGAAGCACGCGCCGACGGCCAGGCGGGCGCGACGGAGGGCGAGGGTGGGCACCGGACCAGCCTGCCATTCTGGGCCGGTGAGTCCCGCCCCGCCCGCTGCGCCCGAGACGTCGGCCCTGCGGGCCGCCCGCCGGCAGGGTTTCTCGGTCGGCATCGCCACCGCGCTCTACGGGATCAGCCTCGGGGCGCTCGCCGTCGCCAACGGTCTGACCGTCCTGCAGGCCTGCGCGACCTCGCTGCTGCTGTTCTCGGGCGGGTCGCAGTTCGCCCTGGTCGGAGTTCTCGGCGGGGGTGGCAGCGTCGCCTCCGCGGTCGCGGCCTCGTCGCTGCTCGGCGTGCGCAACGCGCTCTACGGGTTGCAGGTCAGCGGGTTCCTCGACGCGCGCGGGGCCCGCCGGCTCCTCGCCGCGCACTGGACCATCGACGAGTCGACCGCGGTCGGCATCGCCCAGCCCACCGACGCGGCCCGGCGGCGCGGGTTCTGGGTCACCGGCGCCGTGGTCTTCGTCGGATGGAACCTCATGACGTTGCTCGGTGCGGTGCTCGGCGACTCCCTCGGCGACCCGCGCCGCTACGGGCTCGACGCGGCCGCCGGCGCGGCCTTCCTCGGTCTGCTGTGGCCCCGGTTGCGGCAACGGCGTTCCGCGGTCGCGGCCGCGGGGGCCGCCGTCGTGGCGATCCTGCTCGTCCCCGCGGTCCCGGTGGGCCTGCCGATCGTGGCCGCCGCCGGCGTGGCCCTGCTGCTCGGTCTGCTCCCTGCCCGTGGGCGGTCGGCGTGAGCACGTGGGTGGCGGTCCTGCTCGCCGCGGCCATCGCCTTCGCCACCAAGTTCCTCGGGCACCTGGTGCCCGCGGCGTGGTTGGCTGGGGAGCGGGTGACCCGGTGCGCGGCGCTGCTGCCCGCCGCCCTGCTCGCGGCCCTCGTCGCCGTCCAGACGGTCTCCGACGGGCCGCAGCTCGTGCTGGACGCCCGGGTCGTCGGGCTCGGGGTCGCCGCGGTCGCCCTCGCCCTGCGGGCCCCGTTCCTGCTGGTGCTGGTCCTCGCCGCCGGGGCCACCGCGGTCGTGCGGGCGACGACCGGCTGGGGCTAGGACCGGGGCTGGGTCCAGGGGGCGGGGATCAGGGGCGGACCCGGTGCACCGGTTCGTCGATCGAGACCAGGTCGTCGCCGTCGACGACCCGCACCACGCCGGCCACCGACCGGACCAGCACGGCCGCGATGCGGCGCTGCGCGGGGGAGTCCGGTCCGCCCAGCGTGACCACCCCGTCGACGACCTCGACGCGCCAGTCGTCCTCGGGCAGGTCCTCCTCCAGACGCCGCCGGACGTCGGCCGCGACGTCGTCGTCGGTGCGGGCCAGGGTCCGCAGCACGTCACGGCGGGCGAGGATGCCGACGACGCGGCGGCCGTGCACCACGGGCAGCGCCTTGACCCCGTGGTCCAGCAGCCGCCGGGTGGCCTCCTCCAGGTCGGCGTGCTCGTCGACGGTGAGGGGGCGGGGGGTCATCACGTCGGCCACGGTCCGGGGCGGGGTGTCCAGCGGGTCGGTGTCGGCCCGGAAGTGCGCCCGCGGGTCCTGCGGCAGGCGCTCGCGGAGCAGGTCGGACTCGCTCACCATGCCGACCAGGTGGCCCTCGGCGTCGAGCACGGGGGCCGAGGCGATGGAGTGGTGCAGGAGCAGCCGGGCCGCGTGCGGGACCTCGTCGTCCTCCAGGAGCGTCACCACGTGGGTCTGCATGGCACCGGTCACGAGCACCGGGACCACCTCCTCCTCCGCCGTCGGATCGTGCGTCCCAGCATCCGCCCGTCGACCCCCCGTTGCCAAGGGCAGCGGGGGGTCGACCGGGGGAGGGGGCCGCGTCGGCGGTCAGGACTGCAGCGGCGAGGGACCCAGGTCCTCGAGCAGCTCGGCCATCTTCTTGTAGGCCCGGTTGCGGTAGTCGATGAGCTCGGCCAGCTTCTCCGGCTCCAGCTCCAGGAAGCCCGATCCCGTCTTGGTGCCGAACTTCCCGGCGGCGACCAGGTCGGTGAGGTTCTGCGGCGCCGACAGGCGCTCGCCGAAGTGTCCCTCCAGGACGGCGAACCCCTTGGCGTAGACGTCGAGACCGGCCATGTCGGCGATGGCGAAGGGGCCGAAGAACGGCAACCGGAACCCGAACGTCGTCGAGACGATGGTGTCGACGTCGGCGGCCGTGGCCACGCCCTCCTCGACGACGGTCATGGCCTCCTTCAGCAGCACGTACTGCAGCCGGTTCAGGACGAAACCGGGGACGTCGGCCACCTGGGCGCCGCGACGACCCGCGCGGGTCAGCAGTTCGTCGATGATGGGCAGGACGGCCGGGTTCGTCGCCTCGCCGGTGACCAGCTCCACCCCGGGGATGAAGGGGGCCGGGTTGGAGAAGTGGACGGTGAGGAAGAGGGACGGGTCCTCGAACGCCTCGGCCAGCACCTTCACCGGGATGGTCGAGGTGTTGGTCCCGACGATCGTGCCGGGCTGCACCGCCTTCTCGACCCGGGACAGGACGTCCTTCTTGACCTGCGGGTCCTCGAAGACGGCCTCCTCGACGAACTCGACGTCGGCCACCGCCTCCTCGATGGAGGACGCGGGGTGGAAACGCTGCTCGAGGACGTCGGCGGCGTCGGCCGGGAACAGGCCCTGCGCCGAGAACAGCTGCGCCTCCTTGAGCAGACGCTCGTAGTTGCGCCGGGTGGACTCGGCGTCGGCGTCGGCCAGCCACACGTCGTTGCCGGCCAGGGCCAGGGACTGGGCGATGCCCCCGCCCATGTAACCGGTGCCGATCTGGGCGACGCGGGTGATCCGGGTCGCGCGGGGTTCGATGCTCACGGGGTTTCTCCTTCGCGGGACGCGGGTCGCTCAGACGGCGGGGATGACGCGGGGCAGGACCCGGCGGATGTACTCACGGTTGGTGGCACCGACGGAGATGCTGTCGCCGCCGTAGTGCTCGACGCAGAACGCACCCCGGAACCCGGCCTCGACGGCCATCCCGATCGCCTTGCGGTAGTTGATGGTCCCGAACTCCAGCGGGGCCGGGTGGGTGCGGACGGAACCGGTGGTCGGCTCTTCGTCGCGGTAGTAGTTCTTGAGGTGCCAGTAGTTGGTGCGCGGCAGGAGCTTCTCGGCGATCTCCAGCCACGGCTCCACCTCGCGGTGCAGGCGCAGGATGTTGCCGAAGTCCGGGTTCACCCCGACGTTGTCGAGCGCCACGTCGTCGAGGAAGGCCAGGATCGAGTCGGCGGTGCCGAGGTAGGTGTCCTCGTACATCTCCAGCGCCACCTGCACACCGACCTCGGCGGCGTGCCGACCGAGCTCCTGGATGCGGGAGACGGCCAGCGCGCGGGCCTCGTCGGAGAAGTCGTCGACCGGGCCGGGCTCCAGCCAGAACCACAGCGCCTTCGCCTGGGCCGGGGTCAGCTGCCGCATGAACCCGAAGTTGATCAACGGGATCCCGATCTCGGCGCAGGCGTCGATCGCCCGGTGGGAGTAGGCGAGGTTCTCCTCCCACGACTCCGGGTCCATGACGCTGCGGCGCGAGGTGGAGAACGCGGGGATCTGCAGGCCCGCGGCCCGCACGGTGCGCGCGAACTCCTGACGACGCGCCGAGGAGAGGTCCGCGATCCGGATCCACGTGTCGGTCGGGTCGATGCACGAGTACCCCGCGTCGACCATGACGTCGAGGGTGGCGGCCCAGCCCTCGGCGGACTGCTCCTGCACCGTCGAGCCGTCGGCCAGCACGTGCGGGTGCGGCATCATCGGCACGGTGATCGGCCAGTTCTCCCGGGTGAGATCGGCCGGGAAGCCGTCGAAGACGGGCTGGTTCTCCTGAGTCACGCGTCGCTCCATCGCAGGTGATCGTCCGAGATTCTATAGAATCGCTCGGGACAACCATCCTCCCGGGGGCGGGGGTGTGTCAACCGGCGTCGTCCCCGGCGCGGACCGGGTCAGCCCACGGCGGGCGGGACGGCCCGCTCGAGCACCTGGTGCAGGTGGGCGCGCATGGCCTCGGCCGCCGCCTCCGCGTCACCGGCGGCGATCGCGTCGGCGATGGCCGTGTGCTCGGCCGCGCTCTCCTGCGCGTCCTCCACGTGGTCCTCCACCTGGTGCAGCCGTTGCACGAAGCCCCGGAACGAGTCCAGCGTGCGGCGGACGAAGGGGTTCCCGCTGCCCTCGGCCAGCAGCACGTGGAAGGACCAGTCCGCCTCCAGGTAGGCCTTGAACCGGGGGTACCCGGGCCCGGTGGGGGCCTCCCGCTGCTCGCGCACCACCGCGCGAAGCCGCTCCAGGAAGCCGGGACCCGTTCGCCGGCAGGCCATCGCGGCGATGCCGGGTTCGACCAGCAGGCGGACCTCGACGAGCTGGCGCAGTTCCTCCCCCGACAGCAGCGGGGCGGCCCGGTAGCCGCGCCGGGCGCTGCGCAGGACCAGCCCGGTCGCCTCCAGCCGGGCCAGGGCCTCCCGGACCGGGGTCGCCGAGACCCCGATCTCCGCGGCCAGGGCCTCGGTGCGCAGCGGGGCGCCGGGCTCGACCTGAGCGCTCATCAACATCTCGAGCAGCGCGTCGTAGGCTGCGTCGGTCCGACCACGCGCGTCCTCGGCGGCCTCGACGCCTGCACGATCCGCGATGGTCATGTCCGCGCACGCTACCGGGTGTGCCGCGAGTGAGGGGTTCAACCGTGACCGAGGGTGTCGTCCCCGGAGCTGCCGCCGGGACCAGGACCGCGCGGGCGGTGCAGATCACCGCACCGGGCCTGCTGGAGCAGGTCGAGGTCGAGGTGGCCGCTCCCGGCCCGGGAGAGGTCCGCGTGCAGGTCGCCTGGTGCGGGATCTGCGGGTCCGACCGCGAGATCCTCGCCGGGACGCGCCCCGCGGAGTTCGTGCGCTACCCGGTGGTCCCGGGGCACGAGTGGTCCGGGACGGTGGAGGCCGTCGGACCCGGCGTGCCCGCGTCCCTGCTCGGGCGGGGGGTCGTCGGTCAGGGCATCCGGACGGCCGAGGGGACGCCGGCCTCGGTGGTCGGTGACGTCGAGGGGTGGCCGCAGGAGTACGAGGAGACCGGGTTCACGCTGCCCGGTGGCTGGTCGGAGTTCCTGGTGCTGCCCGCCCGGTACCTGCACCTGCTCCCGGAGGGGGCCGACCTGCGGGCCGCCGCCGGGATCGAACCCGCCGCGTGCGTGGCGGAGGCCGTCCTCGAGGCACGGGTCGCCGCGGGTGAGCGCGTCGCGGTCGTCGGCGCCGGCACGCTCGGGCTGCTCGCCGTGCAGCTGCTGCGCGGACTGGGTTGCGAGGTGACCGTGGTGCACCGCGGGCCGGGTCGGGAGGACGTGGCCGCGCGCTGCGGGGCCGCCCACTACGTCACCACCGAGGCGGCCGAGCGCGACCTGCTCGGGACCTTCGACGTCGTGATCGAGGCCGCCGGGGCGCCGGGGATCGCCCGGACCGCGGTGCGGTTGGCGCGGCGCGGCGGTCGCATCGTCCTCACCGGGATCCCTCCCGTGGACGCCGACGACCTCTCGGCGCTGGAGCTGGTGTCCCGCAACGTCTCCCTGCTCACCGTGTTCGGCGCCCCCACCCGGGCCTGGGCCTACGCCGTGCGCGCCTTCGCGGCCGGCACGCTCGACCCGGGCGTCCTGGTCACCCACGAGTTCGGCCTCGCGCAGGCGTCGCAGGCGCTGGAGGAGCTGGGGGCCCGGACGGGTGCCCTCAAGGTCCTGCTGCACCCCTGAGACCGGGGGAGGGGTGGCGGCGGGACGGTTGCCGCGGGAGGTGCTGGTGCTCCTGCGGCAGGCGCGCGACCGGATCGACCGGGATCTCGCCGAACCGCTGGACGTCCCGACGATGGCCCGCGCGGCCTTCATGTCCCCCGCCCACTTCTCCCGGTCGTTCCGTCAGGCCTACGGTGAGACCCCCTACGGGTACCTGATGACCCGACGGGTCGAGCGGGCGATGGCCCTGCTGCGCAACGGGTCGACGGTCACCGAGGCCTGTGTCGCGGTCGGGGCGACGTCGTTGGGGTCGTTCAGCTCGAGTTTCACCCGGTTGGTGGGGGAGACGCCCAGCGCCTACCGTGCGCGCCGGCACGACGCGACCGAGGCCCTGCCCTCGTGCCTGGCCCGCATCCTCGCCCGCCCGGTCCGCTACGGCCCCACGGGGGATCGCGCAGGATCGGAGAAGCCCGAGGGCGGGTCCGGGTCCTAGCGTGGTGGTCATGACCACCGTCTCCCTGCGCTACAGCCCCGTCGTCGTGGACGACATGGACGCCGCCGTCGGTTTCTACCGCGACGCCCTGGGCCTCGAACTCAAGACCGACGTGAGCAACGGCGGTTCCCGGTGGGTCACCCTCGGCTTCGCCGCACAACCCGGCCTGGAACTGGTCCTCTCCGAGCCCGGGGGCGGCCGTTCGCCTCAGGACGCGGAGGCGCTGCAGGAGCTGCTGACCAAGGGGCTGCTGCCCGGCCCGCTGGTGTTCGCGGTGGACGACCTCGACGCGCTGTTCGAGCAGGTCCGGGCCAGCGGGGCCGAGGTCCTCCAGGAACCCGCCGTACAGCCCTGGGGTCCGCGCGACTGCGCCTTCCGCGACCCGGCCGGCAACCTCGTCCGGGTGAACCAGGCGGGCTGACCGCGCGTGGGTCCGCTCGACCTCACCCGCCCCCTCGTCGCCGGGATGCCGGTCTACCCGGGTGATCCCGAGGTGGCGACGACGCCCGTGGCGAGCGTCGCCGCCGACGGCGCCGCGGTCACGCACCTGCGTTGCGGCACCCACAGCGGGACCCACGTCGACGCGCCGGCCCACGTGCGCGGCGACGGGGCCGCGGTCGACGAGGTCGCCCTGGACCGGTTCTGCGGACCGCTGCGGTTGGTGCGGTTCTCCGGGTTGCCGGCCCGGGCACGGGTCGGGGCCCGGGAGGTCGCGGCCCGGCTCGGGAGCGCCGGTGCGGGGGACGTCGTCGTGCTCGACCTCGGCTGGGCCGACCGCTTCGACACCCCCGCGGTGACCGAGCACCCCTGGCGGGACGCCGACGTCGCGGACCTGCTCCTGGACCGGGGCGTCCGGACCGTCGGGGTGGACACCCTGAGCCCCGACCCGACCGGGGGACCGCCGGGTCACGGGTTCCCCTTCCACGAGCGGTGGTCGGCCGCGGGTGGGGTGATCTACGAGAACCTCGTCCCCGGGGTCGTCCCCGACGACGGCGCCGAACGGTTCTTCACCGGTTGGCCGCTGCGCCTGCGCGGCCTGGACGGGTCGCCGGTGCGCGCCGTCGTGCTCCCGGGTCGCCGTAGCTGACGAGCTCGGGGGCCAGCACGACCGAGCGCGCGCGACGGGTGGGGGAGAGCAGCCGTTCCTCGAGGAGCCGGGCGGCGGTACGGCCGATCTCCTCGACGTCCTGGCGGACGATGAGCAACGGGCGCCCGACGAGGTCGAGGTGGGCCATGTCGTCGAAACCGGCGATCGCGGGCGGGGTCGACCGCCCTACGTCGTGGTGCAGGGCCAGCAGGCAGCCCGTGGTGAGGACGTTGCGCGCGGCGAAGATCGCGGTCGGGGGTGCGGACCGGGTGAGCATCTCCTCGACCGCCCGGCGGGCCTCCTCGGCGGTGCGCAGGCCGTGGCGGACGAGAGCGGGGTCCGGGACGGCGCCCCGGTTCGCCAACGCCTCCCGGAACCCCGCGAAGCGGTCGTGGGCGGTCGCGAGGTTCGGGAGGTCGCCGAGGAAGGCGACCCGTCGGTGCCCCTGGTCGAGGAGCCGTTCGACGGCCGCGCGGCTGCCGCCGACGTTGTCGATCGTGACCGCGTCGACCTCGACCCCGACGGGCGCGCGGTCCACGCACACCACGCCCAGCCCGGCCCGGATGTCGGGCAGCAGGTAGTCCTGGCGGGGGGTGGTGGCCATGAGGACCAGCGCGTCGACGCGCCGGGCGAGCATCTGGCCCACCAGGTGCCGTTCGCGGTCGGGGTCCTCGTCGATGCTCGCGGCCAGCAGGATGAGGCCGCGGGCGCGCGTGGCGTCCTCGAGCGCCCGGAGCAGGCGGGCCGAGTAGTCGTTGGCGACGTCCTGGACGAGGACCCCGATCGCCCCGGTCCGCTGACCGCGGCGGCGCAGGTCGCTGGCCCCGCGGTGGTGGCGGTAGCCGAGTTCCGCGGCCACGGAACGCACGCGGTCGACCACGACCTCTCGGACTCCGGGTTCCTCGTTGACCACCCGGGAGACGGTCTTCAGGCTGACCCCGGCCTGCGCGGCCACGTCGCGCATCGTGGCGCGGGGGACCGGGTCCGTCGAGCGCGTCATCGCCTGCTCCTCACCTGGGGTGTCACGGATGGGTCACAAGCCGAGGTTCTCCGTTGACCTGGGCTACGTGGGAGGACTACAAAAAGTTCCGACTTCGACAACGTTGTCATCTCGCGCACCGCAGCGCCAGGAGGAATCTTCATGACCCGCACCGTCGTCTCCGCCCGTCCCAGCCGCCGCGCCCTCCGCCGCGGTTCCGCCGCCGTCGTCGCCTGCCTGGCCGCCGTGGGTTCCGTGGCCGCCTGCGGTGGCGGGGACACCGGCACCGGTGGGGGGACCGACGGCAAGGTCGCCGTGTCCCTCATCACCAAGGACTCGACGAACCCGTTCTTCGTCGCGATGCAGAAGGGCGCGCAGGCCGAGGCCGACAAGGACGGGGTCGACCTGACCATCGGCGCCGGCAAGGAGGACGGCGACGAGCAGGGCCAGGTCCAGCTCATCGAGAACGCGATCGCCGGCGGTCAGAAGGGGATCATCATCACCCCCAACGGTCCCGGGGTGAACTCGGCCATCGAGAAGGCCCGCGAGGCCGGCCTCTACGTCATCGCGCTGGACACCCCGCCGGACCCGGCCGACACCGTCGACATCACGTTCGCGACCGACAACTTCAAGGCCGGGGAACTCATCGGGGAGTGGACGAAGGGCCAGCTCGCCGGCAAGCCCGCCACCATCGCGATGCTGGACCTGTTCAACGACAAGGTCGTCTCGGTCGACTACAACCGCGACCAGGGTTTCCTCACCGGCATGGGGATCGACACCAAGGACAAGCAGAAGAACGGCGACGAGGACAAGACCGGGAGCTACGACGGCGGCACCTACACCATCGTCTGCAACGAACCCACCCAGGGCGCCGAGGACGGTGGCCGCACGGCCATGGAGAACTGCCTCACCAAGAACCCCGACATCAACGTCGTCTACACGATCAACGAGCCGTCGGCCACGGGGGCGTACAACGCGTTGAAGGCGGCCGGGATCTCCGACGCGCTCATCGTGTCCGTCGACGGCGGGTGCGACGGGGTGAAGGAGGTCACCGACGGGATCATCGGGGCGACCTCGCAGCAGTACCCGCTGAAGATGGCCGAACTCGGCGTCAAGGCCATCGCCGACTACGCCAAGGACGGCACCAAGCCGTCGACGAGCCCCGGGTTGGACTTCTACGACACGGGCGTCGCGCTGGTCACGGACAAGCCGGTCGACGGGGTGGAGAGCATCACCTCGGCCGAGGGTTCCAAGGTCTGCTGGGGCTGAGATGGCGACCACCAACGCACCCGCCTCCGCGGCCGAGGCCCTCGCCCGTCGGAGTCATACTCCGGCGCAACGGATCCAGCACGTCCTGCACTCCTACCCCGCGGTCAGCCCC
>NZ_JBHLUI010000012.1:0-506282 GCF_042433995.1 Kineococcus gynurae
CCCGGTGACGCACGTCCGGACCCACCGCCCCGCCTCCAGCACCACCGTCCACGTCACGATCGCCGCCCGGACGTTGCTGGGGTTGGACGACGAACCGGGTGAGGTCGCCGGGATCGGCCCGGTCCCCGCCGCGCTGGCCCGCGCCCTGGCCGCCGACGGGGACTGGCGAAGAGTCCTCACCGACCCGGTGACGGGCGACGTTCTGGACGTCTCACCTCGGGTCTACCGTCCCGGCGCCGCATTACGCCGTTTCGTGCAGGCGAGGGACAAGACGTGCACCACGCCGGGCTGCCTGGTGCCCGCGATCGATTGCGACCTCGACCACCGGGTCCCGTTCGAGGAGGGCGGGCGGACGGTCCGGTCGAACCTGCACGCTTCCTGCCGACGGCACCACCGGCAGAAGACGATGTACGTGTTCGAGCACCGCGCTGCCCACCGACGCCGGGTCTGCGACGCCGTGACGTCGAGCTGGGGCGGCGGTGACGCGCCCCCGTTCTGAACGACGGGAAACGGCCCGGCTGAAGATTCCCCGGGGTCTGCAGCTGACGGACGCGGCCGATCGGGCGCAGGGTGCAGCGGGAGGAACGGCGTTCCATCTGGACCGGCCAGGCCAAGATCGGACTCGGGCGGGCCCGGATCCTGGTGAGCCGGGCCGGTGGGGAGCCCCGCGGCCGACATCTTGACGCCCGAGAGGTGCCGCTCTCCACAATGACGTCATGACGACACCCCGACTCGGGTCGGTCGTCCCCGTCCTGCGGGTCCAGGACGGGGACCTCGCCCTGGAGTTCTACGAGGACCGGTTGGGTTTCACCCGGCAGTGGGAGCACCGTTTCGAACCGGATCTTCCGCTCTACACCCGGATCGCGCGGGACGAGGCGGTGCTCGACCTGTCGGAGCACTACGGGGACGGGACCCCGGGCACCGGGGTCTGGATCCCGGTGCACGACGTCCGGGCCCTGCACGCGGAACTCCTGCCCCGGTTGGCGCCACGACAACGGCCCGGGATGGACGAGGACGCGCCCGGTGGTCCCACCTTCGCCGTGCTGGACCCGTTCGGGAACGTGCTCCGGTTCTGCGGGACCGACGGGACCGACGGGTCGGGGCTGTCGTGAACGACCAGGGCGGACTCGTCCGGGTCCACAACTTCAGCGTCTCGCTCGACGGTTTCGCGACGGGGGAGGGGCAGAGCCTCGAATCCCCCTTCGGTCACGCCGGGCACCGGTTGCACGAGTGGGCCTTCCGGACCCGCACGTTCCGGGCCATGTTCGGCGCCACCGGCGGCAGCGTCGGGGTCGACGAGGCGTTCGCGAGCGCCTGGGACGGGTCGATCGGTGCGGAGATCATGGGACGCGGGAAGTTCGGTCCGCAGCAGGGGCCCTGGGCCGACCACGAGTGGCGGGGGTTCTGGGGCGAGGAGCCGCCGTTCCGCACCCCGGTCTTCGTCCTGACCCACCACCCGCGCCCGTCGTTGGAGATGGCCGGGGGGACGACGTTCCACTTCGTCGACGCGACGCCGGCCGAAGCCCTCGCCCTGGCCCGGGAGGCGGCCGGGGGCCGCGACGTCCGGATCGGGGGCGGACCCAGCACGGTCCGGGAGTTCCTGGCGGCCGATCTGGTCGACCACCTGCACGTGGTGGTGGTCCCGATCCTGCTCGGCCGCGGGGTGCGGCTGTGGGACGGGCTGGAGGGCGTCGAATCGCGCTTCGACGTCGAGGCCACGGCCTCCCCGACCGGCGTCACCCATCTCACCTTCACCCGCCCCGCGCCCCCGGTCGCGCCCCCGGGAGGTCCGGCGGAGGGAGACCTGACAGGCTGACCTCCGGAGGATCAGCGGGCGCGGGCCCGACGGACCTGGGGGTGGGACGTGTCGGACGGTCACGGCTGCGTCGTCGTGGTGAACTGCGGCAGCTCGTCGGTGAAGCTGGCGCTGGTCGACCCGCGGACGGGGCGACGACCCGTCTCGATCCTCGGCGAGCGGTTGGGCAGCGACGACGCCGTGCTGCACGTCAGCACGGCGGACGGGAAACGTTCCCTCGCCCCGGGCCGCTCCGACCATGCGGGGGTGCTGGCCGAGGCGCTGCCCTTCCTCACCGGGGCGGGCATCGACCTGCTCGGGGTCGGGCACCGCGTCGTCAACGGGGGTGCGCGCTACAGCGCCTCGGTGCCGGTGACCGACCGGGTGCTCGCCGACATCCGGGAGCTCTCGGCCCTGGCCCCGCTGCACAACCCGGCCAACGCGGCCGGCATCGACGCGGCCCGGGCGGTGCTCCCCGACCTGACCCACGTCGCCGTCTTCGACACGGCCTTCCACCAGACGATGCCCCCGGTCGCCTACCGCTACGCCGTCCCCGGGGCCTGGTTCTCCGACCTCGGGGTCCGGCGCTACGGCGCGCACGGCACGAGTCACCGCTACGTGTCCGCCCGGGCCGCCGAACTCCTGGAGGCCTCGGGGCGGTCGGTGAACGGGTTGCGGCTCGTGGTGGCCCACCTCGGCAACGGGTGCAGCGCGACGGCCGTCCTCGGCGGTCGCTCGGTCGACACGACCATGGGGTTGACCCCGCTGGAGGGTCTGGTGATGGGGACCCGCTCGGGCGACGTCGACGCGGGGGTCCTCGACCTGGTGGCCCGGCGCACGGGGGCCGACGTCCACGAGATCGTGCGGCAGCTGAACTCGGAGTCGGGGCTGCTGGCCCTGTCCGGTCTGAGCAACGACGTGCGCACGTTGACCGAGCAGGCCGGGGCCGGGCACTCCGGGGCCCGGCTGGCGCTCGACGTGTTCGTCTACCGGGCGGCCAAGCACGTGGCCGCGCTCACCGTTCCCCTGGGCGGGCTCGACGCCCTGGTCCTCACGGGCGGGGTGGGGGAGAACGCCGTCCCCGTCCGTTCGGCCCTGCTCGCCCGGTTGTCGCACCTCGGGTTGCGCGAGGACCCGGCGCTGAACGCCGACCACGGCCGGGGGTCCGACCCGCGCGGTCGCATCACCGAGCCCGACCCGACCGATCCCGCCGCACCCCTGGCGATGGTGGTGCCCACCGACGAGGAACTGCTCATCGCCCGCGACACGGTCGCGCTTGTCCCCGCCTGAGCCCGCCCCGCCCGAGGAGACCCTGATGGCCCGCACCCTGCTCGTCGTCCCCACCGGCCACGGCGCCGGACTCACCTCGGCCTGCCTCGGGCTGGTGCGCGCCCTGGACGCGCGCGGGGTCGACGTCGGGTTCGCGAAGTCGCTCGGTCAGCCGGGGCGCCGCATCGACGCCGGCCACGACCGGTCCAGCTCCCTGGTCCGGTTGGTCACCTCGCTGAGCCCGGGGGAGCCGGTGGCGGCCGAGACGGTGGCCGACCTGCTCAGCCACGGGCAGGTCGACGACCTCATGGAGCAGGTCCTCGCCCGGTTGGAGGACGACCTCGCCGCGCACGACGTCGTCGTGGTCGAGGGGCTCGCCCCGACCCCGGGCGTCCTCTACTCCTCGCGCATGAACCAGGCCCTGGCGACCGCGCTGGACGCCGACGTCGTGCTGGTCGGCTCGGCGGGGATCGACGGCTCGGAACCGGGTGCGGCGGAACGGATCGCCGAGTCGATGGCGGTCACCGCCGAGACCTACCGGCGCGGGGAGGGGTTCCGCGTCATCGGGGGGATCGTCAACCGCTGGCCCGTGCCCGACGACGTGGACGTGGCGACCAGCCGACGGGCGGCCCTGCGCGGGGCGCTGGAGGTGCACGGGATCCCGCTGGTCGCGGCCGTGCCGTTCCGCCCCGACCTGACCTGGCCCCGGGTGCGCGACCTGGTCCGGGAGCTCGACGTGACCGTGCTGACCGCGGGGGAGCAGACCCGGCGGATCAAGGAGGTCGTGGTCGCCGCCCAGGCGGTGCCCGGCATGCTGCCGCTGCTGCGCGAGGGGCGCCTCATCCTCGTCCCCGGTGACCGGCACGACGTCGTCATGTCGGCCTGCCTGGCCGCGCTGAACGGGACCCGCCTGGCCGGGCTGCTGCTGACCGCGGGCGTCGAGATGGACCCGCGGGTGGCCGACCTCACCGCGGCCGCGGCCCAGACCGGGCTCCCGATCCTGCTCTCGGAGCGCAGCACGTACGCGACCGCCTCCGCGGTCGGCAACCTCGACCCGGAGGTCCCCGCCGACGACGCCGAACGGGCCCGGGCGGTGTCGGCGGCGGTGGCCGACGCGCTGGACCCGTCCTGGCTGACCGCCCTCCCGACCCCGCAGCACGCCCCGCGGCTCTCCCCGGCCGCGTTCCGCCGTCGGCTCACCACGCTGGCCGCCGAGCGGCAGCAGCGGATCGTCCTGCCCGAGGGGGCCGAGCCCCGCACGCTGCAGGCGGCCGTCATCTGCGCGCAGCGCGGCATCGCCCGCCCGGTGCTGCTGGCCCCGCCCGCCGAGGTCGAGCAGGTCGCCGCCGGTCTCGGCCTGACCCTGCCCGACGGGGTCGAGGTGGTCGACCCGACCGAGGACGTGGAGAAGTACGTCGACGTCCTGGTGGAGGCGCGCAAGCACAAGGGCCTGCAGCCCGACGTCGCCCGCGACACCCTCGCCGACCCCATCTGGCTGGGCACCACGATGCTGGCCGCCGGGGACGTGGACGGCCTGGTCGCGGGGGCCGTGCACACCACCGCGGCCACGGTGCGACCGGCGCTGCAGATCATCCGCACCCGGCCGGGGGCGAGGCTCGTCTCGTCGGTGTTCTTCATGTGCCTGCCCGACGACGTCGTGCTCTACGGGGACTGCGCGGTCAACCCGGACCCGGGGCCCGAGGAGCTCGCCGACATCGCCCTGCAGAGCGCCGCCTCCGCCCGGGCCTTCGGTATCGAGCCCCGGGTGGCGATGATCTCGTTCTCGACCGGGACCTCGGGGGCCGGGTCGTCGGTGGACAAGGTGGCCGAGGCCACCCGCATCGCCAAGGAGCGCGAACCGGACCTCGTCATCGACGGACCGTTGCAGTACGACGCGGCCGCGGTCGCGTCCGTGGCCCGGGCCAAGGCGCCGGACTCGCCGGTCGCCGGGCGGGCCACGGTGTTCGTCTTCCCGGACCTGAACACGGGCAACACGACCTACAAGGCGGTGCAGCGCAACGCGGGTGTCGTCAGCGTCGGGCCGATGCTGCAGGGTCTGGCCAAGCCGGTGAACGACCTCTCGCGCGGCGCGCTGGTCGAGGACATCGTCTACACGATCGCGCTCACGGCGATCCAGGCCAGCGCGCAGCAGGGCTGAGCGAGACCCGGATCACGGCCGGGGGTCCCGGCGGGGGAAGGGGGCCGGGGGTGAAGCCTGTTAAGCTTCTCCAGACGGTTCCATGCCGTCCACTCAGCGGGCGAGTCGCCCGTGAGGTCGCTTGAGTCCATTCCGCCGGACATCCGAGTGCGCACCACTGCTGCGCGCCGATCAATCCCGGGGGACGACCGCGTGCGGCCGACGTCCACGTGGAGCACTTTCTTCATGCCCCAGTACGACCAGTCCACCGACCGTTCCTTCGGCCGTCCCGCGGCCGGCGGCGGTCTTCCCCGCCCTCGTCGCAGCGACGAGCGCGGCCCCCGTCGCGAGTTCCGCGGCGAGCGCACCGAGCGCGACTTCTACGGTGACCGCGACACCCGCGGTGGCTCCAACGGCTTCCGCGGCAACGCCGGCCCCCGCCGTCGGCAGGGCCCGCCGCGCAGCCCGCGGTCCTTCGCCCCGTCCCCGATCGAGCAGGCGCTGACCGCGGCCGAGCAGGTCGAGGTCACCGAGGCCACGTTCGCCGAGCTCGGTCTGCCCGAGGAGCTCGTCGCCGCGCTGGAGAAGCGCGGCATGTCGGCGCCGTTCGCCATCCAGTCCCGCGTCCTGCCCGACGGCATCGCCGGGCGCGACATCCTCGGCCGGGCCCGCACCGGCTCCGGCAAGACCCTCGGCTTCGGTCTGCCGATGCTGGCCCGCCTCGCCGCCGGCCCCCGCAACCGCATCACCGGGGCGCCCCGCGGCCTGGTGCTCGTCCCCACCCGTGAGCTGGCCATGCAGGTCGCCGACGCGCTGCGCCCCCTGGGCGACTCGCTGAACCTGCGGATGTCCGTCGTCGTCGGCGGCGTGCCCTACGGCAAGCAGATCTCGGCCCTGCAGCGCGGCATCGACGTGCTGATCGCGACCCCGGGTCGCCTCGTCGACCTCATCGAGCGCGACGCCGTCTCGCTGGAGGAGGTCCGGGTGGCCGTCCTCGACGAGGCCGACCACATGGCCGACCTCGGCTTCCTGCCCAACGTGCGCTCGATCCTCGAGGGCACCAAGCCGGGCGGGCAGCGGATGTTCTTCTCGGCCACCCTCGACCGCGGGGTCGAGGCGCTGGTGACGGACTTCCTCACCGACCCCTCCTTCCACGCCGTGCCGACCCCGGCCGACGCGGTGGGCAACATGGAGCACCGGGTCTTCGCGGTCCGCCCGCACGACAAGCTGCCGATCCTGACCGAGATCAGCCACCGTCCGGCGCGGTCGATCTTCTTCGTCCGCACCAAGCTCGGCGCCCAGCGCCTGGCCGACCAGCTGCGCGAGGCGGGCGCCCCCGCCGAGGCGATCCACGGCGACCTGCGCCAGTCGCAGCGGTCCAAGGCGATCGACGCCTTCTCGGCGGGGGAGACCCGCGTCCTGGTGGCGACCGACGTCGCGGCCCGCGGCATCCACGTCGACGACGTGGACCTCGTCGTGCACGTGGACCCGCCGAACGACCACAAGGACTACCTGCACCGCTCCGGGCGCACCGCCCGGGCCGGGGCCAAGGGCACCGTCCTCGCGATCGCGCTGCCCGACCAGGTCCGCAAGTACGGCTGGCTGCACCGCGACGCGGGTGTCGAGGCCAACGACGTCGAGCGCGTGGCCGCCGGGGACGAGATCGTCCGTGCGGTCGCCGAGTCCGGCGAGCCCGTGGTGATCAAGCCGCGTCGGACCACCGAGCGGCGCGAGGGCCGGGGCCAGGGTCGCGGCCAGGGCGGTTTCCGCGGTGACGGCCGGGGCCCGCGCGGCCCCCGCCGCGACGGCGGGTTCCGCGGCTCGCGCGCTCCGCGTCGGGACGCCGCCCCTCGCGACTGAGGTCGCTCCACCGATCGCCCCGTCCCCCTGTGGCGGGGCGATCGGTCGTTGTGGAGGATGGAGATCGGGTCCGAGCACCGGGCCCCGTAGGACCATCCGAGCGACGGAGGAACAGCATGCCCACGCGTACCGCGCGCACCGCCTGGAACGGGACCCTCGAGGAGGGCTCGGGCCAGGTCGAGCTCTCCAGCTCCAAGGTCGGCACGTACGACGTCTCCTTCCCGAAGCGGGCCGCGGACGAGGCCGGGGGCACCACGAGCCCCGAGGAACTCATCGCCGCCGCCCACTCCTCCTGCTACGCCATGCAGTTCTCGGCGCTGCTCGCCGAGGCCGGCGGGACGCCGGAGAGCCTCGAGGTGACCGCCGACGTCTCCCTCGGGCCGGACAAGGAGGCCGGCGGGTTCAAGCTCACCGGCATCAAGCTCACGGTCACCGGTGAGGTGTCGGGCATCGACGCCGACACCTTCGCCCGGACCGCGCAGGCCGCCAAGGAGTCCTGCCCCGTGTCCAAGGCGCTGACCGGGGTCGAGATCACCCTGGACGCCTCGCTGGACGCCTGAGCGCCACGAGGTTCCGGACCCCCGTCGACCTCCGGGTCGGCGGGGGTTCGTCCGTCCGGGGCACGTTCGGGTCGCGCTCTTGGGGGGTGTCCAGCACGCTCCTGAGGTGTCCACGAAACCTGATTCCACCCCGTACCCCCTCGGCGTCAGCCTGCGCGAGGGCGCCGTGAACGTCGCCGTGCACTCCGAGACGGCCGAGAAGGTCGAGGTGGCCGTCTTCGACGGTCCCGACGGGGCCGAGCGTCGGGTCGAACTGAGCGAGCGCACGGGCCACGTGTTCCACGGGCTGGTTCCCGACGCCGGCGTCGGCACCCGGTACGGTCTGCGGGTCCACGGTGAGTGGGAACCGGGGGAAGGGTTGCGGCACAACCCGGCCAAGCTGCTGCTGGATCCGTGGGCCCGTGCGGTGGAGGGCATGTGGACCCTGGAGGAGGAGGACTTCGGGCACCTGCACGCCGACCCCGAGGCCCGCAACGACACCGACAACGGCGCGAGCGCGCCCCGGGCCGTGGTCGTGGACCCGGCCTTCGACTGGGGCGACGACCGTGCCCCGCGGACCCCGCTGGCCGACACCGTCGTCTACGAGGTCCACGTCAAGGGCTTCACCCAGCAGCATCCCGACGTGCCCGAGGAGATCCGCGGCAGCTACGCGGGCCTGGCGCACCCCGCGGCGATCGAGCACCTCACCTCCCTGGGGGTGACCGCGGTCGAGCTGCTGCCCGTGCACCAGTTCGTCCAGGACGACCACCTCGTCGAGAAGGGCCTGCGCAACTACTGGGGCTACAACTCGATCGGGTTCTTCGCCCCCCACAACGAGTACAGCTCCGCCGGCCAGGGCGGGGAGCAGGTGCGGGAGTTCAAGGAGATGGTCAAGGCCCTGCACGCCGCAGGGCTCGAGGTCATCCTCGACGTCGTCTACAACCACACCGCCGAGGGCAACCACCTGGGCCCGACCCTGTCGCTCAAGGGCATCGACAACTCCGCCTACTACCGGTTGGTCGAGGAGGAGCCGGAGAACTACTTCGACACCACCGGTACGGGCAACTCGCTCAACGTGTCGCACCCCGCGGCCCTGCACCTGATCATGGACTCGTTGCGCTACTGGGTGACCGAGATGCACGTCGACGGGTTCCGGTTCGACCTGGCGACCACGCTGACCCGGCAGGGTGGCGACGCCGATGTGCACAGCGCCTTCCTGTCCCTGTGCCACCAGGACCCGGTCCTGGCCCGGGTGAAGCTCATCGCCGAGCCCTGGGACACCGCGGGGTACCAGGTCGGGGGGTTCCCGGCGGCCTGGTCGGAGTGGAACGGGAAGTTCCGCGACGACGTCCGCGACTTCTGGCGGGGGCACGGCACGCTGGGCGACCTCACCCAGCGGCTGACCGGCAGCCCCGACGTGTACGAGGCCAGCCGCCGGTCCCCGGTCTGCAGCGTGAACTTCGTGACCGCGCACGACGGGTTCACCCTGGCCGACCTCACCATGTACGACGAGAAGCACAACGACGCCAACGGCGAGGACAACAACGACGGCGAGAGCGACAACCGCTCCTGGAACTGCGGGGCCGAGGGACCGACCGACGACGAGGAGATCAACCACCTCCGCAACCGGCAGCGGCGCAACCTGCTCACCACACTGCTGCTCTCGGCGGGGGTGCCGATGATCCTCGGGGGGGACGAGCTGGCCCGGTCCCAGGGCGGGAACAACAACGCCTACTGCCAGGACTCGGAGATCTCCTGGTTCGACTGGGACGCCGTCGACGACGACCTGCTCGAGTACACCCGGAAACTGATCGCGCTGCGCCGCTGCACGCGGGCCCTGCGCTCCACGGTGTACCGCGGCGACGGCCGGGACGGCAGCGCGGACGCCGTCATCGCGCTGCGCGCCGACGGGGAACCGATGACCGACGCGGAGTGGCAGGACGCCAACGCCAAGGCCTTCTCGTTGCGCTTCGCGGCCGAGGGGTCGGCCTCGATCCTGCTGCTGGTCAACGCGGCCGACAACCCCGTCGAGTTCCAGGTCCCCGACCCCGACGGCAAGCCCTGGACGCTGGCGATGTCCAGCGACCCGGAACAGGCCGTCGGGGCCGAGGTGCAGACCCTGCTGGTGCGGGACTACTCCACCACGGTCCTGCTGTCGGAGTAGGACTCAGGAGAGCCGCAGGGCGAGGTCGCCGACGGCGGCCTTCACGTGGCCCTTCTTCGTGGCCTGGCCGGTGAGCAGCGAGACCTCGTAGACGGTCGAGCGCTCACCGGCCGGGACGACGAGGTAACCGGTGGTCCCGCGGACGTCGAAGGCAGGGTCCTCACCCAGGTCGACGCCGAGGTTGCCGGTGGCGGCCAGGGTGCCGGCGTTGGCGGGGGACTGGATGGCGAGGGCCCCGGTGTCGGCGTTCACGACGAACAGGGTGGTTCCGGTCTTCTCGTCGAGGTCGTTGTTGGTGTACCCCGCGGCCGTGACGCCGGTGGTGGTCCCGGCGGTCGGCGGGGTGGTCAGCGGCGTGTCGGCGACGGTCGCCGCCCCGGGGGTGGCGAAGGGCTGACGCAGGTTCTGCCCGGTGTCGCTGACGATGCGCAGGGCGTTGGCCGCCGGGTTGAAGTCGACCCCGAAGCGGGTGCCGTCGAGCTCCTCGGTGAGGCGCAGGACGAACTCGGCCCGGGCGGAGTGGACGTCCAGCTTGTAGACGCCGCCGGCGTTCCCGACGCCGTAGACCCCGCGGTCCTGGACCCGGGCGTCGATGCCGACCAGTTCGGTGTCACCCCCGGTCAGGCCCCGCACGGTGCCGGTCTTGCGGACGTCCCCGGGACGCGACACCGAGAACGTCACGAGCTGCGTGCCGTCGACCAGGCCGACGGCCCGGACGTCGGACTGGTGGTGCCCCCGGGGCGGGGACGCCGGGCGGTCGCCGGCCACGGCCACGGTGGGGGTCAGGGCCAGCGCGGCCACGGCGGCGGTCGCGATCGAGATCCTGCGGATGGTGCGCACGTCGTCCTCCTCGACTCGATGTTCGGTCGAGAAGGGGTACGACGGGGGTCGGCGCCGCGTTCAACCATCGGCCCGGTGGATCCGATGGATTCCCGGGCGGATGTCCGGGCGGCGGGGGCTGGGAGAGGATGGGGCGGATGCGTGATCGACGTCGGTGGCTGCCGCGCCCCCTGCTGCGCCGGATCCCGGCGCTGCTCGGCCTGCTCGCCGTGACCGTGCTGGGCGCGGGCGCGGGCTTCGCGCTGGCTCCCGCGACGACGACCTGGGTGGGGCCGCTGCAGACCGACGTGCGGGTGCTCCCGAGCCTGCACCCCGGGGTGCGGGTCGAGCTCCCCCCGGTCGGCGAGGTGTCCTTCGACACCCACCGGGCCCCGGTCGCCGTCACCGCCAACATCGCCTCGGTCGACCTGGACGCCGCCTCGCGGCTGGTGTCCTCCCCCCAGCAGCTGCTCGCCCTGGAGCTCACGGTCACCCAGACGATCCGCTCGGCCACCATCCGGGCGGCGCTGACGTCGGCCGGGTGCGGTCTGGCCGGGGCGCTCGTCGCGGGGTTCGTCGTCTACCGCGGGGCCCGCCGCGCGGCGCAGACCACCTCCCTGGTACTCGTCGCCGTGCTGGTCACCGGCGGGACGACCGCCCTGACCCTGGACCCGGCGGCGCTGCAGCAGCCCCGGTTCACGGGGCTGCTCTCCCGCGCGCCCTACGTGGTCAGCTCGACGCAGTCGGCCATGGACCGGTTGGAGTCCTACCGCAGCGGGTTGTCCGACATCGTCACCAGCGTCTCCACGCTCTACGCGGTGTCCGGCGACCTGCCCGTGCTCGGGGACGCGCAGAGCGGCCCGAGCGGGCTCGGCGAGGACGTCACCACCGTGCTGCACATCTCCGACCTGCACCTGAACCCGCTGGGTCTCGACCTGGCCCGCACCCTGGTGCGGCAGTTCGGGGTCCAGGCCGTCGTCGACACCGGCGACATCACCACGTGGGGGACCGCGGTCGAGGCCACCTACCTCGACGGCATCTCCGAGCTCGGCGTCCCCTACGTCTTCGTGCGGGGCAACCACGACAGCCGGCAGACCGAGGCGGCCGTCGCGGCCGAGCCGAACGCGGTCGTCCTCGACCAGGGCCGGACCGCCGAGGTGGCCGGGTTGCGCTTCGCCGGCCAGGGCGACCCGGTGTTCACCCCGGACGGGGAGGGCCAGGTCGCCTCGGGCAGCGCGGAGGACGTCCAGCGCGCCGCCAACCGGGTGCTGGCCGCGGGGATCGCCCAGTGGGACGCGAGCGACCCCGACGACCCGGTGGACGTCGCCCTCGTCCACCAGCCGACCGGCCTGGAACCCGTCCTCGGGCGGGTCCCCCTCGTCCTGGCCGGGCACCTGCACGCGCGCTCGGTCACCCTCGACCCCTCGGGGACCCGCGTCATGGTCGAGGGCAGCACCGGGGGTGCGGGCATCACGGCCGCCGGGCTGGCCCGGCTCGGCGACGGTCGCCCCGTGCCGCTCTCGGCGACCCTGCTGTACTTCGGCCGGTCCGGACCGCAGGCCGGACAGCTGCTCGCCTACGACGAGGTGACCGTGGGCGGACTGGGCCTGGCGTCGGTCAACCTCCAGCGCACCGTCCTCGGGGCGCAGGACCGACCCGCGCTGCAGCCGGCGGCGGACCCGGTCGGGACCCCGAGCACGGCCCCCGGGCTGGAACCGGTGACCCCCACCCTCGACCCCGCCCGATGAGCGCCCCCGCGACGGCCGGCGGACGGTCGCGCGCGTGATCGAAAACGCCACTACCAGGACGGCGGGCCGATCTGGTCGTACCGTTGGCCTCATCATGACTGCCGACGAGGTCCACCCCGCGGCCCGCCCGGGCACCTCCCCGGCCTCGACCGAGGAGCTGGCCGACGCCGCCCTGGCCGCCGAGATCGAGCTCTACGCCGACGTCGTGGTGGCCGCCTCGGAGAGCGAGGGGCCGATCCGCGGTGGGGACCTCGACCGGGCCCTGGGCATCGTCGCCTGGACGACCCGCCCGGTGCTGCCGCCACCCGGCTGAGCGACCGGGCGGTCTGTTCACCTGGAGGCCCTACCATCGGCCACTCCGCCACCCCCGGCCCCGGCCGGGACCCGAGAGAGACCGAGAGCGTGCGCCTGCGAGTCCAGCCCCGAGACCCGTCCTTCCTGGACGCCGCCGCCTCCGTCGGGGGGCAGCTGGTCGAGGCGACGAACCTGCTGGCCTCGGTCCTCGGGGCCGACGAGAGCCTGCGCCAGGACCTCGGTCAGCGGATGGTCGAGCTCCAGGTCGAGGCGACCGAGACCGGCCACGGCGCGCTGGCCGGGGTCGGTCGCAGCTGGGTCACCTCCCTCGACCGCGACGACTCCTACCGGCTGATCGCCGCGGTGGTCGACGTCCTCGACGTCCTGCAGAGCACCGCCGACCTGGTCATCGTGCTGCGGGCCGAGGTCAGCCACGGTCTGGCGGCCGACCTCGTCGAGGTCGTGCAGCGGCAGAGCGAGTTGTGCGAGCACGCGCTGCGGCAGTTGCGCCGTCCCTCGGGCGGCCCCGAGCGGTGGACGACGTCGCGGCGGTTGGCCCGTCAGGCGGCCACCCTCGGCAACCGGATGCTGGCGCTGAACCTGGAGACCAGCCGCGACGTCGGTGACCTCCGGCGGCGCGAGGAGATCCGCCTGGCGCTGCTGCGCTGCAGCGACACCCTGACCCGGCTGGCGCGCACGATCGACGCGATCGTCATCAAGGAACACTGAGCGTGGAGTCGTTCCTGCTCGTCCTGGTGGTCGCGGTCGCCCTCGGTTTCGCCTTCACCAACGGGGCGCACGACGCGGCGAACGCGGTGGCCACGTCCATCTCCACGCGGGCCCTGACGCCCGGCATCGCCCTGCTGCTCGCCGCGGTCTGCAACACGGCCGGGGCCTTCCTCGGGGAGGGGCTCGCCGCCTTCATCGGCAGCGGGATCGTCGACCCCGGCCGGGGATCGAGCGGTCTGGTCGTCATCCTCGGCGCCCTGCTCGGGGCCACGGCCTGGAACCTCCTGACCTGGCACCGCGGACTGCCGACGTCGTCCTCGCACGCGCTGATCGCGGGGCTGGCCGGTTCCGGTCTGGTGGCCGGGACGACGGTCCGCTGGGACGTCATCCTCACCTCCATCGTGCTGCCGATGGTGGCCTCGCCCGTCTTCGGGTTCGTCGCCGCGGGACTGCTCATGCTCGCCCTGCTGCGGGTCCTGGCCCCGGTCCCGGCGGGCGTGGTGAACCGCCGCTTCCGGGTGGCCCAGGTCGTCTCCGGGGCGGCGATGGCCCTGGGGCACGGGCTGCAGGCCACCCAGAAGACGATGGGGGTCGTCATCCTCGCGCTGGTGGCGGTCGGTTCGCTGGAGGGTTCGGGGCGGATCCCGCTCTGGGTCAAGCTCAGCGCCGGTCTCGCCCTGGGGTTCGGCACGTGGGTGGGGGGTCGGCGCATCATCCGCACGCTGGGGCAGCGGCTGGCCGGCACCGACCCGGCCCGCGGCTTCGCGGCCGAGGTCGTCTCGGCGACCGCGCTCTACGTGGCGGCCCTGGGCCTGAACACGCCGATCTCCTCGACCCACACCATCACCGCGGCCGTGGTCGGCGCCGGGGCCACCCGTCGCCGCTCGGCGGTCCGCTGGGACGTCGTGCGCGCGGTCGTCCTGGGCTGGGTGCTGACCGTGCCCGGCGCGGGGCTCGTCGCGGCCGGCACCACCGCCCTGCTGCTGCACCTGGTCTGAGCCACCGACGACGACGGCCCGCCCCCCGTCGGGGGAGCGGGCCGTCGTCGTCGGTCGTGGTCGTCGTGGCGAGGTCGAATCAGCCGAAGCGCCCGGAGATGTAGTCCTCGGTGGCCTTCTGCGACGGGTTGGAGAAGATCGTCGCGGTCGAGTCGATCTCGACCAGCTTGCCGGGCTTGCCCACGCCGGCCAGGTTGAAGAACCCGGTGCGGTCGGAGACGCGGGCCGCCTGCTGCATGTTGTGGGTCACGATCACGATCGTGTAGTCGCTCTTCAGCTCGCCGATGAGGTCCTCCACGGCGAGCGTCGAGATCGGGTCCAGCGCCGAGCAGGGCTCGTCCATGAGCAGGACCGAGGGGCGGATCGCGATCGCGCGGGCGATGCAGAGCCGCTGCTGCTGACCGCCGGAGAGGCCCATGCCCGGCTTGTCGAGCCGGTCCTTGACCTCCTTCCAGAGGTTGGCCCCGCGCAGCGAGCTCTCCACGAGGTCGTCCAGGTCGGACTTCTTCATGCGCTTGGCGTTGAGCCGCACCCCGGCCGCGACGTTGTCGTAGATCGACATGGTCGGGAACGGGTTCGGCCGCTGGAAGACCATGCCGATGTGCTGGCGGACCGAGACCGGGTCCACGTCACGGTCGTAGAGGTCCTGGCCGTCCATGACGACCTTGCCCTCGACGCGGCCGCCGGGGATGACCTCGTGCATGCGGTTCAGGGTGCGCAGGAACGTCGACTTGCCGCAGCCGGACGGCCCGATGAGGGCGGTCACCGCGCGGGGTTCGATCGTCATGTTGACGCCTTCGACGGCGAGGAAGTCGCCGTAGAAGATGTTCAGGTCGCTCACGTCGATGAGCTTGGCCACTGCGGGGCTCCTCAGGTTCTCTCGGGTGTCAGGTCTCGAGCTGCGCGGGAGCCCGCTCAGCGACTGCCCTTGGGGGCGAAGTAGCGGGAGATCATCCGGGCGACGAGGTTGAGCAGCATCACCAGGATGATCAGGACCATGGCGGCTGTCCAGGCCCGGTCGTAGCCGGCCTGGGCGGGGATGCCCGGGTTCTGGTACGAGAAGTACGCGAAGGTCGGCAGCGTCGTCATGCGGCCCTCGAGCACGTTGAAGTTGGTCCCGGTGATGTAGCCGATCGTCAGCAGCAGCGGCGCGGTCTCCCCGGCGACGCGGGCCACGGCCAGGGTCACGCCGGTGGCGATGCCGGAGACGCTGGTCCGCAGCACGACCTTGACGATCGTGCGCCACTTCGGGACGCCGAGCGCGTAGGCGGCCTCGCGCAGGTCGTTCGGGACCAGCTTGAGCATCTCCTCGGTCGCCCGGACGACGACCGGGATCATCAGCACCGACAGGGCCAGGGCGCCCATCAGCCCGATGCGCATCTCCGGCCCGACGAGGAGCACGAAGACCGCGGCGATGAACAGACCGGCGACGATCGAGGGGATCCCGGTCATGACGTCGACCAGGAAGGTGATCGCCTTGGCCAGCTTGGACCCGGCGCCGTACTCGATGAGGTAGACCGCGCAGAGCACGCCGACCGGCACCGAGATCAGGGTCGCGAAGAGGGTGATGAGGATCGTGCCCCAGATCGCGTGCAGCCCGCCGCCGCCCTCGCCGACGACCCCGGTCATCGTCCAGGTGAAGAAGGTCGGGTCGAAGCGGGCGATGCCCCGGCTGACCACGGTCTGCACCACCGAGACCAGCGGCACCATGGCCAGCAGGAAGGCCATCGTCACCAGGGAGGTGACCAGGCGGTCCTTGGCCTTGCGGGCGCCCTCCTTGGCCCGGGAGACGGAGACGATCAGGACGAGGTAGGCCAGCGCCGAGACGACGGCCAGGGATCCCCAGGAGAACCCGCCGGGGACGGTCAGCGCGGCACCGAGGGCCACCGCGACCAGGACGAGGACACCGGGCACCCAGCGGGGCAGCTTGCCCGCGGTCAGCGAGGTGTCGAGCGCGGCCAGGGTGTCCCGCGACGGCTGCGGATCGGTCGTCGTGGTCATGCCTTCACTCCAGAGCGCGAGACGATCCAGCGGGCGAGGAAGTTCACCAGGAACGTGATGACGAAGAGGGCGAGACCGCTGGCGATGAGGACGTTGACGGTGATGCCGTAGGCCTCGGGGAACGCCAGCGCGATGTTCGCGGCGATCGTCGAGGGGTTGGTCGTGCTGATCAGGTTCAGGGTCACGATGTTGGAGGTCGAGAGGACCAGGGCGACGGCCATGGTCTCGCCCAGCGCACGGCCGAGGCCCAGCATCGCGGCGCTGGTGACCCCGGAGCGGCCGTAGGGCAGCACGGCGTACTTGATCATCTCCCAGCGGGTGGCGCCGAGGGCCAGGGCGGCCTCCTCGTTCAGCCGCGGGGTCTGCAGGAAGACGTCGCGCGAGATCGCGGTGATGATCGGCAGGATCATCACGCCGAGCACCAGGCCGGCGGTGAAGATCGTGCGGCCCGACGCCGAGGCCGGCCCGGCGAAGAACGGGATGAACGACGCGTTCTCGGCCAGCCAGGCGTAGACCGGCACCATCCACGTCGAGAGCACGACGATGCCCCAGAGGCCGTAGACGACCGAGGGGACCGCGGCCAGCAGGTCGACCAGGTAGCCGAGGCTCTGGGCCAGCCGGCGCGGCGCGAAGTGGGAGATGAACAGCGCGATGCCGACGGCGACCGGGGTCGCGGTCGCCAGGGCGATGATCGCGGCCAGGATCGTCCCGAACAGCAACGGCCAGATGTAGGCGACCAGGCCCTCACCGCCGGGGATGTCCGCCGGGGCGGCGACGATCGCGGGCAGCGACTGGATGATCAGGAAGGCGGCGACCAGGGCGAGCACCAGCAGGATGGTCACCCCGGCCGCGGTCGCGATCCCGCGGAACACGCTGTCGCCGATGCGTTTGGTCCCGGTCGCGATGGGCGAGCCGATCGGCTCGCTCCTGGGCGGTGGTGCGGTGGTGCTCACCCGTTCCTCCTGAGTCGTGCGGTGAGTGCGGCGGCCCGGGACGGTTCCCGGTGATCTCACGACGACGGGCGGTCCGGCGGCTGCCGGGACCGCCCGTCGTCGTGTCGGTCCTGCGGTGGAGCTACCCGGCCCGGGGACCGGGGGTGGATCTGGGTCAGGCGCCGATCCGGTTCAGGGACTCGGTGATCTTGCCGCTCAGCTCGTCGGAGATCGGGGCGTTGCCCGCGCTCTTGTTCGCGGCCTCCTGGCCCTCGGAGCTCGCGATGTAGGACGCGTAGGCCTTGACCAGCTCGCCCTGCTTGGCGTCCTCGTAGGAGGAGCACACGACCAGGTAGGAGACCAGGACGACCGGGTAGGCGCCGGCCTCGGTGGTGGCGCGGTCGATCTCGATGGCGATGTCGCCCTCGGGACGGCCCTCGGCCTCGGGGGAGGCGTCGACGGCCTTGGCGGCGGCGTCGGCGGTCGGGCCGACCCACGCGTCGCCGACCTTGACCTTGGCGGCGCCGAGCTGGGTGCCCGCGACCTGGCTCTCGTCGGCGTAGCCGATGGCGCCCTCGCCGGCCTGGATGGCCTGGACGACACCGGAGGTGCCCTGGGCGGCCTCGCCACCCTGCAGCGGCCACTCGCCGTCGGCCTCGTTCGTCCACACGTCGCCCGCGGTGGTGTGCAGGTAGTCGGTGAAGTTCTCGGTGGTGCCCGAGTCGTCCGAGCGGTGCACGGGGGTGATGCCCGTGGCGGGGAGGGTCTTGCCCGGGTTGTCGGCGGCGATCTCGGCCGCGTTCCAGCTGGTGATCGTGCCCGCGAAGATGCCGGCCAGGGTGGCGGGCGAGAGCTGCAGGTCGGTCACGCCCGGCAGGTTGTAGGCGATCGCGATGGGGGAGACGTAGACCGGCAGGTCCATGGCGTTGCCGTTGTTGCACCGGGACTCGGCCTGGGTCAGCTCCTCGTCCTTCAGGGCGCGGTCGGAACCGGCGAACGGCACGGCGCCGTTGAGGAACTGCTCGCGGCCACCGCCCGAACCGACGGCGTCGTAGCTGACCTGCACGTCGGGGTTGGCGGCGTTGAAGCCGGCCTGCCACGCGGTCTGCGCGGCCGACTGCGAGGTCGCGCCGGCGCCGGCGAGGCTGCCGCTCAGGGTGGAGGCGCTCTCGGTCGAGCCGGACGCCCCGGTCTGGGTCTCGTTCGCGCCGGAGCAGGCCGCCAGGCCGAAGGTCAGGGCCAGCGCGGCCGGGAGGGCGGCGCGGCGGAGGACGGTGCGGTTCACGGGAGCTCTCGCTTTCACTCGTCGGGCGCGCGGGATCGGCGCGCACCTGGGCTCGACGTGATGGCACGCTAAACAGACGAGGTGAAGCGGTGGCTCGGCCCGGGTGAACGGGGCGTGAACCTGGCGGGTCAATGGTCAGACATGATGACCAAGGGAGGATGACCGGAAGGTAAACCACCGCGACTTATGACACCTGGTGCATCTCTCGTCGCTCACCGTGTGCCCTGGTCGCCCGCCCGGGTGGGGTCGACGTGTCAGGCGTCGTGGCGCTCCACGGCCGCGACCCGGGCCTGGGGTCCCTGGCCCACGACGTGCGCGACGACGAACTCGCCCTTGCCCAGCTTGGCCTCCAGCACCGCCGCGGCGGAGACGGGGGACAGGTCGGCGAGGCGGGCCTGCAGGTCGGGCAGGAGCGGCCCGTGGGTGCACAGCACCACCCCGTCGGCCCGCTCGTAGACCTCCTCCAGCGCCGCGTGCCAGCCGCGCGGGTCCTCGGCGTGGGCGGCCTCGGTCAGGGCCGGGTCCTCGTGCACGGGCCAGTCGTTGAGGTCGGCGGCCGGAAGCACGGTCTGCACGCAGCGCGCCCAGGGAGAGGTGCGCACCCCCCGGACGTCCCAGCAGGCCAGCAGCGGGGCCAGCCGGTGGCTCTCCTCGTGACCGCGGTCGAGCAGCGGGCGTTCGGCCTCGCCGCCCCGGAAGTCGCTGCGCGACATCGCCTTCGCGTGCCGCAGCACGATGAGCGGCCAGGTCGGGACCCCCTCGCCCAGCCGGTCCAGCTCGGCCAGCGCGTCGTCCAGCAGCTCGACGTCGTGGGCGTAGGACAGCCGCTCGCGGGCGGCCGCGGCGGTGAGCCACTCGACGTCGTCCACCTCGTCGGGCGCCGGGGTGGTGGCCGTGTCGTCGTCGGCGGCGAAGGCCAGCCAGTAGCGGATCCGCTTGGAGCGCCCGTCGGCGACGCGGTAGCGACGTTCGGGCAGCGGCAGGGAGAGCCGGGGGCGCAACCCCGTCTCCTCCCAGGTCTCGCGGACGGCGGCGGCGGGCGGGGCCTCCCCGCCGTCGAGCTTGCCCTTGGGCCAGGACCAGTCCCGTTGGTGGTTGACCGTGGTCGGGCGGTGCACCAGCAGGAACTCCGGCCCGCCCGGCCCGGGACGGACGACGAGGCAGCCCGCCGCCTCGATCTCCGGCCGGGGGGCGTCCGTCGCGCTCCTCGTCGGGGCCGCGCTGGTGACGGTCATCGCCGGCGCGGGCTGGGGCGACGACCGGGTCGGGTGGCGATGATGTGCTCCTGCAGGTCGAGCAGGCGCTTGCCGTCGGCCGTGCGCGCGTGCCGGACCCACTCCCCGTCGGGCTGCAGGTGCCAGGAGCTCGTCGTGTCGCTCATCCCGGTCTCCAGCAACGTCGTGACCTCGCGCACGTGACGGGGGTCGGACAACCGCACGACGGCCTCGACGCGGCGGTCCAGGTTGCGGTGCATCATGTCGGCGCTGCCGATCATCACGACCGGGTCTCCGCCCGAGGCGAACCAGAAGATGCGGCTGTGCTCGAGGAAGCGACCCAGGATCGAGCGGACCCGGATGTTCTCGCTCAACCCCTCGATGCCCGGGCGGAGCGCGCAGATCCCGCGGACGAGCACGTCGACCGGCACCCCGGCCTGCGAGGCGCGGTAGAGGGAGTCGATGACCGCCTCGTCCACGATCGAGTTCATCTTGAACTTCACCCCGGCGGGCAACCCCTGCCGGGCGTTCTCGATCTCGCGGTCGACCCGGTCGACCAGTCCGGTGCGCAACGAGCGGGGCGCGACCAGCAGACGCTTGTAGGCCGTCTTGGGGGCGTACCCGGAGAGCTGGTTGAACAGCCGGGTCAGGTCCTCGCCGACCTGCGGGTCGTCGGTGAGCAGCCCCAGGTCCTCGTAGATGCGCGCGGTCTTGGGGTTGTAGTTGCCCGTCCCCACGTGGCAGTAGCGCCGCAGCCCGCCGGACTCCTGCCGGACGACGAGGCTGAGCTTCGCGTGCGTCTTCAACCCGACCAGGCCGTAGACGACGTGCACCCCGGCCTGCTCCAGCTTGCGGGCCCAGGAGATGTTGGCCTGCTCGTCGAAACGCGCCTTGATCTCGACCAGCGCGAGCACCTGCTTGCCGGCCTCGGCCGCGTCGATGAGCGCGTCGACGATGGGGGAGTCGCCCGACGTCCGGTAAAGGGTCTGCTTGATGGCGAGGACGCGGGGGTCGGCCGCGGCCTGCTCCAGGAACGCCTGGACGCTCGTGGAGAACGAGTCGTAGGGGTGCTGCAGCAGGACGTCGCGGTTGCGGATGGCCGCGAACAGGTCCGACGGCTTGGCCGTCTCGGCCCCGTCGGTCAGGTCCCGGTGGGTGCGGGCCACGAACTTCGGGTACTTCAGCTCCGGGCGGTCCAGGTCGGCGATGTCGTTCAGGCCGCGCAGGTCCAGGGGCTCGGGGAGCTCGTAGACCTCCTGCTCGTGCACGCCGAGCTCGCGCACCAGCAGGTCGCGGACGGTCGGGTCGATGTCCGGGGCGACCTCGAGCCGGACCGGCGGGCCGAACCGGCGCCGCAGCAGCTCCTTCTCCAGGGCCTGCAGCAGGTTCTCGGCGTCGTCCTCCTCGACCTCCAGGTCCTCGTTGCGGGTGACCCGGAACGTGTGGTGCTGGACGACCTCCATGCCGGGGAACAGCTGGTCGAGGTGCACGGCGATGACGTCCTCGAGCGGCACGAAGCGCGCCGCCCGCACGGGGGTGTCCTCGTCGGCCCGGTCCACGGCCACGAACCGCGGCAGCAGCGGCGGGACCTTGACCCGGGCGAAGTGCTCCTTGTCCGTGGTCGGGTTGCGCACCACCACGGCGAGGTTCAGCGAGAGCCCGGAGATGTAGGGGAACGGGTGGGCCGGGTCCACCGCGAGCGGGGTGAGCACCGGGAACACCTGGTCGCGGAAGAACCCGTGCAACCGGACCTGGTCCTGCGAGCCCAGCTCGTCCCAGCGCACGATGGTGATGCCCGCCTCGGCCAGCGCCGGGCGGACCTGCTCGGCGAAGGTGGCCGCGTGCTGCTCCGTCAGGTCGTGCGCGCGCACGCTGATCGCGTCGAGGACCTCGCGCGGTTCCAGCCCCGAGGCGGCCGTGACGGCGAGCCCGGTGGCGATGCGCCGCTTCAGCCCGGCCACCCGGACCATGAAGAACTCGTCGAGGTTGGCGGTGAAGATCGCCAGGAAGCGGGTCCGCTCCAGCAGGGGCAGGTCCGGGTCCTGGGCCAGCTGCAGCACGCGCTCGTTGAACGCCAGCCAGGAGACCTCGCGGTCGGCGAACCGGTCCGGGGGGAGTTCGGCGGTGGGGGTGGAGGAATCGTCACGCGGGAGGGCCGGACGGGGGGTGGTGGCCCGGGTGGTGGCGCTCATGGCCAGCATCCTGCCACTGCCCCCCGGATCAGGGTGCGGGCGCGGTGCTCACGCGGAGGGGACGCGGGCGTACTGCACGTCGACCCCCGCGACGCGGAATCCCAGACCCGTGTAGAGCCTCACCGCCGCGGTGTTGTCCCCGTCGACGTACAGCTCGACGACCCGCAGGTCGGGAGCCCCGACCAGGCCGCGCAACCCGTGGCGCAGCAGGGTCCGGCCGAGCCCCTGCCCGGCCGCGGCGGGGGAGACGCCGAGGACGTACAGCTCGCCGACGCCGTCCTCGACCTTCATCCAGCAGAACCCGAGCAGGTCGCCGGTCGGGTCCTCGGCCAGGGTCAGCCGGTCCGCCTCGAACCAGGGTTCGCGCTGCCGCGCCCGGAGGTCGTCGACGGTCCACGCCCCCTGCTCGGGGTGGTGGGCGAAGGCCGTCGCGTTCAGCGCCGTCCAGGCCGCGTCGTCCGGCCCGGGGCGGAACGCCCGCAGCCGTACCCCGGCGGCGGGTTCCGGGGCGGGCACGTCGGCCAGGTCGGCCGCGGGCCGTTCCATGCGCAGCAGCTCCCGCTGCCGGCTCCACCCCCGTCGCGCGGCCAGGGCGCGAGCGCCCGGGGTGTCCCCGTGCGACCACAGCAGGGCCCCGTCGGGAGCGAGGTCCTCGACCTCGGCCAGCAGGGCCGCGCCGTGGCCCCGGCCGCGGTGGGCCGGGTCGACGAGCAGCTCACCGGTCAGCGGTCCGCCGGCGGTCGACGTGACGAGCTGGGCGTAACCGACGACGGCGTCCGCCCCACCCTCGGTGCGCAGGAGGTGGAGCACCCCCTCGCCCGGGGTCGCGAGGGCCAGCCGGGCGTCCTCGCTGAGCGAGGTGGCCCCGTCGGCGCGCGAGGCGGCGGCGGCCAGCGCCTCGACGGCGGCGACCTCGGCGGGCGCCGGCCGGTCCCGACGGCGGGTCCGGCCGCTCACGGGCGGCTGCCCGCCCCGCGCAGGGGGCTGGGCCGGCGGGCCGCGGCGGGGACGACGGGGGCGGTCGAGCCGATGACGGCACGCGGGCGCTCGCCCGGCACCCCGGCCAGGGTCGGGCCGGCCGCGGGCCCGCCCGGCGCCGCCGCGCCCCCCGCGGCCTCGCCCGGCGTCGACGCGTCCTCACCCGGCTCCTCGTCCTCACGTCCGCTGGCGACGAAGCGGTACCCGACGTTGCGGACGGTGCCGATGGTGTTCTCGTGCTCGGGGCCGAGCTTGGCCCGCAACCGGCGCACGTGGACGTCGACCGTGCGGGTGCCGCCGAAGTAGTCGTAACCCCAGACCTCCTGCAGCAGCTGGGCGCGGGTGAACACGCGGCCCGGGTGCTGGGCGAGGTGCTTGAGGAGCTCGAACTCCTTGTAGGTGAGGTCGAGGTGGCGGCCCTTGACCCGGGCCGAGTAGGCGGCCTCGTCGATGGTGACGTCCCCCGCGCGGATCTCCCCGGGCGGCTCGTTCTCGGCCTCCTCGGCCGGACGGCGACGACGGCCCGCCGCCAGCCGCAACCGGGCGTCGAGCTCGGCCGGCCCGCAGGTGTCGAGCAGGACGTCGTCGGCGCCCCAGTCGGCGGCGACCGCGGCCAGGCCCCCCTCGGTGAGGACGAGGAGCACGGGTTGCACCAGACCGGTCGTGCGCAGCAGGCGGCAGAGCGAACGCGCGGCGGCGAGCTCCCGGCGACCGTCGACCAGCACCGCGTCGCCGGCGGGTTCGTCGACGAGGACGGAGGCCTCGGCCGGGAGGACGCGGACGGTGTGCGGCAGCAGCCCCAGGGCGGGCAGCACCTCGGTGGAGGGACTCAGCGCGTTCGTCAGGACGAGGATCTGGGCCACGGGTGTCCGGTCCTCCTTCACCTGGTTCGGGCCGACCGGCGGGGGACGCCGGTGGCGGGGGCCTGACCCGTCGGAGGGTCGGGGCCACCGCGCACGGGGGCCTCGCCCGGCTCCGTCGCGCCTCGTTCACCTCGAGGTTACCCGGCGGGGGCGGCGGCCGACCCCGTGACGCCGAGCTTGCCCCCGAGCTCATCCCTCGAGCTCATCGATCGAGCTCGCCCACCGGGGACGTCGCGGCAGGCTCTGCGAGACTGCGGGGCGTGAGCACCTCTTCGACGGCCGTCGGCGCGACCGCTCTGGCCGTGGTGCTCGCCGTCGCCGGGTACGCGCCGGGGTCGGTGGTGGTCGTCCTGGCCGTCCTGCTGGGGTCGGTGGTCTTCGCCCTCGGCTGGCCCGAGCTCGTCGACCTGCCGAGCCCGCGGGGCAGCACCGCCGTGGTGGCCGGGACCGGACTGGCCGCGGCGGTCGTGGTCGCGATCGGGGTCCGGACGTCCCTGGACCTGCTCGACTGGCTGCCCGCGACCGCCGCGGTCGCCCTCCTCGCCGCCTTCGTCCACCAGCTGCTGCGGCGCGACGGCCGGCCGCGCATGGTCGAGTCGGTGGCCGGGGTGGTCGCCGCGCAGGCGGTGGTCGTCCTCGGCGCCGTCTGGGTCGCGCTGCCCGCCACGGTCGCCAGCTGGGACTTCGCGGTCGTCGCGCTCACCGGTCTGGTGGCGGCCGTCGCGGTCAACGCCTCCGCCTGGCCGTTGCGCATCTCCGGCCCCCTGGGGCTGGTCGCGGCCGGCGCCGCGGCCTGGGTCGCGGCCACCGCCTTCGAGCTGACCGGCACCGACCCGGAGAGCGCCACCAGCCTGCGCTGGGCGCTGAGCGGGGTCGTCGCCGGGATCGGCGCCGGCCTCGTCGTGGCCGCCTGGCGCGCGCACCTGACCCGGTTGCCCGCGGCGCACCGGACGCCCCCGGCGCTCGCGGTCGCCGCCGCCCCCGTGCTGGTCACCGGCGGGGTCGCGTTCGTGATCGGGCGGCTCGCGGTCGGCTGAGGGCGTGCCCCGGGCGTCGTGACCCTCACCACCGTGACCGGCCCGGGGGCGGGGCCGCGGGTAGGCTCGGCCCGTGCACGCTCTCGAGGTCTTCTTCCTGGTCCTGCTGATCGTGGTGACGCTCGTCATCACCTGGTTCGCGGGTTTCGTGGTCTACCGGCTCTACAAGGGCCAGCGCTGAGTCGTGCCCATCCCGCTCAGCACGGACACCCCCACCGACCTCGTCCCCCTCGCCTGGCTCATCGGCCGGTGGGAGGGCGCGGGCGTCCTCGGACACCCGGGACGGGGTGAGGAGGACACGCGCTTCGGCCAGGAGGTCGAGTTCCGGCACGACGGTCGCGGGTTCCTGCACTACTCGGCGACGAGCTGGGCCCTCGACGGCTCCGGGGCGACGACGCACCCGCTCGACGTCGAGACCGGGTACTGGCGTCCCGTCGGGCTCGGCCCCGCCGAGGGCGACGGCCCCCGCCCGGTCGAGCTCGAGGTGCTGCTCAGCCACCCCACCGGGGTCGTCGAGGTGCTCGTCGGCCGCGCGGTCGGCCCCCGCATCGACCTGAGCACCGACGTGGTGGCCCGGACCAGCACGGCGCACGAGTACACCGCCGCGCAGCGCATGTACGGCCTGGTCGAGGGCGACCTCCTCTGGGCCCTGGACGTCGCCGCCGACGGCCACCCGATGCGCTCCTACGCCTCCGCGCGGCTGAAGCGGGTCCCATGACCCGGTCCCCGCTGCTGCAGCGCCCCGGCGCCGTGGCCGCCGAGGGGCCGGACGCGGGGGTCGCCTGGCACTACGGCGACCCGACGGGTGAGCAGCGGGCCCTGGTGGCCGGGACGGCCGTCGTGGACCTCTCCCACCGCGGCACCGTCGTCGTCACGGGTCCGGACCGGTTGTCGTGGTTGCACAGCATGACGACGCAGGCGCTCACCGGGCTGTCGCCCGCCTCGGGGGTGGAGAGCCTCGTCCTCAGCCCCAAGGGGCACGTCGAGCACGCCCTGCACGTCGTCGACGACGGGGCGGCGACCTGGGTCGGCGTCGAGCCGGGCACCGCCCCCGCGCTGCTGGAGTGGTTGCAGCGCATGCGCTTCATGCTGCGGGTCGAGGTCGAGGACGTCAGCGCCGACTGGGCCGTGCTCGGCGAACCGAGCGCCGCGACGGGCGACGGGACGGTCTGGGTCGACCCCTGGCCGGGGGCCACCCCGATCGGTGAGGGCGGCAGCGCCGACACGGCGAGCTACAGCGCCGTGAGCACCCTGGAGCACCCCGGCGCCGCGCGCCCGTGGCGCGAGGTCCGGGTGCCGCGTGCGCAGCTGGCCGAGGCGGTGGGGGATCGCCGGTTGGCCGGGACCTGGGCGGCCGAGGCCCTGCGCGTCGAGGCCTGGCGCCCGCGGCTGGGGCGCGAGACCGACCACCGGACCATCCCGCACGAGGTCGACTGGTTGCGCAGCGCGGTCCACCTGCACAAGGGCTGCTACCGCGGCCAGGAGACCGTCGCCCGGGTGCACAACCTCGGGCGCCCGCCGCGCCGACTGGTCTTCCTGCACCTGGACGGCTCCGGGCACGACCTCCCGGCGCACGGGGACGACGTCGTGCTCGCGGGGAGGAAGGTCGGGCACGTGACCACCGCGGCCCGCCACCACGAGCTGGGCCCGGTCGCCCTCGCCCTGGTCAAACGCTCGGTGGCGGTCGACGCCGAGCTGTTCGCCCTGGCCGGCAGCGCACCCGGCCCGTCGCCGGAGGAGGAGCGCGACGCCCCGCGTCCCATCGCCGCGGCCCAGGAGGTCGTCGTCGCGCCCTGACGGGTCCCCGCCCGGCGACGTCACTCTTCCGTCATACTCCTTGCACGGATTGTTGCTGGGCGACGGCGCTGCGCCGTCGCCAGGAGAGGAGACGGCCATGAGCACGGGGTACCAGGCCGGCGGACGCCGCCCGCTCGACCGGATCCTCGCGCCGGAGTTCCTCGCGGGGGTCGAGGACCTCCCGCTGGAGGAGGTCCGGGACCGGCGCAACCTGGCCGAGCAGGAGGAGGCCGACCTGTCCTACGCGCGCCGGCTGCTGCAGGGACGGCTGGACATCCTCGGCTCGGAGTCGCGGCGCCGCGCCGGCGACGACGGCGCCGTGGCCGTGACCGGGACGCGCACCGACGCCGAGCTGGTCCTGGCCCTCACCGACGTCCTCACCGAGGCCCGGCGCAGCGACCACGGTTCGGGACGGCACACCTCGGTGGCGCCGAGCCGGGTGGGCGAGCACCGTCGCCGGGCCGAGGCCGCCGTCGCCGACCCGCAGCTGTCCGACCCGGGCGCGCTGGACGACGAGGCGCTGGAGGAGGCCACGGCGCAGCTGCAGGAGCTCGAGAGCGAGCTCTCCGGCGACCGGCACCGGGTGCAGGTGGTCATGGACAGCCTCACCGAGGAGATCAGCCGCCGCTACCGCGACGGGGACGTCTCGGTCGACGACGCGCTGCGCACCGCTCGCTGAGCGGCACCCGGCGGTCCCCGCGCAGCGGCCCCGTCGCCGACCCGGCCCGTAGGATCGCCTCGTGGACATCTTCGTGGGAGCCCAGTCGCTCGTCCTGTTCGTCCTGACCATCGGCATCTTCGCCGTCGAGGTCTGGGCGCTGGTCGACGCGGTCCGGCGCCCGGCGGCCGCCTACACGGCCGCAGGCAAGAAGACCAAGACGTTCTGGGTGGCGATCCTGGCCGTGGCGGCTGCGATCGGCCTCGTCTTCCTGCCCACCAGCTTCTACGGCGCCGGCTTCCCGAACATCTTCGGCATCGTCGCGGTCGTGGCCGCCGCGGTCTACCTGGCCGACGTGCGGCCCGCGGTCCGGCAGTTCTCCGGTCGCCGTCGCGACGACCGCGACAACCGTCACCAGGGCCCCTACGGCCCCTGGTGACGCGCGGGGGTCCGCGCCCCCGTGAGCGAGCGGTATCCGCAGCGCAGCGCGGTCACCGCCGCCAGCAGCAACGCCAGCACCGACAGCACGTCGGCCTCGGTGAACCCGCGCTCGGCGTTGAAGACCACCAGCACCCGCCCCTCGACGGGTTGGTTCACGCGCGACCAGACCGCCGCGAGGATCCCCAGCAGCAGCGCCAGGTCCCACCGCGGACGCAGCAGCGCCCCCAGCCCGGCGACCGCGAGGGCCAGCAGGACCAGGGGAACCACGATCGGCACGTCCACCTCGGCAGCCTAGGTGGCCCGGCCGGGACGGGTGGGACGGGCGCGGGTCGGGGACGAGGGTGAAGATGATCGGGTGCGAGCGGTGGTGCAGCGGGTCGTCCGGGCCGAGGTCCGGGTGGACGGACCGGAGGGTCCCGAGGTCGTCGGAGCCCTGGACGGGCCCGGCCTGCTCGTCCTGCTCGGCGTGACCCACGACGACGGTCCCGACCAGGTCGCCTTCATGGCCCGCAAGATCGCCGAGCTGCGCCTGCTGCGCGAGGAGGTCTCGGTGGCCGCCTCGGGCGCCGGGGTGCTGCTGGTCAGCCAGTTCACGCTCTACGGCGACACCCGCAAGGGGCGCCGACCGACCTGGAACGCGGCCGCCCCCGGCCCGGTGGCCGAACCCCTGGTCGAGGCCGTGGCCCTGGCGCTGCGCGAGCGGGGCGTCCCCGTCGAGACCGGACGCTTCGGCGCCGACATGGCGGTCGAGTCCGTCAACGACGGGCCGTTCACGCTGCTGCTGGAGGCCTGAGGGTGCAGATCGAGGCCGTCCGCGGCGACATCGTCGAGCAGACGCTCGACGTGGTGGTCAACGCCGCCGACCGTCGTCTGCTCGGCGGGGGCGGGGTCGACGGGGCCATCCACCGGGCGGCCGGACCCCGGCTGCTGGACGAGTGCCGCCGCCTGCGCCGCGACGTCCTCCCCGACGGCCTCGGGCTCGGGCAGGCGGTGGCCATGCCCGGCTTCGACCTCCCCGCCCGCTGGGTGGTCGCCGTCCGGGGGCCGAACCGGTTGCGGGGGGAGCGGGACCCGGCCGACCTGCACTCCTGCGCGGTGCAGGCGGTGCGGGTCGCCCGGGGGCTCGGGGCGGACACCCTGGCCCTGCCCCTGGTCGGGGCCGGCGTGTTCGGCTGGTCGCCCGAGGAGTCGGCCCGTGCCCTGGTCGCCGGGGTCCGGGCCGGGGCCGGTCTGGAGCTCGTGCGGTTCGTGCTCGCCTCGGCGGCCGCCCTGGAGGCGACCCGGGAGGCCCTGGCGGCCCGGGACGCGTGACGGCACCGGACCGGACGGGGCTCAGCGGGGCGCGACCGCGGACCAGTCCAGGGTCAGCTCGCCGAGGCGCCAGCGGGCCGCGGAGTCCAGCACCGGCCAGTCCGTGGCCAGGTCCCGGCACGTCGCGATCCACCGCTGGCGCACCCCGAAGGTCCCGGCCGGGGCGGCCCGCGCCCACGCCGACTCCGCCGCGCGCAGCAGGTCGTGCACGCCCTCCCCGGGCACGTTGCGGTGGATCAGCGCCTTCGGCAGCCGCTCGGCCAACGCGGCGGGGCCGGGCAGGTCGGCCAGCCGGGCCGCGAGCGTCAGGGAGACCGGACCCCGCTCGCGGTCCAGGGCCACCCAGGTGCTGCGGCGGCCCAGCTCGTCGCAGGTCCCCTCGACCAGCAGACCCCCGGGGGCCAGCCGCGAGCGCAGCAGCTCCCAGCTCGCCGCGACCTCGGCCTCGTCGTACTGCCGCAGCACGTTGAAGGCCCGGACCAGCACCGGGGCGCCCCCGCCGGGGACCCCCAGCTCGAACCCGCCGAGGTGGAACTCCGGGGCGTCGGCCCGGGCGGCGACGTCGGCCCGGGCCCGCTGCACGCGCTCGGGGGAGATCTCCAGCCCGACCACCCGGACGTCGGGACGGACGCGGCGCAGCCAGCGCTGCAGGTCGAGGGTCGTGAACGCCCGGGCGCCGTAGCCGAGGTCCACCACCAACGGGTCGACGGAGGCCCGCAACCGGCGGGCCTGGGTCTGCGCCAGCCACCGCTCCACCCGGCGCAACCGGTCCGGGCCGGTCGTGCCCCGCGTCGGCGAGCCCACCGGGACACCGACCCGATCACGCCGGTGCGCGCGGGGGGCGGCAGACTGCTCGGGCGGCCGGGGCACCGGCCGACGGTAGCCCAGCCCGGCCGCGGTCCCGGGTCGGCCGGGCGCCGTGCGGACGGATCGGACAGGACGGTGCCGGTGGAGCCGGTGGAAGTGCGGCGGGTGGCGCTGGTCTCGGTGCACACCTCCCCCCTGGAGCAGCCGGGGACCGGGGACGCGGGCGGCATGAACGTCTACGTGCTCGCGCTCGCCGAGCGGCTGGCCGCGACCGGGGTCGAGGTCGAGGTGTTCACCCGACGGACCTCCTCACGGCTGCCGCCGGTGATCGAGGCCGGCCCGGGCATCCTGGTCCGCCACGTCGACGCCGGCCCCTTCGAGGGGCTGGCCAAGGAGTCGCTGCCCGGGCAGCTCTGCGCGTTCACCGCCGGGATGCTGCACGCCGAGGCCCGCCGCCCCGAGCGGCACTACGACGTCGTGCACAGCCACTACTGGCTCTCCGGGCAGGTCGGCTGGTTGGTGGCCGACCGCTGGGACGTCCCGCTGGTGCACTCCATGCACACGATGGCCCGGGTGAAGAACGCGCACCTGGCCCAGGGCGACACCCCGGAACCGGACGGCCGCATCATCGGCGAGCAGCAGGTCGTCGACGCCGCCGACCGGCTGGTGGCCAACACCGAGGAGGAGCGGGCGGACCTGATCCGCTGCTACGACGCCCCGCCGGAGAAGGTCCGGGTGGTCACCCCCGGGGTCGACCTCGCGACCTTCGTGCCCACCCGGCCGGGCGACCCGGACGGACCCGGGGAAGGGCGCCGGGCCGCGCGTCGGCGGCTGGGGCTGCCCGAGGACGCCGAGATCGTCCTCTTCGTGGGTCGCATCCAGCCGTTGAAGGCTCCGGACGTGCTGGTCCGGGCCGTGGCCGACCTGCTCAGCGCCGAACCGGAGCGTCGGCACCGGCTGCGGGTCGTCGTGCTCGGCGGTCCGAGCGGGTCGGGGTTGAGCAGTCCGCGGGCGCTCGCCGAGCTGGTCCGCGCGCTCGGCCTCGAGGACGTGGTGACCCTGGCCCCGCCCGTGCCCCGGGCCCAGCTCGCCGAGCACTACCGCGCGGCCGACCTGGTCGCGGTGCCCTCCTACAACGAGTCCTTCGGGCTGGTGGCGCTGGAGGCGCAGGCCTGCGGGACCCCGGTCCTGGCCGCCGACGTGGGCGGGCTGCCCAGCGCGGTCCGCGACGGGACGACGGGCCGGCTGGTCCGGGGGCACGAGGCCTGGGCGTGGTGCCGGGCCCTGCGGGAGCTGCTGGACGCCCCCGAGCTGCGCCGCCGGATGGGCGGGGCCGCGGTCCGGCACGCCTCCGGATTCGGCTGGGACCGCACGGCTGAGGCCACCCTGAGCGTGTACCGCGATGCGGTGGAGGCCCGGGGTCGGCGCTGGATAGGGTCTGGAGCATGACCCAGAGCGCGCACACCCTGGTCCTCCTCCGCCACGGCGAGAGCGAGTGGAACGCCCTGAACCTGTTCACGGGCTGGGTCGACGTCCCCCTGTCGGAGAAGGGGCGGGCCGAGGCCGCCCGCGGTGGCGTGCTGCTGCGCGAGAGCGGCGTCCTGCCCGACGTCATGCACACCTCGCTGCTGCGTCGCGCGATCACCACCGGCCACCTGGCCCTGGACGCGGCCGACCGCCTCTGGATCGACGTCAAGCGCAGCTGGCGGCTGAACGAGCGGCACTACGGTGCGCTGCAGGGCAAAGACAAGAAGCAGACCCTCGCGGAGTTCGGCGAGGAGCAGTTCATGCTCTGGCGCCGTTCCTACGACACCCCGCCCCCGGAGATCGAGCTCGGGTCGGAGTTCTCCCAGGACGCCGACCCGCGCTACGCCTCGCTGGGGGCCGACGCGCCCCGCACCGAGTGCCTGGCCGACGTCGTGGCCCGCATGGTGCCCTACTTCGAGTCCGAGGTGGTCCCCGACCTCCAGGCGGGCAAGGTCGTGCTGCTCGCCGCGCACGGCAACTCGTTGCGGGCGCTGGTGAAGCACCTCGACGGCGTCTCCGACGAGGACATCGCCGGGCTGAACATCCCCACCGGCATCCCGCTGGTCTACGAGCTGGACGCGGCACTGCGCCCGGTGACGCCCGGTGGGCGCTACCTGGACCCGGAAGCGGCGGCCACCGCGGCCGCCGCCGTCGCCGCCCAAGGGCGCTGACTGCCGGCCCGACCACGGCTGCTGGTCGTCGAGGGGGCCCTGCGGGACAACGGGGGCCTGCGGATCAGCCATGACTTCGCGTTCCGCTGGACGCGGGAGGGCCACCGGGTCCGGTTCCTCGTGCTCGAGGCGGTCGCGGACGGGCCGGGGGTCTTCACCCCCGAACCGGAGCTGGACGTGGTCTTCGCCTCTCCCCGCCCGGGCCGCTTCCGGCGCACCGCGCCGCGCATCCTGGCCGAGACCTTCGGGCAGGTGCGCCGGGCCGACGTCGTGGTCTCGGGCAGCGAGGTCGGCTACCAGCTGCTGTTCGGCTGGCTGGCCACCCGGGTGCTGCGCAAGCGGTTCGTCATGCTCGTGCAGAGCCGGCTGCCCGACGCGGTCGCGGCCTGGACGCCGGGCCGGCTGCGCCCGTTGCTGTCCTTCGTCCACCGCCGGGTGGACGCGGCCGTCTGCGTCTCCCCGGGTCTGGTGCCCGACGTGCTGGCCGCGGGGGTGCCCGCCGAGCGGATCCACGTCGCCCGGGTCGGCATCGACTCCGACGAGGTGCTGCGGCGCGCGGGCCGCGACGGCGGCCCCGAGCGCGGCAGCCGTCCGCGGATCGTGGCGGTCGGGCGGTTGGCCCGGCAGAAGGGTTTCGACGTCCTCCTCGACGCGTTCGCCCGGGCCCGCGGTGCGGGCCTGGACGCCGAGCTGGTCGTCGTCGGCGAGGGTGAGGAACGGGAGGCGCTCGAGGCGCAGGCGGCCGAGCTCGGCGTCGCCGACCGCGTCCACCTGCCGGGGCACGTCCCCGACGCGCAGACGATCATCGCCGGAGCCGACCTCTTCGTGCTCTCCTCGCGCTACGAGGGGCTGGGGCTGGTGCTGCTCGAGGCCCTGGCCCACGGCGTCCCGGTGATCGCCACCGACTGCCCGACCGGCCCGCGGCACGTCCTGGACGACGGGCGCCACGGCGAGCTGGTGCCGGTCGAGGACGCGGACGCGCTGGGCCGGGCGATCCGACGTCACTTCGAGCGCCCGCAGGACCGGCGCGGGGGCGGGGTGCCGTCGCAGCAGCGGGCCCGCACGTTCGACCAGGCGGCCGCGGCCGAGGACCTCGCCGCCTACCTGGAGTCGCTGGCGAGCACCGGCTGACCCGGCGACGGGCGTCCGTCAGCCGGTGGTCGTCGCCGTGCCCGCGCAGGCGGTGTCGACGGCCTGCTGCAGGCGTTGCTGGGCCGCTACGGCGTCCGCGCCCGAGGGGGCCGCGGGGTCGGTGCCGGCCAGGGACGCCCCCGCCTCGTCGAGCCGGTCCAGCGCCGCGGTCAGGGCCTGGGTGGACCCGTCGCCCAGCGAGACGTCTCCCGCGGCGGCCGCGAGGCGGGCGAAGTAGGCCTGGACCAGGCGGGCGTCGGGCAGGTGCTCGGCGTCGGCCGCGTCCACGACGGCCGCGTAGTAGTCCGGTCCGTCCTGGACCGTCACCAGCGCGTAGACGGACTGGGCCCGTGGATCTCCCCGGGAGATCCCGAGCTCGTCCAGCGTGCGGCTGAACTCCTCGTCCAGGACGCGCTGCGCCGAGGCCACGGCCGCGCAGTCCAGGCCGCTCGTCCCCCCAGGGGTGGCGGTCGCCCCGGTCCCGGCGCCCGTGGTCGTGGCGCTGCCGGGGTCCGGGGCGGGGGTGGTCGTCGTCGCGGCGACCGTCCCGGTGTCGGAGGGTGGGGCCGTCGGCCCGGTGCAGGCGACGACGGCCCCCGCCGCGCCGGCCACGAGGCCCACGACGAGGGCGAACCGGCGCCCGGCCCGTGCAGCCTCCACGGTCCGGACGCTACACCGGTGGGTCAGCCCGCGAGCTGGTCGCGCCGCGGGACCTCGTGCTCGCCGGTGACCAGGAAGACGACCGAGCGCGCGACGGACACGGCGTGGTCGGCGAAGCGCTCGTAGTAGCGGCTGCACAGGGTCAGGTCGACGGCGACCTCCGTGCCGACCTCCTGCCCGTGCTGCTGCAGGAACGTGAAGACCGCACGGTGCAGACGGTCCATCTCGTCGTCGTCGATCTCCATCTCGCCCGCCACCGCGATGTCGCGCGAGGCGATGACGCTGCCGGCCTTGGCCACGATGCGCTGGGCCACCTGGCCCATCTGCAGGATGGTGGCGCGGATCTCGGGCGGGACGACGCTGCCCGGGTGGCGCAGCCGGGTCAGCTTGGCCACGTGGCGGGCCAGGTCGCCCATGCGTTCGAGGCTGGAGGCCATGCGCAGGGCGGTCACCACGACGCGCAGGTCGGTGGCCACGGGCTGCTGGCGGGCCAGCAGGAGCAGCGAGCGCTCCTCCAGGTCGCGCTCGAGGGCGTCCAGGCGGGAGTCGGCGGCGATGACGGACTCGGCCAGCGCACGGTCGGAGTCCAGCAGGGCGGTGGTCGCCCGGCTCATCGCGGACTCGGCGAAGTGGGTCATCTCGACCAGGGTGTCGACCAGACCCGCCAGCTCGTCGTGGAAGACGTTGCGCACTGCGATCCCTCACTTCTGCGGACGATGTCGCAGGATTTGCGGCACCAGTGCTCGAAAGGCTGTCAGCCGGCGGTGAACGATCGGCCGCCCGCAGATGAACGTTGCCCGGCCCGACCCCGACATCATGCGCCGGAACGGCTCGCGCGTCAGGACGGCGGACGGTACAACCGTACGCTGTCCGACGTGGTGACGGATCTGACGACCTCGATCGCCGCGGCGGTCGGGGTGGTCACCGGCGCCGCGGGGGTCCTGGCGTTCCGGTTCTCGGAGCGGCGCCAACGTTCCACGGAACCGGCCGCGGGGTCGCGCCCGCTGCCCCCCGGGGTGAGCGACGTCCTGCAGGCCCTGCGCACGTCCGCGGTCGTCGTCGACGTCGACGACGCCGTGGTCAAGGCGAGCGCGGCCGCCTACGCCACCGGCGTCGTCAGCGGCGGGGAGCTCGTCCACGCGAACCTGCGCGAGATGGCCCGCTCGTGCCGGCGCGACGGGCTGATCCGCGAGCAGGAGGTCGAGCTGGAACGTCGGCTCGGTCGTCCCTCCCTGGTCGTCCTCGCCCGGGTCTGCCCGCTGGGTCCCGACCACGTGCTCCTGCTGCTGGAGGACCGGACCGACGCCCGTCGTGTGGAGGCCGTGCGCCGCGACTTCGTCGCCAACGTCTCCCACGAGCTCAAGACCCCGGTGGGGGCCCTGTCCCTGCTCTCCGAGGCCGTCGAGGACGCCGCCGACGACCCGGACGCGGTCCGGCACTTCTCCCAGCGGATGCGGCGGGAGTCGCGCCGGTTGACCCAGCTCGTGCAGGAGATCATCGACCTGTCGCGGTTGCAGGCGGCCGAGGGTGTCGTGCAGCCCGCGCTGCTGCCGGTGGACGCGCTGGTCGCCGAGGCCGTGGACCGGGTCTCCAGCGTCGCCCAGCAACGGGAGTCCGAGGTCGTCGTCGCCGGGGAGCGCGGGCTGCAGGTCGTCGGCGACCGCGAGCTCCTCATCACCGCCGTGCGCAACCTGGTCCACAACGCCCTGGCCTATTCCCCGGAGGGCAGCCGCGTCGTGGTCGAGGTCCGGCGGGCGACGGAGTCGCAGACCCGGGAGCGGGCCGTGGACATCGCCGTCTCCGACCGCGGCGTCGGGATCGGCCCGGCCGACCTGGAACGCATCTTCGAACGGTTCTACCGCGTGGACCCGGCCCGGTCCCGATCGACCGGCGGGACCGGGCTGGGTCTCTCGATCGTCAAGCACGTGGCGAGCAACCACGGGGGCGACGTGCGCGTGTGGAGCGTGGAGGGCGAGGGCTCGACCTTCACCTTCCGGCTGCCCGAGGCGGCCGCGGCCACCGGCTCCACGCCGGCCGCGTCCGTGACGACCCGAACGTCTGCAACGACCGGAACGACCCTGCCGCGGCCCGTTGGCCGCGCAGCCGACGACGCCTGAGTGGAGGCCCGACCGTGACCCGGATCCTGGTGGTGGAGGACGAGGAATCGTTCTCCGACCCGCTGTCGTACCTGCTTCGCAAGGAGGGCTACGACGTGGCGGTGACCGACAGCGGTCCGGCCGCGCTCGACGAGTTCGACCGGGCCGGCGCCGACCTGGTGCTGCTCGACCTGATGCTCCCCGGCCTGCCGGGGACGGAGGTGTGCCGGCAGCTGCGCACCCGCTCCAGCGTCCCGGTCATCATGCTCACCGCGAAGGACTCCGAGATCGACAAGGTCGTGGGGCTGGAGATCGGGGCCGACGACTACGTCACCAAGCCCTACTCCTCCCGGGAGCTGCTGGCCCGGGTCCGGGCGGTGCTCCGGCGGGGCGCCGAGCCCGAGGACCCGGTGCTGACCACGGTCGAGGCCGGTCCGGTCCGGATGGACGTCGACCGGCACGTCGTCACCGTCCACGGGGAGCAGATCTCGTTGCCGCTGAAGGAGTTCGAGCTGCTGGAGCTGCTGCTGCGCAACTCCGGGCGCGTGCTGACCCGGGTCCAGCTCATCGACCGGGTGTGGGGCTCGGACTACGTGGGCGACACCAAGACGCTGGACGTCCACGTCAAGCGGCTGCGGGCCAAGATCGAGGTCGACCCGTCCAACCCCCAGCACCTGGTGACGGTGCGGGGTCTCGGGTACAAGTTCGAGACCTGAGCACGAAGGGCCCGGACCTGAGCGGTCCGGGCCCTTCGTCGTGCTGCTGCGTGCGTGCGCCGGCGGTTCAGTGCTCCCCGCCGAGGAGGTCGCCCTCCTGGGGGCCGCAGGTCGCGGAGGCGGTCGGCGCGGCCGTGGCACCGGGCGCGGCGGTGGGCAGCAGCTCGGAGTACTCGAAGCACGGCAGCACGATCGGCACCGCGAGCGTGATCTCGTCCCCGCCGGCGCTGAAGGTCAGCGGCGTCGTCTGACCCGGGACGTCGGGAACCTGGGGGAGCTGCAACCAGCCCGGGAGCGTCTGCCCGGCGGCGGCCTCGGTGGCGGCGGCCTCGGTGCTGCCCTCGGTGGCGGTGCTCGTGGCCGCCTCGGGGTCGCCCACGCGCAGCACCCCGCCCGCGGGCACGTCGAACTGGGCCGAGGGGGCCGAACCCGAGGCGACGTCGCTCGCGACGGTGACGGTGGCGGCCTCCTCGCCCGTGTTGACGAGCGTCACCGAGACCACACCGGGCTGGTCGACCCCGGAGGAGACGATCAGGGCGTTGCGGACGTCGACGTCGCCGAGGTTGCCCTGCAGGCCGTCACTCGGGTCGTAGGGCTTGAGCACCGTCGGGGGGGAGAACACCGCGCAGCTGCTGAGGCCGAAGGTGCCGGCCACGGCGAGCAGGAGCGGCACGGCCCGCACGGTCCGACGGTTCTTCCCAAGGCTCAGCATCACGTCCGCCAGCGTAGCGGGCGGTGCCGCAGCAGGGGCGGCGGGCCGCAACGACACGGCGTCGTTCTCGCCGGTCCGGGGCGCGTCGGTCGCGACCACCGGGCCCCGACGCGGCTGCTCGATGCACGTCGAGGCGGGGCTGTCAACCCCCGATGGTCCCGCCTCACCGGCTCTGACCTGCACAAACGTCGACGTGAGGGGTACCTGGCCCCACGGTGCCGTGGTAAAGTAGAGCCAGGGAAAGGGGTCACTCTCTATGGCTTTCACAGTCGGCGAAACGGTTGTCTACCCCCACCATGGGGCCGCACTGATCGAGGAGATCAAGACCCGCACCATCAAGGGCGAGGAGAAGCTCTACCTCGTCCTCAAGGTTGCTCAGGGCGACCTGACGATCGAGGTGCCCGCGGACAACGTGGACCTCGTCGGGGTTCGCGACGTCGTCGGGCGCGAGGGGTTGGACCGGGTGTTCTCGGTCCTGCGCACCCCCTACGCCGAGGAACCGACGAACTGGTCGCGCCGCTACAAGGCCAACCTGGAGAAGCTGGCGTCGGGTGACGTCATCAAGGTCGCCGAGGTCGTCCGTGACCTGTGGCGCCGTGACCAGGACCGCGGCCTCTCGGCCGGGGAGAAGCGCATGCTGGCCAAGGCCCGGCAGATCCTCGTCTCCGAGCTCGCGCTCGCCGAGAACACGAACGAGGACAAGGCCGAGACGCTGCTCGACGAAGTTCTCGCCTCCTGAAGATCGGTCTCGTCGTCCCGGCCGCCGGCCGGGGCGACCGTCTCGCGGCCGGACGCCCGAAGGCGTTCGTCCTGCTCGCCGGTGAACCGCTGCTCGTCCACGCCGTCCGCGGCGCCCTCTCGTCGGGCGTCGTGGACGTCGTCGTCGTGGTGGTGCCCGCCGGGATGCGTGACACCGTGCTGGAGCTGCTCGCCCCCCTCGACTGCCCCGACCTGCGGGTCGTCGTGGGCGGCGGCGAGCGGCAGGACTCGGTCCGTGCGGGCGTGCACGCCCTCCCGTCCGACGTCGACGGGGTCCTCGTGCACGACGCCGCGCGCTCCCTCGCCCCGCCACGGGTGTTCGTCGACGTCGTCGCGGCCCTGGAGGCGGGAGCCGTCGCCGTCGTCCCCACCCTCGCCGTGAGCGACACCATCAAGCGCGTGGTCGACGGGGTCGTGGTCGAGACCGTCGACCGGCGGGAGCTGGCCGTCGTGCAGACCCCCCAGGGCTTCCGCCACGACGCGCTGCACGCGGCGCACGAGGCGGCCCGCGGAGCCGCCCCCGCCACCGACGACGCGGGCATCCTCGAGGCGCTCGGTCACGAGGTCCGGGTCGTGCCCGGTGCCCCCGAGGCCATCAAGATCACCCTCCCGCAGGACCTGCTGCTGGCCGAGGTGCTCGTCGGTGCCGCCCCGACCGCCCCGGTGGCCCCGTGAGCACGCCGCTGCCCCGCGTCGGGACCGGCGTCGACGTCCACGCCTTCGAGGTGGGCCGGGAGTGCTGGGTCGCCGGGTTGCACTGGCCGGGCGAACCGGCCGGGCTGGCCGGGCACTCCGACGGCGACGTCGCGGCCCACGCCTGCGCCGACGCGCTGTTCGCCGCGGCCGGGCTCGGCGACCTCGGGCAGCACTTCGGCACCTCGCGACCCGAGTGGGCCGGGGCGGCCGGGACCGCGCTGCTGGCCGAGGCGGCCCGGCTGGTCCGCGCCGCGGGCTTCGAGATCGGCAACGTCTCGGTCCAGGTCGTCGGTCTGCGCCCGAAGATCGGCCGGCGCCGCGACGAGGCCCAGGCCGCCCTCTCCGCCGCCTGCGGGGCTCCCGTCGCGGTCTCCGGGACCACGACCGACGGGCTGGGCTTCACCGGCCGCGGTGAGGGGCTCGCCGCCGTCGCGACCGCCCTGGTCGTCGCCGGACCGCTCACCAGCTGATCGTCGGCCCGCCCGGCCGGGGCACGGGGTCGAGGCTGCGACGGAGGAAGCGCAGGACCGTCACCACCGCGGTCGTCAACGGCACCGCCAGCAGGGCGCCCACGAGCCCGGACAGGCTGAGGCCCACCACGACCGCGGCCAGCACCACGGCCGGGTGCAGGCGGGTGGGGCGCCCGGGCAGCCGCGGGGCCAGGAGAACGCCCAGCAGCAGCTGACCGAGGACGAGGACGGTCGCCACGGCGAGGCCCGTCCCGACGTCCACCGTGACGGCGGCGACCAGCACGGCGACGACGCCGACCGCGGCCGCCCCCACGACCGGGACCCAGGCCGCGGCGAAGGCGAGCACCGCCACCGGCAGCCACAGCGGCACCCCGGCCAGCAGCAGCGCCACCCCCACCAGCACCGCCCCGGCCCCGGCCGTCGCCGTGCGTTCGACGACGTAGTGCTGCGTGCCGGTCCAGAGCTGGTGGGCCAGGGCGGCCGCGCGGCGCGCCGAGGTCTCGTCCAGCCACCGCCGCGACCACGGCAGGATCCGGTCGCCGTCGCTCAGCAGGAAGAAGGCCAGCACCCCCACCAGCAGGACGGTGAGCAGACCGCCGGCCAGGGTGGCCCCGATCGTGGTGATCCCGCCCAGCACGTAGAAGGCGATGGCCTGGGCGTTGGCCTGCATCTGGGCGAGGACGTCCTCGACCAGCCCGCCGAGCGCGTCGTCGCCGAGCGACAGCGGCGGCCCCGTCACCCAGACCTGCAGCCGGTCCAGCCCGCTCACCACGGAGAAGGCCAACCGCCCGACCTGGGTGGCCAGCTGGGGCAGCGCCGTCGAGAGCGCACCCAGCGCGACGACGGTCACCCCGAGCAGGCAGACGAGGGCCGCGACGACCCGGGGGAGCACCATCCGCAGCAGCGCGACCAGCGGCCAGAGGACGGCGGTGAGCAGGACGGCCAGGATCAACGGCAGCAGCAGCGGCCAGGCGAGCGCGAGCAGGTAGACGCTGCCGACGCCGACGAGGGCCAGCACGAGGACCCGCAGCGCCCAGACCGAGAGGCGCCGGAGGAGCTCGGCCAGGCGCACCGGGGCCGAGGGGCCCGGCCCGGGACCCTCGTCCGGGGCCCGGGGAGGCTCGGGGAGCGGGGCGGGGCGGGCGCCCGTCGACGGTGTCCGGCCCATGCTGCGGACCCTAGTCGTCGGCTCGGACCCGACCGGGGCCGGGCGGCCCGCCGGTAGCCTTGCCGCCGTGACCCTGCGGATCTACGACAGCGCCTCCGGTGCGGTGCGCGACTTCACGCCCCGCCGTCCCGGTTCCGTGGGGATCTACGTCTGCGGGGCGACACCGCAGGGGGCCCCGCACCTCGGGCACGTCCGGGCCCAGGTGGCCTTCGACGTGCTGCGGCGCTGGCTGCTCGCCGGTGGCCTCGACGTGACCATGGTCCGCAACGTCACCGACATCGACGACAAGATCCTGACCAAGGCCGCCGAGGCGGGCGAGGAGTGGTGGGCCCACGCCTACCGGTTCGAGCGCGAGTTCGCCGCGGCCTACGCGGCCCTCGGCGTCCTGCCCGCCACCTACGAGCCGCGGGCGACCGGCCACGTCACCGAGATGGTCGAGCTGATCGAGCGCCTGATCGGGCGCGGGCACGCCTACCCGGCGGCGGACGGTTCCGGCGACGTCTACTTCGACGTGCGCAGCTGGCCGGCCTACGGCGATCTCACCCACCAGAGCCTCGACGCCATGGAGCCCGCCACCGACGCCGACCCGCGGGGCAAGCGCGACCCGCGCGACTTCGCGCTCTGGAAGGGGGCCAAGGCGGACGAGCCGGCGACCGCGTCCTGGCCGACGCCCTGGGGGCGGGGCCGGCCCGGGTGGCACCTGGAGTGCTCGGCGATGGCCGGCCGGTACCTCGGGGCGGAGTTCGACATCCACGGCGGGGGCCTCGACCTGCGCTTCCCCCACCACGAGAACGAGCAGGCCCAGTCCCGGGCCGCGGGCGACGGCTTCGCCCGGTACTGGATGCACAACCACTTCGTGACCATGGCCGGCGAGAAGATGAGCAAGTCGCTCGGGAACGTCCTGGGCATCCCGGTCCTGCTGGCCGAGCACCGGGCCGTCGTCCTGCGGTACTACCTCGTCGCCGGGCACTACCGCTCGCACCTGGAGTACAGCGCCACCTCGCTGGTGGAGGCCGAGGCCGCCTACGGTCGGCTGGAGGGCTTCGTCCGGCGCGCAGCCGAACGGGTCGGCGCGCACGCCCCCGGGCCGGTCCCGCCGGCCTTCGCGACGGCCATGGACGACGACCTGGCCACGCCCGCGGCGCTCGCCGTCCTGCACGAGCTGGTCCGTCACGGCAACCAGGCCCTCGGCGGGTCGGACGACGGCGCGATCCGTGACACCCTGGAGCAGGTCCGCGCCGGGCTCGGCGTCCTCGGGCTCGACCCCCTCGACCCGCAGTGGTCGGGTGGGGGCGGCGACCAGGGGGCGGCCCGCGGTGCGCTGGACGTGCTGGTCCGGGCCCGCCTGGCCGACCGGTCGGCCGCCCGCGCCGCCCGGGACTTCGCCACCGCCGACGCGGTGCGCGAGGAGCTGAAGGACGCGGGCATCGTGATCGAGGACACCCCCACCGGTGCACGGTGGTCGCTGGAGGGCGAGTAACTGATGGCAGGCAATTCCCAGCGTCGCGGCGCGGTCAGCAAGGGCAAGAAGGGCCCGAGCGGCGGCACCGGCGGCAAGAACCGGCGGGCGCTGGAGGGCAAGGGGCCGACCCCCAAGGCCACCGAGCGGACCGGCCACCCCGCCGCCGCCCGCGCGGCCCGGGCCGCGCACCGGGCCGCGACCACCAACCGACCGGCCGGGCAGCGTCCCCCCGCGCGGCGCACGACGAAGAAGAGCGACGGTCCGGAGTACATCGCCGGGCGCAACTCCCTGGTCGAGGCCCTGCGCGCCGAGCTGCCCGTCACCGCGATCTACGTCGCGAGCCGGATCGACTCCGACGAGCGGGTCAAGGAGATCCTGTCCGCGGCCGGTGACCGCGGGATCCCGCTGCTGGAGGCTTCGCGCGCCGACCTCGACCGGTTGACCGAGGGGGCGGTGCACCAGGGGGTCGCCGCTTCGGTGCCGGCCTACGACTACGCCCACCCCGAGGACCTCCTGGAGATCGCCGCCGACGCGGGCCGTCCTCCGCTCATCGTGGCGCTGGACGGGGTGACCGACCCGCGCAACCTCGGGGCGGTCATCCGCTCGACCGCGGCCTTCGGCGGCCACGGCGTGGTCGTCCCCGAGCGTCGCGCGGCCGGGGTGACCGCCTCGGCCTGGAAGACCTCGGCCGGGGCCGCGGCGCGGCTCAAGGTGGCCCGGGCGACGAACCTGACCCGGACCCTGCAGGCGTACCAGGAGGCCGGGCTGTTCGTCGTCGGCCTGGACGCCGACGGTGACGTGGAGCTGCCCGACCTTCGGCTCGCCGACGGCCCGATCGTCGTCGTGGTCGGGGCCGAGGGGGCGGGGTTGTCCCGGCTCGTGCGCGAGACCTGCGACCAGGTCGTCAGCATCCCGATGAGCTCGGCGGTGGAGTCCCTCAACGCCGGGGTCGCCGCCGGGGTCGCGCTCTACGAGGTCGCGCGTCATCGTTGACCCGGGAGCGGTGGTTGCCGCGAGCTAAATGTTGAAGCTGAAAATAAAATCGGCTAGGATCCCGGGATGACCGCACCCCGCTGGCTGGACCCGGACGAGCGTCGGCTGTGGCTGCGGGTCAGCGCGCTCATCGAGCTGCTGCCGGCCGCCCTCGACGCCCAGCTGCAACGGGAGAGCGACCTCACGGCGACCGCCTACCTGGTCCTGGCGATGCTCTCGGAGGAGCCCGGTCAGTCCCTGCGGATGAGCGAGCTCGGGGCTCGGTCCAACGCCAGCCCGTCGCGGGTGTCCCACGTCGTCGCCCGGCTCGAGCGCGACGGCTACGTGCGCCGCGAACGTTCGCGCGAGGACGGTCGCGGACAGGTCGCCATCCTCACCGAGGCCGGGTGGCAGAAGGTCGTGGACTCCGCGCCCCAGCACGTCGAGCGGGTGCGCCAGCTGGTCTTCGACCCCCTCGACGCCGAGCAGCGCCGGGCGCTGGACGACGCGGCCACCCAGCTGCTCGCCGTGCTCGACCCCGACGGCCGGTTCGCGGCGACGGCGCTCTCCCGCGGGCAGTGCCCGCGCTCGGAGTCCGCGACCGCGGCCCAGATCGCGCGGCAGGGCGACGCGGCCCGCTGAGGGGGCCGAGCGCTCAGTCGTCGTCGGCGACGACCCGGATGGCCTGGGTGTCGACGCCGAGCACGGCCCGCTCGTCGGGCTTGGCGGGCAGCACCGCCACCACGTAGGAGCGCGTCGCCTCGTCGAGCCCCACGTCCCGGTGGGCCTGCTCGGAGAGGTACCACCGGTGCTCCAGCACCTCGTGGAACAGCTCCGCGGCCTCGACGCGACCGCGCAGCTCGCGGGGGACCGCCCGCTGGACGGGTTCGAAGACCTCGGCCATCCAGTCGTGGGCCACGATCTCCTCGTCGTCGCCCTGCCGTCCGCTGGCGGCCTGGTAGGCGTCGAGGTCGTTGAGCAGGCGTCGCGCCTGGTTCTCCTCGGCGTCCAACCCGGTCAGGCGCAGCAACCGGCGCGAGTGGTGCCCGGCGTCGACGACCTTCGGTTCGATGCGGACGGTCGTGCCGTCGATGTCGGTGGTGATGGCCAGCTCGTCCACGTCGAAGCCGAGGTCGTTGAGCCGCCGGATGCGCGCCTCGACGCGCCACCGTTCGCCGCGCTCGAAGGACTCCGCCTCGGTCAGCTCACCCCACAGGGCCTGGTAGCGCGAGACGATCCGGTCGGCGATGTCGATGACCTCGTCGAGGTCGGCCTCCAGGGCCTCGGAGGCGACGACGTCCATGAGCTCGCCCGCGATGTTGGTCCGCGCCAGGTCGAGGTCGTAGTTGCGCTGCCCCGGGGACAGCTCGTCGTAGAGCTCCCCGGTCTCGGCGTCCACCAGGTAGGCCGCGAAGGCCCCGGCGTCACGCCGGAAGAGCGTGTTGGACAGGGAGACGTCGCCCCAGTAGAAGCCCGTCAGGTGCAGCTTCACCAGGAGCACGGCCAGCGCGTCGACGGCCCGGCGCGCGGTGTCGGGCCGCAACGTCTGGCTGTACAGGGCCCGGTAGGGCAGGGAGTACTGCAGGTGGCGCGTCACCAGCACCGCGTTCAGCGGCTCGCCGTCACGGTCGGTCCGCCCGGTGATGACCGCGACCGGGCTCACCGAGGGGACCTCGAGGCGGTTGAGCAGCCGCAGCATCCGGTACTCGCGGTGGGCGATGTCGGCGTTGGTCTCCTTGACCGCGATGACGCGGTTGCCGACCTTGACGAACCGCACGATGTGCCGGGAGATGCCGCGGGGGAGCGCCGCCAGGTGGTGCTCGGGCCACTCCTCCAGCGGGACGTCCCACGGCAGGTCGAGCAGCTCGGGGTACGGGCGGGCCGCGGTGATCGACAGCGAGGTCGAGGTCGGCGTGGTCACGGGGGCCATCATCCCCTTCCGGGCCGGTCACGGGTGCGCGGGGTCGGTCGCGGGTGCCGGGGTCGGCGTGGGCACGAGGACACCCGGGACGCGGACAGGGCCGCCACCGCGCGACGCGGTGACGGCCCTGCCGTGGTCAGGCCTCGGATCAGTCGCCGATGCGCTGGCCCGAGTGGTGGTCGAAGAGGTGCACGTGACCCTGCTGGGGCACGAAGTGCACGACCGACCCCTTCTCCGGAGGACGGCGACCGTCGACGCGGGCGATGATCTGCAGCGCGTCGCCGCGCTCCTGCGCCAGGGTGCCGTAGATGTAGGCGTCGGCGCCGAGCTCCTCGACGACGTCCACGGTGACGGGCAGACCGGAGGAGGACAGCTCCAGGTCCTCCGGACGGACCCCGAGGACGACCTTGTCGCCGGTGCCGGCGAGGGTCGAGCGCTCGATGGGGTGCACGGTGTCGCCGAACTTCACGCCGCCGTCGGTCACGTCGAGGGTCAGCAGGTTCATGGCGGGGGAGCCGATGAACCCGGCGACGAAGACGTTGTTCGGGTGGTCGTACATGCGACGCGGGGAGTCGACCTGCTGCAGCAGACCGTCCTTGAGGACCGCGACCCGGTCGCCCATGGTCATGGCCTCGACCTGGTCGTGCGTGACGTACACGGTGGTGACACCGAGACGACGCTGCAGCGAGGCGATCTGGGTGCGGGTCTGCACGCGCAGCTTGGCGTCCAGGTTCGACAGCGGCTCGTCCATGAGGAAGACCTGCGGCTGACGCACGATGGCGCGGCCCATGGCCACACGCTGACGCTGACCACCGGAGAGCGCCTTGGGCTTGCGGGTCAGGTACTGCTCGAGGTCGAGGATCTTCGCCGCCTCCTGCACGCGACGCTTGATCTCGTCCTTGGGGGTGCCGGCGATCTTCAGGGCGAAGCCCATGTTGTCGGCGACCGTCATGTGCGGGTAGAGCGCGTAGTTCTGGAACACCATCGCGATGTCGCGGTCCTTCGGGGGGACCGTCGTGACGTCGCGGTCACCGATGAGGATGCGTCCGCCGTTGACGTCCTCGAGACCGGCGAGCATGCGCAGCGAGGTGGACTTGCCGCAGCCGGAGGGGCCGACGAGCACGAGGAACTCGCCGTCCTCGATGTGCAGGTCGAGCGCGTCGACGGCGGGCTTGTCGCCCCCGGGGTACAGACGCGTGGCCTTGTCGTACGTGACCGTAGCCATGGTTCAGTCGTTCCTTCCACCGGCAGGTACGTGCCGGACGATCCGTCGTGGAATGGACCCGGTCGGCCCGCAGGCGTCCCGGGGGATGGAGTTGTACCGCAGCGGGGACCGGAGGGTCCGCGACAACGGTGTCGCGGATCGTCCTCACCGGCGGGGCCGGGGAGCGCGACGTCGCGATGCCCAGATTCTTGACGACGACGGGCCCTCGCGTCCAGGAATGTGACCGAGGCAACAGTCGTTGACGACCGCGGGTGCCGTCCGGGCGGACGGACGGGCCGTCGACGAGGGGGACACTGGGGAACGTGGACCTGGAAGAGACCAAACTGCCCGGGGTCGGGCTCCGGCACGACTTCACCACCGCGCGCGGGCGGCGCATCGGCGTGATCTCGCAGCGCAACGGGGAGCGCGAGCTGCTCGTGTACTCCCTGGACGACCCCGACGCCTGCCACTCGGTCGTCGACCTCGACGCCGACGAGGCGGAGGTGCTGGCCGAGCTGCTCGGCCAGCCGCGGGTGATCGAACGCCTCGCCCGCCTGCGCGAGCAGATCGAGGGGCTCGCGACCGAGGGGATCTACGTCGAGAAGGGGTCGCCGTTCGCCGGACGGACGCTGGCCGACGCGCAGATCCGCAGCCGCACCGGCGCCTCCGTGGTGGCCCTCGTGCGCAACGGGGAGGTCATCCCCTCCCCGGCCCCCGCCCAGGAGTTCCGGGCCGGGGACAAGATCGTCGTGGTGGGGACCACCGAGGGCGTGCGCGCCACCGCCCAGCTGCTCAGCCAGGGCTGACCCGCGCGTGCACACCGCCGCGCTCCTGCTGGAACTCGGGGCCATCATCTTCGGCCTCGGGCTGGTCGGCCGGCTGGCCGGGCGGCTGGGCATCTCACCCGTGCCGCTCTACCTGCTGGCCGGCCTCGCGTTCGGCGTCGGCGGCTTCGTCCCGCTGTCGACGCCCGAGGGTTTCCTCGACGCCGCCAGCGAGATCGGCGTGGTCATGCTCCTGCTGCTGCTCGGCCTGGAGTACGAGGCCGACGACCTGCTCGGGAACCTCCGCCGGCAGGCCCCGGTGGGGCTGCTGGACCTGTTCCTGAACGGGTTGCCCGGTGCGGCCATCGGGTTGCTGCTCGGGTACGGCCCGGTGGGGGCGCTGGCCCTGTTCGGCATCACCGCGGTGTCCTCCTCCGGGATCGTGGCCAAGGTCCTCGACGACCTGGGCCGGCTGGGCAACCGTGAGACGCCGGCGGTCCTCGGGATCCTCGTCCTGGAGGACCTCGGGATGGCGGTCTACCTGCCCGTGCTCACCGCCGTGCTGGCCGCCTCGACCGTCTGGGACGCGACGGGTTCGGTGCTGATCGCGCTGGCCTGCCTCGCGGTCGCGCTCTTCGTCGCCCTGCGTTTCGGCGCGACCATCAGCCGGTTCGTCTCCGGTCAGTCCGGCGAGGTGACGCTGCTGCGGGTGCTCGGCCTGGCGCTGCTGGTGGCGGGTTTCGCCGAGCAGGTCCACGTCTCGGCCGCGGTCGGGTCGTTCCTGCTGGGGATCAGTCTGTCCAGCGATCTCGACGAGGGCACCCGGCACCGGTTGGAACCGTTGCGCGACCTGTTCGCCGCGGTGTTCTTCGTGAGTTTCGGGTTGACCACCGACCCTCGCGCGCTGCCCCCCGTGCTGCTGCCCGCCGCGGCCCTCGTCGTCATCGGGATCGTCACGAAACTGCTCACCGGCTGGATGGCCGCCGAGCGCGCCGGGATCGCCGTCCCCGGCCGCATCCGGGCCGGGGCCGCGCTCATCCCCCGCGGGGAGTTCTCGATCGTCATCGCCGGGCTCGCCACCGCGGCCGGGGTCGACCCGCGGCTCGGGGCCCTGGCCGCCGCCTACGTGCTGGCGATGGCCGTGCTCGGCCCGCTGCTGGCCCGTGCCGCCGACCCCGTCGGGCGCTGGGTCGTGCGGCGCCGGCGCGAGAAGGCGGCCCTCAGCCTCGACCCGCGGCGCGCGAGCGGGCCAGGGCGCTGAGCAGCGCGGCCACCTCGGGCGGGCCGTCCACCCGGTGCTCGGCCAGCGTCGCGCCCTCCCCGACCTTGATGCGGACGTCGCCGGCCGCCGGGTCGAGAGCGGCGAAGGCGTCCTCGTCGGTCACGTCGTCGCCCGCGTAGAGCACGGCCTCGACGGGCACGTCGGCCGAGAGCTGCTCGCGCAACCGCCGCAGACCCGAGCCCTTGCCGAGCGCGACCGCGCCGAGCTCGACGACCTCCTTGCCCGCCAACGGGTGCACCCCGGTCCAGGTACCGGGCCCCTCCAGCGCGGCCGCGGTCGCCGCGGCCGCGACGTCGCGGGCGGCCCGGCGCGTGTGCAGCACGACCGACATGGGTTTGCGCTCGGCGTGGGTGCCGGGGTGGGCGGCCACGATCGCCTCGACGGCCTCCCGCAGCCGGGCGTGCAGGGCGGCCTCGGCGACGGACAGCTCCAGCGGGGCGGTCCCGAGCGAGCTCTGCGTGCCGTGCCCGCCGACGAGCACGACGCCCGCGGGTGGCTGCGCGCGGGCACGCAGGTCGTCGATGTCGCGCCCGGACACCAGGGCCACGTCGACCCCCGCGGCGACCAGGGCGGCGAGGGCGTCCGCGGCCTCGGGCAGCGGCGCGGCGGCCGCGGGGTCCTCGACGATGGGGGAGAGGACCCCGTCGAAGTCGAGGGCGACGAGGACCCGGCCCCGCGCGGCGAGACCGTCCAGCGCCTCCGTCAGCCCGCTCACGCGGGGTCCTCCGCCCGGTCCACGCTCTCGATGCCCCGGGTCCCCGCGTGCTCCTCCAGCGCCTGCAGGAAGGTGGTCGCCCAGCGCTGCACGTCGTGCTCCTGCACCCGCCGGCGCAGCGCCCGCATGCGACGCCCGGCCTCGCGCGGCGACATGCGCAGGGCCCGCACGACCGTCTCCTTGAGGCCGTCGATGTCGTGCGGGTTCACCAGCAGGGCCTGGCCGAACTCGTCGGCGGCCCCGGTGAACTCCGACAGCACGAGGACCCCGCGCTCGTCGTGCCGGGCGGCCACGTACTCCTTGGCCACGAGGTTCATGCCGTCGCGCAGGGCGGTGACGAGCATGACGTCGGCGGCCAGGAACAGCGCCGCCATCTCCTCCTTGTCGTAGGAGTGGTGCAGGTAGTGCACGGCGCGGTGGGCGATGGTCGAGTGGGTCCCGTTGATCCGCCCGACGATCACCTCGACGTCCTGGCGCAGCTGCACGTACTGCTCGACGCGTTCCCGGCTGGGCGTGGCCACCTGGACCAGGGCCGCCTCCGAGGCCTGCACCTTCTCGTCGGCCAGCAGCTCCTCGAACGCCTTGAGCCGGTGCGGGATGCCCTTGGTGTAGTCGAGCCGGTCGATGCCCAGCAGGACGAACTGCGGGTCGCCGAGGTCCCGGCGGATCTCCGCGGCCCGGGCCTTCACGCCCTCGGTCTGCGCCAGGTCGCTGAGGGCCCGGAAGTCGATGGAGATCGGGAACGAGGCGGCCCGGACCTCCCGGCCGCCCTCGGCGTCGAGCCGGATCCGGCCCGAGCGCGCCGGCAACCCCTTGGCCCGTCGGCAGGCCCGGGTGAAGTTCGCCGCGTCGGCCGCCCGCTGGAAGCCGACCAGGTCCGCACCCAGCAGCCCGTCGATGATCGCCGCGCGCCACGGCAGCTGCGCGAAGATCTCGAAGGGCGGGAACGGGATGTGGTTGAAGAACCCGATGTGCAGGTCGGGGCGGAGCTCGCGCAGCATCTGCGGCACCAGCTGCAGCTGGTAGTCCTGGACCCAGACGGTGGCCCGCTCGGCCGCCTGCTCCGCGGCCCGCTCGGCGAAGCGGCGGTTGACCCGGACGTAGCTCTCCCACCACCGCCGGTGGTAGTCCGGGGCCACGATCACGTCGTGGTAGAGCGGCCAGAGGGTTCCGTTGGAGAAGCCCTCGTAGTACTCCTCGACCTCGGTCTCGGACAGTCCGATCGGGACGCACCGCACGCCCTCGGCGTCGAACGGTTCCGGCGGGTCACCGGGCGAACCCGCCCAGCCGACCCAGGCGCCGTCCTCGCGCTGCATGACGGGCTCCAGCGCGGTGACCAGACCGCCCGGGCTGCGCCGCCACGCCGTCGTGCCGTCCGCCTCGGTGACGCGGTCGACCGGGAGCCGGTTCGCCACCACCACCAGGTCGTAATCGCCGGCCATGCCGTGACCACCCTCCGTGCTCGTCTGCGGCGACCCTACCGGGGGGCCGGTCGGGCCACCCGTCGCCGCCCGGGCCGGGCCGGACCCCCGTCGGCCCGCCCCCGCCGCAGGTCCCGGACACCGTCAGGTGCCTCGCGTACCGTGGGGGTCGTGGTCACCCCTCACCCGAACTCCCTCGGCGACGCGATGACGCGTCCCGTCGGCAGGGGGAGCCACCCGGCCCCGGGGACGCGGCTCGGGGACTACCGCCTCGACCGGGTCATCGGTGAGGGCGGCATGGGGGTCGTCTACCTCGGTCTGGACGCCGAGCACCACGTCGTGGCCGTCAAGGTCCTCAAACCCCACATCGCGGGCGACCCCCAGGCCCGGCAACGGCTCGCCCGCGAGGTGTCCACGCTCGAACGTGTCCGCTCGCCCCGCGTCGCCGAGGTCATCGCCGCCGACGTGGACGGCCCCTGGCCGCACCTGGTGACCCGCTACGTGCCCGGCCCCTCGCTGGAGACCGTCATCGCCGAGTCCGGGCCGCTGCGCGGGCCGGCCCTGCGCGAGCTGGGCCACGGGCTGGCCGAGGCGCTCACCGCCATCCACCGCGCGGGCGTCGTCCACCGGGACCTCAAACCCGCCAACGTGCTGCTGCTCGACGGCCGTCCCGTCGTCATCGACTTCGGCATCGCCCACGTCGCCGACGACGTCCGGCTCACCTCGACCGGCCTGGTCATGGGCACCCCCGGGTACCTCTCGCCGGAGGTCGTCGCGGGCGGCACCGTGTCCCCGGCCACCGACTGGTGGGGCTGGGCCGCGACGACCGCCTACGCCGCCACCGGGCGACCGCCCTTCGGTCGGGGCCCGATGGAGGCCGTCCTCGACCGGGTGCGCCGCGCCGACGTCGACCTGGCCGGGCTGTCCACCCCGCTGCGCGACGGGCTGCTGGCGGCGCTCGCGGTCAACCCCGCCCACCGCCCCTCCCCGCAGGAGATCCTGCGCGTCCTCGACGAGGTCGCCGCCGGGTCCGACGGGCGGACCTCGGCCTTGACCCACGGGGACCCGTCCTCCCGCTTCGCCTCCCTGATCGCTCCCGAGGAGGAGCGACCGCCCGCCGACGCGCAGCCGACGGCGGCGTTCGGGACCGGGGTCGGTCCGGACGCGACGACGGTCCTCCCGGCCTACCGTCCCGCCCCGACCGGCCCGGCCGCCTCCGGTGCCGCGCCGGCCGTCCCGCCCCCCGGCCCGCCGGCGGACGCGACCGCGCAGCTCCCGCGCGTGCAGCAGGCCCCGCCGGGCTGGATCCCGTCGGCGCCCGGCCCGGACCCGGCCCGACGACCGGTCCCGCCGCCGGTCGCGCCGACCCCCGGTCGCGGTCGGCCCGCCGGTCAGGCGGGCCCGCCGCTCGGCACGAACGGGCAACCGGCCCGTCCGCAGCGCACCTGGACGATCGCGGCCGGGTTGCTCGCCCTCGTGGGCGTCTTCGCCGTGGCCCCCACCGCGGGCCTCGTCATCGCCGTGCTCGGCGCGACCCTGTTCCGCACCGTCGACCGGACCGCGGCGGGGTTGTTCCGGCGTCGGTGGGAGGCCGGGCCCCGGGCCAGCGACGCCTGGGTGGCCGGGTTCAGCGCGCCGTGGAACGTCCTGCGCTCGTTGCTCAGCACCCTGCTGGCCTCGATCCTGCCCGTTCTGGTGGGGATCAGTGGCGCGTTCCTGGCCGGGCTCATCGCGGGGCAAGGGGTCGTGGACCGCCCCGACCGTCCCGTCCTGCTCGCCCTCGGCGGGCTGCTCGGTCTGCTCACCGGCTGGTTCGGGCCGGGCGGGGCCTCCCTGCAACGCGGTACCCGGGTCTCCGTCCGCCGCGTCCTCGCCGGCGAGCGCGCGACCGGGATCGTCGTCGGGATCCTGCTGCTCGTCGCCGTCGCCGCCGTGATCACCGCGGCGGGGGGATCCACGCCGGACTGGTACCCGCTGCCGGGGTCCCCGGTCGACCTGCTCTGACCCGCCCGTGGACCGCGGCCGGCGGAGACGCACACCGGCAGGAGCGTCGTCCGCTCGCGCTGAAGGTGATGGCGGAGTGGGACGACGGTGACCCGGCCTGGGACACGGACTCCGACCACTACGGTCCGGTCGACCTGGCCGCCCTCGGGGTGAGCGCCGACCTCGTGGCCCGGCTCCGGGCGTGAAAGGCGCGCTTCGAGGCCGTCGCCCGGACCGACTTCCGTTTCGCCGACGCGGAGGAGGAGCGGGCGTGGCAGGCCGAGGGGCTCCGGCTGGCCCACGCGCTGCGGGACGAGCTGTTCGACGTCGAGGTCAGCTACGTCGAGGACGGTGACGACCGGCCCCTGCGGGAACGCCGGGGCCGCTGAGCCGTGCCCCGCCGCTGCGACCCCGTCGGGGGAACCGTCAGACCGCCAGGTCGTCGATCACCTCCTTGGCGTCGCGCAGCCCCAGCCGCGGGTCCTCCTCCCGGACCGCCCACGGCGGCCACGCCCCTACCGGGGCGCGAGCACGTCGGCGAAGTCCTCCGCGTGCCGTCGCGCGTGCAGGCGGACGAAGGAGCAGGCCGGGACGATGCGCAGCCCTCGTTCGCGGGCGTCGCGGAAGGCCGCGTCGACGAGCGTGGTCGCCAGGCCCTGGTTCTCGTGGGCGGGCAGCACCTCGGTGTGGGTCATCGTGAGGCTGCGTCCGGTCTCGACGAAGTCGGCGATCGCGACCAGCTCCCCGTCGAGGCGCCCCTCGAAGCGCGACGCCTCGTCGTTGCGGGTGACGCGGAAACCGGCGGAACCAGGCTGAGTCATGCCGGGACAACAACGCCGCGGCTGCGTCCGCTTCCCGGCTCGGCGACGATGGGTCGGTGGACCGCAAACCGCCGCACGTGACCTTCGAAGACTGGGTGGAACGCCTCGTCCGCGAGGCGACCGAGCGCGGTGAGTTCGACGGGTTGCGCGGGGCCGGGCAGCCGCTGCCCGGATTGGACAAGCCGTTCTCGGGCGAGGACTGGGCGGCGGCGAAGGCCCGGGCCGAGGACCTCGACGTCTCGGCGATGCTGCCGCCCTACCTCGCCTTCCGGCTGGAACGGGCCCGCCTGGTGGAGTCGATGCCCGCCCGGGCCGACGAGCACGCGGTGACGGTCGTCGTCGAGGACTTCAACGAGCGGTTGCTGGCCGAGTACCGCCGCCCGCAGCTCGGCGTTCCCCTCGCGACCCCGTTGCTCGACCGCGAGCGGTGCCTGGCCGCCTGGCGCGCGGCCAACCCCGCCCCGCCCGCGCCCGAGGTCCACCCCGCGCCCACCGACCCGGCGCCGCGCCCGCGCCGGTGGTGGCGGCGGCGGCGCCCGCCGGGGTGAGGGCCGGCAGAGGGGGACCCTGCGCCCGGTGATCGAGCACAAGGCCCCCTGTGCCGTTCACGAAGGCGACGGGGCGGACGGTCAGCGGGGGGCGGGGCCGGTGGAGCCGCGGACGACGAGCTGGGTGGCGAGCTCGACGTGGTGGGAGTCGAGCGTCTCGCCCGCGGCCATCCGCAGGACGGTCCGCAGGGCGACCCGACCCATCTCGTGCAGCGGCTGGCGGATGACGGTCAGCGGCGGGGTCGCCGCGGCGGCGAGCTCGGTGTCGTCGAACCCGGTGACGCTCAGGTCGTCGGGGACGCGCAGGCCCCGGCGGCGGGCCGCCTCGATGACCCCGAGGGCGATCGAGTCGCTCCCGGCCACGATGCCGGTCGGCGGGTCGGGCAGGGCCAGGATCCGTGCCCCGAGCTCCAGCCCGCACTCGTAGTCGAAGTTCTGGTTGCCGATCAGCTCGGGGCGCGGGTGCACCCCGGCGACCTCGTGCGCGGCCCGGTAGCCGTGCAGACGGGCCTGGTTGCAGCCGGACTTCGGGGGCCCGCCGACGTAGCCGATCCGCCGGTGGCCGAGCCCGAGCAGGTGCTGGGTGGCGGTGAATCCACCGGTGAAGTTCGTCGACCCGACGCTGGTCACCGAGCTGCGCGGGAGGTTCACCGGGTCGATGACCACGAGCGGCAGTCCCACCTCGGCCAGGGCGTCCACGTGGTCGCCGGTGAGCTCGCCGGTCACGACGACGACCCCGGCCCGCCCGGCGACCTTCAGCTCGCGCGCCCAGACCCCGGGCGCCCGGCCCAGGCGGGAGGCGTCCTGCATCTTCCCGACGACGACCGACGTCCCGGACTCGGCGCCCTCGGTGATCACCCCGTCGACGACCTCGGTGGCGTAGGCAGCGAACACCCCGTTGATGAGGAACTCCACCGTGGTCCCGGCCGCGACCCGGCGGGTGGTGGGGGAGGCGTAGTCGTGCTGGCGCAGCAGGGCCTGGACGTGGGCACGGGTCTGCTCGGCCACGTCGTCGCGCCCGTTGACCACCTTGGACACGGTGGCGACCGACACCCCGGCCGAGGCCGCGATGGTCGCCAGGGTGGGTCGGGTCGTCCGACGGGCGGCCGGCGTCCCTGCCGAACTCGTCATGGCTGGCTCCTGCCTCTGGTCTGGACACGCCAGTGCCGGGTGGTCCCGCGCGGATCGGATGATCGTCACCGGTGGTTGCGGGGAGCGTAGGTGACCGCACCGCGTCGTCGCACCATAAGCCCACGAAAGTTTTCGAGACAAGGGACCGAAGCGATCGATCTCCCGCCGGTCCTGTGGGACGGTCCGAACTGCTGAACGGCGTCGTTCCGATACCTCGACTGGACCGTTAGCGACTCGTGACCCCGTCTCCCGCAGTCGTGCTTGACGTCCTCGGAAGGGGCGTCCTATGGTCCGGGGACGGACTTCCTAGCGAAATCTTTCGACAGGAATCGGCAAGCAGCGCGGGGTGGCGCACGGGCCCCCCGTCGGGACGCCGCGACGACGCGGCCCGGCTCAACGGAGATCGACGTGGATCAGAACCGAACTTCTCGACGGTCCTTCCTGGCCCTGGCGATGGCGGCGCCCGTCGGTGCGGGTGTCCTCGCCTCGTGCGGGGGGTCCTCGGGCCCGGGGCAGGCCGCCGAGGGTGGGGCCAGCATCTGGATCCTCACCGGGGCGCCCGGTGAGGCGATCCGCACGGCCGGCATCAAGGCCTTCAACGACGCCAACGCCGACACCCAGCTGGCCTCGACCGCCTTCCAGAACGACGCGTTCAAGACCAAGATCCGTACCGCCATCGGGGCCAACCAGGCCCCGACCCTGATCTGGACCTGGGGCGGCGGCGGTCTGGCCGACTACGTGAAGAACGACCAGGTCGAGGACCTGACCTCGTGGTTCGACGAGAACAGCGACTACAAGAGCAAGCTGTTCACCAGCGCCTTCGCGGCGGCCACCGTCGAGGACAAGATCTACGCGGTCCCGAACGAGACCGTCTCGCCGATCGTCATGTACTACAACAAGCGCGTCTTCGACAAGGTCGGCGCCGCCCTCCCCACCACCTGGGAGGAGGTCATGGCCCTGGTGCCGCAGTTCAACGCCGCCGGTGTCGCCCCGTTCTCCCTGGGCGGGCAGTCGCGCTGGACCAACATGATGTGGCTGGAGTTCCTCTTCGACCGCATCGGCGGGCCGGAGCTGTTCGACGCCATCTACAAGGGCGAGGCGAACTCGTGGTCGGCCCCCGAGGCGATCCAGGCCCTCACGATGGTCCAGGACCTGGTCAAGGCCAACGGGTTCATCAACGGTTTCGAGTCGATCACCGCCGACTCCAACGCCGACCTGGCCGTGCTCTACACCGACAAGGCCGCCATGATGCTCCACGGCGCCTGGACCTACGGCAGCATGAAGTCCGAGGGCGGCGACTTCGTCAGCGGCGGCAACCTGGCGTGGAGCAACTTCCCGTCCGTGCAGGGCGGCAAGGGTGACCCGAACAACACGGTCGGCAACCCCGCCTCCTACTACGCCATCTCCTCCAAGGCGACCGACGAGCAGAAGGAGGTCGCCAAGAAGTACTGCGCCGACATCCTGAACTCCGAGGACCAGAACAAGCTCTGGGTCGAGAACGGCAACGTCCCGATCGTCAACGGGTCCGACAGCCTGTTCGCCGGCTCCGAGGACGAGGACTTCCTCAAGTTCATCTACGACACCGCCTCGGCGGCCCCCTACTTCGGTCAGTCCTGGGACCAGGCCCTGTCCCCGGCCGCGGCCGAGGCCCTGCTGAACAACATCGAGCAGCTGTTCGGCCTGACCATCACGCCGCAGCAGTTCGCCGACAACATGAACGCGGTCCTCGGGCAGTGACCGCGGTGAGCACGGCGGCCCCCGGGGCCGCCCGAAACCAGGTTCCTGTGGCCACGGGGCGCAAGACCGGCTCCCTGGCCTGGATGACCCTGCCGGCCCTGCTCATGTTCCTGGCCTTCGGGATCGTCCCCCTCCTCGGGGTCTTCTACCTCAGTTTCATGAGGTGGGACGGCATCGGCGCGATCACCCCCGCGGGCCTCGACAACTGGTCCGCCGTGCTCACCGACCCCTCGCTGCTCTCGGCGCTGTGGAAGACCTTCCTGGTGATGATCCTCTCCTGGGCGGTGCAGACCCCGATCAGCCTGCTGCTGGGGGTCTTCATCGCCGGGCACCAGCGGTACCGGGCGGTCCTCGCGGTCGTCTACTTCGTGCCGCTGCTGCTCAGCGCGGCCGCCATCTCCATCGCCTACAAGGCGCTGCTCGACCCGAACTTCGGTCTGGGGGCCGGCCTGGGCATCGGCTGGCTGCGGCAGAACTGGCTCGGCGAGCCCGCGCTGGCCATGGGCGTCGTGGTGTTCATCGTGAGCTGGCAGTTCGTGCCGTTCCACTCCCTCATCTACCAAGGCGGGGTCCGGCAGATCCCCACCTCGATGTACGAGGCCGCCCAGATCGACGGGGCGAGCCGGGTCCGGCAGTTCTTCTCGATCACGCTGCCGCAGCTCAAGTACACGATCATCACGTCCTCGACGCTCATGGTCGTCGGGTCGCTGACCTTCTTCGACCTGATCTTCGTGCTCACCGGGGGTGGCCCCTCCGACGCGACCCGGGTGCTGGCCCTCGACATGTACCTGCGCGGTTTCCGGTCCAGCGACATGGGGTCGGCCAGCGTCATCGCGGTCATCCTCGTGCTCGTGGGCCTGGCCCTCGCGCTGCTGCTGCGCCGCCTCGGCGGCAAGGACGCGAACTCCAGCCAGTTGGAAGGGGCCTGAGCCATGGCGACCGACACCGTGAGCGGCATCCCCAGCGGGACCTCGGCCGGCGCCCCGCAGGGCGGCTCCCGCCCCACGCGCAAGGGCGGCAGCACGTCGCGCCCCAACATCCCCGCCGGGGTGGTGAGCATCTTCTGGCTGCTCATCGTCGTGGTGCCGATCTACTGGATCGTCATCACCAGCTTCAAGACCTCCGCGGGCTACTACGGCTCCAACCCGATGGCCCCGCCGACCTCGCCGTCGCTGGACAACTACCAGCTCGTCCTGGCCTCGGACTTCGCCCGCTACTTCATGAACTCGGTCATCGTCACCGTCGGGGCCGTCGTCCCGGCCGTGCTGATGTCGTTCATGTGCGCCTTCGCCATCGTGCGGGGCGGCGGCGGACGCTTCCTGCGCTCGGTCAACTCCCTGTTCCTCATGGGGCTGGCCATCCCGCTGCAGGCGACGATCATCCCGGTCTACCTGATCATCATCAAGCTCGAGCTCTACAACACGCTCCAGGCGCTCATCCTCCCCTCGATCGCCTTCGCGCTGCCGCTGACGATCCTCATCCTGTCCAACTTCATCCGCGACGTCCCGAACGAGTTGTTCGAGTCGATGCGGCTGGACGGCTGCAGCGAGTGGGGGACGATGTGGCGGTTGGCCTTCCCGCTCACCAAGCCGGCGCTGGTGACGGTCACCATCTACCAGGGGCTGCAGGTCTGGAACTCGTTCCTGCTGCCGTTGGTGCTGACCGACCGGCCCGACCTGCGGGTGCTGCCGCTGGCGCTGTGGTCCTTCCAGGGCCAGTACTCCGTCAACATCCCGGCCGTGCTCGCCTCGGTGGTCCTCACCACCCTCCCGATCCTGGTGCTCTATATCGTGGGGCGTCGCCAGTTGCTCTCCGGCCTCACCGCCGGGTTCTCCAAGTGACACTGAGAGGTTCCTCATCGTGAGTGCGAGAAACGCCCTGGTCGTCCGGGGCGGGTGGGACGGGCACCAGCCCGTCGAGGCCACCGACCTGTTCATCCCCCACCTGCGCGACAACGGCTTCGAGGTGCGGGTCGAGGACTCGCCCAAGGTGTACGCCGACGGCGGGTACATGGCCGGCGTCGACCTGATCGTGCAGTGCAACACCATGAGCACGATCGAGAAGGACGAGCTCGAGGGGCTGATGACGGCCGTCGAGAACGGCACCGGGTTCGGCGGCTGGCACGGCGGAATCGCGGACTCCTACCGCAACTCCTCCGACTACCTGCACTTCGTCGGCGGCCAGTTCGCCTGCCACCCCGGCAAGACCCCGGAGGAGCGCACGGGGGAGCAGTCCGACAACTACATGCCGCACCGCATCGAGATGGCTCCCGAGGCCGCCTCGCACCCGATCACCCAGGGCATCGAGGACTTCGACCTGGTGACCGAGCAGTACTGGGTCCTGACCGACGACTACATCGACGTGCTCGCCACGACGACGCAGGCCGTCCGGCCCTGGGACCCGTGGCACCGCCCGGTGACCTCCCCGGCGATCTGGACCCGGCAGTGGGGCGAGGGACGCATCTTCGTCTCGACACCCGGCCACCGCGTCGAGATCCTGGAGGACCCCAACGTCCGCACCATCATCGAGAGGGGGCTGCTGTGGGCGGCCCGATGAACTCCCCGTTGCGCGTCGGCATCGTCGGCGCCGGCAACATCAGCGGCCAGTACTCGGCCAGTTTCGCCAAGCTGCCGCAGCTGCAGGTGCAGGCCGTCTGCGACCTCGACCCCGCCCGGGCCCAGGCCCTCGCGGACGCCCACGGGGCCCGGGTGTCCTCCCTGGAGGACCTGCTCGCCGCCGCCGACGTCGACGCGGTGCTGAACCTGACCCTGCCCTCCATGCACGCCGACGTCGCCCGGGCGGCCATCGGTTCCGGCAAGCACGTCTACGGCGAGAAGCCGCTGGCGATGACGGTCGCCGACGGTCGCGAGGTCGTCAAGGCGGCCGCGGCGGCCGGGGTGCGGGCGGGCTGCGCCCCCGACACCGTGCTCGGCACCGGGGTGCAGACGGCCCGGAAGCTGCTGGAGGACGGCCGGATCGGGCTCGCCCACTCCGCCACCGCGTTCATGACCACCCCCGGCCACGAGCGCTGGCACCCCTCGCCGGACTTCTACTACCAGCCCGGCGGTGGGCCCCTGCTCGACATGGGCCCGTACTACGTCAGCTCGCTGGTGCACCTGCTCGGTCCGGTCCGTCGGGTCGTCGGGGCCTCCGCCCGCCCGCAGGACCGGCGGACCATCGGCAGCGGTCCGCGCGCCGGGGAGCAGTTCCCGGTCACCATCGACACGCACATCACCGGCATCCTGGAGCACGAGAACGGTGCCCTGTCGACACTCATCATGAGTTTCGACACCTGGGCCGCCCAGCTCCCGCGCATCGAGGTGTACGGCACCGAAGGGACGCTGTCGGTGCCGGACCCGAACATGTTCTCCGGGCCGGTCCAGCTCTACTCCGCCGAGACCGCGCCGGCCCCCGGGGCCGAGGGGCCGGACGAGAACTGGGTCGACGTCGGCGAGCTCGCGGGGTTCGTGAACTCCGGGCGCGGTTACGGTCTGGCCGACCTCGCCCTGAGCCTCGCCGAAGGCCGCGCGCACCGGGCCTCCGACGAGCTGGCCCTGCACGTCCTGGACATCATGGAGTCGGTCCAGGCGGCCGCGGACGCCCGCAGCTCGGTCGAGCTCACCACGAGCTGTGCCCGCCCCGCCCTGGTCGACGGCCTGCAGGACCTGGCCGCCCACTGAGGTCCACGACCCGAGCCGGGGCGCGTCCGTCCAGCGGGTGCGTCCCGGCGTCGTCGTCGGTTCCCGGGCCGGTCGCGGCGTCGGCCAGGAGGGCCTTCGTCTCGTGGACCGCTCGGCGTTTCACGGCTTCCCCGAACACCGACAGGCCCGCGTTGATCAGCGTCAGCCCCACCGTGCCCTGACCGGCCCACCGCAGCACGCCCGACCCGCCCGCCCGACGGGTGGCCGCGTCGATGGCCGTGGCCACCCCCGCACCCACGAGCAGCAGGCCGAGCGGGGCGTCGATCCGCCACACCGTCAGGTCGTCGAGGCCGTCGCGGTGCTCGGGGCGGTGGCGGTCCGGGGAAGCGTCCATCGTTCCACCGTGCCCCGTGCCCCGGCCCCGCGCGCGTCGGGCCCGGGTGGAGCCCCTGGTCGGAATCGAGCCGACGACCATCCGCTTACAAGGCGGGCGCTCTACCACTGAGCTACAGGGGCGGGTTCTCGCGCCGCCGAGTCTGCCACAGCGCCGGGTGACGACGCCGGTCCGATCGGGGGACCGGGGGCGGCCCCGTTCGTCTCGCGCGCCTCCGGTCGTGACCATGGAGCGCGTCTCGGCTCAAGGCGGTCCGGGGGTGGACCGAGGGAAGATCATGGGACGACGTCGGGGGGTGGGGTCGCGCGGCTCCGCGCGCCGCCCGGTCGTCCGCCCGACCCTGGTCTGGGTCCTCACCGCGGCGGTGCTCTCCTGGACCCTCACGCACCTCGTCTACCTGGTCTTCGACCTGGACTTCGGCTCCGGTGTGGGGGCGGAGGTCGCGGACTGGGCGCCGCTGATCCTCCCGCTGCTCATCGCCCCGATCACGACCCTGCCGGGGATCCTCCTGCAGAACCGGTTGGCCGAGGCCAACGAACGGTTGGCCGAGGAGGTGACGCGGCGCATCGAGGCCCAGGCCGAGCTGGAACGACTCTCCCGCACCGACCCGCTCACGGGCGTCGCCAACCGCCGGGGGTTCTTCGAGGACGTGGCCCGGGTCCCGGAGGGCGCCGGCATCCTCGTCGTGGTCGACCTCGACGGGTTCAAGGCGGTCAACGACGGCCACGGGCACGCCGCCGGCGACGCGGTGCTGCGGGCCGTCGCGGACGTGCTGCGCGACGCGGCCCGCCCCTCGGAGGGGTTCGTCGCCCGCATCGGCGGGGACGAGTTCGTCGCGCTGCTGCCCGCTCGTGCGCAGCCCGTCGTCGGCGAGCTGACCCGGCGCCTCGCCGCAGTGGGGGTCCATCTCGACGACGGGACCCGGCTCATCACCTCCGCCTCCGTCGGCCACGCCGCGTGGAGTGCGGGCCAGGACGTCGACACCGCCCTCGCGGCGGCCGACGCGGGCATGTACGCGGACAAGCGGTCGCGCCGCCCCACCGACGGGGTCCGCTGAAACCTCTCCTGGTCCCCGCCCTCCGCCACGCGCCCACCGGGTCGCCATCGACCGTCTCTCAGGTGTCACGCCGTCGAAACAATGCGCGGTTAGCGTCGGGGAAGGTTCTCCCTGGAGGACCACCGCCACCAGGTTCCCGTCCCGGATCGGAGGTCGCCGTGACGCCCACCGCCCCCGTCCCGCCCCGCACGTCCGCCGGGCCGCACGAGTCGGCCTGGGCGCCGGGGCAGATCGCGCACGGTCGCTGACGTCGGATCGACCCACCGATCCCCGTCCCCCCGACCGATCGAGGCCGACCCATGACCGGACGTTCCCTCCGTCTCGCCCTGTTCCTGTTCCCCGGTTACCACCTCGGCGCCTGGCGCCTGCCCGACGCCGTTCCCGAGCTCGACCTCGGCATCGAGCACTACGTCCGCGCTGCGCGGCTGGCCGAGGACGCCAAGCTCGACGCCCTGTTCTTCGAGGACCAGGCCGCGGTCCGGCGCAGCAACGACATCCTGGCCGGTGACACCTACGGGGCCGCGAACCCCCGCTCCATCCACCTCGACCCCACCGTGCTGCTGCCCGCCCTGGCGATGGTCACCGACCGCCTCGGGCTGGCGGCGACCTCGACCACCACGTTCAACGACCCCTACAACCTGGCCCGGCGCTTCGCGACGCTCGACCACGTCAGCCGGGGGCGGGCGGGGTGGAACCTCGTCACCTCCTTCAACCAGGAGGAGGCGCAGAACTTCGGCCTCGACACCCACGTGGAGCACGGTCGTCGCTACCGTCGGGCGGAGGAGTTCGTCGACGTCGTCACCGGTCTCTGGGACGGGTGGGAACCCGGAGCGATGCTGCGGGACAAGGAGAAGGGCGTCTACTTCGACCTGGACCGGATGAACTTCCTCCGCCACCAGGGGGAGTTCTTCCGGGTCCGGGGGCCGTTGACGACGGGGCGCAGCCCCCAGGGTCGTCCGGTCATCTTCCAGGCCGGGGCCTCCGAACCCGGCCGGGCCCTGGCCGCCCGGACCGCTGACGTGGTGTTCACGCTCCAGTCCGAGATCACGGCGGCGCGGGAGTTCCGGGACGACATCCGGGCCCGCGCGGAGGCGTTCGGTCGCGACCCCGACCACGTCAAGATCCTGGTCGGCATGACCCCGATCGTCGACCGCACCGACGAGGCGGCGCGGGCCCTCGCGGAGCGGATGCGGGACCTGATCCCCGAGGACCTCGCGGTCAGCAACCTGATCCCCCTCGCCGGTGGGTACGACCTGCGCCGGCACGACCTCGACGGCCCGATGCCGGACCTGCCCGAGAGCAATGCCGGGAAGTCGCACCGGGCGGCGATCCTCGACGTCGCCCGCCGCGGCGGGCTGTCGATCCTGCAGACCGCCCGGTACTTCGCCGAGGGCAGCTACCTCAAGGTCGTGGGATCGCCCACGACGGCGGCGGACACCATGGAGCGATGGTTCGACGCGGGGGCGTGCGACGGGTTCCTGGCCGTTCCCACGCACTTCCCGGCCGGCGTCGAGGCGTTCACCGGGACCGTCGTGCCCGAACTGCAACGGCGGGGGCTCTTCCGCACCGAGTACACGGGGACGACGCTGCGCGAGCACCTCGGGGTCCGGACGTTCCCGGGGGAGGACTGATGCGGGTGGCCGAGCTCGACGCCCTGCCCGGGCCCACCTGCGAGGAGCGGCTGCGGAGCTGTTGCGACGCACCGGACTGGGCGCGCCGGGTGACCGCGCGACGCCCGTTCGGCGACCGGGCCGCGCTGCTGGAGGCGGCCGTGTCGGAACTCGCACGCACTTCCGAGGCGGACGTCGACCGGGCCCTGGCCGCCCACCCCCGGATCGGCGAGCGGAGCGAGAGCACCGCCTCGCGCAGCGAGCAGGCGGGAGCGCTGGCCGCAGGGGTCGCCGTCCGGGAGCGCCTGGCGGCGGGGAACCTCCGCTACGAGGAGCGGTTCGGTCACGTCTACCTCGTGTGCGCCTCCGGGCGCAGCGGCGAGGAACTCCTCGACATCCTCGAGGCGCGTCTCGGCAACGACCCGGTCACCGAGCGCGCGATCCTGCGTCGGGAGCTGGCCGCGATCACCCGGCTCCGGTTGGAACGGCTGGTGGACGCGTGAGCAGCCTCTCGACCCACGTGCTCGACGCCGCCACGGGCATCCCCGCGGTCGGGGTGGTGGTCGACCTCTCGACCCTGGGCGGTGAACCCCGGGGCGGCGGGGTGACCGACGCCGACGGTCGGCTCCGGCTGGCCGAGGACCTGCCCCCCGGTGACTACCGGATCCGGTTCGCGACCCGCCTCTGGTTCGAGCAGCAGGGGCGGGAGACGTTCTTCCCCGAGGTGCTGGTCGGGGTCGCGGTCGCACCCGACCGCCCGCACCTGCACGTTCCGCTGCTGCTGTCCCCGTTCGCCTACTCCACCTACCGAGGGAGCTGACACCGGATGGCCATCGTCCTGGCGGGTCACCAGTACGGCAAGGCGGAGAACCGTGTCGTGCGCTTCCAGCGCGACACCCCGCGCCACGAGATCGTCGACCTGAACGTCACCTCGACGCTGCGCGGCGACTTCGCCGACGCCTACCTCACGGGGGACCAGACCAAGGTCCTGCCCACCGACACGCAGAAGAACGTGATCTACGCCTTCGCCAAGGAGAAGGGCATCACGAGCGTGGAACGGTACGCGCTCGACCTGGCCCGGCACTTCGTCGACCGCACCGGCCCCGTGACGGCGGCCCGGATCGACGTCGACGTCTACCCCTGGACGCGGGCGCGGGTCGCGGGGGAGGAGCACGACCACACCTGGACCCGCTCGGGCTCGGAGGTGCGGACCGTGGCGGTCACCGTGTCCGGCAAGCGGGGCGCGCAGGAGGCGCACGTGGTGGCCGGGCTCAAGGAGTTCACGGTGCTGAAGTCCACCGGGTCCTCCTTCAGGGACTTCCTGGTGGACGAGTACACGACGCTCACCCCCACCGACGACCGCGTGATGGCCACGTCGCTGGTCGCGAGCTGGCGCTACGACCCCGCGGTGATCGACGCCGGGGATTTCGGCGCCGGGTTCGACCCCGACGCGGCCTACGAGGCCGTCAAGGGCGCCTTCGTGACCCAGTTCGCGACCCTGCCCTCCCTCGCCCTGCAGCAGACGCTCTGGCACATGGGCCGGGCGGCGATCGAGACGGTGCCCGAGGTCGCCGAGGTGCGCCTCGCGGCCCCGAACAAGCACCACTTCCTCTACGACCTGCAGCGTTTCGGGACCGAGAACGCCGGCGAGGTGTTCCATGCGGACGACCGGCCCTACGGGTTGATCCAGGCCGTGGTGGCCCGCGACGACGTGCCGCCGGCTCCGGCGGCCTGGGAGAGGTGAACCGATGAACCCGACCGGGCTGCGGACCACGGGGGAGGCGGCGACGGCCGCGGCCCCGACCGGAACCGACCAGGTGTTCCTGGATCTCGCCGTGCGGCTGGCGGTCGAGAACGTCAGCGGGGGCGGGGGGCCGTTCGGGGCCGTCGTCGTGCGCCACGGGGCGGTGGTCGCCACCGGCGTGAACCGGGTGACCGCGCACAACGACCCGACCGCCCACGCCGAGGTCCAGGCCATCCGGGCCGCCTGCACGGTGCTCGGCACGTTCACCCTGGCCGGGACCACGCTGTACTCCAGCTGCGAACCCTGCCCGATGTGCCTGGCGTCGTCGTTGTGGGCCCGGGTGGAACGGGTGGTGTTCGCCGCCGACCGGCACGACGCGGCCCGGGGTGGTTTCGACGACCGGGCCTTCTACGACCTGTTCGACACGCCCCGGGACGAGTGGCGCGTCCCGGTCCAGCAACGCCGCGACGAGAACTCCCCGGCCCCCTTCCGCGCCTGGCTCGCCCACGGGGGGCGCGTCGACTACTGACCGCCCAGCAGCGACAGTTCGGCCCCGGACACCACCGTCCGGTCCCGGCCGGAGCGCTTGCCGGCGTAGAGGGCGGCGTCGGCCCGCGCCAGCACCTCGACCGCGGTGGACCCGACGCTCCACTGCGCCACCCCGATCGTGGCCGTCTGGGCGGCCGGGACGTTGGCCCGGATCCGGTCGGCGATGGCGACGGCGTCGGCGGCCGAGCAGCCGGGCAGCGCGACGGCGAACTCCTCCCCGCCCCAGCGGGCGAGGACGTCCACCTCGCGCAGGCAGTCGCGCGCCGCCGCTGCGAAGGCGCGCAGCAGCTCGTCGCCGGCCAGGTGCCCGGCGGTGTCGTTGTAGTTCTTGAAGTGGTCGAGGTCGACGATCATGAACGTCAGCGGGCACCCGGTCCGGGCGGCCCGGGCGATCTCCTGGTCCGTCGCGCGGTCCCAGGTGCGGCGGTTGGGCAGTCCGGTGAGGGGGTCGTGGTCGGCGGCCTGGGCGAGCCGGTCCAGCAGCACCGCGCGCTCCAGCGTGTGCGCGGCCTCCCCGGCCAGCGCGGCCAGCATGGACCGGGTCGTGCCGGGAAGGGTCTCGACCGTCTCCCGCCAGGCCAGCACCAGGACACCGATCGTGCGGCCGTCGGCCATCACCACCGGTTGCCAGGCGCCCGACCGGATCCGGCAGCGCCGGGCGAGCTCGGTGTCCGCCCGCGGGTCGGACAGCACGTCCGCGACGAAGAGCAGCTCCTCGCCGAGGAAGGCCGTCCCGGCCAGGCTGCCCCGGCTGCCCGGTGCGCCCACCGTCGCCCCCGCACCCGGCAGGGGGAACGAGGGGACCGGGTCGTCGCCCAGGCCCACGGTGGCCGTCGGGCGCAGGACCCCGTCGTCGGCGGGCTGCAGCAGCAGGACGACGTCGGCGCCGGTCAGTTCCCGGGCTACCTCGCAGACCGCGAGGCGGGGGTCCGCGGCCGCGGTCACCGTGCGCGCGGCCCGGGCCAGCGTGGCCGCCTCCTCGGCGTGCCGACCGAGCTGCTCGTGGGCCGCCCGGAGCAGGTCCTCGCGCTCGCGCAGCGGCGTGATGTCGTGGAACGCGACCACCGCACCGGTGACGTCGCCGGTCTCACCCACCAGCGGGCGACCCGAGCACATGAGCGCCCGGTCCGGGCGCCCGGGGGCGCAGGTGACGAGCTCGATGCCGTCGACGGGGCCCTCCCGCAGCGCGCGGCGCAGCGGCAGCTCCTCGGGAGCCATCGGGGTGACCCCGTCGCGGTGGCGGACGGAGAACTCCATGACCTGCCCGGACAGGGTCAGGTCGGGGTCGATCGGCCCCAGCCACTCGGTGGCCGTCGCGTTGCTGGAGACGATGTGCCCCGCGGTGTCGGAGACGACGATGCCGACCCCGACGCTGGAGAGGACGGCCTCGGTGAGCCGGTTGCGCTCGTCGATCTCGGCCATCAGCAGCTCGGTCAGCGTGCGCTGCTCGTCGGCCTCGGCCGCGTGGCGGGCCGAGACCTGGGCCTCGCGACGGCGCTCGAACAGCGACAGCACGACGCGGGACAGGTCGTCGAGCGCCGCTAGCTGGGTGGGGGTGAGCGTCCGCGGGCGGGTGTCGGCGACGCACAGCGTGCCGAGGGCGTGGCCGTCGAGCGTGATGAGCGGGGCCGAGGCGTAGGCCCGCAGCGCGCCGAGCCGGCCGTCCACGAAGGCGTTGTCGGCGAAGCGGGCGTCCTGGCTGGCGTCGGAGGTGTGGACCAGCGCGCCGTCGAGGAAGTGCACCCCGCAGGGGGTCTCCTCCCGCGGGAAGGCGCCGGGATCCATCCCCACCGTGGCGAGCTGCACCAGCGTGGTCTCGTCGATGATGTTGACCATGGCCAGCGGCAGGCCGGTGACGAGGGAGGCCAGCCGGGTGAGGGCGGCGACCTCCTCCGCGATGTCGGCGCCGGACTCGGACGTGGTCTCCAGCAGGCGGTAGGCGGCCAGGGCCTCCAGCCGCGACTCCTCGGGTCGAAAACTCACGCAGGAGGTGTCGGCAGCTCCGCGTCACCGCTTGACCCGGACGGGCGGGCCTCGTCGAGCAACCGGGTGAGGGGCGCCGGCGCCCCGCACCACCACCCCTGCAGGTAGTGGCAGCCGGCGTCGCGGACGGCCGACGCCTGGGCCGCGGTCTCGACCCCTTCGGCCACGACCTGCAGGCCGAGGTGCTCGGCCACGGTGACCACCGCGTCGACCAGCGCGCGGCGACGGGGGTCGCCCTCGATGCCGGCGACGAACGACTTGTCGATCTTGGCCAACCGCACGGGAAGGTCGACCAACCGGGACAGCGACGAGTAGCCCGTCCCGAAGTCGTCGATCGACAGCGGGTGCCCACGGTCGACGTACTCGTGCAACCGGGTCACCACCTCGGGATCGGCGAAGCTGCCCTCGAGCAGTTCCAGCCCGAGCTGGTCGGAACGAAGACCGTTCTCCCGCAACGTCTCCGCCACGACCTCGGGGAGGGCCGGGTCGAGGATCTCCCGCGAGCTGACGTTGACGTAGACGACGGCGGGTGCGGAGTCCGGCCGCTGTTCCCGCCAGCGGGCGAGGTCGGTGCCGACCCGCCGCACCACCCACTGCCCGATCCCCACGAGCAGCCCCGAGCGGGCCGCGAGGTCGACGAATTCCGTCGCCACCAGCAGACCGAGGTGCGGGTGCGGCCAGCGCAGCAGGGCCTCCACGGCGTAGCGCCGACCGCCGCGGTGCACCAGGGGCTGGTAGTGGACCTCGAGCTGCTCCTCGGCGGTGGCGCGGACCAGCTCCCGTTCCAGCTGACGGGCCGACCGCACCACGGGGTGCGACCCGGTGCGCTCGGGGGGCTCGCCCGGGTGGTCCCGGGCGCCCGGTTCCGCGTGCTTGAGCCGGTACATCGCCCGGTCGGCGTCGGCCAGCAGGTCGTCGGGGTCGCTGCCGGCCCCGCCGAAGGTCACGCCGATGGTGGCCGACACGACGAGGTCCACCTCGGCGATGCGGACCGGTCGGGCCAGGGCGTGGCGCAACCGTTCGGTGACCGTGTCGACGTGGGCCCGCCGGGCGTCGGGGTCGTCGCCGGCCAGGTCGGCGCTGACGAGGACGAACTCGTCGCCGGACAGCCGGGCCAGCGTGTCGCCACGGCGCAGGGTGGCGCTCATCCGGGAGGCGAGCAGGGTCAGCACGAGGTCCCCGGCGGCGTGCCCGAAGGTGTCGTTGACCGACTTGAAGCGGTCGAGGTCGATGAAGAAGACCGCGACCAGCCCCGCGTCGCGGCGGGCCGCGTTCAGGGCCTGCTCGAGCCGGTCGAAGAGCAGCACCCGGTTCGGCAGGCCGGTGAGCGCGTCGTGGGTCCCGGCGTGGGCGAGCTCGCGCTGGACCCGTCGGGCCTCGTCCCGGTCGTCGGCGACGGTCAGGTAGGCGACGGCGAGATGGGCCAGGACCTGGGCCCCCGCCAGCTCGGCCGGCCGCCAGGTGCCGGGATCCCTGCGGTACAGGTCGAGCGTGCCCCACGTCCGTCCCCCGCCGGTGAGGGGGAGGGCGAGGACGGACCCGTACCCGGCCGCGAGAACCCCGGCGACGAACTCCGGCCACGCGGTCTGGACGGGGTCGCTCAGGTCGTCGACGACCACGGGCTCGTCGAACGTGAGCGCGTCGTGGCAGGGCCCCTCGCCGGCCGTCTCCTGGATGCGCTCCAGGGCGTCGAACCCGTCGGGACTGGCGTAGGCCAGGCGGAGACCGGAGCTCTCGGCCACCATGATCCCGGCGCCGTCGACGGCGAGGTGCTCGGTGGCGATGTCGACCAAACCGGTCAGCAGCGTGGAGGCCCTGGTCTCGACCTGGGCCGCGTCGGCCAGGGCGGACAGGGCCTGCAGGAACGGGTCGTGGGTCATCGACCCCGTCCGGGTGACCGGACGGTACGGGGCTTCATGAGGGGCACTCCGACCTCCGCGGGGAACGGTGCGTCGGAACCGGACGCGCGGAGCCTGAGGTTAGACGCTCAGACGGTAGCGCGGGGGCCCTCCGGTCGCAGCGCGGCGCCGATCAGAACGCGGGGTGACGGCGACGGAGGTCGCGCGGCGGCGCGGTCGGGCCCTCCCGCCCCGGTCGGGGCCCGTCCGCGGTGTGCGCGCGGATGGCCAGCAGTGCGATGTCGTCGACGCTGTCCTCCGCGAGCTGCTCCAGCAGCGCGTCGCAGAACTCCTCCAGCGGCAGGTGCGCCAGCCGCCCGGCGGCGTCCCGCAACCGGACCAGGCCCGTGTCGAGGAGCTCCTCGCGGCGCTCGACGAGGCCGTCGGTGTAGAGCAGCAGGGTCGCACCGGGGGGCAGGTCCCGGGTGTGGTCCACGCGGTCGGTGGGCACCCCGACACCGAGCATGAGGTCGCCGGGGCGGTCCAGGAGCTCGGCCCCGCCGTCGGCGAGCACGAGCAGCGGCGGGGGGTGCCCGGCGTTGCACCAGCGCACCGTCCGCCCGCCCGCGGTCCCCTTTGACGGGGCCGGGTCGATCGTGGCCAGGACGGTCGTCGCGAGGACGCCGAGGGCCAGGTCGTGCATGGCGTGGTCGAGGCGGCGCAGGATCTCCGCGGGCGGGTGCACGACCGCGTGCGCGGTGCCGCGCAGGATGTTGCGCAGCTGCCCCATCTGCACGACGGCGTCCTGGTCGTGCCCGGTCACGTCGCCGACCACGACGCAGGTGCTGCCGTCGGCGACCGTGAACGCGTCGTACCAGTCGCCGCCGACCTGGGCCTCGTCCGCGGCGGGCAGGTAGCGGGCCGCGAGTTCGAGGTGGTCGAGGTCGGGCAGGTCGGCGAGCAGGGACCGCTGCAGGGCCAGGGAGAGCCCGGCCACCCGGGCCGCGGAGTCGCGTTCGGCCTGCAACGCGTCGAGTCGTTGCAGCGCCTGGGCGCACTGGGCGGCGAAGGTCTCCAGGAGGCTGATCTGCTCCGCGTCGAACGGTTGCGCCTCGGACCACCCGGCGGCGACGACGCCGATGGTCCGCCCGCCGATGACCAACGGGAGGGTCGCGAACGCCTGCGCCCCCGTCGCCTCCAGGGCGGCGGGCATGGCGGCGGAGTACTCCAGGCACGACCGGCGGTCGGGCAGCAGCAGCCGGCGACCGGTGCGGGCGGTCTTGGCCACCGGGAGGTCCGCGGACAGCGGCAGCCGCCCGTAGCTGCGCTGGGCCGAGGCCCCGTAGCTCGAGGCCAACCGGGAGAGCAGGGTGGTCTCGTCGTCGGGGTCGACCATCGCGATCGACCCGCCGTTGCAACCCAGTTCCCGCAGCCCGTCCTCGGCGATGGTCCGGACGAGGTCGTCCATGGTGTCGGTGCGCCCCAGGGCGAGGGCGAACTGTGCGACGCCCCGCATCCGGCGGGCGGAGAGTTCCTCGGCCTGCAGCGCCCGCTGGCGGGCGGTGACGTCGAGGAAGTACAGGGCGAGCCCGTCGGGTCCGGGGCTGGCGCGGATCTCGAGCCACACGTCCAGCGGGGCGGGGTAGTAGGCGTCGAACACGGCGTCGCGCTGCTCGGCCACCGCGCGACGGTAGTTCTCCTCGAAGACGGTTCCCGACGTGCCCGGGAAGCAGCTCCAGAGGTCGCGACCCACCAGGTTCGCGCGGCTCTCCTCGGCGACGCGTTCGGCCTCCTTGTTCATGGCGGTGATGCGCCACGCCCGGTCGAGCGCGATGAACCCGACCGGCATGTCCTCGAGGATCTCGGCGGTGCGCGCGTCGCGTTCGCGCAGCGCGGTCACGTCGGTCACGGCGCCCACGAGGAAGGGCCGGCCCGGGGCGGTCTCGAGCACCCGGCCCCGCGCCGCCACCTGCCGGACGGTGCCGTCCGGACGGACGACCCGGAACTCGGCCGCGTACTCGCCCCGCTGCGTCAGCGCCGCCTCGATGGCCGCACCGGTCGCGGCCAGGTCCTCGGGGTGCAGGCGGGAGTTGAAGGCCGCGATGTGCCCCGGGAAGGTCCCCGGTGCGTAGCCGAACAGGCTGAGCAGGGGTTCGTCCCAGACCAGGACGTCGTCGGTGACGTCCCAGGAGAAGGACCCGATCCCGGCCGCGTGGGCGGCACCGGCCAGCGCCTCCTGCCGGCCCGCGCCCCCGAGCTCGTGGTCCAGGCCCGCCATGGTCAGCCGGTCGGCGGCGGCCGCCGCGAGGCGCAGCAGCAGGTCGAGGTCGTCGTGGGTCCAGACCCGGGGCCGGCGCTCGAAGACGCAGAGCGCCCCCACGACGCCGTCCTGGTTGGTGCGCAACGGCACCCCGAGGTAGGCCCCGACCTCACCGCGCACGACCGGTTCGCGCTCGGCCACCCGGGGGTCGGCGTGGGCGTCGTCGATCACGACGGGGGCGTCCGTCCCGGTCACGAGGGTGCAGAAGGCCTGCTCGGGCTCGCGCCGGCGGCCCGGCGGTCCCGCCTGGGGCCCACCGGTGGCGAGGGCGACGTGCTCGTCGGCGACGAGGGTGACCTCGGCCCCGTTCGTGCCGAGCGCCCGCGCCGCCAGCTGGGCGACGACCTGCAGCGTGACGTCCCCGGTGACCGGCAGCAGGCGTCGGAGGTCCGGGCGGGGCCGGGGTGGCGCGGCGGACGTCGGGTCGGGGCCCGCCGGTCGGGCCTCGTCGTCGGCGGGCGGGGCTCCCGGTCGGGGCACGCTCACGAGGCCTCCAGCACCGGTGGATGGTGACGCCGTCGACGCCCGATCACTCTCAGTATCACCGACGTCGACGCACAGATCATCTCCAGGACTGTCGCGCCACGCGTGTGTCGGGGTCCCCGTCCTCCTCCGTCCCGAGCTCTCGGGTGGCCGCCCTGAACTTACGGTGTAAACCTTGATCCCGGGCGGTTCTCGCCCGTTCCCCGACGGGCCGTCCCGGGCCGCGGGGGAACCTTCGAGCAGTGAGGAGACGCCATGCCTGCCGAGCCCGCGCCGACCGTGGTGCCGACCCCCGACGAGACCGCCGCACCGGGTCCCGCCCCGCTGCGCCACGCCCTGGCCGCGGAGGCCGTCGGGACCTTCGTGCTCGTCCTCGGTGGCTGCGGGGCCGCCGTCCTCGCCGGCTCCGTGGACCTGGCCGACGGCACCACCGCCGGCATCGGGTGGCTCGGGGTCGCCCTGGCCTTCGGTCTCACGGTCTTCGTCTTGGCCTGGGCGGTCGGGCCCCTGTCCGGGGGCCACTTCAACCCCGCCGTGACCGTCGGCGTCGCCGCGGCCGGCCGATTCCCCTGGCGCACGGTCCCGGCCTACGTCGGGACCCAGGTCGTCGCGGCCGTCGTGGCCGCCGCCGTCCTCTTCGCCGTCGCCTCGGGCCGGGCCGGGTTCGACGCGGCCGCCTCGGGTTTCGCCAGCAACGGCTACGGCGACCGCTCGCCGGCCGGCTACGACCTGACCTCGGCGTTCGTGGTGGAGGCCGTCCTCACCGCGGTGTTCCTCGTGGTCATCCTCGGAGCGACCGGCAAGCGGGCCCCGGTCGGCCTGGCCCCGGTGGCGATCGGTCTCTCGCTCACGCTGATCCACCTGGTCGCGATCCCGGTGACCAACACCTCGGTCAACCCCGCCCGTTCCATCGGCCCCGCCCTGTTCGCCGGACCGGCTGCGCTGGAACAGCTCTGGCTGTTCATCCTGGCTCCGCTGCTCGGTGCCCTGGTGGCCGGGGCGACCTTCCGCCGGCTCTTCGAACCGTCCCGCTGACCGAAGCTCCCCGAGAAACCCGTCCCCCGGAGGTCGTCATGCCCCTCGTCGCCACCCTCGTCCGTCGTTGGATCGTCGCGGGGATCCTGCTGCCCGTGGCCGCGGCGGGTGTCCGCCGTCTGGCTCGCGGGCTGGAGCGGCGGCGGGGGTCCTCCGTCGTCACCCGCGGGTTGACCAGGGCCGCCGACACCGCGAGCCGTTCCAAGCGGAAGGAGGATGCCGCCGCGCCGTCGTCCCGGGGCCGGGGGGCGCGGCGACGCTGAGGTCGCCTCTCGGTGTCACGGGTCGTTGACGGCGGGGAAACCCGCCGGAAACACCTCGCTTGTTGAATGTCAGTAGACGAAAGCTTCTGACATGAGACGTCCGAGGAGGACCCGTGACCGCCGAAGCCCCGCCCCTCACCGTCCCGCGCGCCGCCCCCCGCCCCGAACCCGCGGGCGCTCCCGACCTGCGGGTCACCGACGGTGGGACCGCCGCCCTGACGGGCCCCACCCAGTCGCTGGCCTCGATGGCGGCCGCCGACGGGGTCCGGTTCCTCCTCGCCACGTTCACGACGCTGTCGGGCAAGCCCTGCGCCAAGCTGGTCCCCGTCTCGGCGGCCGACGAGCTGCAGCACGAGGGGTGCGGGTTCGCCGGGTACGCGGCCGGCGCCCTCGGGCAGGTCCCGGCCGACCCCGACGTGGTCGCCGTCCCCGACCTCGCCTCCTACACCCCGCTGCCGTTCGTGCGCCCGGGGCTGGCGATGGTCCACTGCGACCCGCACGTGGAGGGTCGTCCCTACGCCTTCGCCCCCCGGGTCCTGCTGCGCGAGCAGCTCCGCCGGGCCGCCGAGCTCGGCCTGGACCTCTCGGTCGGGGCGGAGGTCGAGTACTTCCTCGTCCGCCGCGGCGCCGGCGGCCGCCTGGTGACCGCCGACGCCGCCGACGACGCCGCGCAGCCGTGCTACGACGCCCGCGGGGTGACCCGCATGTACGAGCACCTGACGGCCGTCTCCGACGTCATGGAGAACCTCGGCTGGGGGCCCTACGCCTCCGACCACGAGGACGGCAACGGGCAGTTCGAGCAGAACTTCCACTACGCGGACGCGCTCACCACGGCCGACCGGGTCACGACCCTGCGCTACGTGATCCAGATGCTCGCCGAGCAGCGCGGGATGATCGCGACCTACATGCCCAAACCGTTCACCGACCGCACGGGCAGCGGCATGCACCTGCACCTGTCCCTGTGGGGCAGCGAGGAGGCCGGGGGCGGTTCGCGGTTCCCGGCGACGGGTCCCGACCCCCGCGGTCTGGGGCTCAGCGATCTCGGCTACTCCTTCGTGGCCGGTCTGCTGCAGCACGCCCCGGCCATGCAGGCGGTCCTCGCACCGACCGTGAACTCCTACAAGCGCAGCGGGGCCACCTCGACGACGTCGGGGGCGACCTGGGCCCCGCGGCAGGCCACCTACGGCGGCAACGACCGCACGCACCTCCTGCGCGTCCCCGACGGGAACCGGGTGGAACTGCGTTCCGGCGACGGGTCGGCGAACTCCTACCTGGCCACCGCGGTCGCCCTCGGGTCGGGCCTCGACGGCGTGCGCCGCTCGCTGGACCCCGGTGCGCCCGGCGCGCGGCCGGCCGGCGCGCCCTGCCTGCCGCGCACGTTGCTCGACGCGGTCACCGCGCTGGAGGCCGACCCGGTGGTCGCGGACGTCCTGGACGCCGTCGACCCGACCGCGGGCGTCACCCGCTACTACGCCGAGCTGAAGCGCGAGGAGTTCTACGCCTGGCACGCCCAGGTGAGCGACTGGGAGGTCGACCGCTACCTCACGTCGGTGTGAGCGGGCGCACCCCACCATGCTCTGGCTACTGACAGGAAACGCGATGTACCATCAAGAAACCCCATTCCCGAACGACGGAGGACGTTGATGTGCGGGATCGCCGGTCTGCACCTGAGGGACGAAAGCCTTGCGCCCCAGCTCGGCTCGCTGCTCGCTTCGATGCTCGGCCAGGCCGCGGAGCGCGGCACCGACGCCGCCGGGGTCGGGCTCTACGGTGACCCGCGCCTGACGCCGTCCGGACGTTCCACGGTCTGCGTCATCGAGGTCGACCGACCCGTCGACGCCGTGGTGGCCGCCCTCGACGCCGCGGGGGCCGGACCGGTCCGGGCCCGCGAGGCCGGGGCCACCCTCGTCCTCGACGCGCCCGTCGCCCCCGACCTGCTCGAGGCCGCGGTGCGCTCGGTGCTGCCCGGCGCGGTGGTCACCAGCCGGGGGAACTCCCTGGCCGTGCTCAAGGGCACCGGGCACCCCGACGCGCTCGCCGCGCAGTTCGACCTGACGAACGCCACGGGGTACCAGGGGGTGGCCCACACCCGGATGGCCACCGAGTCGGCCGTCACCTCCACGGGGTCGCACCCCTACTCGGTCGGGCCCGACCAGTGCCTGGTGCACAACGGTTCCTTCGCCAACCACGCGACGATCCGCCGTGAGCTGCAGGCCGAGGGGATCACCTTCGACTCCGAGAACGACACCGAGGTGGGAGCGCGCTTCGTCGCCCACCAGCTGGCCCAGGGGGCCGACGTCGAGAAGGCGCTGCGGTTGCTCTGCGACCGGTTCGACGGTTTCTACACCCTCCTCGTGGCCACCGAGAACTCCTTCGCGGTGGTCCGCGACGCCATCGCCTGCAAGCCCGCCGTGATCGCCGAGACGGACCGGTGGGTGGCCATGGCCAGCGAGTACCGCTACCTCACCGGACTGCCCGGCGTGGAGTCCGCCCGCATCTTCGAACCCGAACCGGAAGTGGTGTACGCATGGGAACGCTGACCGAGGACCTGTCCGTCCCCACGACCGCGGACCTCCCGACGACGGTGGTGACCGACCTCCGGGCCACCCCGGTCCGGGAGCTCAACGCCGCCCTGCACGCGCTGCCCGAGGGGTGCACCGACGAGTTCGGCGTGCGCAACCCCGACGGGGCGCACGCGATCGCCGTCGGTCTGGACCGTCCGGTGACCGTGCGCGTCGAGGGCCACGTCGGCTACTACTGCGCGGGGATGAACCAGCTGGCCACCGTGGAGGTCCACGGCAACGCCGGCGTCGGGGTCGCCGAGAACATGATGTCCGGGCGCGTCCACGTCCACGGCGACGCGTCCCAGTCGGCCGGGGCCACCGCGCACGGCGGGTTGCTGGTGGTCGACGGGAACGCCGCGGCCCGGTGCGGGATCTCCATGAAGGGGGTCGACGTCGTCGTGGGCGGTGACGTCGGGCACATGAGCGCGTTCATGGCCCAGGCCGGGCGGCTCGTGGTCTGCGGCGACGCCGGCGACGCGTTGGGCGACTCGGTCTACGAGGCCCGCATCTACGTCCGGGGGAGCGTCGCCTCGCTCGGCGCCGACTGCGTCGAGAAGGAGGTGCGCCCCGAGCACCTGGCCGAACTGGCCGAACTCCTGGCCGCCGCCGGGCGCGACGAGGACCCGACCTCGTTCCGCCGCTACGGGTCGGCCCGGACCCTCTACACCTTCCACGTCGACAACGCCGCCGCGTACTGAGGAGCAGCAGATGAGAGACGACCTCGCCGCCCAGGGTCTGCGCGAGTCCGCGACGTTCGACCGCACCACGATCGCCGCGATCCAGCACGCCGCCCGCACCGGCATCTACGACATCCGCGGGGGTGGGGCCAAGCGCCGGCTCCCGCACTTCGACGACCTGCTGTTCCTCGGCGCCAGCATGTCCCGCTACCCCCTGGAGGGGTACCGGGAGCGCTGCGACACCGACGTCGTGCTCGGCGACCGCCACGCGAAGTTCCCGCTCCGGCTGGCCACCCCGGTCACCATCGCCGGGATGAGTTTCGGGGCGCTCTCGGGGCGGGCCAAGGAGGCGCTCGGCCGCGGGGCCAGCGAGGTGGGGACCTCCACGACCACCGGGGACGGGGGGATGACGGAGGAGGAGCGCGGCCACTCCAAGCACCTCGTCTACCAGTACCTGCCCAGCCGGTACGGCATGAACCCCGACCACCTGCGGGCGGCCGACGCCATCGAGATCGTCCTCGGGCAGGGGGCGAAACCCGGTGGGGGCGGGATGCTCCTGGGGCAGAAGATCACCGAGCGCGTGGCCGGGATGCGGACCCTGCCCGTCGGGGTGGACCAGCGTTCGGCCTGCCGGCACCCGGACTGGACCGGCCCCGACGACCTGGCCATCAAGATCGCCGAACTCCGGGAGATCACCGACTGGGAGAAACCGGTCTACGTCAAGATCGGCGCGTCCCGGCCCTACTACGACGTCAAGCTCGCCGTGAAGGCCGGCGCCGACGTCGTGGTCGTCGACGGGATGCAGGGCGGGACCGCCGCGACCCAGGACGTGTTCATCGAGCACGTCGGCATCCCCACCCTGGCCGCGATCCCGGAGGCCGTGCGGGCGTTGCAGGAGATGGGGATGCACCGCAAGGTCCAGCTCGTCGTCTCCGGCGGGATCCGCAACGGGGCCGACCTGGCCAAGTGCATGGCGCTCGGCGCGGACGCGGTCGCCATCGGTACCGCGGCGTTGATCGCCCTGGGCGACAACGACCCGGCCCTGGACGAGGAGTACCGCAAGATCGGTTCCGCGGCCGGGTACTACGACGACTGGCAGGCGGGGCGGGACCCGGCGGGGATCACCACCCAGGACCCGGAGCTGCAGCAGAACTTCGACCCGGAGGTCGGGGGGCGCCGCCTGGCGAACTACCTGCGGGTCATGACCATGGAGGCCCAGATCATCGCCCGGGCCTGCGGCAAGGCCCACCTGCAGCACCTCGAACCCGAGGACCTGGTGGCCCTGACGATCGAGTCGGCGGCCATGACCCGGTTGCCGCTGGCCGGGACGTCGTGGGTGCCCGGGCAGGGGCTCTGAGCGGTTCTTCCGGCTGGGTGCGGTTCGCCGGCACCGCACCCCGCCCGTGGCGCAACGGGTCGGGCACGACCCGGGAGCTGCACCGTGACGAGGACTGGCGTCTCAGCGTGGCCGAGATCGGGGGACCGGCCACCTTCTCGGAGTTCCCCGGGTTCGACCGGACCCTCGTGGTGGCCCGGGGCGCGGTCGAGCTGTCGGTCGATGGCGTCGGGTACCGTCTCGTCGCCGGTGAGGCCCTGGCCTTCCCGGGCGAGGCCGACGTCCGGGCCCACGCTCCCGACGCACCGGCCCGGGTCGTGAACGTCATGGCCGACCGGACGCGGGGCGGTGTCGTGGTGGAGGTGGCCCGGGTGAGCGGTGCGGTGCCCGCCGCGGCCGGGATGGTCCTGCTCGCCGGACGGGCCACCTGCCACGGCCGGGCGGGGGGACCCGGCGACGCCGTCGTCCCCGTCGCCGCGGGTCGTGTCCACGCCGTCCACGCCCTGACCGTCCTCGTGCGCCCCCGACCCCGGGGGCCGGAAGGAGCATCGTGACCGATCTGCCCGACTCCACCCACCTCGTCGTCGGGGCGGGCCTGGCCGGGGCGGCGACCGCGTGGCGCCTGGCCACCCGCGGCCTCGCCGTCACCGTCGTCGAACGCCGGTCCCCGGCTTCCCCCGACGGCAGTTCCCACGGGTCCGCCCGGATCTTCCGGTACGGCTACGCCGAGCAGCACTACGCCGACCTGGTCGTGGCCGCCCGGCCCGGGTGGGACGAACTGGCCGAGGTCCACGGCGCCCCGCTCATCACGCCCACCGGCACCATCGATTTCGGGGCCGAACGCGACCCGCGGGCCGTCGCCGCCGTGCTGGCCGCGGCCGGGGTCGAGCACGAACTCCTGACGTCCGAGCAGGCCCGGCGGCGCTGGCCGCAGATCGCGGTCGACTCCGACGTGCTGCACCACGGCGGAGGCGGGGTGCTCGACGCCGAGACGGCCGTCCACGCGATGCTCAGGGCCGCCGAGGCCGCCGGCGCCCGCGTGCTCACCGACTGGCCGCTGGCGGGGTTGTCGCGCACCCCGCGGGGTTTCCTGGCCCGCAGCGCCGACGGTCGCACCGAGAGCGCCGCCGCGGTCGTGGTCGCCGCCGGGGGGTGGTTGCCCGACCTGCTCGCCGGACTCACCCTGCCCCAGGGTTTCCTGGCGGCCTTCCCACCGCTGGAGGTCCGGCAGGAGAACGCCTTCCACTTCCCCTGGGCCGAGGACGTGGCGCCCGGCCCGACCTGGCCGACGTTCATCCACAAACGCTCCGACATCCAGGTCTACGGTCTGCCGGGTGGCCGGGACGCCGGGTTCCGCGGGCAGAAGGTCGCCGAGTTCAACGGTGGCCGGGTCCTGCGGTCGGCCGCCGAGCAGACCGGCGTCGTGGACCCGGCCAACCGCGACCGCGTCGTGGAGTACGTGCGCCGGTTCCTGCCGGGCCTGGTCCCCGAGCCCTACGCCGAGACGACCTGCCTGTTCACGAACACCCCGACCGAGGACTTCGTCGTCGACGGGGTCGACGGGGTCACCGTCGTCTCGCCGTGCTCGGGTCACGGGGCCAAGTTCGCCCCGCTGCTGGGGCAGATCGCGGCCGACGTGGCGACCGGGACCGCGCCGGCACCGGAGTTCTTCCGCGTCGGGGTCGCGACGGCGGGGGTCGTCGGTGCCTGAACCCACCCTCGGCAGCACCGCCGGAATGCTCGCGCAGATCGCCGGCACGGGCCGCGACCGGCACCGCGGGGGGTACTCCCGCCCGGTGTTCGCCCCGGCCGAGCGCGAGCTCGTGGACTGGTGGACCGAGCAGGTCCGCCGACGGGGTCTCGAGGTCGAGACCGACCGCAACGGGATCCTCTGGAGCTGGTGGAACCCGACCGGTCGGCCGTTGCGCGACGGCGTCGTGACCGGCAGCCACCTGGACTCCGTCCCCGGGGGCGGTGCCTACGACGGCCCGCTGGGGCTCGCCTCCGCCCTGCGGTCGCTGGACCTGCTGCGGGAGAGGGAGATCGACCCGGTCCGTCCGCTCGGCCTCGCGGTGTTCCCCGAGGAGGAGGGGTCCCGTTTCGGGGTCGCCTGCCTCGGGTCGCGGTTGCTCACCGGAGCCATCGACCCCGAGCGGGCCCGCTCGCTGACCGACCCGGACGGGCGCAGCTTCGCCGACGCCGCCCGGGGTGCCGGGATCGACCCGCGGCACCTGGGTCGCGACGACGAGACGCTGTCCCGCATCGGTCGTTTCGTGGAACTGCACGTCGAGCAGGGCCGGGGGTTGGTCGACCGGGAGGCGCCGGTGGCCGTGGCCACGTCGATCCTCGGGCACGGGCGCTGGCGCGTCTCGGTGCACGGGCAGGGCAACCACGCGGGCACCACGCTGCTCGCCGACCGGCGCGACCCGATGGTCACCGCCGCGGGCGTCGTCCTCGCCGTGCGCCGGGTCGCCGCCGCCCACCCCGGGGCCCGGGCGACGGTGGGCCGGTTGGTCCCGGTCCCCGGGGGGACCAACGTCATCGCCTCCCGGGTCGACCTCTGGCTCGACGTGCGTCACGCCGAGGACGCGGTGACCGCGGCCGTCGTCGCCGAGATCACCCGGCGCGCGCAGGTGGTCGCGGGCGAGGAGGGGTGCAGCGTCGAGGTCCGGGAGGAGTCCTCGAGCCCGACCGTCGACTTCGACCCGGCCCTGCGCGACCGGCTCGGCGCGGTCCTGCCCACCGCGCCCCTCCTGGCCACCGGGGCCGGGCACGACGCCGGGGTCCTGGCCGCCCACGTGCCCACCGCGATGCTGTTCACCCGCAACCCCAGCGGCGTCTCGCACTCCCCGGAGGAGCACGTGACCGACGACGACGCCGAACTCGGCTCGTCGGCCCTGGCCGACGTCCTGGCCGACCTGCTCACGACCTGAGGCCGGCCACCGCCTGGAGCACGGCGACGTGCAGACGCGGGTCCCCGAGGGGGTGGAAGTGCCCGTCCAGGGGCAGTTCGACCTCCTGCGCCCCCTCCAGCGCGGCCGCCCCGGTCGCCCGAGGGACGTGGGGGTCGAACCGCGGGCGCAACGCCACGATGCGCGAGTGGGCCGACACGTCCGCGGCCAGCCGGCGCAGCCGGGGGTCGGTGGGGGAGAGGCGGCGCACGGCCCGGACGGGGAACCAGCGCGCGTAGGTCGACCCGGCGAAGGGGGTCGCCACCGTCACCACCCCGGCGACCCGGGCGTCGAGGTCGGGATCGGCCAGCGCGGCCTTGGCGATCAACCCGCCCTTGGAGTGGGCCACCACGACCACGTCGTGCAGGTCCAGGTCGAGCACGCGGGCGCGCAGCAGCCGCGCCCCCTCGTCGAGCTCGGCGGAGTTCGTCCGCAGGCCGGGCACGACGTGCACGGGGTGCCCCGCGGCGTGCAGGGCGTCGCCGAGGTCGCGCAGCACGGCCCAGGACTCCCAGATGCCCGGCAGCAGCACCACGTCACCGGCCGACCCGCCCGCCCAGGCCCGCGGGTCCGGGGGGTTCAGGAGGGCCCGCAGCTGGGCCGTCACGATCCAGGCGTAGTCGCGGGCGCGCAGCCGTAGCCGCAGGCCGGTGCGCACGGCTCAGCGACCGACGAGCCCGGCCAGGTGCTCCCGCACCTGGTCGGCGTGGGCGAAGACCACCGAGTGCGCCGCGCCGGGCACCTCCGCCCACCGCCCGTCCTTCGCCCGGCCCGCCAGCAGCTCGACCCACGCCCGCGGCGCGACCGCGTCGCGACCCCCGCGCAGCACCAGGACCGGTGCCCGGACGAGACGGATCCGCTCCTCGATGGGGTAGGTCATCATCGAGGGCAGCACGTGGGAGAACCACCTCCACCCGCAGCGCAGGTACCCCTCCAGCGACATCGCCCGCACCGCAGCGGGTTCGAACACCGCGCTCTGCAGCAGGCGCAACCCCTGCCGGGGCACGGACCGCTCGGCCAGGTTCACCGGCGGGCCGATCAGCGCCAGGTGGGCGATGGCCTCGGGGTCCTGCAGCGCGGCCTCGGTGGCGACCTGCGCCCCCATCGAGTGCCCGACGAGCAGCACCCGGGTGAGCCGCGTCTCCCGGATCCACGAGGCGAGCAGGCGGCCCATGTCCTCGGTCGAGAGGCGACGGTCGGGGTGCGGCACCCCGGCGAACCCGGGCAGCTCCACCAGGTGGACCGTCCCGAAGTGGGCCAGCTCGACGGCCAGGCGCTGGAAGTACTCCGAGGAGACGCCCAGCCCGTGGACCAGGACGACGTCGTGGCGGTGGTCGGGGTGCACGCCGCCGGTGACGGCCATCCACATCGTCCAGGTGCGCAACCACACGTCGCCGTGCCGGACCCGGTCGATGCGGACGGTCAGACCGCTGGGCATGTCGGCGGCGGTCAGTCGGTGCGGCACCGCGTCATCATGGCAGCCGCGCGCCGGCGCCGACCCTCCGCGCGATCAGTCGCTCCGCTCGCCGTAGGCGGTGACCGCCAGGAACTTGGCCGGCAGCTCGCGCAGCTCCTCGGGGCCGTGCGGCCCCTCGCCGTCGAACTGCAGGGCGTCGCCCGGCCGCATCGTGTACCGCGCCTCGCCGTGCCCGTAGACCATCTCGCCCTCGAGCATGAAGAGCAGCTCGGTCCCGGGGTGCTGGAACAGCGGGAAGACCTCGCTGGCCTCGGTGAGGGTCACCAGGACCGCCTCCATCCGCTTGTGCGGGCCGCGCAGCGCACCGAGGAGCTCGTAGAGGTGGCCCTGCCGGGAACCGCGCCGCACGATGCGGGCGCCGTGCCCGGCGGGGACGAACACCGCCTCGCGCTCGGCGTCGACGCCGCGGAACAACGCGCTGACGGGGACCTGCAACCCGGCCGCCAACCGGGCCAGCGTGGTCAGGCTGCAGGAGGTCTGCGCGTTCTCGATCTTGGAGAGCATGGCCTTGGAGATGCCCACGCGCTCGGCCATCTCCGCGACCGAGACCCCGGCCGCGGTGCGGTAGGCCCGGACGTGGGCGGCGATGGTCCGTTCCAGGTCCCCCTCGACCGGTCCGGCCGCCTCGCGCGGGATCTCCCGGGCCGCCGACCCCGTCGCGACGGGTTCGTCCTGGTCGCCGCTGTGCATGGGCCCATCATGCCCGGCCCCCCTCGGGGGCCGGGTGCGGCCCGGGACCCTCAGAGCTCGACGAGGCGACCCCCGTCGTAGAACTTCGCGGCCTTGTAGACCATGGGCGCGACGTCGTTCACGGTCGCGTGGCGGACGCGGCCGATGAAGATGGTGTGCGTCTTGACCTGGAACCGTTCGCGGATCTCGGCCTCCAGGGTCGCGGCGGAACCGTCGATCAGGGGGGAGCCGTGCGGCCCCGGCGTCCAGGCGACCTTCGAGAACTTGTCGGGCTCCTTGGAGGCGAACACCCCGAGGACGTCCTGCTGGGCGTTGCTCAGCACGTTCACCCCGAGATGCGTCGAGCTGAACAGCGCCGGCCACGTCGAGGAACTGCGCTGCACGCAGACCATGATGATCGGCGGGTCGTAGGAGATGGAGCAGTAGGCGCTCACCGCGAGACCGCGGGCCTGCTCGCCGTCCATGGTGCTGACGACGGTGACGCCGGAGACGAACTGCTTGTTGAACCCGCGCACCAGGGCGGGGTCGGGTTCGACCCCGGGGACGACGATCGGGTCGGTGGTCTCGCTCATCAGTCGTGCCTCACGGTCTGGATGCCCAGGGCATCGAGGAGTTGGCTGGGGTCCCAGGTGACCAGTTCGCGGCGCACCCGGCCCTCGTCGTCGAGGTGGCAGAGGTTGCTGCCGTGGATGGTGACGGAGCGGCGGGTGGCCGGCACGCCCTGCAGTTCCGCCCGGTGAGTTCCCGTGCTCGTCCAGAAGACCGCCACGGTGCCGCCGTCCTCCACCACGGCGGTGACCGTGGTCGTGAGGTCGGGGAAGGCGCGTCGGGTGTCGACGATCTCGGCCTTGAACTCCGCGGCCGACAGGACCCGCTCCGACCCGTTCGTCGTGCGCTCGTAGTCGTCGGCCACGAGGTCGTCCAGCGCCTCGACCTCGCCCTCGTCCCACGCCCGTCGCCACGTCTCCCGCAGCCGGGCCTTGAGCGCTGACTCCGTCGTCATCGTTCCTCCTCCAGGGTGCGCAACCGCCCGCTTGTATGGTTCAGCGTAGAGCCGTCCGGGGAGGCCGTCAACGGGTCGGGTCCGCGCCGGCGTGCGGGTCCGCGGGCGGATCCCCCTCCGTGATGCGTTGCTGCAGAGCAGGTCGAGCCCTCGCGCCGAGACCGGTGCCGAGAAGGTGCGGCTCAGGGTCTGGACGGCAACCGGTCGGCGGGGTTACGGTCTCTACCATGCAAGCGACCGGGTCGTCCGGTCGTCAGCCCCGGTGAGCGCAGAGCAGCGCGACCACGGACCCGAGGAGAGGGCAGCCGATGCCTCCGACCGCCGCCACCGCCCCCGAGCGTCCCCGCGTGCCCGACGCGCTGGCCACCGTCCTGCGCAAGACGGTGCTGTACCGCGAGGAGGTGCTCCTGGAGAACGGGGTCGGACCCGCGCGGACCGCGCTGCGGGCCACCGCGGCCGCCGTCATCGCCAACCCGTGGGTCGGGACGCCGGCCACGACGGACCTGGCCCCGGCGGTGGCGGCCGTCGCCCCCGGGCTCGCCCGGCTGCTGACCGACCAGCTCGCCGCGGCCCTGGGCGGGGCCGAGGCCGTCGAGGCGTTCGGCAAGGCCGCCATCATCGGCACCGCCGGGGAGATCGAGCACGGGGGCGCCCTCATCCACACCCCGTACTTCGGCAACCTCATGCGCGACTTCCTGCAGGGGGAGTCCATCATCTGCTTCGCCGACGCCCGGGCCGAGGCCGGGGAGTCGCTCGTGGTGCCGTTGTGGCACAAGACCCACGCGGCCACCCGCAGCCACTACCAGACCATCACCGCCCGGGTCTCCGACGCCCCCCGGGCCGACGAGATCGTCGTCATCGCCGCGGCCTCGACCGGCCCGCGCCCGCACGCCCGCATCGGCGACCGCAGCACCGACCCGGTGATCAGCGCCGACCTCCTGGAAGGAATCCTCTGATGGCAGTCCGCAAACTCGTCACCGTGGTGGAGGAGATCCACCAGGAGGGTGGCCGGGCCGTCGAGCCCGCCGCCCGCATCGCGGTCGTCGCCGCCGTCATCGACAACCCCTGGGCGGGTCAGGGTTTCGTCGAGGACCTGGCGCCGGGGATCGAGGCCACCGCCTCCGACGTCGGGGCGCTGCTGGCCCCCCGGGTGCTCGAGGCCCTCGGCGCCCCGGCCGAGGCCTACGGCAAGGCCGCCATCGTCGGCCTCGACGGCGAGGTGGAGCACGGATCGGCGCTCATCCACACGCTCAAGTTCGGCGACCACTTCCGCAGGGCGGCCTCGGCCACCACCCTGCTGCCCGCGGTGGAGAAGCGCGCCGCGGCGGGGACCGTGTTCGACATCCCGCTCAAGCACATCACCGACGCGACCATCCGCTCCCACCACCAGAGCGTCGAGGTCCGCCTCGCCGACGCCCCGCACCCCGGGGAGATCGTCGTCGCCCTCGCCGCCGCGGCCCAGGGCCGTCCGCAGCAGCGGTTGGCCCCGTTGTCCTCGGAGCAGTGAGCCCGGCCACCGGGGCCCGGCCCCCGGTCGTGCTGCTGCACGGGGTGGGCCTGGACGCCTCGATGTGGGGACCCGTGCGGGCCCTGCTCGTCGCGGACGGTTTCGAGGTGCTCACCCCCGACCTGCCCGGCCACGGCAGCAACCCGCCCGTCGCCGCCGGGACCACGCTGGCCGACCTGGCCGCAGCGGTGGCCGGGCAGGTCCCCGCGGGGGCGGTCGTCGTGGGGTTCTCCCTCGGCGCCCTGGTCGCCCAGCACCTCGCCCGGTTCCGTCCGGACCTCGTGGGCGCGCTCGTGTCGCTGAACTCGGTCTGCCGGCGCACCCCGGAGGAACGGGCCGCGGTGCTCGGCCGGCTGGCCGCCTCCGAGGCGGACTTCGCGGCCGGCGCCGAGGCGTCCCTGCGCCGCTGGTTCGAGGGCACCGCCGTCCCCGCGGCGGTCGTGGCCCGGACGCGGGAGGTCCTGCTGGCCAACGACCGCGAATCCTTCCTGGCCTGCTACCGCGTCTTCGCGACCGCCGACGCCGAGATCGGCCCGGAACTGCCCCGGATCGACCGGCCGGCGCTCGCCGTCACCGGTGAGCTCGACGGGGGGTCCACCCCGGAGATGACGCACCGGTTGGCCGGGGCGATCCCGGGGTGCGAGGCCGTCGTGGTGCCCGGGGCCAGGCACATGCTCCCGGTCACCGACCCCGAGCCGTTCGTCTCCATCCTGACCACCTTCGTGCGGAAGAGGAGCCATGTCGCAGCTTCGGCGAACTGAGCACCACATCGGTGGGGCCGCCCGCCCGCCCCAGGGCGGGGAGTACTTCACCAGCACCAACCCGGCCACGGGCGAGGACCTCTACGAGGCCGCCCGCGGCACCGCCGCCGACGTCGACCTCGCGGTGCGCGCGGCCCGCGACGCCTTCGAGGACCCGCGCTGGCGCGACCTCAGCCAGACGAAGCGGGGGCACCTGCTGCGCCGTCTCGGCGAACTCATCGGCGAGAACGCCGAGGAGCTCGCCCGGATGGAGACCCAGGACAACGGCAAGCTGCTGCGCGAGATGCGCGGGCAGCTCGCGGTCCTGCCGGAGTACTACCACTACTACGCGGGGCTCGCCGACAAGATCCAGGGCGACACCATCCCCACCTCCGACCGCCGGGTCCTCAACTACACCCGGCGGGAACCGCTGGGGGTCGTGGGCGCCATCACCCCGTGGAACTCGCCGCTCACGCTGACCACGAGCAAGCTCGCCCCCGCCCTGTGCGCGGGCAACACCGTCGTGGTGAAACCCTCGGAGTACACCTCGGCCACCGTGCTGCGCCTGGCCGAGCTGGTCGACGAGGCCGGGTTCCCGCCGGGCGCGCTGAACGTGGTCACCGGGTTCGGGGCGGAGGCGGGGCAGGCCCTCGTCGACCACCGCGGGCTGGCCAAGATCTCCTTCACCGGCAGCACCCGCACCGGGGCGCTCATCGCGGCGAGCGCGGCCTCGCGCTTCATCGGCACGACCCTGGAACTCGGCGGGAAGTCGCCCAACATCGTCTTCGACGACGCCGACGTGGCCAACGCCGCGATGGGCGTCGTGGCCGGCATCTTCGCCGCGGCGGGGCAGACCTGCATCGCCGGCAGCCGGGTATTCGCGCACCGGTCGGTCTACGACGAGCTCCTGCAGCGCGTCGCCGACCGTGCGCGCAGCATCGTCATCGGCGACCCGCTGCTGGCCGAGACCGAGCTGGGTCCGCTGGCCTTCGCCGACCAGCGCGACAAGGTCGCCGGGTACGTCGACCTCGGCGTCAGCGAGGGGGCCACCGTCCTGACCGGGGGACGGGCCACCGACGGCGGGCTGGGGGGGTACTTCTTCGAACCCACCGTCCTGACCGACGTCGACAACTCGATGCGCGTGGTCCGTGAGGAGATCTTCGGCCCGGTGGCCGCGATCATGCCCTTCGACACCGAGGACGAGGTCGTGGCCCTGGCCAACGACACCGAGTTCGGTCTCGCCGCCGGGGTCTGGACGAGCAACCTGTCCCGGGCGCACCGGCTCGCCGACCGGCTCGAGGCCGGGACGATCTGGGTGAACACCTACCGGGCCATGTCGCCCATGTCGCCGCGGCAGGGTTTCAAGAACTCGGGCGTGGGCGTGGAGCACGGTGTGGAGAGCATCAAGGAGTACACCCGGCTCAAGAGCGTGTGGATCAACACGAGCGAGGACCCGGTGGCCGACCCCTTCATCATGAGGAGCTGACCGTGCCCCAGATCGACGTCACGCTGTCCGCCGGGCGCACCCCGGAGCAGCTCCGGGCCCTCCTGCACGAGGTCCACGCGGCCGTCGTCCGCACGGTGGCGGCGCGACCCGAGCACGTCCGGGTCGTGGTCCACGAGGTCCCCCGGACGCACTGGGCCACCGGGGACGTCACGCTGGCCGAGATGGACGCGGCCGGTCCGGCCCCGGGATGATCCGGCCGTCGTCGTGGACCGCAGCCCCGAGGAGAGCCCGATGAGCACCGACGAGACCACCGCCCGACCGACGGGGCCGGGGGCCCTGAGCCTCCTGCCCCGCCTGCGGCAGTACGTCCTGGGCGACGACTGCGTCCCCGGGACGGCCCTGTCGGAGGTGCGGCTGGCCGAGCAGTTCGAGGTGAGCCGGACCCCGGTCCGGGAGGCCCTGAAGCAGCTGCAGGTCGAGGGGCTCGTCGAGATCCGCCCCAAGGTGGGCACCTTCGTCCGACGCATCACCCGCCGCGAGATCGGCGAGATGTTCCAGGTCAAGGAGGTCCTCGAGGGTCTGGCCGCCCGCCTGCTCGCGGCGCGCGGCGACGTCGCCGAGCTGGAGCTCCTGGAGCGCAACGTCGGCCGGGCGGAGAAGGCCACCGCGGCCGGGCGGCACGACGAGTACGCCGAGCTGGTCCACGAGTTCCACCGGGTCATCGTCGAGGGCAGCGACAACCACAAGCTCGTCGAGCACTACACCAGCCTGATGAACCAACTGTCCTACCACCGCATGGTGCTGCGTTCGGTCCGCCACCCGGGCCGGCTGAACCGCTCCAGCGGGGAGCACCGCCGCATCCTCGACCTCATCGTCGAGAAGGACGGGATCGGCGCCGAGTACGCGATGCGCGACCACGTCATGGCCTCCGCCCGCGAGGTCATGACCGATTCCGCGATCACCTGAGGACCATCCGCAGAACACCCAGCAGCAGGAAAGGCACGGTCGACAGCATGAAGTTCTCCTTGTTCGTCCACATGGAGCGGTGGGACGAGACGGTCAGCCACTCCGAGCTCTTCGAGAACCTCACCGAGCTGACGCTCATGGCCGAGGCCGGTGGCTTCTCCACCGTCTGGATCGGTGAGCACCACTCGATGGAGTACACCGTCTCGCCCAACCCGATGCCGCAGCTCGCCTACCTCGCGGCGCGCACGTCGACCATCCGCCTCGGGGCCGGAACGGTGATCGCGCCGTTCTGGAACCCGATCCGGGCGGCGGGGGAGTGCGCCCTGCTCGACGTCATCAGCGGGGGGCGCGCGGAGATCGGTCTGGCCCGCGGGGCCTACCAGTTCGAGTTCGACCGGATGGCCGGGGGCATGCCGGCGTCCGACGGTGGGGAGCACCTGCGCGAGCTCGTGCCCGCCATGCGCAAGCTGTGGGCGGGGGACTACGCCCACGACGGCAAGATCTGGCAGTTCCCGACGTCGACCAGCGTCCCCAAGCCGGTGCAGCAGCCCGACCCGCCGGTCTGGATCGCGGCCCGCGACCCCGAGTCGCACAAGTTCGCCGTCGCCAACGGGTGCAACGTCATGGTCACCCCGCTGATGAAGGGCGACGAGGAGGTGGTGGCCCTGCGCGACAAGTTCGACGCCGCGTGCGCCGCCAACCCCGACGTGCCCCGCCCCCAGCTGATGGTCCTGCGGCACACCCACGTGCACCCGGCCGACCAGCCCGAGGGCTGGCGTCCGGCGGCCGAGGCGATCTCGCGCTTCTACCGGACCTTCGACGCGTGGTTCGGCAACAAGACCACGCCGAAGAACGGCTTCCTGGAGCCCAGCCCCGAGGAGAAGTTCGCGGAGCGTCCCGAGTTCGAGCTCGACTCGCTGCACCGCACGGCCATGATCGGGACCCCCGAGGAGGTCGTGGCCCGCATCCGCGCCTACCAGGAGCTCGGCGTCGACGAGTACAGCTTCTGGATCGACAACAGCATGTCCCACGAGGAGAAGAAGGCCTCCCTCGCCCTGTTCGTCGACGAGGTCGTCCCCGCCTTCCGCTGATCGCCACTCCGCACCACGTACGTCACGCCACACCAGCACGCCACGCCGGGCCGGTCGGGGAGCACCCGACCGGCCCGGCGTCATTCATGCATACAACGTGGGTGTGGCGGCGGCTGCCGCGGGCGTGACGCCCCTGGGAAACGTGCCCGTCATCGGTTCGGAATGCGGAAACCCTTGACCAGCCCGCTCGGTGAACCTACGCTCTTACCATGCATCAGGGTCGATGCGACGGAGGCTTCCCACCCCGCTTCGCCGACCCTTGTCCTTCCGAACGCGTCCTACCGGTGGTTCCCCCCGCACCCTCCTCACAGAAGGAAGGCCTCGACATGGCCGATTCCCCGACTTCCCGGCGCAGCCTGCGCGCGTCGCGGGTGGACGTCCCCTTCGCGGACGGACCGGGCCGGCACGGCGTCGGTCCCGTCTTCTGGGCCGCGGTCGCCCTCCTGGCCGTCTTCGTCCTCTGGGCCTCGCTCGGCCCGGAGAACCTGTCCACGGTGATGACCGCCGCCAGCGGGTGGGTGACCTCGTCGGTGGGGTGGAGCTACCTCATCGTCCCGCTGGGCTGCTTCGTCTTCCTGCTCTACCTGGCCCTCACCCGCTACGGCGCCATCCGGCTGGGGCAGCCGGAGGACCGGCCCGAGTTCTCCACCTGGGCCTGGCTGGCCATGATCCTGTCGGCGGTGATGGGCGTCGGGCTCATCAGCTACGGCGTCGCCGAACCCATCTCGCACTTCGCCGCCCCGCCGCACGGCCTGGCCGAGGCGGGGACCATGGACGCCGCCGTCCTGGCCATGCAGTACAGCTTCTTCGACTGGGGTCCGCACGCCTGGTCCATCTTCGCGGTCTTCGGTCTGGCGATCGCCTGGTCGCGGCACCGCAAGGGCCGTTCCGGGCTGATCTCGCCCATGCTGCGCCCCGTGCTCGGCCCGGCGGTCGACGGGTGGTTCGGCAAGGCGATCGACGTGTTCGCGATCATCGCGACGCTGTTCGGCACCACCACCTCGCTGGGTCTCGGTTCCTCCCAGATCGACGAGGGGATGAACCGCATCTTCGGCACCCCGACCGGCGTCGGGACCCAGATCGTCGTGATCGTCGTGGTCACCGTCCTGTTCACGCTGTCGGCGCTGTCCGGCGTGCACCGCGGGGTCAAGCTGATCAGCCAGACCACCACCATCCTCGCGATCGGTCTGGCCGTCTTCGTCGTCGTGTTCGGCCCGACCGACTTCGTCTCCAACCTGTTCGTCCGGTCCGTCGGCCAGTACGGGACGGAGTTCCTCAGCACCAGCCTGACCACCCCGCTCAGCGCCGACGACATGCAGTGGATGCAGTGGTGGACCTACTTCATGATGGCGTGGTGGCTCAGCTGGGGCGCCTTCGTGGGCGTCTTCCTGGCCAAGATCTCCAAGGGGCGCACGATCCGGCAGTTCGTCGCCGGCGTCCTGGTCGTCCCGAGCCTGGTGTTCTTCGGCTGGTTCACCATCTTCGGCGGGTCCGCGATCAAGTTCGACATGGACGGTGCGGGCATCGCGGCGGCCACGACCGAGAACATCAACAACGCCTTCTTCTCGATGCTCGACAACCTGCCGTTGACCGGGATCACCTCGGCCATGGCCGTCCTGCTCGTGGCGCTGTTCTTCATCTCGGGGGCCGACGCGAACACCTACGTGCTGGGGATGCTCTCCTCCAAGGGCACGATGTTCCCCCGCCGCCCCGTCCTCATCGCCTGGGGCGCGCTCACCGGGCTCTGCGCGATCGTGCTGCTGCTGGCCGGTGGCCTGCAGGCGCTGCAGCAGGCGGCCCTCCTCTCGGCCCTGCCGTTCACGGTGATCGTGACCCTGCTGGGGATCTCCCTGCTGAAGGAGCTGCGCCACGACCCGCAGTACCAGGCCCTGCACCCGCAGGCCCCGGAGCTGGCCGCGGTCCCCGGTCCGCTCGTCGAGCCGGAGACCGTGCCCAGCAACCGCTGAGCCGCCCGCCGCACCAGGAGGCCCGCCGTCGTCCGACGGCGGGCCTCCTGCGTCGCCGGCCGGGTCCGGCGGGGAGAGTGGGGATCAGGGCGAGACGAGGAAGAACGCGTCCAGCAGGCCGGGGTTGTGCGCGTGCACCATGACCCCCCAGACGACGAGGTCGAAGAGCAGGTGCACGCAGACGACGTACCCGAGCGAGCGGGTCCGGACGAAGATCGCGGCCTGGACCAGGGCGAAGGGGAACGTGAACGCCGGTCCCCACGCCTGGTAGCCGAGCTCCCAGAGGAACGACGCGAAGACCACGGCCTGCAGCAGGTTCGCCGCCGGGAACGGGAAGTGCCGACGCAGCAGGGCGAAGCAGGTGCAGACGAAGAACAGCTCGTCCCAGATCCCGACCGCGCTCACCCCGATCCCGAGACGCACCATCAGGTCGGTCGTGGTGACGTGCGGCCAGTTCAGGTAGACGCCCGTGGTGATGAAGTACGTCGGCAGCAGCAACCAGCCGAGCACCAGCGCAGCGACCAACCACGCCTTCTGCAGCCGCGACCACCGGGAACCGCCCCGCCAGGGGAACCCGATGGCCCGGTCCCGGTAGACGAAGCGGGAGACGAGGTAGGGGACGGCGACCGCGGAGCCGAGCACCACGGTGAACCGCACCATGTCCAGGTCGCTGAGCCCGGCCTTGAGCGCGGTCGTGCTCACGATCAGCAGTCCCAGGGCGACCAGCGACAGGTCGCGCAGCAGGCTGGGCGGGCGCGGGAACCGGGAGTCGTCCACCCCCGCCGCCCGTCGTTCCGCCGTGAGGCGGTCCCGCCAGAGGTGGGCGAGCAGCAACCCGGCGGCGATGGTCGCGATGCCGATCCAGCGGGCCGGGGGCCACTCCAGCCGGACGTAGAAGAACAGCGGGGCGGCCGAGACCACCAGCAGCGCGGGCAACAACCCGATCGACCACCGGGGCGGCGCGGGGACGTCGACGTCGTGCGGGGGCGGCGCGGCGTGGGTGTCCATGCCTCATCCTGCCCGGGCCCTCCGGTCGAGGCAGGTGTGGGGCAGGTGCGGGACAGGCGTGGGGCAGGCTGGGGGCATGGTCGATGCCCGTCGTCGGACGCTGCTGCGCGGAGGTCTGCTGGCGCTGGGCGGTCTGGGGGCGGCCGCCTGCCAGGGGCCGGACGCCCCGCCCGCCGGTCCCTCGCCGAGCGCCACCGCCACGGCGACGCCGACACCGGGGTGGGACGACCTGGCCGGCGCCGTCGCCGACCTCCGCCGGCCCGGTTCACCCGGGTACGACCCGGCCGCCCTGAGCTACAACCCCCGGTTCCGCGCCCGACCCGAGGGCGTCGTGACCTGTCGCAGCGTCGCCGACGTGCAGGCCTGCGTCCGGTTCGTCGCCGAGGGCGGGGTCGCGGGGGGCGCCGGGCTGCGGTTGCGCAACGGCGGGCACTCCTACGGGGGCTGGTCGGTGGGCGAGGGACTCGTGGCCGACCTCTCCGGTCTCGACGCGGTGCGGGTCGACGCCGGGGCCGGACGGATGCGGGTGGGCGCGGGGGCGCGCCTGGTCGACGTGTACGCGGCCGCCGCGGGGGCGGGGGTGGCCCTGGGGGCGGGCTCGTGCCCCACCATAGGGATCAGCGGCCTCACCCTGGGCGGCGGGGTCGGCGTCCTGTCGCGGAGTCTCGGCCTGACCTGCGACCAGGTCGTCGCCGCGGACGTGGTGACCGCCGACGGTCGGGCCCGGACCGTCGACGCCGAGCAGGAACCGGACCTGTTCTGGGCGGTGCGCGGCGGCGGTCCGGGCATCGTGGCCGTCACCGGGTGGACCTTCGCGGTGCGTCCGGCGCCCGACGTCACGATGTTCTACCGGCGCTGGTCCTTCGACCGGGCCGCCGACGTCCTCGCCGCCTGGCAGTCGTGGATCGCCGACGCGCCGCGGGAGCTGTGGTCGACGACGAAACTGCTGGTCGACGCGGACGGACCCCGGGTCCAGGTGTCGGGGTCGTGGACCGGGTCGGCCCCGCTCGAGCAGGTCCTCGCCCCGTTGCTCACGGCCCTGCCGACCCCGACCGCGAGTTCCGCCCGGCGGTTGGGGTACGGGGCCGCGATGGCCTACGCCGCAGGGTGTTCCGGTCTCGACGCAGCCGCCTGCACCGCCCGCGCGCTCGACGCCGAGCACCGCCTCCCCTTCGCGGCCACCAGTTCCATGCTCGGGGACCCGTTGCCGGACGCGGGGATCGACGCGATGGTCGCCGCGGTCGGCGCCCTCGGCGAGACGCGACCGGCGGGCGCGGTCGAGGCGGGGATCTCCGTCGACGCCCTGGGGGGTGCGGTCGCCGACGTGGCCGCGGCCGATTCGGCGTTCCCCTGGCGCACGGCGCTCGCCACCGTGCAGCACACCGCGACCTGGACCGGCGAGCGGGACCCGGCCCCCTTCGACGCGGTGGTCACGGGGACCCGGGAGGCCCTGCGTCCGTGGGCGGGGGACTCCGCCTACGTGAACTACGCCGACGCGACCCTCCCCGACCGCGCCCGCGCCTGCTGGGGCCCGAACCTCGAGCGCCGCCGCCGGATCGTCGCCCGGGTCGACCCGGACGGCGTCCTCGCCACCCCCGCCGCCCCCTGATCCACCCCCTCGATCCACCCCCTCGATCCACCCCTCCACCCTCCCGTGATCAAGGAATCTTGCCTCCGTCCCGGACGTCCCAGCAGGCCCGGGACGCCTGGGCGGGTGGGAGGAATTCCTTGATCACGGTGGGGCGGGTCAGAGGGTGGGGAGGGGGTGGGTCAGTTGCCGATCTTGTCGTCGGCCGCCTGCTGGGCCTTGTCGACCTGCTCGGCGTGCTTGCCGCCGGTCTTGGCGTCGGCCGCGTCCCCGGCCTTCTCGATGCCGGCGTCGCTGGCCTTCTCGGTGATGTCTCCGAAGTCGGGCACGGATTCTCCTCCGTCGTGGCGGTGACGGGGCCGGGTGGCCGCGTCGGCGCCACTGTGGAACGGGACCGGGGTGAACGCATCCCGCACGACGGCTGACAGTCGGCAGCTCTCCGTGGTCGACTGGCGGCTCGGCGTGACGAGGGTGACGAGGATGACCAGGGGGAGGTCCCGGATGAGGGCACGACGCGGTCCGGTGGGGATGCTCGTCGCGGTCGGGCTGGCCGCCGCGCTGACGACGGTTCCGGTGGCTCCCGCCGCGGCGGCGGGTACGGACGTCGTCCGACTGGCCGGGGACGACCGGTACGCGACGGCGGTGGCGGTCGCCCGGGCCGGAGCGGGGACGGCGGGCCTGAGCGACCGGACCCGTCCGGTCGTGGTCGGTGGCGAGGACTTCCCCGACGCGCTGTCGGCGGTCAACCTGCTCGCCGGTGGCCGGGGCGCGGTGGTGCTCGGCCGGGAGGGGGGCCTGCCCACGGAGAGCGCCGAACTCCTCACCGACCTCGCCGACCGCCCGGCGTGGGTCCTCGGCTCGACCGACGTCCTCTCCCCGGCCCTCGCCGCGCAGGTTGCCGCCTCCCGCCCCGGTCAGGACGTGCGCCGGCTCGGTGGTGCGGACCGTTACGCCACCAACGAACTGACCGTGGCCGAGACCTACGACGCCCGGTCGGCCCCGGCCGGGACGATGCAGGGTCGCCGTACGGGGATCCTCGTCTCGGGCACGGCCTTCGCCGACGCGCTGAGCGCCGGACCGCTGGCGACGCGCGAGCGTCTGCCGCTCGTCCTCACCGCGCCGGGTGCGCTGTCCCCGAGCGCAGCGCGCTCGCTGCGGCAGGCGGGGGTGCAGCAGGTCCTGGTCGTCGGCGGGGCGCAGGCCGTACCGGACGCCGTGCTGGAGCAGGTGCGCAGCCTCGGGATGACGGTCCGCCGGGTCGCGGGCGGGGACCGGCAGGCGACGGCGGTCGCCGTGGCCGACCTGGCCCGGCAGGACTTCGGCTGGGTCCCGGGGCGGGTGCTGCTGGCCGACGGGCGACGGTTCGCCGACGCGCTCGCCGGGGCCGGTCGCGGGGGCGCGCTGGGCGCCCCCGTCCTGCTCACGGCCGGGCCGGGCGACCTCGGGACGGCGACGCGGGCCTGGTTGCGCCGCGACGGGGGTGCCCTCACCCGGGTCGAGGTCCTGGGTGGGCCGAGCAGCGTCTCGGCCGACCTGCTGGAGCAGGTCCGGGTGGCCGCGCGACCGGCCGCGGTCGAGGCGGTGACCGCGGCCGACCTGGGCGCGAGCTGGCGACCGGGGTGCCCCGTGGGCCCGGCCGACCTGCGTCGCGTGACCGTCCCCACGGTGGACCTGGCCGGTCGCGCCCGGACGGGCTCGATCGTCGTGCACGCCGACGTCGCCGCGGCCACCGTCCGCATCTTCGACGACCTGTACGTGGCCGGTTTCCCCGTCGCCTCGATGCGCCCGGTCGAGGCGTTCGGCGGGTCCGACGACGCCTCGATGGCCGCCGACAACACCTCGGCGTTCAACTGCCGCCAGGCCGTGGGCAGCACCCGGTTCTCCGAGCACTCCTACGGCACCGCGATCGATCTCAACCCCGTGGAGAACCCCTACGTCCGGGGCGCCACGGTTCTGCCCGCGGCCGGACGCGCGCACCTGGTGCGCACCCCGGCCCCGGGTCGCGTGGTCGCCGGCGACGCGACCGTGCAGACGTTCCAGCGCAACGGCTTCCGGTGGGGCGGGGCCTGGACGTCGCTCAAGGACTACCAGCACTTCTCGGTGACGGGACGCTGAACCCGGGTTCAGTCGAGGCAGAACTCGTTGCCCTCCGGGTCGCTCATCACGAGGAAACCCCCGACCAGGGGCGGATCCGGTTCGACCCGCCGCCGACGCGTCGCGCCGAGGGCGACCAGGCGCTCCGCCTCGACCTCCAGGGCGGCCATCCGGTCCTCGGGCCCGGCGTCGGGGGCGGCCCGCAGGTCGAGGTGGACCCGGTTCTTCACGCGTTTCGCCTCGGGGACGCGCTGGAAGAACAGGCGGGGACCGCGGCCGTCCGGGTCGACGACGGCGTGCGCGTCACCCTGTCGTTCCGCGGGCACCCCGAACGCGGTGAGCGCGGCGGGCCAGGACTCGAAACCCTCCGGCGGGGGTTGGACCACGTAGTCGAGGGCCGCCGCCCAGAACGTCGCCAGGGCCTCGGGATCGGCGCAGTCCACCGTGACCTGGAACTCGCGGCTCATCGCCGGACCCCTTCCCCGCGACCGTGGTGGTGGAGGTCGCGCAGCAGGCACACCTCGGCGAGGTGGTGCAGCAGCTCCCGGTGCACGAGCAGCACGAGGTGGGCGAAGGGGCGTCCGGCCAGGTCGCCCTCGGCCGGTCCGCACGGGCGGGACAACCCCTCCTCGCCGAGCGAGGCGACGCCCGCCGACCAGGCGGCCGTCGCCGCGTCGAGACGGTCCAGCGCGTCGGCGGCCCCGGTGGGGTAGTCGTAGCCCAGGTAGTCGGTGGGCGGGCCGCCGAAGTGTGCGGCGTTGCGGGCGCCGAGGACGGCGACGAGCAGGTGGCCGAGGCGCCAGGCGATCGTGGTCACCGGCTCCGGGGAGGGGGCGTCGAACGCGAAGTCGATGGTCATGGTCCCCGAGCCGCCCTGCAGCGCAGCGGTGCTCGTGCCGCGGGGGCGTACGTTCCAGCAGCCCGGGACGGGTTCCCAGAAGTACTCCTCGTCGGTGAGGCCGACGAGACGGGGGCGGACCTGACCGGTCCAGTGCTCCTCCCACTGCTCGCGGAGGAGGGCGTTGACGTCGAGGGTGCTCATGCCGTGACACTGGACCCTCATCCGGACAGGGTCGGTCCGGGTTCGGGCGGAGGATGCCGGCATGGACGCGAACGGGACGACCGAGCGGGTGCTGCGGTTGCTGTCGCTGCTGCAGCGCCGACCGTCGTGGACCGCGGCCGAGCTCGCCGCGACCCTCGGGGTCACCGAACGGTGCGTGCGCCGCGACGTCGAGCGGCTGCGCTCGCTGGGGTACCCGGTGCTGGCCCGGGTCGGCGTGGGCGGCGGGTACCGGCTGGGGGCGGGGACGAAGCTCCCGCCCCTGCTGCTCGACGACGAGGAGGCGATCGCCACCGCGGTGTCCCTGCGCCTGGCGACGGGCGGGACGGTGGTGGGGGCCGAGGACGCGGCCCTGCGGGCCATGACCAAGCTCCACCAGGTCATGCCGCCCCGGCTGCGCTCGGAGGTGCGGACGCTGCACGAGGCGACCGCTCTGCTGCCGGGGCCGGTGGCCGCGATCGACGCCGACACGCTCATGACCATCGCCCGGGCCTGCCGGGACCAGGTGCGGGTCCGCTTCGCCTACCGCGACCGCAACGGGACGCCCAGCCCGCGCACGGTCGAACCGGTCCGCATGGTGACGACGGGGCGGCGGTGGTACCTGCTGGCCTTCGACCTGGACCGCGACGACTGGCGGACCTTCCGGTTGGACCGGATGGCCGAGGTCGTCGCCTCCACCTTCCGCTCCACCCCACGCGAGCACCCCGACCCGGTCGCGCACGTGCACCGCTCGGTCTCCTCCTGGCCCGTCGTGGCCGAGGCGCGGATCCGCCTGGACGCCTCCGCGGACCACGTGCGGGCCCTCGTGCCGGTCGAGGTCGGTCGCGTCGGTCCCGACCCCGAGCATCCCGACGACCCGGGGCGCTGCCTGCTGGTCGCGGGCGTGGAGGATCCGGACTGGCTCGCGTTGCACCTGGCCCGCCTGGGCGTGCGGGCCGAGATCCTCGGACCCGAGGAGGTTCGGGCGGCGGTGGCCCGCCTCGGCGCGCGGATCAGCGCGATGGTGGGCGTCGGCGGGTGATCCCGGTCGGCCTCCGCCGGCCCGTCCTAGTGGTGGGCGTTCTCGTCGGCAGCGGTGCGGGGGGCGACCACCGCGCCGGGGTCGGCTGCGCCGGGCGGGGTGCCGTCCGGGGTGCCGCCCGGGGTCGTGCGAGCCCCTCGGCGCTCGCGCCGACGGCGGCGCAGGCGGGCCACCAGGACGGGGAGCAGGGTGAGGACGACGAGGAGCCCCAACCCGAGCTCGATGTTCTCGCGCACGAGCTCGATGCCGCCCAGGGCCCAGCCCAGCACGGTGATGCCGGCGGCCCAGAGCACCGCGCCGACGCCGGAGTAGACGAAGAACGTCCGTCGCGACATCCGGCCGGCACCGGCCGCGACGGTGATGAAGGTGCGCACCACGGGGACGAAGCGGGCCAGCACGACCGCGCGGGGGCCGTGGGTGTCGAAGAACGCGATGGTCCGGTCCAGGTGGCGACGCCGCAGGAACCGCGAGTCGGGCCGGTCCAGCAGGGCGGGGCCGATCCGCCGCCCGATCTCGTAGCCGCACACGTTGCCGGCGAACGCGGCGACCGCGAGCACCGCCGTGACCAGCCACAACGCGTGGGGGATGACCCCTTGGTGCTGCAGCAGGCCCACGGTGAAGAGCAGGGAGTCCCCGGGGAGGAAGAACCCGACCAGCAGACCGCACTCGGCGAACACGACGGCCGCCGCGCCCCACAGGGCCCACCCCCCGAACTGGGCGAGCAGGGTCGTCGGGTCGAGCAGGTCCGCCGAGGCGAGCGTGGGCAGGGCCGCGGTCAGGGTCACCGACGCACCGACCGGGGAGGACGGGCGGGGCGGGCGGGGGTGCTGGGCGACGAGCAGGGACGCGACATGACCGGCTTTCCGAACGAGGTGCGGCGCGCCTCGCGGAGGCGCCCACGGCCAGTGCAGCACACCGACAACATTGTTGCAAGGGGCAACCAACCATCCGGGTGCGAGGGCTCGCTGGCACTCCCTAGGATGACGGCGACCAGCGTCGGCCAGGCGGAACGGGGGATCGGTTCGTGCCCCACCTCGAGCACCCCGCCGGTGCGCCGGGGGGCGGGCCGACCTCCCGGACGGGACGGCACGCCGCGCGGGCCGCGGCCGACCGGGCGCCCACCGTCTACGACGTGGCCGCCGCCGCGGGCGTCTCCATCGCCACCGTGTCGCGGGTGCTCCGGACGCCCGACGCGGTGCGCGAGACCACGCGGGGCAAGGTTCTCGCGGTCGTGGCCGACCTGGGCTACGTCCCCTCCGGCAACGCGCGGGCGCTCGCGGGACGGCGCACCGGCGTCCTCGGGCTGCTGTTCCCCGGCCACGACGCCATCGACGCCGACCCGGACCCTGGGTCCGCCGGACCGGTCGTCGGTGGGGTGACCGTGCGCGACGACCGGGGGGCCCCCGTCGCCGGGGGAGGGCCCGGCAGTCCCTTCTACTTCGACGAGGTGCTGCGCGGCGCCGAGATCGAGGCCTGGCGGCAGGGGTTCGCGCTCCTGGTGGCCGCCGGTCGGGGGCCGAGCGTCGAGGTCCTGCTGAACGACGTCGCCGGCCGCGTCGACGGGCTGGCCGTGGTCGCCCGCACGGTGCCCGCCGAGCTCCTGACCCGGGTGAACCGCCGGGTGCCCGTCGTGGTCCTGGCCGACACGGTCCACCGCGACGAGTTCGACCACGTGGGCGTCGACAACGCCGAGGGGATGCGGGTCCTGGCCGGGCACGTCCTGCAGACGCTCGGGGTGCGCGACGTCGTGTACGTCGCCGGGCCGAGCGACTCCCCGGACGAGCACGAACGGTTCGAGGGTTTCCGGGCCGCGCTGGCGGCCGCCGGGCTGCCGCGGCGCGCGGTCCCCGTGCTGCGCGGGGACTTCAGCCGCGGGCGGGCCGCGGAACTGATGGCGGAACTGCTCGCCGAGCGCGTCCCGCGGGCCGTCGTCTGCGCCAACGACCAGACCGCGCTGGGAGTGCTCGACGCCACCCGGGCGCGGGGACTGTCCGTGCCCGGCGACGTCCTGGTCACCGGGTTCGACGGCATCGAGGCCACCCGGTTCAGCGACCCGCCGTTGACCACGGTGGCCCAGCCGATGGTGCAGCTCGGGCGGGCGGCGGTGCGGTCGGTGGTCGATCGTCTGTCCGGTCCGCAGACCCCGCCCCGGTCGGTGCGCCTGCCGGTCGAGGTGCTGCTGCGCGAGAGCTGCCCGCCCGCCCGCTGACCGCGGGCCGGACCAGGGAAGGCTTGCCCCGCGCCGATGTAAGCGCTTACTGTTGATCTCGATCGGACGACACGGAGGTCGAGTGGCGATGACGCCGCAGCAATCGCAGGAACCCGGCACCCCTTCGCAGGGGTGGCGACGGCGGTCGGTCCTGACCGGGCTGGGCGGTCTGGCCGGGGTGGCGGCCCTGAGCGCGGCCGCGAGCGGCTGCAGCATCCAGATCCGCAGCGAACCCGACCCGACCATCGGGCGCGACACCATGCTCATCAACGCCGACAAGGGCAGTCCGCTCTTCGACCGGAACTTCAACCCCTACCTGACGACCAAGCGGACCGCCTCGACGTGGATCTACGAGCCGCTGATCCTGGTCAACCCCCTCGACGGGAGCCGGACGCCCTGGCTGGCCGAGTCCTGGGACCTGCCCGACGCGCGCACCGTCGTGCTGACCGTCCGGGCCGCCCGGTGGAGCGACGGGCGGGACCTGACGGCCGAGGACGTGGCCTTCACCTTCGACCTCCTGAAGCGGTTCCCGGCCCTGGACCTCAAGGGGGCCTGGCAACGGCTGGAGTCGGTGGAGACCGACGGCGACCGCGTCGTCCTGCGACTGCTCGGTGAGGACGCACCCGCCCTGTCCGTCCTCGGGCAGACCCTGGTGCTCCCCGAGCACCTGTGGTCCGACGTCGCGGACCCGACGAGCTGGCGCAACCCCGACCCGGTCGGGACCGGCCCGTTCCTGCTGGGCAACTACAACCCCCAGCAGTACTCGATGGACCGCAACCCCGACTACTGGCGGGCCGAGGACGTCGTCATCGCCCACCTGATCCTCCCGGCGACCAACTCCCAGCTCGACACCGTGACCCGTGGCTACGACTGGAGCTACTCCTACATCTCCGACGTGGAGGGGACCTGGGGGGCGGCCAGCCCGGACAACCTGTGGTGGTTCCCGCCGGCCGGGGTCATCGCGCTGGTCCCGAACCTGACCGTCGCCCCCTTCGACGACGTGGACGTCCGCCGGGGGATCTCCCTGGCGCTGGACCGGGCCGCCATCGCCGCCTCGGCGACCGAGGGTTACATGGAACCGGCCGGGCAGACCGGGTTGATCCTGCCCAACCAGCTCGCCGACCTCGACCCCACGATCCCCGACCAGGGGCTCGTCACCCAGGACCGTGACGCGGCCCTGGAGTCCTTCGGCCGCGCGGGCTTCACGCTCTCCGGCGACACCCTGCTCGACGCGCAGGGGCGCCCGCTCGAGTTCGACCTGCTGAGCGCCAACGGGTACGCCGACTGGACCCGGGCCGCGCAGGAGGTGCAGCGGCAGCTGCTGGCGGTCGGGATCCGCGTCCGGGTCCAGCTGCCGCAGCCGGCGGGCTACCAGGCCGCGGTGAACAACGGTGAGTACCAGGTCGCACTGGCCGGCATGGGCGGGGGCGACCTGTTCGCCGCGTTCGACAACCTGCTGTCCAGCCGTTTCTACGCCCCCGTCGGTCAGGCCACGCAGAACAACGTGGAGCGGTTCCGCGACCCGGCGGTCGACGCGTTGCTGGACCGGTGGCGGGCCAGCCTCGATCCCGCCGAGCAGCAGCAGCTGTCCCACGCCTTGCAGAATGTCGTCTACGACCAGCTACCGGTGATCGGCCTGTACTACGGCGGCTCCTGGGGCCTGTTCAGCGACCGCAAGTTCGTGGGCTGGCCCTCGGCGTCCGACCCCTACATGGCCCCGCAGAACTACGACCAGGCGCCGCTCGGCATCTTCGTGCGGCTGCGGTTGGCGGGATCGACGGAAGGAGCCCGGGGATGAGGTACCTCGCCTCGCGCGCCCTGCTGTTCGTCCTGACCCTGTGGGCCGCGCTCACGGTGAACTTCGCCCTGCCCCGGCTCATGCCCGGGACCCCGGCCGACGCCGCCATCGCGCGACTCTCCCAGAACGGCCCCGTGACCGACGCGACCCGGGCGGCCATCGAGGCCCAGCTCGGGGTGCCCGGCGGCAACCTGCTGCAGCAGTACCTGACGTACCTGCACCAGGTGCTCACCCTCGACTTCGGGGTGTCCTACACCTTCTACCCGCAGCCGGTCGCGTCCATGGTGGGGCAGGCCCTGCCCTACACGCTGGTCCTGGTCGGTGCGGTCACGGTGCTGGCCTTCGTGGTGGGAACCCTTATCGGGGTCGCGGCGGCGTGGCGGCGGGGGACGTGGCTGGACGCCCTGCCGACCCTGACCGGCAGTTTCATGTCCACCTTCCCCTACTTCTGGACCGCGTTGCTGCTGCTGTTCTTCCTGGGGTACGTCCTGCACTGGTTCCCGACGACGGGTGCGTTCTCCGCGACGACGACCCCGGGGTTCACGCTGGACTTCCTCGGCGACGCCGCCCAGCACGCGGTCCTCCCGGCGGCCACGATCCTGCTGACCTCGTTGGGCGGATGGATCCTCGGGATGCGCAACGCCATGATCAACACCCTGGGCGAGGACTACGTCACCTTCGCCGAGGCCAACGGGCTGCGCGGGCGCACCGTGGCCCTGCGCTACGCGGCCCGCAACGCCATCCTGCCGAACCTCACCGGTTTCGGGCTCGCCCTCGGCGGCGTGGTCGGGGGCTCGGTCCTCGTCGAGCAGGTCTTCGGTTACCCCGGCGTCGGGTACCTCCTGTTCAACGCCGTCATCGGCCAGGACTACCCGCTCATGCAGGCCCTCTTCCTCATGATCACCGTCAGTGTCCTCGTGGCGAACTTCCTCGTGGACGTGCTGTACGGCGTTCTCGATCCAAGGACCCGGCGATGACCTCCCTGACCACTCCTGGCATTCCCGACAGCCCCGGCAGCCCCGGCGGCCCTGCCGCCCCCCGTCCCGCGGCCGCCGGCCGCGGTCGACGCCGGACCCTGGCCCGGACCGCGGCGACCGTCTGGGCCGACCCGCGGGCGCGGATCGGACTCGTGCTCCTGCTGCTCTTCCTCCTCGTGGCGCTGCTGGCCCCGGTGCTCGCGCCCTACGGGCCCAAGGACAACAACTTCGAGCGCAGCCAGGACGTCAGCGCCGCGCACTGGCTCGGGACGACCGCAGCGGGCGAGGACGTGCTGAGCCAGCTCCTGCACGGAGCCCGGATCAGCGTCCTGGTCGGGTTCAGCGCGGGTCTGCTCTCGACGCTGGTCGCGGTCGCGGTCGGGCTCAGCTGGGGGTACACCCGCGGGTTCCTCGGTGAGGTCATCGGCTTCGTCGTCAACCTGTTCCTGGTCATCCCCGGTCTTCCGCTGATGATCGTCATCGCGGCCTACCTGCAGAACGGGGGCATCGGCGTCATCATCGCCGTGATCGTGGTGACCGGATGGGCCTGGGGGGCCCGCGTCCTGCGCAGCCAGACCCAGGTCCTGCGCTCGCGCGACTTCGTGGAGGCCGCGCGGTTCTCCGGGGACTCCGCCCCGCGCATCGTGTTCCGCGAGATCCTGCCGAACATGACCTCGCTCATCGCGGGGAGCTTCTTCGGCGCGGCGACGGCGGCCATCCTCGCCGAGGCCGGCCTGGAGTTCCTGGGCCTCGGCGACTCCTCGATCGTCAGCTGGGGCACGATGATCTACTGGGCGCAGAACTCCTCCGCCCTGCTCACCGGTCAGTGGGCGCTGCTCTTCGCCCCGGGGCTCTGCATCGCGCTGCTCGCCCTGAGCCTGACCCTGGTGAACTTCGGCATCGACGCCGTGAGCAACCCCCGACTGCGCGAAGGCGCGCGCCGACGGAAGGTCCGAGCATGAGCACCCCGGTGATCCCCCCCTCCACCGAGACCGCACCGGGCGCCGACGTGCTGCTCGACGTGCGCGACCTGTCGGTCGTCTACGAACCGGTCGGGCAGGATCCGGTGACCGCGGTCGACCGGGTCTCCTTCTCCCTGCGACGCGGCGAGTTCGTCGGTCTCGTGGGGGAGTCCGGTTCGGGGAAGTCCACCCTGGGCTACGCCCTGACCCGGTTGCAGAAACCCCCGGCCCGTAACGACGGGGGCGAGATCCGCTTCGGCGGGCGCGACGTCGCCGACCTCGGGGCCGAGGCACTTCGCCGGCAGCGGCACGGTGGTTTCGCGATGGTCCTGCAGTCCGGCATGAACGCGCTGAACCCCGTGCGCCGCATCGGTGAGCACTTCCACGACGTCTACCGGGCCCACGGCCACGTCCCGCGAGGCCGGTGGGCGGCGCGCACGGCCGAGCTGCTGGGCAAGGTCGAGCTCGACCAGGAGGTCGCCGACCGGTACCCGGCCCAGCTCTCCGGCGGGATGCGGCAGCGGGTGTCCATCGCGCTGGCCCTGTCGCTGGAGCCGCAGCTCATGGTGTTCGACGAACCGACGACCGCGCTGGACGTCCTGGTGCAGCACGCCGTCATGGAGACCATCGCGACGTTGCAGCGCAGCGAGGGGTTCACCGCGGTCCTGATCAGCCATGACCTCGGCATCGTCCTGGAGTCCGCCGACCGCGTCCTGGTCATGCACGAGGGGCGGGTCGTCGAGGACGGACCGTCGCGCGCGGTGCTGGACGCGCCGCAGCACGAGTACACCCGGATGCTGCTCAGCCACTACGCCGACCCGAGGGCCGAGGTGGTCACGCTGCCGGGGTTCCCGGATCGTTCCCGCTTCGAAGGCGGGTCCTCGGAGCCGACGCGCCCCGGGGCCGCGGTCGTGCTCGACGGGGTGGGGAAGACCTACCCGGCCCCGCGCCGCGGCGAGCCGCCGGTGGCGGCCGTGCGGGACGTGAGCCTCCGGCTGGAGCCCGGACGGTCGCTGGCCCTGGTGGGCCAGAGCGGTTCCGGGAAGTCGACGCTGGCCCGGCTCATCACGGGCGTCGAACGACCGGACTCCGGTACGGTCCGCTTCGGCGACCTCGACGTCGGTCGGTTGCGCAGGCGCGGGGTGAAGCAGCTGCGCCGCGACGTCCAGATGGTGTTCCAGGACCCGTACGCGGCCCTCAACCCGGTCCGCACGGTCGAGTACGCGCTGACCCGACCCGTGCTCACGAGCACCGACCTCCGGGGCGGCGAGGCGCGCGAGCGGGTCCTGGAACTGCTGCGCACGGTGGGGCTGGACCCGGCCGAGCAGTTCGCCGAGAAACTCCCGCACCAGCTCTCCGGCGGGCAACGCCAACGGGTGGTCATCGCCCGGGCCCTGGCCTGCGACCCGCAGGTCATCGTCGCCGACGAGCCCGTCTCCATGCTCGACGTCTCGCTGCGGGCCGGGGTGCTGGCCCTGCTCGAGGAACTGCGGCGCGAGCGGGGGGTGTCCCTCCTCTACATCACCCACGACCTGCTGAGCGCCCGCCTCGTCACCGACGACATCCTGGTGCTGCACCGGGGCGAGGTCGTCGAGCGCGGGCGGACCGCCGAGGTCCTGCAGCATCCGCAGCACCCCTACACGACGGCGTTGCTGAACGCCGTCCCCGACCCCCGACGGACGCTCGTCCGCTGACGGAAGGACTCCCCATGTCGTCGTTCCCGCCCGGATTCCTCTGGGGCGCGGCCACGGCCGCCCACCAGGTCGAGGGCAACAACGTCAACAGCAACTGGTGGGTGCACGAGCACGCGCCCGGAACGTCCATCGTCGAACCCTCCGGCGACGCGGCGGACAGCTACCACCGCTACCGCGAGGACATCAGGATCCTGGCCGACCTCGGTCTCAACAGCTACCGGTTCAGCATCGAGTGGGCCCGGATCGAACCCGAGCGCGGATTCGTCTCCCGGGCGGCGATCGACCACTACCGACGCATGGTCGACACCTGCCTGGAGTTCGGCGTCGAGCCCGTGGTGACGCTCCTGCACTTCACCGTCCCCCGCTGGTTCGAGCGCGACGGGTTCTGGCGCGCCGACGACGCCGCCGAGCGGTTCGGTCGCTACGTCGAGAGCGCCCTCCCGGTGGTGCAGGACGGGGTGCGGCACGTCTGCACCATCAACGAGCCGAACATCGCCGCGATGCTGGCCGGCGGGGAGGACGCCGCCAACCTGGTGGCCCACGGTCTGCCGAACCCCGACCTCGCGGTCGCCGACACCCTCCTGGAGTCGCACGAGATCGCGCGCAAGGTGCTCTCCGGGGTGGGGGGGATCGCCTCCGGCTGGACGGTCGCCACCCAGGCCTTCCGCAGCACCGGGGAGCCGGGGTCGGAGGAGATGCTGCGGGAGTACGGGTACCCCCGTGACGACTGGTACCTGGAGAACTCCCGCGGCAACGACTTCGTGGGGGTGCAGGCCTACACCCGGACGTTCGTCGGCCCGACGGGGCCGGTGCCGGTCGCCGAGGAGGTCGAGACCACCCTGACCGGCTGGGAGTTCTACCCGCCCGCCGCCGCCGAGGGGATCCGGGCCGCCTGGGACCTGAGCGGCGGGGTCCCGGTGATGGTCACCGAGAACGGCATCGCGACCGCCGACGACACCCGGCGGATCGCCTACACCGAGCAGGCCCTCGCCGGTATCGCGGGCTGCCTGGACGACGGCATCGACGTCCGGGGCTACCTGCACTGGAGCCTGCTGGACAACTACGAGTGGGCCTCGGGGTTCCGCCCCACCTTCGGTCTCGTCGCCTGGGACCCGCAGACCTTCGAACGGACGCCGAAGCCCAGCGCCCACCGCCTCGGCGAGATCGCCCGGGCGAACGGCCTCTGAGGGCCGGGCCGCGGCCGGTGCGTCGTCCCGGCCGCGGCCCGCTGGTTCTCGGACGTGGGGTCAGGAGGTCACGGGGTCAGGACCACCTTGATGCAACCGTCCGTCTTCTCCCGGAACATCTCGTAGGCCGCGGGAGCGTCGTCGAGGGGGACGCGATGGGTGGTCAGGTCCTCGACCCCCAACGGGTCGGCGGGGTCCTCCACCAGGGGCAGCAGGTCGTCGATCCAGGTCTTCACGTTGCACTGACCCATGCGCAGCTGCAGCTGCTTGTCGAACATGGTGAGCAGGGGCATGGGCGAGGTCATGCCGCCGTAGACGCCCGACAGGGACACCGTGCCGCCCCGACGGACACCGTCGATCGCGGTGAGCAGGGCGCCCATCCGGTCGATCCCCCCGGCCTCCATGACCTTCTGCCCCAGCTTGTCCGGAAGGAGTCCGACGGCGGACTGGGCGGTCTTGGCCAGCACCCCCTCGGCCCCGCTGTGCGCCTCCATGCCCACCGCGTCGACGACGGCGTCCGGTCCGCGGCCCTCGGTCCGCTCCCGCAGCGCGTCGCCCGTGGCGCTGGTGCTGTCGCCGAGGTCCAGCGTCGTGATCCCGTGCCGCTCGGCCATGGCCCGGCGCTCGGGAACGGGGTCCACGGCCAGCACCGAGTACCCGAGGTGCCGCCCGATCCGGGCCGCGAACTGCCCGACCGGGCCGAGACCGATCACGGCGAGGGTCCCGCCCTCGGGGACGTCGGCGTACTGCACGCCCTGCCAGGCGGTCGGCAGGATGTCGGACAGGAACAGGTAGCGGTCGTCGGGCAGCCCGCCGTCCCCCTCCCGGCCGACCTTGATCGGCCCGAAGTCCGCGTGCGGGACGCGCAGGTACTCCGCCTGTCCCCCCGGCACCGAGCCGTAGAGCGAGCTGTAGCCGAACAACGCGGCGCCCGAACCCTTCTCCCGGACCTGCGTGGTCTCGCACTGGGTGCTGAGACCCTGCCGGCACATCCAGCAGTGCCCGCAGGAGATCGGGAAGGGGACCACGACGCGGTCGCCGACCTGGAGGTTGGTCACCGCGGGTCCGACCTCCTGCACGATGCCCATGGGTTCGTGACCGAGGACGTCACCGGCGACGAGGTAGGGCGCGAGGATGTCCAGCAGGTGCAGGTCCGACCCGCAGATCGCCGTCGAGGTGATCCGGACGATCGCATCCGTGGGCTCGACGATCACGGGATCGGGGACCTCGCGCACCTGGACGTCGAGTTTCTTCTGCCACGTCAGAGCTCTCATGCGGCCCGGTCTATCCCGCCGCCTCCTCGATCGCATTCGCGTTCCCCGACCAGGGGTATCGCGGTTGCTGATCGCCGGGGCCGGGGGTCAGATGGGTTCATGACCGTCGAGCGGACGACCTGATCATGCGCATCGCCCTCACCGGGGCCTCGGGGAACGTGGCGACGGCGCTGCGCCGTCGGTTGTCCGGGACCGACGTGGACGTGATCGGCATCAGTCGCCGGGCTCCGGGGTCCCTTCCCGCGCGAACCACCTGGCGGGAGGTCGACGTCGCGGGTCCGGGGGCGGTCCCCACCCTCACGGAAGTCTTCACCGGGGTCGACGCGGTGGTGCACACCGCCTGGCTGATCCAGCCGGCCCGCGACCCCGCCGAGATGGCGCGGGTGAACATCGGGGGCAGCCGGAACGTCGTCGAGGCGGCGGTGCGGGCGGGCGTCCCCCACCTGGTGCACCTCTCCTCGGTGGGGACCTACGGCACCCACCCCTCCGACGACTCCCGGGTGGACGAGCAGTGGCCGACCACGGGGATCTCCCCGTCGCAGTACAGCCGCGAGAAGGTGTCGGTGGAGCGGTTGCTGGACCGTACGGCCGAGACCTACCCGCAGCTGCTGGTCACCCGCGTCCGCCCCGGGCTCGTGTTCCAGCGGGCCAACTCCAGCGAGATCGCCCGGTACTTCCTGGGGCCCTTCGTCCCGGTGCGACTGCTCGGCCGGGTCCCGCTGCCGGTGCTGCCGCTGCCCCGTGACGTCCGTTTCCAGGTGGTCCACGCCGACGACCTGGCCGAGGCCCTGCACCGCATCCTCCTGCAGGCGCCCGGGGGAGCCTTCAACATCGCCGACGAACCGGTCCTGCACGGACGGGACCTGGGGCGGGTCCTCCGGGCGGCGCGCCCCTGGCCGGTCCCGCCCCGGACGGCGCGCGCGGTCGTCGACGCGACCTACCGGATGCGCCTGCACCCCACCGAACCCGGGTGGTTGGACCTGCTCCTCGGCGTCCCGGTCATGGACACCATGCGGGCCCGGGAGTACCTCGGGTGGCGTCCCCGCCGCGCCGCCCACGACGTCCTTGCCGAGCTCGTCACCGGCATGCGCGAGCACGCCGATGCCCCGACCCCGCCGCTGCGGGACCAGCCCAAGAAGCCCTGACCCCGCCCATCACGACCATCCCCTCCGTGATCAAGGAATTAGTTCCTTGATCACGGAGGGGTTCGGGTTCGTGGGGCAGTGCGGGGGGTGAAGGTCAGGCCGGGGTCTTGACCGCGAGGACGGGGACGGGGGACTCCAGGAGCAGGCGCTGGGAGACGCTGCCGAACACGGCCTTGCCGACCGGGGTGCGCCGGCGGATGCCGATGACCAGTCGCTGCACCTCGCGTCCGTCGATCTCGTCGAGGACGGCGACCACCGGGTCGCGGTCCCCGCGGCCGGAACGATCAACCACGGTGACGGGGACGTCGGTGGGCAGCTCGGAGCCGTCGAGCGGGTGCAGGCCGATGTTGACGACCACGAGGTCGGTGCGGAGCATCCGGGCCTCCTCGACGGCGGCGGTCAGGGCCGCCGTGCCGTCGGCGGAGTCCGGGACGGCGACCAGGACGCTCATCGCCGCCCCCCGACCCCGACGCCACCGTGCTCGCGCCGGAACTCCTCCTCGAACTCCTCCAGCGTCCGGCCCCGTGTCTCGGGCACGGTGCGGTGGATGAACACCAGGGCCGCGAGCCCCAGGGCGGCGAACACGAAGAAGGTCGGGGCGATGCCCAGGGCCTCGACGACCGGCGGGAACCCGAGCGCGACCACGGCGTTGGCGATCCAGAGGCAGAACACGCAGACACCGACGGCGAAGCTGCGGATCTTCAGCGGGAAGATCTCCGAGAGCAGCAGCCAGACCAGGGGCCCGATGGTCCCCTGCATGGAGAAGACGAAGAGCACCACGAACACCAGGATCATCCACGGCTTGCCGCCCCAGGTGTCCGGCAGCAGCAGGGCGGACAGGCCGACCAGCAGGTGGAAGAACGTCGTCAGGCTGAACCCGGCCAGCAGCATGGTCCGGCGGTCGACCTTGTTCATGATGAGGATGCCGACCGTGATGCCCAGGACGCTGAACAGCCCGTTCAGGGTGTTCGCCACGATCGCGCCGTCGGCGGAGAACCCGGAGTCTGTCAGGAGCTGGGTCCCGTAGTACATGATCGAGTTGATCCCGGTGAACTGCTGGAACACGCCGAGCCCGATCCCGACCAGGACGAGTCGCCGGATCCACGGGACACCGAGGTCGGACCAGCCTCCGGTCTGCGACTGCGCCTCTTCCTCGGAGAGGTGGCGCACCTCCGCGATCTCCGCCTCGGCCCGTTCGGGGGTCCGCACCTGCTGCAGCACGGCCAGGGCGTCGGCCTCCCGGCCCTGCGCGATGAGCCAGCGCGGGCTCTCCGGCATCCGCAGCATCCCGAAGAACAGCGCGAAGGCGGGGAGCACCGCCACCAGGAGCATGAACCGCCAGACGCTGTCGTGCTCACCCCAGATCCGGAAGATCACGGCGTTGATGACGAAGGCCGCGAACTGCCCCGAGACGATCATGACCTCGTTGCGGGTCACCAGCGAGCCGCGCTTCTCGAAGGGGGAGATCTCGGAGAGGTAGACCGGGACCGTGGCCGACGCGCCGCCGACCGCGAGGCCCAGGACGAAGCGGAAGAGGGCGAGCACCGGCCAGGAGGGGGCCAGCACGCAGCCCAGCGTCCCCACCATGAAGACCAGGGCCAGCAGCAGGATGTTGTGCCGCCGCCCCCACCGGTCGGAGAGCCGCCCCCCGACCAGGGCGCCGACCGCGGCCCCGAACACGAGGATGCTGACCACGAAACCCTCGACCACGGCGCTCATGCCGAGGTCGGACTTCATGGGTTCCAGCGCGCCGTTGACCACGCCGGTGTCGTAGCCGAACAGCAACCCGCCGAAGGTGGCGATGACGGCGACGAGGCCGAGACGACGGCTGTGCGGGCCGGGGCGGTCGGCGGGCAGGGTCGTGCTCAACGTCCGTCACCCCCCGCGGTGGCAGCGGGATCGGACGGGGTCCGCCCCGCCTCCTCGATCAGGCGACGGATCGCGTCGAGCTGGTAGCGCGAGGTCTCGTCGGCGGTCTCGTCCTCGGCGAAGACGTTGGAGCAGACGATGGCGTCCTCCCGGGCCAGGAACCCGGTCGCGGCCAGGGTGGTGAAGAGCTCGGTCCAGTCCACGTCGCCGGCCCCGATCCGCAGGTGCTGGTGCACGCGGGCGGTGTTGCCCGGGGGGTTGGAGATGTAGCGCAACCCGTGCGACCGGTGGTGGTCGAAGGTGTCGGCCGTGTAGACCGCCCCCAGCCGGTCACCGAGCTCTGGGAGCAGGGTGGTGGCGCGGTCGCCGTAGTGGAAGGTGTGCGAGGCCACGTAGCAGAACCCGAACGCGGGGTCGTCCAACCCGCGGATGAGGCGCCAGGCGTCGAGGCCGTCCTCCACGAAGTCGTCCGGGTGGGGGTCGATGTTGATCCGGACCCCCGTCGACCGGATGGTCGGCAGCAGTTCCTCGACGCTGCGCAGGAATCCGGCTTCGGACTCCTCGGCCCGCTCCGGACGACCGGAGAACTCCGTGTTGATCACGGCCACGTCCAGGTCGGCCGCGATCTGCAGCACCCGTTTGAGGTTGCGCACGGCCGCCACCCGCAGGTTCTCCTCGGGCCAGGACCAGCGCTGCACGGGCAGCAGCGAGGAGATGCCCACCCCGGAGTCGGCCGACCGCTTGCGGAGGCGCCGCAGCAGGTCGGCGTCGGCCCGGGGGTGGGTGAAGAACGGGCTGAGGTCGGGGTGCGGGGTGAGCTGCAGCCAGTCGTACCCGGCCGCCGCGGCGACGTCGAAGAAGTCGAGCAGCTCGTGCGTGGAGTGGTAGGGGGTCGGGTCCAGGGCGATCTTCACCATCAGGAGATCCTCACGCGTAGAAGGAGGGAACGGGCGGCAGGTCGAGGGCCACGGGGCCGGGCCGGTCGAGGGCGACGACGCCGGCGGCGCAGGCCACCGCGACCTTGTACCCGTCCCAGGCGGAGGGACCGGTCACGGTCCCGGCCCGGGCCGCCTCGACGAAGGCGCGCAGCTGCGTGTCGTAGGCGGCGCTGAACCGGGTGGCGAAACTCTGGTGCTCGGCCAGGGAGAAGGTGCCCCGCTGCCACAGCTGCAGGCCCTCGGGCTGCCCGATGCGGGCGATCCCCTGCTGGAACACGGCCTCGGTGGCCACCTGGTAGCCGAAACCGACGCTGACGTTCATCTCCACGTCGACCAGGATGTCGTCGGCGAGCCGCATCAGCACGAGGACGGGTTCGCTCAGGTGCCCGGGGCTGAGCTCGTTGCGGCGCGCGTGCACGACCTCGACGGAGACGATGTCGCGTCCCGCGACCCAGGGAAGCACGTCGAACTCGTGCACGACCGAGTCGGTGATGAGCATCGACTGCGTGTAGGTCTCGGGGACGGCGGGGTTGCGGTGGACCCCGCGCAGCATCAGCAGCTCGCCGGCGCCGCCCGCGGCCACGAGCTCGCGCAGCCGTGCGTACTGGTCGTCGAAACGGCGCATGAACCCGACCTGGATCAGACGACGCCCGGTCGCCTGCTCGGCCTGCAGGATGCGCCAGGAGGACTCAGGGTCCGGGGTGAGCGGCTTCTCGCAGAGGACCGGCAGGCCGGCCTCGAGCACGGGGAGCAGGGTCTGCTCGTGGAAGGGGCCGGGGGTGGCGATCACGACGGCGTCGAGCGCACCGGCCGCCAGGGCGTCCTCGATCCGGGCGAAGGTCGCCACCCCGCCGGCCGCCGCCGCGGCGGCCCCGGCCCGGTCGGCGTCGGGTTCGACGACGGCACCGACGCACGCGCCGGGGATCGAGCCGGCGAGACGGCGGACGTGCTCGCCGCCCATGAGGCCGGCGCCGACGACGCCGACGCGGAGGTCGGAGGGGTTGCTCACAGGGGGTTCAGCTCCATCGATGATCGGTTCGGACGGCAGGGGGCGAGAAGGATCAGGACGGCCAACGGCGGACCGGGCCGACCCCGCAGGCCGTGAAGTACCCGGCCGTGCGCGCCGCGATGGGCAGCGGGACGTCGGGGGCCACCGGGTAGAGGTCCTGCTCGATGACCGTGAAGATGTCCCGGTCCAGACCGGCGAGGGCGTCGAGCAGGGCCGGCATCGGGGGTTCGCCGTAGGCGGGCTCGCACATCACGCCCAGCTTGACGGCCTCCGACAGGGGGAGGTTCTCGGCCAGGGCGCGGGCCCGGACCGCCGGATCGACGGACTTGAGGTGGACGTAGGTGACCCGCTCGCCGAACCGCTCGATGATCTGGAGGTTGTCGCCCTCGCAGTAGGCGATGTGCCCGGTGTCCAGGCAGAGGTTGACGAACTCCGGGTCGGTGTCGGTGAGGAACCGTTCGATGCGGTCCTGGGTGTCCACGTGGGTGTCCACGTGCGGGTGGAACACCAGCTCGACCCCGAACTGCTCGTGGACGTACCGGCCGAGCTCGTCGGTCCCGGTGACCAGGTTGTTCCACTGCTCGGCGTCGAGGTCGGCCCCCTCGGTCGCCGCACCGGAGTGCATGTCGGTGTACTGCTCGGGGAGGTGCACGAGGTACTTCGCGCCGACGGCGGCCAGCAGCCGGGCCTCCCGTCCGAAGGTCTCCTTGGCCTCGGCGAGGGCCTCGGCCCCGCGGTGCAGGCCCGCGAAGACGGTGCCGCCGGAGACGGTCAGCTCGCGGGCGGCCAGTTCGTCCTGGAGCCGCGCGGGGTCCTGCGGCAGGAAACCCTGGGGGCCGAGCTCGGTCCAGCGGTACCCCACGCGGGCGACCTCGTCGAGGTAGACGTCCCAGGTCACCTGGTGCGGGTCGGAGGCGAACCACACACCCCAGGAATCGGGTGCGGTCCCCAGGACCAGGCGGGACTTGTCAGCCATCGGGATGTCCTCCAGTGCGTCGTCGCGAGCCGGGACCGGCCCGTCGAGTACATGGCACGTGCCAATATTTGTCAAGGAGTATGTCCGGACAAATGTCGACCGGGCGACCGGGTAGTGTCCGGGTGGGTGAGCGGTGACGACCCGATGACGGTGGGGACCGGCGAGGGGCGGACCCCGACCATGGCCGACATCGCCCGCGTCCTCGGCATCTCCCGCCAGTCGGTCTCGCTGGCCCTGGGCGACGCGCCCGGACCGTCCCCCGAGACCCGCCGACGGGTGCGGGAGGCCGCCGCGGCCCTCGGCTACCACCCGCACCTGGGGGCGCAGGCGTTGCGGCGGGCCCGGAGCACCACCCTCGGGGTCGTCTTCTCCCCGGCGCACGCGGCCGAGACCGAGATCCTCGACGGGGTCTACCCGGCGGCCGCCGCCCACGGCTGCGGGGTGGTCCTCTCCCCGCAGACCGTGCGCCGGTCCACCGCCGAGGCGGTCGGGGAGCTGCTGGGGCACCGTTGTTCGGCGCTGGTGGTCATCGGCTCCGACCTGCGCGGACGCGGTCTGGACGACCTCGTCGCCCGGGCCGGCGTCCCCGTGGCCCAGGTGGGGTACGGCCGCCGCAACGCGGCCTACGACGTCGTCCGCTCGGCCGGTGAGACCGGTTTGTCCGACGTGGTCGAGCACCTGCACGGCCTCGGGCACCGGGAGATCACGTACGTCCACACCGCGTCCAAACCCGCGACGCTGGTGCGCCGCGCCGGGTACCTGGCGGCGATGGCACGCCTGGGCCTCGTCCCCGACGTCGTCGGCGGGCGTGGTCCCGAGGTCGAGGAGGTGGGGGCCGCGGCCGCCCGGCACCTGCTCGACCGGCCCGGGCTGCCGACGGCGGTGGTCGCGGCCAACGACCAGGCGGCCATCGGGGTGCTGCAGACGTTCGCCCGGCGGGGCGTCCGGATCCCCGAGGACGTGTCGTTGACCGGGTTCGACGACGCCGCCCCGGCGCGGTTCAGCTCCGCCGACCTGACCACGGTGGCCCAGGACCCGGGGGGTCTGGGGGCCGCGGCGGTCGAGGTGGTGCTGGCCCGTCGCGACGACCCGGCCCGACGCCCGGTCGAGGTGGTCCGGCCCACCCGGCTGGTGGTGCGCGGCTCGACGGCTGCGCCCGGGCGGACGACGGGGCCGACGACGGGGCCGACGACCCGGCGAGAATGACCCGGTGCTCAGCGAACTGCTCGTCGTCGCCGACTTCCTCATCAAGGTGGTCGCCCTCGGGACGGTCCCCGAGGACCGTCGCCCCGGTTCCTCCTCGGCCTGGCTGCTGCTGATCTTCTTCATCCCGCTCGTGGGCCTGCCGTTGTTCCTGCTGCTGGGGTCACCCTCGGTCCGCGGGCGTCGGCACCGGGTGCAGCAGCAGGTGAACGCCGTCATCGCCGAGCGGCTCGTGGACGTCCCGCTGCTGCCCGAGGGGCAGGTCGCCGACACCCACCTGCGCTCGGTCCTCGGCCTGAACCGGCGGCTGACCTCGTTCCCCTGCGCCGCGGGGGAGAACCGGGGTCTCGTGGCGCAGGACGAGCTGGTGGCGGAACTCGTGGCCCAGGTGCGGGCGGCGGACTCCTGGGTCCACGTCGAGTTCTACATCGCGGCCCTGGACGCGACCACCGAACCGTTCTTCGCCGCCCTGGGCGACGCCGTCCGGCGCGGGGTCCGGGTCCGGTTCCTCTTCGACCACCTCGGCGCCCGGGGCTACCCGGGCTACCACCGGATGCTGCGCCGGCTCGACGCCGACGGCGTGCAGTGGCGGCGGATGATGCCGATCGACCCGTTGCGCCGCCGCTGGCGCCGTCCTGACCTGCGCAACCACCGCAAGCTCGTCGTGGTCGACGGCCGGGTGGCGGTGCTCGGGTCGCAGAACCTCATCGACCCGGGCTACCTGCGGGCGCGCAACACCCGTCGGGGGCGGCGGTGGGTCGATCTGAACGTCGTCCTCACCGGCCCCGTCGTGCAGGCGGTCGACGCCGTGTTCGCGACGGACTGGTTCATCGAGACGGGGGAGTCGGTGGTCGGGATCGACGTCGCCCTGCCCGCGCTGGAGGCCCCGGGACGCCCGGGCGCCGGCCTGCGCGACGACCGCGACGGGACGCCGTCCGGCGGGCTCTACCAGGTCGTGCCGTCCGGGCCGGGTTTCCCCACCGAGCCCAACCTCCGGCTGTTCACGGCGCTCATCCACGACGCGACGAGCACCGTCTCGATCGTGAGCCCCTACTTCGTGCCGGACGAGGCGCTGGAGCACGCGATCACCAGCGCGGTGTACCGGGGCGTGGCGGTGGAACTGTTCGTGTCCGAACGCGCTGACCAGTTCATGGTCCACCACGCCCAGCGGTCCTACTACGGGGCGCTGCTGCGCGCCGGGGTCCGGATCCACCGACTGCCCGCGCCCGCGGTGCTGCACAGCAAGTTCCTCGTGGTGGACTCGCGCATCGCGGTGTTCGGCTCCAGCAACATGGACATGCGCTCGTTCCAGCTGAACTACGAGGTGTCCCTGCTGGGGCTGGAACCGTCGTTCGTCACCGCGCTGGAGGAGCGGGCGGCGGGGTACCGCTCGGCCTCGCTCGAACTCACGGTCGGGGAATGGGCCCGTCGATCCCTGCTCGAGCGCTACCTGGACAACGCGATGCGGCTCACCGCGGCGGTCCCGTGAAATCTGACCGCGACGGGGAGGTCAGGACTTGACGAGCCGGGCGATCGCCGCCGAGGCCTCCCGCAGCTTCTCCTCCGAGGTCCCCGCCCGGGCCGCGTCGAGGACGCAGTGGCGCAGGTGGTCGTCGAGGAGCCCCAGGGCGACGTTCTCCAGGGCCGAGGTCAGCGCACTGATCTGGGTGAGGATGTCGATGCAGTACTGGTCCTCCTCGACCATGCGGTGGATCCCGCGGGCCTGCCCCTCGATCCGACGCAGCCGGGCCAGGTAGCGGGCCTTGTCGCTGATGTAGCCGTGCGGCCCGTGGTGCTCGGCCGCGGGAACCTCGACGTCGTCCGTCATGGCCACGATCGTAGGTGGCGCCCCGGGTCCCCGGGGCGCCCGCCCGTGCTCCTCAGAGGGAGCGGAACATCGCCGCGATGGCCGACTGCTCCTCCAGGACCGAGGCCAGCGAGGCCTGGATCTCGTGGATCTCGGTGATGCTGGAGGTGATGCGGGCCAGGGCGTAGGACGTGTTGGAGGAGTCGGACTGGATCGCCTCGACGCGGCGGGTGACGTCGTCGGTGGCGGTCGCGGTGGCCTGGGCCAGTTCCTTGACCTCGCCGGCGACGACGGCGAAACCGCGGCCGATCTCCCCGGCGCGGGCGGCCTCGATGGTCGCGTTCAGCGCCAGCAGGTTGGTCTGGGCGGCGATGCCGGAGATGACGCGGGCGACGCTGCCGATGGCGGTCGAGGAGTCGGCCAGGGTGGTGACGACCTGCATGGCCTCCTCGGCCCCGGCGACGGCCTCGGAGGCCTTGGCGGCGGCCTCGGCGGCGCTGCGGGCGACGACGTCGATGGAGACGACGAGCTCGGCAGCGACCCGACGCAGCTCGTCGGCGCGGTTGATGCGCTCGAGGGTCTGCCCGACCAGGGCGGCCACGGACTCCAGGGCCCGGCGGCGGCTGGCGGAGAGCTCCAGCTCCTCGGTGGTGAAGAAGTCCATCGTGGCGATGACGTCGCCGCCGACGACGATGGGCAGGCACACGCCGGCCTTGACCCCGGCCCGCTGGGCCACGGGGGCGCGCACGCAGTCGGTCACCTGGCCGAGATCGGGGACGAAGATCATCTGCTTCTGGGCCCAGACGCGGCCGGCCAGACCGATCCCGCGGGCGAAGGTCGCCGAGGCGGAGACCTTCTGGAACTCGGGGTTCACCGTGCCGGAGTCCGCCCGCATGGTGAGGACGTTGGTGGCCTCGTCGATCTGCCAGAGGGAGCCGTAGGCCCAGCCGAAGACGTCCCGCGTCGTCGCGAGCGCGTCCATGATGGCGCGGTCGGGGTCGTCGGCGGCGGTCAGCTTCGACAGCACGTCGGCGACGGCCGTGGCGTTCTGGATCTCTTCCCGGGCGGTCTGCTCCGTGGAGAGGGCGGTGGTGCCAGCGTGCGAGCGGCCGTTGCTTCGCCGGGTGAGCTTCATGGCGCTTCCATCGGCATCCGGGGCGCGGTGCTGAAGCGTTGAACCACCGTTTTCCGCGCCGGACGCGAGGAGGGGCACGGCGTACGCCGTGCCCCTCCCACCGGTGCTCCCGCGGCCCCGTCCGGCCGCCGCCCGGTCCGCGTCAGCCCACCAGGCCGCCGAAGAAGTCCCGGACGTCCTTCACGTAGGTGTCCGGCACCTCCAGGGGCGCGAAGTGCCCGCCGTCGTCGTGCACGCGGTACTGCTGCAGGTTGAAGTACTTCTCGGTGAACGTGCGCGGGGGCTTGTAGATCTCCCCCGGGTAGATGCTGACCGCGGTCGGCGCCCCGACGACCGGGAAGCGGTCGTGCGACGGCGTCCACGGGTTGCCCCGGCACTCCCAGTAGTAGCGCGAGGAGGTGCCGCCGGTGTTGGTGAGGAAGTAGACCGCGGCCGTGGTGACCAGGTCTTCCTTGGGCCACACCTGCTCGAAGCGCTCGGTCCCCTCACCCCGCTCGGCCAGGCCCCAGAAGTAGCGCTTCTCGGTGATCCAGGCGAGCTGGCCCGCGGGGGAGTCGGCGAACAGGGCCGCCAGGGTCTGCGGCTTCGTCAGCTGGATCTCGCCGTAGCCGGACTCGTGCTGGACGAAGTTCTTGCCCCGCTCGAACCAGCCCTCCTCGCCCTCGCCGTACTCGCTCGCCGCGGGCAGACCCAGCAGCGGGTCGTACTCCACCGAGGACGGGGCGTCGGGGTGCTCGGGAAGGTAGTGGCTCATCTGCGCGGGGAAGTGCGTGTAGACGCCGATGAGGTCGGCCTCGTACTTGTGCCCGTGCTGCTGGGCCACCAGCGCACCCCAGTCCCCACCGGCGGTCGCGTACCGCTCGTAGCCGAGGACCTCCTTCATCAGGGTGTTCTCGAGGTCGGCGGTCCGCCACCAGTTCCAGCCCGTCTCGGTGAGCGGGGAGGAGAACCCGTACCCGGGGAGCGAGATGAGCACGACGTCGAACGACAAGGAGTCGTCCAGCCCGTGCGCCGCGGGGTCGGTGAGGGGGCCGATCACCTTGCGGACGTCCCAGAACGTCCACGGCCAGCCGTGGTGCAGCAGCAGCGGGACCGGGTTCTTGCCCTTGCCCTTGACGTGCACGAAGTGCAGCGGGACGCCCATGAGGTCGACCTTGAACTGCGGCAGCTCGTTCATCCGGCGCTCGACGTCGCGCCAGTCGTACTCCTCCAACCAGTACCGGACGAGTTCGCGGTGGTAGGAGGTGTTGTACCCGTAGCGCCAGTCGTCGTTGCCGAAGTCGGCCGGGAACCGGGTCCGGGTCAACCGCTCGCGGAGGTCGTCGAGATCGGCCTGCGGGACGTCGATGGTGAAGGGCTGCACGTCGTAGTTGCTCATCGCTGGTTCTCCTCGCCCAGGCGGGACACGACCTCGCGCACGAGCGGCCACACCTTGGCGACCGAGGTGTGCTTCACCGCCTCGTTGACCGAGTGGAGGTCGCGCAGGTCGGTGCCGATCGAGATGGTGTCCAGGCCGCTCACGGCCCGGCTGAACATGCCCAGTTCCAGGCTGCACTGGCTGACGTGGACCTCCGCCTCCTCGCCGACGAGGTCGCGGTAGGCCGCGCGCGCGGTGGCCAGCAGCGGGGAGTCCGGACGGTAGGGGAACTCCGGGGCGTCCAGCCCGTAGGTCTCGACGCGGACGCCCCCGCCGGCCAGCGCGGCCAGCGACCGCACCCGGTCGAGGACCTCGTGCTTGCGGGAGGTGACCGCCGAGGTGATGGTCGACATGATCCGCACCCCCTCGTCGGTGCCGCGGATCGTGCCCACGTTGTTCGACGTCTCCACGATGCCGGGCACGGTGAGGCTCCAGCTGATCACCCCGTTGGGGATCAGCGAGGTGAGGCGGGCCAGGCGCAGCCCCGCCCCGGCGGAGAAGGTCTGCTCCGGTGCGGGGGCCTCGCCGAGCTCGAGCCGCAGCTTCGGCTCCGCGGTGGCGTACTCCGCCTGCAGGGTCCGCTGCAGGTCGCCGACCGCCTCGACGACCGCCTTCTCGTCCTCGGCCGCCAGGGTCAGCACGACCTGGGCGTCGGCCGGGATGGCGTTGTTCTGCGCGCCGCCGTGGGGCTGGGCGAAGCGGACGTCGGCGGCGCCGGCCGCGGCGATCATGGCCCGGGCCAGGACCTGCAGGGCGTTGGCCCGTTCCAGCTGGATGTCGAACTCGCAGTGCCCGCCCATGAGCCCGCGGACCGTGAGGAGCCGGGCGATGCCGTGCTCGGCGGGAACCGGCTCGAACTCGCCCGGGACGTCGACCGTGAAGGTGATGTCACCGCTGCACCCGGCCAGGATCTCCCGGTCGGTGATCCAGTTGAAGTCGATCATGCGCTTGCCGGTGAGGCGGCTGGTGTCGAACTGGGCCGAGCCCTTCTTGCCCCACTCCTCCATGGCCGTCAGGACGACCTCCAGGGGCGGGTGGGGGAGTTCCCGGTCGTCCAGCAGGGCGAGGATGTAGGAGACGCCGATGCCGTTGTCCGCGCCCAGCGAGGTGCCCTCGGCGGTGATCTCGTCACCCACCACGCGCAGCCGGATCGGGTCGGTCGCGAAGTCGATGTCGACCCCCTCCTCCTTCTCGCACACCATGTCCAGGTGGCCGTGCAGGATGAGGGCCCCGGCCTGCTCCAGGCCGTGCTGACCGGGTTTGCGGACGAAGACGTTGTTGACCCCGTCGGCGGAGGCCTCCAGGCCCCGCTCGCGGGCGTAGTCGACCACCCAGGCGGCCACCCGGGCCTCGTTGGTCGAGCCCCGCGGGATGTTGGCGAGCTGTTCGAAGAGGCGCAGGACCACCTGCGGTTCGAGGGAGTCCAGGACGGTCATGGGTTCCTCCGGGTTCGTGGTGCTGGTCGGGTCGTTCGTGTCGTTCGTGTCGTGAGGGGTGCCGCGACGACGTCGTCGGGGCGGGGGACGATCAGCGTGCCGGGGTCCGGGCCCACCGGCGCGGCGAGGGGTCAGAAGACCGAGGCCCCTCTGACCCGGCGCGTGGTGAGCGCGACGGCGGCGACGACCACGATCCCGTAGACGAGGCTGCGGGCCTGCGGGGTCACGCCGAGGGCGGTGGCGGTGATCGGGATGAGCGCGATGGTCAGCGACCCGAAGATCACGTTGATCGGGTTGGTGTGCCCACCGGTGATCGCCGTGCCCCCGACGATCGCCGCGGCGATCCCGGGCAGCAGCAGGTCGCTGCCGAGGCCGAAGCTGCTGGCGGCACCGGCCTGGGCGATGATGGCGATCCCCGCGACCCCGGCCAGGAAGCCCGACGCGGCGAACGCCACGACCTTGAGGCGGCGGGCCCGCAGGCCCGAGAACAGGGCGCCCGTCTCGTTGCGGCCCACCGCCGTGAGCCCCTGCCCGAGGCCTGTGCGCTGCAGCACGAACCAGCCGAGGACCGCGAGCAGCGCGGCCACCCAGAACCCCGCGGGCAACCCGGCGAAGGTGACGACGAACAGCCAGGACACCAGTTCGCCGTTCGCGGTCACGTAGACGGTCGTGGAGCCCGACAGGACCAGCGAGGCCGCCTGCAGGATCCCCAGGGTGCCGAGCGTGAGGGCGAAGGAGGGGACCTGCGCGTAGGCCACCAGCACGCCGTTGACGACCCCGACGACGGTCGCCACGACCAGGCAGACGACGACGGCCGCCGGGCCGGTCGTGCCCAGCGCGGTCGCGAGGATCATGGCCGAGAGGATGGCGGTGGCGGCGTTGGACAGGTCGATGGAACCGACGTGCAGCACGGCCGCCTGACCGAGGGCCACCAGGAGGATGGCCGTGGCCTGGATCGCCAGGATCACCAGCCCCCCGGACAGGAAACCGGGGTTCAGGATCCCGGTCACCAGCAGCAGCACGGCGAAGACCGCGAACGGTCCGGCGGTGTGCCAGAGCGCGCCCACCCGGGCGGCCGGGGGACGGGTCGCACGGTCGGTGCGCCCGCCCGTCTCCCGCGCGGTGGTCCGCGGGGCGGGGCCGACGTTCAGATCCGGCGCCATCGTCAGACCATCCTTTCGAGCAGGTCGAGCGTCGAGGGGTTGTCGGTGGCGAGGTCGAAGCGGGTGGTGATCTCGCCGTCACGCATGACGACGACCTCGTCCCCCATCTCCAAGGCCTCCTCCAGCGTGTCGGCGAGCAGGACGATCCCCGCCCCGTCCCGGCCGGCCTGGCGGATCTGCTCGTTGACGATCTCGGCCGCCCCCGGGTCCAACCCGCGCAGCGGGTGGTCCAGGAGCAGGACCTTGAGGTCGCCCGCGGACAGCCACTTGGCCATGACGACCTTCTGCTGGTTGCCGCCGGAGAAACGTTCCAGCGGCAGCGAGGGGTCGCCGGGTCGGACGTCCAGGTCGGCGAACCACTTCTCGGCGACCCGCTTGCGGGCCCGGGGGCGCAGCACGGGCCCGCGGCGCGACTCCCCGGGGTGGGTGAGCGTGAGGTTCTCCGCGGCCGTCATGCCGCCCACCATCCCCTCGACGCGGCGTTCGGAGGGGACGTAGGCCACCCCGTTGCGCACGGCCTGGGGCATGGTCCACGAGCCCACCGGGCGACCGTCGAGCTCGACCGTGCCCGAGTGCGCGGTCTCGGCCCCGAACAGGGTGCGGCACAGGGACTCACGACCCGAGCCGTTGGTGCCCACGATCGCGGTGACGCGACCGGCCCGGACGCTCAGGTCGATGTCGCGGTAGCTCCCCCGGCGGGTGAGCCCACGGGTCTGCAGCACGACCTCGCCGCTGCCGGCCTCGGCGCGGGACCGGGCGCTGCCCCGGGCGGAACGGCCGACCATGAGGCGGAAGATCTCGTCCTCCTCGGTCTCGGCGGTGCGCAGGTCGCCGACGATCTCACCGTGGCGCATGACGACGACGCGGTCGCAGATGCGCCGGATCTCGTCGAGGCGGTGCGAGACGAAGACGACCGAACCGATCCGGGCCAGGTCGCGGATCTCCCGCTCCAGGACGTCGGCCTCGGCGCGCTCCAGCAGCGAGGTCGGCTCGTCGAGGATCAGGACCGGGCAGGAGTGGTCGCCGCTGTCGACCTGCAGCGAGCGCGCGATCTCGACCATCTGGCGTTCCACGAACGACAGGTCTCCGACGATCGTGCGGGGGTCGATGTCGACCCCGACCCGGGCCAGCACGCGGGCGGCGTCGGCGTTGAGGCGCCGCCAGCGGTACCACCCGAACTTCGTGGCCCGCTGGGCCGACGGGACGGGGGTCATCGCGATGTTCTCGGCCACGGAGAGGTTCGTCAGCAGCGACTGCTCCTGGTGCACGATCCCGATCCCGGCGGCGGCCGCCTGCTGCGTGCTGCGCAGACGGACCGCGCGGCCCCCGACCTCGATGGTGCCGGTGTCCGGTTCCTGGACGCCGGAGAGGATCTTGAGCAGGGTCGACTTGCCGGCTCCGTTCTCACCGACGAGGCCCAGGACCTCGTTGCGCTGCAACGTCAGGGACACGTCGCGCAGGGCCCGGACCTGGCCGAAGGTCTTGGTCAGACCGCTCAGGCGCAGAGCGGGGGCGTCGGGCAGGGGTTCGGAGGCGGGGGCGGACATCACTTCACCACCCGGAGGCGTCCACGGTGCGGCCAGGCGGCGACCACGATGGCGGCGACCAGCACGGCCCCGGACACCCCGGACTGGATGTCCGGGCTCACGCCGGAGAGGATCAGTCCGTTGTTGAGGACGGTCAGCATGACGACTCCCAGTGCGGTGCGGAGCACCCCGCCCCGGCCGCCGCCGAGGGAGGTCCCCCCGATCACGACGGCGGCGATGGTGAGGAACAGGGTCCCCGCCCCGAGTGTCGCGGCCCCGGCGCCCAGCTGGAGGGCGGCGAGGACACCGGCGAGGGCGGAGCACAGCCCGGCGGTCGCGAACACGGCCACCTTGGCCCGGTTCACGCGGATCCCGTTGTCGCGGGCGATCTGCTGGTCGGCCCCGATGGCGTAGGCCGAGCGACCCATGCGGGTCCAGCGCCCGACGACGACGCCGGCGACGAGCACCAGCAACGCCAACCAGAACGAGTGGGGCAGGCCGAGGGTGGTGCGGCTGGACCAGCGGGCGGTGTCGGTGTCGGTGAGGAAGGGGATGCCGGAGGTGCCGAACAGCAGCGTGGCCACTCCGAGCCCGACGTACCAGACCCCGAGGGAGGCGATGAAGCTCGGGACCCGCATCCGGGTGTGCACGAACCCGAGGAGCAGGCCGAGGGCCAGGCCCACGGCGAGCGCGGCCAGGACGGCGACGGGCCCGAGGTCGGTCCCGGTGCGGCTGTTCGCCGACAGCAGCACGAACGTCATGCCGGCCGCCCCCATGACGCCCTCGACGGAGAGGTCGATGGAACCCATGAGGATGACCAGCGTGGCGCCGACCCCCACGATCAGGGGGAGGGCCGCCTGGTCCAGGATCGTCAGCAGGTTCGTGGTGGTGGCGAACGTCCCGGGGTTCAGGACGGTGAACACGATCACGAGCACGACGAGCGCGACGACCTCGCCCGAGGAACGCCAGCGGTGCGAACGCGGCCGCCGGGCGGGGGTCCGGGTGGGGGCCGGAGGGTTCCCGGCCACCTCGACCTGGGTGCTCACGGCAGTTTCACCGGACCGGCGGCCACGACCGGGACGGGCTCGGTGTTGTACGGGCCGTCCTTGACGAGGGTCTTGATCCAACCCGGCACGTCGTTGTCGTACCCGGTGAACTCGTCGAGGTTCTCCGGGGTGACGCAGCCGATCTTGAACAGGGCCTGGCGCTGCTCGGCCGGCATCTTGGCGACGTCGAGGACGCCGGTCGCGGCCTGGTAGGCGGTGAGCAACCCGATGGCGGCAGCCATGTACCCACGGTGGAACGTCTCACCGACGATGGTGCTGCCGGGCTTCTGCATCAGTTCGATGACCGGCGGGTAGAGGCCCTCGCCGGCGAACTTGACGTCGGCGGTGGTGCCGGCGTTGTCGAACGCCTGGATCGCGCCGAGCATCATCGCGTCGTCGGCGGTCCAGACCCCGTTGATCTGGTTGCCGTACTTGGCGATCATCGCCTGGGCCTCCTTGAAACCGACCTGCTGGTCCCAGTTGGCGGGACGCTCCTCGAGGATCGTGATCCCCGGGAACTCCTTCAGCGCCTCCTTGAGCCCCGCGACGCGCTGCTGGCTGACCGTGGAGTCCAGCACCCCGGGGAAGGCGATGATGTTGCCCTCCCCGCCGAGGGACTCGGCGAGCGCCTTGCCGGTGCACATCCCGGCGTCGACACCGGAGTGCATCTGGAAGGAGACGAAGTTGTCGCCCACCTGTTCCGGGGTGAAATCGTCGGGCTTGTTCCACCAGATGACCGCGTAACCACCGGCGGCCTTCACGGCGTTGACGATGGGCACCGCGTCGGCGCTGGCGACGGTGTTGGAGACGAGGGCGACCTTCTTGCCCTCGGCCAGGATCGCCTGGATCTGGGAGATCTCCTGCTGCGAGCTGCCGGCGGAGTCCACGATCCGCAGCGGCACCCCGAGTTCCTTCGAGAGGGCCTCGGCGCCCTGGATCATGGAGGCCATGTAGGGGTTCGTGGTGTTGATGACGGACAGCACCAGGATCAGGTCGTCCTTGGCGATGGTCTGCTGCGCCCCACCGGAACCCTGGGTGGTGGTCCCGCACGCCGAGGCGGCGGAGGTGGCGACGGCGGTGGTGGCGGCGGCCAGGACGAACCGGCGGCGGCTGAGGGGGGTGCGCACTTCGATCAGCTCCTCTTCGAGCACAGAGCCCGGCATAATCATGCGGGCGTTGAATCGACTTGCAGAGTGTGCGGACGACGCGGCCCGGGTGTCAAGGGTTCGTCGTGATCCGACTCACGGACGGTCACGTCCGGGACGGTCCTCGGCGTCGCGGAGCGCGGCGGCGGGGGTGGGGTGGGGTGGGGTGGGGGTGCGGGGGTGGGGGCGGTCAGGCCGGGGGGCCGGCGGCCAGCAGGGCCTCGGCGGTGCCGGTGTCGGTGACCAGCACGTCGACCCACCTGCCCCGCAGCGCGGCGAGGATCGCGGCGTGCTTGCCCTGGCCCCCGGCCACGGCGAAACGGGTTCCGGCGGAGGCGAGCTGCTCGGCGGTCACCCCGACCACGAGGTCGTCGAACGGCGTGCTCAGGACGTGCCCGTCGGCGTCGAGGAAGCGCAGGCAGACCTCGCCCACGGCCCCCAGCTCCCGCGCGCGGGCGAACTGCTCGTCGGTGAAGAACGTGTCGCCCCCCAGGGGTGGCGCGGTCCGGGCCGGGCCGATGCCGACCAGGGCCACGTCGAGGTCGTCCATGGCCGACAGGCTGCGCTGGGCGTGCGCGTTGTGGTCCAGGAGCGCCGCCCGGGTGCCGGCGTCGAGCAGCACCCCGGGGGTGCGCAGGTACAGGGGGGTGGCCCCGAGCAGGTGGGCCAGGTGCTCGGTGCTCTGCGCCGCCTCGTGCTGCAGGGCGGGGGAGCCGAGGTCCCCCAGCAGCTCGACGACGCGCTCGGCGTGCGAACCCCCCGGGGCCAGGGCCTCGACGCAGTGCCGCAGGGTCCGGCTCCACGAGGTGTAGCCCACGGTCGTGGCCCGCAGCGGGTTCGCCGCCAGCACCGAGGAGGCGACGTGGCCCAGGTCGCGGGCCAGCTCGTCCTCGTCGTCGGCGACGGCCTCCACCACGTGGGCCTCGCGCAGGCCGAAGCGCTGCTCCAGGTCGTCCTCGAGGTCGGAGTGCAACCCGGTGGGCAGGACCACGATCGTGCGCACCACCCCGGCCGCCTCGGCCTGGCTCAGCAGCCGCGAGACCCGCGACTGCGAGATGTGCAGACGCTCGGCGATCTCGCTCTGGCGCAGTCCGCGCACGTGGTAGAGGCGGGCCACCTTGGTGACCAGACGCTCCTGCTGGAGGTCCAGGGCGACTCCGTCCGTGCCGGGGGGTCCGTGCCCCGCGGCGGTTCGTGCTCGGCTCGTTCGGGTTGAACCGGACAACCCTAGGGGATCAGGCCGGTCCAGCGGGGTGCCACGACGCGTCCAAGTCCCACTTGACAGTGACCGTGGTCACTCCGCATGATCGGGGTGAATCAACATTCGATGGCTGAGTAACGATTCACACCCCGCCCCGGCTGGGGCACAGACGACGAAGGAGACGACTGTGGTGCTGCGCAAGAAGTCCGTGCTCAAGACCCTCATCCCGCTGGCCGCCCTCGCCATCGTGGCCCCCCTGGCCTCGTGCGGGGACTCGGCCGGTACCGAGGGTGGCGGTGGCGACAAGAAGACCATCGGGGTCTCGGTCGCGGACCAGAAGTCGCTGTTCTACGTGGCGGCCGTGCAGGGCATGGAGGCCGAGGCGAAGAAGCGCGGCTACGAGCTGAAGGTCACCTCGGCCAACAACAACGCCAACCAGCAGGTGAGCCAGGTCAACGACCTGCTGACCCAGCAGGTGGGCGCCCTCATCTTCATCTCCCAGGACTCGACCGCGGCCGGCGCCGGGGTGCGCGCCGCCAACCAGGCCGACGTGCCCGTGGTCGCGGTCGACCAGCGGCCGGAGTCCGGCGACGGCGAGCTCGCGACCTACATCGCCACGGACAGCGTCAAGGCGGCCAAGGACCTCTGCGACTGGATGTTCTCCCAGATCGGCGACTCCGGTGAGATCGCCATCCTGCACGGGGTCCTCGGCTCCACCGCCGAGATCCAGCGCACCCAGGGTTGCGAGGACTCCCTCAAGGAGCATCCGAACGTCAAGGTCGTCGCCGAGGAGACCGCGAACTGGGACGAGACCGAGGCGTTCAAGGCCACCCAGAACATCCTCTCGGCCAACCCGAACCTGAAGGCCGTCTTCGGCGAGTCCGACGCGATGGCGCTCGGTGCGGCCAAGGCCGCCCAGCAGGCCGGCCGCAGCGGGATGACCTTCGTCGGCATCGACGGTTTCCCGACGATGTTCGCGGGCATCGAGGCGGGGTTGACCCAGGCCACGATGGCCCAGCAGCCCTACAAGATGGGTGAGATCGCCGTGGACAACGCCATCTCCATCATGGAGGGCAAGGGCGACGGGATCGCCAAGGAGCAGTACCAGGACACCGTCCTCATCACCAAGGACAACGTGGCGACCGAGGACGTCAAGACCTTCTACGGCCCCGACGCCTCCGTCGACCAGTGAGCGCCCCCGCAGGGCTCGTCTGCACGGGCCTGATCAAGGAGTACGCGGGCGTCCGGGTGCTGAAGGAGGTCGACTTCACGGTCGCCCCGTCCTCGGTCGTGGGACTCATCGGCGAGAACGGGGCCGGCAAGTCCACGATGAGCTCGATCATCACCGGGGTGGTCCGGCCCGACGGCGGGACCATGACCCTGGACTCCGAGCCGTACGCCCCCTCGGGCCCGGCCGAGGCCCTGCGGGCCGGTGTGGTCCTCATCCACCAGGAGATCCGGTTGCTGCCGGAACTCTCGGTGGCCGAGAACATCTTCCTGGGTCGGCTCCCGCTCTCGGGCGGGCGCCTGGCCCGGCGGCAGATGGAGAACGCCGCCGCCGAAGCACTGGGACGGCTCGGGGTCGACCTCGACCCGGGCCGCCCGGTGCGCGGCCTCTCCATCGCGGTGCAGCAGGAGATCGAGATCGCCAAGGCGATCTCCCGCAACCCCCGCTACGTCATCTTCGACGAACCCTCCGCCTCGCTGGGGGAGCGCGAGACCGAGCGGGTCCTGGAGCAGATCCAGGTGCTCCGCGAGGGTGGCGCGGGCGTCGTCTACATCTCCCACCGGTTGGAGGAGGTGCGTCGCACGGCGGACCGCATCGTCTGCCTGCGCGACGGTCAGCGGGTGGCCTCCTGGGACGACGGGGACGTCCCCCAGAAGGAACTCGTCAACGCGATGGTCGGTCGTGAGTTCACCTACCAGCACTCGGCCCCCCAGCCGGCCACCGACCGGGCCGTGCTGCGCGTCCGGGGCCTCGGGCTCAAGGGCAGTTTCTCCGACATCGACCTCGACGTGGCGGCCGGCGAGGTCCTGGGTCTGGCCGGCCTCGTCGGGGCCGGGCGCACCGAGGTCGTGCGGGCCATCGCCGGCGTCGACCGCCCGGACGAGGGCACCGTCGAGGTCGAGGGTCGCCCGCTCAAGCGGGGTGACGCCCGGTCGGCGATCACGGCCGGCGTCGTGATGGTGCCCGAGGACCGCAAGGGCCAGGGCCTCAACCTCGACCGCACCGCGGCGGAGAACATCACCCTCCCGTGGGAGAAGTCGTTGGCCCGCAAGGGGCTGGTCACCCGGAAGGCGCTGCGCACCACGGCCGAGCGGTTGTCGCGCGACCTCGACATCCGGGGCCGCATGGGCCTGCCCGTGGCCTCGATGTCGGGGGGCAACCAGCAGAAGGTCCTCCTCGGCAAGTGGCTCGTGGAGAAACCCACGGTGTTCATCATCGACGAGCCCACCCGCGGGGTCGACGTCGGCGCGAAGATGGCGATCTACGAGATCATCCGCTCCCTCGCCGCCGACGGCGTGGCCGTCGTGGTCGTCTCCTCCGAGCTCGAGGAGGTCCTCGGGCTGTGCCACCGGGTCCTGGTCATGGGCGGGGGCCGCAACCGCGGGGTCCTGGAACGAGCCGACGCCACCCCGCAGCGGGTCATGGAGCTCGCCGTCCTTGGTGGGGCCTCGGAAGGTTCCACCGGTTCGATGACCGCCACCGTGGCCGGTCCCACCGGTACCCCCGACAACAGCACGCCGACGAGCCTGGAAGGTCACCTCCGATGAGCAGTCCCACGACCACCTCCGAGAAGCCGTCCGCGGCGAGCTCGACCGCGTCCCCGGACAGCGCCCGCGACCGCCTGCTCGGCCTGGCCCGCCAGATCCCGGGCCCCCTGGTCGGTCTGATCGTCATCGTCGTGCTGATGTCGATCCTGTCGCCCTACTTCCTCACCAGCCGCAACCTGCTGAACATCGTCAGCCAGGTCTCCGACATCGGCGTGATGGCCGTGGGCGCGGCCCTCGTCATCATCATCGGCGGGATCGACCTCTCGGTCGGTTCGGCCCTGGCGATGAGCGCGATGACCAGTGCCTTCCTGTTCAAGTCGCAGGGGCTCCCGTTCTCGGTCGCCCTGGTGGCCGGCGTCCTCGTCGGGGCCCTCATCGGCCTCATCAACGGGGTGCTCTCCACCTACGGTCGGGTGCAGCCCTTCGTGGCCACCCTGGCGACCATGTCGGCCGCCGCCGGTCTCGCCCTCTACATCACCGACGGCAACCCGATCACCGGGTTCCCGGACTGGTTCCTGCTGCTCACCGAGAACGTCCCCGGGACCCCGATCCCGGTCGAGGGCGTCATCATGGTCCTGGTCTTCGTCGGCGCCGCGTTCTGGCTGCGCTACCGGCCCGACGGCCGTGCCCTCTACGCCATCGGTGGCAACGAGGAGGTCGCCCGCCTCTCCGGGCTCCGGGTCACCGCCATCAAGATCCGCGTGTACGTCATCGCCGGGGTGCTCGCCGCGCTGGCCGGCATGCTCACCACCTCCCGGCTCGACTCCGCCCAGCCGACCGCGGGTGCCACCGACCTGCTCAACGTCATCGCCGTCGTGGTCATCGGTGGGGCGAGCCTGGCCGGGGGTTCGGGCACGATGCTCGGCACCTTCATCGGGTTGTTCATCATCGGGACGCTGAACAACGGGATGTCCCTGCTCAACGTCTCGCCCAACCTCCAGCCCGTCGTCATCGGCGTCGTCATCATCGCCGCCGTCATGAGCGACCGCGGCGGCCGGGCCCGCCTGCGCGGCGGGCACTGACCGCAGCGACCGAACCGGGCTCCGACACCCCTTCCCCCTGAGGAGTTTCACCGTGGCCGAGAACCTGCCGCCCACCGACGTGCGGTTGCGCGACCTCGCCGACCCGACCGACCTCGACGCGTTGCGCGACGCCATCCGGGCCCAGGACCCCGCGGGGGTCCTGGTCCCCCTGGAGCTGCGGGACCTGGTCGTCTCCGAGCACGCCGCCGACGAGGTCGCGAGCACCCTGCGAAAGCTGCTGGGGGAGAAGCTGACCGGGGCCACCGTCGTGCTCCTCGTGGACGACACCCCCATCCGCCGCGGGCAGGTCCTGCTCAAGGACCACGTGCAGGACCTGGTGCGGGCCGCCGTCGACGACGGTCGGGGCGGGGGGCGTTGCGAGCGCGTCGTCCTGCGCGGGGACCACCCGCTGCACGCCGACGACGCCGCCCTGGACGAGGCGACCGAGGCGGTGCGCGGCAGCGACGCGGTGGTCACCGTGGGCGGGGGCACCATCACCGACATCGGCAAGGTGGCGACCGCCCGCACGGGCGGGCAACCCCTCGTCGTCGTGCAGACCGCCGCCTCGGTCGACGGTTTCACCGACAACGTCTCGGTGGTGCTGGCTTCCGGGGTCAAGAAGACGATCCCCTCGCGCTGGCCCGACGTCGTGCTGGCCGACCTGGAGACCATCGCCGGGGCCCCGCCCCAGATGGCCGCCGCCGGGTACGGGGAACTGCTGTCCATGTTCACCGCGCCGGCGGACTGGTACCTCGCGAAACTGCTCGGGATCGACCCGACGTTCCACGAGGTCCCCGTGGAGCTGCTCGCCGTCGTCGGCCGGGGACTCGACGCGTGGTCGCCCGGGGTCGTGCGCGCCGAGCCCGACGCCATCGCCGCCCTGACCCGGGCGCTCGACGTGCGGGGGATCGCCACCGGCGTCTCCGGGGGGACCGCGGTGCTCTCGGGCGTGGAGCACCTCGTCTCGCACATGCTCGACATGCACCACGGGGCCCGCCACGAACCGATCGGCCTGCACGGCGCCCAGGTCGGCGTCGCCTCGGTGGTCGCCGCGACCGCCTGGGACGTGCTGTTCGAGCACCTCGCCACTGGGGGTGGTCGCGACCTCGACGTCGAGGCGTTGCGCCCCGACCCGGCCTCGGCCGAGGAACGGTGCCGGGCCGCGTTCGGCCACCTCGACGAGGACGGTGCGCTGGCCGCGGAGTGCGCCCGGCGGTACGGGCAGAAGCTGCAGGCGCTGGCCCAGGCCGCGCCGGCGGTGGCCGGTCTGCTGCGGGAGCCGCAGGAGCACGTGGAGGTGCTGCGCGGGTTGCTGACCCCGGCCGCGGACCTGCTCGCGGGGCTGCACGCCGCGGGCGTCACCGCGAGTTTCGCCGAGCTGGAACCCTCCGTGCCCGAGGAGCTCGCCCGCTGGGCCGTCGGGAACTGCCACCTCATGCGGGAGCGCCTCACCGTCGTCGACCTGCTGGACCTGCTGGGCCTGTGGACCCCCGCCGTGGTGGACCGGGTGCTGGGGGCGCTCGACGCCCCGCGGGCCGCGGCGGCGACGCCGTGACCCGCGACCTCGTGGTCGGGCTCGACTGCTCGACCACGGCGACCAAGGCGGTCGTCTGGGACGCGAGCGGTCGGGCGCTGGCCACCGGCCGCGCCGCCTTCGCGACCACCACCCCGCACCCCGGGTGGGGCGAGCAGAACCCCGAGGACTGGTGGAGCACCACCTGCGAGGCGGTCCGGCGCGCCGTGCAGGCCGTCGACGGTCGCCGGGTGGCCGCGCTGGCGATCACCCACCAGCGGGAGACGTTCGCCTGCACCACGGAGGACGGTCGGCCGCTGCGTCCGGCGATGCTGTGGCTGGACACCCGGGCGACCGAGGAGGTCGCCACGTTCGGCACGCGGGCGGTCCACGAGACCACCGGCAAACCGCCGAACCCGACCCCTGCCTGGTACAAGCTCCTCTGGTTGAGCCGGCACGAACCGGCCACCGTGCGGCGCACCGAGATGGTGGCCGACGTCGGCGCCTACCTGGTCCGCCGGTTGACCGGTCGCTGGGCGACGTCGTGGGCGAGCGCGGACCCGTTGGGCGTCGTCGACCTGCGCACCTTCGACTACGACGACGACCTCCTGCAGGCCGCGCAGCTCGACCGGGCCCGGTTGCCGGAACTGCACCCGCCGGGTGCGGTGATCGGTGAGGTCCTCACCGAGGTGGCCGACGCCCTCGGTCTGCCGCGCGGACTGCCGGTGGTGGCCGGGGCCGGCGACGGTCAGGCCGCAGGCCTCGGAACCGGTGTAGTGCAACCAGGTTCGTCGTACCTGAACCTGGGCAGCGGGATCATCTCCGGGTCCGCCTCGACCACCTACCGGTTCTCCGACGCGTTCCGCACCATGGCCGGCGGGGTCCCCGGGACCTACGCGGTGGAGACCTTCATCGGGGGTGGCACCCACAACATCAGCTGGTTCGTGGAGCGGTTCGCGGGGGTCGACACCCGGGCGCTGGGGCTGGACCTCACTGCCGAACAGGTCCTCGAGACCGCGGCGGCCCAGCTCCCGCCCGGATCGGAAGGGTTGCTGACCCTGCCCTACTGGACGGGGGCGCTGACCCCCTACTGGGACCACCACGCCCGGGGGACGATCCTGGGACTCACCGGCCGGCACGGGAAGAGTCACGTCTACCGCTCGTTGCTGGAGGGCCTGGCCCTGGAGCAGCGGCTGCTGACCGACGGTGCCGAGGCGGCCGTCGGGGTCCCGGTCGACCGGGTCGTCGCCACCGGCGGCGGTTCCCGCAGTCCGGTGTGGTGCCAGATCATGGCCGACGTGCTGCAGCGCCCGCTGCACATCGCCCGGGAACCCGAGAGCACGTGCCTCGGGGCCGGGGTGCTGGCCGCGGCGGCGGTCGGGCTGCACGACGGGGTCGCCGAGGCCTCGGAGGCCATGAGCGGGACCCGTACCGTCTACGAGCCCGACGCCGGGGACAGCGCCGTGTACGACCGGTTGTTCGGGGTCTACCGCCGCCTCTACCCGCAGCTGCGCGACGTCTTCGGCGACCTGAGCGCCGCGCTCGACGGCGACCCCGAGACCTCGGGCGAACCCGAACCGGCCAGCGCGACGGCACCCGCGGGGGTGCGGTCGTGACCGCCCCGACCGGAACCGCGCCGGAGGCGGGAGCGCGCGTCGACGTCCAGCCCGACCGCTGGTACCGGGGGTACGTGTTCGACCTGGACGGGACCGTCTACCTGGGCGACGAGCCGTTGCCGCGCGCCGCGGAGACGATCGCCGCCCTGCGGGCCGCGGGGTCGCGCACGGTGTTCCTGTCGAACAACCCGACCAAGGACCCGGCCATGTACGCCGAGAAACTTAGCCGGCTCGGCATCCCCACCGCGGTCGAGGAGATCCTCAACCCCCTGGTGACGATGTCGGCCTGGTTGCTGGAGAACGCCCCGGGCGCCGGGGTCTTCGTCATCGGCGAGGAACCCCTGCGCCGGCACCTGCGCGAGCGCGGGATCCGACTGGTGGAGGAGGCCGCCGAGACCGACGTGGTGGTCGCGAGCTTCGACCGCACCTTCGACTACCGCAAGCTGCAGACCGCCTTCGACGCGTTGTGGTTCCACCGCCGCGCCCGTCTGGTCACGACCAACCCCGACCGCTTCTGCCCCATGCCCGGCGGGCGCGGGGAACCCGACGCTGCCGCGGTCGTCGCGGCGATCGAGGCGTGCACCGGCGTCACCTGCGAGATGAACGCGGGCAAGCCGGGGACGGTCATGCTCGACGCGGTCCGCGACCTGCTCGGCCTGCCGGTCGAGGACTGCGTCCTGGTGGGGGACCGGCTGGCCACCGACATCGCCATGGCCCGCGCCGCGGGGATGGCCTCGGCCCTGGTCCTGACCGGGGAGAACACCGCGGGCGAGGCCGCGGCGCTGCCGGCGGACCAGCGTCCCACCTGGGTGCTGGAGGGCATCGGGGCGCTGCTGCCCGGTTCCCAGCCGTCCGGTGCGGCCGGGGCGGAGGCCTGAGATGGCCGTCGACCCCACCGCCCTGGGCAGCGACCACCTCCGCCTGGTCACCACGGTCGCCCGGCTCTACCACGTGCGCGGGGTCCGCCAGCGCGACATCGCGGCCCGGTTGCACCTCTCCCAACCACGGGTGTCGCGGTTGCTCGCGGCGGCCGAGGAGATGGGGATCGTCCGCACGGTCGTCGTCGCCCCGCAGGGCCTGCACCCCGACCTCGAGGAGCGGTTGGAACAGCGGTTCGGCCTCGGTGAGGTGCACCTCGTCGACGTGATCTCGGAGGCCGACGTCGCCGAGGGTCTGGGCGCGGCCGCGGCCCGGCACTTCGCCGAGGCCTGGCCCGGCGGCTCCGTCGTCGGGTTCACCTCGTGGAGCAAGACGCTGCGGACCATGGCCGACCTGCTGCCGCCCGTCCGCCGCTCCGGGGCGAAGCAGGTGGTGGAGCTGCTCGGGGACCTGGGTTCCCCGCTGCTGCAGCACGAGGCGGCCCGGGCCACGTTGCGGCTCTCCCGGGCGTTGGAGGCCGAGGCGGTGTTCCTGCGCACCCCGGGGGTCGCGGCGAGCCCGGAACTGCGCGACTCGGTCGTGCAGAACGTCCACGTCGCGCACGCCCTGTCGCTGCTGGACACCCTGGACGTGGCCTTCGTCGGTGTGGGGCCGGCCGACTTCCACGGTCCGCTGCGCGAGGGGGACAACTTCTTCACCGCGGCCCAGCTGGAGCAGGCCCGGGTGGCCGGGGCCGTGGCCCAGCTGGACCAGCGCTTCCTCGACGCCGAGGGACGGCCCGTCCCGACGGGTCTGGACGACCTCGTGGTGGGGGTCGACCTGGAGCAGCTCCGGCGGGCCGGACGGCGGATCGTCGTCGCGGGCGGCCGGACGAAGCACGCGCCGATCGCCGCGGCACTCGCCGGCGGCTGGGTGGACGTCCTGATGACGGACACCGTGACCGCCGAGTATCTCCTCCAGATCCCCACCGCCGCAGGCTGATCCGACGAGGATCGCGACCCGGCCGCCGCGTCGCGGAGCCGGGTCGGGGCGGATCGTCGCCGCGTCTTGTCACCGCCGCGTCGCCGCACTAGAATTTCTACCAGACCACTGAATGAACATTCGGGAGGATGTTGTGCACCTGGACCGGGCAACGGCGCTCGAGGCGCAGCGGCGGATGCTGAGGATCCGCCGTTTCGACGAACGGGCCTCCAAGATGGTCAAGCGGGGCCAGATCCCCGGCACGGTGCACACGAGCATCGGCCAGGAGGCCCAGGTCGTCGGCGCCACCATGGCCCTCGGCGACGAGGACTACATGACCGGCAACCACCGCAGCCACGGGCACCCGATCGGCAAGGGGTCCCCGCTGGGACCGCTCATGGCCGAGCTCGTGGGCAAGGGCACCGGGGTCTGCGGCGGCAAGGGCGGGTCCCTGCACCTGGCCGACTTCGCCGTCGGCAGCCTCGGGGAGTCCGGGATCGTGGGTTCCTCGATCCCGATCGCCACCGGCGCGGCCCTGTCGTCCAAGGTCCTCGGCAACGGCCGGGTCTCCCTCGCCTTCTTCGGCGACGGGGCCGCCAACCAGGGCTGCCTGTACGAGGCGATGAACATCGCCGGTACCTGGGACCTGCCGGTCGTGTTCCTCTGCGAGAACAACCAGTACGCGCTCTCCACCCCCGCGCACACCGTGACCTCGGGCGTCATCGCCGAGCGCGCCGCCGGGTTCGGCATCCCCGGCGTGCGGGTCGAGGAGGGCCAGGACTTCCTGGCCGTCCACGCCGCGGTGACCGAGGCCGTGGAACGGGCCCGCCGCGGTGAGGGCCCGTCCCTCGTCGAGGTCGTCACGTACCGGTTCAACGAGCACTCCGAAGGTCTGCGGCTGGGGGTCGACTACCGCGACGCCGCCGAGAAGGCGAGCTGGCTGGAGAAGGACCCGATCGTGCTCTTCCGCAAGCACCTCGTGGTCGAGGGCGTGGCCACCGACGACGAGCTCGACGAGCTCGAGCGCGAGGTGGAGGCCGAGGTCGAGGAGGCCTTCGAGTTCTCCCAGACCAGCCCGTTCCCGGACCCGTCGGTCGCGTTCGCCGACCTCTACACCGAACCCTTCGGCCCCACCCACCTGTCCCGCCAGCCCGAAGAGATCGGAGCCTGACATGGCCACGTCCGTCATGAGCTACCTGGGCGCCATCGGTGCGGCCCAGAAGGAGGCGATGGACGCCGACGAACGCGTCGTCATCATCGGCGAGGACGTCGAGGCGAACGTCTACGGCACCACCGGGGCCGGCAAGTCGCGCAAGGAGCAGGGCGACTTCCTGCAGATGTACGGTCGCAACCGGATCCGGAACACCCCGATCTCGGAGGAGGTCATCGTCGGCGCCGCGGCCGGCGCCGCGATGACGGGGCTGCGTCCGATCGTCGACCTCAGCTACTCGAGCTTCCTCTACATGGCGATGGACCAGTTCGTGAACCAGGTCGCCAAGAACCGCTACATGTTCGGCGGCCAGGCCTCGATGCCGGTGGTGTTCCGCTCGGCGATGTTCTACGGACTGAACACCGGCGCCCACCACTCCGACCGGCCCTACCCGATGTTCATGAACGTCCCGGGGCTCAAGATCATCGTGCCCGCGTCCCCGTCGGACGCGAAGGGTCTGCTGCGCAGCGCGATCGACAGCGACGACCCGGTCCTGACCTTCGAGGCCTGCATGCTCTGGGGCCTCAAGGAGGAGGTCGAGGAGGACGAGTACCGCGTCCCCCTGGGCGTGGCCCGCACGGCCCGCGAGGGCACCGACGTCACCGTCGTCGCCATCGCGACCGCCGTCCCGGAGGCCCTCAAGGCCGCCGAGGCCCTGGCCCAGGAGGGCATCTCGGTCGAGGTCATCGACCCCCGCACGCTGGTGCCGCTGGACTCCCGCGCCATCCTCGAGTCGGTCGCGAAGACCGGGCGCCTCGTGGTCGCCGACCCGGCCCACAAGACCTGCGGTGCGGCCGCGGAGATCTCGGCCATCGTCGCCGAGGAGGCGTTCGACGCGCTCAAGGCCCCGATCGCCCGCGTGGTGACCCCGGACACCCAGATCCCCTTCAGCCCCGCGCTGGAGAAGCAGCTCTACCCCAACCGGGAGAGCATCGCCGACGCGATCCGCCGGGTCACCGGCACCCGGGGCGAGACCCCCCGTGCCGACCTGCGCGCCGACGACGAACTGTCCACCACCGCCGCGCGCTGACGCGCGGCGTTCCGACCCAGGATCAACGAGAGGCGACTGACATGGCACGCGTCGAGGTTCTGCTCCCGCAGTGGGGCATGGGCATGAGCGAAGGCACGATCGGTACCTGGCTGAAGGCCGTCGGGGACACGGTCACCGAGGACGAGCCTCTGGCCGAGGTCGAGGCCGAGAAGGTCGAGGAGACGCTGGAGTCCCCGGCGACCGGGACCCTGGCCGAGATCGTCGTGGCCGAGGGGGAGACCGTGGACGTGCGCACGGTCGTGGCGATCATCGAGACCGACTGACCATGGCCTCCAGCGTTGTTGACCAGCGGTTGCAGGTCCCCTTCGACGTGGTCGTGATCGGGGCCGGGGTCAACGGGGTGGGGATCGCCCTCGACGCGGCGCTGCGCGGGTTGCGCGTGGCGCTGCTGGAGAAGGACGACATCTGCTCCGGCGTCTCGGCCTGGTCCGGGCGGCTCGTCCACGGTGGCCTGCGGTACCTGGAGCACAAGGACTTCGCCCTGGTGCGCGAGTCGTTGCGGGAACGGGAACTGCTGTTCCGCAACGCCTCGCACCTGGTCAAGCCTGTGCGCCTGATCATGCCGTTCTACAAGCACAACCAGCGGGCGCCCTGGCTGATCCGCACCGGCATGGCCCTCTACGACGCCCTCAGCTTCGACAAGAAGTCCCAGCGTCACGAGGTGCTGAGCCTCTCGACCCTGCTGCGCCGCTTCACCGGGATCGACCGCGACGGGTTGTCCGGGGCCGTGGTGTTCACCGACGGCCAGGTCGAGTACGCCGAGCGGCTGTGCGTCGAGCTGGGGGTCGCGGCCGCGGCGGCGGGCGCGGTCATCCGCACCGGCGCCCACGTCGAGGAACTCCTGACGACGGCCGGCAAGGTCCGCGGGGTCCGCTTCCGCGACACGGCCACCGGGGAGCACCACGACGTCCTGGCCCCCGTCGTCCTCAACGTCGCCGGGCCCTGGATCGACAAGGTGTTCCGCGCCGGGACGGGTGAGCAGCCGCGGCTCAACGGCGGCACCAAGGGTTCGCACCTCGTCGTGGACCCGTTCCCGGGGGCCCCGACCGACGTCGTGTACTACGAGTCCCGCCGCGACGGCCGGCTCGTGCTGGTCATCCCCTGGATGGGGCGCTACCTCATCGGCACGACCGACCTCCGCTACGAGGAGGACCCGGGCAGCGCGCGCTGCGACGCCGACGAGATGCAGTACATGCTCGACGAGGTGAACTCCCTCGTGCCCGGGGCGAAACTCACCCCGGCGGACGTGCTCTACACCTACTCGGGCGTGCGGCCCCTGCCCTACGCCCCGGACGTGGTCGAGGCGAAGATCCCGCGCAGCCACGTGCTGCACGAGAACGGTCCGGACCTGGACGGCCTGGTGACGGTGGTCGGCGGCAAGCTCACGACCTACCGCCAGCTCGCGCAGGACGCGGTCGACGACGTGCTGAAGCGGTTGGGCCGACCCAAGGTCCGCTGCGCGACCCAGCGCCTGCCGCTGCCCGGGTTCGTGGCCGACGAGTCGGCGGTGCGCGGCCGGCTGGCCGTCGCCGCCCCCGGGCTCTCGGCCCGCAGCACCGACCGGTTGCTGAAGGTCTACGGGCGTCGCGCGGTCGACGTGGCGCTCCTCGGTGCGGACGCTCCCGACCTGCTGGACGTCGTGCACGAACCCAGCGGGGCGATCGGGGCCGAGCTGGTGTTCGCGGTCGAGCAGGAGTTCGCCCGTGGGCTGGCCGACGTCATGGCCCGCCGCACCCTGCTGGCCTTCGAACCCGACCACGGACTGCCGGCGCTGGACCGGATCCTCGACGTCCTGGCCTCCCGGTTCGGGTGGGACGAGGATCGTCGTCGGGCCGAGGCGGCCGACTACCGGGACTGGCTGGACCATCTGGCCGTCCCGCAGGCGGACCCCGTAGCGGTCTGAGGTGCTGGCCCCGGGACGTCCCCGGGGCAGGTCGAGGAAGGAATCGACGTGACGACAACGGCTCGCGCGACGGCGGGTGGGCCCTACGTGCTGGCGCTCGACGAGGGATCGACGAGCGCCCGGGCGGTCCTGGTGGACCAGCTCGGGCGCATCGTCGCCGAGTCGCGCAACCCGGTGGTGCCGAACCGCCCACGGCGCGGGTGGGTCGAGCTCGACCCGGTCGCGCTGTGGCAGGCCCAGCACTCCGCGGTGGAACGGGTCCTGGCCAAGGTCGGGGCCACCTCCGACGACGTCGCCGCGGTGGGGATCACGACCCACCGCGAGACGATCGCCGTCTGGGACCGGGCCACCGGGGAACCTGTGCACGACGCCATCATGTGGATGTCGCACCAGACCGACGACATCGTCGCGCGGTGGCGGGCGGCCGGGTTGGAACCCGACGCCCGTCGCCGGACCGGCGTCCCGATCGACTCCTTCTTCAGCGCGGCGAAACTCGCCTGGCTGCTGGAGGAGGTGCCGGGTGTGCGGGCGCGGGCCGAGCGCGGCGAGCTCGCGGCCGGGACCGTCGACTCGTGGCTGCTGTGGAACCTCACCGGGGGTCGGTCGCACCTGACCGACCACGGGGAGGCCTCCCGCACCGCGCTGTTCAACCTGCACGCCCTCGACTGGGACGAGACCCTCTGCGAGGCCTACGGGATCCCGATGTCCCTGCTGCCCCCGGCGGTGGCCTCCGACGCCGAGTTCGGCCACGTCGCGCCGGGTCTGCTCGGCGGCGGGAACCGTGAGGTCCCGGTCCGGGCGATCCTGGCCGACCAGCAGGCCGGCATGTTCGGCCAGGCCTGCTTCCGCCGGGGAAGCGCCAAGAACACCTACGGCACGGCGAGCGTCCTCACCGTCAACAGCGGGGGAGACGTCCTCGACGTCGAGGGCATGACGTCCTCGGCGGCCTGGACGGTCGCCGGGCAGACCACGTTCGAGTCCGAGGGCGTGGTGTTCCACAGCGGCCAGACCCTCTCCTGGCTGCGGGAGGACCTCAAGGTGCTCCCGGCCGGCGGGAACATCGAGGAGATCGCCCGGTCTGCGGGGGACGACCACGGCCTCTACCTGGTCCCCGCGTTCACGGGGTTGTGCGCCCCGCACTGGGAGCACGACGCGACGGGCGCGATCGTCGGGCTGGGACTGGAGACCCGCCCCGAGCACCTGGTCCGGGCCGGGGTGGAGTCGATGGCCTACCAGGTCCGCGACGTCGTCGAGGGGTACGCGCGGGCGGGGATGCCCCTGCCCGAGCTGCGCGTCGACGGCGGTGCCGCCGGCAACGACCTGCTCTGCCAGTTCCAGGCCGACATCTGCGGCATCCCCGTCGTCCGGCCCGACGAACTGGAACGGACCGCCCTCGGGGTCGCCTACCTCGCCGGTGCGGGCGTCGGGATGTGGAACGTCCCCACCGACGTCGAGGCCGGGTGGAAGGTCGAGCGCGTCTTCGAGCCGGAGATGTCCGCCGACCGCCGCGAAGAACTCTGCGCCGGGTGGGACGACGCCGTCGCGGGCGTCTGCGAGGCCGGGGCCCGGCGTCGTGACCGCTTGGCCCGCAAGGCGTCCGTCCCCTCCTGAACCACGTCTGACCGCCGGCGTCCCCCCGTCGCGGACCGGGTTCCCCCGGACCGTCACCGACCCATCACCCGCGCAGCACCCTCATCCCCCTTGGAGCCATCATGAAGTGGGCAGACCCCCGCAAGCTCGTCACCGACGCCCAGGCGGGCGGCTACGCGGTCGGCGCGTTCAACATGCACAGCGACGAGACCGCGCAGGCCCTCGTCCGGGCGGCCGAGCAGGCCGAGTCCCCCGTGTTCCTGCAGGTGGGTCGGGCCATCGTGCCCCACATGGGTCTGCGCAAGGCCTACGAGCTGACCCTGCGCGCGGCCGAGGAGTCCGACGCCGAGGTCGTCATCCACCTCGACCACGGGCCGTGGGAGGAGGTCTTCGAGGCCATCAAGCTCGGTTTCACCTCGATCATGTACGACGGGGCCCACCTGCCGCTGGACGAGAACATCCGGACGACCAAGCACGTGGTCGAGGTCGCCCACTCCTTCGGCATCCCGGTCGAGGCCGAACTGGGCACGATCCCCGACGCGGGCGAGGCGGTGGACTGGGCGTCGTACTACACCAAGGTCGACGAGGCCGAGCGTTTCGTCGCCGAGACCGGGGTGGACTGGTTGGCCGTGTCCGCGGGTATCGTCCACGGCGTGGTGCCGGACCTGCCGCCCCAGCCCCTCGACCTCGAGCGCATCGAGCAGATCCGCCGCGCGACGGGTCTTCCGCTGGTCCTGCACGGGATGTCCGGTGTGGCCGACGACGACGTCACCGGGGCCATCAAGGCCGGCGTGCACAAGTTCAACGCCGACACCGACCTGCGCCACGCGTTCCGGGCGGGCCTGGAGTCGGTCTGGGCGCAGGGCGACCGCCAGCTCGAGGAGGCGCTGGCCGCGGGTCGCGAGCGCATGATCGAGGCGACGGTGGCGAAGCTGCAGCAGTACGGCTGCGCGGGGAAGGCGTCGGCGTGAGCACCACCACCGGGACCGACCAGGGGACGACCACCCCGCTGAAGGGCATCCGGCGCACCGCGGCCCGCCGCATGGTGGCCGCGTGGCAGGCCCCCGTGTTCCACCTCACGGTGGGGGTCGACATGACCAACGCGCTGGACCCCGCCCGACGCCCCGCGGGCACGACCGTCAGCGACGTGCTCCTCGCGGCCTGTGCGCAGGCCCTCAAGGTCCACCCGGCCCTGAACGCGCACTACGCCGACGAGGCGGTGACGACCTTCGAGCAGGTGAACGTCGGCCTGGCCGTCGCGACCGACGCGGGTCTCGTGGTCCCGGTCGTGCAGGGCGCCGGAGAGCTCGACCTGGAAGGGATCGCCGCGCAGCGCAAGGAGATCGTGGGTCGGGCCCGGTCGGGCAAGCTCCAGATGAGCGACGTCAGCGGCGGGACGTTCACGGTCTCCAACCTCGGCATGCTCGGGATCGACTCCTTCGACGCGATCCTCAACGTGCCCCAGGTCGCGATCCTCGCCGTCGGATCGACGCGCCACCAGCAGGTCTGGAACGACGGCGATCCGCAGTGGCGGCCCATCGCCCAGCTGACCCTGACCTGCGACCACCGGGCCATCGACGGTGCCACCGGCGCGACGTTCCTGTCCGCCGTCCGGGCGGCGGTGGAGGCCGGCCCCGCGTCGGCGGACGCGACCGCATGACCGGGGTCGAGGACCCGTTCACGGGGGAGTTCACCGTGGAGCGGGTTCTCGACGTCCCCGTCGGTCCGGCGCAGGAGGTGGCCGACGCCGACGTGGCCGCCCGCCTCGCCCTGCTCGCGGCGGTGGCCGGATCGACCGCGCCGCAGACGGTCCGGATCACCCGACCCGCCGCCACCGCCGCCTTCAGCCGGCGCGACGCCCTCCTGCCGGGTTTCGCCACGGCGGCGGGACGGGCCCGGGACCGGGGTTTCGCCCCGGTCGTGCGTCCGGTCGGGGGGCGGCTCGCGCCCTACCACCCGGGGTGCCTCGTCGTCGACGTCGTGGGTCGGGCCGAGGACGTGCGGACCGGGGCCATCCCCCGGTTCGAGGCGTTCGCCCAGGGTCTGGCCGAGGAGTTCCGGGCGGGCGGGATCGACGCCCGGGTGGGTGAGATCCCGGGTGAGTACTGCTCCGGTCGCCACTCGATCAACGTGGCGGGTGCGTACAAGATCGTCGGTACCGCGCAGCGGCAGGTGCGGGGCGGGTTCCTGGTGTCCGCCGTCGTCGTGGTGCGCGACCCGGAACCCCTCGCCGACGTGGTGGGGGCGACCTACGCCGCGCTGGGTCTGCCGGTGGACCCGGCGACGGTCGGCTCGCTGGACCGGGCCCGGCCGGGCCTCCAGCCCGCCGACGCGGTGGAACTCCTGCTCGCCGCGTGCCGGCGGTTCCTGACGCTGGACGAGACCCCGGCGGGAGGGCCGTCAGCGGGGGAAGCGTCGTCGCAACCAGGCGCCCGCGAGCTCGGCGGCGAGGTGCTCGCGACGTCGTAGTCCGTGGTCCCCGCCGGGGACCAGTTCCAGGTCGCGTCCCGGCACGACCGCGGTCTCGGCGGTGAGTTCCGCGGGCGTCCCGAACGTGTCGCGGTCGCCGGAGACGAACAGGCACGGCAGCCGCAACGTCGGCAGGTGCTCGGTGCGGAGCTTCTCCGGCCGACCCGGCGGGTGCAGCGGGTAGCTGACCAGCAGCAGCCCGGCCGCGGGCAACCCCTCGGCGACCGCCATGGACGCCATCCGGCCCCCCATCGACCGCCCGCCGAGCACCAACCGGTGCGGCGGCAGGCCCGACGCGGCCGCGAGTCCCGCGGCGGCCTCGCGCAGCGCGGCCAGCAGCACCGGCGCCCGGTCGGGCGCCCGGCGCCCCGCCAGTCGGTAGGGGAAGTCCATGCGGTGCACCGCGAACCACGGGGGTGCGGCCTCGGCCAGCGCCACCAGCCCGGGCGCGTCCGAACCGGCCCCGGCCCCGGGGGCCAGCAGCAGGCCCCAGCGCGGCCCCGCGTCGGCGGGCGAGGCCGGGGTTCCGGGACCGCTCACGCGTCCCCCGGGACCGGGCCCGAGGCCTCGATCAGACGGGTCAGGCCGTCCCGGATGCGTTCGAGCTCGCCGACGTCCATGGCCAACCGCTGCGCGACCAGCCCCGGGACCTTCTCGGCCTCCGACCGCAGGGCGCGGCCCGCGTCGGTGAGTCCCACGGCCAGGCTGCGCTGGTCGGAGTCCAGCCGGCGACGGGTGACCAGGCCGGCCGCCTCCAGGCGCTTGAGCAACGGGGAGAGGGTCGGTGCGTCCAGGCGCAGCTCGGCGCCGAGTTCGCGCACCGACAGGGGTTCCGCACCCCAGAGCGCGAGCATCACCAGGTACTGCGGGTGGGTCAGGCCCAGGGGTTCGAGCACCGGGCGGTAGACCCCGAGCACGCTGCGCGCGGCGACGACCAGGGCGAAGCAGACCTGGCGTTCCAGCGCGAGCGGATCGGGGGTGGAGGCGGGCACGGGGATCAGCGTACAATAGTTGCTGCACGAACTGTTCGTGCGGAGAACATCCCGGGGACGGCCCGGGGACGGGCGTCGGGAGGGCGGACATGGCAGCGCGGGACGGGTCGGGCGGTCCTCGACGGGAGGAACTGCCGCGGTCGCTGCGGCGACCGCGGTCGCGCAACCGGTTCGTGGACCTGTTCCTCGACGCCGCCTTCACCTTCACGGGCCCGGCCCAGGTCGGGGCCGGTGAGGGCCCCCAGCGCGGCCCCCGGACCGAGGAGGAGGCCCGCGCCGGGTACGGGGAGTGGGACCGGGTCACCCGTGGTGGTCACACCTACCTCGTCCCGCGCGGACCGGCCGGGACGTCGGAGGATGCCGACGCCGAGGACCCGACGACGGGCCGGGCCGCGCCGCCCGACTCAGCTCACGGGTAGCCGCCAGACCCCCGACCCGGGCCCGCCGGCGCGCAGGACGAACGAGTCCGGGGCGTCGTGGGGGACCGAACCGGACACCTGCCCGGGTGCGGGACTGACCGCGACGACGTCGTCCGCGCCTGTGGCCCCCAGCACCGACAGCGGCAGCGCGAGCGGTTCGTGACTCCCGCGGGCGACGTGGACGAGGACGGCCTCCTCGCGGTGCCCGCGGACGAAGGTGAACCAGTCGGGCCCGCTCGAGATCCACCGCAGCCCGCCGCGCCGCAACGCCGGGTGGGCCGCCCGCAGGGCGATCCACGCGCGGTAGGCGGTCAGGGTCTCCTCGTCCCAGCAGTGCGGTCGGTCCCAGGGGAACGGGGTCCGGGCGTGCTCCCCGTCCCGGCCGGTGAGGCCGATCTCGTCACCGGCGAACACGCTCGGCACCCCCGGCAGGGAGAACTGGGCGGCGAGACCCACCAGGTGCCGGTCCCGCCCGGCGGGGCTGATCCCACCCGAGCCACCGCCGCCCACCGCCGTCCGGAAGCGGGCGATGTCGTGGGAGTCGAGGTGCAGGGTGGAGGCCGCCTGGGCCCGCCAGGGCATGGCCGCGTGCACCTCGCGCAGCGCCGCCACGACCTCCTGACCGGGGACGGAGGGGTTGCGTGCGGGTTGGCCGAAGAAGGTGCGGCCCAACGACTCGCCGGCGGACAGCCAGGTCCAGACCGGACGGGTGAAACCCGCGTAGTCCATGGTGCCGTGCCAGCCGTCGCCGACCTGCAGGTCGCGGGTGGCGTCGTGGCCGTGCTCGGCCAGGACCCAGGCGTCGGGACGCGTCTCCCGGGCGGTCCGCACCAGGGTCCGGGCCACCTCGTGGTTGAGGTCGACGTCGCGGTGCCGTCCGGTCATGTTGGCCACGTCGATCCGCCACCCGTCGAGACCGAGGCGCAGCCACCGGGCCACCACCGAGTCCGGCCCGTCGTAGAACCGCCGACGGAGCTCGACCGAGGCGTGGTCGAGCTTCGGCAGCGAGGTCACCCCGAGCCAGCAGGCGTACCCGGGGCCCGCCCCGCCGCCCTCGTCCTCGTCCTCGAAGTAGTAGAAGCCGTGCTCGGGGGAGGCCGGGTCGGCGACGGCGGTCCGGAACCACTCGTGCTGGTCCCCGGTGTGGTTCGTGGTCAGGTCGCCCACGACCCGCAGGCCGCGGGCGTGCGCCGCGTCCAGCAGCTCCACCAGCGCCTCGTCCCCGCCCAGGGCCGGGTCCACCACGTCGAAGGTGGTGGCGTCGTAGCGGTGGTTGCTGCGCGAGGGGAAGAACGGCGTCAGGTAGAGCACGGTGGCACCCAGCCCGACGAGGTGGTCGAGGTGCTCGGTGACCCCGGGCAGGTCCCCGCCGAAGAACTGCAGCGGGGTGCTCGGACCCTCGTGCACGACCGGGTCGTCCCAGTCGGCGGGTTCGGCCCACTCCGGGACGGGACGGGCGTCGGCCGCGCCCGAGCGACCGAACCGGTCGGGGAACACTTGGTAGACGACGGCGTCGGCGACCCAGTCGGGGACCGCGGGGTGGGCCACCAGCCGGAAGTCGGCCTCGTCGGTGACCTCGCGCCGGTGCACGCCGGTCCCGTTCAGCCACGCGTACCCCCCGGCCGCCGATCCCGGGGGGCCGGTGAGCAGGAACCGGTACGGGGTCACCGGGTTGTGCACGACGACGTCGACCGCCCACCACACCCCGGCCGGCCCCTCCGGGCCCGGCTCGGGGGTGGCGGCGAGCAGCACGGGTTCGCCGTCGCGGACCACCCGGGCGCTGACCTCGGTCGCTCCCGGCTCCCCGTCGGGCCCCCGGGGGACCAGGACGCGGAGCCGGACCGTGGCCCCCGGGTCGGGGTTCGACGGTTCCGTGCACCAGGACGATCCGTCGTGGTGCGGGTCCCGCCAGAGGACGTCGGGCGAACTCATCTCAGCCCTTCACCCCGCCGGCGGTGATGCCGCCGACGATGTAGCGCTGCAGGTACTGCATGAGCAGCACGACCGGGATGATGGTCAGCAGGGCGCCCGCCGCGAACAGCCCGAGGTTGTTCGAGCGGTCGGCGTCGATGATGGAGTAGAGGCCGACGGCGACCGTCCGGACCTCGGCCTGGCGCAGGAAGATCGAGGCGAGCAGGAACTCGTTGATCACCCCGACGAAGGACAGCAGCCCGGTCACCGCGAGGATGGGCTGCAGCAGGGGCAGCAGGATCCGGAAGAAGATGGTGGCGTGTCCGGCGCCGTCCACGGTGGCCGCCTCGTCGAGCGTCTTCGGGATGGCGTCGAAGAACCCCTTGATCAGCCAGACCTGGCTGAGGGCGAACCCGCACAGCACCAGGACGTAGCCGGCCAGGGTGTTCAGCCCCAGCGAGGGCACGATGTCCCCCAGGTCGGTGAACAGCAGGAACAGTGCGGTGGAGGCCAGGATCTGCGGGAACATCTGGATGAGCAGCAGCGTCAGCAGACCTCCGCGACGGCCCGTGAACCGGAACCGGCTGAAGACGTAGGCGGCCAGGGCGCTGCAGAACACCTGCACGACGGTCACCGAGAGGCAGACGATCAGCGTGTTCAGCATCCAGCGGCCGAACGGGCGCGACGGGTCGCTGAACAGGGCCGCGAAGTTCTCCAGGCTGAACCGGGTCGGGATGACCCCGGTGGAGGTCACGCTGCCCAGCGGGTTGAGGGCGGCCGAGAGGATGTAGAGGATCGGCACCGCGGCGTAGACCACGGCCAGCACGCCGATGACGTGCCGCCAGCCGACCTCGCGCCACCAGCGGCCGTCGGTGACGCCCATGGGCTTGTTGACCCGGGGGGCCTCCGTGCCCGGGGTCGCCAGCCGGGCGGGGGCGACGACGTTGTTCCCTGCGGGTTCGATGCTGGACATCAGGCCTTGTCCTCCAGACCCTTGGTGAAGCGGAACTGGAACGCGGCCACGAGGCCGGTGAGGATGAACAGCAGCACCGCGATCGCCGAGGCGAAGCCGAACTGCGCCCCGCTGGCCCCGAAGGCCAGGCGGACGGTGTAGCTGATGAGGATGTCGGTGCCCCCGGCCGTCGGGTTGTCCGGGGTGAACGGACCGCCCCCGGTGAGCAGCTGCACCGCGTTGAAGTTGTTGAAGTTGAACGCGAACGACGCCACCAGCAGCGGGGCCGTGGGGATGAGCAGCAGCGGGAACGTGATCTTGCGGAAGGCGGTGAAGCCGCTGGCCCCGTCGATGTCGGCGGCCTCGGTCAGTTCCTCGGGGATGGACTGCAGGGCCCCGGTGACCACCAGGAACATGTAGGGGAAACCTAGCCACAGGTTGGTCAGGATCACGGCGAGCTTGGCCGTGGTCGGGTTGCCCAACCAGTTGACGTCCAGGCCGAGCAGGTCGTTCACCAGCCCGAAGTCGGTGTTCCAGAACCCCGACCAGACCAGCAGCGAGATGAAGCCGGGGATGGCGTAGGGGAGCAGGAGCAGCGAGCGGTAGACCTTCTGGAACTTCACCCGCTTGTCGTTGAGGACGACCGCCAGGAACATGCCGAGGGCGAAGGTGGTCGCGACCGAGAGCGTCGCGAAGACGAGCGTCCAGGCGAAGATCTTGAGGAAGTTGCCGAGGATGCGGCCGTCGGTGAAGACCCGGACGTAGTTGGCCAGTCCGATGGTCGAGCCCCAGGACTGGTCGGAGAGCCGCTGGCCCTGCCCGTCGACGAAGAACTCCCGGTCCCCCTGCAGCTCGGGGCGGTAGGTGACCCCGGTCTGGGAGTTGGTGATCGTGTCGGCCGACTCGTCGTAGGTGAGCGGGGTGGACCCGAGGAACGCCTGCCGGATGCCCAGCTGGCGGATGGCGCTGCCGTCACCGGCCGGGACGGAGAACTCCTGCAGCACCGGACCGGCCGCGTTCACCTGGGTCGGGGTCAGCAGGGTGTACCCCGAGGCCTCGGTGACGAACCCGTCGGTGACGGTCGCCCCCTCCAGCGGCTCCAGGCCCTCGGCGGTGCCGACCTGGGCCTCGCCGTCGGTCGGGTCCACCAGCAGGAAGACGAACGGCCCGGTCGTCGTCGAACCCGTCGTCGCGACCGTCAGGTTGTACCGCGGCGCGTCGGGGGTCTGGACGACGGAGGAGCCGAGGATCTGCGCGACGGTCTCCTCCTTGGTGGTGCGCGTCCCGTCGCCGTAGTTGGTCAGCGAGATCTGGAACGTGGAGACCACGGGGTAGACGACCAGGGTCAGCAACAGCAGGACCCCGGGGAGCAGGTACTTCAGCGGCACCAGCCGGCGGGTGGCGTAGACCGCGATGATCGCCAGCGCGAGCACCCAGAAGGCGATCAGCCAGCCCCAGCGCCCGGCGGCGACGAGGGCGGGGGTGAGGGCGATGACGGTGCTGATCGTCACGGTCACCAGGAAGATCTTGGCGACGAGGGTGGGGACGCTGCGGCGCGTGCTCACGGGGATGGAATGGGCTTGCGGGGACTCCGTCGGTGCGGAGCCGAGGGTCGGTGTGGCCACGATGCCTCCGGGACGCTGGGATGCCGGCGACCGCGCCGGCGCAAGAGGTTGCTGGCGGGCCCGACCGGCCGGACGCAGGGGTCCGGCCGGTCGGCCCGGCGGGGGAGGGTCCCGGGTCGGGACCCGGGGGTGCCGATCAGGCGGCGGCGATCGCGTCCGCGATGGTGGTGCCGGTCTGCTGCATGGTGGTGGGGGCGTCCGCCCCGCCGACCAGGGCCGAGTACCCCTGGCCCAGGGGCTCGAACACCGCGGCCATCTGCGGGATCGAGGGCATGGGCGCGCCGTTGTTGGCGGCGTCCAGGAACGCCTGGAGCTGCGGGTCGGCCGCGACCTCGGACTCCTGCAGCGAGAGCAGGGTCGGGGGGATCTTGGCGCCCTCGTACATGGCCTTCATGGACTCCTCGGTGTTCATCGCGTTGCCGACGAACTCCTGCGCGAAGGCCTTGTTCTTGCCCTTGGAGGCGACGAAGAACGCCTGGACCCCGGCGAACGGCTGGGCCGGCTGCTGGCCCGCGAAACCGGGGACCGCCTGGAAGGCGTACTGGATCCCGGCCTCGTCGATGTCCGCCCGGGCCCACGGGCCGGACAGCAGGTAGGGGGCCTTCCCGTCCGCGAACAGGGCGATGGAGTTGTCACCGCTGACCGAACGGGTGAGGACACCGGAACCCTGCTCGCCGATCGACCGGATCTTCTCGGCCGCGGCGATGGAACCCGCCTGGCCGACCCCCAGGTCGTCGGGGTTGTAGGACCCGTCGGCGTTGCGGCCGAACACGTATCCACCCATCGAGGTGTAGAGCGGCTGCATGTGGTAGGCGTCGCCCAGCTCGCCGACGGGGAGGTTGAAGGCGGACTCGACCGTGCCGGCGCTCTTGAGTTCCAGCCCCTTGGCGAACGCGTCGTCGAGGGTGCCGGGCTCGTCGGGCGCCAGGGCGGTGTTGCGGTAGAGGACGAGCGCCTCGACCCCGTAGGGGAGGCCGTAGAGCTGCTCGTTGTAGGTCACCGCGGTGACCGCGATGGGGGCGTAGCTGGTGAGGTTCTCGGCGGTGAGCTGGAGCGGGTCGACCGCACCGTTCTGGACCATGTTGCCGATCCAGTCGTGGGCGCCGACGACGATGTCGGGGCCGTTGCCGGCGGTGTTGGCGGTGACGAAGTTCGCCTGCAGGTCGGTGATGGCCTGGACCCCGACGGTGATGCCGTTGGCCGAGGCGAAGGTGTCCGCGATCTGCTTGATCGCGTCGATCTTCAGCTCGTCGGTCCAGATGACCAGCTCCTCGTTCCCGCGCACCGGTGCGCCGGAGGAACTCGGGGCCGCGCTGGGCTCGCCGGCCCCACCGTCGTCGCTGGAACTGCAGCCGGCCGCGAGCAGGGTGGTGCCGATGAGGGCGCCGCCGAGGGCGTGTCGTCGGGTGAGCATGGGTCGCGCTCCTTCGAGAGAGGGGCGTCACGAGGTGGGGGACGGTCGTCGTCCGGCTCGCAGCGCTGCGTCTGGCGAGGACTGTAGGCGTTTGCCGGGCTCCTGCCAAGATTTCCTGCAAGTTCTTGCAAGACCGTGTCGAAGTTGTAACCTGGGCCCATGCGCGCTCGCCTGGTCGACGTCGCGGCCCGGGCCGGGGTCAGCGAGGCGACCGTGTCGCGCGTCCTCAACGACCGGCCCGGGGTGTCCGAGGCCACCCGGCAGAGCGTGCTGCGGGCGGTCGACCTGCTCGGGTACCAGCTGCCGGAGCGGTTGCGCCCCAAGACGTTCGGCACCGTCGGGCTGATCGTGCCCGAACTGTCCAACCCGGTCTTCCCCCGCTACGTCTCCGCCCTGGAGCGGGCCCTGCTGCGCGAGCACCTCGTCCCGGTGCTGTGCTCCTCGGTCGCGGGCGGCCTGCACGAGGACGACTACGTCCGGATGCTCGTCCAGCAGCACGTCGCCGGCATCGTCTTCGTCTGCGGCATCCATTCCGTCGCCGGGGAGGACCCCGCGCGCTACCTCGCCCTGCGCGAGTCGGGCACCCCCTTCGTGCTCGTCGAGGGCCACCTGCCCGGCGCGCCCGTCACGACGATGTCCACCGACGACACGCTGGCCGTCCACCTCGCCGTCGACCACCTCGGTGGGCTGGGGCACCGGACGTTCGGCCTGGTCGCCGGCCCCCTGCGCTACACCGCGGTGCAGCGGCGGGTCGGGGCCTTCCACGCGGCGCTGGCCCGGCAGGGCGAGGGTTTCCGCGGGTCGGTCGAGCACGACCTGTTCACCCTCGAGGGGGGTTACCACGGGGCCGAGCGGTTGCTCGACCGCGGGGTGACCGCCCTGATCTGCGCCTCCGACGTGCTGGCGATCGGGGCCATGCAGGCGGTGCGCGGTCGCGGTCTGCGGGTCCCCGAGGACGTCTCGGTCGTCGGCAGCGACGACAGCCCGACGATGGAGTTCATCGCGCCGCCGCTGACCACCATCGCCCACCCCGTCGCCGAGATCGCCGACGCGACCGTGCAGGCCCTGCTCGGCGAGATCGCCGGCCGCCCGGTGCCCCGGGCCGAGGCGCTCTTCTCCCCGACCTTGGTGGTCCGCGCCTCCACCGCCCCGGCCCCGGTCGGCGCGGTGCCCGTGCGGACCGAGGCGGTCTGACCTCAGCCGCCCGGTCGGCCCGGTCGGGGAGGGGTTCCCGACACCGCGGCGACCAGCGGTACGAGGTCGACGAAGTCCGACGACCGCTCCGCCCGGCGCCGGTTCAGCGAGTAGGCGAGCGCCGGGGCCCCGGTCAGCTCGACGGTCCGGGCCCAGGGCGGGACGGTGCCCGCCACCAACCGGTGGCTCACCGCGACGGCCCCGGTCCGGGTCAGGGCGGTGTGCACCTGCTCGATGCTGCGGGCGGGGATGGGCGCCAACCGGGCGTCCCGGGCCTTGCGGACGTCCCCGAACCACCACGGGGCCATGAAGTCGGCCGGGACCTCGGGGTTGAAGACCACGGTCTGCTCCAGGAACGTCGTCCAGTCCACCGCGGTGGCCCCGCCGCTCCCACGGTCCGCAGTCGGATCTACGAGGACGTGGACGCGGGGGAGTCCCGCCCGGACCGGATGGAGCTCTACCGCGGCGCTCCCCGCGGGATGATCCTCGGGGCCGCGCTGCGCGAGCACGACGTCGGCAATCCCGACGAGTTCCGCCCGCAGGTGGAGCAGTTCGTCGGCGCGGTGGCCGACCAGCTGCCGCCGCTGCTCATGAAGGTGCCCTACGTGGGCGCGATCCTGGCCGCGGGGGCCGCCCTGGTCCTCGGTGAGCTCAAGAAGCCCATCTCGGACTTCCTCAACGGCCTGCTGGGGACCGACGACGACGACCTCGGCGCCCACGTGTTCGTGCTGTCGGCCAAGGACATGGTCCTGCTCGCCTGCCGCACCCTGCCGGACACCTACCAGGGGGTCGTCTCGAAGGTCCAGCCCCCGCTCCTCGGTGGGGGGCAGGGAGCCTCCTACAAGATCTGCCTGACCGCCGACGCCGTGTGACGCGACGGCCGGGCGGGGGCAGAGCCGGAGTCAGGCCTCGGTGGAACTGGTGGAGACCCCCCACCACCAGGCAGAGGTGGCCGTCACCGACTGGTAGAGGGTGGGGACCCAGGAGCGGCAGGAGCGGGGCCAGCCGAAACCGCCGGTGAGCCGGGGCTGACCCGCCCGGACGCAGGAGGCCTCGGCATCCAGGCGGAACGTCTCGTTGATGGCGGCGAGCCGGGCCCGGGTCGGGTCGAACTTGTTCGTGCTGCGCGGGCTGAAGTTCCGCGAGCCGAAGTCGTGCTTGACGCAAGCGTCGTGGAAGGTGCGCTCGACGTCGCCGTAGGTCGGGCCGGAGCACCCGTCGGTGCTCCAGTCGAAACCGTCGGGGGTACCCGCGCGCCCCTTGGCGACCGGGATGAACAGGGGCACCGCGGTTTGGGAGAGCGTGAGGGCCTCGGCGCGACGGTTGCGGGCCGGGTCGGCGAGGCGTTGGGTCAGCGTGGTCCCGTTCGCGAGCGCCCAGATGGTCCCGCCCTTGAAGAAGGCCACCCCCGGGCCGGGCCCCTCGACGCCGACGAGTTCCGGGCTGAGCGGGACCCCGAGGGGTCCGCTCGCGCCGCCGGAGGCGCGGTAGGCGGAGTCCACGGCCCCGCACAGGCTGATCCGGGCCGTCGAGGGTCCGTAGCCGGTGCAGGTCGCCGCCTGGGCCGGGGTCGCCAGGACCGGCCCGAGGAGCAGGGCACCCGCCGCGGCCAGGGCGGCGGCCCGGCCACGCCTCCCCGTGCGGCGGGAGGTCCGGGGGAGGGCGCCGTCGACCGTCGTGCTGCTGCTCATCGATGAGTCCCGTCTGTGCGAGCGCCGGCACCGCGCCAGCAAGATCGACGGTACGCCCCGGCTCCCGGCCCGTCACGAGGTCGGCGGAAGTGGGCGTGACATCATCGGGCGCGTCGGGGCCGCGCCGCGGTCGGGACCACCGGGCGAAGGGTCGGACGTGCCACGAGGAGGACGGTCGTCGTCCCGGGACCGCTTCCCGCGCAGCGTCTTCGGTCACGGTTCGGAGCCCGACCCGCGTTTCTCGTTGGCCAACGAGCGGACCTTCCTCGCGGGGTTGCGGACGGCGTTGGCCCTCACCGCGGCCGGGGTGGCGCTCGAGGCCCTGGCCCTGCCGCTGCAACCGCAGCTGCGGCTGGCGGCGTCGCTGCTGCTGATCGTCCTGGGGGTGCTGACCCCGGTGCTCGCCTGGCGCGGGTGGGCCCGCGACGAACGGGCGATGCGGACCGGGGCCGCGCTGCCGGCACCGGGGATCGTGTCGGTGCTGTCGGTGGGGGTCACCCTCGCGGGGTTGCTCGTCCTCCTCGGGATCTTGTGGCGATGAGCCCCGAGCGGTCCGGCCCGCCGGACCCCGGCGTCTTCGACCCGGGGTTGCAGCCCGAACGCACGGCGCTGGCCTGGCGACGGACGGTGCTCGCCGTCCTCCTGGTCGCGGTCCTCGGGGCCCGGGTGCTCGCGCCGCGACTGGCGCTCCTGGCCGTGCTGCCCGCCGGGGCGGGGGTCCTCTCCGCCCTGTGGCTGCGCGGGGTCGCCCGTCGTCGTCAGCAGGGAACGGCGGCGGCGTTGCGGAACGGCGGGGACCTCCGTGCGGGACCGGACGGTCGGGACCTGTTCGTCGCCGCGGTCGCCGCGGGCGGGGCGGGGGTCGGCGCGGCCGTCGCGGTGGTCCTCGCCCGATCCGTCGTGGGGGCTTGACCCGGGACCACCGACGGCCTGTACTTCAAGTCACAAGTATTCGCCGTCCCGAGCCCGGAGGACACCCATGTTCGACACGCTGAACGGCCTTCCCGTGCACGCCCTCGTCGTCCACGGTGTGGTGGTGCTGCTGCCGCTCGCGGTGCTCGGCACCCTGGCCGTCGCGGTGCGCGGGGCCTGGCGTCGCCGCTACGCCGGGCTCAACGCGCTCGTGGCCCTGGTGGCCCTCGCGCTGGTCCCGGTGGCCACCGAGAGCGGGGAGGCGTTGGAGGCCCGCGTCGGGGACCCGGGCCAGCACGCCGCCCTCGGGTCCTCGCTGCTGTGGTTCGCGATCCCCCTCGCGGCCGTGGCCGTGCTGCTCTGGTGGCGCGGGCGTGCGGAGTCCCGCAGCCGCACCCCGGGGCGCCCGACCCGGGCGACCGCGGTGCTCGCGGTCGTCGCCGTGCTCGTCGCGCTCGCCGCCGGGGTGCAGGTCGTGCGGGTGGGGGACACCGGGGCCCGGGCCGCCTGGGGCTCGGTCGTCGCCAACACCTGAGCGGCTCGCGGCGGGGGCGGCGGGGGCGGCGGGGTGGGCCTCAGGCGTCGACCCGCACGACCATCTTGCCGGTGTTGGCCCCGCGCATCATGGACAGGAACGCCTCGACCGTGTTCTCCAGGCCGTCGACCACGGTCTCGTCGAAGGTGACGGAACCCTCGCGCAACCACCCGCTCATCGCGGGACCGAACTCCGCCGACCGGTGCAGGAAACCTCCCACGGTGAAACCGCGCAGGGTCAGGCCCCGGGTGATGGCGTTGGCCAGGTTGTCCGGGCCGGGGGTGCTGCCGGTGCTGTTGTAGGCGGAGATGGCGCCGCAGAGCGCGGCCCGCCCGCCGTCGTTGAACGCGTCGAGGGCGGCCTCGAGGTGGTCGCCGCCCACGTTGTCGAAGTAGACGTCGATCCCGTCGGGAGCGGCCTCGGCGAGCTGTTCGCGGATCGGCGCGTCCTTGTAGTTCAGGGCGACGTCGAACCCGTACCGCTTGGTCAGCAGGCGGGCCTTCTCCGCCGACCCGGCGGAACCGATCACCCGGGCGGCGCCCAGCCGGCGCGCGACCTGGCCCACGGCGGACCCCACGGCTCCCGCCGCACCGGAGACGAACACCGTCTCACCCGGTTGCAGCGCAGCGATGTCGGTGAGTCCCACGTAGGCGGTGAGGCCGGTCATGCCGAGGATCCCCAGGTGGACCGAGGGGGAGAGGCCCGGCACGTCGGGCACGACCCGGAACTGCCCGGCGTCCTCCTGCACGACGTCGCGCCACCCCAACTGGTGACTGACCAGCGCGCCGACGGGGTGCTCCGGGCTGCGTGAGGCGACCACCCGGCCGACGGCCCCACCGGTGAGCGTCTCACCCAGCGCGAACGGGGCGACGTAGCTGCGACCCTCGTTCATCCGACCCCGCATGTAGGGGTCGACGGAGAGGAACGCGTTGCGGACCCGGACCTGCCCCGGCGCCAGGGGCCCGTAGGTGACCTCGACCGTGCGGAAGTTCTCCTCGGTCGGCCACCCCTGGGGGCGCGCGACGAGCTGGATCTGCGTGCTGCGGACGGTGCTGCCCGCGGTGTCCTCGGCGGTCGTGGGGTCCGGGGTGGTGCTCATGAGGTTTCTCCTTGTGCGGTGGGCTGGGGGTGAGGGGCGGGGTCCGGCGTCCGTCAGCCGAGGCGGGCGAGGACCAGCAGGACGATGCCGAGCAGGGGTGGGACGAACTGGCGTGCGGCGGCCGAGGCCTTGTCGGGACTGGAGACCAGGAGCACGAGGCCGGCCGCGGCCATGCAGCCCGCTCCGGCGAGGACCAGCGTCAGGCCGACGACGTCGGAGCCGGTGGCGACGAGCACGGTGCCGAGGACCACCAGCACGGCCAGGAAGAGGTTGTAGAAACCCTGGTTGAACGCCAGTTCGCGGGTGGCCTCCGCCTCGGCGGGGGAGGTTCCGAAGACGGCCCGGGCCCGCGGTCCGGTCCAGGCCAGCGACTCCAGGTACCAGACCAGGACGTGGACGGCGGCCGCGAGACCGGTCAGCACGAGTCCGGCGACGAGCATGGTTCGACCTCTTCCCGGGGGCGACCCCTCTTTTGTGGACCGACCGGTCCAGAATATACTGGACTGGCCGATCCACAAAATGAGGTGTCGACCCGTCCGGCGGGTGGGAAGGAGGCGGCATGGGCCGCAGCAGGAGCTTCGAGGCGGACGAGGTCGTCCGCCGGGCCCGGGACGTGTTCTGGCGGCACGGTTTCGAGGAGGCGTCCCTGCCGCTGCTGGAGGCGGCGACGGGGTTGCGCCGCTCGAGCCTCTACCACGCCTTCGGCAGCAAGCGCGGGCTGTTCGACGCCGCGGTCGGCAACTACCTCGACGAGGTGCTGCGCCCGCGACTGCGTCCGCTGCAGACCGTCCCGGTCGCCCCGCAGGCGCTCGCGGACTATCTGCTCGGGTTGCGCGGCGCCTTGGTCGCGGTCGCGGGGGCCGATGGCACGCCTCCGCCCGGATGCCTGCTGCTCAACACCGCGTCGGGGACGCTGGGGGCCGACGCCGGGGTCCGCGAGGTCCTGCGGCGCTACCGGTCGGAGCTGCGGGAGGCGGTCGCCGCGGGGGTCGCCGCGGCCTCCCCCGGGTCGGGTCCGGAGGACCGGGCGCGCGTCGTCACGGCCGTGGTGGCGCTGGCCGTCTCCGCCCTGGTGCTGGTCCGGGTGGACCCGGACGCGGCCACCGAGGCGCTCGACGCCGCCCTCGCGCTCGTCGGCGCGGAGGAACCCCCGGGTTGAGCGCGGAACGGGTCTGCCATTCTAGAAGTGACACGGAGTGACGAAGGGTGGGAGCCTCGTGATCGAAGAGCAGTCCGGGCAGCACCCCGGGTCCGTGGAGGGGGGCGTGCTCTTCCCCCAGGTGGCGCGCCTGGAGCTGGACGAGCTGCTCGAGCAGCTGCTGGAGCGGGCCCAGGACGTGCTGCGCACCCAGAGCCGGCTGCGCGGCCTGCTCGCCGCGACACGCGCGATCAGTTCCGACCTCGACCTCTCCGCCCTCCTGCGCCGCATCACCCAGGCCGCGTGCGACCTGGTGGGCGCGCGCTACGGCGCGCTCGGGGTGATCGGTGAGGACGACGGCCTCTCGGAGTTCGTCACGGTGGGGGTCGACGAGGAGACGAAGGCCGGCATCGGACGGCTGCCCCGGGGAGGAGGGTTGCTGGGGCGGCTCATCGAGGACCCCTCCCCGTTGCGGCTCACCGATCTCGGCCGGCACCCCGACTCGGTCGGGCTGCCGCCGGGCCACCCGCCCATGCGGACCTTCCTGGGGGTGCCGATCCGGGTACGCGGGCAGGTGTTCGGCAACGTGTACCTGACCGAGAAACCCGACGGGTTCACCGCCGAGGACGAGGAACTGCTCATCGCGCTCGCCTCCGCCGCCGGGGTGGCGATCGACAACGCCCGGCTGCTGGACAAGGCCGAGCGACGGCAGCGCTGGTTGCGGGCCTCCGCCGACATCGTCCGCGTCCTGCTGGCCGGGGAGGGGCGGGCCCTGGCCCTGGTCGCCGGGGCCGCGCGGGCGGCGGCCGAGGCGGACCTCGCCCTCGTCCTGGCCCCCGCCGAGGACGGACCGGGGGCGCACGTCGTGGCGGCGGACGGACCGGGGGCCGACCTGTTGCGCGGCAGCGCCGTGCCGGCCGACGAGCACGGGGCGCCGGATCTCCGTGCCCGTCCCGACCTCCCGGGCGGACCCCGGTTGACGACGCCCCTCACCGTCTCCTCGGGGCGGCGCCCCGGGGTCCTGCTGCTGCTGCGCGAGCCGGGTCGGCGGCCCTTCGACGCCGGGGACCAGGAGATGGCCACCGACTTCGTCGGGCACGTCGGGCTGGCGCTGGAACTCGGTCGGGCGCAGGAGGACCAGCGCCGTCTGGTCCTGCTCAACGACCGCGACCGGATCGCGCGCGACCTGCACGACCGGGTCATCCAGCAGCTGTTCGCCTCGGGCCTGCGGATGTCGGCCCTCGCCACCCGGACCCGCGAACCCGAGACGGTCGAGGCGCTGCGGGCCCTCATCGGGGCGGGTGACGAGACGATCCGGGCCATCCGCTCCACGATCTTCGAACTCACGCGTTCCGACGAGGACGCCGACGTCCGCAGCACGGCGCGCGACCTGGTCGCGGAGTTCAGCGACCTGCTCGGCATCACCCCCACCCTCACCTTCGAGGGGTCCGCCTCCGGGATCGGGGCGGACACCGTGCGCCAGACCGGCTTCGCCCTGCGGGAACTGCTGTCCAACTGCGCCCGGCACGCCCGGGCCGGCGTGGTCACGGTGCACGTCGCGACCACCGCGCACGACCTCACCCTCGTCGTCACCGACGACGGCGTCGGACTCGACCGGGACGGGCCGGATCGACCGCTGCGGCGCAGCGGGTTGCGCAACCTGCAGGAGCGGGCCGAGGCGCTCGGCGGGGAGTTCCGCGTCGAGTCCCCGGTCACGGCCGAAGGGCGGGGCACCCGGGTCGAGTGGCGGGTCCAGGCGTGAGCACCTCCGTCGTCCTGGTCGACGACCACGCCGTCGTCCGCGCCGGTCTGCGCGCGGTGCTCGAGTCCGACCCCGGGATCCGGGTCGTCGCCGAGGCCGCGACCGTCGCCGAGGCGCTCGCCGCCCTCGCCCGGACCCGACCCGACGTCGCGATCCTCGACGGCCGGTTGCCCGACGGGTCCGGGATCGAGGTCTGCCGTCGGCTGCGGACCGCCTCCCCGGCCACCCGCGCCATCATCCTGACCTCCTACGACGACGACCAGGCGCTGCTGGCGGCGGTGCTCGCCGGTGCGGCCGGGTACCTGCTCAAGGAGATCGGCACCACCGACCTGGTCGACTCGGTCCGGCGGGTCCACGCCGGGGAGTCGTTGCTGGACCCGGCCGCCGTCGAGACGGTGCGCCGTCGACTCGCCGACCCGGTGGCCGCCGATCCCCGTTTCGACGCGTTGACCGCCCAGGAGCGGCGCGTGCTCGCGCTGCTGGGCAACGGGTCCAGCAACCGCCAGATCGGCCGGGAGATGGACCTGGCGGAGAAGACGGTCAAGAACTACGTGTCCAGCGTGCTGGCCAAGCTGCACCTGCAGAGCCGCACCCAGGCCGCCCTGCTGCTGCGCGACGCCGGTGACGGGGGCGGGCCCCCCACCCGCTGAAACCCTCGGGGTGGCCCGCGACCGCCCGCGCTCCGCGCCGGACTGGTCGGGGTCGTGAGGGGGTGGCACGATGCTCGCTCACGGCCCGCGGGGGCCGCGTGGAGGCGGGCCAGGTCTCGGACCAGGGCAGGGTCGGGAGCGGGAGATGGACGGCGAGGACCGACGGACGACGTCCGTCCTCCGTCGGCGACCCGGCCGCTGCGACGCGGGGCGCGGCGAGGGGACCGCGGTGCGCGACGCCACCCTGGCGCTGCTGTCCGCCGCGCTCCTCTGCGGTCTCCTGGCCGCGGGGCCCTGGTCGGCGGGGTCCGTCGGTCCGGCGATCGCGACCGGGGTCGGGGTCGTCGGGGTCGCGGCCGCGGCCCTGCTGACCCGTCCGGGCCGCCGGGTGGGTCCGGCCGACCGGGTGACCCTCGCCCGCACCGTGCTCGTCGGGGGCTGCGCGACGATCACCGTGCTGACGCTGACGGGAGGCATGGGACCCCGGCCCTGGTGGCTGATCGCCCTCGCCCTGCCCGCGCTGGTCCTCGACGGCGTGGACGGTCACGTCGCCCGACGCACCGGCACCTCCTCGCCGGCCGGGGCGCGCTTCGACATGGAGGTGGACGCCGCGCTGATCCTGGTGCTGTCGGTGGCCGTGGCCGGGACCGTCGGCCCGTGGGTGCTGCTGATCGGGGCCGCCCGCTACCTCTGGATCGGCGCCTCCGCGGTGGTCCCCCGACTGCGTCGACGTCCCCGGATCCGGCTGTCCCGCAGGGTTATCGCGGTCGTCCAGGCCGGGGCCCTGCTCGTCGCCCTGGTGCCGCCGGTGCCGCTGGCCGCGGCCACGGTCGGGCTGGTGGTGGCCCTGGGCGCCCTGCTGTTCAGTTTCGGCCGCGACCTGCGCGAACTCCTCGGGGCACCGCGGCGACGGTCCTGAGTTCCCCCGGTCCCCGGTCCCTCGTCCCGTCCCGGGCGCCGTCGGTCGGGGGGAATCCGACCGAGCTGGTTGACGACCGCCGGGGTCTCGCCTAGTTTCGGGCAGGTCATCGAAACGCATCGACGCGGAGGGGGTGGGCATGTCCGGGACGAGTCGTGGCCGGCCCCCGACGAGCAAGGACGTGGCCCGTGTGGCCGGCGTCGCGCAGAGCACGGTCTCCTACGTGATGAGCGGCAAACGCCCGATCTCGGAGAAGACCCGTCGCCTCGTCCAGGACGCGATCGACGAGCTCACCTACCAGCCCAACGCCGGGGCGCGGGCCCTGGCCAGCCACCGCACCAACATCATCGCCCTCGTCGTCCCGTTCCGGTCCAGCGTGTCCGCGCACGGGCTGATGGCCTTCGCCGAGGAGATCGCGCTCGCCTCCCGGGCCCACGACCACGACGTGCTCCTGGTGACGGCCGACGAGGGGCCGGAGGGCCTGCGCCGGGTCGCCGGGCGGGCCCTGTGCGACGCGCTGGTCGTCATGGAGGTGGCGACGCACGACGCCCGGACGGAGGTCGTCCGCAGCCTGTCCCTCCCCACGATGTTCATCGGGCTCCCCGCCGACGCCGAGGACCTGCACTGCATCGACTTCGACTTCGAGGCCGGTGCGGAACTCCTGCTGCGGGCCCTGCACGCGGGCGGGAACACCGAGGTGCACGTGCTGGGCTGGGGGGCCGACACCGAGGAGCGGGACATCAACTACGTCCCCCGGGTCCGGCGTCGGGTCCACGACGTGGCCGCGGAGCTGGACCTGGACCTGCACTGGCACGTCAGCCCGCACGGTGCGGCCGGTGCGACGGACTTCGTGGCGGCGGTGGCCGCGGCCGCTGCGGCGCGCCCCCCGGGGCTGCTCCTGCTGCACAACCTGTCCGCAGCCGAGACCGCGCTGCGCAACGCCGGATGGCGGCCGGGGGTCGACGTCGACGTCGTGGCCCTGGCCCCCGACGCCGACGTCGAGGCCCTCGAGGTGCCCCTCACCTCGGTCTCCACCCAGCCCCGGGACGTGTCGCGCCAGGCGATGGACTGGCTCTTCGCCCTGCTGGAGCACGACGCGCCGGGGGAGCAGCGCCGGGTCCCCGGCGTTCTCACCGACCGCGGCACCGTCCGCCCCCGTCCCTGACCCGAGAACCCACCGACCGCACCGACCCACGACCGGAATCGATACGCATCGACATCGATGCGCACCACCCTGAGGAGACACGATGGCTCGACGAGGAACCGTCCGTACCGTCCTGGCGCTCGCGCTGACCCTGCCCCTGGCCCTCTCGGCCTGCGGCGGTGGCGGCGGGAGCACGGCGGGGGGTGACGACAGCACCCTGCGGGTGCTCGACTACCACAACGACGAACCCAACAAGTCCGTGTGGCAGAAGGCCCTGGACGACTGCGGCACCCAGGTGGGCATGACCGTGCAGCGCGAGAGCGTCCCGGGGGAGACGTTGATCCAGAAGGTGCTGCAGCAGAGCAGCTCCCGCACCCTGCCCGACGTCCTCATGCTGGACAACCCCGACCTGCAGCAGATCGCCGCCTCCGGGGCGCTGGCTCCCCTGGACGACTTCGGTCTCACCTCCGACGGGTACGCGGCCGGGGTGACGGCCGCCTCCACCTACGAGGGCAAGCTGTACGGGCTGCAGCCCATCACCAACACGATCGCGTTGTTCTACAACGAGGACATCCTGGCCGAGGCCGGGTTGACCCCGCCGACCACCTGGGAGGAGCTCAAGGCCACCTCGGCGGCCCTGACCGAGGGCGACCGCTACGGCGTGGCCTTCTCGGCCATGAACTCCTTCGAGGGGACCTGGCAGTTCCTGCCGTTCATGTGGTCCAACGGCGGGGACGAGAAGGACATCGCGACCCCGGAGACCGCCGAGGCCCTGCAGCTGTGGGTCGACCTGGTGCAGAGCGGCTCCGCCTCGCGGTCGGTGGTCACCTGGGGCCAGGCCGACGTCATGGAGCAGTTCTCCGCCGGGAACGCCGCGATGATGGTCAACGGCCCCTGGAACTTCGGCGCCCTGAACGAGAACGCCGACCTGAACTACTCGGTCGTCCCGCTGCCCGCGCCCACGGCCGGGGGCACCGTGGTCTCCCCGTTCGGCGGGGAGACCTGGACCGTTCCGCAGACGGGGAACCCCGACAAGCAGAAGAAGGCCGCCGAGTTCGTGGCCTGCCTGAACTCCGACGAGAACATGGTGGCCGAGGCCGTCGGCACCAACACGGTCCCGACCAAGCCGGAACTGACGGAGCAGGCGGTCAGCCAGGTCCCCGCCCTGGAGTCGTTCGCCGCCCAGGTGCCCGACCTCCGGGCGCGCACCGGGGAGCTCGGCGCCGAGTGGCCCACGGCGGCCACCAAGATCTACACCGCCGTCCAGAACGCGCTGGTCGGGGGGATGACCCCGACGGACGCCCTGAAGCAGGCCCAGGATGGCTGAGACCCTGGCCCCGGCCGCACCTCGCGTGGCACCGGGCGCCCCGGCCGGCCGGCGGGGCGGCGGCCGTCGGCGGACCCGGTTGGTCGAGATCGCCTTCCTCCTGCCCGCGGTGGTCTACCTCGGTCTGTTCTTCGGCTTCCCGGTCGTGAAGAACGTGGTGATGGGTTTCCAGGCCTACACCACGTCGACCTTCTACACCGGCGAGGCGCCGTTCGTCGGGTTCGACAACTACGTCGCGGTCGTCTCCTCGGCGGTGTTCGACCGGGCCCTGCTGAACACGGCGCTGTTCACCGTGGGCTCCATCGTCGGGCAGTTCGTCCTCGGCCTCGCGATCGCCCTCTTCTTCCACCGGCGCTTCCCGCTGTCGGGGTTCCTGCGGTCGTTGATCCTGCTGCCCTGGCTCATCCCCATGATCGCCGGAGCGGCGGTCTGGCGGTGGATCCTGGACACCGACAACGGGGTCCTCAACCGCGTCCTGTCGGTGCTGCCCTTCCTGGACCGTCCCGACTGGCTGACCTCGACGTCGCTGGCGCTGGTCGCGGTGATCGGGGTGAACATCTGGCTCGGGATCCCCTTCACCATGACCATCCTCTACGGCGGGCTGCAGGAGATCCCCGCGGAGGTGTACGAGGCCGGGGCCCTCGACGGGGCGACCGGGTGGCGCGCCTTCCGCAGCATCACCTGGCCGCTGCTGCGACCCGTAGTCACCGTGGTCCTCGTGCTCAGCGTGGTCTACACCGTCAAGGTCATCGACGTGATCCTCGGGGTGACCAACGGCGGACCGGCCGACTCGACCCAGACGCTGGCGACGTTGTCGTACGCGGTCTCGTTCCGGCAGTTCGACTTCGGGGCCGGCGCCGCGCTCGGCAACATCCTGGTCCTGATCTCGCTGGTCTTCGCCGTGGTGTACCTGCGGCTGAACCGACGGCAGGTGGACGAATGAGAGGCACCGACGTGGACACCCCCTCCCGACCGGCCCGACGCTCCCGGTCGGCCCCGCGCACCGTCCGGCGCGAGCCCCGGGGGTTCGGGCGCACGGTCGTGGGCGTCGCCATCCTGGCGGTCATGCTGTTCCCGCTCTACTGGATGCTCAACGTGTCGCTGCAACCCGCGGGGGCCGCGGTGGCCACCCCGTGGTTCCCGGTGGACCTGAGCCTCGACGGGTACGCCACCGCGATCCGGGAGCAGAGCGGCAACCTCGGGACCAGTCTGGTCGTCGGCCTGGGCAGCGTGGTGGTGAGCCTCGTCATCGCCACCCCGGCCGCCTACGCCATGGCCCGGTTCCGGCTCGGTCGCTGGGTCGAGGTGCTGCTGTTCGGCGTCCTCATCACCCAGATGGTGCCGGGGATCGTCGTCGCCAACGCCCTCTACAGCGCCTACAGCGACCTCGGCCTGCTCAACACCGTGGGCGGGTTGATCCTGGCCGACTCAGCGCTCGGGGTCCCGTTCTCGATCCTGGTGATGCGAGCGTTCATGCGGGGCATCCCGGGTTCGGTCGTCGAGGCGGCCTACGTGGACGGGGCGGGACCCGTCCGGGCGTTCGTCTCGGTCGTCCTGCCGATGAGCCGCAACGCCCTCGTGACCGCGGGGTTGTTCTCCTTCCTGTTCGCCTGGGGGGACTTCCTCTTCGCCCTGACCCTGACCACCACCGAGACCGTGCGGCCCATCACCCTGGGTCTGTACACCTACATCGGCAGCTTCGTGAACGACTGGTCGCCGATCATGGCGACCGCCGTCCTCTCGTCGCTGCCGGCGATCGTGCTGCTCGTCGTCGCCCAGCGCTACGTCGCCGCCGGCGTGACCGGCGGAGCAGTGAAATGACCCGAGAGGAGACCGACCGCATGAGCAGTCCAGTCCGCGTCCTGGTGTGGGGCGAGAACCGTCACGAGCAGCTCGAACCGTCGGTGGCGGCCCGTTACCCCGACGGGATGCACGGCGCGATCGCGCGAGGCGTCGAGGAGCACCTGGGCGAGGGGGCCAGCGTCCGGACGACCACCCTGGACGAACCCGAGCACGGGCTGTCCGAGGAGGTCCTGCGCGAGACCGACGTCCTGGTCTGGTGGGGGCACGCGGCCCACGGCGAGGTGTCCGACGAGGTCGCCGAACGGGTGCAGCGGCACGTCCTGGCCGGGATGGGGTTCGTCGTCCTGCACTCGGGGCACTGGTCCAAACCGTTCGTCCGGCTGATGGGTACGAGCTGCACCCTGCGGTGGCGCTCCGAGCACGACCGGGAACTGGTCTGGACCGTCGACCCCACCCACCCGATCGCCCAGGGGGTCCCGCACCCCCTGGTCATCGACGAGGACGAGATGTACGGCGAGTTCTTCGACGTCCCGGCGCCCGACGAGCTGGTCTTCATCTCCTCGTTCTCGGGTGGCGAGGTGTTCCGCTCCGGCTGCACCTGGCGGCGGGGTTTCGGCAAGATCTTCTACTTCCGTCCCGGGGACCAGGACTACCCCACCTACCACCACGACGGGGTCCGCCGGGTCATCGCCAACGGGGTCGCCTGGGCGCGCACCCTGCGCCCGGAGCGCACCGACCCGGTGCTCCTGCGCTACGACACCGGCGACTTCTTCCGGGGCCACGGGTACGAGGGACCGCTGGACCCGGCGGTGACCGCATGAGCGCCCCCGGGGCGACGGGGGAGACGGGGGTGATGGGGAACGGCGGGGTGGCGCCCGTGCGACTCGTGCTGGTCGGGGCGGGGGCCATGGGCCACACCTGGTTGCGGGCGATGGCGGCGAACCCCGACGTCGAGCTGGTCGGCATCGTCGACCTCGACCTGGCGACCGCGCGGCAGGCGGCCGAGAAGTTCGAGGTCCCCGGGGTCGCCCTCGGGCCCGACGCGGTGGCCGTGGCCCGGCAGACCGGGGCCGACGCGATCGTCAACGTCACGGTTCCGCGCGCCCACCACCCGGTGACGACCGCGGCCCTCTTCGCGGGCTTCCCGGTCCTGGGGGAGAAACCCCTCGCCGACACGCTGGCCGAGGCCCTGTCGCTCGCCGCGGCCGCCGCGGTGACCGGGGTCCGCTTCGTGATCAGCCAGTCCCGGCGGTTCAACCCGCACGTGGCGCAGTTCCGGGCCCAGGCCGACGCGCTCGGCGAACTGGCCCTGCTGACCACGGAGTTCACCAAGGCGCCCCGCTTCGGCGGTTTCCGCGACGAGATGGCCCACCCCCTGCTGGTCGACATGGCGATCCACCAGTTCGACCTGGCCCGCCACGTCCTGCGGGCCGACCCGGTCTCGGTCTACTGCGAGGAGTTCAACCCCGGGTGGAGCTGGTACGCGGGGGCCGCGAACGCCTGCGCCACCTTCGAGATGAGCTCGGGGGCGCGGTACTCGTTCTCGGGCAGCTGGTGCGCCCCGGGGTTGGAGACGTCCTGGAACGGCGCCTGGCGGCTCAGCGGGGCCCGCGGCAGCGCCGTCTGGGACGGGGACCACCCGCCGCGGTGCGAGATCGTCGAGGCGGGGGTGGAGCCGGCCGCGGTCGCCGACCCCGGGCTGGAGGTCCCCGGGTCGTTGGCCGCCTTCGTGACCGCGCTCCGTACCGGGTCCCCGGCCATGGGGGAGGTCCACGACAACGTCCTCAGCCTGGCGATGGTCGAGGCCGCGACGACCTCGGCCGCGACGGGTCGTAGGGTCACGGTGGCGGAGGTCCTGGACCGGGCGCGCACCGAGGCACTCGCCGCGGAACGTCGTGACGACGTCCGGGCGGTCCTGGACTCGTGGACCGACGTGACCACCGCCCTGAGCAGGGGCCGCGAAGCCGCCGCGGTCCGGTGAGACGAGGATCGAGGAGGATCAGTTGATGTCCGCACCCGAGGACCGGCCCGAACTGGGGATCGCCGTGGTCGGCCATTCCTTCATGGGGGCCGTGCACTCCCACGCCTGGCGCACCGTCGACCACGTCGGGCGACCCCGCTTCCGGACCCGGCGGCGGGTGCTGGCGGGCCGGGACGCGGGGCGGGCCGCCGCCGCGGCCGCGCAGTTCGGCTGGGACGAGGGCGTGGGGGACTGGCGCGCCCTGCTGGAGCGGGACGACGTCCACGTCGTGGACATCCTGACGCCGGGTGACTCCCACGCCGAGATCGCGATCGCGGCGCTCGAGGCCGGCAAGCACGTCATCTGCGAGAAGCCGCTGGCCAAGACCGTCGAGGAGGCGGAGCGGATGACCGCCGCGGCCGAGGCGGCCGCCGCCCGCGGGGTGCGCAGCATGGTCGCCTTCAACTACCGGCAGGTGCCGGCCGTCGGGCTGGCCCGGCAGCTCGTGGCCGCCGGGCGCCTGGGGACGGTCCGGCAGGTGCGCGCGGTGTACCTGCAGGACTGGATCGTGGACGAGGAGTTCCCGCTGACCTGGCGCCTGCAGGCCGACCGGGCCGGGGCCGGGTCGTTGGGGGACATCGGATCCCACATCATCGACGCCGCGCAGTTCATCACCGGGCAGCGGCTGGTCTCGGTCAGCGGGACCACCGAGACCTTCGTCAAGCAGCGGCCGCTGCCGGCGGCGGAGGCCGGGGTGGGGACCGGCCTGTCGGCGACCGCCTCGACCGAGATGGGCGAGGTGACCGTCGACGACGCCGCGGTGTTCTTCGGCCGCGGGGACGGTGGCGCGCTGATGACCTTCGAGGCGACCCGGATGGCGCTCGGTCGCAAGAACGGCATGAAGATCGAGGTGAACGGCTCGGCGGGGTCCGTCGCCTTCGACTTCGAGTCGATGAACGAACTCTGGTTCTACGACGGGACGGTTCCCGCGCCCGAGAACGGGTTCCGGCGCATCTTCGCGACCGAGCCCGAGCACCCCGGGGTGGCGAACTGGTGGCCCGCCGGGCACGGACTGGGGTACGACCACCCGTTCGTGCACGAGCTGCAGGAGTTCCTCTCGGCGATCGCCGACGGACGCGACCCGGCCCCGTCCTTCGCCGAGGGCCTGCAGGTGCAGCGCGTCCTGGAGGCCGTGCAGCGCAGCGCCGACAACGACTCGGTGCGCACGCCCGTCTGAGGTCCGCCGTCCGGCCCCGGGCTCTCCTCGGGAGAGCCGGGGTCGGGCGCGACCGGGGGGCGGCGAGACCCAGCCCGCGCACAGCCGCGGCCGGGTCGGGACCTGGGTGGGGCGCGCACCGTGGGCGCATGCCCACCGATCGACGCGGCCCCGTCCCCGGACCGGACCCTGCAGCGTTCCCCCGCACCGACCGCGACTCGTGGCGGCGGGGACGGTCCACCGTACGGACCGTCTCCGCCCTCGCGGCCGGCGGCACGGTCCTCGCCGTGGCCGGCGTCACCACCGGTCTCGCGCTCGCCGACTCCGGTTCCGGGAGCGCCGCGACCACCACCACCACGAGCACCACGAACGGCGGCACCGGCAGCGCCACGGTCGAGGGCGGGACGAGCAGCAGTTCCGCCGCCGACGGGTCCGGCTGGAGCCGCGTCTCGGGTCCGGTGTCGGGTGGCTCCGGGGGGTCCGGTCCGGCCGCGAGCTCGGGGGGTTCGTGATGCCGCTGCTGGAACGGCTCCCGCTCGGCGACGCCACCGCGCAGTGGTCGCGGTGGAGCACCACCGTGCGGCTGGTCGTCGCCGATCCTTCGGTCCTCGGGACGGCCCGGGAGGTCGTGGAGGCCGAGCTCGACCTTGTGGAGGCTGCGGCCAGCCGCTTCCACGACTCCGAGCTCGCCCGGTTGCGACCCGGTGCGCGGCAACGGATATCACCATTGCTGCGGCACCTGCTCGAGGAGGCGCTGCGCGCCGCCGAACGGACCGGCGGCGACGTCGACCCGGCGCTCGGCGGACCCCTCGGAGCGCTGGGCTACGACCGGGACCTGGACGAGGTCGTCCTCCGGGCCCCCCGGGGCGATTACGCCATCCCGGCCCGGACCGTGCAGCGCGTCCCCTTCTCCTGGCGCGATGTCGAGCTGCATCCCGCCGACGACGGCGGGGCCGAGCTGCTCCTGCCGCCCGGACTGCTCCTGGACCTGGGGGCGACGGCCAAGGCCTGCGCCGCCGACCTCGCCGCCGCCCGGATCGCCACCACCTGCGGGACCGGCGTCCTGCTCGCGCTGGGCGGAGACGTCGCCACCGCGGGGGAGCCGGTCGAGGGCGGGTGGTCGGTGCTGGTCCAGGACGGCGAGCACGAACCCGCCGCGGTGGTCACGCTGCCCGAGGGGGCCGCCGTGGCCTCCTCGAGCACCCGCAGCCGTCGCTGGCGCCACGGCACCCGCGAGCTGCACCACATCCTCGACCCGCGGACCCTGCTCCCGGCCGAGCCGTACTGGCGCACGGTGAGCGTCGTCGCGGACAGCACCGTGGCGGCGAACACCGCGAGCACCGCCGCGATCGTGCGGGGCGCGGCCGCGCTCGACGCCTTCGCCCGGGCCGGGACCACCGCCCGGTTGGTCGACCGCTCCGGGGCGGTCCACCTCACCGGGGGCTGGCCCGCCTCGGGGGAGCAGCACGACGGCGAGGTCCGGGTGGTGCGCGATGAGCGCTGACCTGCTCTGGTGGCTGGCCCGGGCCTCCGGCCTGCTGCTGCTCCCGTCGTTGTCCGCGGTGCTGGTCCTGGGGATCCTGTCCCGGGGAGCCCGACGCCTGGGCGGGCGGGCGCGGTGGGTGACCCCGGCCCTGCACCGGACCCTGGCCCTGACCATGGTCGGGTTGCTCGGGCTGCACGTGGTCACGATCGTCGCCGACTCCTCCGTCGACGTCGGCGTGCTGGACGTCGTCGTCCCCTTCGTCTCCGGCTTCGACCCGTTCTGGACCGGGCTGGGCACGACCGCCCTGCTGCTCGTGGTCACCATCACCGTGTCCAGCCTGGTCCGGGTCCGGCTGGGCCACCGGGCCTGGGCCGCCCTGCACGCCCTCGCCTGGGTCGTGCTGCCGGTCGCGGTCGCGCACGGGCTGGGCGTGGGGACCGATGCGCGCACCCCGCTGGGGGTGGCGCTCGCGGTCGGCTCCGTCCTGGCCGTCGGTGCGGCCGCCGCGCTCGGTCGGACGCGCCCCGCCCCTCGTCCCGCGCGCATCCCGCAGCTCGTCCCCGTCCGAGCGGTCCCCGTCGGGACCGGTCGACCCGTCCGGTTGGAGAGGTCATGACCGTCGTCACGCAGGGCGCCACCCCGCGCCTGCACACCCCGCGCCGGCTGCTGGCCGCCGAGAACCCCGGGCTCGAGGAGCACCTGCGGGTCCACGGCGCCCTGGTCCTGCCCCGGGCGCGGTCGATCGCCGACCTCCTCGGCGAGGTCCGGGCCGCCCGCTCGACGGGCCGCGGTGGGGCCGGACGCCCCGTGGCCGACGCGTTCGACGCCGTGCGCGACGGGGTGGCCACCACCGGCCGGCCGGCCGTCGTCGTGGCCAACGGCGTCGAGGGGGAACCGGTCAGCCGCAAGGACGTGACCCTGCTGACCCGTGCCCCGCACCTGGTCCTCGACGGCCTGGACCTGGCGGCCGCCGTCGTCGGTGCCGACGCCGCGGTGCTCTGCGCGGCCGAGGGGCCGGGCCTGGCGGCCGTCCGGACCGCGGTGGCGGAACGCCGGCGCCACCGGCGGGGTGGGGTCGCCGTCACCGTCGTGCCCTCGGCCCCGGGTTTCGTGGCCGGGCAGGACACGGCGGTGGTGGCCCACCTGAACGGGGCCGCCCCCGTGCCGCGCGGGGACGGGGTCCCGTTGTCCCGCAACGGGGTGCACGGTCGACCGACCCTGGTGAAGAATGTGGAGACGTTGGCCCAGCTGGCCCTCGTCGGCCGGCACGGGGCGCGAGGGATCGCCTCGCTGGGGACGCCGGAGAACCCGGGCACGCTGCTCACGACCGTGGCCGTCACCGGGGCGGAGCCGCGGGTGGTGGAGGTCGCATGGGGGACCCCGCTGCGGTCGGTGCTGGCGGTGACCGGTGGACCCGTGTCGGCCGCCCTCGTCGGGGGCTTCCACGGGTCGTGGATCGGGGGGGACGAGCTCGACGTCCCCCTGAGCCCCTCGGCGCTCGCCGGCGTGCGGGCCTCGGTCGGTGCCGGGGTGCTGCTGGCCCTGCGGCCGGGGGAGTGCGGGTTGCGGGCCACCGAGCGGGTCCTGGTCTACCTGGCCGGGCAGTCGGTGCGGCAGTGCGGCCCCTGCCGGTTCGGTCTCCCGGGGCTGGCCGAGCGGTTCTCGGCCGTCCTCGACGGGCGCGGGGGTGGTGAGGAGCTCGGGCGTTCGCTGACGCTGCTCCAGGGTCGGGGGGCCTGCCGGCACCCGGACGCCAGCGCGGCGATGCTGGCCTCCACCGTGCGGGTGTTCGCCGCCGACCTGGCCGCCCACCGTGCGGGCCGCTGCACCGTCGCCGGGACCGTGGCGGCATGACCGCGCCGGTGGCCGAACTCCGCATCGACTGGGCGGCCTGCGACGGGCGGGGGCACTGCGCGGAACTCCTCCCCGAGCTGCTGCTCGCCGACGACCACGGCTTCCCGGTGGTGCGCGACGGCGGCCGGCGGGTGCGGGTGCCGGCCGAGCTGCTCAGCCGGGCCCGCGAGGCCGAGCGACTCTGCCCCGTGCTCGCCCTGCGCCTGTCCCGGCACTGATCACCCGCCCAGCAGACCGCGCATCTCCTCGATCTCGGCGGTCTGGCTGCGTTCCACCGACCGGGCCAGGTCCAGCGCCGCCGGGTCCTTGCCGTTGTCGATCTCCGTGCGGGACATGGTGATCGCCCCCTCGTGGTGGGCGATCATCGCCTGCAGGAAGAGTCGGTCGAACTCCGCGCCCCGCGCCTGCGCCAACGCCTTCTCGGTGGCCGCGTCCATCATCCCGGGCATCGTCCCGGACATCGCGCCGTGGTCCTCGTGGTCACCGTGGCCGTCGTCGGTCGCGGTGAGCGGTGCGCCCCAGGCCGTCAACCACCCCGTCATGGTCGCGATCTCCGGCTCCTGGGCGTCCCGGATCCGGGTGGCGAGGGCCTGCACCTCGGGGCCGGCCCCGGTGCTCGGGTCCAGGGCCTGCTCGGCCATCTCGACCGCCCCCTCGTGGTGCACGATCATCTGCTGCGCGAACTCCACGTCGGCCGCGGCGGCGCCCGTGGTCGACGCGGGGGACTGATTGCTCGACGGGGCGCTCGAGGGGGTGCCGGAGGGGGCGGGGGTGGCCCCGGTGTGACCGTCGTGGTCGGACCCGCAGCCGGTCAGCAGCAGCAGGCCGAGGACCGGGGCGAGGGCGACGCTGCGGCGTCGGCGGAGGGTGTGCATGGGCGCAATGATACCCCTTGGGGGTATCCTCGGGCCATGGCTCCCCACTGCTCCTCGGCTCCCGTGACCCGGGCCCCCCGTACCGACCCGGTGTGCGGGATGTCGGTCGCCCCCGACGCTCCCCTCTCGGTCGAGCACGCGGGCACGCGGTACGGGTTCTGCTCCGAGGGGTGCCGGTCACGGTTCCAGGGCGACCCCGAGAAGTGGCTCACCGGGCGGCCGGGAGCGGGCCACGAGGAGGGCCGCACCCACCCGCAGCAGTCCGGGAGCACCGCGGCCGCGGGGTGGACCTGTCCCATGCACCCCGAGGTGCGACGGGACGGACCCGGCAGCTGCCCCGAGTGCGGGATGGCGCTGGAGCCGGTCGAGGTGAGCGGGGAAGAGACCCCCAACGTCGAGCTGGAGGATCTCCGTCGGCGCCTGCGGGTGGGGATCGTCCTCACGGTGCCGATCCTGATGCTGGAGATGGGGTCCCACCTCGTCCCGGCCCTGCACCACGCGATCCCCGGGGACGTCTCGGCCTGGGTGCAGCTCGCCCTGGCCACCCCGGTCGTCGGCTGGGCGGGGTGGCCGTTCCTGCAGCGCGGCTGGACCTCGGTGCGGACCCGTCGGCTGAACATGTTCACCCTGGTGGCCCTGGGGACGGTCACCGCCTGGGCCGCCTCGGCCCTCGCGACCCTGGTCCCGGGGATCGTCCCCGCCTCCTTCCGCGAACCGGACGGCTCCGTCGCCGTCTACTTCGAGGCGGCCGCGGTCATCACCGTCCTGGTGCTGCTCGGCCAGGTCCTGGAGCTGCGTGCGCGCGACCGGACGACCGGTGCGGTCCGGGCCCTGCTGCGGCTGCGACCGGACACGGCCCGTCGCCTCGACCCCGGGGGCGGGGAGACCGAGGTCGCGCTCGACGACGTCGGCGTCGGCGACCGCCTGCGGGTCCGGCCGGGCGACCGGGTCCCGGTCGACGGGACGGTGGAGTCCGGTAAGGCCGCCGTCGAGGAGTCGTTGGTGACCGGGGAGTCCCTGCCGGTCGCGAAGGGTCCCGGGGACGGGGTCGTGGGCGGCACGGTCGTGGCCGACGGCACCCTCGTGGTGCGGGCCGAGCACGTCGGGCGCGACACCGTCCTGGCCCGCATCGTCGCGCTGGTGGGGGAGGCGCAGCGCACCCGCACCCGGGTGCAGCGCACCGCCGACCGCGTCGCCGCGATCTTCGTGCCCGTGGTGCTGCTCGTCGCGGTCGTCGCGTTCGTGGCGTGGACCCTGCTCGGCCCGGATCCCGCGGCCGCGCACGGGCTCGTCGCCGCCGTCGCGGTCGTCGTCATCGCCTGCCCGTGCGCGCTGGGCCTGGCCACCCCGATGTCGATCATGGTCGCCGTCGGGCAGGGCGCCCGGCTCGGCGTCCTCGTCAAGGACGCCGCCGCCCTGGAACGACTGGCCGACGTCGACACCCTCGTCGTGGACAAGACCGGCACCCTCACCGCGGGACGGGCCGAGGTCGTCGACGTCCACCTCCTCCCGGGGTTCGGGCGCGCGGAGGTCCTCGCCGCAGCCGCGGCCGTCGAGCGTGGTTCGGCGCACCCGCTGGCCCGGGCCGTGCTCGCCGCCGCCGGTGACACCCCGCTGGACGACGTGGTCGGGTTCGACGCCCCCGCCGGTCGCGGGGTGCGCGGCGTGGTGGCCGGTCGGGCCGTCCTGCTGGGCAACGCGGACCTGCTGCGCGAGGACGGGGTCGACGGCACGCCGCTGGACGAGCCCGCCGCCGCCGCCCGCCGCGGGGGGGCGACCGCCGTCCTCGTCGCGCTCGACGGCGAACCCGCCGCCGTGCTGGAGGTCGCCGACCCGGTGCGCGAGGACGCCGCCGCCACCGTCGGCGGGTTGCGGGCCGGCGGCTGGGACGTCGTCATGCTCACCGGAGACGACCCGGCGACCGCGGCCGCCGTCGCACGCCGGCTCGGCATCGAGCGGGTCGAGGCCGGCCTGCGCCCCGAGGACAAGGCGCGGATCGTCGGCGAGCTGCGGGCCGCCGGACGGGTCGTCGCCATGGCCGGTGACGGGGTGAACGACGCGCCGGCGCTCGCGGCCGCCGACGTCGGCGTCGCCCTCGGTTCGGGGACCGACGTGGCCATCGAGTCCGCCGGGATCACCCTTCTGCACGGTGACCTCGGCGGACTCCTCCGGGCGCGGGACCTGTCCCGGCGGACGATGCGCAACATCCGGCAGAACCTCGGGTTCGCCTTCGCCTACAACGCCGCCGGGATCCCGGTGGCCGCCGGCGTCCTCTACCCGGTCTCCGGGGTGCTGCTCTCGCCCGCGATCGCGGCCGCCGCGATGGCGCTGTCCTCGGTCAGCGTCATCGCGAACGCCCTGCGGTTGCGGCGGGCGCGGGGCTGACCCCTCAGCGGCTGCCGGCCAGGCCCGTCCAGGTGTCCACGACGGTGTCCGGGTTCAGCGAGATGCTGCTGATCCCGATCTCCAGCAGCCAGGCCGCGAAGTCGGGGTAGTCGCTCGGGCCCTGGCCGCAGATCCCGACGTAGCGACCCTTGGCCCGGCAGGCCTCGACCGCGGCCGAGATGAGCTTGCGCACCGCGGGATCGCGCTCGTCGAAGGACGACGCCACCAGGCCGGAGTCGCGGTCCACGCCCAGGGTGAGCTGGGTCAGGTCGTTGGACCCGATCGAGAACCCGTCGAAGTGCTCCAGGAACTCGTCGGCCAGCAGCGCGTTGGCGGGGATCTCGCACATCACCAGGAGCTCGAGGCCGTTCTGGCCGCGGCGCAACCCGTGCCGCCCGAGCAGGTCGACGACGCCGGCGGCCTCGGTCAGGGTGCGCACGAAGGGCACCATGATCTTGACGTTGGTGAAGCCCATGTCGTCGCGGACCCGACGCAGCGCCTCGCACTCCAGCGCGAAGCACTCCTCGAAGTCCTTGGACAGGTACCGGGCCGCACCCCGGTGCCCGAGCATCGGGTTCTCCTCGTCGGGTTCGTACCGGTTACCGCCCAGGAGGTTGGCGTACTCGTTGGACTTGAAGTCGGAGAGCCGGACGATGACGGGGGCCGGGGCGAACGCGGCCGCGATGGTCGCCACGCCCTCGGCGATGCGGGAGACGTAGAAGTTCCGCGGATCCCCGTACGCGGCCGAGCGCTCCTCGATCTCGCGGCGCAGCGCCTCCGGCAGCTCTTCGGTCTCGAGCAGCGCCCGCGGGTGGATCCCGATCTGGCGGTTCACCACGAACTCCAGGCGCGCGAGGCCGACCCCCCGGTTGGGCAGGCGGGAGAGCGTGAACGCCTGCTCCGGCGACCCCACGTTCAGCATGATGTCGACCCCCAGCTCGGGCAGTTCCCCGACCGAACTGGTCTCGACCTCGAACTCCAGCAGCCCCTCGTGCACCGTGCCGGTGTCCCCGGCGGCGCAGGAGACCGTGACCTCCTGGCCCTCGCGCAGCGTGGCGGTGGCGCTGCCGGTCCCGACCACGGCCGGGATGCCGAGTTCGCGGGCGATGATCGCGGCGTGGCAGGTGCGGCCCCCGCGGTCGGTGACGACGGCCGCGGCCCGCTTGAGGATGGGTTCCCAGTCGGGGTCGGTCATGTCGGCGACGAGGACGTCGCCGGCCTCGAAGGTGTGCATGTCCTCGATGCTGCGCAGCACCCGGACCCGGCCCTTGCCGATGCGCTGACCGATCGCCCGGCCCTCGATCAGCACGGGACCCTCGCCGCGCAGCACGTAGCGGCTGGTGGTGCCGGAACGGTCCTGCTGGGAGCGGACCGTCTCGGGGCGGGCCTGCAGGATGTGGATGCGCCCGGTGATGCCGTCCTTGGCCCATTCGACGTCCATGGGGCGGCCGTAGTGCTGCTCGATGACCCGGGCGGCGCGGGCCAGCTCGGTGACGTCGGCGTCGTCGATGCTGAAGACCCGTCGGTCGGCCGCGTCGACGTCCACGGTCTCGGTGCCCCCCTGCCGCCCGTAGACCATCTTGACGGCCTTGCCGCCGATCTCGCGACGCAGCACCGCGGGGCGGCCGGCGTCCAGGGCGGTCTTGGAGACGTAGAACTCGTCGGGGTTCACCGCGCCCTGCACGACCGCCTCGCCCAGACCGTAGGAGGAGGTGATGAACACCGCGCCGTCGAAACCGCTCTCGGTGTCGAGGGTGAACATCACGCCGGCCGCGCCCAGGTCGGAGCGCACCATGACCTGCACACCCGCCGAGAGGGCGATCCGCTGCTCGGCGTAGCCCTGGTGCACGCGGTAGGCGATGGCCCGGTCGTTGTAGAGGGAGGCGAAGACCTCGCGGACGTGCAGCAGGACGTCCTCGATGCCGTCGACGTTGAGGAAGGTCTCCTGCTGCCCCGCGAACGACGCGTCGGGCAGGTCCTCGGCGGTGGCCGAGGACCGGACGGCCACGGTCAGGCCGGGGGTCTCGGCCGCGAGTCGCGTCCAGGCGGTGCGGATGTCCCGCTCCAGGTCGGCCGGGAACTGCTGGGCCACCACGGCGGCCCGGATCTTCGCCCCCGTCGCGCTCAGGGCACGGACGTCCTCGACGTCGAGGGTGGCCAGCTCGGCCTGGATCCGCTCGTCGAGGCCGTCGTGGGCGAGGAAACGGTGGAACGCCTCGGAGGTCGTGGCGAAACCGTCCGGGACCCGCACGCCCGCGTCGGCCAACGTGCTGATCATCTCGCCCAGGGAAGAGTTCTTGCCGCCCACGTCACCGATGTCGGCGAGGGAGATGTCGCGGAACCAGCGGACGTTCGTCGAGGGGTTGCTCACGGGGGACCTCACTGTCGGGGACGGGCGGGGCGGGGGTGGGGAACGGGCGGGGCGGGCGCGAGGGGGGTCAGGGCGAGGGGCGGGGGGACGTCGGCCAGCGCCGCAACCACTGCAGGACCAGGGTCGACATCTCCTCGATCGAGGTGCGGGCCGAGTCGAGCACGGGCAGGCCGTGCGCCCGGTAGAGCGCCTCGCAGCGGCGCAGCTCCCAGGCGCAGGTCTCCAACGAGGCGTAGCGGGAGTGGGCGCGACGTTCCTGACGGATCTTGGCCAGCTGCGCGGGGACGGTGGTGATGCCGACGCAGCGCCCGACGACGCCGGACAACCGGGCGGGCAGGACCGCCTGCTCGAGGTCCTCCTCGACGAGGGGGTAGTTGGCCACGAACAGGCCGTGCTGCAGTGCGAGGTACATCGAGGTCGGCGTCTTCCCCGAGCGGGAGGGGCCCACGAGGATGACGTCGGCCTTGTCCAACGCCCGGGCCGTCTGGCCGTCGTCGTGCTCCATCGCGAACTCCACGGCCTGCATCCGCGTGTTGTACCGGCGCACGTCACCGACCCCGTGCAGTTTCAGCGACTGCCGCACCCCCGCGCTGTGCAGCAGGTCCTCGACCCTCTGCAGGTGCATCTCGAAGAAGTCGATCAACGGGCAGGTGGTGGTGTGCAGGATGGCCTGGATCTCCGGCGTGGCGGCGGTCGTGAAGGCCAGCGGGGTCACCGGTCCCGACATCGCCTCGTCCAGGACGCGGACCGCCTCGCGGGCGCTGTCGGGGGTGGAGATGAACGGGATCGTGGTGCGCTCGAACCGCAGGTGCGGGAACTGGATGAGCAGGGCGTTGCCCATCGTCTCCGCACTGATCCCGGTGCTGTCGGAGAGGAAGTACACGGGCACCACGTCGTCGGCCACGGCCGGCCCCCCGTCGTCGGCGCGAACCGCGTCCAGCACCTCGTCCCCCTCGGCCGGTGTCGTGGTGGACCGTCGTCGGCCCCGGGCGTGCGGCCGTCAGGGTCGGATTCCCTCGGGCTTCTTCACAGCGTGATGGACGGCGAAACTCGTCGCAAGACCACCAACAGGTAAATTTTCGTCGTTCTTCAGTGGTTCGCGGGCGTCGGTGCCGCCGGGTTCAGGCGCGTCGTGGTCAGGGCCGCCAACGGGGCCCGAAGTTTCAGCAGAACCTCCGCCACCTCGGCGTCCGGGTCGGAGTCGAGCACGACGGCCCCGCCCGCCCCGACGCGCCACTGGGCCCCGTGCCGGACGGCGGTCCGGATCACCACGGCCAGGTCGGCGGCCCCGGTCCAGGAGAACCAGCCGAGGGTCCCGGAGTAGATGCCCCGGGGCCGTCGCTCCAGCCCGTCGATGATCTCGGTGGTCCGCAGTTTCGGGGCCCCGGTCATGGAACCCGGGGGGAAGCAGGCGCGCAGGCAGTCCACCGCGCCGACGTCGGGTCGCAACCGGCCGCGGACCGTCGTCACCAACTGGTGCACGGTCGCCAGCGTCTCCACCGTCATCAGGTGGGGGACGCCGACGCTGCCCGGCCGGCAGACCCGGCCCAGGTCGTTGCGGAGCAGGTCGACCACCATGAGGTTCTCGGCCCGGGTCTTGGGGTCGGTCTGCAGGACAACGGGATCGGTCTCGCGCGGGGCCGTCCCCTTGATCGGGCGCGTCTCGACCTCCCCGTCGGTCCCGACGTGCAGGAACCGCTCCGGAGAACTGCTCACCACCTCGACCCCCGCGATGCGCAGGAACGCGGCGTAGGGCGCGGGGTTGTCCCGGCGCAGGCGACGGTAAGCGGCGAACGCCGAACCGGTCACCGGGACGCGGGCCTGGGTGGTGAGGCAGATCTCGTAACTTTCCCCGGCGCGCAGCTGCGCCTGCGCGGCCTCGACCGCCTCGCGGTAGAGCGCCGGCGGGTCGTCGAGCTCGACGGGGACGGCCACCGGTTCCTCCGGCGGGGGCAGCGGCGGCAGGTCGTGCAGGGCCGCCACGGTGCTCTCCAGCCACCCCGTGTCCGTGTCCCCCTCCGGGACCACCTCGACGACCCAGGTCTCCTCGGAGACGTGGTCGAGGGCGACGAACCGGTCGCAGCGCACCCAGTGCGCGGCGGGGACGTCGTCGACGCGCCCGGTCGGGAAACCGCACTCGCCACGGGTCTCGTACCCGGCCCAACCGACGAAACCCCCGGTGAACTCGAAGGGAACCTCCTCGGCCCCGGTCACCGACACGGAGGCGACCGCCGTGGCGAGCTCGGCCAACGAGCCCACCGCGGGACCGTCCAGGCGCCCCAGGAACGAGAACCGCCCCGAACCCGCGCCCGGGACGGCCGAGTCGAGCCAGAAACCGGGGTCGTCGCCGACGATCCGGTGGAAGGCCCGTTCCGCGTCGACGAGCCCCGCCGAGCGGTGGGCGCGCAACCGCCGTGACTCCACCCCGGCCCGTTCCCGGCACCACCGCACGAAGTTCTCGACGATGCGCGCCCCGGTGGGGCTGGCGATCGATTCGGGGTGGAACTGCACGCCGACCTGGGGACGGTCCCGGTGGCGCAGCGCCATGAGGACGCCGTCGCCCCCCCAGGCCAGCGGCTCGAGGGAGTCCGGCAGCGGTTCGGCCACCCGGAAGGAGTGGTACCGGGTGGCGTCGAACCGCTGCGGCAGACCGGCCAGGACCGACTCGCCCGTGTGGCGCACCTGGTCCACGAAACCGTGCCGCGGCTGCGGGGCCGCCTCGACCCGGGCCCCGGCCGCGTGGGCGATCCCCTGCATGCCGAGGCAGACCCCCAGGACGGGGACCTCGGCCCGCGCCAGCACCTCGGCGGCCAGTCCGAAGTCGCGGGCGTTGGCCGGGTGCCCCGGGCCCGGCGAGACGAGGATGCCGAGGAACCCCGCGAGGTCCAGGGCCCCCGGCTCCACGTCGTCGTCGCTCACCACCACCGGATCGGAACCGGTGGCGACGGCCAGCAGCTGGACCAGGTTGTGGGTGTAGGAGTCGTGGTTGTCCACGACCAGCCAGCGGGACACGGCGGGGGACACGGTCGGACCGTCCTCAGTGGCCGCGGTCGATCCATTCGGCGAGATGGGGCGCCTCGTCGCCGATGGTGGTGCTGTCGCCGTGGCCGGTGCGGACGACCGTCTCCGGCGGCAGGGTCAGCAGGGTGTCGCGGATGGAGGCGATGATCGTCGGGAAGTCGGAGAACGACCGCCCGGTCGCGCCGGGCCCCCCCTGGAAGAGGGTGTCCCCGGTGAAGACCGTGGCGAGCTCCGGGCTGTAGAGGCTGACCGACCCCGGGGTGTGCCCCGGGGTGTGCAGGACGTGCAGGTCGGTCCCGCCGATGCTGATGACCTCCCCGGGGGTGAGGTCGGTCGTGGACAGGTCCGGGTGGGTGAGTTCCCAGACCTCGCGGTCGGCGGGGTGCAGCAGGATCGGCACCCCCTTGCCGTTCAGCCGGGCCAGGGCGGGGGCCTGCCGGACGTGGTCGTCGTGGGCGTGCGTGCACACGATGGCCTGCAGGCGCCGCCCGCCCACCGCGGCCGTGATCGCCTCGGCGTCGTGCGGCGCGTCCACGACGACGACGTCGGTGTCGTCGCCGACCAGCCAGACGTTGTTGTCGACGTCGAAGGTCTGCCCGTCGAGGCTGAAGGTTCCGGAGGTCGTGAGGTGCTCTACGCGCACCGCGCCGCTCATCGGGCGTCCGCCGGGGTCTCGGTGCCGGTCCGGGAACCCTCGTCGATGGTGACGACGGAGCGGAGGACCGCCCCGGTCTTCATCGTGGCGAAGGCGTTCTCGACCTGGTCGAGGGCGATGCGCTCGGACACGAAGGCGTCCAGGGGCAGCCGCCCGCGGGCGTGCAGCTCCAGCAGGTGCGGGAAGTCGCGCTCGGGCAGGCAGTCGCCGTACCAGGACGACTTGAGGGCGCCGCCGCGACCGAAGACGTCGAGCAGGGGCAGCTCCAGCGTCATCTCGGGGGTCGGCACGCCGACCAGGACGACGGTGCCGGCCAGGTCGCGGGCGTAGAAGGCCTGCCGGTAGGTGGCCGGGAGGCCGACCGCGTCGATCACCACGTCGGCGCCGAACCCGTCGGTCAGGGCCTGGACGGCCTCGACGACGCCGTCCTGGTCCAGCTCCTTGGAGTTGACCGTGTGCGTGGCGCCCAGGGTGAGGGCGCGCTGCAGCTTCTGGTCGTCGATGTCGACCGCGATGACGCGACGCGCACCGGCCAGGGTGGCGCCGGCGATGGCCGCGGCCCCCACCCCGCCGCAGCCGATGACGGCGACGGTGTCCCCGCGGGTGACGGGGGCGGTGTTGATGGCGGCGCCGAGACCGGCCATCACGCCGCAGCCCAGCAGGCCGGCGACGGCGGGGTCGTAGTCGAGGTCGGGGTTGTCCTCGTAGATGCGGGTGTCGATCTTGGTGGCCTGACCGGCCGCGACCAGCGTCTTCTCCGCGAAGGCGCCGATCCCCAGGGCGGGGCTGAGCGGCGTGCCGTCGGTGAGGGTCATCTTCTGCGTGGCGTTGTGGGTCGCGAAGCAGTACTGCGGGCGCCCGCGGGTGCAGGCGCGGCAGGTGCCGCAGACGGCCCGCCAGTTCAGGACCACCGGGTCGCCGACCGCGTGCGTCGTGACGTCGGGACCGACGGCGGCGATGGTGCCGGCGGCTTCGTGCCCCAGCAGGAAGGGGTAGTCCTGGCTGATCCCGCCCTCGCGGTAGTGCAGGTCGGTGTGGCAGACCCCGCAGGCGGCGACGTCGACGACGACCTCGCCCGGCCCCGGGTCGGGGACGATGATCTCCACGGTCTCCACGGGCGCCCCCTGGGCGCGGGCGATGACGGCGGGGACGGTCCAGCTCATGACGCTCTCCTCAGCTCGAATCGTGACGACCCTAGCGTCAACGGCGACTGATATACCAGAGCGGGGCGAGTGTCCGCGTGGTGGACGCCACGTCACACGATGTTGACAAAGCGGTGTTCCGGAACGCTTGACGCAGATCATCACCGAGGACAGACTTGTTGCGTCATGTGGAGTTGTTCCGCATCGCGAGACAGACGGCACAGGCGCCGCCGCCACCCGGGAGGGATTGCGTTCCATGAGTGCAGACACGATCACCGGCACGGAGACCACGAGTCGGGCGACGTCGGCGGAGGACATCGATGCGCTGATCGCCCGCCGCGTGCCGGGCCACAGCCTCGAGGCGCCGTTCTACACCTCCGACGAGGTCTACCAGCGCGACCTGGACGAGATCTTCGCCAAGAACTGGATCTTCGTCGCGGCCTCCGCGCAGATCCCCGAGCCCGGCGACTACGTCACCGTCGAGGTCGGGGCCTACTCCGTGATCCTCGTCCGCGACGACGACGAGCAGGTGCAGGCGTTCCACAACGTCTGCCGCCACCGCGGTTCGCGCCTGCTCGAGGAGCGTCAGGGAGCGGTCGGCAACATCGTCTGCCCGTACCACAAGTGGACCTACGGGGTGGACGGCAAGCTCCTCTTCGCGGAGTCCCAGCCGCCGACGTTCGACAAGTCCTGCTTCTCGCTCCGCTCCGTCCACGTCCGCAACCTGGCCGGCCTGCTGTTCATCTGCCTGGCCGCCGACGCGCCCGACGACTTCGACGCGGTCGCCGAGAAGATCGAGCCGTACCTGCGTCCCTACGACCTGGACAAGGCCAAGGTCGCGGTCTTCGACGAGCTGCCCGAGGCCGGCAACTGGAAGCTCGTGATGGAGAACAACCGCGAGTGCTACCACTGCGACGGGCACCCGGAACTCATCACCGCCTACTTCCCGCTGTTCGCCTACGAGGCCGAGGACATCACCCCCCGGCTCAAGCCGCTCTACGACCGCTACGTCAAGGCGGGCGACGCCCTGGCCAAGGTCCGTGCGCAGCAGGGGGTCCCGCTGACCGACCACCGCGAGCTGGACTCCCGCGTCGTGGGCTACCAGATCTCCCACCTGCCCCTGGACGGAGAGGGCAAGTCCTTCTCCCCGGGTGGTGCCGCGGTGTGCAAGAAGCTCCTCGGCTCGGTGAAGGAGGCCGCCTTCGGCGACCTCTCCCTGCACATGCAGCCGAACTCCTGGTTCCACTTCCTCTCCGACCACGCCGTCGTGTTCTCGGTGCTGCCGACCTCGACCGGCACGAGCGTCCTGCGCACCGTGTGGCTGGTCCACCCCGACGCCGTCGAGGGTGAGGACTACGACCTCGACGCGCTGACGATGGTGTGGCGCGCGACCAACGACCAGGACCGGGCGCTGGTCACCGGCACCCAGATCGGTTGCTCCAACCCCGGTTACGTCCCCGGGCCGTACTCGATGGTCGAGGACGACGTCGAGGGTTTCGTCAACTGGTACGTCAAGCGTCTCGGGGGCCAGCTCTGATGACCGACATCCTCACCGCCCCGGCGGTCGTCCCGCACCCGCGCGAGGTCCCCGTCTGGGGTGACGAGGAGGACGAGGGCGACCTCGTCTGCGTGGGTGTCCGCGACATCACCCACGACATCAAGTCCTTCTTCTTCTCCTCGGTCGGTGGGCACGTGTTCCACTTCGACCCGGGCCAGTTCATCACCCTCAAGCTGGACATCGACGGGCAGCGGATCGACCGTTCCTACACGGTCTCCTCCTCGCCGACCCGCCCGCACCGGATCTCCATCACGGTGAAGCGGCAGCCGGGTGGCATCGTCTCCAACTGGTTGCACGACAATGTGACCCCGGGCACGGTCCTCACCGTGGCCCCGCCGTTGGGGGTCTTCAGCCTGGTCCACCACCCGGCGCCCAAGTACCTGTTCCTCTCCGGGGGTTCGGGGATCACCCCGCTCATGTCGATGACCCGCACGCTGGTCGACCTCGGGGCCGACGTGGACGTCGTGTTCGTGCACTCCGCCCGGACCCCGGTCGACATCGTCTTCCGCTCCGAGCTCGCCGGGCTGCCGACCCAGTACCCCTCGGTCCGGGTGGTCAACGTCTGCGCCGAGGACGCCCCCGGCGAGGTGTGGCACGGGCACCGCGGGTTCCTGACGATCGACCTGCTCAAGGAGATCGCCCCCGACCTTTTCGAGCGCGAGGTGTTCGTCTGCGGCCCGCCGCCGTACATGAAGGCGATCCGTACCGCGCTGGCCGACGCCGGTTTCGACATGGCCCACCACCACGAGGAGTCCTTCGACTTCTCGACGGTGCAGGCCGCGAAGACCGCCGAGGTCCCCGAGACCACCGAGCCCCTCGTGCCGGTGGAACCCGTCGGTGGCGAGGCCGCGGCGACGGACGGTTTCACCATCTCGATGGTGAAGTCCGGGCGCACCTTCCTCTGCGGGCCGGACGAGTTCATCCTCGACGCGGCCTTCCGCGCCGGGATCTCCCCGCCGAGCTCCTGCAGCCAGGGCATGTGCGGGACCTGCAAGACGGTCAAGCTGTCCGGCGAGGTCGACATGCAGCACAACGGGGGGATCCGTCCCCGCGAGGTCGCGGCCGGCAAGGTGCTCATCTGCTGCAGCAAGCCGTTGCAGGACGTCGAGCTCGAGCTCTGACCTCCCGGCGGGTCCCGCTCGCCGCTCCCGCCTGCTGCCCCGCCACGCCCCGTCCCCGACCGTCCACCCGGTCGGGGCGGGGCGTCGGTCGTCCCGCGCCGCGGCGGGCCCCGCCCCGGTGGTTGTGCGATCATGGCCGTCCCACCGCCACGCCTGGAGGATCCCGTGCTTCCCCTCGTCGCCCCCCTCGGCCGACTGGTCCTGACCGCGGCCGCCTCCGCCGGCCTCGTCAAGGCCCTGGAGAACGGTCGTGGGGCCCAGGCCGTGCGCCGGATCGCCGTCAGCGGGACCAAGGCGGGCATCCGCACCTCCCGGATCGCCGAGGCCCGGGTGGAGAAGCTGCGGCTCGGGGCGGGCGACATCGTCGCCCAGGCCTACGACGAGCTGGGCGAGCAGGTCCCGACCCCGCGCGAACCCGGCGCCGGGCACGACCACCAGCACTGACCCGGTCCCCGGGACCGACCCGGCCCCCTGCACGCCGAGCGCGGAAGAGACCCACGTGAGCACCGAGCTGCCCGAGCTGATCGTCGTCTCCGACCGGGCCGGGCGGCTCCGGCTGCAGGCGGAATGGTTGCGCCGCAGCGCCGCCCGGGCGGTCGCCGTGGAGGACGCGGTCGACGCCCTCGACGGGGTCCGCTCGGTCAAGGGCTACCCGGTGACGGGCGGGGTCGTGGTGCACTACGACCCCGACGTCCTCCCCGTCGAGCGGGTCCTGGCCGCGGTGGTCACGAGCGCTCTCGTCCCGGCCGACGCGCCCGTGGCGCGCAGTCCCCGCTCGGCCGACGTGGCCAACCACGAGGTCGCCCGCATCGCCGTCGGCGGGGCGGCGCTGGCGCTGCTCGGCCTGCGCCGCTACGCCTTCGGGGCCCCGCCGCTGCTGGGACCGACCGCCCGGGTGTTCGCCACCGGGGTCACCATCTTCTCCGGCTACCCCTTCCTCAAGGGGGCCGTGGGCAGCCTGCTCGGACGGCGCAGCGCGGGGACCGACGCTCTGGTGTCGGCGGCGACCGTCGCGAGCCTGCTGCTGCGCGAGAACGTGGTTGCCCTCACCGTCCTGTGGCTGCTGAACATCGGCGAGTACCTGCAGGACCTCACCCTGCGCCGCACCCGGCGGGCCATCTCCGCACTGCTGGCCGGCAGCGAGACCACGGCCTGGGTCCGCCGGACGGCCCTCGACGGCAGCACGGTCGAGGTCCGCGTGGACCTGACCGAGCTGGCGGTGGGGGACCTGGTGGTCGTCCACGACCAGTCGACCGTCCCGGTCGACGGCGAGGTCGTCGAGGGGGAGGCCGTCGTCGACCAGGCGGCGCTGACCGGGGAGAACCTGCCCGTGCAGCGGACCGTCGGGCACCCGGTCCTGGCCGGCAGCGTGAACCTGCGGGGTCGCCTGGTGGTGCGGGCCACGGCGATCGGGGCGGACACCGCGGTCGGGCGGATCGTCGCCCGCGTCGAGCACGCGCAGGCCGACCGGGCCCCGGTGCAGACGGTGGGCGACGCCTTCAGCCGGCGTTTCGTCCCCGCGTCCTTCGGCCTGGCCCTGCTGACCCTCCTCGTCACCCGCGACGTCCGCCGGGCCATGACGATGCTGCTCGTTGCCTGCCCCTGCGCGGTGGGGCTGGCGACGCCGACCGCGATCAGCGCCGCGATCGGCAACGGAGCCCGCCGCGGGATCCTGGTCAAGGGCGGTTCGCACCTGGAGGCCGCCGGTCGGGTCGACGCGTTCGTCTTCGACAAGACGGGAACCCTGACCGTGGGGCGTCCGGTCGTCACCAACGTGCTCTCCTTCCGCGACGACTGGACCCCGGAGCAGGTCCTCACCGAGGCCGCGAACTCCGAGGTGCACTCGCGGCACCCCCTGGCGCAGGCCGTGATCCGCTCGACGGAGGAACGGCGTCTTGTCATCCCGACCCACGAGGAGTGCGAGGTCATCCTCGGGCTGGGAATGCGGGTGCAGGCCAGCGGTCGGGTGCTCCTGGTCGGCAGCACCGGCCTCATGGAACGGGAGGGGGTGCCCGTCGACGACGAGGCCCGGTCCTGGGTGACGCGGTTGCAGGAGCAGGCCGAGACCCCGTTGCTGCTGGCCGCCGACGGGGTCCTCACCGGGTTGGTGAGCCTGCGCGACGAGGTCCGCCCGGAGGCCCGCGAGGTCCTGGACACGCTGCGGCGCAGCGGGGTGCAACGGATCGTCATGCTCACCGGGGACAACCCGCGCACGGCGGCCGCGGTCGCCGCCGAACTGGGCGTGGACGAGTGGCGGGCCGAGGTCATGCCCGAGACCAAGCAGGACGTCGTGGCCCAGCTGCAGGCCGAGGGGTACACCGTGGCGGTGGTCGGCGACGGCACGAACGACGCCCCGGCGCTCGCCCTGGCCGACCTGGGCATCGCGATGGGGATGTCCGGCACGGACGTGGCCGTGGAGACCGCCGACGTCGCCCTCGTCGGCGACGACCTGCGCCGGCTGCTGCACCTGCGCGACCTCGGTGACCGCACGCTCTCGCTGATCCGGCAGAACTACGGGGCCTCGATCGCGGTGAACGGGGTGGGGCTCGCGCTGGGGGCGGCGGGTCAGCTCTCGCCCGTGCTCGCGGCGATCGCGCACAACGCCTCCTCGGTGTTCGTCGCCGTCAACTCCGCCCGGCTCATCCGCTACCGCCTGCCCACCCGGGTGGCGGCGGGCCGCGCCGGGGGCCCGCCGACCGCCTGAGCGCGGTCGCGGTCCGGCCCCGCTGCTTCTCACGGGGTGACGACCGACGTCTGCACCGGGGGCGGGGATGCGTAGGCTCGCGCCAGGGCGGGTGTGTTCGCCGCCCCCGGGAACCGGGCTTCGAGGAGGAGTCGTGCCGCAGGCTGACGCGGTGGTGCTGGAACGTCTGCGGGCGGCGGTCGCCGACCCCGCCCGGGTCAGCGACCGCCCGCTCGACCTGGTGGCCCTGGCCAACGACGCCTCGCACGTCCACCTCGTCCCCGAGGTGCTGGTCCGGGCCGCGGACACCGACGAGGTGGCTCGGCTGCTGCGCGCGGCGAGTGCGCTCGGTGCCCCGCTCACGTTCCGTTCCGGGGGTACGAGCCTGTCCGGGCAGGCCAGCACCTCCTCGGTGCTCGTCGACACGCGCCGCGCCTTCACGGGCCTGGAGGTCCTCGACGCCGGCGCCCGGGTGCGCGTGCAACCGGGGGTGACGGTCCGGGCGGTGAACGCCGCACTCGCCCGCCACGGTCGTCGGCTCGGCCCGGACCCGGCCAGCGAGGTCGCCTGCACCATCGGCGGCGTCCTGGCCAACAACTCCAGCGGCATGGCCTGCGGCACCGAGCAGAACTCCTACCGCACCGTGGAGTCGATGGTCCTGGTGCTGCCGTCGGGCACGGTGATCGACACCGGGGTCGAGGACGCCGACGAGCGGTTGCGTTTCCTCGAACCGGCCCTGCACACCGGGTTGCTGCGGCTGCGGGACCGGGTCCGCGCGGACGCGGACTCCGTCGCCCGGATCCGGGCGCAGTTCGCGATGAAGAACACCATGGGCTACGGGGTGAACTCGTTCCTCGACTTCGACTCCGCCGTCGAGATCCTCGCCCACGTCATGGTGGGCAGCGAAGGGACGCTGGGGTTCATCGCCGAGGCGACGTTCCGCACCGTGGAGATCCGGCCGCACGTCGGCACCTCGCTGCTGGTCTTCGACTCGGTGCAGGCGGCGACCGCGGCCCTGCCCGACCTGGTGGCCGCCGACGCCGCGACCCTCGAACTCATGGATGCCACCTCGCTGCGCGTCGGGGGCACCGATCCGGTTGCGCCGCAGGTGGTACGGGATCTGCGCGTCGACGACCACGCCGCCCTGCTGGTGGAGTTCCACGCGACCGGGGCCGAGGGTCTGACCGAGGCGTCGCACCGTTTCGACTCCCTTGTCCGGCGGTTGCCGGTCCTGGCCCCGACGCCGCTGAGTTCCGACACCCGGACCCGCGCGCAGCTCTGGCACCTGCGCAAGGGGCTCTACGCGCAGGTGGCCGGGGCGCGTCCCTCGGGGACCACGGCGCTGCTGGAGGACGTCGTCGTCCCGGTCGAGCGGCTGTCGCAGACCTGCGTCGAGCTCACGGCCCTCTTCGACAAGCACGGATACTCCGACAACGTCATCTTCGGCCACGCCAAGGACGGCAACATCCACTTCATGCTGACCGACCGGTTCAGCGGTCCGGGGTTGGAGCGCTACGCCGCGTTCACCGAGGACATGGTCGACGTGGTCCTGGCCGCCGGGGGATCGCTGAAGGCCGAGCACGGCACCGGCCGCGTGATGGCCCCGTTCGTGCGCCGGCAGTACGGCGACGAGCTGTACGGCGTCATGTGGGAGCTCAAGCGGCTCCTCGACCCCGCGGGGGTGCTGAATCCCGGGGTCGTCCTCGACGAGGACCCGCAGGCCCACCTGCGCGACCTCAAGGAACCGGCGCGGATCGAGCCCGAGGCCGACCGGTGCGTGGAGTGCGGGTACTGCGAACCGGTCTGCCCGAGCCGGGACCTGACCCTGACCCCGCGCCAGCGCATCGTCGCCGAGCGGGCCATGGTGGCGGCCGAGGCCGCGGGGGACACCGAGCTGCTGGAACGCCTCCGCGCCGACTACGACTACGCAGGCCTGCAGACCTGCGCCGTCGACGGGATGTGCCAGACCACCTGCCCGGTGGGCATCAACACGGGTGATCTCGTCAAACGGTTGCGGGCGGGTTCGCAGACGACGGCGGACAAGGTGGTGTGGGGGGCCGCGGCCCGCCGCTGGGGCGCCCTCACGTCGGTCGCCGGGCTCGCCCTGGGGGTCGCCCAGAAGGTGCCCGCGGCCCCCGTACGGGCCGCCACGACCCTGGGGCGCAGCGTGCTGGGTTCCGACCGGCTGCCCCAGTGGAGCCCCGACCTGCCCGGCGGCGGGCGGCGGAGGTCCGCGGTGGCCATGCCGACCCCGGTCGACACCGTCAGCGCGGTGTACCTGCCGGCCTGCATCGGGGCCATGTTCGGCAGCCCCGGTGGCGAACCGGCGGTGCAGGAGGCGGTCGCCGAGCTCGCGGCGCGGGCGGGGGTGCGCCTGGTCCTCCCGACCGGGGTCGACGACCTCTGCTGCGGGACGCCGTGGTCGTCCAAGGGTCTGCAGGACTCGGCCCGGTCGGTGAAGCAACGCACCCGGGCCGCCCTCGAGAAGGCCGTCGCGCAGGCGGCGGGTCCCGGCGGTGGTCCGGTGCCCGTGGTGTGCGACGCCGCCTCCTGCACCGAGGGTCTGGTGTCCGCGGTGGACGGGCCGGTCCGCGACGTCACCGAGTTCGCCGTGGACGTCCTGCTGCCGCGGTTGACCGTGCAGCGCAAGGTTCCGCGCGTCGTGCTGCACCCGACCTGCTCGGGCACCCGCTCGGGGGCGACGGCGGCGCTGCACGCGCTCGCCGCGGCGGTCGCCGAGGAGGTGGTGGTGCCCGAGGGCTGGGGGTGCTGCGCCTTCGCCGGCGACCGCGGGATGCTGCACCCCGAGCTGACCGCCTCCGCGACGCGGCGGGAGGTCGAAGGGTTGCGGAGGCTCGACCCCGTGCCCGGGACCGTCTACGCCAGTTCCAGCCGCACGTGCGAGATCGGCATGTCCCGGGCCACGGGCGAAGAGTACGTCCACCTGGTGTCCGTGCTGGCCGAGGTCACCCGGCCCGCGGTGCGTCCCGAGCGCCGGGAACCGTGACCCCGCCGCGCGGACCCTGGCGGTTCCGGGCGGAACTGTGGCGCTGGCCAGCGCGGCACGACACCTGGATCTTCGTGCGCCTGCCGGTGGAGGCGTCCGACGAGATCGGTGACCTGCCCCTGCCACCTCGCGGGTTCGCGTCCGTCCCCGTGCGGGTGACCTGCGGGTCCACGACCTGGGCCACGTCGATCTTCCGGGAGTCCGCCGACGGGTGCTACACGCTGCCGCTGAAGCAGGCCGTCCGCCGGGCCGAGGGGTTGGGCGAGGGCGACGTCGCGGAGTTCACGCTCGAACTCCACTGACCCGCACCGGCCCCCGCTCGGGCGGACCCTCAGGCGCCCGCCGCCGGGATCATCCCGGCGGCGGTCTCGAGGTTCCGCTCGATCATCCGTTCCCAGGCGATCGGGTTGCGGCGGAGGCGGTTGCGACGCCACCGGGCGGCGGCGGCCACCACCGGGACGAGACGGTGGGCCGGAGCCCGGGGGATCCCCAACGCGTCGGACAGCTCCGGTCCCTGCAGGGTCCGGGCGATGGCGTGGATGACGGGGACGGTCACCCGGCGCGGCAACGGTGAGATGTCCGACCAGGCGTGCGCCAGCGTGGTCAGGCCGATCTCGGTCAACCGTCGGGAATCGGCGTTGGGGGGTGGTGTGAGGGACACGATGCGGGCGTCCAGCTCGACCGCGTCCCGCCGGCGGCGGACGCCGGCCAGGAGTTCCGGTTCGATGCCCAGCAGCGTTCCCACGTGCCGCCAGAAGGTGAGGAAGGTGGCGTACTCCTCCTCGGTCAGGTCCTGGCCGAGCCGGCTCGCGGCGCGCGGGGCGGCGACGGTGAAGTCGGTCCAGGTACGGAGCAGGTCCAGCTGGCTGATGTGGACCGGGGCGCCCGGTCCGGGGGGCCGGGTTCGTGTCACCTGCCGCCGGACCCCGGCGTGCATGAGCCGCACGCTCGCGGTCGCGACCAGGCCGTCGCGGCCCGGACGCAACCCGCCCGGTTCGGCGATCTGGTTCAGCCACCGGGCGGTGTCCCAGAGACGGCGCTCGGTGTCGTCGACCAGCTGCCCGGTGCCCACCAGGATGGTCGCCGGTTCCGGTGGGGCGTAGGAGCGGATGAGGGCCCCGGCCCCGACGTCCAGGACGTGGACCGCGGGCGGCACGGTGAAGTGCGGGCGGGAGCCCGTGGTCAGGACGTCCGGGGCCACGGCGGCGGTCCGGGCCAGGAGGTCCTGGACCAGGGCGGCCGTCGCCTCCTCGGGCGGGGTCGTCCCGCTGCGCAGGGCCTCGACCACCTGCCGGTGCCCGCCGCGGACCGCGGCGGCCGCGTCGCCCAGCGGGTCGCCGCGCCGGGCCGCCGCGAGGAGCGTGGTGTCGTCGGGGACCCGGGGTGCGGTGGCCGGAGCAAACGCGGTCATGGCTCCAGTCTCACCCGGGGAGATCGTCGACGCAGCCCGCTGCCGCGAGAACGTCAGGGTCCACCCCCTCTCCTCCCGTGATCAAGGAATCCGCCGCCGCGGATTCCTTGATCACGGGAGGAGAGGGGGGACGGTCGGCGGAAGGGGACCCGGGGGAGGGGTGGGGTGGGTGATGATCGGGGGGTGAGGGAGCGGGCGGGGGCCGCGGCGACGGAGCCGCCGGCCGGACGGAGCGTCGGGCGACGGGTCGTCCGGGGCGTGCGCGAGGTCGTCCTGACGGTCGCGATCGCCCTGACGGTGTCGCTGCTGGTGAAGACGTTCCTGTTCCAACCGTTCTTCATCCCCTCGGAGTCGATGGAGGACACGCTCGTCCGGGGGGACCGGGTCGTGGTCGGCAAGTTCACCCCGGGCCTGGTCGACCTGCGGCACGGGGACGTGGTCGTCTTCGAGGACCCGGGGAACTGGCTGTCCGGGCTGGCACCCGAGGAGTTCGCCCCGCCCCGGTCGGCCGTCTCCGAGGCCCTGGCCTTCGTCGGGCTGGCACCCTCGGCCGACGAGGGGCACCTCGTCAAACGGGTGGTCGGGCTTCCCGGGGACCGGATCGCCTGCCCGGACGCCGAGGGGCCGGTGCAGCGCAACGGGGTCGAGCTCGACGAGAGCGCCTACCTGAAACCCGGGGTGGAACCGTGCGGGATGGTCTTCGACGTCACCGTCCCCGCGGGCCAGCTGTGGGTGATGGGGGACAACCGGGCGAGGTCGCGGGACTCCCGCTACCACCAGGCCGACGACACGGGCCCGTTCGTCCCGCTCGACCGGGTGACCGGTCGCGCCTACGTGGTGGTCTGGCCGCTCTCCGACCTGGCCTGGTTGGGCCGCTGAGCGCGTCGGGAAGCCCGGCCCCGTCCGCGATGTTGGGGCGGTCATGACGCAGTGGGACGGGCTGGGTGGTCTGGTGCGCGACGACCACGACCTCTGGACGATGGCGCAGCGGCAGTTCGAGGACCGGGACCCGGCGGGTGCGGCCCGGACCCTGCGGTCCATGCCCGCCGTGTCGGAGGGGACCGCCCCGCTCGCGGTCCGGCTGCTGCTGGCGCGGGCGTTGTTCGCCTCGGCCCAGTTGCACCGGGCCGAGACCGAGCTGCGGAGGGTCGTCGCCGAGCACCCGACCGAGGCCTACGCGCACCTGCTGCTGGGCCGCACCCGGCAGCGGTTGAGCCGGCCCGAGGAGGCGGCGACGAGTCTGCGTCTGGCCGAGGTCCTGGAACCGGGGATCACCGGGTCCTGAGTCCCTCCGGATCGCGCCCCGCGACGACGACGGCCGCGACGCGTCCCTGTGTCGCGGCCGTCGTCCGGATGGAGGACCTCAGAACTCCCAGTCCTCGTCCTCGGTGGCGACGGCCTTGCCGATGACGTAGCTGGAACCCGAGCCGGAGAAGAAGTCGTGGTTCTCGTCGGCGTTGGGGGAGAGGGCCGAGAGGATCGCCGGGTCGACCTTGGAGACGTCGGCCGGGAACAGACCCTCGTAGCCGAGGTTCATCATCGCCTTGTTCGCGTTGTAGTGCAGGAACGTCACGACCTCGTCGGTGAGCCCGACCGGGTCGTACAGGTCGCTGGTGTACTTCACCTCGTTGTCGTAGAGGTCGTACAGCAGCTCGAAGGCGTAGTCCTTGATCTCGTCGCGCTTGGCCTGGTCGACCAGCTCCAGCCCGCGCTGGAACTTGTAGCCGATGTAGTAGCCGTGCACGGCCTCGTCGCGGATGATCAACCGGATCAGGTCGGCGGTGTTGGTCAGCTGGGCGCGCGAGGAGAAGTACATCGGCAGGTAGAAGCCGGAGTAGAAGAGGAAGCTCTCCAGCAGCGTGGAGGCGACCTTGCGCTTCAGCGGGTCGTCACCGTGGTAGTAGTCCAGCACGATCGACGCCTTGCGCTGCAGCGCCTCGTTGTTCTCCGACCAGTCGAAGGCCTCGTCGATCTCGCGGGTCGAGGCCAGCGTGGAGAAGATCGAGGAGTAGCTGCGGGCGTGCACCGACTCCATGAAGGCGATGTTGGTGTACACCGCCTCCTCGTGCGGGGTCAGCGCGTCGGGGATGAGGGAGACCGCCCCGACCGTGCCCTGGATGGTGTCCAGCAGCGTGAGCCCGGTGAAGACCCGCATCGTGAGGGTGCGCTCCTCGGGGGTGAGGCGCGCCCAGGACGGGACGTCGTTGGACAGCGGCACCTTCTCGGGTAGCCAGAAGTTGCTGGTCAGCCGGTTCCAGACCTCGAGGTCCTTGTCGTCGGCCAGCCGGTTCCAGTTGATCGCGTTGACGCGGTCGATGAGCTTGAGCTTCTCGGTCATGGGGTTCTCCTCGGTCCTGACGCTTGCCGCGGGGCTCAGAGCATGCAGCTGACGCAGCCCTGGACCTCGGTCCCTTCCAACGCCATCTGCCGGATGCGCACGTAGTAGATGGTCTTGATGCCCTTGCGCCACGCGTAGATCTGCGCCCGGTTGACGTCGCGCGTGGTGGCGGTGTCCTTGAAGAACAGGGTCAGCGACAGGCCCTGGTCGACGTGCTGGGTGGCCGCCGCGTAGGTGTCGATGATCTTCTCGGGGCCGATCTCGTACGCGTCGGCGTAGTACTCGAGGTTGTCGTTGTCCATGAAGGGCGCCGGGTAGTAGACCCGCCCGAGCTTGCCCTCCTTGCGGATCTCGATCTTGGAGGCGATCGGGTGGATCGACGAGGTCGAGTTGTTGATGTAGCTGATGGACCCGGTCGGCGGGACGGCCTGCAGGTTCTGGTTGAAGATGCCGTGCTGCATGACCGAGGCCTTGAGCTCGGCCCAGTCCGCGCGCGTCGGCAGCGTGATGCCGGAGTCGGCGAAGAGGGCTCGGACGCGGGCGGTCGCCGGCAACCAGTCCTGCTCGGTGTAGCGGTCGAAGAACTCACCCGTCGCGTAGCGGGAGTTCTCGAACCCGTCGAAGGTCGCCCGCTGCTCGATCGCGATGCGGTTGGAGGCGCGCAGGGCGTGGAAGAGCACGGTCGCGAAGTAGACGTTGGTGAAGTCGATGCCCTCCTCGCTGCCGTAGTGCACCCGCTCGCGGGCGAGGTAGCCGTGCAGGTTCATCTGGCCGAGCCCGATGGCGTGCGAGCGGGCGTTGCCGTAGGCCACCGACGGGACCGAGCGGATGTCGCTGGCGACGCTGACCGCGGTGAGGGCGCGGACGGCGGTCTCGACCGTCGCGCCGAGGTCACCCCCGTCCATGGCCAGGGCGATGTTCAGCGAACCCAGGTTGCAGGAGATGTCCTTGCCGACGACCTCGTAGTTCAGGTCCTCGCCCAGCTTGCTCGGGGTGTTGACCTGGAGGATCTCCGAGCACAGGTTGGACATGTTGATCCGACCCGCGATCGGGTTGGCCCGGTTCACCGTGTCCTCGAACACGACGTAGGGGTAACCCGACTCGAACTGGAGCTCGGCGAGGGTCTGGAAGAACTCGCGGGCGTTGATCGTCGTCTTGCGGATGCGGTCGTCGGCGACCATCTCGCGGTAGTGGTCGGTGATCGACACGTCGCCGAAGGGCTTGCCGTAGACGCGCTCGACGTCGTAGGGGGAGAACAGGTGCATCGGCTCGTTGTTCTTGGCGAGCTCGAAGCTGATGTCGGGGACCACGACGCCCAGGGACAGCGTCTTGATCCGCATCTTCTCGTCGGCGTTCTCGCGCTTGGTGTCGAGGAAGCGCAGGATGTCGGGGTGGTGGGCGGACAGGTACACCGCGCCCGCGCCCTGACGCGCCCCGAGCTGGTTGGCGTAGGAGAACGAGTCCTCGAGCAGCTTCATGACGGGGATGACGCCGGAGCTCTGGTTCTCGATGCGCTTGATCGGGGCGCCGTGCTCGCGGATGTTGGAGAGCAGCAGGGCGACCCCGCCGCCGCGCTTGGACAGCTGCAGCGCCGAGTTGATGCTGCGCCCGATCGACTCCATGTCGTCCTCGATGCGCAGCAGGAAGCACGACACGAGCTCACCGCGCGAGCTCTTGCCCGCGTTGAGGAACGTGGGGGTCGCCGGCTGGAAGCGCCCGGCCAGCATCTCGTCGACGATCGCGGTGGCCAGCGTCTGGTCACCGACCGCGAGGGTGAGCGCGGTCATGACCGAGCGGTCCTCGAAGTTCTCGAGGTACTCGGTCCCGTCGAAGGACTTGAGGGCGTAGCTCGTGTAGTACTTGAAGGCCCCGAGGAAGGTCGGGAAGCGGAACCTCGCCGCGTGGGCCCGGTCGGTCAGCTCCTGCACGAACTCGAAGGGGTACTGGTCGAGCACGGCCTGCTCGTAGTAGCCGTTCCCGACCAGGTAGTCGATCCGGGCGCGGAAGCTCTCGAACTGCTTGGTGCGCGGGTTGACGTGCTGCAGGAAGTACTGCCGGGCGGCCTCGCGGTCGGCCTCGAACTGGATGCGCCCGTTCTCGTCCCACAGGTTCAGCATCGCGTTCAGGGTGTGGTAGCCGGGCGCGGTGCCGCCCTGCGCGGGGATCACCTGGGCGTCGGCGGTCACGAGCGCGTCGTCGAGCGCAGTCATAGCGAGTCCAATCCGTCGCGCACGCGGCGCACGTCGTCAGGGGTGCCGAACAGTTCGAAGCGGTACAGGTGGGGCACCGCGCACTTGGCGGCGACGATGTCGCCGGCCGCGGCGTAGTGGTCCCCGAAGTTGGTGTTGCCGGCGCCCACGACGCCCACGATCAGGGCCCGGTTGGCCGGGTCGTTCAGGAAGCGGATGACCTGCTTGGGCACCGCCCCGCTGCCGTTGCCCCCCGCGTAGGTGGGCGTGATGAGCACGAAGGGCTCGGTGACCTTCAGGGGAGCCTCACCCGCGCGCAGCGGGATGCGGGCAGGGGGCCGGTCCAGCGTCCGGAGGTCGTCCAGCTTCTCCACGAAGCGGTGCGTGTTCCCGGAGACGCTGGAGAAGTAGACGACTCCGGGGCCGCTCATGCGCCGACCGTGGCCAGCTGCCGGGCCAGCGCCTCGATCCGGTCGGGACGGAACCCGGACCAGTGCTCGCCCTGCTCCGGGGACCCGACCATGACGACGGGTGCCTGGACGTAGCCCAGGGCGGTCACGGTGGCGCGGGCGGCGTCGTCCTCGGTGACGTCGACCACCGTGTAGGCGAGGCCCGAGCGGTCCAGCGAGCGGTAGGTCGCGCGGCACTGCACGCACGAGGGCGTGCTGAAGACCGTGATGCTGCTCATGGGGTTCCTTCTCTCGGATCGAGGTGGTTCTCCCAGATCGATCTCGTGCAACTGCGGGGTCCGCCCGGCCCTTCGAGGTGCTCTGCGCACCCCTCCGTTCGGGTGCCCCCAACACTACCCCTAGGGGGCGGAACGCGAAACCGGCACCAGATGATGTGTCACACGGGTGTAGTTCTGCACACCCTGGGGACGGCTGTGGACAGCCCGCGCGCAGGCCTCTGACCTGCGGTTCCGTCGCCGCGGTCATCACAGACCGTTGTGGATAATCACGGAGAGTCGACAACTGACGTCTGCGTGTCGCGATCCGCGTGTCGCGATCCGGTCCGTGCCGAGCGGTGGAGCCGCCCGGTGACCGGCCCGGGCGGTCGCGGCGGAGCGTCACGATCGTTCCGTGCGCGCGCGTCCCGGGCTGGTCCTGCTCCTGCTGGTGGCGGCCCTGCCGGCCTGCACCGCGGCCGACGAGGCGCCGACCGGCCCCCGGTCGTCGCGGGCCGCGGCGACGCCCGAGACGCTCGCCCGGACCGGGGGCGAGGACGCCGTGACGCCGACCCTCACGCCGCCCGGCGCCCCCTGCGACGAGGTGCCGGCCGCCGCGGGGGAGCAGGTCGCCGCGACCCTGACGTCTCCGCCCGTCCCGTCGGACCCCGCGACGGAGGGCTGGGTGTGCCTCACCGTCCTCGACCCGGTTCCCTCGTGGGCGGACGTCGACCGACCGGGCCCGTCCGAGCCCGGGGGCGATCAGGGGCGACCCCTCCGGGCCCCCCTGGACGAGTACCTCGCGCAGCACCCGGACCTGGCTCGGCCCTGACCCGCCGCCGGGCGCCCACCGGGCACACGCAGGTCCGGGCCGATCCGGTGGACGGCGACGGAGGGTCACCTCGGCCGCGTGCGCCCATCACCAGCGCTGCGTTCATCGCTCCGGACGTGGCTCCACGGGCCCGTTCCGCTCGATGGACGCAGCGCTGGTGACGCCCGATTGGCCGGATCCCCGGCGCCGGTCACCGTCGGTGACGGAGGTCGTGACGTGTCCGCGAGGCAGGCTGCTCCGCCGCAGCTCGGCGCTCGTGCCGGCGCGAGCTCAGAGCAGTCCGAGGTGCTCCACCAGGATGTTGACGCCGATCCCGATGAGGATGACCCCGCCGGCGATCTCGGCGGGTCGGCGCCAGCGGAGCCCGGCGCGGTGGCCGATGACCACGCCGGCGAGCGACAGCAGCGCGGTGGTGACGCCGATGAGCAGGACCGCCGGGACGATGGAGACGTCGAGGAAGGCGAAGCTGATGCCGACGGCCAGCGCGTCGATGCTCGTCGCGAGGCCCAGCACGAACAGCTCGCGCTTCTTGAGGCGGTGACCGTCGTCGCGGTCGGGGTCGGCGCCGACCGCCTCCTTGATCATCTTGAGGCCGATGAGGGCGAGCAGGCCGAGGGCCACCCAGTGGTCGACCTCGGTGATGGCGTTGCGGAAGCTGCGGGCGAGGGCCCACCCCAGGAGGGGCATGACCGCCTGGAACAGCCCGAAGACGAGCGCCAGGGCGACGGAGTCCTTGAGGCGCAACCGGGTCATCCCGAGGCCCTTGCCGAGGGCGACCGCGAACGCGTCGGCGGAGACACCGAGCGCGACGAGGACGAGGGTCCAGGCGGACATGGGTGAACGACCTCCGGCGGGGGTGCGACTGACGCGGGCAGGACGACTGCCCCGGCGTCCTCCGCCACCGTAGGGCGGAATCCCTCGAAGGTGTTAGTTCACCTGTGCCGCAACGACTTTGCGGAAGACCGCATCAGCCGTTGCGGACGACCGCAGACCCGGTTTCGGGCCGCCTCACTTCGCCGTGGCGTCGACGTCCTCGCACAGCAGCAAGGACATCCCGGCGTAGGGCGAGAGCCACACCGAGAAGCTCTGCAGGTCGTCGACGCGGCCGATGTCTCCGCCGGAGAGCATGTCCGTCACCGGGACCCGCGGGGTGAAGGCGTCGGAACGGACCGTCCCCTCGATGGTCTCGCGCCCGAAGTTCAGCACCGTCACCTGCAGCGCCCGGGCGCCCCCGTGCTGCTCGGGGTCCAGCTCATGGACCATGACGAGCATCGCGGGGTGCGCGACGGCGGGGATGTCGATCTGGCGGGCGGTGGCGATCCCGTGCTCGCGCCGGACGGCGAGCACCTCGCGCAACCGGTTCAGGAACGACGTCTCGTCGGCCACCTGGTGGGGGACCGAACCGTAGAGCGAACGCCCCACCGGGATCCCCGAGCTCGACGTGGTCGCGCCCGGTGCCGTGCCCATCAGGTCGTGGGCCGACCGCTCGATCCAGCGGGTGTCCCCGCTGGTCAGCAGGTGCGGGATGCGCCCCACCGGCAGCGGCAGCATCCCCATGAGGTCCCACCCGGAGAGGGCGAACACCCCCGGCTGCCACGCGTTGAACTTGGCCAGCAGGAGGTGGGCGCGGGTGATCTGCTCGATCTCGTCGGCGTCCAGGTCGTCGAGGTCGGTCACCCCGCGCGCGGCGGCGATGACGCTGGCCGTGGTGCAGGCGATGCCGTTGGTCGTGAACACCTGGTTGTAGGAGGCGCTCTCCCCGGTCAGCGCCTCGAGCAGCTCCTGCCGCACGGTCTTGGCGAGCTGCTGACCGGTGATGTCGGTGTGCCGGAACGGGAACTGGTCCTCGGCGTGACCGGACTCCCAGTGCAGCAGCTCGTAGGTCAGCTCGTCGTGGTTCTGCAGCGCGTGGACCAGGGAGGCCGGGTCGATTCCCACGTCGAGGCTGGTGCGCAGGCAGAGCCGCAGGAACTCGGTGTCCCCGGTGGCCAGCGCGTGCTGGTAGCCGGGGCGGTTGACGAAGTCGTAGGAGAGGTCCGCCCCGACCTCGGAGGTGTTCTTGATGTCCTCCATGGTCAGGTTCAGTTCCTGGAAGGTGAACCCGCCGACCTTGCGGACCATCCCGGCGATGAGGTGGTTCGCGGCCTCCGACAACGGGTGGCCCTCGGACCAGGCGGGCCCCTCGACGCTCTTCTCGACCCCGAGGAATCCGTTGGCGTCCAGACGCAGCGCACTCGTCCCGAGGTCGCCCAGGGAGTGCAGCGCGTCGCCGATCACCAGTTTCATCCCGGCGAAGGAGGGGTCGAGCCAGTTCACCGACGGCTGCCCCTGCTTGAAGTAGTGCAGGTAGACCCAGCGGCGGGTGACCCCGTCGACGCCGACGACCTCCCGGGTCGCCGACCAGTTCGTCTCCTTGATGCCGGGCGCGTAGAAGATCACCCGCTGCAGCTGACCGATGATGATGCCCAGGTCGGCCAGCGCCCCCTCGGCCGCGGCGGACAGGTTGGCCGCGTCGTCGCCCGGGGGTACGTCGGGCAGCAGGTCCCAGTGCTCGGAGGGGATCTCGACCATGTGGTAGATGCCCGGGTAGTCCGAGTGCCGCATCTCGGCGAGCCGGAAGTCGGCCCCCTTGCCCGTGTGGCCCGGCACGATGTCGTCGATGACGCTGCCGCCGTGCTCGGTCGCCACCTCGCACAGCCGCCGGAACTCCGCCTCGGAACCGAACTGCGGGTCGATCTCGGTGGAGATGCGGTCGAAGTGGCCGTCGACGCTCGGGGTCTGGTCCCACCCGTCGATCCCGCCGGCGTTCTTGACCGGTCCGGTGTGCACCGCGTCGATCCCCACGTGCCGGAAGGCTTCCCACAGGCGGGGATCGCCGAGGGACGCCAGGAAGGACGTGCCCGTCGGGGTCACCAGCGAGATCGGGTACGCCGTGAACCACACCGAGGCCATCTCGACGGCCCGGCGGGGGTCGGGCTCGGCGTAGGGGTTCTGCCACATGCTCGCCTGACCCGAGAACTGCCGGCTGATCTTGATCGCGTCGGCCAGCATGGACTTCTCGACCAACCAGTCGACGTACTCTGCGTTGGTGCCGTCGGTGGCTCCCGAGCCCGGTCCCGTCCGGCGGGTGTGGTCCTCCCCGCGCAGGCGCGCCTGCGGGCGGGGTCGGCGCAACGAACGCGGCCGGGCCGGGTAGCGCTGACCGTCGTAGGTGATCTCGGAGGGTTCGTGCTCCACGACCTCGTCCGGATCGACGTCGTCGACCTCGGGTGAGGCGTCGAGGCGTTCACCGTCCGTCCCGCTGCTGCCGTCGGCCGTTCCGGCGCTCGCGGCCGGTCCCGGCGCGGCCGGACCCGTCGTCGGCTGCACGGTCACGTCTCGGTCGGGCACGGTGGGCTCCTCGTCCTCGGGTCGGGTCGCATCGTCGGAGGTGATCAGCGCCCCAGCATGGTGGGTCGCCGGGGGTGGCGCGCGGCGGGGGGTGGTGGGCGGCGGGTCAGCGCACGGCACCCCAGACTGGCGGCATGCAGGCGGATCCGACGGTTCGGACGGCCCGGACCACCCTCACCCGGCCGGTCGCGGGCGACCTCGACGAACTGGCGACGCTGCACGCCGATGCCCGGGTGTGGGAGCACCTGCCGAGCGGGCGGCACACGGGTCCGGAGGCGACCGCCCGGCTGCTGCTGGCGGTGCAGCGCAGCTGGGAAAGCGCGGGCCTCGGTAGCTGGGTCGTGCGCGACGCCGGCTCCGGGGAGCTGCTGGGGCTCGGCGGTTGCGACCTGCGGGTGGCGGGCGGGCTGCGGTGGTGGAACCTCGGCTACCGGTTGCACCGCGCCGTCTGGGGCAGGGGACTGGCCCAGGAGGTCATCACCGAGGCCCGGGCCGAGGCCGGTCGTCGGGCACCGGACCTCGCGGTCGTCGCCTTCCTGCTGGAGCACAACGAAGGATCGCGCCGGGCCGCCGAACGGGCCGGGCTGCGCCTCGTCGGCCGCGGCCCGGACCGGGGCAACCCCGATCCGCAGGCCGTCCGCTTGGTCTTCGCCGACCGGGAGGTCGACGAAGACCTGCTCTCGGCCGTGCTGGGGGCCTGAGCCGGAACCGGGCGCGCCCACCGGCGCGACGACGATCCTCGGGACCCCGGACTCAGCGCCCGTGCCGGGCCGCCTCTCGGGCGTCGTCCTCCGCGGCCGCGGCGACCACGCGGACGTGCTGCAGCAGACCGGGGAGGGCGGGCGGGGCGACCCAGCGGCGGGCCGGGCCGGCCTCCGTCTCGAGCACGGCGACGGGGCAGGTGATCCCGGCCGCGGCCAGCGCCCGCGCCTGCCGCTCGTCCAACGCCGCCCCGGGCCGAACCGCGAGCAGGGCCCGACGGGTGGTGTCGTCCAGTCCCGTCCACCAGGCCTGCAGGTGTTCGTCTCGCTGCCGGGTCATCCCCTGGGCAGCCCGGTCGGTGATCTCGCCGCGGTGCACGCGCCCATCGTGCCGGGACGGGACCCGGGCGGCCACCCGGGACCCGGAGGACTGCCCCGCGGGCGGCCTCCGGGCGTACGGTGCAGTGATCGGTGGCCCGCACCCCGGTGCGGGGGTCGCGGACACGGCACGGACGAGGAGGCCGGGCGATGGACGGTGCGGTGGTCGTCGGGGTGGACGCGGCCCAGCCTCCCCTGCCCGCGGTCGACTGGGCTGCGGCGCAGGCGGTCCGTCGGGGGGCCGACCTCGTCCTCGTCGCGGCGGTGCAACCCGTCGGGTCGGCCGAGGCGCTCACCGGCTACTACGTGCAGCAGATGACCCGGGAGCTGCAGGAGCAGGCGGTCGCGGCGATCGACGACGTGACCAGGCGGGTGCAGGCGGAGCACCCCCGCCTGCGCCTGGTGCCGCGGGTCGTCGAGGACCACCCGCGACGGGCCCTGGTCCAGGCCGTGACCGAGGGGCGGGCCCAGCTCCTGGTGACCGGGGCGCGGCGGCACAACCCGCACCGTCGCGGCCTGTTCGGCGGGTTGCTGCTCGGGTCCACGAGCCTGTTCGCCGTGGCGCACGCCCCCTGCCCGGTGGCCGTCGTGCGGGGCCCGGAACCGCCCTCGGGCGGGGTCGTGGTCGGCCACGACGGTTCGCCCGCGGCCGGGGCCGCCCTCGGGTTCGCCGTCACCGAGGCGTTGGCCCGGTCCGCCCCGCTGCGCATCCTGCGCGTGCTGGAACCGTTGCAGCGACTGGCGATCGACGACGACGAGGACAACCGGGCGCGGGCCGGGGCGCTGCGGGTGCAGCGCGAGGCGCTGGGGCGGTTGTGCGCCGAGCTGCGCGCCGCCCACCCGGATCTCCGGCTCGACTGCGAGGTGCTGGAGGAGGCCTACCCCGCCGACGCGTTGCTGCGCGCCGGGGAGGAGGCCGAACTCCTGGTGGTGGGTGGACGCGGGCACGGCGCCTTCTACACGGCCCTGCTCGGGTCGGTCTCCCACGACGTCCTGCATCGCGCCGAGCACCCCGTGGTGGTCGTCGGTGACCCGGGCCGACGCCGGGCCCGACCGGACGGGGTTCAGAGCGAGGCGCCGCCGCAGATGACGTAGGCCTGCCCGGTGATCGACCGCCCGGCCCGGCCCAGCAGGAACCCGACCAGCTCGGCCACGTCGTCAGGGTCGACCAGGGCGCCCAACGGCGGCACCCGGACCGGGACCGAGGCCCGACCCGGGTCCTGCGTCATGGCCGTGGCCGTCGGCCCGGGGGCCACCACGTTGACGGTGATGCGCCGGGGGGCGAGTTCGGCCGCCCAGCTGCGGGCCAGCCCCGTCAAGGCCGCCTTCGTCGCCGCGTACTGGCTCTTGCCCGCGACCCCGACCATGGTCCGGCTGCCCAGCAGGACGACCCGGCCGCCGTCGGACAGGCGCGCGGCCAGGCCGTCGAGCAGCGCGGCGGCCGCGGCCACGTGCACGTCGAACATCGCCCGCAGGTCACCGGCGTCGAGGGACCCGAGCGGTGCCGTCCGCTGGAACCCGGCGCAGTGGACCACGGCGTCGACCCGGTCGAGGTCGGCCACCGCTGCCACGGCGCTCGCCGGCTCGGCGAGGTCGGCCCGGGCCCAGTCGACGCGGGGGTCGGCCGGAGCGCGGCGGGAGAGGCCCCGCACCCGCCAGCCCGACTCCAGCAGATTCTGCGCCACCGCGGCCCCGATCCCGGAACTGCAGCCCGTGACCACCGCCGACCCCGGGCTCGAAGAGATCACGACCGCAACCGGGACAACGGGACCCGGGCGTAGCGGATGGCGCGGCGGTGCCAGGTCCAGGCCACGTGCGCGACCCCGGAACCGTCCGGGGCGGATTCCACCAGCACGCTGGGGTAGGACAGTTCGTGGTTGGCCCCGGCCCGGGAGTCGTTGGTCAGGCAGTTGCCGTCGCCGACCTCCAGGTCGAGCTCCACCGGCCAGGTGCGGCCGGCGTCGGTGGAGGCCGACAACCGCATCGGAGCCCGGGGGGTGCCCCACACCGCCCGGGGCCGGTCGTCGTCGGCGGCCACCGGTGCCGGCGGGCCCGGCCGTTCGCCCTCGGCCACCCCGAACTCGTCGATCTCGTCGTACAGCGATTCCCGACGGGGGCTGCCGGGGGTGGCCCGCACCGGGTTGTGCACGAGCAGGAGCGTGCCGTCCGCGGCGGGGGAGACCTGGATCGAGGAGTTGTTGTTGGGCACCCCGGTGGCCATCGGGACGCTCCAGCTCCGACCCTCGTCGAACGATTCCGACCGGTGCACGGCATCGGCCCAGCGGCTGCGGTAGAAGGCGACCAGGGAGCCGTCGGGACGCCCGACCACGTTCATGTGGACCATGCCGCGGCTGTCCGGGACCTCGATGGTCGACCAGCTCGCCCCCTCGTCCTCGCTCACCATGACGACGCTGTCGTCGTCGTCGCCGCGCCAGCGCGCCCCCGGGGCGACCGGGCAGCGGAAGACGGGCACCAGCCAGCGACCCGAGGCGGTGACGACGGGAGGCTGCCGGACGAACACGCCACCCCGCTCGTCGGCGGGGAACAGCGTGCGGGCCGGGCCGAAACCCACCCCGCCGTCGGTGGAGACGCGCAACCGGACGAACGCGGTGTCCTGGTCGCCCGCGGTCTGCGCGGTGTGCAGCAGCCAGACCTCCCCGGACGGCGTGGTCCAGAGGATCGGGTTCTGCTCCGAACGCCGCGGGTCGTCGGACAGTTTCTCGGGAGGCGACCAGGTGCCGGTCCCCGGGGTCAGCCGGGACAACCAGACGTCGATGTCGGCCACGCCCTCCTGGGTGCCACCGAACCACGTGCAGGCCAGGTCCCCGGTGGGCAGCCGCGCGAGGTTCGCGGCGTGGCACTGCACGGTCGGGGCGGGGAGGAACCCCGTCAGGATCCCGTCGTGCTCGACGAGCGGCTCCCGGTCGGGGTGGTCGACGGCGGGCAGCGCCGCCGTCGTCGGCGGGGTCGGCGAGGAGGGCGGGGCGCTCATCGCTGCTCCCCCCGGGCGGTGCCGAGGTGGTCGCGCGCGATCGTCTCCAGGTGCACGACGTCGCTGGCGACGGTGACGAACGTCCACCCCTCGGCCAGGCGTTCCCGGGCCACCGAACCGTGCGGGGTGTGGATCCCCGCGGCAATCCCGGCCCCGGCCGCGGCGGCCAGCACCCGCTCCAGGGCGGCGTCGAAGTCGGCCTTCACCGCGGGGTCGCCCGGGTAGGCCCCGCCGATGTTGATGGCCAGGTCCGAGGGGCCCACGTAGAGCCCGTCGAGACCCGGCGTGGCGGCGATCTCCTCGACGGCCGCCAGGCCCGCGGCCGTCTCGATCATGGCCAGGACGGCGGTCTGCTCGTCGGCCTCGGCCGGGACGGGACCGATGCGCAGCCCCGAGCGCATCGGCCCGTAGGACCGCACCCCGAACGGGGGGTACTTCGCCGCGGCCACCGCGGCCGCGGCGTCGGCGGCCGAGTTCACCAGCGGCACGATCAACCCGCGGGCCCCGGCGTCCAGGGCCTGCCCGATGGCGGTCGGGTCGTTGGCGGCCACGCGGACCACGCCGGCCGAACCACCGGCGTCGACCGCGAGCAGGCCGGTCAGCACGCCGCGGTAGTCGAGCAACCCGTGCTGGGCGTCGATCGCCACGTAGTCGTAGCCGATCCGGGCGATCCGCTCGGTGGCGGGCGGGGCGTCGAGCACCACCCAGTAGCCGACGACGGTCTCGCGGGACCGGACGCGGCGGGCGAAGGCACCCGGGTCGGGCCGGACGGGGGTGGACGGGGACGGCATGAGAACCTCCGGGCGATTCGTGGGTCAGCGGTTGTAGGCGGGGGAGGGGCCGCGCAGCGTCCGGCCGACCTCGTCGCACACGGCCAGCACGTCGGCCGGCAGGGGGCCGCGGGCGATCGCCGCGACGTTGGCGCGGACCTGCTCCGGGCGTGAACCCCCGAGCAGCAGGGCGTCGACCTCGCGACGGTGCGCCGTCCAGCGCAGGGCCAGCTCGGCCAGCGGGATCCCCGCGCCCTCGGCGGCGGTGCGCAGCTCCTCGACCGCCGAGAACAGCTGCGCGTCCCAGTAGCGGTCGGTGTACATGGCGGCCAGCGCCGAGGACCCGTACCGGCCCTCGGTGGGACGTTCCTCGAAGCGGTGCCGACCGGTGAGGAGGCCACCGCCCAGCGGGTTGTAGACCATCGTCCGCAGACCGTGGGTGCGGGCGAACTCGGCGTACTCCTCCTCGATGCGTCGGGCGAGCAGGTTGTAGAGCTGCTGGGTGACGACGGGACGGGGGGCACCGGCGGCGTCGGCGGCCTGCTCGACGTCGGCGATCTGCCAGGCCGCGAAGTTGGACACCCCCAGCTCGGTCACCTTGCCGGCCTTCACCAGGTCCGCCACCGCCCCCAGCGTCTCCGGCAGCGGGGTGCTGCGGTCGGGCTGGTGCAGGTAGAGCAGGTCGAGGTGGTCGGTCCCCAGCCGCCGCAGGCTCGCCTCGACGCAACGCGTCACCGCCGCGGGCGACAGCAACGCGTCCTCGCCCGCGTCGGCGTGGGGCATCCCCACCTTCGAGGCGATCCGCACCTCGTCGCGGCGCCCGGCGAGCAGACGGCCGAGCATCTCCTCGGTCGCGCCCCGCGCGTAGGCGTTGGCGGTGTCGAGGTGCACGATCCCGGCCTCGCGGGCGACGTCGAGCATCTCCGCGGCGCCTCGTTCGTCGACGGTGTCGGCGAAGGTCATCGTGCCGAGGACGAGTTCGGGAGCAGGGTCGTCGGGCAGGGTCTCGGTCATGGGTTCGTCTCCTGGTCGGGGGGGAGGGTTCAGGCGCCGGTCAGGCTCAGGGAGTGCACGACGTGGCGGGGTTTGCGGCCCCGCATGGACGCCGGGTCGAGCGCGGCCCGGCGCAACCGACGGGTGTACTCCTCGCGCGGGGTGGCCAGGACCGTGCTTGTGCTGCCCGACTCGACCACACGACCGCGGCGCATCACCACGATCTCGTCGCTGATGCCCTGCACGACCCCGAGGTTGTGCGAGATGAACAGGCAGCTGATGCCCGTGTCGCGCTGCACCTCGCGCAGCAGCTCCAGGACCTGGGCCTGCACCGAGACGTCGAGCGCGCTGGTCGCCTCGTCGCAGATCAGCAGGTCGGGTTCGGAGGCCAGCGCCCGGGCGATGCCGATCCGCTGACGCTGCCCGCCGGAGAACTCCTCGGGTCGTCGGTCCAGGGAGGCGGCCGGCAGCCCGACCCGGTCGAACAGTTCCGCGACCCGGGAGCGGCGGGCCTCGCGGTCACGGATCCCGCGCTGGCGCAACGCCTCCCCGACGATGTCGACCGCGCTCAGGCGTGGGTCGAGCGAACCGTAGGGGTCCTGGAACACCATCTGCCACCGGTGCCGCAGCGGGCGGAGGCGACGCTCGGGCAGGTGCGTCACGTCCGTCCCGTGCACCTCGATCCGACCCGAGGTCGGTTCCAGCAGGCGCATGACGGCCTTGGCCACGGTCGACTTCCCGCAGCCGGACTCGCCGACGACGGCGGTGGTACGGCCGGCGGCGACGGTGAACGTGACCCCGTCCACGGCCCGGAACGTCGTGCGACCGTGCCCGTACCCCACGGCCAGGTCGGTCACGGTGAGGGCGGGGGTGCTCATCGCAGAACTCCTCGGTCGGGGGTCTCGTCCCAGGCCCCGAGACGGGGGACGGCGGCGAGCAGGTCTCGGGTGTACTGCTCGGCCGGGGCCTCGATGATGGTCTCCACCTCGCCGGACTCCACGAAGCGTCCGCCGCGCATGACGTGGATCCGGTCGGAGACCAGGCGGGCCACCCCCAGGTCATGGGTGATCATGAGGATGGCCACCCCACGCTGCTCCTGCAGCTCCAGCAGCAGGTCCAGGACGCCGGCCTGGACGGTCACGTCCAGGGCACTGGTGGGTTCGTCGGCCACGATGAGCTGGGGTTCCCCGGCCAGCGCCATCGCGATGAGGACGCGTTGCAGCATCCCCCCGGACAGCTGGTGCGGGTACTTCTTCAGCTGCACCTCCGGCTGGGGGATGTGCACCTGCTCGAGCAGTCGGACGGCGCGGGCCTGCACGCCGACGCGGCCGCTCGCGGCCCCGGCCGTCACCACGGCCTCCCGCAGCTGGTGGCCGATGCTGTGCACGGGGCTGAGGGCGGTCATCGGGTCCTGCGGCACGAGGGCCACGGTGCGGCCGCGCGCCCTGCGCATCGCGTCTGGTTCGGCGATCGTGTCCTGGCCTTCGAGCAGCACCCGGCCCGAGACGACCGCGAGGTCCTCCGGCAGCAGGTTCAGCAACCCCATGGCGGTCGTGGACTTCCCGGAGCCGGACTCCCCGATGAGGGTGACGGTCTCCCCCCGGCCGATGCGGAAACTCACGCCGTCGACGGCGCGCACGACGCCGCGGGCGGTGATGAGTTCGATCTGCAGGTCCTCGACCCGCAGCAGGTCTCCGGCGGTGCTCACGAGGTCCTCCCGGGGGTGGTGGTGACGCGGTCGACGGGGCGGGCCCCGCGGGCCCGCTGGAGCAGACGGGCCACGAGGCCGACGCGCTGCCCCTCGCGGAGGGCGTCGCCGACGAGGTTCACCCCGACGACGAGCAGGACGATCGCGAGTCCCGGTGCGGTGACCAGCCACCAGGCGGTCCCGATGTAGTCCTGCCCGTCGGAGACGATGCGCCCCCAGGTCGAGAACGGGCGTTGCGGCCCGGCCCCGAGGAAACTCAGGGCGCTCTCCAGCAGCACCGCCTGGGCCAGCAGCAGGAGCACGACCAGCAGGGTCTGCGGCAGGACGTTCGGGACCACGTGCCGGGTGAGGATGGCGATCTTGTCCAACCCCAGGGTGCGGGCGGCGGCCACGTAGGGTTTCTCCCGTTCGACCAGGACGAGGGACCGGGTGAGGCGGGCCACCTCCGGCCACTGCGCCACCGCGATCACCAGGGTGATGACGGGGATCGACTGCCCGAACAGGGCCACGACGAGCAGCAGCATCATGAGCAGCGGCAACGACATCTGCGCCTCCATGAGCCGGGAGACCAGGGTGTCGATCCAGCCGCCGAAGTACCCGGCCGCGGCCCCGAGCACGAGACCCAGTGCGCCCGAGACGATGACGGCCAGCACCCCCACGGCCAGGGAGACCTGCCCGCCGTGCAGGACCCGGGAGAGGAGGTCGCGGCCGAGCTGGTCGGTCCCCAGCAGGTGCCCGCCGCTCAGCGGGGCCAGCAGCCGGTCGCCCAGGTCCTGGGCGTCCGGGTCCGGCAGCGGCAGGACCTGCGCCAGCAGGATGGGAGCCACGACCAGGACCGTGCAGATCGTGCCGACGACGAGTTTCACACGGCCGCTGCGCCGCCGCCGGGTGATGCCGGCGCGGGCCAGGTGGGCGGGCGTGACGGCGCTGGGGCGGGGAGCCGGGCCGGTGCCGTCGAGGGTGGGCGCGCTCATGCCGAGGCCGCCTTTCCGAGCCGGACCCGCGGGTCCAGGAGGGGGTAGAGGAGGTCGACCAGGAGCTGGACCGCCACCGCGAGGGCGGCGGTCACCAGCACGGTCGCCTGGATGAGGGGGTAGTCACGGGTCTCCAGCGCCCGCACCACCAGGGAGCCGACACCGGGCCAGGAGAAGACGACCTCGACGACCACGACCCCGTTGAGCATCGCGGCGAACCGGGTGCCCATGGCCGTGAAGACCGGGACGGCCGAGTTCCCCATCGCGTAGCGCCAGACCAGGACCCGTTCGGACAGGCCCCGCGACCGGGCGACGGTGAACCAAGGGGCGGCGAGGTTGTTCACCATCTCCCGGCGCACGAGCCGCGACAGCAGCGCCACCTGCAGGATCGCGACGGTCACGGCCGGCAGCAGCAACCCGCTCCAGGTCGCGAACCCCGAGGCCGGCAGCACCGGGATCGCGACCGCGAAGACGGTGAGCAGGAGGACGCCGATCCAGAAGTCGGGCATGGACTGCCCCGCGATGGTGGCGATGTTGGCCCCGAGTTCGCCCGCCCGGTCCCGGCGGCGGGCCATCCAGACGCCGAGGGGCACGGACACCACCGCCGCCAGCAGGATCGCGGCGACGGCCAGGGTGAGGGTGTAGGGCATGCGGTCGGCCACGACCGAGAGGGCGGGGGCCGCGAAGGAGTAGGACTCCCCGAGGTTCCCGTGCAGCAACTGGCCCAGGAAGGTGACGTACTGGGTCAGCAGCGGTTCGTCGAGACCGAACCGCTGACGGACCTCCTCCAGCTGCTCGGTGCTGGCCAACGGTCCGGCGAAGGCCCGGGCCGGGTCGCCGGGAGCGAGGCGGACCAGCAGGAACACGGTGGAGATGGTCAGGAACACGGTCAGGAGACCCTGGCCGACCCGTTTGAGGACGTAACTCACCATGACGCCTTCTCAGCTCCTCAGGTCGACGGCCGCGAGCGGGTAGTTGTTGGCCGGGGACAGTTCGATCCCTGCGACCCGGCTGCGGTGGGCCAGGATCGCCTTGGGGTTGAACTGCCAGGCGGCGGGCCAGGTGTCCCAGACCGCCTGCTGCGCCTCGGCCGTGAGGGTCGCCCGGAGGGTGGGGTCCGGCTCGGCCGCCGCCGCGGTGATGAGGTCGGTGACCGCCGGGACGACGTAGCCCTGGTAGGTGTCGCGGGTGGACTCCTTCTCCGCGGTCCCGGCGTACATGCCCTGGAGCATGACGACCGCCTGGCCCGTGGGGCCCGGGAAACCGTTGCCGAGCAGGTCCCAGTCCCCGGCCCGCCCCTGCCGCCAGGACATGATGTCGCCGCCCGGCTGGAACTCGCGCAGCTGCGCGCGCACCCCGATGTCACCCAGCATCTCCACCAACGCCTCCATGACGAAGGTGTCACCGGGGAACTCGCCGGACTCCCAGATGATCGTGACCGCCAGGTCGCGGGCGTTGAGGGAGTCGAGCATCTTCCGGGCGGCGCCCGGGTCGTAGACGTACTCCCCGGTCTTGACGTAGCCGTCCTGGTTGGAGGTGACGACCCCCTCTGCCTGGACCGCGGTCCCGGAGAGCACCTCCTCGACCAGGGCGCGTCCGTCGATGGCCATGCTCAGGGCCTGCCGACCGCGGGGGTCGGCCAGGGGGTGCCCGGCCGGTTTACGGAAGTTGTAGAAGATCTGGTTCAGCCGCAGGCTCTGGGTCTCCATGAGTTCGATGCCGCTGAGACCGCGCAGCTGCTGCGCCGCATCGGGGGTGAGGGTGTCGATGACGTCCACCTCGCCGCTGCGGATCGCGATGACGCGACTGTTCTCCTCGGGTTGGAACCGCACGTCCACCCGTTCGACCACGGCCGGGGTGGACCAGTAGTTGGGGTTGCGCTGCAGCTGGTAGCGACCCGTGCCGCGGTCGTGGGCCGCCATCACGTAGGGGCCGCTGCCCACACCTTCCTGCAGCTCCGCGGGTTCGTTGGCCGCGGCCGGGCTGATCAGGATGTTGCTCATCAGGGCGTCGAGCGTCGGCAGCGGCCGCTCGGTGCGCAGCACGAACGACGTCGGGCCGGTCGCCTCGACCTCGGGGATCTCGGGGAAGAAGCTGGCCACGAAGGACGCGTCGGTCTCGGCGTACATCCGCAGCGCGGTGGCGACGTCCTCGACCGTGACCGGACTGCCGTCGGAGTAGCAGGCCTCGGGCCGCAACCGCACGGTCCACTCCGTGGCACCCGTGGCCTCGAAACTCTCGGCCAGGACGAGCCGGGGTTTCACGTCCGGCCCGATCGTGGTGAGCGCCTGACGCACCGCCCGCTGGACCGTGATCGCCGCGTCGAACTGGTTGACCTTGTTGTCCAGGCTGACCAGGGAGCGGTTGAGGGCGAGGGTCAGCGTGTTCGGACCCGGGGTCCCCGTCGGCCCGGCGCAGGCCGCGAGCGCTCCGAGGCCGAGGCCGGTGCCGCCGGCCAGCAGGGTCCGACGGGTGAGCGGGTTGCGCAGGGCGGGGGCGCGGAGCGGGGGGACGGATGCGGGCGGGCCGTCCGACGGGCGGGGGAGTTCGGTCATCGTTGACCCCTCGATCGGGCTGAGGCGGGGGACCGGGGCGGGGCCGGGTCCGTCTGGCGGGGACCACGATGCCACTGCTGCGCATAACGCGCAAGGGGTGGCGCGAAACGCGCAGATGAGGCAGCATGGTCGTGGCGACGACGCCCCGAGACGAGGTGACGAGATGACACCCCCACCCCCGACCGCCCCCGGCCCCGGTTCGACCCGCGGGACCCTCGGGGACACCGCCGACCTGACGGTGCTGGCGGACGACCTGACCGGGGCCTGCGAGGTCGCGGGCGCCCTGCTGCGCCGCGGCCTCGCCTCCACCGTCCTGCTGGCGGGCGGGCCCTGGTGCTCGGCCGGCGCCGGGCGGCCGGGGGTCGGCGCGAGGATCGTGGACCTCGACCACCGTGACCTCGGACCGGGGGCCGCCGCGGTGGCGGTCCGTTCCGCCCTGTCCGCTCTCACCGGCCGGACCGGTCCTGTCGGCGAGGGGTCCGGGGGTGGGTCCGCCCCCTTGCTGGTGAAGATCGACTCCCTGTGGCGCGGGTCGATCCCGGCAACCGTCGAAACGTTGCGCGACAACGGTTTCGACGTCGTGGTCGCAGGCGCCCTGCCCGCACTGGGACGGACCGTGGTCGGCGGCGTCCCCCGGCTCGCCGGAGAGCCCCTGGCCCGGACCGCGGCCTGGGCCCTCGAACCCCTCCCGCCGCCCGAGTCGGTCCTGGACCTGCTGTCCGGTGGCGGTGCCCCGGTCGAGGGCGTCGGCCTGGACCGGGTCCGGGCCGGCGGTCTGCCCGAGGACCTGGCTGAGGTGCTGGCGCGGGGGAGCGTCGCGGTCCCCGACGCCGTGACCGACGAGGACCTGCGCGCGGTGGTGCGGGCGGCCCGCCCGACGCCGGGCCGTCACCTGGCTCTCGTCGGGACGGCCGCCCTGGTGGCGGCCTACCTGGACGAGGGTCCCCTGCCCGCCCTCCCCGCCCCCCGGTCCGCGGTGGGGACCGACCGTCCGAGGGCGCCGCTGGTGGTCGTCGGGACCGGCGCCCCGACCGCCGCTGCGCAGATCACGCACCTGTTGCGGGTGCGGCCCGACCTCCACCACCGGGCGCTCCGGGCCGCCGGTGACGCCGGCGACCCGTCCGCGGCCGACCCGACCGGCCTCGTCCTCAGCCTGGCCGGCACCTTCGCCGACCCGGCGGCCGCCGCCGCGCGGATGACCGCCGTCGCGGTCGGGGCCGCGATCGACCGCGACCTGGTCCTGGTGGGTGGCCGCACCGCCCGCGCGGTCCTGACCGGGATGGGCATCACGGTGCTCGTCCCCGAACGGGAGGTGGCCCACGGCGCCGTCGTCAGCCGGGCCCCCGACGGTCGCCGGGTCGCGACGAAACCGGGCAGCTTCGGCGGGCCGACGGTCCTCGCCGACCTCGTCGCCGTCCTGACCGGACCCCCCGCACCGCCCGCACGCCCCGAGCCCGTCGCACCCGACACCCCCACCACCCTCCCTGGAGCCCCCATGACCACGACCACGCCCACCACCGACCGCACCGACCGGCCGGGTCCCGACCACCGCCCCGTCGTCGCCGTCACCATGGGCGACGGCGCCGGGGTGGGGCCCGAGGTCACCGTCGGCGCCCTGCTCGACGAGGCCGCCCACCGGGACGCCCGGCCCCTCGTGGTCGGGGACGCGGAGCGGTTGCGGCGGGGTGCGCGCGCCCTGGGGGTGGAGGTCGAGGTCGTGGAGGTCGGCTCCGTGGACGAGGCGGAGTTCCGGCCCGGTCGGATCGACGTGGTCGACCCCCACCTGCTGCCCGCCGACCTGCCCTGGGGCGAGATCTCCCCGGTGGCCGGGCACGCCGCCCACGAGTACGTCCGGATCGCCTGCGAGCTGGCCATGGCCGGTGCCGTGCAGGCGATCTGCACCGCCCCGCTGAACAAGGCGGCGCTGCACGCAGCGGGCCACCTCTACCCCGGCCACACGGAACTCCTCGCCCACTTCACCGGGGTCGGGGAGGTGTCGATGATGCTCACCACCCCGCGCATCAAGGTGATCCACGTGACGACGCACATCGGCCTGATCGATGCGGTGGCCCGGATCGAACCCGGTCTGGTCGAGCGCACGATCCGGCGCGGGCACGAGGCCCTGGTCCGGGCCGGGAACCCCTCGCCCCGCATCGGGGTGTGCGCGATCAACCCGCACGCGGGGGAGAACGGGTTGTTCGGCTACGGCGAGGAGGCCGAGAAGGTGACCCCCGGCATCGAGGCGGCCCGCGCGGCGGGCATCGACGCCGTCGGTCCGCTGCCCGCCGACACGGCGTTCTTCCTCGGGGGGCGCGGTGACTACGATCTGATCGTGGCGATGTACCACGACCAGGGGCACGGGCCCGTGAAGGTCCTCGGCATCGAGGCCGGGGTGAACATCACCGTCGGCCTGCCCGTCATCCGCACGTCGGTGGACCACGGCACCGCCTTCGACATCGCCGGGACCGGTCGGGTCGAGGTCGGCAGCATGGTCGAGGCGCTGCGGCAGGCGACGGACCTGGCCTCGGCCCCGGTGCCCGCCCGGTGAGCGAGACCGCCCCCGCCCCGTCCTCGGAGGAACGTCGCCGGGAGATCGCCCGGTTGGCGCGCACCTCCGGCCTGGCCAGCGTGGAGGAACTGTCCCGCCGGTTCGGGGTCACCGCCTCGACGATCCGGCGCGACCTGGCCCGGCTGCACGACGACGGACTGGTCACCAGGACCTACGGCGGCGCGGCCCCGCCCATCGCCCACCCCGAGGAACCCCTGCGCGAACGCACCGGGGCGGCCTTCGCCGCGAAACGGGGCATCGCCCGCTGGGCGGCGACCCAGGTCGGCGTGGGGGAGACCGCGCTCCTGGACGCGGGCACCACGGTCGGCGCCCTGGCCCACGAGCTGCGCGGGCACTCGCCGTTGACCGTCGTGACCACGGGGCTGACCTCGGTGCAGGCCCTGGCCGACGCCGACGACGTGCAGGTCGTCTGCCTGGGCGGGACCCTCCGCCACGTCAGCCAGGGTTTCGTCGGGCCGGTGACCGAGGCGGCGCTGGAGCGGGTCACCGCCGACGTCGTCTTCCTCGGGACCGACGGCGTCGACGCCGACCTGGGCATCTGCGAGGCCGACCTGCAGCAGACCCGGCTGAAGGAACTGCTGGCCGGACGGGCCGGTCGGGTGTTCGTCCTCGCGCACTCGGTCAAGGTCGGGGCGCGCCCCTTCCACGCGTGGGCGCGGCTGCCCCGACCCTGGGTGCTGGTGACCGACGCCGCGGTCGAGGCGGACGCCCTGGCCCCGTTCCACGCCGCAGGGATCCGCGTGGTCGTCGTGGACGACGAGGGCCGGGCGCTGGAAGGGACGAGCTGACCGCTCAGGGGGTCCAGGGCTGGACGAAGGCGTTGCCGGGCACGCCGTCCACCGCCATCCGCAGCGGCAGGGCGGTCGCGCCGTCGAGCTGTTCGCGGATCACGTCGGCGTGGCCCGCGTGCCGGGCGAACTCCTCCACGTGGTGCACGAGCGCGTAGCGACGGACCGAGGGACGGGGTTCGTGGACGCCCTCCCACGGGGTGGGGGGTTCCGTCATGGCGGCCGACGGGTCGAGCCCGGCCACCCAGTCCAGGTAGGTCGTCGTCTCCGCGTCGAACTCCGCCAGGATGCCCGCGAGGGTCTCCTGCTCGGTGAGGGTGAAACTGCCCGTGAAGGCGGCGACGTCGTCGGGGCCGAGGTCGCCCGACCGTTGCGCCTCCCGCTGCCGCAGGACCCAGACCGTGTGCTTGAGGATGCCGCCGATCGACAGGCTGCTGCGGCAGGGCCGTTCACGGGCCTGATCCTCGGTCAGCCCGTGGGCGGCGTTGCGGATCGAGGTGAGCTGCTCGGCGAGGTAGCCGTGCAGGACGTCGCGTTCGCTGTGGTCTCCGGGAGGGAACATGCGGCCAGGCTAGGGAGGAACCCGGACAGCTCCGGTCCGTCTTCCCGCCGTCAGTCGACCGGGCTGAGGAACGCGGCCCGGGCCTCGTCGTAGCGCTGCAGGACGAGCTCGACCAGGGCCGGGTGCGGACCGAACGGGGCGGCGACGGCGTCGGCCCCGGCCGCGTCGAGACGGGCCGAGAAGACCCCCGGCGCCAGCAGGTAGCTCGCCACGGCGACCCGGGCGGCGCCCCGCGCGCGGGCTGCGGCGACCGCGTCGGCGACGGTCGGTTCCTGGGCCGAGAAGTAGCCGGCCCGGACAGGGGCACCGGTCAGCTCGACCAGGGCGCGCACGGCGGCCTCGACGTCCGCGGCGGCCCGGGGGTTGGACGATCCGGCGGCGGCGAGGACGATCTCCCCGTCCAGCTCGGTGACCGGGTGACCGAGCGCCTCCTCCAACCGGGACACCACGATCCGGTCCAGCACCGGGTCGGGCCCGAGCGTGGGAGCGGCCACGACCGCCCCGCGGGTCCCGGCGATCGCCTCGGCGATGTCGACCTTGACGTGGTAACCGGTGGACAGCAGCAGCGGCACCACGATGCCGGTGCGGCCCTCCGCAACCACCCCGGCCACCACGTCGGGCAGCTCGGGACCGTGCACGTCGACGTGGGCGGCCCGGACGTCGAGCTCGGGGCGGGCCGCGGCGACCGCGGCCCGGAGCGCGTCGACGGTCTGCTGCCCGGTGGCCGAACGCGTCCCGTGGGAGCAGCCGATGAGGACGGGCTCGCTCACGCCCGGCCCCCCTCGTGCAGGGCCTCGACGACCTCGCCGACGACCACGACCGCCGGGGCGCGCACCCCGGCCTCGGCGGCCACCCGGGCGATGTCGGCCAGCGGAGCGGTCGTGGTGCGCTGCTCCGGGGTCCACCCCTTCTCCACCACGGCCACCGGGGTCGCGGGGTCCTTGCCTCCCGCGATCAGCCCCGCGGCGATCTCGGGCAGCATCGAGACCCCCATGAGGATCGAGAGGGTGCCCCCCACCCCGGCCAGCCGGACGACGTCGGTGGCCTCGTGGCCGTCGACCACGGTCACCGAGCGGGAGACGCCACGGTGGGTCACCGGGATGCCCGCGGCGGCCGGGACCGAGAACGCGCTGGTCACCCCGGGGACGACCTCGACCTCGATGCCCGCGGCCCGGCAGGCGAGCAGCTCCTCGCCACCCCGGCCGAACACGTAGGGGTCCCCGCCCTTGAGCCGCACCACCTGGCGACCGCTGCGGGCGGCCTCGACGAGGATGCGATTGATCTCGTCCTGGGGGACCGGGTGGTTCCCCGCCGTCTTGCCGACGTCGACCACCTCGACGTCGGGGTCCAGCTCGGCCAGCACGCCCCGGGGACCGAGACGGTCGGTGACCACGAGGTCGGCCTCGGCCAGGGCCCGGCGGCCGCGCAGCGTGAGCAGGTCCACCGCACCCGGCCCGCCGCCCACAAGGACGACCCGACCGGGCCGGTCGCCGGTCCGACGCCGGCGCAACGGCGCCGCGCCGGAGTCCAGCCACCGGGACCCGGCCTCCTTGAGCGCCCGCGCGCGCCGCGGGTCGCCCCCGGCGGTCAGGGACAGGGTCACGTCGCCGCGGCGGACGGTGACCGGGGTCCACGCGGCGGACAGCTCGGCGGCGTCGGCCCGCACGCACCAGGTGGCCCGCGCCTCGGCGGCCGCCGCCACGGCCGCGTCGACCGCGGGATCCCCCGTCGCGGTGTGCACCAGCCAGGCGCCGGCCACCAGGTCGGGCGCCTCCGCGGGCCGGACGTCGTGCTCGAGCCAGGTCAACGACGGCAGCAGGTCGCGCAGGTCCTCGCACAGGGCGGGCGCGACGACCTCGACCGCGGCTCCGGCGGCGACCAGCTCGCGGACCCGGCGGGCGGCGACCGGCCCGCCCCCGACGACGAGGACCCGGCGACCGGTCAGGTCGAGGTGCAGCGGGTAGGGGTGCTGCATCAGACCTCCACGACCAGTTCTCCGCCGACGACCCGAACAGGGTAGGTGGTGATCGCCGGTGCCCCCGAGCGGCAGGCGCCCGTCGCGAACTCGAAGACGTTGAGGTGCAGGGGGCAGATGAGCACCTCCTCGTCGATCTGCGCGTCGGCCAGCGGCCCCCCGGCGTGGGGGCACACCGCCTGGGTCGCGCTGACCCGACCGCTGCGGTGCCGGAACACCGCGATCCGGCGGCCGTCGACGGCGTAGGCCCGGCCCTCGCCGACCGGGACGTCCTCGGCCGGGCCCAGGACGTGCTCGCGGGTCACGGGGCCGGTGGTGGTGGTGCTCATCAGGACTCCTGGAAGGCCGGGCGGGAGGGCACCCGCGGAAGGTCGACGAGGGGCAGGGAGGTCCGGAACTGACCGGGGACCGCGGGGGCCGCCCCCTCCTGCCACGGGTCGACGTAGGCGTCGACCGCGGCCTGCATGCGCTCGTCGAGACCGGCGGCCAACCCGTCGGAGTCGTCGACGACCACGGCCCGGACCCGCTCGATGCCCAACCGCGGGACGAAGTCGTAGGTGCGCTCCAGCCAGTTCCCCCATTCCCGGTAGAACTGGATGAACCGCCCGGTCAGCCGGACGACCTCCTCGGTCGAGTCGACGGTGGCCAGCAGGTCGCCCTTGCGGATGGAGGCACCCGCGGCACCCCCCACGTAGATCTCCCACCGGCCGTTGCCGATCGCGACCACGCCGACGTCCTTGACGTAGGCCTCGGCGCAGTTGCGGGGGCACCCGACGACGGCGAGCTTGAGTTTCGCGGGTGCCTCGATGCCCTGGAACCGGGTCTCGATGTCGATGCCGAGCTTCGTCGAGTCGCCCAGGCCGAAGCGGCAGAAGTCCGTCCCGACGCAGGTCTTGACCGTCCGGAAACTCTTGCCGTAGGCGTAGCCCGACGGCATGCCGAGATCGGCCCAGACCTTGGGCAGGTCCTCCTTCTTCAAGCCCAGCAGGTCCAGGCGCTGACCACCGGTGACCTTGATCATGCCCACGTCGTACTTCTCGGCCACGTCGGCGATGATCCGCAGCTGCTCGACGGTCGTGACCCCGCCCTTCATCTGCGGGACCACCGAGAACGTCCCGTCGCGCTGGATGTTCGCGTGGACCCGGTCGTTGATGAAACGACCGTCACGCTCGTCCTGGTCCAGGCCCTCGGGCCACATCATGCGCAGCAACGAGGTCAGCCCCATCTTGGACTTCGCGTCCTCGGCCCCGCCCGGGGCCAGTTCCCGGAACACCGCCGAGACCGACTTCAGACCCCGCTCGCGGATCGCGGCCATGAGCTCGGGCTTGGCCAGCGGGACGCCGGGCACGTACCAGCTCGCCGACTCGTCCACCGTGAGCGAGCCGCCGGCGGCCCACTCCGTGATCTGCTCGACCAGGGTCTTGCAGGAACCACAGCCCTTGCCGGCCCGTGTCGCGTTCATCACCGCGCCCGTCGACGTGGCCCCCGCGGCGACCGCGCCGCAGATGTCGCCCTTGGACACCCCGTTGCAGTTGCAGACCTGGGCGTCGTCGGAGAGCTCGGCGACCGAGGCATCCTCCCCGGGGGAGCCGAGGTCGAAGAGCAACGACATCCGCTCCTCGGGCAGCGGCAACCCCTGGTCGAAGGCCTGGCTGAGGAAGGCGGTCTTGCGCACGTCGCCGAGCAGGGTCGCCCCGACGAGCCGGCCCTCGCGGATGACGACGTTGAGGTAGACTCCCCGGTGGGGTTCGGAGAACACCACGAACTCGTCGTCGTCGCGCTCGGGGGCGCGCAGCCCCATCGCGACGACGTCGACGCCGGCGACCTTGAGCTTGGTCGTGGTCCGCGAGCCGTGGTAGCTCGCCGCCGGGTTCACGCCGGTGAGCTGGTCGGCCAGGACCCCGGCCTGCTCCCACAGCGGGGCCACCAGGCCGTACGTCTGCCCGCGGTGCTGCACGCACTCCCCGATCGCGTACACGTCGCCGGCGCCCACCCCGCCGTCCTCGTCGGCGCTGCAGCGCAACTGGTCGTCGACGACGATGCCGCGCTCGACCTCGATGCCCGACCGCAGCGCGACCGAGGTCGAGGGACGGATCCCCGCGGTCACCACCACGAAGTCGGCGTCGAGCACCCGGCCGTCGGCGAGTTCGACACCGCTGACCCGGTCGTCGCCGCGCAGCCCGGACGTGCGGACGCCGGTGTGCACGGTGATGCCGAGACCCTCGATGGTCCGGCGCAGCACGCGTCCGGCCTCGGCGTTCAGCTGCTGGTTCATCAGGTGCGCGGGGGAGTGGACCACCTCGACGTCCACCCCGTGTCCGATGAGGCCGTAGGCGGCCTCGAGCCCGAGCAGACCCCCACCGATGACGACGGCCTTGCGGTGGACCTTGGCGCAGGCCAGCATCGCCCGGGTGTCGTCCAGGGTGCGGAACGAGAACACCCCGTCGAGGACGGTGCCGTCGGGACGGTGGGCCCCGTTCATGGTCGGCATGAACGGCGTGGAACCCGTCGCCAGCAGGAGGACGTCGTAGGGGGTGGAACCGCCCTCGGCGTCGTGCACGACCTTGGCGAACCGGTCGACGTGGGTGACGGGCACCCCGGCGCGCAGCTCGATGCCGTTCTCCTCGTACCAGGGCAGGGAGTTCAGGAAGATCCCGGACTCCTCCTCCTCGCCGGACAGCACGTGGGACAGCATGATCCGGTTGTAGTTCCCGTACGGTTCGGCGCCGAACATGACGACGTCGAACTGCTCCCCGCCCCCGCGGGCGAGGATCTCCTCGACCGCGCGCGCGCCGGCCATGCCGTTGCCGACGACGACGAGGCGCCGCTTCCGGCTGCGCTGCTGCGGGATCATGGCGAGATCGGTGGGTTCGGTGGTGGTCACGCTCACACCTCCACGAGACCGAGGTCGACCACCAGGGAGCCGCTGACGCCCTCGGGGGCTGCGACCCGCACCTCGAGCACGCCGGGCGCCTCGATGTCCTCGACGATCCGCAGCGGGACGTGCACCGCGGACCGGGCGCCGATGGGGAACCACCGGGTCGGGACCCCGTCGCGGAGCAGGACCGCCGTGATCAGTTCGTCGGTGGAGTTGCCGGCCCGGAAGTAGACCGCCTGGGCGCGGGCCCCGTCGGGCACCGTGTAGGAGCCCAGACCCTCCAGGGCGACGGGCTTCTCCAGGCCGGCGCCGACGAAGGGGTGGACGCCCTGCAGGAATCGGGGGGTGCTGCTCATGGGGGGACCTCTCTCAGATCTCGGTGCCGGCGAAGCGCGAGGTGCGGCCCCGCAGGTACACGGCCCAGGTCACGACCGCGCAGATCGCGTAGAAGCCGATGAACACGGCCAGGGCGGGGATGAGCGAGCCGAAGTGGACCGTCGAGTTGGCGAAGACCCGGGGGACGATGAACCCGCCGTAGGCCCCGATGCCGGCGGCCAGCCCGATGCAGGCGGCGGCCTCGCGCTTGGCCGCGGTCATCGAGACCTTGTCCTCGGGGTCGATGCCGGCCCGGAAGATGGCCGGGATCATGCGGTAGACCGACCCGTTGCCCATGCCGGTGGCCACGAAGAGCAGCAGGAAGCAGCCGAAGAACAACGGGAAGCTCTGCCGGGTGAGGGCGAGGATCACCCCGCCCGCGCCGACCGCCATGACCACGTAGGCGCCGATGCTCACCCGCGCCCCGGACAGCCGGTCGGCGAGTCGGCCGCCGTAGGGGCGCGAGAGCGAGCCGACCAGCGCGCCGAGGAAGGCCAGGGTCAGCGGGATGCCCGCCAGACCGATGAAGCCCCAGTCGAACTTCACGTCGGGGAACGTGTTCGCGATGAGCAGCGGGAAGACCCCGGCGTAGCCGATGAACGAGCCGAAGGTCCCGATGTAGAGGAACGAGATGATCCAGGTGTGCTTGTTCCGCATGGCCGCGGCGTACCCCGCGAAGTCGGCCCGCGCCGAGGACAGGTTGTCCATCCGCAGGAAGGCGAGCACCGCCGCCACCAGGGCCAGCGGGATGACCACCAGCCCGGCCAGGTGCAGGGCGGGCCCGTCGGAGGCGAAGGCGGCCCCCGCCCCCACCACCACGACGATCGGCATCACGAGCTGCACGACCGCGACACCGAGGTTGCCGCCCGCGGCGTTGAGCCCCAGCGCGGCGCCCTTCTCGCGTTCGGGGTAGAAGAAGGAGATGTTGGCCATCGAGGAGGCGAAGTTGCCGCCGCCGACCCCGGCGCTGGCCGCCACCAGTGCCAACAACCAGAACGGCGTCTGCGGGTTCTGCACCACGATCGCCAGTCCGACGCACGGGAGGACGAGGAGCAGGGCCGAGATGATGGTCCAGTTGCGCCCGCCGAACCGGGGAACCGCGAAGGTGTAAGGGAACCGCAACGTCGCGCCCACGAGGTTCGGGATGGCGATGAGCCAGAACTTCTGGTTGTCGGTCAGCGCGAACCCCACGCCGTTGAGCTGCGGGGTGACGATGGTCCAGAGCTGCCAGACCGAGAAGCCGAGGAACTCGGCGAAGATCGAGGGCCAGAGGTTGCGCCGGGCGGTCCGCCGTCCGACGGACTCCCACTGGTCGCGGTCCTCGGGGTCGTAGTGGTCGATCCAGCGACCCGGGCGGGGGTTGAGAATGCTCCCGGTGGGGTGGGGAGACTGACTGGTGACGGCCATGGCGCCGACGCTAGGCACAGTGTGTTGCGGGTGGAGGCACCCGCTGTTGCAGGTCGGTGACATCGACCTCTCGCCGGTGGGACGGACCTGAGAGGGGACGGCACTGCGTCCTTCACCGGCGTGAAACGCGGCCGTAACGGGGTCCGGCTGCACTGTGCTCATGGGATCCGAGCAGACGGTCAAGAGCGCCTGCTCCTACTGCGGCGTGGGCTGCGGCATGGTGCTGCGCGTCGGGACGGACGACACCGGTCGCCGACGGGTGCTGCAGGTGTCCGGCGACAAGGAGCACCCTGCCAACCGGGGTCGTCTGTGCACCAAGGGGTCGACCAGCGCCGACATGCTGGCCGCCGGCGGGCGGTTGGAGACCGCCGTGGTCCGGCCCGAGCGCGGGGCCCGTCCCGAACCGGTCGCGCTGGACGCCGCGGTCGAGCTGGTCGCGCGTCGGCTGCGGGAGACGGTGGAGCAGCACGGACCCGACGCGGTCGCGCTCTACGTCTCCGGGCAGATGACGCTCGAGGCGCAGTACCTGGCCACCAAGCTGGCCCGCGGGTACCTGCGGACGTCACGGCTGGAGTCCAACTCGCGCCTGTGCATGGCCTCGGCGGGGACGGGGTACAAGCAGTCCCTCGGCTCCGACGGCCCGCCCGGTTCCTACGCCGACTTCGACGCCACCGACCTGTTCTTCGTGGCCGGGTCCAACACGGCCGACTGCCACCCCATCCTGTTCCTGCGGATGATGGACCGGGTCCGGGCGGGGGCCCGGTTGATCGTCGTGGACCCGCGGCGCACGGCCACGGCGGACAAGGCCGACCTGCACCTCGCGCTGCGCCCGGGTACCGATCTCGCCCTGCTCAACGGCCTGCTGCACCTGCTGGTGGCCCGGGGGGCGGTGGACCACGCGTTCATCGCCGAGCACACCACCGGCTGGGACAGCATGCCCGAGTTCCTGGCCGACTACCACCCGGAGGCGGTGGCCGGGATCACCGGTCTCGAGGTCGCCGACCTGCGGACCGCGGCCGCGTGGATCGCCGAGGCCGGCAACTGGATAAGCCTGTGGACCATGGGGCTCAACCAGAGCACCCAGGGGACGTGGAACACCAACGCGATCTGCAACCTGCACCTCGCGACCGGCGCGATCGGACGGATCGGCAGCGGGCCGTTCTCCCTCACCGGGCAACCCAACGCCATGGGGGGCCGGGAGATGGGTTACATGGGCCCGGGTCTGCCCGGGCAGCGCAGCGTCCTCGACGCCGTGGACCGTGCCTTCGTCGAGGACGTCTGGGGTCTCGCACCCGGGACCGTCCGCGACGCGGTGACCCCCGGCACGATCGACCTCTACCGACGGATGGCCGACGGCGAGATCAAGGCCTGCTGGGTGATCTGCACCAACCCGGTCGCCTCGGTCGCCAACCGGCGCACCGTGATCCAGGCTCTCGAACGCTGCGAGTTCGTCGTCGCGCAGGACGCCTTCGCCGACACCGAGACCAACGCCTACGCCGACGTCCTCCTGCCCGCGGCCCTGTGGGCCGAGGCCGAGGGCGTCACCGTGAACTCGGAGCGGAACCTGACCCTGCTGCAGCAGGCCGTGGACCCGGTCGGGGACGCCCTGCCGGACTGGCAGCTCATCGCCCGGGTCGCGACCGCCATGGGTTTCCCGGGTTTCGACTTCCCGGACGCCGCCGCCGTGCTCGAGGAGATCACCCGGTTCGCCAACCCCCGCACGGGGTACGACCTGCGCGGGGTCAGCTACGAGCGGTTGCGCCGCACGCCGGTCCAGTGGCCCGCCCCGCCCGGTGACGACGACGACCGGCACCCGCTCCGCTACCTCAACGACGGGGTGTCGCGGACCCTGGTCGAGCGTCCGGACGGGACGCGACCGCGTCTGGCCTTCGCGACCCCGGACGGGCGGGCCGTGTTCCACCCCCGTCCCTGGGTGCCCGCCGCGGAACTGCCCGACGACGACTACCCGTTCGTGCTGAGCACGGGCCGGTTGCCGCACCAGTGGCACACGATGACCAAGACCGGCAAGGTCGCCAAGCTGGTCAAGCTCGACCCCGACCCGTTCGTCGAACTGTCCGCCGAGGACGCCGAACGCCTCGGCATCGCGGCCGGGGACCAGGTCGAGGTCGCCTCCCGACGCGGTCGCGCCGTGCTGCCCGCCCGGATCGGCGACCGGGTGCGCGTCGGGTCGTGCTTCGCCCCGTTCCACTGGAACGACACCTATGGCGAGTACCTGGCCGTGAACGCGGTCACCAACGACGCGGTCGACGCGGAGTCGTTCCAGCCGGAGTTCAAGGTCTGCGCCGTGACGCTGACCCGGGTGGGGCCGGCTGTCGCCGCCGACGATCCGGGCCAGCGGTCCGGCTCGGTGGCGGCCGGGTCGACGGAGGTGGTCGAGGACCCGGCGCTGGACGAGCGGCAGCGGTACTACCTGGCCGGATTCCTCCGGGGGTACGACCGTCGCCCCGAAGGGGTTCCGGTGCTGCCCGCGTCCGCGCCGTTCGACGGTGGGGTGCGGGCCTGGGTCGACGGCCTCTTGGCCGGGATGTTCTCGCGGGCGGAGGATGCCGGTGGGACCCCGGCCGGGCGGGTCCTGCTGCTGTACGGGTCGCAGACCGGCAACGCCGAGGACCACGCGGGGGAGTACGCCGAGCAGCTGCAGCAGGCCGGGTTCGTGGTCGAGAGCCGGGAGCTCGACGCGGCGGAACCGGACCAGCTGAGCGGCGCCGACGCGGTCCTCGTCGTGGCCAGCACGTTCGGCGACGGGGGCGCCCCCGACAACGCCGGGTCCTTCTGGGACCGGATCGCGGCCCCGGACGCCCCGCCCCTGTCCGACACCCGGTTCGCCGTGCTGGCCCTGGGCGACTCCAGCTACGACGACTTCTGCGGGTTCGGGCGGCGCCTCGACGGGCGCCTCGCCGAGCTCGGCGGGCAGCGGATCACCGAACGGGTGGACTGCGAACCGGGGGAGAAGGACAAGGCGGACGCCTGGTTCGGCACCGTGCGGGAACGGCTGGCCCCCACGCCGTCCGGACCGGCGCCCGCGACTCCCCCCGCGGTCGTCCCGCAGGCTCGCCAGGCCCCCGTCAGCTACTCCCGCTCCCACCCGTTGAGCACCACGACGACCCTGAACCGACGGCTCAACCGCGAGGGGTCGTCGAAGGAGGTCCGCCAGGTGGGGTTCGCCCTGCCCGCGGACTTCACCTACGAGGCGGGGGACGCGCTCGGGGTCTGGCCGGTGAACTCTCCCGAGGTCGTCGAGGAGTTCCTGCGTCGCAGCGGTGTCGAGGCGTCGGCGACGATCGAGGTGGCCGGGGTCGGACGGACGGGATGGGCGGACGCGGCGACGCACCACCTGGAACTCCTCCGGGTCACCCCGGACGTGGTCGCCTGGGTCGCGGAACGCACCCGGGGGCGGCGGGTGGACCACCCCGAGAAGTACCTCGTCGACCACACGCTCCTCGACCTGCTCGCCGACCACCCGGTCGACGTGCACCCCGAGGAGTGGCGCAGCCTGCTGAAACCGTTGCAGCCGCGGCAGTACTCGATCTCCTCGTCCCCGCTCACCGATCCGGGGGAGGTGCAGCTGACCATGTCCACGGTGCGCTTCGGGCGTCCCGACCGCCGGCGCGAGGGCGTCTGCTCCTCCTACCTGGCCGACCGGGTCGGGGACACCCCCGTCCGGATCTTCCCGCAGCGGGCCAAGCACTTCCGTCCGCCGACCGACCCGGCCACCCCCATGGTGATGGTCGGGCCGGGGACCGGGGTCGCCCCGTTCCGGGCCTTCCTGCACCACCGTCGCGCGCTCGGGCACACCGGCCCGAACTGGTTGTTCTTCGGCGAGCGGTCCTCGACGACCGACTGGTACTACCGCGACGAGCTGGAGGGCATGCGCGACGACGGCTTCCTCACCCGTCTCTCGCTGGCGTTCTCCCGCGACCAGCCGCAGAAGGTGTACGTGCAGGACCGGATGCGGCAGTTCGGCCACGACCTGTGGCGCTGGTTGGAGGACGGGGCGCACCTCTACGTGTGCGGCGACGCCGCCCGGATGGCCAAGGACGTCGACGCCGCCTTGCGCGAGGTCGTCGCCCGGCACGGGCACCGCAGCGACGACGAGGCCGCCGAGTACGTGAAGCAGCTGTCGCGGGAGAAGCGCTACAGCCGGGACGTGTACTGACCGTCCGGGGGAACCGAAGGGCCGAGCGTGCGTCCGAGCGGCATGGGACGACGTGCTCTTCCAGCCGGTCGGTGGTTCGCCCTTCTGCTGGCCGCGGGGGTGACGGCGGGTTGCGCCGCCCCGTCGCCCGTCGTCACCGGAGACGACGCCGATCCGGGACCGCTGCTGGCCGGGACCCCGCTGACCGGGCTGGTGGGCCGGGTCATGGTGCTGGAGGACGCCTCGCACGGGCCGTGGATGTGCTTGGGGATGATGACGGCCTCCGACCCACCGCAGTGCGGGGAGGTCGACGTCGAGGGGTGGAACTGGGCCGCCGTGCCCCGCGACGGGTACACCGAGAAGGGGGCGACCCGGTACGGCGACTTCGAGCTGAGCGGTTCGTTGCGCACCTTCGACGGCTCGTTCGTGCTGGACGCTCCGCCGGTCCCGGTGGACCGCACGACCGGTGGATCGCTGTCCTTGTCGGAGGACGACCTCGTGACGCCGTACCCGGAGCCGGCCGGTGGCTGGCGGCCGCCGGACCCGGAACGGGCCACGGACTCCGCGCTCAGCGACGTGGCCCTGCTCGGGGAGCAAGACCCCGAGGTGGGGGCGGTCCGGATCGACCAGCGCCTGCCTCCCGAGGTGTGGGACGGGCCACCCGAGGAACTCGAACGGGTGGCGAACGACCCGATGCGCCTGGTGCTGAACGTGTCCTCGACCGGGGACCTCACCGCGCTGGAGGCCCGGGTCAGGCAGTTGTGAGGCGGGGCGTTGTGCATGTCCCGGGCGGAGTTCTCCTCGACGCAGCAGAGGCAGACGGAGCGGGAGCTGGACGCCGAGGCCGGTGTGATCGGGGCCTGGGCCCACGACGTCACGGGGAGGATCCGGGGATGTCCCGACTGCCCCGGCCGATCTGCAGGAGCGCCTCGACGCGCGGTACGGGGTCGGCCGGGCAACGTAGGTCGCCGATGGATGGGGGAGGGGGCGGTCACGCTGAGGCACGGCACGGGCGAGGCTTCGTCGTCAACGCTGCGTTCATCCGCCGAGAAGGGGCTCGACGGCGCCCGATCGGGCGATGAGTGCAGCGCTGGTGACGTCCGGGGGTCCCGGGCGCCCGTGGTCGTCACGCAGGGGAGTCGTCCTGGGGTACGTGGGGCGGCTGGGGAAAATTCCTTGATCACGGAAGGGAAGGGTGGGGTCTGGCGGTGAGCGTTCGCGCGCGCCTATGATCGTTCGCGCAACGGCCCGACGGGCCGGGGCCCGCCGACGCCAGGGATGTGCGCTGACCATGTTCGACCCGTCCGCCCGCCGCCCGGCCGCCTACGAGCGGTTCGTGCACGAGACACCCGCCTGGTTCACCGACGCGAAGTTCGGGATCTTCGTGCACTGGGGGCCGTACTCGGTGCCGGCCTGGGCGGAACCGCTGGGGGAGCACGGGACGCAGCACGACGACTGGTTCCTCCGCAACCCCTACGCGGAGTGGTACTACAACACCATCCGGATCCCGGGTTCGCCCGCGTCGGTGCACCAGCGGGAGGTCTGGGGTGACGCGCCCTACGACGACTTCCTCGACCGCTGGCGGGCGGAGGCGTTCGACGCCGACGCGATGATCGCCCTGTTCGCCCGGGCCGGGGCCCGCTACGTCGTCCCGACGACCAAGCACCACGACGGGGTCACCCTCTGGGAGGCCCCGGGGACGGGGACCCGCAACACCGTCCACCGCGGACCGCGCCGGGACCTGGTGGCCGAGTTCGAGCGCGCGGCGCGGGCGGCGGGGCTGCGGTTCGGGGTCTACTACTCGGGCGGTTTCGACTGGCACGCCGCGGACACCGGGCCGATCTGGGACGCCGACGACGACTCCGGCGCCCGTCCCCTCGACGCGGAGTACGCCGCCTACGCCAAGGCCCACGTCCTCGATCTCGTGCAGCGGTACGGCCCCGACGTCCTGTGGGGCGACATCGACTGGCCCGACGCCGGCAAGCCCGAGGGGCCCGACAGTTTCCTGCACGTCCTCGACGCCTTCTACGCCCGCAACCCCGAGGGGGTCGTGAACGACCGGTTCGGGGCGACCCACTGGGACTTCCGCACCAGCGAGTACCAGGCCGGGACCGACCTGGAGGACGACGGCGCCTGGGAGAACTGCCGCGGGGTGGGGTTGTCCTTCGGGTACAACCAGCGCGAGGACGACCTCGACGTCTCGCTGACCGGGGAGGCCGCGGTCCGGCACCTGGTGGACGTCGTCTCCCGGGGAGGGAACTTCCTGCTGAACATCGGGCCCGACGCCGCCGGACGGATCCCGCGCGTGCAGCGCGAGTGCCTCGAGGGACTGGCCGCGTGGATGGGCCCGCACGCCGCGGCCGTCCACGGCACCCGGCCGGTCCCCGCCGAGATCGCGCGGCCGCAGGACGAGCCCTGGGTCCGGTGGACCGCGAGCCCGGACGGGCGCCACGTGAACGCGATGGTCGACGCCGACGGGACGGTGACCCTGACCGGGCTGACCGGGCGGGTCGACGTCGCCGGTGCGCAGCTGCTCGACGGTCGTCCGGTCCCGGTCTCGAAGGGCGGGGCGGGGCAGATCGAGCTGCAGCTGCCCGGGCGGGACGTCCCGGGTCCTGCGGTGGTGCGCTTCCCGCTGGTCTGACCTGCCCCTCCGACCTGCCCCTCCGACCTGCTGCCGGTCAGCGCAGCCGGGCCAGCCGCGCGACCAGCCCGTCGACGAGGGCGTCGAGGCCCAGCTCGAACGCGGACCGGGCCGGGTCGTGGGCGTCGCGCGCGCGGACGCCGGCGCTGAACTCCGGGGCGCGGGCGGTGGCGTCCGCGCCCAGGTCGAAGATGTCGGCCGGGGCCGAGGCGTCGAGGGCCGAGCCCAGGACGAAGGACTCCACCGCGACGATCACGTCGACCACGGCCGCCTGCGGCCACCCGCCGGCGCGCAGCCCGGCCCCGACCGCCTCGTACATGGCCACGGTGTGCGGCGCCCCGTCGACCGGGGTCACCGCGATCAGCGGGACCAGCGGGGGGTGGCGTGCGTAGACGTCGCGGTAGGAGCGCGCCCACGCGCGCAGGGCCTCGGGCCAGGGGGCGGTGGCGAAGCCGCCCGCGTCGACCGAGGCGTTGACGTAGTCCTGGACCAGTTGCAGCAGAACGGCCTTCGTCGGGACGTGGTTGTACAGCGCCGACGGGGCCACGTGCAGGTGCGCGGCCAGGGCCGCCATCGTCAGCGCCCGGTGACCCTTGGTCTGCACCAGCGTGACGGCCGCCCGGGTGATCTTGGCCGGGGACAGGACCGGGGTGCTGGGGCGGCCGCGGGGGCGGGTCGCGTCGACGGTCATGGTCCCCATCCTGACCCACGCCAGGGGCTTGACGGGAACGACGCGCAGGAGGTTAATGAAGGCCATTCACTTCGATCAGAGAGGCTTGTCGTGAGGCAGCAGCAGCAGGTGGACGTCGCGATCGTCGGGGCCGGACCGGCCGGGTTGGCCGCCGCGCGGCGGCTGCGCCGGGCCGGGCGGACGGTCGCGGTCCTGGAGGCGCGCGACCGCGTCGGCGGACGCACCTGGACCGACGTCGTCGACGGGGCGCGGCTCGAGATCGGCGGGCAGTGGGTGTCCCCGGACCAGACGGAGCTCCTCGGGCTGGTGGACGAGCTCGGGATGCAGACCTTCCCGCGCTACCGCGAGGGCTCCTCGGTGCACATCTCCCGCGAGGGCGTCCGGACGGAGTTCACGGGTGACCTCCCGGTGGGGGAGAAGACCGCGCTGGAGATCGAGCGGTTGACCGAGCTGCTGGACCGGCTGGCCGCCGAGATCGGGCCCGCCGAACCCTGGGCCGACCCCCGGGCGCGCGAGCTCGACACCATCTCCTTCCACGGCTGGCTGCGGCAGCAGTCCGACGACGAGGAGGCCTGCGACAGCGTCGGGCTGTTCGTCGCCGGCGGGATGCTGACCAAACCCGCCCACTCGTTCTCGGCCCTGCAGGCCGTGCTCATGGCCGCCTCGGCCGGTGCCTTCAGCCACCTCACCGACGACCACTTCATCCTGGATCGCCGGATCCTCGGCGGGATGCAGTCGGTGTCGGAGGCGATGGCGGCCGAGATCGGGGTCGAGAACATCCACCTCGGTACGCCCGTCCGGGCGATCCGCCGGACCGGTGGGGGCGACGGACCCGGGGTCGTCGTGGAGTCCGACCGCCTCGACGTGACGGCCGAACGGGTGATCGTCGCCGTCCCGCCGAACCTCTACACCCGGATCTCCTTCGACCCGCCGCTGCCGCGCCGTCAGCACCAGATGCACCAGCACCTCTCGCTGGGCCTGGTCATCAAGGTCCACGCCGTCTACCCGACCCCGTTCTGGCGGGCGAAGGGGCTGTCCGGCAGCGGGTTCAGCGCCGGCCGCCTGGTCCAGGAGGTCTACGACAACACCGGGCGGAACCCCGACGGCAGCGAGGAGGAACGCGGCACCCTGGTCGCGTTCGTGCCCGACGAGAAGGCCGACGCCGCCTTCGCCCTGCCCGACGCCGAACGCCGGGCCGCGGTGCTGTCCTGCATCGCGGAGTTCCTGGGCGAGGAGGCGCTGACCCCGGACGTGTACTACGAGTCCGACTGGGGTTCGGAGGAATGGACCCGCGGGGCCTACGCCGCGAGTTTCGACCTCGGCGGCCTCTCGCGCTACGGGGCCGATCAGCGCCGCCCGGTCGGCCCGATCCACTGGGCCTGTTCCGACCTGGCTGCGGAGGGTTACCAGCATGTCGATGGGGCGTTGCGCAGCGGGCACGCCGCCGCATCGGACATCCTGAGCGCATGGCAGATCTCGTGAGTCCGGCACCGGCCGACGACGGTCCCTCGATCCGCTCCTACGTCGTCGCGCACGACGGCGGGGAACGCGGCCGCGACGCGCTCGCCCTGGGGGCCGTGCTGTCCCGGTCGCTGGCGGTCGAGCTGGAGGTCGTCTTCGTCGTCCGGACCGACGACCCGTTCGCCGGTCCCTACCCGCCCGTGGGGGACGTGACCGGGTTGGTGGCCGAGACCGGCCAGGAGTTCCTCGACGAGGAACTCGCCGCTCTGCCCGGTGACGTCGTCGCCCGCTCCCACGTCCGGACCGCGGAGTCCGTGCCCGAGGGGCTGCTCGCCGCGGTCGAGGAGTTCGGCGCGGCGGCCGTGGTCGTCGGGGCCGGCGGGCGCAACCCGCTCGGGGTCGGTCCGGTCGCCCGGGCCCTGCTGCACAGTTCCCCGGTGCCGGTCGTGCTCGCCGCCGAGACCCCCGGAGTCGAACGGATCGACACCCTCTACGTCGCCCTCGGTACCCGCCCCGGGGCGGAGGCCGTGCTGGCCGAGGCCCAGGAGGGGGCCGACCGCGCCGGGCTGCCGCTGCACGTCGTCAGCCTCCTGGACCTCGACGGGCGGGCCGAGGAGGGGGGATCATCCCGTCAGCGCGTGGAGGAGCTCCTCGCCGGTCTGACGGATGCCAGCATCCACGTGGGAGAGGGGACGAGCATGGCCGAAGCGGTGGCCTCCATCGACTGGGAGCCGGGCGGTCTGCTGCTCGTCGGTTCCTCCCGGCTGGCCCGCGGGCGGCAGACGTTCCTCGGGCCGACCGCGGCCCGGATGATCCGTCACGTCCCCGTGCCGGTCGTCGTCGTCCCGCGGGCGGAGGTGGCCCGATGAGCGCCGACGTCGGGGTCGTCCAGGAATCCAAGGGTCTCGGCAAGGGTCAGGTCGGGCTGCTCGGGGCGGTGGTCATCGGGGTCTCGACGATCGCCCCGGCCTACACCCTCACCGGGGCGCTCGGGCCGACCGCCTCGGCGGTGGGGATCCACCTGCCGGCGATCTTCCTGGTCGGGTTCATCCCCATGCTGCTGGTGGCCCTCGGCTACCGGGCGCTCAACGCGGCCATGCCGGACTCGGGCACCACCTTCACCTGGGGTTCGCGGGCGTTCGGCCCGTGGCTCGGCTGGATGGGCGGCTGGGGGCTGCTGGCCGCGACGATCCTCGTGCTCTCGAACCTCGCCGGGATCGCGGTGGACTTCTTCTTCCTGCTGCTGGCCCAGATCACCGGGAACGACGGCATCGCCGACCTGACCCGCAACGTCCCGATCAACATCGTCACCTGCCTGCTGTTCATGGCCGGCGCCTGCTGGATCGCCTACCGCGGGCTGGAGGCGACCAAGCTGGTGCAGTACGTGCTGGTCGCCTTCCAGCTCGTCGTGCTGGTCTGGTTCTCCGTCGCCGCGTTCGTGCACGTGTCCGACGGGACCGCGCCCGCCGGGCTGGCCATCAGCCCGGAGTGGTTCAACCCCTTCGGGGTCGAGTCGTTCTCGGCGTTCGCGGCCGGGGTCTCGCTCTCGGTGTTCATCTACTGGGGCTGGGACGTCGTCCTGACCCTCTCGGAGGAGACCGAGGGTTCCTCCACGACCCCGGGACGGGCGGCAACGCTCACCATCGGGGTCATCGTGACCCTGTACCTGCTCGTGGCGATCTCGTTGCTGAGTTTCTCCGGGGTGGGTGACGGGCCCCTGGGGATGGGCAACGCCGACATCCAGGAGAACATCTTCGTCTCGCTGGCCGGTCCGGTCATGGGGCCGATGGCCATCCTGCTCTCGCTCGCCGTGCTCTCCAGCTCGGCGGCGTCGCTGCAGTCGACGATCATCTCCCCGGCCCGCACTCTGCTGGCGATGGGCCACTACGGCGCCCTGGACAAGCGGTTCGCCCGCATCTCGCCCAAGCACCAGTCGCCCGGTTACGCGACCATCGCCTCGGCGGTCATCGCCTCGGTCTTCTACGCGGTCATGCGGGTGGTCAGCGAGGACGTCCTCTGGGACACCATCACCGCGCTCGGGATGATGGTCTGCTTCTACTACGGGATCACCGCGTTCGCCTGCGTCTGGTACTTCCGGCGCCAGGCCACGACCAGCGTGCGGAAATTCCTCGAACTCGGGTTGGCGCCCGCGGTCGGCGGAGCGCTGCTGCTGGTGTTCTTCGTCCAGACCGCGGTCGACTCGATGTCGCCGGACTACGGGTCGGGGTCGCAGATCGGCGGGATCGGACTGGTGTTCATCCTCGGCATCGGGGTGCTCGCGCTCGGTCTCGTGGTGATGGCGGTCCAGTACGCGATCCGGCCGGCGTTCTTCCGCGGCGAGACCCTGCCGAAGACCGTCGCCTGAGGTTCCCGCGGGCCGGGGTTCAGCGCGCCAGGACGACCTGGACCCCGGCCCGCGCGAACGCCGTCGTCAGGGGGCGCGGCAGCACGGCGTCGGTGATGAACACGTCGATCTCCTTGGCCGTGCAGACGTGCGCGAAACCGGTCCGGTCGAGCTTGGAGGAGTCGGCCAGCACCACCACGGTGCGACCCGCGTCGACCATCTCGCGCAGCAGCTGGGCCTCGCGCAGGTTGCTGACCCCGAAGACCCCGTCGAGGGAGACGGTGCTCACCCCGACGATCGCGAGATCGGCCGAGACGGCCAGGCTGGTCCGGCCCTGGGCGTCGGGGAACCGCAGGCGACCGACCGTCGCGAGCGAGCGCATGCGGGTGGAACCACCCACGACGTAGACGCCGCGGGCCACCCCCTCGGGCAGGGCCGGCGGGATCATCAGGTTGTTGGTGACGATCGTGAGGTCGCGACGGTCGGTCAGGTGGTTGACCACCGCCAGCGTCGTCGTCCCGCCGTTGAGCACGACCGTCTGCCCGTCGCGGACGTACCCGGCCGCCCGCGCCGCGATGCGCGCCTTGGCGTCGGGATGGTCGGCCATCCGCACCGCGAGCGGGTTCTCGTGCCGGGCCAGGGTCCCGGTGGGGACCGCGCCGCCGTGGGTGCGGGTCAGCGACCCCTCCCGGGCCAGGTGCTCGAGGTCGCGCCGGACGGTGTCCAACGAGACCTCGAGCACCTCGGCGAGCTCCCCGACGGTGGCCTGCCCGCGGTCGCGGACGAAGGCCAGCAGGTCCGCACGTCGTCGTGCCGGCAGCTGGGCGGTCATCGGGGTCTCGTCGGCCTCAGAAGGGTTCGACCCCGAACGCGTCGGCCATCTCCTTGATCCGGCGGGCCCGCCCGATCCGGGGGAGGTCGCTGCCGTCGCGGACCACGCCGCCGCTCTCCTCGAAGTCGCGCAGGACGTCGCGGGCCCAGGTGGCGTCGGTCTGGGTGGGGCTCATGACCTCGTTGACGACCCCGGTGTGGTCGGGGTTGAGGCAGAGCTTGCCCATCATGCCGAGCTGGACGCCGTAGTGGGCGCCGTCGCGCAGCTCGGGCAGGCCGCCGCCGACCGTGGGGCCGTCGACCGGACCGGGCAGCCCACCGATGCGGCTCGCGACGACGAGGCGGCTGCGCGGGTAGGCCATGGCGATCTCGTCGGCGCTGGCGCCGGTGTCGCGGCGGTAGTCGCCGCTGCCGAAGGCGAGGCGGAACACGCCCCGCGCGCACGCGATGTGGCGGGCGTCCTCGATGCCCAGCGCCGACTCGACCAGGGCCAGGACCGGCACGTCGCCGCCGAGCGCGTCCGCGGTCGCCTCGACCTGCTCGGCCGACTCGGTCTTGGCCAGCATCACCCCGGACAGCCCCGGGGTCCCCTTGAGCTGGGCGACGTCGTCGGCCCAGTGCCGGGTCGAGGTGTCGTTGATCCGGACCCAGGCGCGGTTCCCGGCGGCGAGCCACGCCCGGACCTCGTCGCGGGCGGCGTCCTTGCGGGTGGGGTCCACCGCGTCCTCGACGTCGAGCACGACGGCGTCGGCGCGGGAGGCGGCCGCGGCGTCGAACGTGTCCGGTCGGCTCGCGTTCACCAGGAGCCAGGTCCGGGCGTAGCGGGCTTCGACCTTCGGCGCGTTCGGCGCGGGGCTCATCGGGGGCTCCATCCTTCGGTTCTGCTGTCGTCGGGCTGCTCGTGAGCGAAGGACAGTCAACCACCCGGTCGCCCGGCCCCCGCCCGGCCGGGGCAGGTGGTGCGGGCCGCGTCCAGGTCGAGGTTCTTCAGCAGGGAGGAGATGCCGGTGAAGACCGGGTCCGCCGCCGGGTCGGTGAGGCGGCAGAACTCCTCGTCGTCGAGGCGGTCGTCGCCGTCGCGGTACTCGACGTGCAGCACGGCCTTGCCCGCCGCGACCAGGGGGGCGAGGCGGTCGCACTCGTCGTAGCGGGCGCACTCCTCGACCACGGCGAAGTCCACGTCGTCCACGAGGTCGGTGACCTGGTCGAGGTCGTTCTTCAGCCCGAAGGCCAGACCCCGCTCGTGGGCGGCGTCGGCGAGGCGACGGACGAAACGGAGCTGGTCCTCGGCGGTGAGGTCGAACCCGCTGTCGTTCACCCAGGCGTCGACGTTGTCGGCCTCGACCGCGTCGAAACCCTTGTCCCGGCACTCGTCGAACCGGCGGAGCAGGGGCGGGCCGACGAGGTCCCAACGGCGCACGTCGAGCCAGCGCTCGTCCGGCCACTCGGGCAGCGGTTCCCCGCGCACCTCCGGCGGGAAGGCGGCCGCGTCGTCCCGGTAGTCCTCCACCGTGCCCACGCTGACGTAGCACACGACCCGGATCCCCCGCTCGTGCAGCTGCTCGACCACGGTCGCGGGGACCTCCCGGTCGACGTCGTACACCGCGACGTCGAGGGAGAGGTCGAGCGGGCCGGACAGCTGCCACTGCCAGCTCGTCCCGGCCTCCGGGACCCACCACGCGGGGGACGGGGTCGGCCCGACCGGGGTCGTGCTCGCGATGGGAACCGGGGTCGTTCCCCCGGGGGCCTCGGACGGGTCCGGCGGGCCCGACGCCGAGCAGGCGGTGAGGAGGAGCAGCAGGGCCAGCGGTCCGGCGCCCGGCGCGGTCCGGGGGCGGGTCGTGGAGCGCACTCCCGCACGGTAGGTGGCCGCACCCGCCGGGGCGCCGGGAGGCGTGGCGGGTAGCGTCGGGTCATGGTCGACGCCGCCCTGCTGCTGCCTCGCGATCTGCCCGGCGACCGGGTCCGGGAGTACGCCCGGGCGGCCGAGGACGGAGGTTTCTCCGAGCTGTGGGTCGTCGAGGACCTCGGTTTCGCCGGCGGGATCGCCCAGGCCGCGGCGATCCTGGCCGCGACGGAACAGCTGCGCGTCGGCCTGGGGATCCTGCCCGTCGGTGCGCGCAACCTGGGTTTCGCCGCCATGGAGGTCGCGAGCCTCGCCGGGATGTTCCCCGGACGACTGGTCTGCGGCATCGGGCACGGCATGCCGGGCTGGATGCGACAGGTCGGGGCCTGGCCCGCCTCGCCGCTGCGGGCGTTGGAGGACTACCTCGTCGGGCTGCGCGCGTTGCTGCGCGGGGAGACCGTCTCGGGCGGCGGTCTGCGCGAGGTCCGCCTGGAGGCCCCGCCCGCCGTCGTCCCCCCGGTCCTCGCGGGCGTCCGCGGGCCCCGGTCGCTCGCCCTCGCGGGACGGGTCGCCGACGGCGTGGTGCTGGCCGAACCGGCCAGCCCGGTCTACCTGGCCGAGGTGCGTGCGGCCTGCGGCGAGGTCGGCCCGGAGTTCGCGGTCGTCGCCTTCGACGTCGCCGCGGTCGGGGAGGACGGGGCGGCGGCGCGGCAGCGCGTCCGTCCCGCCCTGGAGTGGATCGGGGAACCCGACTGGGCCCCGCACGTGCGCCCGCTGCCGTTCGGTGCCGAACTCGCGGAGCTGCGGGCCGCGAGCCCGGACCGGGCCGCCTTCGCGGCCGCGCTGCCCGACGCCTGGGTGCGCGCACTCACTGCGGCGGGCACCCCGGAGGAGCTGCGGGAGCGCGTCGGCGCGCTCGGCGCCGCGGGTGCCACGACCGTCGTGCTGCTGCCCGCCGACCCCGACGCCCGCGCCGCGCTGCCCGGGCTGGCCGCGGCCGCCACGGGTCGGGATGGACAGCGATCGAGGACGCTCTAGGCTCGCGCCGTGCGTGCTCCGAGCTACGTCCTCCCGCCCGGGTTCAGCGAAGAACTCCGGGAGACCTTCGAGGTGCGGGTCCAGCGGTGGTGGCCCGACGTGGAGGCCGGTCTGGCGGGGGTCTACCCGCCCGAACGCGTCGCCGCGGTCGGTTCCCGGCTGCTGCAGGCGGCCGCGGACGCGTTCGTCGAGCGCGACCCGGAACTGCGCCGGCTCGACCTCGAACGGACCCTGCGCCCGGACTGGTTCCAGGAACCGTCGATGATCGGCTACGCGGCCTACACCGAACGCTTCGCCGGTGACCTGGCCGGGATCGCCTCCCGGTTGGGGCACCTGGAGAGCCTGGGGGTCCGCTACCTGCACCTGATGCCCCTGCTGCTGCCGCGCGAGGGGGACAGCGACGGCGGGTACGCCGTGCGGGACTACCGTCGGGTGCGCCCGGACCTCGGCACGGTCGAGGACGTCCGCGACCTCGCCACGACGTTGCGGCGGCGCGGGATCAGTCTCGTGCTGGACCTCGTCCTCAACCACGTCGCCCGCGAGCACGAGTGGGCGGTGCGGGCCCGGGCGGGGGAGCAGCGCTACCGCGACTACTTCTACGTCTACCCCGACCGCGAGGTGCCGGACGCCTTCGAACGGACCCTGCCCGAGGTGTTCCCGGACTTCGCGCCGGGCAACTTCACCCACGAACCGGACCTCGACGGCTGGGTCTGGACGACGTTCAACTCCTTCCAGTGGGACGTGAACTGGTCCAACCCCGACGTCCTGGCCGAGTACGTCGACATCGTCCTGTTCCTGGCCAACCTCGGCGTCGAGGTGCTGCGCCTGGACGCCATCGCCTTCCTCTGGAAGCGGATCGGGACGACCAGCCAGAACCTGCCCGAGGTGCACAGCATCACCCAGGTCCTGCGGGCCGTGGCCCGGATCGCCTGTCCCGCGGTCATCCTCAAGGCCGAGGCGATCGTGGCGCCGAACGACCTCGTGCACTACCTGGGCCGGGGCCGGCACACCGGCCGGGTCAGCGACCTCGCCTACCACAACGTCCTCATGGTGCAGATCTGGTCGATGCTGGCCGCGCAGGACGTGCGGCTGGCCAGTTCGACCCTGCGGGCGCTGCCGCCGGTGCCGAGCACGACCGCCTGGATCACCTACGTGCGCTGCCACGACGACATCGGCTGGGCCGTCACCGACGAGGACGCCGGGGCGCTGGGGCTCTCCGGCTTCGCCCACCGGGGTTTCCTCTCCGACTGGTACTCGGGGAGTTTCCCGGGTTCCCCGGCCCGCGGGCTGGTGTTCCAGGAGAACCCGGCCACGGGGGACCGGCGGATCAGCGGCACCACCGCGGCGCTCGCGGGTCTGACCGCGGCCACCGAGGCCCACGACGACGGGGACCGCCGGGCGGGTGAGGACGCGGGGGTCCGGCGCGTCCTGCTCGCGCACTCCCTCGTCCTGGCCTGGGGCGGGATCCCCGTCCTCTGGTCCGGCGACGAGGTCGCCTCCCTCGGGCAGGCCGACTGGGCCGCCGAACCCGGTCACGAGAACGACAACCGCTGGGCGCACCGCCCCCGGCTGGAGGACTCCGCCCTGGCCGAGGCGGCCGACCCGGAGACCGTGCCCGGCCGCGTGCTGGCCGGTCTGCGCCACCTCACCGCGACGCGGGCCCGGCTCCCGCACCTGCACGCCGGGGTCCAGGCCGAGGTGCTCGAGCCGAGCGACCCGGGGATCCTCGTCGTGCGCCGCCGGCACCCGTTGGGAGACCTGCTGGTCCTGGCCAACGTGGCCCCGCAGTGGCGCTCGTTCCCCGGATCGCGACTGGCCCAGCTGAACCTGCTGGACAGCGTCGACGCGCTCACCGGCTCCGCCGTGCCCCTCGGCGGCGACGGCAACGTCTGGCTGCCGCCGTGGGGCACGGTCTGGTTGGTCGGATCCGCCCGCTGATCAGCCGGCGAACTCGCGGCGCGCGGCCTGCGCGTCGAGGGCGGTCGCCAGCGCCTCGGCGTCCCAGTCCTCGACCAACGCCTGCCAGAGCAGTTCCGCCTGCGACTGCGGGGCCAGCCCGCCGATCGGCTGGTCGCGGTCGAGGTTGGTCGGGAACGCGTAGCACTCCGCGGCGGCGGTCACGAGGTTGCGCAGCCGTCGCTCGGGGACGCCCGCGGCCCGACGCGCCTTGAGGGTCGCGAACATCGACGTCGAGATGGCCCGCGTGTCCACCGTCTCCATGGCCCGTCCGAACGCGCTGGACACCTGCAGCAGGTTCGCCATCCGGCGGACGTCGGCGGAGACGTTCGTGCCCGCGCCGTGGAACAGCGCGGGGTTGAAGAACGCCGCGTCGCCCTTGGTCAGCGGGAGCTGGACGTAGTTCTCCTCGAAGTAGGCGGTGAACGCCGGGTCGTGGAAGGCGATGTAGCCGGCCGGGTACTTCTGCGAGTGGGGCAGGTAGAGGGTCGGACCCGTCTCGACCGGCATGTCGACGTGGGCGACGGCTCCCTGCAGCGTCAGCACGGGGGAGAGGGCGTGGACCTGGGCGGGGTAGGCCATGGCCTGCTCCCGGTCCATGAACCCGAGGTGGTAGTCGCGGTGCGCCCGCTGGGCCTTGCCGCCCGGGTTGACGACGTTCACCTGCGAGGTGACCTGGTACCCGCGGCCGAGCCAGGCCTCCGAGACCAGCGCGAGGATCTCGTTGTCGTAGTAGTCGGCGAACTGCTCGGGGTAGCGCACCGCGAACTTGTCCAGCGCACCCCAGATCCGGTCGTTGGCCCCGGGCGCGGCGAAGTGGTCGCCGTTGACCTGACCCGCCGCCTTCTGCTCGGCGATCATCGCCTGGAACGCCTCGGTGGCGGCGTCGACCACGTCGGGGGCGAACGCCTGCTGGAACACCACGATCCCCGGACCCTCGCGCAGCGCGCGGACGAGTTCGGCCTGCACGTCGCGGTAGGTGCCCTCGTCGGCCAGGTGGGCGCGCAGCCGTTCGCCGTAGATCAGCACGTTGCGGTCGACGGCGTCGGCGTAGGGGTAGTCGGCCAGATCGGTCTGCACCTCGACGGTGGCCCGGAACTCGGCCAGGTCGCAGTCGGCCGGGGTGAACCAGACGGGGCCGGCCGCCCCGGCGGAGGAGGTCGAGGTGGCACGCTGGGTGGTGGGGGCGCTCATGCGGATCCCGCCTTTCGGTCGAGCGTCGATGCTGACGTGGGGTCCGGCGTCGCCTCCGACGCCGGTGCCGGAGTTCTCCGAGGTCCGACCCCTCGACGGTAGGACCGCGCCGAGGGGTCCGGAACCTTGAAAACCCCTCAAGAACGCCTCAGGATCGTCGGGTGGCCCATCCCTACCGGATACGTGAGATCGCCGCCCAGGCCGGCCTGTCCGAGGCCACCGTCGACCGGGTCCTGCACGCCCGGGGCGGGGTGCGGGCCAGCACCGTCGCCGAGGTGCAGCAGGCCGTCGCCGACCTCGACCGGCAGCGCACCCAGCTGCGGCTGAACGGTCGCACGTTCATGGTCGACCTCGTGATGCAGGCGCCCGCCCGGTTCTCCGCGGCGGTGCGCGGCGCGCTCGAGGCCGAGCTGCCCTCGTTGCGGCCCGCGGTCCTGCGCTCGCGCTTCCACCTGCACGAGCAGGGGGAGGTGGCCGCCCTCGTGGCCGACCTCGACCGGATCGTCCGGACCGGTTCGCACGGCGTGGTCCTCAAGGCGCCCGACGTCCCGGCGGTGGACGCCGCGGTCCGCCGGGTCGTCGCGGCGGGCATCCCCGTGGTCACGTTCGTCACCGACCTGCCCGGCACCCCGCGCGCCGCCTACGTGGGGGTCGACAACCGGGCGGCCGGGTCGACCGCGGCCTACCTGCTGACCCGGTGGCTGGGACCGACCTCCGGCCCGTCGGAGCCCGCCGTGCTGGTGGTGCGCGGCAGCGCGTCGTTCCGCGGTGAGGACGACCGCGAGATCGGGTTCCGCGGCGTCCTGCGCCGGCTCGCCCCGGGCTGCCGCGTCCTCGACGTCGTCGACGACGACGGTCCCGTGGAACTCGTCCGCCGGGTGCGGGACGCGCTCGAGGCCGACCCCGGGGTGCGGGGGGTCTACTCGATGTACGCGGGGGCGGGCGGCAACGCCGCGGTGCTCGACGCGTTCGACCGGGCCGGCCGGGACTGCGCCGTGTTCCTGGCCCACGACCTCGACGGCGAGAACTCGCCCCTGCTGCAGCAGGGGCGCATCTCCGCGGTGCTGCACCACGACCTGCGCACCGACGTCCGGCGGGCGGCGCACGTCCTGCTGCAGGCCCGACGGGCGCTGCCGGGCCCGATCTCCGCGCGACCGAGCGACATCCAGGTCGTCACCCCCTGGAACATGCCCTCGGCGACCTGGTGAGCCGACCGCGCGCCGCGCAGTGACCCCGACCCTGACCCTGACGCGGTCAGCCGTCCCGGCCGAGGAACGCGGTGACGGCCGCGAGCGCCGGTCCGGCCGGTTCGTGCAGGCAGCCGTGCCGGGCTCCGGGGAGCAGGTGGACGTCGGCGTCGGGGATCGCGCGGGCCAGGACGTCCGCGTTGCCGGGCGGGGTCAACCGGTCCTCGAGGCCGTGCAGGACCAGGGTCGGGGCCTGGATGCGGGGGAGCAGGTCGGCGGCGTCGTGGCGGCGGCTGGCGGCGTGGTGCCGCCGCCGCGAGCGAGGGGTGCCCTGCGGTCGGAAGCGGGCCGCGACGTCGGGGTGGGCGGCGACGAAGGCCGGGGTGAAGAACAGCTCGGCCAGGGCCCGGCGGGCCGCGTCGTCCTCCTCGGCGACGGCCGTGGGCAGCATCGCGTCGACCTCGGCCGGCCGCGCGACCTCGGCCCGTCCCCCCGGCCCGGTCGCGGCGAGCACCAGCCGGCGCACCCGGTCGGGGTGGCGGGCGGCCAGCTGCTGGGCGACCCGTCCGCCCATCGAGAAGCCCAGCACGTCGCAGCGCGCGATGCCGGCCGCGTCGAGGACCGCGACGGCGTCGGCGGCGAACAGCTCGGTGGTCCAGGCGCTCTCGCGGGCCCGCGCGCTCCCCTCGGTGCCCCGGGTGGCCACGACGAAGGTGCCGCGGTCCAGGAGGTCGGCGAACCCGGTGAAGACGTCCGGCCCGAGCGACTGACCGGGCAGGAGCAGCAGCGGGGTCCCGGGGGCGTCGCTGCGGGCCCGTTCCCCGACGACGGTGGAGCCGTCCTCGACCCGGGCCGTCACCCGAACGGGTGAGTCCATTCGTGTGATCTCCTCAAAGTGATACGGAAAGTGACGATCATGGCTCGCTCGGTCCCACCGTACGGGGGATCGGGTCACCCGAGCGTGGAGCCGACAACCTTGACGTGACCTTCCTGCCCCACCCGCAGCGCACCTCGGCCCCGCACCGCCCCTCGACGCCGCGCGGCCGCCGTCTCGTGACCCGGCTCGCCGCCGCGCTCGCGATCGCCGTGTCGGCCCCGGCGCTCGCCGTCGCCACCGCGGGGGCGGCCGACGCCGCCGAGGTCCTCGCCCCGGTCGTCCCGGCCGCGGTCCAGGAGCAGCAGATCCTCGCCGGGTTCAACGCGGAGCGGGCCAGGGTCGGGGCCGGCCCGGTCAGCATCGACCCGACCCTGGACGGGGTCGCCCAGCGCTGGGCCGACGTCCTGGGCCAGGGCCCGGGGATGAAGCACAACCCCGACCTGCCCCGCCTCCTCTCCGGCTTCCCGCGCTGGGGCGAGATCGTCGCCACCGCCGACATGGGCGTGCCGGACCGCAACGGCAAGGAGAACGCGCAGCTCGCGATCACCAGCTGGCTGAACTCCCCGGCCCACAAGGCCGTCATGCTCGACGGGGGCTACAACTCCGTCGGGATCGGCATGGTCTACACCCGCACCACCGCGGGCGGCCGGGACGTCTGGCGCAGCTACTGGGTGGCCGACTTCGGCAGCGGCCGCAGGCCCGCCGCCTTCGCCACCCTCAGCGACGGTTCGCGCAGCTACGGCAGCACCCGGGTGAAGGGTGCACTGCTCGGCGGTTACCTGGCGAGCGGGGCCGAGGGCGGTGCCCTCGGGTTCCCGGTCGGCAACGAGTACGGTCCGTTGCGCGGCGGTGGTTTCGGGCAGGCGTTCCAGGGGGGTTCGCTGTACTGGTCGCCGGCCTCCGGGGCGGCTCCGGTGCGCGGGGCCATCCGCGACCGGTGGGCCTCCCTCGGCTGGGAGAACAGTGCCCTCGGCTACCCGACCGGGGCCGAGTTCGGCGTCCGGGGCGGTGCGCTGCAGCGTTTCCAGAACGGGTCGGTGTACTTCAGCGGCGCCACCGGGGCGCAGGCCGTCCGCGGCGCGATCCTCGCCGAGTACGCCTCGTTCGGTTGGGAGCGCGGACGCCTCGGGTTCCCGACCACGTCCGAGGCGTCGGTGCCCGGCGGAGCCGTGACCCACTTCCAGGGCGGCTCCGTCTTCTGGAGCCCGGCCACCGGGGCGCACCCGGTCTGGGGTGCGGTCCGCGACCGCTGGGCCGCGCAGGGCTGGGAGTCCTCCCGGTTGGGTTTCCCGTCCTCCGACGAGTTCGGCGGGCTGCGCGGCGGGGGCGCCGGGCAGGCCTTCCGCAACGGCTTCGTCTACTGGAGCCCGGCCTCGGGGGCCCACACGCTGCGCGGGGCGATCCTGCGCGGGTGGCAGGCGCAGGGGTGGGAGACCGGTCGGCTGGGCTACCCCACGAGCGAGGAGTACCCGGTCGCCGGCGGCGTCCGACAGGACTTCCAGGGTGGGTCGCTGACCTGGGCGGGTGGCCGCCTGATCGGGTGACCCGAGCATCTCGCCGGCCGGGACGACTGGGTGTCGGGTGGGGACTCGCTGGACTTGAGCTGGGTCCTCCCTGAAGAGTGAACGCTGGGCCCGGGGTGGGTCGCGGTGGGCATCGCTCCGGAATTCGATAGGATGTTGTCCTCACCGAACGGCCCGGACCCCGCCGCACGGTCTTGTTGCTGACCACCAGCAGGACACGACGGGGGTACCACCCACATGCAGGACGCCGCGCACGACCACGGCCCCGACCACCCGGCCCCGGACAGCTCCGCGGCCGAGGTCGACGCCCTGCGGGCCGAGCTCGACCAGATCAAGCGGGCCCTCCAACGACGGCCCGTCATCGACCTGGCCAAGGGCGCGATCATGGCGCTCACCGCCTGCACCGAGGACGCCGCCTTCAAGCGGCTCTCGACCGCCTCGCAGACCCACAACGTCAAGCTCTTCGACGTGAGCTCGGCCCTGGTCGCCGACCTGACCCGCATCGCCGAGGGCCAGAGCCCGTCCGGTCATCCCGCGGTCGCCGCGGCACTGGCCCCCGCCGCCGGGGCGGGGCGGTCGGTGCGCGAGCAGGACGCCCGACCGGCCCCGCACCAGGCTCAGCCGGGCATCACGACGCTCTGATCCCGTTCCGCCAGCTCGTCGACCACGCGCTGCGCCGCGTCGTGCAGGCGCTCGCGGCGTGAGCGGGCCCCCGTCCGCAGGCGCGCGAACGCCTCGTCCGGGTGCACCTGGTGCCGCTCGGCCAGCACCCCCTTCGCCTGCTCGACGATGACCCGGCTGGTCAGCGCCGCCTGCAGCTGGGTCGCCAGCTCGTCCTGCCGGGACGTCGAGATCGACTGCAGCACGGCCGCGGCGGCGAGCGAGGCCAGGGCCCGCACGATGGTCTGGTCGCACTCCGCCCACGCGCCCTCGCGGTCGCGGAAGAGGTTGAGGGCGCCGATGCGTCGCTCCCCGACGATCAGCGGGACGGTGAGGACCGCGCGGGCGCCGTGCTGCTCGGCGGCCTGAGCGAACCGGGGCCAGCGCCGGGCGATCTCGGCGGCGGAGTCGACGGCCAGCGCCCGGCCCGAGGCGACGGCCTCGATGCACGGCCCCTCGTCGGCCTGCAGCTGGAACAGCTCCAACCGGCTGGACAGCGGCGAGGAGGCGGCCAGCAGCTGCAACCCCTCCCCGGCCCGTTCGACCAGCATCCCGGCCGCCGAGGCGGCGACCAGGTCGCAGCTGTGACCGACCACGAGCTCGGCCACCTCCAACGGTTCGCCGCCGAGGGCCAGCACCTCGGCGACCTCGGCGACGGCGTCGGCGAGCTTCTGGACGGCTGAGACCTCCAGGAACGGGTCCATGGGTGCCCCTCTCTCGAATCTTCCTGTGGTGCAACCCGACACGCCTGCTTCTCCGCCGTCCCCGGGTCCTGCCCCTACCTTGCCACCGCCGGGCCGGGACCGTCCTACGACCCCGCCCGGCGGGGTCCGGGACCGGGGCGGGGGAGAGTGGGGTGGTGCCCGCCCCGCCGCCGCCCGTTCCGGGCCCACCGCCGCCACCGCCGACGTCACCGGTCGACCCGCCGGGGGGCGCGGCCCTGCGCAACGAGACCCCGACGGAACGCCTCGACCGCAACTGGATCGAGCTGCTGCAGGAGCTGCGGGTGGTGCAGACCGGTGTGCAGCTGCTCACCGGTTTCCTCATGACGCTGCCGTTCCAGACCCGCTTCGCCGAGCTGACCGGGTTCCAGCGCGGTCTCTACGCCGGGGTGCTGCTGCTGTCGGTGACCGCCGTGGTGCTGTTCATCGCCCCCGTGGGCTTCCACCGGGCCCTGTTCCGGATGCGGTCCAAGGCCCGGTTGGTCGAGGTGGGCAACCGGTTCGCCAAGGCCGGGCTGGCGACGGTCGGGCTGGTCGTGAGCGGCGGGGTGGTCCTCGTCGTCGACGTCGCGCTCGGGCGGGTCGCCGCCGTGCTCGCCGGGGGTGCCGTCGGCCTGCTCGTGCTGCTCAGCTGGTACGTGCTGCCGCAGCGGGCCCTGCAGGCGGTCCGGTCGGGCCGCCCCGCCCCGGCCGGTCCTCACCCGGCGGAGGACCCCGACCCGTCCTCCGACCCCTCGCGCTGACGGCCCCACCGCCGGGTCAGCGCCCGGGCCGCGGCGCCCACGGTCTCGCGGGCCCCCTCGAGGACGATGTGCCCGGCCGCCGGGTCCCCCTTCAGCTGCGAGGCCAGGGTGGCCAGGACCTGCTCCTTGCTGACGTGCGGGGGGATCATCGGCACCGTGGGGTCGACGACCGCGTCGATCACGGTGGGGCGACGGGCCGCGAAGGCCTCGTCGAGGACGGCGGTGACGTCCCCGGGGGAGTCGAGGCGGCGCCCGCCCAGCCCGAGCAGGCCGGCGTAGTCGGCGTAGGGGAGGTCGGGGACGTCCATGGCGGCGTCGAAGGGGACCTCGCCCTGCACGGCCCGGGCCTCCCAGGCGACGAAGGACAGGTCCCGGTTGTTCAGCACCAGCACCACGAAGCGGGGATCGGCCCAGGTGCGCCACCGCTGCGCGACGGTGACCAGTTCGTTGATCCCGTTCATCTGCATCGCCCCGTCACCCACCATCGCCAGCACCGGGCGGTCGGGATGGGCCTGCTTGGCGGCCAGGGCGTAGGGCATGCCCCCGCCCATCGAGAGCAGCGTCCCCGACAGCGACGCGAGCTGGCCGGGACGCAGGTCGAGGTCGCGGGCGAACCAGCTGGTGACCGTCCCGCAGTCCACCGCCACCAGGTGGTCGTCGTCGAGCCGCGGGGAGATCTCGCGCACCACGAGTTCGGGGTTCAGCGGGTCCGCGGCCGCCTCGGCGCGTTCGCGACCCCACTCGTCCCAGACGGTGTTCCAGCGGGCGACGTCCTCGCGCCACCCCGGGTCCGGTTCGGCACCCTCCAGCAACGGCAGCAGCGCGGCCAGGGTGAGGGCCGCGTCCCCGACGAGGTTGACCTCGGTCGGGTAGCGCAGGCCGCAGCGGGTCCCGTCGACGTCGATCTGCACCGCACGGGCCTGCCCGGGGGCGGGGTAGTACTCGCTGTAGGGCATGGTCGTGCCCACCAGGAGCAGCACGTCGCAGCCGCGCATGAGCTCGTAGCTCGGCCGGGTCCCGAGCAGGCCGATGGCCCCCGTCACCCACGGCAGCCGGTCGTCGAGGATCGTCTTGCCCAGCAACGCCTTCGCGACCCCGGCGCCCAACGCGTCGGCCACCGCGGTGAGTTCCTCGGTGGCCCCGGCCGCTCCCACGCCGGCCAGGATCGCGACCCGGCGTCCCGACCGCAGCAGGTCGGCCGCGTCCCGGAGGTGCGTCTCCCGCGGGACGTTCGGGGGACTGCTGGGAACCGCCGACGTGTGCGTCCAGCCGTGACCCTCGGGGACGGTCGTGACCGCGTCGGCCTCCTGCACGTCGGAGGGCAGGACGATCGCGGTCACCGTCCTCCGGTCCAGCGCGAACCGGGCGGCCCGGTCCACCACGTGCTGGAGCTGGCCGGGCGAGGTGACCTGGAAGACGAACTCCCCGGCGACGTCGGAGAACAACCGGACGAGGTCGAGTTCCTGGTAGTAGGAGGTGCCGAGCGCGGTGGTCGCCGTCTGCCCCAGCACGGCCACCACCGGCACGTGGTCGAGCTTCGCGTCGTAGAGCCCGTTGAGGGCGTGCACCGCACCGGGTCCGGACGTCACGACGCACACGCCCAGCGGGGAGCCGCCGAAGTTCACGTCGGCGGTTGCCGCGAAACCCGCCGTCTCCTCGTGGCGCACCTGCACGAACTCGGCCTCGCCGCGTTCCTGCGCCCGGCCGACGGCGGAGATCACCCCGCCGATCCCGTCACCGGGGTAGCCGTAGAAACGTCGCGCCCCCCAGGTCGCGAGGCGGGAGACGAGGTGGTCACCGACGGTGGAACTCATGGGGCCACTGTCCGGGCCCGGCCCCCGGCCCGCGCGGTGAGTTCCGCGCGGACCGTCCGGGGTGGGGTGTCAGTCCTGCGGGCCGCGGGTGGAGTGCTGGTCGCCCAGGACCTCGGTCCCGTCCCCGCTCTTGCCGCCCGCGCCACCGTCGCGGCGTTCGGCGATCTTCTCGCCCACGGTCTCCTTGACCGCCCCGGCGGCCTGGCCGACCTGCTCCTTGGCCTTGGCCCCGGCCTGCCGCGCGAGGTCGGCGGCGCGGTCCTCGGCGGCGTCGACCCGCTTCTGCACCGAGGGGTTGCCCCACAACCGGCCCGCCGCGTCGACGATCTGCTCGTAGCGCTCCCGCCCCGCCCGGGCGCCGAGCACGTACCCGGTGGCGCCGGCGACGAGGACGATGATCTTGCCGCGCATGGTTCTTGCCTCTCCTCGTGCTGCGGACCCGCAGGTCCCGGTCGTCCGATCCCGGTCACTGTGGCAGCGACTCCGCGAGGTCGCCCGTCGGCGGGTCGAGCAGCAGGGCGCGCACCCGGGCCAGGTCGGCCTCGGTGACGTCGAGGTGCGGGCTGACCCGCAGGACGTCCGCGGTCATCTCCTCGCTGCGCTCCCGCCCGGCCGCGGTCACCAGGACGCCGTGCGCGGCCAGCCGGGCGACGCTCGCCGTGACGTCGGGCGGGACCGCGCCGCGCGGGCGCAGCGTCGTCGTGGCGCCCGGGGCCGTGGTGCCCTCCGGCCCGGCCTCGACCACGTCCCAGGCGGGCAGGTCGCGCAGCACCGCCCGGGTGCGGGCCCCGACGGCCGCGAGCCCGGCGACGACGTCCGCGGGACCGAGGTCGTGCAGCTCCGCCACGGCGTGGGCGAATCCGACCCGGCCGGCGTGATGTGCCTCGAACGGTTCCATCCGGGGCGCCAGGGCCGCGAAGCGGCCCCGCAGGGCGCAGAAGCCGACCCCGCGGGGTCCGGTCAGCCACTTGCGCGAGGTGCCGTAGACGACGTCGGCGGCCGCCGCCGCGCGGGTGTCGACGTGGGCGAAGGCCTGGGCCGCGTCCACGACGGTGGGCAGCCCGTGGTCGCGGGCGACGGCGAGCAGGGCTCCGACGTCCTGCACGGTGCCGACGTGGGAGCCGACCCAGGTGAGGTGCACGAAGGCGGGCCGTCCGGCACGGAGCTCGCGGCGCAGGGCCGCGTCGAACTCCTCGGGGTCGATCCGGGGACCGCTCCCGACCACCCGGTCGCGGACCCCGGCCGCGCGCCACGCCGCGCTGTTCGGCGCGTACTCGCCCCGCACCCGCAGCACGCCCGCCCGACGCGCCTCCGCGGTCGGGAGCAGCAGGGCGACCAGGCGGTTCAGCGCGTCACCCGCGGAGTGGGTGAAGGCCAGGGCGGCCCCGGCCTGCCCGCCCAGCAGGTCCAGCGTCTGCGCCCGGCCCCGGTCGAGGACCCCGGCCGCGCGGGCGAGGGCGGGTGCGGCCCCGTGGACCGTCTCGGCCACCGTGTGCGCGTGCACCGCGGCCAGCACCGCGCGCGAGGAGCGACCGGCGGCGGCGGAGTCGAGGTGGACCCCGGCCGGGGGCACCCGGGCGTCGCGGAACCGGCGGGCCGTGGTCGCGGCGGCCACGTCGTGGGGGTCGTCGTGGGGGTCGGCGTGGGGGTCGTCGTGGGGGTCGGCGTGGGGGTCGGCGTGGGGGTCGGCGAGGGGCGGCGGGTCGGAGGGGTCGCGGCGCACCCGAGCAGTCCAGCACCTGGCAAGCTGATCCGGTGACCCCGACCTCGCGTCGTCCCCCCGCCGCGCCCGGGCGAGCCGTCCAGCCCGCGGCGGAGGACTGCCTCAAGGCCGTCTACGCGGCCGGGGAGTGGTCCTCCGACAAGGTGACCCTGTCGATGCTGGCCCGCCAGCTCGGCGTGAGCCCGTCCACGGCCTCGGAGGCGGTGCGGAAGCTGACCGACGCGGGCCTCCTGGAGCACGAGCGCTACGGCGGGGTGGCGTTGACCGAGGACGGCCGTCGCCACGCCCTCGCCGTCGTGCGCCGGCACCGGCTGCTCGAGACGTTCCTGGTCACCGACCTGGGCTACGCCTGGGACGAGGTGCACGAGGAGGCGGAGGTGCTGGAGCACGCCGTCTCCGAGCGGTTCCTCGCGGCCCTCGACGATCGGCTCGGGCACCCCGAACGCGACCCGCACGGTGACCCCATCCCGCGCCAGGACGGCTCGGTGCCGCAGCCGGGCGCGCACTCCCTGGCCGACGTCCCGGTCGGCTCGGCCGGGGTGGTCGCCCGCATCTCCGACGCCGACCCGGAGGTGCTGCGGTACTTCGCCGAGCTGGGGCTGGGGTTGGACGTGCGGTTGGACGTGCTGCGGCGGCGGGAGTTCGCCGGGACCACCGTCGTGCGGATCGGCGGTGGTGACGAGGTGGACCTCGGTGACCCGGCGGTGGCCTCGGTCTGGGTCCTGCCGGCCGGTCACTGAGGAACGGGTGCCGGTGGCGCCCGTGGTGAGGGAGGAGAGCGGGATGGACGGGACGGAGCGCGACCCCGAGGTAGGCGCCGGGTTGCACCGGGACTCCCACGGGCGGTTGCACGCCGAGCACGTGCGCGACGTGTGCGTGGTGGGCTCGATCAACGTCGACCTGGTGCTCGAGCTGGAGGCGCTGCCCGTCGCCGGGACGACGACGCACACGGCCGGGGGCGTCGACCTCGCCCGGGGGCTGGGGGGCAAGGGGGCCAACCAGGCGGTCGCCTGCGCCCGGCTCGGGCGCCGGACCGCCATGGTCGGGCTGGTCGGGGAGGACGACGAGGGGGAGCGGTTGCTGGCCGGCCTGCGGGCCGAGGCCCTCGACGTCTCCGGGGTCGGCCGGGTCCCGGGTCCCTCGGGCGTGGCCGTCGTCCTGGTCCACGACGGTGAGTCCACGATCGTGGTCAGCCCCGGGGCCAACGGGCGGCTCGGTGCCGAGGAGGTGGGGGCCGCGACGGCGACCGTCGCCGGCGCCCGCGTCGTGCTGCTGCAGTGCGAGGTCGCCGACGAGGCCCTGCTGGCCGCGGCCCGGCTGTGCACGGGGTTGCTCGTGCTCAACCCCGCGCCGGCCCGCCCGCTGCCGGACGAGCTGCTGCGCCGGGCCGACCTGCTCGTCCCCAACACCGCCGAGCTCGCCGTGCTGGCCGGTCGTGACGCCGCGAGCGGCGCCGGGGCCGGGGTCGAGGAGCTGGTCGGGCTCGCCCGCACGGTGCGGCCGACGGGGACCACGATCGTCACGCGGGGGGCGGCGGGGGCGCTCGTGGTCACCCCGGGCGGGGCGGTCGAGGTCGAGGCGGTCGCACCGCCGGGTGGTGTCGTCGACGCGACCGCGGCGGGGGACTCCTTCGTCGCCGGGCTGGTCGACGGGCTGCTGGCGGGGTCGGGGCTCGTCGAGGCGGCCGGACGGGCCGCGCGGGTCGCGGCCTGGACCGTGGGGCACGCGGGGGCCGCGGCCTCCCTGCCCACGCGCGAGGACCTCCTCGACCTGCGCCCGGCGGGGTCACGAGGGGAGGATCGGGCATGAGCACGGACGGTTCGGTCGAGGGTCGGGACTCCTGGGGCTGGGGCTTCGTGGGGCCGGGGGGCATCGCCCGGGCCTACGCCGAGGCCCTCGAACTCGTCCCCGGCGGCGAGCTCGTGGCGGTCACCTCCCGGCGTCTGGAGCGCGCGGCCCGCTTCGCCGCCGAGGTCCGGCCCGGGGGCGACGTCACGGCCTACGACGACGTCGCCGCGATGGTGGCCGACCCGCGCGTCGACGTGGTCTACGTGGCGACGCCCCACCCCCAGCACCTGGCCCCGGCGCTGGCCGCGATCGGAGCGGGCAAGGCCGTCGTCGTGGAGAAGCCGATGACCGCGTCGGCGGCGGCCACCGCCCGGCTCGTCGCGACCGCCGCCGAGCGGGGGGTGTTCTGCATGGAGGCCTACTGGACCCGCTTCCTGCCGGCCACCGCGGCCCTGCTCGAGGTCGTCGGCTCCGGGGCCATCGGCGAGGTCCGGATGATCCACGCCGACCTCGGCTTCCCCGCGCCCTCCTCGCTGCGCCGGTTCCACGAGGTGGAGCTGGGCGGGGGGTCGCTGCTCGACCTCGGCCCCTACCCGCTCGGCCTGGCCCACGAGCTGCTCGGCGCCCCCGACCGCGTCCGGGCCCTGGGCACGATCACCGCCGACGGTCTCGACGAGCAGGTCTCGATCGCGCTGGGCTGGCCCGGCGGGGCGCTGGCGGCGCTCTCGACCACGATGGTCGCCCAGGCGGCCCGCGGGGCCTGGATCGAGGGGACCGCGGGGTGGATCGAGGCGCACGCACCGCTCTACTCGCTCTCCGGTTTCACGGTGCGCGACCACGACGGGCGCGCCGACCGGTACGAGCACGCGGTCGCCACCGGCCACCGCTTCCTCGTCGAGCACGTGCACGACTGCCTGGCCGCCGGTCTGACCGAGTCCCCGCACGTGCCCGGGCAGCGCTCGATCGACCTCGCCCGGGTCATGGACGACGTGCTGACCCAGATCGGCGCGGCCCGGCCCGACGACGGGTCCTGACCCTCGGGTAGCCCGTCCGGGTGAATGACGCTCAAGAACCGTCACATCCCGGAGTCACACTTGCTACACATTTAGTGACCGAAGGGAGAGGGTCATGAGGATCGGGACGGTCACCAGGAGTCTGGCCGGCAGCGGCGTCACCGCCCCCGGTGGGGTCGGGGCGACCCGCGGCGTCACGGGGGTCACCGGTGTCGGGGCGGTCGGGGCGGTCAGCGGCGACGTCAGCGAGACCAACCTGCTGGACGACCTGACGGCCTCCGACCGGGCTCTCCTGCGCCACCTCTACGGCCCGGTGCTCGACCTCGACCGCCCGGCACCCTGGGCGGTCGCCGAGCTGGCCCGCGAGATCGCCCGCGAACGGGCCTCCGGCGTCGTCACCGATCAGCGCGACGTCACCGCCGAGGACCTGCGGCGGATCCTCGGCCGGATCACCATGGTCACCGGCCGGGGGATGGACGTGGACCTGCAGGCCCGCCTGCTCCGGTTCGTGGGCGGGCGCACGGGGGGACGGCTCGACGTCGTCCTGTGAGTCGTCCCGCGGGTCGTCCCGCCGGCCGGGCTGAGAGGCTGGGCCGGTGCGCCTGATCCTCGTCCGCCACGGCCGGACCGTCTCCAACGTCCGCCACCTCCTCGACACCGCCGTGCCCGGCCCCTCGCTGGACGAGGTGGGACGGGGCCAGGCCGAGGACCTGGTCGGGCTGCTGCGCGACCAGAGGATCGGATGGATCGGGTCCTCCGGGCTCACCCGGGCGCGCGAGACCGCGGCCCCGCTCGCGGCCGCGCTGGGCCTCGACGTGACCGTGCTGCCCGGTCTGCGCGAGGTCGCGGCCGGGGACCGGGAGATGTGCGGCGACGAGGAGTCGGTGCGCGCCTACCTGGGGGTCGTCGGGGAGTGGCTGCACGGCCGGACCGAGGTACGGATGCCGGGGGCCGAGTCCGGGACGGAGTTCTTCGCCCGGTTCGACGCCGCCGTCGCCTCCGCCCGCTCCGCCGCCGCGGCCGCCGGGGCAGGCACCTTCGCGCTGGTCAGCCACGGGGCGGCCATCCGGACCTGGGCGGGATCGCGGGTGGGCGACGTCGACGCCGACTTCGTGGTCCGGACGGGGTTGCTGAACACCGGGGTGGTGGAGCTGGAGGAGGCCGGGCCGACCGCGCCGGACGGGCCGGACGGGGCTCCGGCCTGGGTGTGCCGACGCTGGATGGGGGTGGCCGTGCCGACCGCCCGGGCCGCGGCCGCGGGGGCCGGCCCCGCCGCGGAGCCGGCGCCCGCCCGACCCCCGGCCTCGATCTTCTGAGCGGCCCTCACCACACCCACAGGCGCAGCGGCGTCCCCAGCAGCAGGTCGGCGACGACCAGGACGACGGCTGCCACCAGCGCTCCGGACACGTCGCCGTGGTGGGCCGCCTCGGCCTCGATCCGACCGGAGCGGTCGGGCAGCAGCGCCCAGGCCAGGCCGTAGAGGGCCAGGCCGAACCCGCCGACGAGGGCCAGCACGGCGAAGGCCACCCGGACGGCGACGGGGGCGACCCCCACCCGGCGGGCCAGGGCGCCCGAGACCCCGCCCACGATCCGGTCGTCCTCGCGGACCAGGCCGGTGCGGCGCAGCCAGGCGTAGAAGCGCTCGACGCCCGGGGCGCCGGTCGCCCCGGGGCCCTTGTCGAGACGGAGGGGGTGGGCGGGCTGGTCGGCGGGGAAGGATCCGTTGTCGGTCATGGCTCCAGCCTGGGTCGCGGCGACCCCGAACGACCATCGGGGACACCCCCGATCCGTCCCTGACCCTTGCGGTTGCTGTGCTCCTCCTGAGAGGGTCCCGCCCATGCGAGGACGCACCCTGGCCGCCGTGACGACGACCGGCCTGCTCTGCCTGTCCGTCTCCACCGTCGCGGCCGGGCCCGCCGCCGCCGAGGAGGCCGCCCCGCCGAAGCAGGCCACGGCCACCGGTTTCGGCGGGGCGGTGTCCAGCGTCGATCCCGACGCCACCGAGATCGGCCTGGACGTGCTGCGGCGCGGGGGGAACGCGGTGGACGCCGCCGTCGCGACCGCCGCCGCGCTGGGAGTCACCGAGCCCTACTCGGCCGGGGTCGGGGGTGGGGGATTCTTCGTCCACTACGACGCGCGGACGGGGACCGTCCGCACCCTCGACGGGCGGGAGACGGCTCCGGCCTCGCTGCAGGCCGACGGGTTCCTGCAGGACGACGGGACGCCGTACCCCTTCGACGACCTGGTGAACTCCGGGATCTCCGTCGGGGTCCCGGGGACGCCGGACACCTGGGCCGAGGCCCTCGCCGACGGCGGGACGATGAGCCTGGCCGACGTGCTCTCGGGGCCGGCCGCCCTGGCCGAGCGGGGTTTCGTGGTCGACGAGACGTTCCGGTCGCAGACCCTCGACAACGCCGAACGGTTCCGCGACTTCTCCTCCACCGCAGCGCTCTTCCTGCCCGACGGGGACGCCCCCGCCGTCGGGTCGGTGTTCCGCAACCCCGACCTGGCGGCCACCTACCGGCTGCTCGCCGAGCAGGGGGCGGGCGCGTTCTACGGCGGGGAGCTCGGCCGCGCCGTCGTCGACACCGTGACCGCGCCCCCGGTCGCCGACGGGGTCACCCGCGAGGTCCTGACCGGCGGCATGACGATGGCCGACCTGCTGGCCTACGACGCGCTGGAACGGGTCCCCACGCACGTCCGCCACGGCGGGCTCGACGTGTACGGGATGGCCCCGCCGAGCAGCGGCGGGACGACGGTCGGGGAGGCGCTCAACATCTTCGAGACCGCCGGTGGGACCGCCCCGGAACTCGGTGCCGCCGACCGCGAGCACCTCCGCCTCGAGGCCGCCGCCCTCGCCTTCGCCGACCGCAACCGCTGGGTGGGCGACGGCGACGTCCAGGACGTCCCGACCCGTCGGCTGACCTCGGAGGAGTTCGCGGCCACCCGGGCCTGCCTGATCTCCCCGCCGGCGACGCTGCCCCGCCCCGTCGCCCCCGGTGCCCTCGACGGAACCGGCTGCGGCAGCGGCGGGGAGGCCGTGGACGGCGGGTACGAGGGCCCCTCGACCACCCACCTCACCACCGCCGACGCGGCGGGCAACGTCGTCGCCTACACGCTCACGATCGAGCAGACGGGCGGCTCCGGCATCGTGGTCCCCGGCCGCGGGTTCCTGCTCAACAACGAGCTCACCGACTTCAACGCCGTCCCCGTGGTCGCCGGCGTCCCCGACCCGAACCTGCCCGGCCCGGGCAAGCGGCCCCGCTCGTCCATGGCCCCGACGATCGTGCTGCAGGACGGCCGGCCGCTGCTGGCCGTCGGTTCGCCGGGCGGCGCGACCATCATCGGCACCGTCTACGGAATCCTCGTCAACCGCCTCGACGGCGGGCAGAGCCTGCCGGAGGCGGTGGCCGCCCCCCGGGTGTCGGAGCAGAACTCCGCCGCCGGGGCCGCGGCCGAACCGGCCTACCTCGACTCCGACCTCGGCCGCGAGATGGTCGCCCGCGGGCACGTCTTCCGGGAGACCGAGGAGATCGGGGCCGCCGCCGCGCTGGAGCTCCTGCCCGACGGTCGGGTGCTGGCGGTCGCCGAACCGGTCCGGCGCGGGGGCGGGGCCGCGGGCGTGGTGCTGCCGCGGGACTAAGGGGGCGCGGGGCCAGGGGGAGAGAGACTACGGGGTGTCGCGGGCCGCGTCGGCGATCTCCTCCTCGGGGCGCGGGGCCACGTCCTCGTCGACCTCGAGCTCGGGGACGGGCGGGTCGGCGGGGTCGAACCCCTCGGTCGTCGGGTCGGGGGCGGGACCGCTCGGGCTGCTCATGACCCGACCGTGGCCCGGGGGCGTCCAGGCGGCAACCGGATAGGTTCGTCAGCGTGGTCGGACGTGTACGGAACCGGGTGGGGCGACTGCTGATCGGCAAGGAGGCCGCCGAGATCGCCGCCCGGGCCGACGACGCGCCCCGTGACGACGACGACCTGCGGACCGTCACCGCGCTGGCCCGGATGGCCGAGGCCCTGCTCTCCTGCGGGGCGCCCGCCGCCGACGTCACCGCCCTCACGCTGCGGGCCGCCCTCGGGGCCGGGCTCGCCCACACGCAGGTCGACATCACGTTCACCGCGGTCATCGTCTCGGCCCCGGACTCCTCGGGCACGCCGCTCACCGCGGTCCGCGTCGTGCAGGTCCGGGCCACCGACTACTCCCGCCTGGCCGGGCTCTACCAACTCGCGCACGACGCGGCCGAGGGCATGGACCCCGACGTGCTGCGACGGCGGCTGCGGGTCCTGCTGCGCCGTCCAAGGCGCTACCGCCCGATGGTCGCGCACGGGGCCGTCGTGGGGCTCGCCTTCTCGGTCGGCTGGTTGCTCGGCGGCGGCCTCGGCGTCTCGCTCGCCGCGGGGGCGACCAGCGCCGTCCTGCAGCTGCTGCTGGCCGCGGCGAACCGGCGCGGGTTGCCCGCGTTCTTCCAGCAGGTGGCCGGGGCGGCGACGGCGACGCTGGTCGCGGTCGCCCTGCTCGTGTACCAGCCGACGTTCCCGGACTGGCTGGGCGGGATCCCGCCGTCGCTGGTCGTCGGGGCCGGCATCGTGCCGCTGCTGGCGGGGCTGTTCCTGGTCGGGTCGGCCGAGGACGCGATCGCCGGGTTCTACGTGACGGCCAGCGGCCGGGCCTTCGAGACGATGCTGCTGACGACCGGCATCGTCGTCGGCATCGCCGGGGTGCTGGACCTGGCCCAGCGCGGCGGCGTGCCGCTGGACCTGCAGTTCTCCGAGGGTGCCGTCTACCCCCTCGGCGGGCAGGTCGCCGCGGCCGCCGCGGCCTCGATGACCTGGGCGCTCGCGGGGTACGCCGACCTGCGGGCGGTGCTCTGCTCGGGGCTCGCGGGCGGTGCGCTGTGGTTGCTCTACAGCCTGGGGCTGGACCTCGGGCTCGGTCCGATCTCGGCGGCGGGCCTCGCCGCCCTCGGCGTCGGTTTCCTGGCCGAGGGGCTGGCCTGGCGCTGGGGCATCCCCGGGGTCGTCGTCTCGATCTGCGGCATCGTCCCGCTGCTGCCGGGTCTGGCGATCTACCGGGCCATCTTCAGCCTGGTCGGCGGGGACCCGGCCGGGGGCGTGAGCCTGCTGGTCCAGGCGCTGGGGGTGGCGCTGGCGCTCGCAGCCGGGGTCACGCTGGGGGAGTTCTGCTCCCAGCCCCTGCGGCGGGAGTTCGACCGGGTGGAGCGGGCGGTCCGGCGGCGGGCGCGCAACCCGCAGGTCTGAGTCCGCTCAGAGCCCGGGGAGCCCGTCGAGGCTCTCCGTGTTCTTCTCCTGCCGGTAGGCGGCCATCCCCTCCGGGCCCTTCTTCTCCGCGTTGGCCCGCAGCAGACCCCGCTCGGTGCTGACGACGTCCATGACGGGCACGCCCCAGCCGCAGGCGTCGCTGATCCGGTCGACCTCGACGGTGACGACAGCCCGGGTGCTCGGGTGCGGCGGGTGCAGCGCGGTCACCTCGGCGAAGGCGGGGCTGCCGGGCCGGTGCACCTCGCCCCGGCCGTGCAGGCGCACGATCCGGGGCCGACGGGCGACCGAGGCGAACATCACGCAGATGCGACCGTTCTCCTGCAGGTGCGCGATGGTCTCGACCCCGCTGCCGGTGAAGTCCACCCACCCGACCCGGCGCGGGCCGAGGACCGAGAAGGAGTCCGTCCCCCGCGGCGAGACGTTGACCAGGCCGTCGGCGGCCAGCGGGGCGGTGGCCACGAACCACATCGGCTGCGCCGCGATCCAGGCGCGCAGGTCCTCGTCGATCTCGGCGAACACGGAAGCCATGGTCACGACCTTAGGGGTCCCCGGGCCGCCGTGGGGTCCCGTGTCGGAGGGGTCGGGTAGGAAGGACGCGTGCTGACCGTCCACCGCTCCACCGACGCCGCCGCCCTGGTCCGGGCGCTGGCCGACGTGCTGCGCGAACCCCCGCCCGGCCCGGTCGACCCGTTCGCGGTGGACCGGGTGGCCGTGGGGGCGCGTGGGACCGAGCGGTGGATCGCGCAGTCGCTCTCGCACCACCTGGGCGCCGCCGCCGGCTCGGAGGACGGGATCTGCGCGCGCGTGGAGTTCTCCTCCCCGGCCCGCCTGCTCGACGACGTCATGGCCGACGCGTTGGCCCGCACCGCTCCCGGGCACGTCGACAGCGTCGCCCGGTGGGCGCCGGAGTCGATGACCTGGTCGGTGCTGGAGGTGCTGGGCGCCCTCGAGGACGACCCCTCACCCCGGTTCGCGGCGCTCGGCCACCACCTGCGCACGGTCGAGGGGGAGCAGGGCCCCCGGGTCCGCCGCATCGCCGTGGCCGCCCGGCTCGCCCGGCTGCTGAACCGCTACGGCGCGGCCCGCCCGGAATTGCTGCGGGCCTGGGCCGGGGGGTCTGACGAGCTCCCGCCGGGGGCCTCCCCGGACCTCGGCTGGCAGCCCGAGCTGTTCCGCCGGGTGCGCGCCGCCATCGACCTTCCGGCGCCCGCCGAGCTGCTTCCGGGGGTGTGCGCGGCCGTCGCGTCCGGTGCGGTCGACGTGCCCTCGCGGGTGGGGGTCTTCGTCGTGACCCGGTTGCCGAGCGCCCGCCTGCAGCTGCTGTCCGCGCTGGCCGGGGTCGGCGACGTCCACCTGTTCCTGCAGCACCCGAGCCCGGCGCTGTGGGCGGCCGTCGAACGGTCCGGCGCGGCGGCCCGCCCCCGGTCCCCGCTGCTGGCCTCGCTCGCGACCGACGCCCGGGAGCTGCAGGTGCGCCTCGACGAGCTGTTCCCGCAGGCCCGCGTGCTGGAGCACCCCGGCCCCGGGGTGGCCGGCGACACGACGCTCGCCGCCCTGCAGCGCAGCCTCGCCGGGGACGATCCGGCGGGGTCGGGTGCGGTCCTGCTCCCCGACGCCTCGGTGCAGGTCCACGCCTGCCACGGGCGGGCCCGCCAGGTCGAGGTGCTGCGCGAGGTGCTGCTGGGCCTGCTCGACGCCGACCCGACGCTGCAACCGCGCGACGTGATCGTCATGTGCCCCGACGTCGAGGCGTTCGCCCCGCTGGTGCAGGCCGCCTTCGCCGGTGACGACCTGGACCACCCCGGGGCGCGGCTTCGCGTGCAGATCGCCGACCGCTCGGCGCTGCAGACCAACCCGCTGCTGGCCCTGGCCGCCCACCTGCTGCGGTTGGCCCAGGGACGGGTCGGGGTGGGCGACGTCCTCGACCTGGCCGGCGGGGTCGCCGTGCGGCGACGCTTCCGGCTGGAGGACGAGGACCTGGAGCAGCTGCGCGTGTGGGTGGTCGACGCCTCGGTGCACTGGGGGCTGTCGGCCGAGCACCGCGCCGCCTGGCACCTCGGCGGCCTCGGCCAGGGGTCCTGGCGGGCCGGCCTGGACCGGCTGCTGGTCGGGGTGGCCCTCGGCGGCGGTGGTGAGGAGCTGCTGGGCGAGGGCGAGGCAGTCGTCCCGCTGGACGACGTCGAGTCCTCGCGCGTCGACCTGGCCGGACGCGTGGCCGAGCTGCTGGACCGGGTGGAGGTCGCGGTCGGGCGCCTCACGCGACGGCAGTCGGTGGCCCGGTGGTGCGAGGCCCTGCTGGAGTCGGTCCTCGACCTCGGCGAGGCACCGCCGGACTCCGCCTGGTGGGTCACCCAGCTGCGCTCGGACCTCGGGGCCATCGCCGAACGGGCCGCGCGGGCCGGGACGGCCGAGGTCGGGCTGGCCGACGTCGCCCAGATGATCGACGCCGAGTTCGCCGGGCGGCCGCAACGGTCGAACTTCCGGACGGGAGCCGTGACCGTCTGCACCCTCACCCCGATGCGGGCGGTGCCCCACCGGGTGGTCGTCCTGCTCGGCATGGACGACGGGGCGTTCCCCCGGGTGGTCGCACCGGACGCGGACGACGCCCTGGCCGGGGACCACCGGCCCGGCGACCGCGACCCGCGCAACGAGGACCGTCAGGTCCTGCTCGACGCGATCACCTCCGCCCGCGACCACCTCGTCGTCACCTACGGGGGGCGCGACGTCCGCAGCGGGGCCGAGCTGCCCCCGGCCGTCCCGGTGGGTGAGCTCCTCGACGCGCTCGAGGCGCTGCAGCCCGGAGCCCGTGACGCGGTGGTGACGGTCCACCCCCTGCAGCCCACCGACCCGCGCAACTTCTCGACCGCGGCGACCGACCCCGGTCGGGGTCGGGCCTTCAGCTACGACCGCACCGCCCACGCCGGCGCCCTCGCCGCGGCGGCCGGGCCGCGGGCGCCGGGACCGTTCCTGCCCGCCCCGCTGCCGCCGGCCCCGCGCGAGGACCTCGACCTCGACCGGCTGGTGCAGTTCTGGCAGAACCCGACCCAGGGTTTCCTGACCCAGCGCCTGGACGTGGCCCTCGCCACGCGCGAGGAGGAACCCGACCCCGCGCTCCCGGTCGAGCTCGACGGGCTGCAGAAGTGGGCGATCGGTGACCGGGTGCTCGCCGCCCGCCGGGCCGGGCTGGACCCGGCCGCGGTCCGGCGGCGCGAAGCGGCCCGCGGGTCGCTGCCCCCGGGGGTGCTGGCCGAGGACGTCCTGCGCGAGATCGGGCCGCGGGCGGACCGGCTGGCCGAGGTGGCCGCCCGCTTCGACACCGCCCCCGCGCACACCGTCGACCTTGAGCTGGACCTCGACGTGAGCGGGGTGGGCCCGGTCCGGCTCACGGGAACGGTCCGGGGGGTCCGGCCCGTCCCCGGCGGGGGTCGGGCGAGCGGGGTGCTGGCGCTCACCACCACCTACTCCCGGGTGCGGGCCAAGCAGGTCGTGCGCGCCTGGATCGAGCTGCTCGCGCTCACCGCGGCCGACCCGGGGACCGAGCAGCGCACGGTCGTGGTCGGGCGCGGGGACCGTGACTCCGTCAGCGAGGTCGTGCTCGGTCCGCTGGACCCGGTCCAGGCCCGGGGCCACCTGCACGACCTGCTGCAGCTGCGTCACCTGGGCCTGACCCAGCCGTTGCCGTTGCCGGTGGAGACCACGCACGCGTGGGCCCGCCGCGACTGGCGGGGCGCACCCGCCGACGGCTGCGTCGCCGACGCCGAACGGTCCTGGGTCTCCGGGCACGCCGGTTTCGGCGAGGACCGGGAGGAGGCGTTCGTCCGGGTCCACGGGCCCCGGGCGCCGATCTCGGTCCTCACCTCGTGGCAGGCGCCCCCGGGTTCCCCCCCGGGCCTCCCTCCGACCTTCGCCGAGCTGGCCCGGCGGATCTGGCAACCCATCCTCGGCGCGAAGACGGAGACGACCCGATGACCGGCCCCACCGACCCGGCGCCCACAGACCCGGCGCCGGCGCCCTTCGACCCGGTCGGTCCGCTGCCCCGGGGGACCACCGTCCTGGAGGCGAGCGCCGGCACCGGCAAGACGTACGCGATCGCGGGCCTGGTCACCCGGTACGTCGCCGAGGGGGAGCACCGGATCGAGGAGCTGCTCGTCGTCACCTTCGGTCGGGCGGCCACCGCGGAGCTGCGCGACCGGGTCCGGGCCCGGATGGTCGAGGTGCGCGACGCCCTCGCCGACCCGGCCGCGGCCCGGAAGTGGGCCTCGGACCGGGGCGACCTCGTCCTGGGCCACCTCGCCGCGGGCCCGGCGGGGGAGGTCGAGGGGCGACGGCACCGTCTCGCCGAGGCCCTGGCCGCCTTCGACGCGGCCACCGTCGCCACCATCCACCAGTTCTGCCAGCAGGTGCTGACCTCCCTGGGCACGGCGGCCGACGTGGACCCGCAGGCCCGACTGGTCGAGGACGTGTCCGACCTGCTCGAGGAGGTCTGCGACGACCTCTACGTGCGGTTCGCGCTGCGCGCCCGGCCGGGTTTCACCCGGGCCCAGGCGCTGCGGATCGCCCGCGAGGCGGTCGCCCGTCCGGACGCCGTCCTGGAACCCGTGGGGGCCGAGGACGGGTCGAGGGCCGCCCTGCGGGTGCGGTTCGCCAGGGCGGTCCGCACCGAACTGGCCGCCCGCAAGCGGGCGGGGCGCATCCTCTCCTTCGACGACCTGCTGCTGTCGCTGCGCGAGGTGCTGCTCGACCCGGTGGCCGGCCCGGTCGCGTGCGAGCGGTTGCGGTCGCGCTACGGCGTCGTGCTGGTCGACGAGTTCCAGGACACCGACGCCGTGCAGTGGGACGTCCTGCGCACCGCGTTCCACGGTCGGGTGCCCCTGGTCCTCATCGGGGACCCGAAGCAGGCGATCTACGCGTTCCGCGGGGCCGACGTGCGCACCTACCTGACGGCCACCGGGCAGGCGCACGAGAACGCCACGCTCGCCACCAACCACCGCAGCGACCCCCGCGTCGTCGCCGGGGTCGCCGCGCTGCTGCGCGGGGCCTCGCTGGGTGAGGAGGGCATCGTCGTGCGCGAGGTCCGGGCCGCCCACGAGCGGGCGGCCCTGCTCGGCTCCGACGGTGCCGAGGACCCGGGACCGGTCCGGCTCCGGGTGCTGGGGCGCGACGGACTGCCGAGCACCCGCGGTGGGCTCCCGGTGGTCGCGGCGGTGCGCGAGGCGGTGGCCGCCGACGTCGCCGACCAGGTCGCGGCGGTGCTCGCCGAGGGGTTGCGGGTGCGTCCGCACCGCGGGGGTGAGGAGCGCGCCCTGGAGGCCGGGGACGTCGCGGTGCTGGTGCGGACGGGTGCGCAGGCCGTCCTCGTCCAGCAGCAGCTGCAGGCCCGGGGGATCCCCTGCGTGCTCTCCCGGGGTTCGAGCGTGTTCTCCACCGAGGCGGCGCAGGACTGGACCACGCTGCTCGAAGCCGTCGAGCAGCCGCACCGCACCCGCCGGGTGCGCCGGCTCGCCCTGTCGAGCTTCGTGGGGTTCACCGCGACCGAGCTCGACGCCCGGGGCGACCGGGGCATGGACGAGCTCGCCGGGTCGCTGCGGCACTGGGCGGGGGTGCTCGAGCAGCGGGGGGTGGCCGCGCTGCTCAGCGCGGTGGCCGAGCAGCGGAACCTGGCCGAGCGGCTGCTCGCGGTCCGGGGCGGCGAGCGCCGCTGGACCGACCTGCGCCACATCGGGGAGACGCTGCACGCCGAGTCGACCCGCGCTGGGGGAGCGGCCTCGGTGGGTCTCGCCGGGTTGCTCTCCTGGTTGCGGGCCCGGGTGGAGGACGCCGCCGCCGACCAGGACGCGGAGCGGTCCCGCCGCCTCGACACCGACCGGACCGCGGTCCAGGTCGCGACCGTCCACACCAGCAAGGGCCTGGAGTTCGAGGTGGTCTGCGTGCCCTACGGCTGGGACTCCGTGGGCGGGGCCGGGGGCGGGTCTTCGAGTCGCCGGCCCGAGCGCTACCCCGTCGCCCACGACCCCGCGGGACGGCGGGTCGTGCACGTCGGCGGGCCGGGCAGCCCGCGCTACGACGAGGTCTGCGCGGCCGCCGACACCGAGGACGCGGGGGAGGAGCTGCGGCTGCTCTACGTCGCCCTCACCCGGGCGGTGTCCCGGTTGCTCGTGTGGTGGGCGCCGGCCACGACCAGCCGGCGCGGTGCCCTGCACCGGTTGCTGATGGCGGCCGATCCGCAGTCGGTGCCCCCGGAGCCCGAGCTGCCCTCCGACGCCGAGCTCCGGGCCCGACTGGCGGCCCTGCTCGGGACCGCGGGGACGCCGGTCCGGGTCGAGGCGGTGCGCCGCGCGCAGGGCGAACCCGTGCCCCACCCGCCCGCCGCCGCGGTGGAGATCGTCGCGCCGCGGACGTTCACGGCCGAACCGGACCCGGGGTGGCGACGGACCTCGTACTCCGGCCTGACCCGGGCTGCGCACGAGGCGGCCCACGCCGGGGCGGCGGGATCCCGGGTCGCGGGAGGTGCCCCCGCGCCGGCCACCTCCGAGGCCGACGTCGCGGTGCTGGACGACGAGCTCGACCTGCCGACCGTCCCCCCGGGCCCCGACCGGGATCCGGTCGCGCTGGCCTGGGCCGCGACGCCGTCCCCCCTGGCCGACCTCCCGGCCGGAGCGGGTTTCGGGACCCTGGTCCACGCCGTGCTCGAACACTTCGACCCGGCCGTGCCCGACCGTCCGTCCCACCTCGCCGCCCTGGCCCGGGAGCAGTACGCGGGCGGGCTGGCCGAGCCGTTGGCCGCGGCCCTGCAGCCGGTGCTGAGCACCCCGCTCGGCCCGCTGCTGGGCGGGGCCTCGCTCGCCGACGTCGCCGCCCGCGACCGCCTGGACGAGCTGGAGTTCGAGCTCCCCCTCGGGGGCGGGGCGGGGGCCGTCCCGGGCTCGGGTGGTCTGCTCGGCGACGTCGCGGGCCTGCTGCGCGCGCACCTCGCGCCCGAGGACCCGGTGGCGCCCTACGCCGAGCTGCTGCACGACCCGCTGCTGGCGGCGCAGCCGCTGCGCGGTTACCTGACCGGGTCGATCGACGCGGTGCTGCGCCGTTCCGGGGCGGACGGCCCCCGGTTCCTCGTCGTCGACTACAAGACGAACCGGCTGGCTCCGCCCGGGGAGGAGCTGACCGCCTGGCACTACCGGCGCGAGGCCCTCGACGAGGCGGTGCTGGCGGCGCACTACCCCCTGCAGGCCCTGATGTACTGCGTCGCCCTGCACCGTTTCCTGCGCTGGCGCCAGCCCGGGTACGACCCGGCGACCCATCTCTCGGGCGTTCTGTACCTGTTCCTGCGCGGGCTGTGCGGGCCCGGGGTCACGGCCGACGCGCGCGGGGAGATCCCCGGGGTGTGGTCCTGGCGCCCCCCGGCGGGCCTCGTGCTCGACCTCTCCGACCTCCTCGCAGGGGTGCGCCCGTGACCATTCCTCCCGCGGTGCCCGCGCCCCCGGCGCCCGAGGCGGACCGGCGGGCCGCCCGCGCCCTGCGGGCCCAGGGCCTGCTGGCCCGGTTCAACGAGCTGACCTACCTGCACTCCGCCGACGTGCACGTCGCCCGACGGCTCGGCGCCCTCGCCGGGGAGGACGACGAGCGGGTCCTGCTCGCGGTCGCTCTCACGGTCCGGGCCGTGCGGCACGGTTCGGTGGTGCTGCGGCTCCGCCGCGCCCCCGTCGACGTCACGCCCGAGGACGCCGAGGACTCCGGTGACGCGGGTCCCCTGGCGGCCCCGCCGTGGCCCGAGCCCGAGGCCTGGGTCGCCGCGGTCCGGGGGAGCCGGCTCAGCACGGTCCACCACGGCGGTGACGACACGGCGGGGGTCGGCCGGACCCCGCTGCACGTGGTGGGGGACGACGTCTGGCTCGATCGCTACTGGCGGCAGGAGGTGGCCGTCGCCGAGGACCTGCGCCGCCGGGCCACCGCTGTCCCGGCGGCCCCGCCCGAGGAGGTGCGCCCCGTCCTGGACCGGCTGTGGCCGGGGGCGGGCGGGCGGGAGCAGCGCGAGGCGGCCGAGGTCTGCCTCGGCGCGGGGGTGGCCGTCCTCGGCGGCGGGCCGGGCACCGGCAAGACGACCACCGTCGCGCGGTTGCTCGCCGCCGTCCACGCGCTCAGCCACGGGTTGCCCCGCGTGGCGCTGGCCGCGCCCACCGGGAAGGCCGCCGCGCGCCTCACCGAGGCCGTCAGCGCGGCGGCGGCCTCCCCGGAGTTCACCGCCGCCGAACGGGAGTTCCTCACGGGGGCCACGGCGACGACCCTGCACGGCCTGCTGGGCCTGCGGCCGGGGTCCGGACGCCCCCGCTACGACGCCGAACGTCGGTTGCCGCACGACGTGGTGATCGTGGACGAGGCGTCGATGGTCGGCCTGCCGGTCATGGCCCGGTTGCTCGCGGCGCTGCGCCCCTCGGCCCGGCTGGTCCTGGTCGGGGACCGCAACCAGCTCGCCTCCGTCGAGGTCGGGGCGGTCCTCGCCGACCTGACCCCGTCCGAGGGCCCGCCGGGCCCGCACGGGGTGACCACCCTGCGCCAGGTCCACCGGTTCGACTCCGGCGGGGCCATCGGCGAGCTGGCCCGGGCCGTCGAGGCGGGGGAGGTCGACGCGGTCCTCGACCAGCTGCGCGCCGCCACCGGCGCTGCGGGCGGGGGAGTGCGGTTCCTCGAGGTCGAGGAGGGGGATCCGATCGGCGGCGCGGCCCTCGACGCCCTGCACGCCTCGGTGCTCGGGGCCGCGCGCGCGATGGTCGGCGCGGCCCGAGCCGGCGACGCGGTGGCCGCGGTGCGGGCGCTGGAGGGGCACCGGGTGCTCTGCGCCCACCGACGGGGGCTGCGGGGGGTCTCGGCGGTGACCGGGCTGGCCCTGCGCTGGACGGTCGCCGAGCTCGGCGTCGCGCTGCGTCCGGACGGGTTCCACGTGGGCATGCCGGTCCTGGTCACCGCGAACGACCCCGGCACCCGGACCTGGAACGGGGACACCGGCGTCGTCATGGAGGTCGCCGGCGAGACCGTCGTCGCGATCGGGCGGGGGGAGGGACCCGTCCTGGTGCCCCTCGCCCGGCTGGCGGGGGTCGAGACCCTGCACGCCATGACCGTCCACCGCAGCCAGGGGTCGCAGTTCGACGCGGTGACGGTGGTCACCGCGCCCGCGCGCTCCCCGCTGGCCACCCGGCAGATGCTCTACACCGCCCTCACCCGCGCCCGGCGCGAGGTCTGCGTCATCGGATCGGCCGAGGCGCTCGCCCGGGCGGTGGAGCGGGAGGCGATCCGCGCGACCGGGCTCACCGGGCGGTTGCGGGCCTGACGGCGGGCTGCCGATGGGCCGGCACGGGGGCCGCGAAGTCCGACCCCGGAATCGTTCAAGACGAAATGATCCCTGGTCGAAGCCTCCCGGGTGAGCGACATCGCGGACATCCTCGCCCGGGACGGCATCCGGCCGGTCTTCCAGCCGATCGTGGAGCTGACCGAGGGCCGGGTCCTCGGCTACGAGGCCCTGGCCCGGGGACCGGTCGGTCCGCTGCACCGGCCCGACGACCTGTTCGCCCGCGCCCGCGTCGAGGGCCGCCTCGCCGAGCTCGACGAGGCCTGCCGTCGGGCGGCCTTCACCGGTGCCCTGCGCGAGGGCGTCCTCGCCCCCCTGGCCCTGTTCGTCAACGTCGAGCCCGAGGTCCTGGGCTCGGCCCCGCTGAGCGACCTGCTGGAGCTGGCCGCGGGGACGGCGGGTGAGCTGCAGGTCGTCGTCGAGATCACCGAGCGGGCGCTCGCCGCCCGCCCGGCGGAGCTGCTGCGGGCGGTGGACCGGGTCCGGGAGCTGGGCTGGCGCATCGCCCTGGACGACGTCGGGGCCGAACCCGCCTCGCTGGCGTTCATGCCCCTGCTGGCCCCCGACGTCGTGAAGCTCGACCTCCGGCTGGTCCAGGACCGTCCCGGTCCGGCCGTCGCCCAGATCATGAACGCGGTCAACGCCTACGCCGAGTCCTCCGGGGCCCTGATCCTGGCCGAGGGCATCGAGCACGAGGGCCACCTGTCCGTGGCCCGCTCGCTCGGCGCGAGCATCGGCCAGGGCTGGCTCTTCGGCCGCCCGGAGGCGAACCCCGCCCCCCGACGTCCGGCCGGTGGGCTCGTCCTGCCCCGGCCGGTCGTGACCCGATCGGTGGACGGTTCCCCGTTCGCGCTCGTGGACCCCTCGGTGACCACCCGCTTCGCCGCGAAGTCCCTGCTCATCGAGGTGAGCAAGCAGCTGGAACGGGAGGCGGCGCGCCTCGGGGACACGTGCATCGTCGCCGCCACCTTCCAGGAGGCCCGGCACTTCACGCCCGCCACCGTCTCGCGCTACCGCGAGCTGGTCGAGCGGACCAACTTCGTCTGTGCCCTCGGGGAGGGGATGAGCGAGGAGCCGCTGCCCGGGTTGCGGGGGGCGAGCCTGGAGCTCGACGACCCCATCCGGGGGGAGTGGGACGTGGTCGTGCTGGCCCCGCACTTCAGCGCCGCCCTGCTCGCCCGCGACCTCGGGGCCGACTGCGCCGACCGCGACCGACCCTTCGAGTACGTCCTCACCTACGACCGGGACACGGTGGTCGCCGCTGCGCGCTCGCTGCTGGCCCGGGTCGCCCCGCGCCTGCCGGTGCCCGGGGCCGACGTCACCGGGCCCGCGGCCCGCCCGGCCGGGACGGCCCACCCGCCCCTCCCCTCCGCACCGTTCGCCGACGCGCCCGCGGGGGCGGCGCGCGTCCTGCCGCCGGTGCCCGTCCTGCACGCCGCGCTGGACGCCACCACGAGCGGCATCGCCATCGCCGACGCCCGTCGGCCGGACCTCCCGCTCATCTACGTGAACTCCGCCTTCGAGCGGTTGGCTGGCTTCCCCGCCGCCGACCTGCTCGGGCGCAACTGCCGATTCCTGCAGAGCGCCGACACCGACCGGACGGTCGTCGACGAGATCCGCGCCGCGATCGCGGCCGGCCGGGAGTGGCGCGGGGTCCTGCAGCAGCGCCGCGGGGGCGAGCAGACCTCGTGGTGGAACGAGATCCACCTCTCCCCGGTGCTCGACGGCGCCGGGCGGGTCGCCCAGTACGTCGGGGTCCAGAACGACGTCACGCAGCGCATCGAGGCCGAGCAGTCCCTGGCCCGCGAGCAGGACCGGGCCCGCGGCTACCTGGCCCGGATCGAGGCCCTGGCCTGGTCCGACCCGTTGACCGGGCTGGCCAACCGTCGTCGGATCGAGGAGGCGGTCGAGGAGGCGCTGACCCGGGCGGGCGCCGACGGCAGCGTGGTCGTCCTCCTCTACTGCGACCTGGACGGCTTCAAGGGCGTCAACGACGGGCTGGGGCACGCGGCCGGTGACGAGGTCCTCGTCGAGGTCGCGCGCCGGACCTGCCGGTTGTTCCGCGGCAGCGACCTCGCCGCGCGTCTCGGTGGCGACGAGTTCCTCGTGGCGCTCACCGGGATCGACCCGGTCGAGGCGCCCGCGGTCGCCCACCGTGCCGCCGAGACGCTGCGGACCGAGATCGCGCGACCGCTGCGGGCGGCGGGGCGCCACGCCCGCGTCGGCGTCAGCGTCGGGACCGCGATCTCGGGTCGGGACGGGATGAGCTTCGGGACCCTCCTGCACGTCGCCGACGGGCGCATGTTCGTCGACAAGGCCGTGGACGGCGACGGGTCGGACCCGTCGCGCCCGACCGGGCCGTCGCGGCGGGCGGCCGCCGTCGCGTCTCAGCCCGGCTGAGCGTCCGCGGCGGCCTCCAGCTCGGCGATCACGAGCCGCGACATCGGCATCATGGCCTCCAGCGCCCGGGCGGCCCGGCCCGGGTCGCCCAGCAGCTCCGGCAACCGGGTCGGCACGATCTGCCAGGAGACACCGAACCGGTCCTCCAACCAGCCGCAGCGCCCCGGCCGGCCGCCGTCGGCCGTCAGCGCCCACCAGTAGTGGTCGACCTCGTCCTGGTCGGCGCACGGGACCTGGAACGAGACCGCGGGGCTGGGGGTCATGCCGGTACCCCCGTTGAGAGCCACCCAGGGGCGACCCGCCAGCGTGAACTCGACGGTGAGGGCCATCCCCGCCTGCGGGCCGTCGGGCCAGCGCGAGACCGAGGTGATCGAGGAGCCCGGGAAGACCGACACGTAGAACTCGGCGGCCGCCTCGGCCTCGGTGGCCGACCAGACGCAGGGCACGAGCGTCGGCACGGCCGTCGGGAAGGCGGGCGACCCGGTCGGGGGGACGGACGCAGGATCGGGACTGGCGCTCACGGGGCACTCCTCGGGGGTGGGGACGGCGTCGTCGGCCGGTTCACCGCTCCGACCGGCGCCGGTCACGGAACTCATCGGTCGCCCCCGCCGCGGGCGGGGCAGCGGGCCAGGTGGTCGTCGACGATCCCGAGGGCCTGCATCGTGGCGTAGGCGGTCGTCGGGCCGACGAAGCGGAAACCCCGCCGCTTGAGCTCCTTGGCCAGCGCCGTGGACGCCGGGGTCGAGGCCGGGACGTCGGCGAAGGAGGTCGGGGCCGGGGCCGGGGCCGGGGCGAAGCTCCAGACCAGCTCGCTGAGTCCGTCGCCCGCGGCCTGCAGGTCGAGCAGCGCGCGGGCGTTGCCGATGGTCGCCTCGATCTTCGACCGGTTGCGGATGATGCCCGGGTCGACGAGCAGCCGGGCCACGTCGGCGTCGTCGAAGCCGGCCACCCGGACCGGGTCGAAACCCGCGAACGCCGCCCGGAACCCCTCGCGCCGACGCAGGATCGTGATCCAGGACAGTCCCGACTGGAACGCCTCCAGGCTGAGCCGTTCGTAGACCTCCCGGTCGCCGTGGACCGGGACACCCCACTCGGTGTCGTGGTAGCGCTCGTAGAGCTCGTCACCGGTGCCGAAGCAGCGGAAGGGGACGCTGGACGTGATCATTCGCGGAGGGTGGCACCCGCCTCCGACACGACCTCGCCGAGGGCCCGGTCGAGGATCTCGACCCCGAGGTCGATCTCGGCCTCGGAGCTGGTCAGCGGGGGTGCGATGCGGAAGGTGCCGCCCATCCCGGGCAGCTGCACGACGTTCATGTGCAGCCCCAGGTCCAGGCAGCGGCGGGTGACGGCGGCGCCCAGCGCGTCGGCCCCCTCCTTGGTCGTGCGGTCGCGGACGAGTTCCAGACCCTGCAGCAACCCGCGCCCGCGCACGTCACCCACCACCTCGTGGCGCCCGGCCAGTCCGAGCAGACCCGCCCGCAGCCGCTCGCCCAGCTCGGCCGCCCGCAGGTCCAACCGGTCGCGCTGCAGGACGTCGAGGACGGTGTTGCCGACCGCGGCCACCATGGGGTCCGAGACGTGGGTGGTGAAGAACAGGAACCCCCGCTCGTGGGCCCGTTCCTCCAGCTCCGCGCTGGTCACGACCGCGGCCAGCGGCAGCCCGGCCCCGAGCGTCTTGGACAGGGTGATGATGTCGGGCACGACCCCGTCGCGTTCGAAGGCGTACCAGTTCCCGGTGCGGCACAACCCCGTCTGCGCCTCGTCCAGGATCAGCAGCATCTCGCGCTCGTCGCACTTGACGCGCAGCGCCGCGAGGTAGCCGGGTGGGGGTTCGAGGACCCCGCCGGAGGAGAGGATCGGCTCGACCAGGCAGGCGGCGAGCGCACCGACCGACTGGGCGTCGACGAGGTCGAAGGCGTGGTCGAGCTGGCGGCGCCAGTCCAGCCCGCCCTCGGGGGTCAGGAAGTCGGGGCGGTAGGCGTTCGGCGTGGGGATGGCGATGTTGCCGACGGGGGCCGGTCCGTACCCCTTGCGCCCGGAGCTGTAGGTGGCGGCGGCCGCGGCCTGCGTCATGCCGTGCCAGCTCCGCGCGAAGGACACGACCTCGAACCCGCCGGTGACCAGCTTGGCCAGGCGCAGGGCGGCCTCGTTGGACTCCGCGCCCGTGCTGAGCAGCAGCACCTTCTCCAACGGGCTGGGCAGGGTCGCGGCGAGGCGCCGGGCCAGGTCAACCACCGGGCGCGAGAGCATCCCGCTGAACAGGTGGTCGAGGGTGGCCGTGCCCCGGGCCACGGTCTCGACGATCTCCGGGTGGGCGTGGCCGAGGATCGCGCTCATCTGCCCGGAGGTGAAGTCCAGCAGCGCCCGGCCGGACTCGGTCCAGACGTAGCTGCCCTCGGCGCGCGCGATGATCTCGGGGGTGAACCCGCCCCCGTAGCGGACGAGGTAGCGACGGGCGTCGTCCCAGAACGCGTGATCGCTCATGGCGGCGACTCTAGGGCCCGGGTACCGTCGCGACCGTGCGCATCCTGGTGCTGAACGGCCCCAACCTGAACCGGCTCGGCAAGCGGCAGCCGGAGGTCTACGGCACGACGACACTGGCCGACGTCACGGCCGACCTGGAGGGCCTGGCGGCCGAGCTCGGGGTGTCGGTCGAGGTGCGCCAGACCAACCACGAGGGCGAGATGCTCGACTGGGTGCACGCCGCCGCCGACGACGGCGACCCGGTGGTCCTGAACCCGGCGGCCTGGACGCACACGTCCGTGGCCCTGCGCGACGCCTGCGCCGAGCTGCGGGCCGGGTTGGTCGAGGTGCACCTGTCCAACGTGCACGCGCGCGAGTCCTTCCGGGCGCACTCCTACATCACCCCGGTGGCGACCGGGGTCATCGCCGGCCTCGGTGTCGAGGGCTACCGTCTGGCGCTGCGCTTCCTGGCGGGACGGTCGGTGCCGGGGGCCGCGCGCGGTTAGGGTCGGGAGGGAGGCCGGGGTTCGTGTCGGAGGGGTCTGCTAGACCGTCCTACGTCCCCCCGGCTCCCTCAGCAGGGGTCGCAGCAGCAGGTCCGTCGTAGGTCGAGGAGTGGTCGTGGTCGAGAAGGCTGTCCAGCACATGAAGTGGTGGGGCTGGGGTCAGGAGGGCGTGGCCTTCCACCACCACGACAAGCCCGGGTTGGCCCCCTTCGCCTACCGGATGGCCGGCATCGACTTCAACGCCCCGCCCGTCCAGGTGCCGGACCTGGCCGAGCTCGACGTCCCCGCCTCGCAGGCCCCCGACGGGCTGCGCAGCGCGCTGGTCGAGGCCGTCGGGGCCGAGCACGTGCACGACGACGACCTCACCCGGGTGGTGCACACCTACGGCAAGAGCATGCGCGACCTCGTCCGCATCCGGCGGGGCGACTTCGGCCGTGTGCCGGACCTGGTGGTCTACCCCGTCGACGAGGCCCAGGTCGAGGCCGTGCTGCGCACCGGTCTGGACTCCGACGCGGTGCTCATCCCGTTCGGGGGCGGCTCGAACATCGTCGGCAGCCTGGAGGCCCCCCGCGACGAGTCGCGCCCGGTCGTCTCGGTCGACCTCGGCCGGATGCGTTCGGTGATCGAGGTCGACGAGACCTCGCAGACCGCGCGCATCCAGGCGGGTGCCCTGGGCCCGGACCTCGAGGCCCAGCTCAACGCCCGCGGTTGGACCATCGGGCACTTCCCGGACTCCTTCAAGCACTCCACCCTCGGCGGTTGGATCGCGACCCGGTCCTCGGGCATGCAGTCCGACCGGTTCGGCGACATCGCCGACATCACCCGGGCGGTCCGGGTCGTGACCCCCAAGGGGGTCGTGGCCACCCGGGCCGTGCCCGTGCAGTCCGCCGGTCCGAGCGTGCGCGAGATGGTGCTGGGCAGCGAGGGGCGTCTCGGGGTCATCACCGAGGCCCTCGTGCAGGTCCACCGGCTGGCCGAGGAGCGGGTGATCCTCGCCTACTTCTTCCCCGACTACGGCAGCGGGCTGCGGGCGATGCACGACGTCGCGGCCTCCGACGCCGCACCCAGCATCACCCGGGTCTCCGACGCCATGGAGACCCAGTTCACGATGGCGACCGCCAAGAAGGGGTCGCGCCTGTCGGCGCTCATGAGCAAGGGCGTGAAGGTCTACGCGGAGAAGCGCAAGGGCATCGACCTGGACAAGATGTGCCTGTCCTTCATCGGGTACGAGGGTTCCAAGGAGCACGTCGCGCGGACCAAGCGCCTGGTCGGCGAGATCGTCAAGAAGCACGGCGGGTTCGGCGTCGGCTCCGGGCCGGGGACCCTGTACGACCAGAAGAAGTTCGACACCCCCTACATCCGCGACTTCATCCTGGACCGCGGCGCCTACGGCGACGTCTCGGAGACCTCGAGCTCCTGGGCGACCCTGGAGGTGCTGCACGACAACGTGGTCGCCGCCGCGAACAAGGCGTTCGCCGAGCAGGGGACGCAGGGTTTCGTGTTCTGCCACCTGTCGCACAGCTACCACTCGGGGGCGTGCCAATACTTCACGTTCGCCTTCCAGCCGCCCGCGGAGGGTGACGGGCTGGCCGTCTACGACGCGGTCAAGCACGCCATCCAGCAGGCGTTCATCGACAACGGCGGGACGCTCTCGCACCACCACGCGGTGGGCCGCGAGCACAAGCCGTGGGTCGGTGACGACCTGTCGTCGGCCGGAGCCCAGATCGTGTCCGCCCTGTTCCAGGGGGTCGACCCGGGGCGCAACCTCAACCCGGGTGCCATCGTCGACTGACCTCGAGCCGCCCCGGGCCCGGTCGGGCCCGGGGCGCTCAGAGCCGCAGCTCGGCCCAGACGGTCTTGCCGTCCCCGCGCGGGGAGACCCACCATCGCTCGGCCACGACCTCCACGATGCCGAGACCGCGCCCGCCGAGGGCGTCGTCGTCGGCGTCACGGGGGCGGGGGTGGGAGGTCGAGGAGTCCTCGACCCCGAGGAGCAGGGTGCGGCTGCTCGTCCGGTACTGCAGGACGAGGACGGCCCGCGTCGCGGTGTGAACCAGCGCGTTGGTGACGAGTTCGCTGGCCACGAGTTCGGCCAGGTCGACCGCGTCGGGCAGTTCCCAGCGCCGGAGCGTCTCGCGCAGGTGCTTGCGTCCGCGCGCGACGGAGCGGACGTCGTCGGACAACGACAGCCGGCTCTCCCAGCGGTCGGCCACGGGCCCGGAGTAGTCCACGACCACCAACGCGGCGTCGTCGGTGCGGGTCCTCGACGCGGGGTCCATGACCCGGGAGGTGAGGTCCTCGGCCGGGACGTCGGCGTAGGCGCGCAGCACCGCCTCCAGGGTGGCCAGTCCGGGGTCGACGTCGTCGAGCGGGTCGACCACGCCCTGGCTGCGCCGCGGCCAGGCCAGCACCCCGTCGGTGTAGAGGAGCAGCCGCGAGCGTTCCGAGAGCCGGTGGCGTCCCTCGGTGAACACCACGTCGGGCTGCACCCCGAGGGGTGGCCCGGCCTCCACGTCGAGCGGAACCACCTTCTCGGCGTCGAACAGCAACGGGACCGGGTGGCCGGCGCTGGCGACCGTCACCTCACCGGTGAACTCGTCCAGCCGCAGCAGGCAGCAGGTGGTGAACAGGTCGGTGTCGGCCAGGGCCAGCAGCCGGTTGGTGCGTTCCAGGACGGCCCCGGGCGAGTGCCCCTCGGCCACGTAGGCCCGCACGGCGGTGCGCACCTGGCCCATCAGCGCCGTGGCCGCGGCGTTGTGCCCCTGCACGTCCCCCACCACGACGACCACGGCGTCGTCGGTGCGCACCGCGTCGTAGAAGTCGCCGCCGACCTCGGCGTTGTCCCCTCCCGGCAGGTAGCGGGCTGCCAACGAGACGGCCTCGCTCCAGGGCAGCCGGCGGGGCAGCAGGGCCTCCTGCAGCGCGTGGGCGGTGTCCACGGCCTGCCGGGACTGCCGCAGCTCGGCCGCGGTCAGGGCCTCGTGGCGCAGGATGCGCTCCCGCTGCAGCACCACGACGACCAGGTCGGCGAGGTCGCTCAGGTCCCGACGGACCCGGTCGGTGATCCCCACGGTCTCGACGTCGAAGACGCAGAGGGACCCCAGGGTGTGCCCCTCGGGGGTGATCAGGGGGGCCGAGACGTAGCTGCGCACGCTGCTGAGCCGGCCGTCGACCCAGGGGTTCGCGGCGAAGCGCGGGTCCAGCGAGGCGTCGTCGACGGCCACCAGGGCACCCAGCGCGACGGTCTGGGCGCACATCGAGTGCTCCCGGGCGCACACGCTGCGGTCGAAACCCTCGGCGACGATCTGTCGCTGGTAGCGCTCGTCGATGATGTTGACGACCCCGTACGGCAACCCGGTCACGCGGGTCGCGAGACGCACGATCGTCTTGAGGTCGTCCGAGGGCGGGGCCTGGACGTCGACGTAGTCGTGGACGGCCACGAGCCGGGCCCGTTCCCGATCCTCCGCCCCGCCGCCCGGCAGCGTGGCGAGGGTCAGCGGACCCGGTGCCCCGTCCCCCTGGCGACCGGGATCGGGGGTCGCGTCTGCCATGCACCGATCGTAAGGGAAAGGTGACGCTGGGTGCACGAAATGCCGGTCGGATCGCGTCGAGAACCGGTCAGCAGCGCGTCAGCAGCCGGTCAGCGGCGGGGAACCGGCCGGTCGGCCGCGGTTCAGTCCTCCGACCGGGGGTGGCGCCGGGCCGCCCCCGAGGGCGAGGAGTTCCAGAACCGGCTGACGACCGAGCGCGGGGCGACGTCCAGCAGCCCGGCGATCGCCCGCCAGCGGCGGGTCGGCACGCTGACGCCCCGCCCGGCCATGAGGTCGTCCAGGGAGGTCTGCACGACGTCGTCGACGTCGAGCCAGATGCGCTTGGACAGCGCGGACCGACCGCCCGAGTGCATGCCGGACCGACCGTGGAACTCGGTGCGCACGTAACCGGGCTCGACCACGGTGGCGCTCACCCCGCTGCCCCGCAGCTCCCCGCTCAGGGTCTCGGTGAGGACGATGACGTAGGCCTTGGCCGCCGAGTAGTGCCCACCGCCGGGCACCAGCCCGGCGACCGAGCCGACGTTGAGGATGCGCCCGTGCCCGCGGGCGGTCATGGCGCCGGTGGCCGCCCGGGAGAGCACCAGGACGGCCCGGCAGAGCACGTCGAACATGCGCTCGTGGTCGGCCAGGACGCCGTCGACGAAGCGCTGCCGCAGCCCGAACCCCGCGTTGTTGACCAGCACGTCGACCGGGTGCTCGGGGCTCGCGACCCGCTCGGCGACCCGGGCCAGCGCCTCTCGGTCGGAGAGGTCCGCGGCCAGGATCTCGACCTGCACCCCGTGCGTGGTCCGCAGCCGGTCGGCGGTGGCCTCCAGCCGGGCGACGTCGCGGGCCACCAGGACCAGGTCGTGGCCCCGCGCGGCCAGCTCGGCCGCGTACCCGGCCCCGAGGCCGGCCGTGGCGCCGGTGACCAGGGCGGTCGGGCGGGTGGCGGGGCGGGAGAGCGGGGCGGGGGCGTCCGGACGTTCGGTCACGGGGGGCGAGCATAGGCCCCCGGGTTCAGGCGACCTCGACCGCGGGACGGGCGTCGTGCGCCCGGCGCCAGGCGCCCTGCACCAGCAGGGCCAGCACGGCGGCTCCCACCACGGCCACCGCCGCGGCCGCGAACGACTGCGGCGGGCCGTGGTCCTCCAGCAGCTTGCCCGCGAGCGCGTTGCCCGCGGCGGCCCCGGCGGTGACCGCGCTGGAGAGCCACGCCTGCGCCTCGCCGAGCCGGGCCGGGGGCGCGGTGTCGTCGACCACGCCCTGCAGCACGATGAGGTTGGGGGAGATGAAGAGGCCGGTCAGGGCCAGCACCGGGACGAGCAGGAGCAGCGACGGGTCGCCGTCGCCGGTCCCCGCCAGCAGGGCGACGGCGACCAGCCCCGTCCCGAAACCGCCCAGCAACCAGGGCAGCCGGCCGCGGTCGGGCCCCTTCCAGTCGATGGCCCCGTAGAGGAGCCCGCCGACGGCGCTGCCCCCGGCGATGCCCGCGAACAGGTACCCCAGGGAGTCGGCCGAGCCGAAGATCTCCTCCGCCAGCCCGGCGAGGGACACGTCGAGCAACCCGAAACCGACGCTCATCGCGGCCAGGACGACGAAGGCGGGCAGGACCCCGCGGGCCAGGACGACCGGCCGCGGACGACCCCCGCCGGCCTCCGACCCCGGTCCGGCGTGCGCTCCGACGTGCGCGCCGGAGCCCGTGAAGCTGCGGGCGGCCCCGGTCAGCGCGTACCCGACGCCCCCGAGGGCCAGCAGCGCGGCGGTGATGACCAGCGGCACCACGGGGGTCGCGATCGCCAGCAACGCCGTGAGCAGCAGCGGCCCCCCGACGAACAACGTCTCGACGGCCACGGCGTCGAGGGCGTAGCCGAGCTTGCGGCGCGCCGGCTCGGGCGCGACGACCCGCCAAGCGGCGCGCATGGCGGCGCTCATCGGCGGGAACGTCAGGCCGACGGCGGCGGCCAGTCCCACCACGAGCGCCGCGGGGGCGGCCGGGGTGGCGGTGGCCAGCGTGGTCGCCAGCAGCAGGGCGGCGCTCACCGACGACGACCACGCGATCGTGCGGGGATGGCCGAAGCGGTCGAGGCCGCGACCCCACACGGGGGAGCCGACCGCGACCCCCACGGCGAAGGCGCCGGCGACGAGGCCGGACAACTCCCAGGAGTCGCGCAACGCCCGCACGAGGAGGACGAGGCCCAGCGGGGCCATCGCCACCGGGGCGCGGGCGACGACCGTGGCGAAGAAGGGGACGGCGACGACGGGGTCGCGCAGCAGGGCGAGGTACTGCCTCATCGACGGGTGCGCGGTGGGTCGGAGCGGTGGGGCGGGACGGGCGTGTTCATCACGCTCAGCATCGCCCCTCGCGGGCGGTGACGCCCGACCCGGGTCAGCCGAGGGTGCGGATGCGGGCGCAGTGCCCGCCGTCGGCGCGGGCCACGGCCAGCGCGTCGACGGCCTGCTGGACGGTCTCGCGCCCGTCGTGGGCCCGCAGCAGGGCCAGGCTCGCGCCGATGCTCACGCGCACCCCGACGCGGTCGGGACAGGTCAGCTCGGAGAGCTCCAGCGCCACCAGGAGGGTGTCGGTGACCCGCTCCACGACGCCCTCGGCCGCGGCCGGGGGCAGCGCGGTGAGGACCACGGCCGCGTGCCGCTCGTCCAGCGCGAACCAGGTGTCGCCGGCGCGCGTCCCCGCACGCAACCGGGCGACCACGTTCTGCAGCGGCTGCTCCGGCGTGTCCGGGCACTCCTCGGGACGGGCGTCGGCGGCCAGGATCAACAGCGCGGTCACGGTGCCGTGGCGTCGGTCGTTCTCGACCAGCCCGTCGACCGTCTCGACCAGCCCGGACCCGTGCGCGAGCGACAGGGCGTCGACGGCGGGCGGGGTCGTCAGGAGGGTCGTCGGGAGGGTCGGCATGGTCCTCCTTCGGCAGGTCCGGCTCCGACCTTGAGCCGTCCGGATGGTTCGGGCCGTGACCTCGCTCACCCGGGGGGCCCGGCCGCGGACCCTCGCCGCGCCTCCGGATCGTTCGACATGGTCGAACTCCTCGCGTTGACCGACCCCCGAGGCGTTCCTACCGTCGAGACCGCGGGAAGCACCCAACCCTTCGACTCGACGAGGAGTTCGTATGTCGCACCGCACCTCCACCGCAACCGGCACCGATCGTGACCTGTCGGTCCATCGCACCGCCCCACCCGTTCCCCGCCTGCGCGCCGAACTGCTCGCCGAGTTCGCCGGCACGGTGATCCTGATCCTCTTCGGGGTGGGCGTCGTCGCCCAGGTCGTCGCCGCCGGCAACGGCGGGGACGACTCCGTCCACTGGGCCTGGGGCCTCGGGGTCACTTTCGGCGTCTACGTCGCCGGCCGGACCAGCGGCGCCCACCTCAACCCCGCGGTGACCCTGGCCCAGGCCGTCTACCAGGGCTTCGCCTGGCGCAAGGTGCTGCCCTACTGGGCCGCCCAGCTCCTCGGCGCGTTCGTGGCCGCCCTGATCGTGCGCTGGGTCTACGACGACGCGATCACCGCCGCCGACCCGGGCCACACCTTCGAGACCCAGGGCATCTTCTCCACCCTGCCCGGGGACAACGTGAGCATCGGGACCGCATTCCTCGACCAGGTCGTCGGCACCGCGATCCTGGTGTTCCTGATCTTCGCCATCACCGAGGTCCGGGCCACGCCCCCGGGGGCGAACCTGGCCCCCTTCGTGATCGGTCTCGTCGTCGTCGGGATCGGCATGGCCTGGGGCAGCAACGCCGGCTACGCGATCAACCCGGCCCGTGACCTCGGCCCGCGCCTGGCCACGCTTCTCACGGGGTACGACACCGCGATGCGCGAACCCGGGGGGAGCCTGTACTTCTGGGTGCCGATCGTCGGCCCGCTGGTGGGTGGCGTGATCGGCGGCGGCCTCTACCGGTTGCTGGTCCAGAAGCACCTGCCCGCCCCGGAGGAGCAGCCCGAACCCGGCCGACTGCCCGAGACCACGCCGACCGAGGCCACGCCCGCCGGGACGACCCCGGCCGCGAGCGCCGCGACCCCTCCCCGATCCTGATCCCGACCGTCCGGCACCCGTTCCACCCTTGACCCACCCCTGACCCACCCCTGCCCCACCCCGGTTCCCGGGACCCAGACCTGCAGAGAGGCAGATCCCATGGCCAGCTCGTCCTCCGCCCGCTACGTCGGCGCCGTCGACCAGGGCACGACCTCCAGCCGTTTCATGGTGTTCGACCACGGCGGCAACGAGGTGGTGAAGTACCAGCTCGAGCACACGCAGATCATGCCCAGGCCCGGCTGGGTCGAGCACGACCCGGTCGAGATCTGGGAGCGCACCTCCTCGGTCATCCAGTCCGGGCTGCGCCAGGCCGGTCTGTCCGCCGACGACCTCGTCGCGCTGGGCATCACCAACCAGCGCGAGACCGCCGTGGTGTGGAACCGGAAGACCGGGCGCCCCTACTACAACGCGATCGTCTGGCAGGACACGCGGACCGACCGGCTCGCGACCGCGCTGGACCGCGACGAGCGGGGGCAGACCATCCGGCGCAAGGCCGGCCTCCCGCCCGCGACCTACTTCTCCGGGGGCAAGATCCAGTGGATCCTGGAGAACGTCGACGGGGTCCGCGAGGCCGCCGAGAACGGTGACGCGATCTTCGGCAACACCGACTCCTGGCTGGTCTGGAACCTCACCGGCGGGCCCCGGGGCGGTGTGCACGTCACCGACGTGACCAACGCCAGCCGCACGATGCTGATGAACCTGGAGACGCTCGACTGGGACGACGAGCTGCTGGAGATCTTCTCCGTGCCCCGCTCGATGCTGCCCGAGATCAAACCCTCCTCCTGCTCGGAGGGCTACGGCAGCACCACCGCCGAGGGGCCGCTGGGCGGGGAGGTGCGGCTCACCGGGATCCTCGGGGACCAGCAGGCCGCCATGGTCGGCCAGGTGTGCTTCGAGGCCGGGGAGGCCAAGAACACCTACGGCACGGGCAACTTCATGCTGCTGAACACCGGGACCGAGCTGGTGCGCTCCGAGGCCGGGCTGCTCACGACGGTCTGCTACCGGTTCGACGACCAGCCGCCCGTGTACGCGTTGGAGGGTTCCATCGCCGTGACCGGTTCGGCGGTGCAGTGGTTGCGCGACCAGCTCGGCATCATCTCCGGTGCCTCGCAGTCGGAGTCGTTGGCCGCCTCGGTGGAGGACTCGGGCGGTTGCTACTTCGTGCCCGCGTTCTCCGGGTTGTTCGCGCCCTACTGGCGTTCCGACGCCCGCGGCGCGATCGTCGGGCTGTCGCGCTACAACACCAACGCGCACATCGCCCGGGCCACGCTGGAGGCGATCTGCTACCAGAGCCGCGACGTGGCCGAGGCCATGTCGAAGGACTCCGGGGTCGCCGTCGACGTGCTGAAGGTGGACGGGGGCATCACGGCGAACAAGCTGTGCATGCAGCTGCAGGCCGACATCCTGGGGGTCCCGGTCTCCAAGCCCGTCGTCGCCGAGACGACGGCGCTCGGTGCCGCCTACGCGGCGGGTCTGGCGGTCGGGTTCTGGTCCGGCACCGACGAGCTGCGCGAGAACTGGAACGAGGGCGACCGGTGGGAGCCGACCTGGAGCCAGGAGCAGCGTGAGGACGGGTACACCGGATGGAAGAAAGCCGTCGAACGGACGTTGAACTGGGTGGACGTCGACTGACCGGCCCGGCGGGATCGACGACAAGGTTTTCGAGGAGAGGGAGCTGACTGGTGGAGACCAAGGCGCTGTCGGCGCAGGCGCGTTCGGACGCCCTGCGGGAGATGGCCGAGAAGGAACTGGACGTCCTGGTGATCGGTGGTGGGGTGGTCGGCACGGGAGCCGCCCTCGACGCGGTGACCCGGGGACTGCGGACGGGGTTGGTGGAGGCCCGTGACTGGGCCAGCGGCACCTCCAGCCGGTCCTCCAAGCTCGTGCACGGTGGGCTGCGCTACCTGGAGATGCTGGACTTCGCGCTCGTCCACGAGGCGCTGCGCGAGCGGGGGTTGCTGCGCAACCGGTTGGCGCCGCACCTGGTGCGTCCGGTGCCGTTCCTCTACCCCCTGACCAAGCGGTTCGCCGAGCGTCCCTACGTCGGGTCGGGCATCGCGCTCTACGACGCGATGGCGATCTCCGGGGGCAACAACACCGGTTTCCCGCTGCACCGCCACCTCACCCGGCGGGGCGTCGCCAAGGAGGCCCCCGGCATCCGCAAGGACGCCATGGTCGGGGCCATCCAGTACTACGACGGCCAGGTCGACGACGCCCGGCACACGATGATGATCGCCCGCACGGCGGCCGCCTACGGGGCGTTGGCGGCCAACCGGACCCGGGTCCAGCGCTTCGTCCGCGAGGGCGAGCGGGTCGTGGGCGCGGTGCTGAAGGACCTGGAGAGCGGGGCGGAGATGACCGTCAAGGCCAAGCAGGTCATCAACGCGACGGGGGTGTGGACCGACGAGACCCAGGAGCTGGTCGCCGCCCGCGGGCAGTTCAAGGTGCGCGCCTCCAAGGGCATCCACCTCGTCGTGCCGCGCGACCGCATCCAGTCCAAGACCGGGATGATCCTGCGGACCGAGAAGTCGGTCCTGTTCATCATCCCGTGGGGTCGGCACTGGATCGTCGGGACGACCGACACCGACTGGACGCTGGACAAGGCCCACCCGGCCGCGACCAGTACCGACATCGACTACGTGCTGGACCACGCCAACACCGTGCTGCGGTCCCCGCTGACCCGCGCCGACGTCGAGGGCGTCTACGCCGGGTTGCGCCCGCTGCTGTCGGGGGAGAGCGAGTCGACCTCCAAGCTGTCGCGCGAGCACGTCGTCGGGCACCCGGTCCCCGGGCTGGTCGTGGTGGCCGGCGGCAAGTACACGACCTACCGCGTCATGGCCAAGGACGCCGTGGACGTGGCGGTCGACGGGCTGGACGGGAAGATCCCGGAGTCGGTCACCGAGAACGTCCCGCTGGTCGGGGCCGAGGGGTACCAGGCCATGTGGAACCAGCGGCACATGATCGCCGCGCGCGCCGGCATCCACGTCGACCACGTGGAGCACCTGCTCAACCGCTACGGCTCGCTCACCACCGAGCTGGTCGCGCTGATCGAGAAGGACCCGGAGCTCGGCAAGGTGCTGCCGAAGGCCGACGACTACCTGGCCGCCGAGGTGGTCTACGCCGCCACCCACGAGGGGGCCCGCCACCTCGACGACGTCCTCGCCCGCCGGACCCGGATCTCGATCGAGACCTACGACCGCGGAACCGAGAGCGCGGAACTGGTGGCGGACCTCATGGGCGACGCCCTCGGCTGGGACGCCGAGCGGCGGGCGTCGGAGGTCGAGCACTACCGCGGTCGGGTGGAGGCCGAGCGGGCCTCGCAGGAGCAGCCCGACGACGAGAGCGCCGACCGGATCCGGCTGGGCGCGCCCGACATCGTCCCGGCCTGACCCGGACGCGGTCCCAGCACCACCGGCACCACCGCACCACCGGGGCCGGGCCCCGACCCCCTCACCGGGGTCGGGGCCCGGCCCTCTCCCGTCACGGCACAGTCGCGACGGGTCGTTGAGCGTGGTAAGACCTGCGCCGTGACGGTCACCGCCGACCCGCGCCCCCACGTGGGCCCCGGCTACCTCGTGCGCACGGGCGTCCGGCGGGTGCGCGAGCGTCGTCTGGCCGGTGTCGAGGCGGGGCACCTGCCGCCGGCCACCACCGTCCGACGACTCACCGAGCACCCGCGGGTGCGGGCCGTGACGCTGCGCCCGTCCGCCCGGCACGAGCTCCCCGTCCCGCCCGGTCTGCGTCGCAGCGACCACCGGGCCTGGTCGTGGGGCGGGGGGGACGTCCCGGCGGAGGTCGCCCTCGACGTCGCGGGGGCCGAGGTCGCGGGGGAGGACGGGTGGGTGCTGGTCGACGGCGAGCTCGTCGACGACCTGTGGGTCGACGCCTGGTACCCGACGCGTCGTCTCGCCGGCCGCGAACCCGGGGTGGGGGCGGGGGCGGCCCGGACCGACCTGCCCGGGGTGGCCCGGCTGCCGGGGACGACGGTCAACCTGCTCACGCCGTGGGCGTGGAACTACTACCACTTCAGCGTCCAGGGGGCCCCGCGGCTGGGGCTGCTGGAGCAGGCCGGCTGGCTCGAGGACGCGCTCGCCGCCGACACCTGGCTGGTGCCCGACCCGCGCCACGCCTGGGTCGGGCAGTGGCTGGACCGCATGGGCGTCCCCGTCGACCGCCGCCGCACGCTGCGGCGCGGTGAGCGGGTCGCCGCCGAACGCCTCCTGGTCACCTCGGTGCCCTCCGCGAACCGGTGGGTCCCGCCCTGGGTGGTCGAGTGGATGCGCCGGACCGTCGACCCGGGCACGGCGCCGGCATCCACCGCAGGCCCGGGTCGGCGGGTGTTCCTGGACCGTGAACCGCAGGACAAGCGCCGCATCGTCAACCGCGACGAGGTGCTCGCCGTCCTGGCCGAGTTCGACGTGGAGGTCCTGCGGACGGGCCGTCTCCCGTTGCGCGACGAGGCCGCCGAGGTCGCGGCGGCCGACGTGGTGGTCGCCGTCATCGGGGCCGCCTCGGCCAACCTGGCGTTCTGCCGACCCGGGACCCGCGTCGTCGAGATCCTGCCCGCCGCCCTCGTCTCGGCGGCCACCGCGAAACTCTGCCGCAGCGCGGGTCTGGACTACGCCCTGGTCCGGGGCCGGGAACCGTCCCTGCCCTGGCCGCTGCGGTTCCCCGACTCCGACGCCGACGTGGTCGTCGACGCGGAACTGCTGCGCCGACGCCTGCGGGAGGCGACCGCGGCTCACCCCCCGCTCTCGCGCAGCCGGGCGTAGAACGGGCGCAACGCGTCGGCCAGACCGTCCCCGCCGGGCCCGAGCAGCGTCTCGTCGAGGTCGTCGGCGACGGTCCGGCCCGGGGCCCGGCGGGCGAAGGTCAGCTCGGGGACCGGCCCGCCGAGGCGGTGGAAGCGTTCGGGGGCCGGGTCCGGGCCGGGTTCGGCGGTGCTCTGCCCCGAGGCCGCGGACTCGATGCGCCGCAACAGGTCCGCGACCGGGATCCCGCGCAGCAGGAACAGCAGGGTCGGGTCCTCGTCCAGACGTTCGGCGAGCACGTACACCGTGGCGGCGGCGTGCTTGCACGGGTCGCCCGCGTCGGGACAGCTGCAGTCGTAGGCCAGGTGCCCGGCCGCGGGCAGCAGCTCGACCCCGGTCTCGGCCAGCAGGTCCGGCATCGCCCGGGGCACGTCCCCGGCGAACAACGGGGCCAGCAGCAGCGGGTTCTCGACCGTCACCGCCACCACCGCCTCGACCTCGGCGGGTGTCCAGCGCCGGACGAGGATCTCCACCAGGTAGGGCCGCGGACGCGACCCCTGCACGCGCGCCGTCACCGCCCCGGCCCGGGGGCGCAGTTCGGCGACCTGACCGCTGCGGGCGTAGGTGCGGCCCCGCGACAACCGGCCCGCGTCGCGACCGCTCTGCAGCTCGTCGATGAAACTGCTCGACCACCAGGTCTGCGCGATCCGCCCGCGCCGCGAGGCGAGGGGCGTCCCCGACCCGGGTCGGCGCCGCCCGAACCGTTCGAAACCCTCCTCCGGGGCCGCCACGGTCAGTCCCCGACCGCGTCGGCGCCGAGGACGACGAGCTCGCGCAGCGCGTCGTCGTCGAGATCGCCGATCCAGCTCTCCCCGGCGCCGACGACCGCGCCGGCGAGGTCCTGCTTGCGGGTGATCATCGCGTCGATCCGTTCCTCCACCGTTCCGGCGCAGACGAACTTGCGCACCTGCACGCGCCGCTTCTGCCCGATCCGGAAGGCCCGGTCGGTCGCCTGGTCCTCGACGGCCGGGTTCCACCACCGGTCCACGTGCACGACGTGGTTGGCCGCGGTGAGGTTCAACCCGGTGCCCCCCGCCTTCAGCGACAGGACCATGACCGGGGGACCGGCCGGGTCGGCGAACTCCTCGACCATCCGGTCGCGCCCGGAGCGGGAGACCCCGCCGTGCAGGAACGCCACCTCCCGCCCGGCCCGCTCGGCCAGGTGCGGGGCCAGCCGGGACCCGAACTCGGCGAACTGGGTGAAGCAGAGCACCTTCTCGCCCTCGTCCAGCGCGGCGCCCACCACGTCGTCGAGCAGTTCGAGCTTGCCCGACCGGTGCCGACCGCGGTGCAGCAGTGCCGAACCGTCGGCCAGGTAGTGCGCCGGGTGGTTGCAGATCTGCTTCAGCCGGGTCAGCGTCGCCAGCACCAGACCCTGCCGGGACACCCCCTCCACCTCGGGTTCGGCCAGGCGCTTCAGCAACTGCTCGACCACCGCCTGGTAGAGCGCCGCCTGCTCCGGGGTCAGGTTCGCCCGCACGGTCATCTCGATCTTCTCGGGCAGGTCCCCGGCGACGGTCGGGTCGGTCTTGACCCGGCGCAGCAGGAACGGCCGGGTGAGCGTGGCCAGGCGTCGGGCCGGTTCGGCCTGGCCGAGCTTCTCGATGGGGACGGCGAAGGTGTCGCGGAACGCGGCCACCGACCCGAGGATGCCCGGGTTGGCCGTGTCCAGCACCGCCCGCAGGTCCTCCAACCGGTTCTCCACCGGCGTCCCCGTGAGGGCCACCCGGTGCCCCGCGCGCAGCGCCCGGACCGAGCGCGCGGCACGGGTCGCGGTGTTCTTGACGTGCTGGGCCTCGTCCAGGGCCACGCGCCGCCACGCGGTCCGGGCCAGGTCCTCGACGTCGCGCACGAGCAGGCCGTAGGTGCACAGCACCAGGTCGTGCCCGGCCGCGGCCCGGTCGAACTCCTCACCGCGCGCCCGCTGCGGGCCGTGGTGCAGCAGCACCCTCAGCTCCGGGGTGAACCGGGCCGCCTCGGCCCGCCAGTTGCCGATCACGCTCATCGGGCAGATCAGCAGGGTGGGACCGCGCCCGGGGGAGGTCTCGGCCTCGTGCTGCAGCAGCGTCAGCAGCTGCAGCGTCTTGCCCAGCCCCATGTCGTCGGCGAGCACCGCCCCCAACCCGGCCGCGGTCATCGCCGCGAGCCAGCTCACCCCCCGGGCCTGGTAGGGCCGCAGCGTCGCCCGCACGCCGCGGGGCGCGGGCAGCGGGGCCAACCGGTGCTCGGCCGTCCCCGAGAGCAGGTCGCCGAGCACACCCGCCGCCCGCAGGTCGACCACGGGGGCGGGCAGGGCGCGCGAGGACAGCGACGCCAGCACGTCGGCCAGGCTGGCCTGACCGGACCCCTTGCGGCGCAGGAACTCGGCGCAGCGTTGCAGCACCTCGGGATCGACCTGCACCCATTCGCCGCGGAACTGCACGAGCTCCGAGCGCGACTCGACCAGCAGGCTCAGTTCCGCCGGGGTGAGTTCCTCGCCGCCGAGCGCGACCTGCCAGCGGAAGGCGGTGAGGTCGTCGCGGCGCAGCTGCGGGTCGGTCACCGCTCCCGGTTGCCCGGCGGAGACCGCGAGCGACAGCGTCAGGGCCCGCTTCGTCCACCGCCGCGGCAGCTGCACCACCACCCCGGCCGCGGTGAGCCGGGGCGCCCCCGTCTCGACCAGGTCCAGCAGCTGCTCCGTCGTCAGGTCCACGTCGGTCCGGTCGTTGCCGGTGAGCAACCCGCGCAGCGGCGGCCACGCGGTCCCGGCCCGGGTGACGGCGGCCAGGAACACCAGCAACGGGTCCTCGCCCCCACCCGGGCCGCCCGCCGACCCGCCCGCCGCCTCGGCCCGGGCCTGCGCGGTGGTGAGCAGGACGCTCGGGTCGTCCACCGGCCGCAACCGGGCCTGCAGCCGCCAGGTCCGGCCCTCCTCGGGTTCGGCGCCGCCGACCGGCTCGACGACGCGCAGGACCAGGTCGAACCCCGTCGTCTCCCCGCTGCGCTGCCAGTCGCGGACCCGTCGGGCCAGGCCCGTCAGACCCCCGGCCTCGACCTCCCCGTCGTGGACGAGCGCGTCCACCCAGGCGGTGACCGCGGTCGCCGTCGGCCCGGGAGCCGGACGCACCCCGGCGCCGACGCGCAGCATCCGCAGGTCGCACAGCGTCGCGACCGCCGCGTCGAGCACGTCCGCGGCCGCGCCCCGGTCTGGGTCCACGACCCGCAGCACCGGCGGGCAGACCTCGGCCATGGCCGTGCGCCAGCGCTGGAAGCGCTTGTCCGGCAGCGGGATCCACCGCGCTCGGAACCGGCCCGAGCCCACCGGGTCCTCGTGCAGGTCCGGGACCACCGACCCCGCGGCCACGGCTCCGGCGACCGTGACGGCCAGGTGGGCCAGCCAGCGCAGCCCGTCGCCCGCGGCCGCCGCCGGCAACCGGCCGACCTCCTCCAGCACGTCCAGGACGACGGGCCCCAGGACCTCGCTCGTCTCCAGCTCGTGCTCACGCAGCCCGGTGTCGGTCCGCGCCCGCGACGTCGAGGCGGTCGCGCGACCCGCCGCGGTCGTCGGCAGCACGAGCCCGATCCGCCGCCGCCGGGCCGCCCCCAGGGCGTGCAGCAGCGTCGGGGTCGGCGGGCCGCCCAGGGCGGCGAGGGCCGCGAGATCCGGCTCGCGAGCCGGCCCCGGTGCCCGGCGGGGGACCTCGACCCAGAGCAGCAGCGAGTCCTGGGGGCTCCAGGCCCCGTGGACCCGTGGTGTCGGCACGGGGCCGACCCTACGATCCGGTCCCGACACGGGGGGCGTACATGATGATCGCGACCCCGACCAGGCAGACCAGCGCGCCCGCGACGTCGTAGCGGTCCGGGCGGAACCCGTCCAGGGCCATGCCCCACAGCAGCGACCCGGCCACGAACACGCCCCCGTAGGCGGCGAGGATCCGCCCGAAGTGCGCGTCCGGCTGCAGGGTGGCGGCGAACCCGTAGGCGCCCAGCGCCAGCACCCCGGCCCCGATCCAGATCCAGCCGCGGTGCTCGCGGACGCCCTGCCAGACGAGCCAGGCCCCGCCGATCTCGAGGAGCGCGGCCAGCACGAACAGGAGGACGGAACGCAGCGGCACCGCCCGACCGTAACGCGGGGGACGGGGCGGGGTGGTCCACCGGTGTCAAGGAACCGTCAGGATCGCGGGCCCGCGCGTCAGGGAACCGTCAGCGTCGGCCACGGTCCCCGTCCGGGGTGCTGACCTGGTCCGGTCCGTCCTCCCTCTCGACCCTGGAGCTCCCCGTGCTGGACGTCGGGCTGATCGCCCTGACCCTCGTCCTCGCGCTCGTCGCGATCCTGCTCGTCGCCGCGTTGGACGCGCGATGAGCGCCCTGTCCGTCCTCGCCCTGGCGCTCGCGGTCGGCCTCGGCATCTACCTCGTGATCGCCCTGCTGCACCCGGAGAAGTTCTGATGGGCGAGACCGCCGCCGGACTGGCGCAGATCGGACTGCTGGTGGCCCTGCTGGCCGCGGCGCACGTCCCGCTGGGGGACCTGCTGGCCCGCACGGCCACCTCCGGGCACCACCTCCGGGTCGAACGGGGCACGTACCGCCTGCTGCGCATCGACCCCGATGCCGATACCCGCTGGAGCCGGTACGCGGCCGCGGTCCTGGCGTTCTCGCTCGTGTCCGTGCTGGGGCTCTACGCGCTGCTGCGCCTGCAGGGGGTGCTCCCCGGTTCGCTCGGCCGACCGGGCATGGACCCGCTGCTGGCCTGGAACACCGCCGTGTCCTTCGTGACCAACACGAACTGGCAGTCCTACTCCGGTGAGGCGGTGCTCGGGAACCTCGCCCAGATGGCCGGTCTCGCGGTGCAGAACTTCCTCTCCGCCGCCGTCGGGCTGGCCGTCGCGTTCGCCCTGGTGCGCGGCTTGGCCGCGCGCGGCACCGGCGGGGTCGGGAACTTCTTCGTCGACCTGGTCCGCATCCTGCTCCGGATCCTGCTCCCGCTGGCGGCCGTGGCCACGGTCGTCCTCATCGGTCTCGGCGTGGTGCAGGACCTGCGCGGCGGCGGGCTCGGCGGACCGGTCGCCACCCAGGAGGCGATCAAGCTGCTGGGCACCAACGGGGGCGGTTTCTTCAACGCCAACTCCGCCCACCCGCTGGAGAACCCCTCGCCGCTGTCCAACCTGGTCGAGATCTTCCTGCTGCTGGTGATCCCGTTCAGCCTGCCGCGCGCCTACGGCGTGATCGTGGGCTCCGTGCGCCAGGGACTCGCGGTCGTCGGGGTCATGGCCGTGCTGTGGGGCGTGTCCGTGGCGCTCACCACCTGGGCGCAGGTCGCCCGCGGCACCCTGGAGGGGCAGGAGGTGCGGTTCGGGACCTGGGGTTCGGCGCTGTTCGCGGCCAGCACCACGGCCACCTCCACGGGTGCGGTGAACTCCATGCACGACAGCTTCTCCGCCGCCGGCGGGGGAGTGGTGCTGCTGAACATGCTGCTCGGTGAGGTCTCCCCGGGCGGTGTCGGGTCGGGTCTGTACGGGATGCTGGTCCTGGCGATCCTCACGGTGTTCCTGGCCGGCCTCATGGTCGGGCGGACCCCGGAGTTCCTGGGGAAGAAGATCGGCCGGCGTGAGATGACCCTGGTCTCGCTCTACCTGCTCGTCACCCCCTTCGTGGTCCTGGTCGGCACCGCCCTCGCGCTCTCCTCCGACGCCACCCGCGCGGCCCTGCTGAACAGCGGCCCGCACGGCCTCACCGAGATGCTCTACGCCTTCGCCTCGGCGGGGAACAACAACGGCAGCGCGTTCGCCGGCCTCGGCGCGAACACCCCGTTCTTCAACCTGGCCCTCGGGCTGGCCATGGCGGTCGGGCGGTTCGTGCCGCTCGTGCTCGTGCTGGCCCTGGCCGGCGCCTTCGCGGGGAGTTCCCCGACCGCGCCGACCCCCGGGACCCTCTCGACCCGGTCGGTCACCTTCTCCGGCCTGCACCTCGTGGTCGTCGTCGTGACGACGGCCCTCACCTTCCTCCCGGCCCTCTCCCTGGGCCCCGTCGCGGAGTCGCTCCTGTGAATTCCTCCACCCTCACCCCGACCGCACCCGACGTGCCCGGACCGGGTCCGGGACCCGCCACCCCCGCGCGCGGGCCGCGGACCCCGGCCGGAGCGTTCAGCCCGCGCCAACTGGTGGCGTCGTTGCCGGACGCGGTGCGCAAGTTCGACCCGCGTCACCTCGTGCGCACACCGGTCCTGCTCGTCGTCGCGGTCGGGGCGCTGCTCTGCACCGGGCTCGCGCTGCGGACCCCGACCGTGTTCGCCTGGACGATCGTCGCCTGGCTCTGGATCACCGTGCTGTTCGGGAACCTGGCCGAGGCCGTCGCCGAGGGGCGGGGTCGGGCCCAGGCGGCCTCGCTGCGTGCGGTGAACCAGGAGACCGTGGCCCGCCGGATCGGGCCGGACGGTCGTGAGGAGCAGGTGCCGTCCTCCGGTCTACGGCCGGGTGACCTCGTCGCGGTCGCCGCCGGTCAGGTCGTCCCCGGCGACGGCGACGTCGTCGAGGGCGCGGCCAGCGTGGACGAGTCGGCCATCACCGGGGAGTCCGCCCCCGTCATCCGCGAGTCCGGCGGGGACCGCAGCGCGGTGACCGGGGGGACGACGGTCCTCTCCGACGAGATCCGGGTGCGCATCACCGCGCGCCCCGGGGAGAGTTTCCTGGACCGGATGATCGCCCTCGTCGAGGGGTCGGCCCGGCAGCGCACGCCGAACGAGATCGCCCTGAACATCCTGCTCGCCTCGCTCACCCTGGTCTTCCTGCTGGCCGTGGTGACGCTGCAGCCGTTGGCGATCTACTCCGGACGCCCCCAGGACGTCCTCGTGCTCGTCGCCCTGCTGGTCTGCCTCATCCCGACCACGATCGGGGCCCTGCTCTCGGCCATCGGCATCGCCGGGATGGACCGGCTGATCCAGCGCAACGTCCTGGCCCGGTCGGGTCGGGCGGTCGAGGCGGCCGGCGACGTCGGGACCCTGCTGCTGGACAAGACCGGGACCATCACGCTGGGGAACCGGCAGGCCCACGAACTGCTCGGCGTCGCCGGGGTCACCGCCGCGGAACTGGCCACGGCCGCCCGGGCCGCCAGCCTGGCCGACGAGACGCCCGAGGGACGTTCCGTGGTGACCCTCGTGGAGTCCCACGGCGGGACCGACCGGGCCCCGGCCGAGGGGGACCGGGCCGAGTACGTCGCGTTCACCGCGCAGACCCGGATGAGCGGTGTCGACCTCGTCGGCCCCGGTGGGCGTCGGGAGATCCGCAAGGGCGCCGCGGCGACCGTCACCGCCTGGATCCGGACGAACGGGGGCGAGGTCCCGGCCGAGCTCACCGCGCTGGTCGACACCGTCTCCACCGCGGGCGGCACCCCGCTGGTCGTGGCCGAACGGGTCGCCCCCGTGGGCGAGGGGGCGGGGACCGTCCGCGCCCTCGGCGTGATCCACCTGAAGGACGTCGTGAAACCCGGGATGCGGGAGCGGTTCGACCGGTTGCGCGCCATGGGGATCCGGACCGTCATGGTCACCGGGGACAACCCGCGCACCGCACGGGCCATCGCCGCCGAGGCCGGGGTCGACGACGTGCTGGCCGAGGCCACCCCCGAGGACAAGCTGGACCTGATCCGCCAGGAGCAGGCCGGCGGACGGCTGGTGGCGATGATGGGCGACGGCACGAACGACGCGCCCGCCCTCGCCCAGGCCGACGTCGGGGTGGCCATGAACACCGGGACCACCGCGGCCAAGGAGGCCGGGAACATGGTCGACCTCGACTCCGACCCGACGAAACTCATCGAGATCGTCGAGATCGGCAAGCAGCTCCTCATCACCCGGGGCGCGCTCACCACGTTCTCGATCGCCAACGACGTCGCCAAGTACTTCGCCATCCTGCCGGCGATGTTCGTCACGACGTTCCCGCAGCTGCAGGCCCTGAACGTCATGCGCCTCTCGACCCCGGAATCGGCCATCGTGTCCGCGGTGGTGTTCAACGCCCTGGTCATCGTGGCGCTCATCCCGCTGGCCCTGCGAGGGGTGCGCTACCGCCCCACGGGCGCGGCCTCGCTGCTCCGGCGCAACCTCGTCGTCTACGGCATCGGGGGCGTCCTGGTCCCCTTCGCCGGGATCAAACTCCTCGACCTCGTCCTCACCCACGTCCCCGGGATCGGCTGACATGTCCCTGCTCCTGCGTTCCACCACCCTGCTGCTGCGACCGGTGCGGGCCGCGGTCCTGCTGCTGCTCGCGGCGACCCTCGTCCTCGGGGTGCTGTTCCCGCTGGCCGGGGTCGCGCTGGCCCGGGTCCTGCCGTCGGCGTCGGTGCCGGTCGCGACCGCCTCGACGCTCGACGCCTCGGGCTTCGTCGGCCGCCCCTCCGCGGGGTCGAACGACCCCCTCGCCTCGGGGGGCAGCAACCTCGGCCCGAACGACGAGGGCCTGCTGGCCGAGCAGGCCACCCGCCGGGCCGAGGTGGCGGCCCGGGAGGGGGTCCCCGCCGCCGACGTGCCCGACGACGCGGTCACCGCCTCCGGCAGCGGACTGGACCCGGACATCTCCCCGGCCTACGCCGAGCTGCAGGTGCCCCGGGTCGCGCGGGAGACCGGCCTCGGCGAGGCCGAGGTCCGGGAGCTGGTGGCCCGCAGCACGAGCGGGCGCACCCTCGGCGTCCTGGGGGCCCCGCGCGTCGACGTGGTCACGCTGAACCGGGCGCTCGCCCGGGCCCTGGGCGACGCCCCCGCGGTCGGCTGAGGGACGATCGCTGTCGTGGTGGAGTCCAGGGCGCAGGGGCGGCTCCGGGTCTTCCTCGGGGCCGCGCCCGGGGTCGGCAAGACGGTGGCGATGCTCGACGAGGCCCGTCGGCGGGCCCGACGCGGCACCGACGTCGTCGTCGCCGTGGTCGAGACCCACGGCCGGGTGCGGACCGCCGAGGCCCTGGAGGGTCTGGAGCTCGTCGCGACCCGGGCGGTGGAGCACCGGGGGATGACGGTCGCCGAGCTCGACCTCGACGCGGTCCTGGCCCGCGCGCCCGAGGTCGCGGTGGTCGACGAGCTCGCCCACACCAACGCACCGGGGTCGAGGAACGCCAAGCGGTGGCAGGACGTCGCCGAACTCCTGGCGGCCGGCATCGACGTCGTCTCGACCGTGAACATCCAGCACCTGGAATCGCTCAACGACGTGGTCGCCGACATCACCGGGGTCGAGCAGCGGGAGACCCTGCCCGACGGGGTCCTCCGCGCGGCCGACCAGGTCCAGCTGGTCGACATGACCCCGGAGGCGTTGCAGCGCCGGCTCTCCCACGGCAACGTCTACGCGGCCGAGAAGATCGACGCGGCCCTGTCGAACTACTTCCGGCTCGGCAACCTCACCGCGTTGCGCGAACTGGCCCTGCTGTGGCTGGCCGACCGGGTCGACGAGGGGTTGGCCCGCTACCGCCGGACCCAGGGGATCGAGAAACCCTGGCCGGCCCGCGAACGGGTCGTCGTCGCGCTGACCGGGGGGCCGGAGTCGGCGACCCTCGTCCGCCGGGCGGCCCGCATCGCCGGTCGCGGGGCCGGGGGAGAGCTGCACGCGGTCCACGTCGTGGCCGGCGACGGGGTGCTCGGGGGTTCGCCGAGCCGGTTGGCCGAGCAGCGCGCGTTGGTCGAGTCCCTGGGCGGGACCTACCACCAGACCACCGACGAGGGCGAGGGGGTGGCCGCCACGGTGCTGGAGGTGGCTGCCGGGTTGAACGCGAGCCAGGTCGTCGTCGGGGCCAGCCGGCACGGCCGGTTGCGCGCCCTGCTGCGGCAGGGGGTGGGCGAGGAGGTCGTGCGGAACTCGGGTTCCCTGGACGTCCTGGTCGTGCCGCACGAGCACACCGCGGGCAACCGCGGGCTGCCCCCGCGGGCCCGGGCCGCGCTGTCGGTGGGACGGCGGTTCTGGGGCTGGGTCCTCGCGCTGGCCGGACCCGCCCTGCTGACCCCCCTGCTGCTCGCCCTCGGTCCCCAGGACCTCTCGACCGACCTGATGGCCTTCCTCGTCCTCGTGGTCGCCGCCGCCCTGGTGGGGGGCTGGTGGCCGGCCGTCGCCGCGGCCCTGGCCGGCAGCCTGGCCGTGAACTTCTTCTTCACCCCGCCGCTCGGGCAGTTCGCCGTGGCCCGGCCCACCAACGCGGTCGCCCTCGCGGTGTTCCTGCTCGTCGCGGTCGCGATCTCGGCGACCGTGGACGCCGCCGCGCGACGGAGTCGGGAGGCCGCCCGTCGCCGGGCCGAGACGGAGGCGCTGGCCGTGCTGACCCGCACCGTCCTCACCGCCGAACGACCGCTGGAGGAGGCCCTGGCCCACACCCGGACCACGTTCGGGGCCGACTCGGCCACCCTGCTCGAACGGGACGCCACCGGCGGGTGGGTCGAGGTGGCGCGCGTCGGGGAACCGCCCTGCCCGGTGCCGGCCGCGGCCGACGCGGGGGCCGCCGAGGTCGACGACACCTGCCTGGCCCTGCGCGGGCGGTTGCTGTCGGGGGCCGACCGCCGGGTGCTGGAGTCGTTCGCGGCGCAGGTCGCGGCGCTGCGGCAGCGGCAGCGGTTGGCCCGCCAGGCCCGGCACGCGCGGCGGCTGGAGGAGGGTGACGCCGTCCGGGGGGCGTTGCTGACCGCGGTGTCGCACGACCTGCGGACCCCGTTGGCGACGTTGCAGACGGCCTGGGAGAGCCTGCAGGCCGAGGAGGATGGGCACCTGGCGCTGCCCCCGGCCGACCGCGCGGAACTGCTCCGGGAGGTCGGGAACTCCTCGCACCGGTTGCAGCGGTTGATCGACGACCTGCTCGACGTCTCGCGGATCCGGTCCGGTGTCGTGCAACCCCGGTTGGTCGACGTCGGTCTGGAGGAGGTCGTGCTGCCGGTGCTCGCCGAGCTCGACGACGTCGGGTCGCAGCGGGTATTGGTGGACGTCGCCGAGGACCTGCCGACCGTCCGGACCGACCCGGGTCTGCTGCGTCGGGTCGTCGCCAACCTGGTGCAGAACGCGCTGCGGCACAGCGGCTCCGGGACGGTGGAGGTGGTGGCGTCGGTGTCGGTGGAGGCGGGCCGCGCCGGGATGCGGCTGCTCGTCGCCGACCACGGGCGCGGGGTGCCGGACGCCGCCAAGGAACTCGTGTTCACCCCGTTCCAGCGGTTGGACGACCGGGGGACGACCGGGCTGGGCCTCGGGCTCGCCGTGGCGCGCGGGCTGACCGAGGCGATCGGCGGGCAGCTCGGCGCGGAGGACACCCCGGGCGGTGGCCTCACCATGGTCCTGGACCTGCCGCTCTCCGCGGCGGGGTCGGCGGATCCGACGGTGGACGGGGGTGACGGGTGAGCCGGGTGCTGGTGGTCGACGACGAACCCGGCCTGCGGCGCGCCCTGGCGATCAACCTCGGGGCCCGCGGGTGGCAGGTCGAGGTGGCCGCCGACGGGGCGAGCGCGCTCGACCTCGCGGCCTCGGCCCATCCCGACGTCGTGCTGCTCGACCTCGGCCTGCCCGACCTGGACGGACTCGACGTCATCGCCGGGATCCGCGGGTGGAGCCCGGTCCCGATCATCGTGCTCAGCGCCCGGACCTCCTCGGCCGACACCGTCGACGCCCTCGACGCCGGCGCCGACGACTACGTGACGAAACCCTTCGCGATGGACGTCCTGCTCGCCCGGCTGCGCGCCGCCCTGCGCCGCGCCCCCGCTGCGGGCTCCGAGGACGTCGTGGTCGCCGGTGAGCTCACCATCGACCTGCCCCGGGCGGTGGTCGAACGGGCCGGGGTCCCCGTCCGGTTGACCCCGACCGAGTGGTCCCTGCTGCACGTGCTGGTCCGCGACCGCGGCCGCCTGGTCGGGCGTCGACAACTGCTGCAGGAGGTCTGGGGCCCGGAATACGAGCGGGAGACGAACTACCTCCGGGTCTACGTGGCCCAGTTGCGCCGCAAGCTCGAGGCCGACCCCGGGCGCCCGCGGCACCTGCTGACCGAACCCGGGATGGGGTACCGGTTCGAGGCCTGACCCGCCGATGCCTGGTACGGTCAGCGTGGTCGGAACCGTTGCGGCAGAGCGAGTATTGAGACAGTAACCCTTGATCGCGACGACGATGTCGAGGAGAATTCGCACATGGGTGCGGAGGTTGTCGAGTCGGTGGACATGGGGGAGCGGCTGGCCCCTCGCGACGCCTTGACCGAGTTGTTGCAGGCCTCTGAACGGCTCCGTTCCACCGGCCACGCGATGGCGATCGACGCCGTGGTCGCCCTGCTGGGTCACGTCCGGCTGGAGCACCCCGACGTGACCCGGGCCCGCAACCTGGGCTGCACCCGCGACGGGGAGAAACTCACCCCCGAACTCCTCGGCCACCTCGTCGCCGAGGTGGCCGCGATGATCCTGGCTGAGGCGCGGCACCTCTCCCACCTGCAGGCGATCGGTCAGGTCGGGGATGCCCTCGACGCCCTGGCCGACCCGGTCCTGCACGACGCGTACCGGGCCGGTGCCGTCACCGCCACCCACCGCGCGGTGATCCGACGGGCGCAGGACCGCCTCGCCGCCCGCGAAGCCACCCTCGTCCCGGTCCAGGGTTCCGACGGGGTGCGGGTCGGGGCGTTCGGGGAACCCGTCCTCGACGGTGGCGCGCTCGCCGCAGCGCGGGCCGAACTCACCCGCAGCGCGCTCGGATTCATCGCGCAGGTCCAGCCGACCCCGCAACAACTGACCCGGCACTGCACGAAGGTCATCCGCCGACTCACCCCCGACCACGTCCCCGCCACCGTCCGGGTCGCCGAGGCGACCCGTCACGTCTCGGTGGACCTCTGCGACACCGGTGAGGACTCCGGCCTGACCGCGCACCTCACCGCCCTGGTCGGCAAGGACATCGCCCTCCGCTTCGACCGGTGGCTCACCAGCGCCGCCGACGCGGCCGCTGACCACGCCAAGATCACCGGGGCGGCCGATCACCGGACCCATCAGCAGCGCCGCGCCGACGTGTTCACCGACGTCCTGACCACCGCGATGCGCGAGGGCGTCCCCGCCCTGTCCGACCCGACCGAGCTTGCTGAGGCGGGTGAGGTGAACCCGGTGAAGCACGTCCGGACCCACCGCCCCGCGTCCAGCACCACCGTGCACGTGACCATCGCCGCGCGGACCCTGCTCGGTTTGGACGACGAACCCGGTGAGGTCGCCGGGATCGGACCGGTCCCCGCCGCCCTCGCCCGAGCGCTCGCCGCCGACGGGGACTGGCGGAGAGTTCTCACCGACCCGGTCACCCATGAGGTTCTGGACGTCTCACCCCGGGTCTACCGCCCCGGTGCCGCTCTCCGCCGTTTCGTGCAGGCCCGGGACAGGACCTGCACCACCCCGGGCTGTCTGGTCCCGGCGATCGACTGCGACCTCGATCACCGGATCCCGTTCGAGGAAGGCGGGCGGACGGTCCGGGCGAACCTGCACGCCTCCTGCCGCCGACACCACCGGCAGAAGACGCTGTACGTGTTCGAGACCCGCGCCGCTCGCCGCCGGCGGGCGGTGACGGTCGCCGCGTCGACCTGGCCGGGAGACGAGCCCCCGTTCTAGGTTTTCGCGGAGTTGCTTGGCGCTCCCTCGCAGAACTCCTGCGGTGCCCCTCGCCGCCGACCCAAACACGCCGTGACCGATCCGAGCGGACCCGCGAGCTCGGGATCAAAAGTGGAGTTCGTCAGATCTTGTGACGACGCTGAGTGGTGGGCCATAGTCTCTCCGTAGTCAAGATCGTGGTGCCGGGGGTCTTGTCCTCGGCCGCGACAGTGCGACACGGCAAGGGGCGTGGCAATGAGCCAGCAGCGGGGTACCGGTTTGGCGGGGCGGAAGCGGTTGCTGCGGCTGACGTCGTGGGGTGTCCTGCTGGGGTTCGTCGTCGGTGGTGTGGAGATCCTCGACCCGACGTCGTTGACGACGTGGTCGGCGCAGGCAGCTGCACTTCGTGCGGCGCAGCCCAGTGAGACCCCGGTGGAGGTCCGCGAGGACGCGATGGATGCGTTGGCTGGTCAAGCCGCCGACGCTGCTGCCGAGGCGGGTCGTGTCGCGGCGGAGGAGGAGCGCCGACGCGCCGCTGCGGGACCGTTGCCCGCTGTCGGTGTGCCCGAAAAGGATCTACCGCCGGCTCCCACGGTCGAGGAAGCGGCTGAGCGGGCGCGTTTCGCGGCGATCGCCGCAGCTCAGGGTGAAGCGGTCCGCTCCGGGGAGCCGGTGGTCGTGGACTCGCTGACCACGGCGACGTCGATCACTCTGGCTCAGCCGGACGGGGAGTTGCAGACCACGACTGCGGGCTCGGCGGTGCGGTACCGCATCGACGGCAAGACCGGTGCCGACCCGAGTGGTGAGGCGACGTGGGCCGACATCGATCTGTCGCTGACCGGTGAGGCTGGTGGGCGGACGACCGCGGAGGCGGCCGGTCCGTGGTCGGCGCGGTTGGCGGGGGAGTCCGGTGCGGCGATGGTGGCCGTCGGTCCTGCGGGGCAGACCATCACCTGGTCTCCGCAGGCCGCTGCCGCTCCGGTCGGGCGAGGTGGTCCCGGGGGGCCGCTTCCGGCGGTGCGCCCGACGGCCCCTTCGGCGGGGGTGACCCCGGTCCAGGTCGGTGTCGACCTCGAGGTCGCCCCCGCCGATGCTGCCCCCGCACCGGGGGAGGGACCGGAGGCGCCGGGGCCGATCGCGGGTGCGGCTCCTGCGGCGGCCCAGCTGCAGTCGCTGCGGGCTGGGCCCACCCTCGCCGCCGCCACCGCCGCGACCTCGGAGGGTGATGGTGGGGTGGGTTCTGAGGCTGCTTTCCCGGGTGTGCTGAAGGGGGAGCGGGACTACTCGGTGGCGGTCACGGCTACCGGGGCTGAGGAGTCGGTGGTCATCGACTCACGTGAGCGGGTGTCGGCTGCTGGTGGTGCGGCCGCGGCGGCGGTGTACCGGAACAGCTTCAGCCTCCCTGCGGGTATCACCGTCCGTCAGGCTGCGGCCCGTGACGGTGTCGCGGCTGAGGTGCTGGGGGTGGAGTTCGTCGACTCCACCGGCACCGTGATCGCCACCTACGGTGGCGGGAAGGCGTACGACTCCTCCAGCAACGAGGTGGGGGAGCCCGCCACGGCACCGGTCGCGACCAGGCTGCTCGCGGTCGCGCCCGCTACCGGGGCCGGCCGGGGAACCGCCACGGTCGAGGTGTCGGTGGACCCGACGTGGGTGGGGGACAACGCCCGCGTCTTCCCGGTCACCATCGACCCCCACATCGCCACCGGCAGCGGCTTCTCCGGGACCACCGCGTCGGGCTCCACCGGCAGCGCCGACGCCTACGTCGACGAGGCCTTCCCCACGACCGCTGAAGGTGTGCAGGACGCCAACCGCCTGCTCATGGGGGTGCGTCCCATCAACGGTGCGAACAAGAACTCCGCGACCCTGCTGTACTTCAACCTCGGTGACCTCGTCGGGTCGGAGAACACGATCACCGCGGCGAGCCTGTCGCTGTGGAACAACTACTCCTACTCGTGCACCGCCTACGGGGTTCGTGTCGATGCGGCGCTCACTCCGTGGAACGCCTCGACCGTCACCTGGAACACCGGTCCGCAGGGTGCCGGGACCCCGGTGATCCGGTCCTTCGCCCGCGGGTACAGCTCCTCCTGCGCTGCGGGCTCGGAGTCCTTCGACGTCCGCAACATCGTCCAGCAGTGGTCGAACGGGACCGCTGGCTACTACTCCGGGCGCGCGAACAACGGCTTCGTCCTCACCGCCGATGGCACGGGCCACCACCGGCTACAAGCGGTTCAACTCCGGTGAGAACTCCAGCGGCAAGCCCGCTCTGACCGTGTCCTGGGAGCAGTGCACGAACTACCCGGCCACCGGTGGCGGTACCAAGAAGGTGTGCGGTCTGATCCGGGACAAGTTCGCCGACAAGGGGACCGTGTCCGGGTACGGCACCCCCTCCACCGACGAGCTCAGCACCTCCGACGGCGGCAAGTACAACCACTTCTCCTTGAGCGGTGACGTCCGTTCCATCTACTTCTCCGGCCCGACCGGGGCGCACTCCATCCAAGGCCTCATCCGGCAGAAGTGGGCCGACTCCGGTTGGGAGGCCGGCCCCATGGGCTACCCCGCCACCGACGAGCTCACCGCCGGTTCCGGAGCCGGGCGCTACAACCACTTCCTCAAGTCCGGGGGAGCCAGCTACACCGTCGCCTGGTCGCCCTCCACCGGGGTGCGTGAGGTCCACGGGCTGATCCGTGACCGCTGGATCGCCAACGGCTCCTTCGCGGTGGCCGGCTTCCCGACCACCGATGAGAGCGACGCCCTCACCGCTGGGGGAGCGGTGGCGGGCAAGAAGAACGACTTCGCCCCCGTGGGCTCCGACGGCGCCGGCTGGGGTAACACCTCGATCTACTGGAAGTCCGGGGCAGCGCAGGCCTACTCCGTCCACGGCAACATCCTGCGCGTCTACAAGGACATGGGTGAGACCGCGTCCTGGCTGGGTTTCCCCACCTCCGATGAGACGGTGGCGACCGTCATGCCCGGCGGGGGAGCAGCCCCGGCCGGCGCGAAGCAGTCCACCTTCGAGAACGGCGTCATCTACGGCGATCGCCGCAACGGTTACACCGCCATGCTCAAGCCCGGCGCCGCGGCCATGCTCGCCCCCCGCATCAACCAGCAGACGGCGCGGTGGCTGCCGCTGCAGGTGTCGGTGACGGCCGGGTCGAATCCCAACTGGGTCCAACGCTTCGACACCGCGCCGGTGGTGCAGTACCGCCGCGGCGCGAAGGCCAAGACCGGCACCAGCGGTGCTCAGCTGGGCTCCCAGTGGCAGAACATCCCCGCCGGTGACCTGCGCTGGCAGAACGCGGCCCCGGGTACCTCGGTCAGCACGTTGACGACCCAGCTGGACCCGACAGGGGCGCGGGTCTTGTCGAACGTCTCGGCCTCGAACACCCCGGTTGGGGGTTCCAGAATCTACTGGGATGCAGCCAAGACGCTGAAGGGTGTCGCCGGGATCATCGAGGTCCGCTTCGTGTTCACCGACTCCCAGACCTCTCAGTCGGTGGGGATCGCCCCCGTCGGGGGCGTGGCCTACGATCCGGACGCCGGTCAGTCGGGCACCACCGCGATGGGCCCCGGTGAGGTCAACCTCCTCACCGGCGCCTACGATCTTTCGTCCACGGATGCATCAGCTTTCGGCATCTCCATCACCCGTTCCACCTCATCTCGGCGCACCCTGGCCGGCAAGGAGAGTCCTGCCGGGCAGGCGTTCGGCCCGCAATGGGTCCTCGGCGGCGTCGACGAGGATCTGGAGGTCGGCTGGCGCAGCGTCCGACAGACCTCGGACTACTCCCTCGATGTCGTGGATGTCTCGGGTGCGGTGACCTCATTCGCCATCGACGAGGAGGGCAGCACCTGGTACCCGGCCAGTGGCGAGGAGGACCTCACCCTGACCCCGAGTGGCGGAACCTGGAGCACCACGACCCCGTTCGGGGCTGCGACCTGGACGCTCACCGATGACGACGGGATCGTCACGACATTCGGAAATCGGACCGAGGCGACCCCGTCAACCGGGGTGGTTACCAGCTCCGGCAAACAGGCTGGATGGGTCGTGACCTCGGTGCTGCCGGCCACAACCGGCGCGAACGAAGCTTTGCAGCGCAACGCCACCCGCTACGCCTACACCCCCTACCCCAGTGCGTCCGCGCCGACCGCGATGCGCCTTTCCAAGATCGGTGCCGCCAACCCCTCGCTCAGCGCCAGCGACCAGGCAGCGTGCCTCACTGCGTCCACTCCTGGTGTCGGTTGTCGTGTCCTGCAGCTGAGCTGGACGGTGCCCGCCGGGATGAGCAGCACGGCCGAGAACACCCGGCTCACCTCGATTGATCTCACCGCGACCGACCCGGCGACCGGGACGGTCTCGACGACCCGCCTCGCCGACTACACCTACAACGCCTCCACCGGGTACCTGACCTCGGTCACCGACCCCCGTTCCAACCTGAGCACCCAGTACTCCTACCGGCCGGACTACACCGCCAACACCGGCGCGCCCGCCGGTTCTGCTGACGCGACCGTCTCGATCGCGGGACCGGTGGCCACCGTGCGTCCGCCAGGGCAGCAGGAATGGAGCTTCACCTACGGCGAGGTCAGCTCGACCTACGACACCGGCCTGCTGTACTCCATGGGGCGTCTGCTGCAGGTCTCCCGCGCCACCTTGGCCGCGGGCACCGTCAGCAACGTCGACGGGAGTTCCACCTGGAACGTCGTGTACAACGTGCCCCTGGATGTCAACGCGTTCGGGCCCTACCCGATGGGCCCGGAGTCGGCCGCCACCTGGGGACAGGACTCCCCGCCCCTGGATGCCACGGCCGTCTTCGGTCCGACCGCCGGTACCGACGCCCGAAAGACCGACGCCGATGCCGGTAATGACGTCGCTGACGGCTCCGCCCGAAACTGGAGTACCGCGGCGGTGTCCTACATGGACGTCAACGGCCGCACCGTGAACACCGCCGCTCCCTCCAGCGCCGCGGGCAGGTGGGTGGCGAGCGGCACCTGGGACGACACGAAGACGACTGCGCAGAACATCGCGGTCATCAGTGCCGGCGGCACCGCGGCCGACGCGAACCGCAACGGTGCCGGAAGTCAAGGCCCCACCGGCAGCAGCGGCAGCAACGTCCCCGCTTCGACGATCGCGGTGCCGGTCAAGGGGGCCCGCATCACCGCCTCCCTGATCGATGACGCCGGCAACCCGACCATGCAGATCACCGCCGCCAACCGTACCCTCGCCCTCGGCCAGGACGACCCCGGCGTCGTCGCTACCCAAGGCCCCAGCGCCGCAGCGCAGCTGGCGGCGTTGTCCACCACCTCGGGTGAGAACACCCCGGCCGGGAACACCACCACCCCCGACCTGACGACCTTGCTGACCTGGCAGCGGGCGCAGTTGCTGTCCACGCAGACGCGCTACGAACCGGCGCAGTCCACCTTCACGACCGGACCGCAGGTCGATGCCCCGCTCGAGCTGGAAGTGGCCGCGACGGAGCCGCTGCGGCTGACCGTCACCAGGGGACGCCCCGACGGTTCGGTCCTGCCCGTCCCAGCCCGATCGGTCACCCTGACCAGCTATGACAAGGACCGGCCCACCGACGGCTCGGCGACGGCCTCCAACCTCGCCACCTACGTCAGGACCGGCTTCGTAGCCGGCACCGGGGAACTGCTGAGTTCCACCACACCCACCCGCTACAAGGACGACGCCGGCGTATGGCAGCTGAGGCAGGACCCAGCCGCCTACTACGGCTCCACCGGCGTCACGGTCGCGTCCCTGACCCCACGGCGGCGATGATCGCCCACGACCTGCGCTACACCGCCACCGAGTACGCGTGGTCCGGTCCCGCGGCCGGAAAACCGACGTACGTCCGGACCTGGGCGGCGGAGGCGGGGGAGACCATCACCCGCACCTGGTACGACGTCCTAGGCCGGACGATCGCGACCTCCATGCCCCGCCAACCCGGCACGACCTCGACGCCCGGCTCCACCCCGGACGGCTCCGCCTCCACCACGATCACCCGCTACTACGGGCCCACCGGCGCCACCTACGGCACCGACAACTGCACGAGCGACCCCACTGGAACCGGAACGAACCTGACCGCGGTCGGCGGCATGGTCTGCTACTCCGGCCCCGCCGTGGCCACCGCCGGCCTCCCGACCGCAGCGACCACCTACAACCGCAGCGGGCTACCCAGGATCGTCACCGAATCAGCGGGTGCCTACGCCACCCCCAAGCTTCGCACCACGACCACGGCATACGACACGGCCGACCGCCCCACCTCGGTCACCGTGCAGACCACCGCCAACGCCGGCGTCAGCGCGGGCACGGAGTCCAAGACCCTCACCTACGGCGACGCCATGGGCAACGCCACGAGCGTCAACGACGGCACCAGATCGGTCACCTCCGAATACGACACCCTGGGGCGCCTCCTCACCTTCACCGACGCCACTGGCTTGAAGACCGCCACCCGCTACGACTCCTCCTCCCGGGTCGCCTCCACCGTCCTCACCGACACCGTCACCTCCACCGGAGCACTCGGCTACAACGCCAAGACCAGCGCCAAGACCTGGACCACCACCAACACCTACGACCCGGCCACCGGTGACCTCACCGCTACGACCGACGCCGCCCCCTCCGGCCAAGCCGCCATCGGCACCGCCACCATGACCCTCGACACCGACGGCCGGACCGTGCAGACGGCCTACCCGGCCAGCTTCGGCACCCTCAAGACCCGAACGGTCTACGACACCACCGGGGCCGCCGTCCGCAGAGTCACCACAGCCGGCACCACCACCGTCCTGGACGACGCCAACGCCCACACCTCCACCGACTTCGGCGGCGGGGAGAACGCCTACGGCCAACAGGTCGAATCCCACCAGGTCCTCACCGCCATCCCCCTCACCGCCGGCGGGGAACCCGCCGGCACCGGCACGGCCGCTGTCACCACTCAGACCCGAGACCGTCGCTACGGCTACGACGGACTCGGCCGCCTCACCAGCGCCGCCGACGTCCGCACCGTCCCCGGGGCGAGCACGGCCTCCTGCGCCGTGCGCGCCTGGACCTACGACAACGACTCCAACCAACTCGGGAAAGCCACCTCCGCCCCCACAACGAGCAGCTGCGCCGGAACCGGCTACACCGTGCCAGCGGTCACCACGACGCACACCTTCAACGCCCTCGACCAGATCACCGACAGCGGCTACACCTACGACGGCCTCGGACGAACCCTCACCGTTCCCGTCGCCGACCTCCCCGCCACCACCGCCGCAGGCGCCACCGGAACCGGACTCACCGTCGGCTACGCCCCTGGAGACATGGTCGCCAACCAGGCCCTCACCGTGACCGGCGGCACCGAGACACAGACCTTCACGTTGGACCCGACCGGCGACCGACTCCTCACCTCCACAACCAACCTCCCCGCCGTCGGTGGACAGGCCCAGGTCAACAACTCCACCATCGTCAACCGCTACAACGACACCGACGACAACCCCGCCCTGCTGAACGAAGCAGACGGAACCGTCACCAGATACATCACCGGTCCCGACGCCAACCTCACCGCAGCCGCCACATTGAAGAACGACGGCACCAGCGGCCTCACCTGGCAGATCGGCAACCTCCACGGCGACGTCACGGCCGTTCTCGCCGACGCCTCAACTGTCACCGCCGTGGCCGGCGCAGCAACCGACGAGTACGGAGTGTTGCTCGATTCGGCTACCGGGAGGAACAACACCGCGGCCAGTCGTTACGACTACCTCGGGGCGAAACAACGCTCCACGAACGCACGAGCCGGCCTCACCTTGATGGGCGCCCGGTTGTACAATCCCGTTCTTGGGCGCTTCATGTCTGTCGATCCTGTCCCTGGTGGGAGCGCCAACTCTTACAGTTACCCCGTCGATCCCGTAAATGTATACGATCTCGACGGCCGAAAATGGTGCTCTTCCAAGATCTGCAAATGGGCGGGAAGTCACAAGCTGGACATCGCACTGTTCGCCGTGGGTTTCATTCCGGGTGTCGGAGCTCTAGCTTGGGGGGTCAGGGCCTACCGACTTATCCGGCTCTTCCAGGCGGGGAGAAAGACGGTCAAGGCCACGAGAGCTACTGCCTGGCTGGCGGGTCGAATGTGGGCTGGTCGCGGTGCAGCCTTTGACCTCAAAGGCACGAAAAGCGGCGTCAAATGGCTGAGAAGCGCCATCCGAGACTCCCCGAAGGAGCGATCGTATCGCTATCCTGCTAGAAAGGGCCGCTACGGCTGGTCCTCGAACCTGGACTCCTCGATAAAGGCACGTCATGATTACCGATCGATGCACATCGAGCACCGGCCGCCCTCGCGATGGATGCCTTGGAGATAAAGATGAACGATGGGGAACATGTCGGAGTCTTGATACACCCGGAAACGAAGGAGGAGGCGGGTGTCTTGAGTGTACAAGTGGGCACTGGCCGGGAACGGCCAATGTTTTCACTGCGACGCGGCCAGCTCGCTCGCGGGGGCGTTTGGAACTTATACGGCCCCGTCGATGACGGTCCCCCTCTGGGAGGTATCCTAGACGAGAAGAGTCTCGATGAGTTGTCTTCGGGTCGGTTCCTGCTGCGAGAAGTTTTTTACTCGGTAACTTGGCTTACCGGGGAGGCGCTCAAGAAGACCATTGAAAGGTACAAGCTGTAGCCGGTTAGATGACTCTTCGATTATGGGAGTGGTCCAGTGAGCCCGGAAGGAACTCAGGACCCGATGCGCGCTACGGCTACCTTGGCGCGAAACAACGGTCCACCGAGGCTCGTGCAGGCCTGACCCTCATGGGTGCTCGACTGTACAACCCCATGACAGCGCGTTTCCTGACCACCGACCCCGCAAAGGGGGGGAACGCCAATGCATACGTCTATCCTAAGACCCAATCAACCAGGTAGACTTGGACGGCAAGTATGCCGTTCTTTTCGCTCCGGCTCTAGCGCTAGGCGGCGCCAACTTCTGGAACCCAGTTGGTTGGGCGGTCCTTGGGCCTGTCGTCATTGGCGGGACAGCCTACCTCGGGTACCAGGTTTACCAACGGCGCAAGAAGAAGGCAACAGATAACCCAAAGCGCGATCCCACCCGAAAAATCGAGACGAAGGTCTATCACGACTCACCGCAGGCGGCCCGCGCCGCTGCTCGGGCCGAAGCTCAGGGCGGCGGTCCAAAGTGTCGTCTTCGGAAGTCGTGCAAGCAGCCGGGTCACGTAGTCCACGTAGACAAGGGTGGTACTCGCAAGTATCCAAGGAAGACAACGGTTGATGACGTCCCCGGGAGTGGTGTAACTCTGCACGCGCGAAGCGCTGCGGATTCGGACTATGCCGTGAGCGCGGTGGTCGTGTCGAGTGCGGCGCTGGGGTCGGTGTCCGCGCGCAGCGCGGGCGCCGGCAGGACGGTCGGCTCCGGCGGGGTCAACAGCGCCATCGAGGACTCCGACAGGTAGCGCCGCTGCCCGGACTGCCACTCATCGTGGGCCTCGATCAAGACGCAACCCGCCAGGCGCAGCAGGGCTTGGGCGTTGGGGAAGATGCCGACGACGTCGGTGCGGCGCTTCACTTCCCGGTTGAGGCGTTCCAGCGGATTCGTCGACCAGATCTTCTTCCAGTGCGACACGGGGAAGACCGCGAACGCGGTGACGTCGGGGCCGGCCTCACCGAGCATCGCCGCGACGGCCGGGAACGTGGCCCGCAAGCTGTCGGCGACGACCCGGACCTGCTCGCCGACAGCATCGGCGCAGGGCTGGACGAAGATGGTGCGGATCATCGCCGCGACCGCGTCGGACTGCCCCTTGGCGACCGTGGACAGCACGTTGCGCATGAAGTGCACCCGGCACCGCTGCCAGGACGCGCCGGCCATCGTCTGCTCGATCGCGGAGACCAGTCCGCGGTGCTGATCGGAGATGACCAGCTGCACCCCGTGCAGACCCCGGTCGCGCAACGAGCCCAGGAAGGTCTTCCAGAAGTCCAGCGTCTCAGCATCCCCCACTCTGACGTCAACATTGCAGCCCAGCACTTCCCGATGACCATCGGCGGTCACGCCAGTGGCGATCACGACGGCCTGGGACACGACCCGGCCGCGGATGCGGGCCTTGCAGTACGTCGCGTCCAAGAACACGTACGGCGTGGCCTGCGCGTCCAGGGGGCGGGTGCGGAACGCTTCGACCTCGCCGTCCAGGTCGGCGCAGATCCGCGAGACCTCGGACTTGGAGATGCCAGAGTCCACGCCCAGGGCCTCGACGAGGTCGTCGACCTTGCGGGTGGAGACGCCGTGGACGTAGGCCTCCATCACCACCGCGTGCAGGGCCCGGTCGATGCGGCGGCGCGGGTGCAGCAAGGTCGGGAAGAAGGACCCGGTGCGGGTCTTGGGGATCTTCACGTTCAGGTCGCCGGCGGTGGTGGCCACCAGCCGGTCGCGGGTGCCGTTGCGGTGGGTCGTGCGGGCGGCAGTGCGCTCGTGCAGGCCGGCGCCGATGTGAGCTTCGGCCTCAGCGTCGATGAGGGCTTGCAGGGCTCCTTGCAGGATCCGGCGCATCAGCTGGCCGTCATCGGCGGTGGTCAGTGCATCGGACAGGTCGGACAGGGCAGACTGGTCCATGAGGGCCATCGCGTTGATCCTTCTTCTACGAGTTCCTTGGCGGGTACTCGCAGAGCTTCACGCGGTGGCCCTCACTCGCGTCCTGGACACGCCGTGTCCGGTCAGCCAGGGCCGGCCGAGTTACACCACTCCAGGGGACTCACCCCAACGGTTCATATCTATCGGGGAGGTCGGTAATTTTGGATGGAGCTGGATGGATCTGGGTAGAATTCATGAAAGTTGCAGCCGCACCCGGGGGGTCAGCCCTTTTTGCGGTTCGCGGAGAACCGTCATCTGCAGATCTGAAGAAGGCATTAAAGGGTACGATCCCTCTCTTGGAGCAAGATCTCGCGGACCGTGACCTTCACGAGACGCTCCGCTTGGACGAGCTTCGCGAGAAGCGATCTCTCTTTCATAAGTCGGGCTCGCCCATTGATCCCTCCAGCGGCGCCGCTGGCAGCATGAATGTTCTGAAAAGTGACACTGGAAGAGCATTGCTTGTCACCTGGATAGACGATCCTATGTGATCTGGAGCAAATCTCGAAAGTCGTAATGGAGGAAGACGAATGATTTTGCTTGGGCCTCTACAGGGGTTCGTGAGCAATTCTCAGTAGCGGCGTGATCGTCACGTTCCGTCACGTCGTCCGGTCGTGCTCGAGGTGGTGCAGGACCAGTACCGCCGCGATGATCGCGCCTATCCGCCAAGGGCAGAGCGTGACCTTCTGCAGACCGGGGGCAGACCCAAGCACCTGGCCGTGGTGGAGGGCGGGTACTTCGGGGAGGTCTTCGGCCGGCCTTTCCCCGAAGCGATGCCGTGGATGGCCGACGAGGCCGAGGACAACGCCGACATGTGGGCCACCGAGGAGGAGTCCCGCGACGAGGTGGTCGACCTGTACCGCCGCGTCTGCTCGCACAGCGACGCCACGATCGAGGCGCTGTCGCTGTCCGACCGGGGAGAGGTGCCGTGGTGGCGCCCGGAGACGCGATCGGTGACCCTGCACCGGATCCTCGTGCACGTGTCGACGGAGACCCACCGGCACGCCGGTCACGCGGATGTGCTCCGGGAACTGCTCGACGGGCAGGCGGGGCTACGACTGACCGCGCCGAACCTCCCCCCGGGGGACGAGGGATGGTGGTCGACCTACCGGGCGAAACTGCAGGGTGTCGCCGACGGGTTCCGTGACGTCGGGCGCGTCACCGGCTGACCGGTCGCGGTCGGGTCTGCACGGCCAGGACGGCGACGTCGTCGTCACCGGTCGGGCCGAGGTCGGCGATGATGCGGTCCAGTGCAGCGTCGACCGGCTGACTGCCGTCGCGTCGCAGCGCCTGCAGCAGCTCCTGCGTCTGCTCGTGCAGGCTTCCGTCGCGGCGTTCGACGAGGCCGTCGGTGTAGAGGAGCAGCATCGAGCCGTCCGGGAAGTCGACCAGCTCGTCGTGCCGGTCGAGCAGGTCCGGGCCCAACCCCAGGCCGAGGGGCAGGTCGCCCGGCGTCTCCAGCACGACGGCGGAACCGTCGGGTCGCAGCAGCGCCGGTGGGGGGTGGCCGGCCCGGGAGACCCACAACTGCCGGGCCCCGTCCACCTCGTGCACGCGGGCCACGACCGCGGTGGCCATGATGTCGAGGTTCAACCGCTGCAAGGCCCACTCGGCCCGGCTCAGCAGGTGGGAGGGGAGCTGACCGCCCTCGACGGCGTAGGCGCGGAGCAACCCACGCAACTGACCCATCGCGGCGGCCGCGCGCAGGTCGTGGCCCACCACGTCGCCGATGATGACGGTGGTGTTCCCGTCCCGGTCGACGATGGCGTCGTACCAGTCCCCGCCGACGCGGTCGCCGACGCCGGCCGGGACGTAGCGGGCGGCGAGGTCGAGGTCCTCGGGTTCGGCGAGTTCGGTGAGGAGGGCGGACTGCAGGATCTCCGCTGCCTCCCGCCGGTCCTCCAGCAGGGCTCGCTGCCGCGTGCGGTGCCGCGCGACCAGCGTGGCGAGGACCCCGGCCGAGGCGACGACCACGATGCGCACCCAGGCGAAGAGGGTCGCCACCTCGTCCACGCGCACCAGGACCGCGGTGGTCAGCAGGGCGATAGTGGCGACGAGCAGGGTCGGTCGCCACCCCGCACCGGCACCGGTCAGTGCCGGGGCCAGGGCCAGAGCTCCCGCGATGTTGGTGGCCGCCGGTGCCCCGTCGTCGACCAGGGTGCCGCCCACGTTGACGGCGGCGAGGACGCCCACCACCCCGAGTCCGAGCCCCGACCACCGGGGGGACCACCACCGATCCTCCCGGGGCGTCGCGACCGCCTGCATGCGCACACCCTGCCCGACGCCGCACGCTTTGTCGCCCGTTTCCCCGGCCCGGCGGTCGCGCTCCGACGCCCAAAAGGTTTGTGCTCCGACCATTGACAGCGCGGACCCGGGCTCAGCAGTATTCGGCGCATGATCGCGGCGGACGCGGGCGGGACGAGCACCGAGGGTGACCTCGGTGAACTCGTCCTGCACCCGGTCCGGGGCCAGCACGCCTTCGAGGCCTGCGTCGAGCAGCTGGGTACGGCGATCCGGCTCGGCGTCTACCCCCGCGGTTCGGTGCTGCCTCCGGAACGCGAACTCGCCACCCGGATGGGCGTGGCCCGCACCACGTTGCGCGAGGCGATCGCCGCGCTGCGCACCGCGGGCATGGTCGAGACGCGTCGGGGGCGGGGCGGGGGCACCGTCGTCACCTCCCGGCCCGCGCTGCCGGCCCGCACCACCGCGCGTCAGCTCGCCGCCCGGCGCCAGGCCTGGGCCGACACCCTGGAGTTCCGTCGCATCGTCGAACCCGGTGCGGCACAGCTCGCGGCGACCCGTTCGCTGGGACCGGTCCAGCGCGAGCGGTTCGCGCAGGCGTGGAGCGCGGTGGAGCAGGCGGGCACCGCGGCGACCCACCGCCAGGCCGACTCCCGCTTCCACCTGACCCTCGCCGCGCTCACCGGTTCCGCCCGGACGATCGAGGCGGTGACCTCGGTGCAGGCCGACCTGCACGAGATGCTCGGAGGCATCCCCGTCCTGGACCGCAACATCCACCACTCCGACGCCCAGCACGCCCGGGTCTACCGGGCCGTCCTCGACGGGGACGGCCCGCGGGCCCGGCGGGCGATGGAGGAGCACTGCGACGACACCGCCGCGCTGCTGCGCGGCCTGCTCGACTGACCACGAACCCCGGACCGAGGGAGACGCAATGCGCAACGACCGCCACCTGGAGGTCACCCGGCTCGTCGAGCTCATCGACTCCGGGGACGTGGACACCGTCGTGGTCGCCTTCACCGACATGCAGGGACGGTTGCAGGGCAAACGTTTCCACGGCGCCTACTTCCGCGACGTCGTCCTCGACCACGGGACTGAGGGGTGCAACTACCTGCTCGGTGTCGACGTCGAGATGAACACCGTGCCCGGCTACGCCATCACCTCCTGGGAGCGGGGGTACGGGGACATGGAGTTCGTCCTCGACCTGGACACGATCCGGTTGCTGACCCACCTGCCGGCCACGGCGATGATCCAGTGCGACCTCGTCTGGCCCGACCACTCGCCGGTCGCCCCCAGCCCGCGAACCGTCCTCAAGGCGCAGCTGGAGCGGGCCGCGGCCGGGGGGTGGGACGCCCTGGCCGGGACCGAGCTGGAGTTCATCGTCTTCGAGGACACCTACGAGGCGGCGAGCCTGGCGAACTACCAGCAGCTCGTCCCGGCCAACCAGTACAACATCGACTACTCGATCCTCGGCACCACCCGGGTCGAACCCCTGCTCCGCGACATCCGCAACACCATGTACGCGGCCGGGCTCGACGTCGAGTGCGCCAAGGGGGAGTGCAACCGCGGCCAGCACGAGATCGGCTTCCTCTTCAACGACGCCCTGGTCACCGCCGACAACCACGCCGTCTACAAGACGGTGGCCAAGGAGATCGCGGCCCAGCACGGGAAGTCGCTGACCTTCATGGCCAAGTTCGACGAGCGGGAGGGCAACTCCTGCCACATCCACCTGAGCCTGCGCGGCCAGGACGGGTCCACGGTGTTCTGGGAGGACGGGGCCCGCACCCCGCTCTACGACTCCTTCGTGGCCGGGGTCCTGGCGACGCTGGCCGACTTCACCCTGCTCTACGCCCCGAACGTCAACTCCTACAAGCGCTTCGCCGACGGGTCGTTCGCCCCGACGGCGATCGCCTGGGGTGAGGACAACCGCACCTGCGCCGTCCGGCTGGTCGGGCGGGGGGCGGGGGCGCGGATGGAGAATCGCGTGCCCGGCGGGGACGCCAACCCCTACCTCGCCCTCGCGGCGATGCTGGCCGGGGGGCTGCACGGGATCGAGCAGAGCCTGCCGCTGCCCGAACCGGTCACCGGCAACGCCTACACCAGCGGTCACGAGCTCGTCCCGACCACGTTGGCGCAGGCCCGGGAGCGGTTCGCCGCCTCGGCCGTGGCCCGCGCCTGCTTCGGCGACGCCGTGGTGGACCACTACGTCAACAACGCCGACGTCGAGCTGAAGGCCTTCGGCGCCGCGGTCACCGACTGGGAACGTCGCCGCGGCTTCGAACGACTCTGAACCGTCCCACCCCACCCCCGGAGGTCATCCTGTACACCGTCCTGGACCCCTCGACCGCGCGACCGGTCACCGAGGTGCACCTCGCCGACGAGGCGGAGACCGACGCCGCGATCGAGGCGGCGGCCCGGGCCTTCACCACCTGGCGCACCGTCGCCCCGGCCGACCGGGCCCGCCTGCTGCGCCGGTTCGCGGCGCTGGTCGAGGAGCACGTCGAGGAGCTCGCCGAGCTGGAGGTCCGCAACGCCGGGCACACCCGGGGCAACGCCCGGTGGGAGGCCGGCAACGTCGCCGACTGCCTCACCTACTACTCCGCCGCACCCGAGCGGTTGTTCGGTCGGCAGATCCCGGTCCCCGGGGGCGTCGACATCACGTTCCGGGAACCGCTCGGGGTCGTCGGGATCATCGTCCCCTGGAACTTCCCCATGCCCATCGCGGCCTGGGGTTTCGCCCCGGCCCTGGCCGCGGGCAACACCGTGGTGCTGAAACCGGCCGAGCTGACCCCGCTCACCGCGCTGCGGCTGGCCGAGCTGGGACGCGCGGCGGGCCTGCCCGAGGGGGTCTTCACCGTCCTGCCCGGCGCCGGTTCCGTGGTCGGTGCGCGGTTCGTGACCCACCCCGCGGTCCGCAAGGTCGTGTTCACCGGGTCGACGCAGGTCGGCAAGCAGGTCATGGCCGGCTGCGCCGAGCAGGTCAAGCGGGTCACCCTGGAGCTCGGGGGCAAGAGCGCGAACATCGTCTTCGCCGACGCCGACGTCGAGCGGGCGGCGGCCACCGCCCCGTACGCCGTGTTCGACAACGCCGGGCAGGACTGCTGCGCCCGGTCGCGCATCCTGGTGCAGCGCAGCGTCTACGACGAGTTCCTGGCCGGTCTGGAGCGAGCCGTGACGGCGTTGCGGGTCACCGACCCGAACACCGACCCGGACTCGGAGATGGGTCCGCTGGTCTCGGCCCGCCAGCGCGACCGGGTCCTCGGTTACCTGGAGGGGGCCGACGTCGCCGCCCGGGGCAGCGTCCCCGACCTCGACGGGTTCTGGGTGCCGCCGACCGTCGTGCTGCCGAAGGGGACGGCCGACCCGCTGTGGCGGGAGGAGGTCTTCGGCCCCGTCGTGGCCGTGCTGCCCTTCACCGACGAGGCCGAGGCGATCGCCCTGGCCAACGACAGCGAGTACGGCCTGTCCGGGTCCATCTTCACCCGCGACGTGGGGCGGGCCCTGCGGGTCGCCCGGGGCGTGGAGTCGGGCAACCTCAGCGTCAACTCGCACTCGGCGGTGCGCTACTGGACCCCGTTCGGCGGGTTCAAGCAGTCCGGCCTCGGCAGGGAGCTCGGGCCCGACGCCCCGAACTCCTTCACCGAGGAGAAGAACGTCTTCATCAGCAACGACTGATCAGCAACGAGCTAGGGAGAACCACCATGGCAGGCAGGCTCGAGAACCGGGTCGCGGTCGTGACCGGAGGCTGTTCCGGGATCGGGTTGGCGACGGTGCGCCGTTTCGTCGAGGAGGGCGCCCGCGTCGTCATCGGCGACATCGACACCGCGGCCGGGGCCCGGGTCGTCGAGGAGCTCGGCGGGGCCGGGGTCGCGACGTTCGTCCGGGTCGATGTGACCGACAAGGACCAGGTCGACCACCTCTTCGCCACGGCCAAGACCGCCTACGGCTCGGTCGACGTCGCGTTCAACAACGCGGGGATCAGTCCGCCCGAGGACGACTCGATCCTGGACACCGACCTCGACGCGTGGCGCCGGGTGCAGGAGGTCAACCTCACCAGCGTCTACCTGTGCTGCAAGGCGGCGCTGCCCTACATGCTGGAGCAGGGGCGGGGGTCGATCATCAACACGGCCTCGTTCGTCGCCGTGATGGGGGCGGCCACCAGCCAGATCTCCTACTCCGCCTCCAAGGGCGGGGTGCTCTCGATGAGCCGTGAGCTCGGCGTGCAGTTCGCCCGGCAGGGGGTGCGGGTCAACGCGCTGTGCCCCGGGCCGGTGAACACCCCGCTGCTGCAGGAGCTGTTCGCCTCCGACCCCGAACGCGCCGCGCGCCGCCTCGTCCACGTGCCGATGGGCCGGTTCGCCGAACCCTCCGAGCTGGCCGCGGCCGTGCTGTTCCTGGCCTCCGACGACGCCAGCTTCATCACCGCCTCGACCTTCCTCGTCGACGGCGGCATCTCCGCCGCCTACGTGACGCCCGTCTGATGCCCCGTCCGGTCATCGGCATCACCAGCTACCAGGAGGACGCCTCCTGGGGGGTCTGGTCCGAACGCGCGGACCTGCTCCCGGCGAACTACGCCGACGCCGTCCGGCTGGCCGGGGCGGTCCCGGTGCTGCTGCCCGCGTCGGCGCCGTTCCTGGAGTCCGCGCGCGAGGTGCTGGCCCGTCTGGACGGGGTCGTCGTCGCCGGCGGTCCCGACATCGACCCGGCCCGCTACGGCGCGACCCGGCACGCCCGGACGGGGACGTCCCGGGCCGACCGCGACGCCTGGGAGCTGGCCGTGCTGGACGCGGCGGCCGAACGCTCGCTGCCCCGGCTCGGCGTCTGCCGCGGGATGCAGATGATGGCCGTCCACGCCGGCGGGGAACTCGTCCAGCACCTGCCCGACGACGTGTCCCACGACGGGCACGACCCGGGTGGGGCCGCGTTCGGGACGGTCTCCGTCCGCGTCGAGCCGGACAGCGTCGTGGGCGCCCTGCTCGCGACGCCCAGCCTGGACGTGAACTGCCACCACCACCAGGCCGTGCGCTCGCACCCGGGTTTCCGTGCGGTGGCCTGGGCCGCCGACGGGACCCTGGAGGCGATGGAACGACCCCGCGACCACGACGGCGCACCGTTCGTGGTCGGCATCCAGTGGCACCCGGAACTGGTCGACGACGTCGGGCTGTTCCGGGGGCTGGTCGAGGCCGCCGCCGGTCGCTGACCGGCGGGCCGACCTCAGCACGATCCACCCCATCATCGAGGAGGCGTCAGGTGTCGAAGGGTTCGAACCCCGGTCGGGGTGTGCAGGAACGGGTGGAGTCCGACGCCTACCTGGAACGGCGGCAGCTCCGGTCCGGGTCGGCCGGCTGGCTGCTGCTGGCCGGGCTCGGGGTCAGCTACGTCATCTCCGGGGACTACTCGGGCTGGAACTTCGGACTGGCCGAGGGCGGCTTCGGCGGCCTGGCCATCGCCAGCGTCGTCGTGGCCGGGATGTACCTGGCGATGGTGCTCGGCATGGCCGAGCTGTCCTCGGCCCTGCCCGCCGCCGGGGGCGGGTACACCTTCGCCCGCCGGGCGCTCGGTCCGTGGGGCGGGTTCGCCACCGGGACGGCGATCCTCATCGAGTACGCGATCGCCCCGGCGGCCATCGCGACGTTCATCGGGGCCTACGTCGAGTCCCTGGGGTTGTTCGGCATCACCGACGGCTGGTGGGTCTACCTCGCGGCCTACGTGCTCTTCATCGGCATCCACCTGATCGGGGTGGGCGAGGCGCTCAAGGTCATGTTCGCGGTGACGACGGTCGCCCTCATCGGGCTGATCGTGTTCGGGCTGGCCGCCCTCGGGCAGTTCGACCCCGCCAACCTCACGAACATCACCCCCACCGACGCGGCCGGGGCCTCGGAACTCCTGCCCTTCGGCTACCTCGGCGTGTGGTCGGCGATCCCGTTCGCGATCTGGTTCTTCCTGGCCGTCGAGGGTGTTCCGCTGGCCGCCGAGGAGACCGCGAACCCCGAGCGGAACGTGCCCCGCGGGATCATCGCGGCGATCCTCGTGCTGCTCGGCACCTGCGCCCTGACCCTGGTGCTCGTCACCGGGGCGGGCGGGGCCGAGGAGATGTCGGACTCGGGCAACCCGCTGGTCGAGGCCCTCGGGACGGGCACGGCGGCGACCGTCGTGAACTACATCGGTCTGGCCGGTCTCGTCGCCAGCTTCTTCTCGATCATCTACGCCTACTCCCGTCAGCTGTTCGCGCTCTCCCGGGCCGGGTACCTGCCCAAGGTGCTCTCGGTCACCAACCGCCGCAAGACCCCGACCCTGGCGCTGCTCGTGCCGGGGGCGATCGGGTTCGTGCTGTCGCTGACCGGGCAGGGGGCCCTGCTGCTGAACATGGCCGTGTTCGGAGCCGCTCTGAGCTACGTCCTGATGATGATCAGCCACATCGTGCTGCGGGTCCGCGAACCGGAGATGCCCCGGCCCTACCGGACCCCGGGCGGCGTCGCCACGACCGGTTTCGCCCTGGTGGTCGGGGTCCTCGCGGTCGTCGCGACGTTCCTGGTCGACAGCACCGCGGCTCTCTGGTGCCTGGTCGTCTTCCTGGGGTTCATGGCCTACTTCGGGCTGTGGAGCCGGCACCGGCTGGTGGCGAACTCTCCCGACGAGGAGTTCGCCGCCCTCGCCGCGGCGGAGCGCGACCTGGGCTGATCGCGGCCGCGCCGGGCGTCGCCCCCTCACGAGGACGCGACGCCCGGCGGGTCGGGGCGGATCCACCCGAACGTGCGCCGCACCGCCTCCTGCCAGTCGGTCCAGCCGCGGTCGCGGGCCGCGGCGTCCATGGCCGGTTCCCACTGCCCGGCCCGGTGCCAGCGGCGCCGCAGGGCGGCGGTGTCGGACCAGAACCCGACCGTGAGCCCGGCCGCGTAGGCCGCCCCGAGGGACACGGTCTCCGAGACCATCGGCCGCACCACGGGGACGTCCAGCACGTCGGCGATCGTCTGCATGAGCAGGTTGTTCGAGGTCATCCCGCCGTCGACGCGCAGCGCGGTCAGCGACAACCCGGCGTCGGCACCGACGGCCTCGACGACCTCCCGGGTCTGCCAGGCGGTCGCCTCCAGGGCGGCCCGGGCGAGATGGCCCTTGGTGACGAACGACGTGAGCCCGACCAGGATCCCGCGGGCCTCGGGCCGCCAGTGCGGGGCGTACAGACCGCTGAACGCGGGCACCAGGTAGCAACCGCCGTTGTCGGGGACCGAGCGGGCCAGCGACTCCACCTCGGGGGCGGTGGCGATCAGCCCCAGGTTGTCGCGCAACCACTGCACGAGCGAACCGGTCACCGCGATGGACCCCTCCAGCGCGTAGGTGGGCTCGGCGTCGCCGATCCGGTGCGCGACCGTCGTGATCAGTCCGTGGGTTGACCGGATGAGTTCCTGCCCGGTGTTCATGAGCAGGAACGCGCCGGTCCCGTAGGTGCACTTGGCCTCGCCGGGGTCGAACCCGGTCTGGCCGAACAGGGCGGCCTGCTGGTCGCCGAGCGCCGCGGCGATCCGGGCGCCCGGGACGACCGACCGGGCGAGGCCGTAGACCTCCGAGGAGGAGCGGATCTCCGGCAGGGTGGCCGGCGGGATCCCGAACACCTCCAGCATCTCCGGGCTCCACCGCAGCGTGCGCAGGTCCATCAGCATGGTCCGGCTGGCGTTGGTGACGTCGGTGACGTGGACCCCGCCGGAGGCGCCCCCGGTGAGGTTCCACACCAGCCAGGAGTCGATCGTGCCGAAGAGGATGTCGCCGCGCTCGGCCCGGGCCCGCAACCCCGGCACGTTCTCCAGCAGCCACCGCATCCGGGGCCCGGCGAAGTAGCTGGAGAGCGGCAACCCGCACACGTCGACGAACCGTTCGGGCCCGCCCTCGGCGGCCGCGATGTCGGCGACGAGGTCCGCGGTCCGGGTGTCCTGCCAGACGATGGCGCGCCCGACGGGTTCTCCGGTCCGGCGGTCCCAGGCGAGGGTGGTCTCGCGCTGGTTGGCGATGCCGAGGGCGACGATGTCGCTGGGGTCGGCGTCGACCTGGGCCATCGCCTCGGGGACCAGTTTCACGACCGACCGCCAGATCTCGCGGGCGTCGTGCTCGACCCAGCCGGGCCGGGGGAAGAACTGCCGGTGCTCGCGCTGGGCCACCGCGACCAGCCGACCCGCGTGGTCGAACAGGATGCAGCGCGTCGACGTCGTGCCCTGGTCGAGGGCGACGACGTACCCGCGGTGCTCTGGGCGCACGCTCACGAGGCCCTCGGGGGACGCAGGCCCAGGCCGAGGGAGACCGACCGGGCGGCCGCCCGGACCGCGCTCACCAGGCCGGGGCGGGGGCGGGTCCGGGCGTCCACGATGTCGACGAGGTCGTCGACCGCGCCCTCGATGCCGAGGGCGCCGACGACCAGCCCCCCGCGGTCGCGCACGGGGGCGGCGATCCCGGCCCGGTCGGGGCGCAGCTCCTCGACGTCGACGGCCCAGCCCTGCTCGCGGACTGCGGCCAGGGTGCGCCGCAGCACCGCGGGGTCGGTGATGGTGCGTCGGGTGAGCCCGGTCAGCCGGCCCCGGGGGCGGGCCAGCACGGCCGCGGCGAGGAGCACCTTGCCGAGCGCGCAGGCGTGCGCGGGCAGCGAGACCCCGACCTGCAGCTCCTGCTCGGAGTCGTCCGGTCGGAAGACGTGGTGCACCACCAGGGCCCGCCCCTCGCTCAGCACGGCGAGGCGCACCTCCTGCCCCGTGCGCACGGCCAGGGAGTCGGCCCAGTTGACCGCGTGGGCGCGCAGGTCGTCGGCCCCGACGCGGGGTCGCCCGAGCTCACGCAACCCCGGGCCGGTCGTGTAGTCGCCGTGCTCGTCCTGCACCACGAAGCCCACGTCGACGAGGGTGCGCAGCAGGCCGTGCGTCGTGGTGGTGGCCAGGCCGAGCGCGTGCCCGATCTCGACCACCCCGAGGGCGCCGGGCGCCGCCGCGAGCAGCCGCAGCATCGCGGCCGCCCGTTCGACGGACTGGATCGGGCCCGGCACGGGGAGCGTCCCGCGGTCAGCCGGCCTCGGGTCGCGCCAGATCGAGCTCGGTGGCCGGCTGGTCGTGGTCGCAGACCAGGTCGATGCGCCCGGTCCGGACGTCGTAGATGCCGCCCGCGACCGGGGTCTCCGGGGGCAGGAACGGCCAGGAGCGGACCTTCTGGACGTCGGCCAGCAGGGTGGCCCGCTGGTCGGCGATCGTGCGGAACTCGATGCTGCGGGCGTCGATCCCGCGGGCGGCCACCTTCTCGTGCACGTCGCGGTCGGAGTTCTTGGTCATGCCGCAGTCGCTGTGCCCCAGCACCAGGACGCGGTCCACCCCCAGCAGGTAGCTGGCCAGGACGAGCGTGCGGAGGACGTCGTCGGTGACGCGGGCGCCGGCGTTGCGGAGGATCTTCGCGTCGCCCTTCTCCAGCCCGAGCAGACCGAGGGGGTCGATGCGGGAGTCCATGCAGGTCAGCACGGCCAGGCCCTTGCCCGCGATCCCGGGGCGACCGGGATCGACGAAGGTCTCGGCGTAGCGCGCATTGGCGGTGAGCACGTCGTCGAAGGGGGTGTCCATGGCGTCATCCCACCACAGGTCCCGATCTCCGTCGGGCGGGAGCGTACGGTCCGCGGATGAGCATCTACGTCGTGCGGCACGGCCAGACGGAATGGAGCGTCGCGGGCCGGCACACCGGCACCACCGACATCCCGCTCACCCCCACCGGGGAGCGCCAGGCGGCCGCGCTGCGACCCGTCTTCGCCGACCTCGCCCCCCGCGCGGTGCTGGTCAGTCCCCGCCATCGCGCGCGACGGACCGCGGAGCTCGCCGGTCTGGCCGCCACCGAGGTCTGCGAGGACCTCGCCGAGTGGGACTACGGCGACGCCGAGGGGCGGACCACGACGGAGCTCTCGGCCGAGCGGGGGCGGGAGTGGTCGGTGTGGGCGGACGGGGTGGGTCCGGGCGCCACCCCGGGCGAGACCGTCGAGGCCGTCGCCGAGAGGGCCGGGCGGGTGCTGCACCGGGCGACGTCGCTGCTGCGGGGGGAGGGGGAGTCCGAGGCGGGCGTCGTGGTGCTGGTCGCCCACGGGCACCTCCTGCGCATCCTCACCGCGACCTGGCTCGGGCTGGAACCCCGTGCGGGGCAGCACTTCGCGCTCGACGCCGGGACCTGGGGCGAGTTGGGGCGCGAGCACGGGCGGCCGGTCCTCTCCCGGTGGAGCGTTCCCCCGGTCCTCTGACCTCTTGTCACCGACACGTCACCGATATATCGTTGACGTGTCGTCGCGATGGTCGCGGCGATCGACAGGAGAGAAGAGGCGCACCGTGCGCGACGACGATCGAGAAGAACAGGGCCCCGGCCGGGGCCGCCGCCGACGCAACCCCGGGTTCCCCGGGTTCGGCGCTTTCCCCGGGTTCGGCGGTCAGGCCGGCCCCGACCGGTTCGGCGGGGGGTACCGCGCGGCCGGGCGCGGCCCCGGTGGCCCCGGTGGTCCGGGCCGCGGAGGCCGGGGGCGGGGTCCCTTCGGCGAGGGCGGCCCGGGTTTCGGCCCCGGTTTCGGCCCCGGTTTCGACCCGGGGTTCGGTCCCTTCGGCGGCCGGGGGCGCGGGCGTCGACCCCGCGGTGACGTGCGGGCCGCCGTGCTGGTCCTGCTGGCCGAGGGGCCGAGCAACGGCTACCGCATCATCAGCGAGGTGGAGGCCCGCAGCAACGGGGCCTGGAAGCCCAGTCCGGGTTCGGTCTACCCGACCCTGCAGCAGTTGCAGGACGAGGGGTTGGTGAGTGCCGACCCGAGCGACGCCAAGCAGTTCACGCTCACCGAGGAGGGGCGCCGGCACGTCGCCGAGCACCACTCCGGTCCGGCCCCGTGGGAGTCCCCGGAGTTCCAGGGCGAGGACGGCGACGCCCACGAGGTGGCGCGTCAGGTCAAGCAGATCATGATGACGATGCAGCAGATCCGGATGGCCGGTCGGCCGGGCGACGTCCGCCGCGTCGGCGACGCCCTGGAGCGCTGCCGGCAGGAGCTGACCGCGATCCTCAGCGAGGACCTGCGGAGCGGACGCGGGGAATGACGACCGCCAGTTCCACCACGGGCGTCAGCGCGAACTGCAACGGCCAGGACGCCGGGTCCGGCCCGGCCTCGCGGTAGAGCGAGGCGCGCACGGCCAGGTTCGACGCGACCGGGTGGGGGTCCGGGTCCGGACCCCGGTCCAGGGACAGCTGACGGGCCACGGAGGGGGCCGTCCGGGGACGCACCGGGGCGGTGCTGGCCAGGGCGCCGCCGCGGTGGTGGCGGACGTGGTCGAGGACCCAGGTGGGGTGCACCCGGACCCCCGAGACCGTGGTCAGCAGCAGCGTGGTGGCCGGGTCGGCGACCAGGGCGTCGGCGGCCGCGAGGGCGGGTCCCGGGTGCAGGCTGCCGACCAGGGCGACGTCGTCGACGAGGGCGACGAGCGGGGCCCAGTGCGCGAGCAGCCGTTCGGTCTCGCCGACCGCACCGGCGGCGGTGGCGGCGACCACCACCAGGGTCGGGACCCCGCCCGCCGCGGCCTCGTCGGCGGCCGCGACGAGGTGCTCGAGGGTGTTCTCCAGCCCGCGCTGGGGCGCGACGGCCGGGGGCACCGGCAGGCCGATGACAGCCCGTTCCACCTGAACACCCTCAGTCACGGCTCCACTGAAGCGCATCGGCGCCCCGGGCGCGGCGCGGGGCGCGCCGTCCGGACCGTGTCGGAGGTGGGGGGCAGGGTGGGCGCATGACCTCGACGGACGACACCCCCGGCTCCTCGGCCCGCCTGGACGGACGGGCCGGCTACGACCCGCGCTTCCTGGCCCCCGGGCCGCTGCTCCCGGTCCCGCTGCCCACCGACGGGGCCGAGGTCGTGGTCCTGCCCTACACCCACTTCTCGGTCGTCCACCGACCTGACCGTCGGCTGGCCGCGGCCACCGTCGTGGCCGTCGACGGGGGCGCGCTGCGCGACGTCGAACGGGGCGGCGACGGGTGGTTCCTCGACCCGCGGCTGCCGACCGACGCCCAGGCGGGCAACGAGCTCTACGCCCGCAACGAGCTCGACCGCGGGCACCTGGTGCGCCGGCGGGACCCGGTGTGGGGTGAGCCCGACGTCGCCCGGGCGGCCAACGCGGACACGTTCAGCTACACCAACGCCGCGCCGCAGCACTCCCGCTTCAACCAGTCCCTGGAGCTGTGGCTGGGGCTGGAGGACCACGTGCTCGACTACGCCCGCCGCTACGACCAGCGGATGGTCGTGGTCACCGGGCCGGTGTTCGCCGAGGACGACCCGGAGTACCGCGGGGTGCGCATCCCGCGCCGGTTCTTCAAGGTCGCCGCCTACCTGACCCGCACCCCGGTGGGCGAGCCCGAGCCCGCCCTGGCCGCCGTGGGGTTCGTCCTCGACCAGACACCCCTGGTCGAGGAGGTCGCCCGCGCCTCGGCCGAGCAGGTGCCGCCCCTGGGGGCCTTCCGGACCTTCCAGGTCCCGGTCGCCGACGTGGCCGCCCTGACCGCGCTCGACCTCGGCCCGTCGGTCGCGGCCGACCGGCTCCCGGTCCTGGCCCCGGTGGCCGCGGCCGAGGGGGGCGTCCCGGCCTGGCGGACGGTGGCGGGCGTCTCGGACCTGCTGCTCTGAGGCAGGTCCGAGAGTCCCGGTCGTAGAGTCCCGGTCGTAGAGTCCCGGTCGTGACCAGCACCCCGGCCCGCGTCGTCGTCGTCCACGGCTACGGCGCGAACCCTCGCAGCCACTGGTTCGACTGGTTGCGGGCCGAGCTCGCGCCCCTCGCCGAGGTGCGGGTGGTCGAGCTGCCCGACTCCGGCTCGCCCGACGCGACGGCGTGGGACGAGGCCGTGGCCGCGACGGTGGGCGAGCCCGACGAGCGGACCGTGCTGGTGGGCCACAGCCTGGGCAGCATCACCGCGGCCCGCTACCTCGCCGCCCGACCCGCGGAGGCGGAGGTCGCGGGACTGGTCCTGCTCGCCGGGTTCGCCGATCCGCTGCCGGAGATCCCCGAGCTCGACGGTTTCGTCGGGGCCGGGCTGACCGGCGCGCTGGGCGGCCTCGCCCGGGCCCGCGCCCGGGGGCGGATCGTCGTGATCCGCTCCGACGACGACCCGGTGGTCCCGCCCGCCGCCAGCGACGTCCTCGCCGAGCGCCTCGCGGCCCCCGTCCGGGTGGTCCCCGGGGGCCGGCACTTCCTCGACCGGGAGGGCTTCACCGAGCTGCCGATCGTGGCCGAGGAGGTGCGGGCCCTCCTGGCCGCGACGCCGTTGCCGGCGACCTCGCGCCGGGTGGCCGACGCCCTGGCCGCGGCCGGGATCTCCACCGCGGTGCGGTGGCTCGACGCCTCGGCCCGGACCGCGGCCGAGGCCGCGGCGAGCCTCGGCGTGCCCGTCGGCGCCATCGCCAACAGCCTCGTCTTCACCACCGACGCCGGCCCCCTCCTGGTCCTCACCAGCGGTCGGCACCGGGTCGACCTCGACCTGCTCGCCGCCGGTGCCGGGGTCACCGGGCTGCGTCGGGCCACGCCCGCCGAGGTGCGCGCCGCCACGGGCCAGGCGATCGGCGGGGTGGCGCCCGTGGGGCACCCCGCCCCCGTCCGCACCCTGCTCGACACCGCCTTGCGTGAGCACCGGATCGTCTGGGCCGCAGCGGGGACCCCACACTCGGTCTTCCCGACCAGCGTCGAGGAACTGCTGAGGCTCACCGACGCCGCCGAGGTCGCCGTGGCCACCCGCTAGGCGTTCCCGCGGCCCCGAGCAGCTCGCCGGTCCGACCCCCCCGGGGGCGACCCATGACGTTCCTCACGGCCGACCCGTGCGGAACCCGACCGGATCGATGACGGTCGGCACGGGGTCGGGAACCGTTGTCGCGGCAGGCTTTCCGTCATGGACTCCACACGTGAGGAACTGGCCGTCGAGGTCGCCGACCTCGAACGTCGCTACCGGCTCGGCCGGGCGCCCAACGGCACCGCGCGATGGACGACCGCCGTCGCCGGGGTCAGTTTCACCGTCCGCCGCGGGGAGGTCTTCGGCCTGCTCGGCACGAACGGGGCCGGGAAGACGTCGACCATCGACGTCGTCGCCGGGCTGGCCCGGGCCGACGCCGGGACCGTCCGGGTGCTGGGGGAGGACCCGGTGCGCGGCCGCCGGACCATTCGCCCGCGCATCGGCACCGTCCTGCAGTCCGGGGGACTTCCGGGCGGGTTGACCGTCGCCGAGGCCGGGGCGATGTGGGCGGGGACGCTGACCGCCCCGCGGCCGCTGACCGACATCCTGCAGGTGGTCGGCCTCACCCACCGCCTCGACGTGGCCGTCGCGAGCCTCTCCGGCGGAGAGCGTCGCCGCCTCGACGTCGGCCTGGCCCTGCTGGGCGAGCCCGACCTGCTGCTCCTCGACGAACCCACCACCGGCCTCGACGCCGAGAGCCGTCGCCGGATCTGGGACCTCATCCGCGGCCTCGTCGCGACCGGCACCGCGGTGCTGCTCACGACGCACCATCTGGAGGAGGCCGAGGAACTCTCCGACCGCCTCGCGATCATGCACGCCGGTCGGATCGCCGCCGAGGGCACGGTGGCCGAGATCGTCGCCGACCACGACGCGGAGATCCGCTGGGGGGTCTCGGCGGGTGCGCCACCACCCGAGCTGCTCGGCCACGACTGCGTCGCGGTCGACGACCGGCACGTCACCGTCCGGACGACCACGTTGCAACGCAGCCTGTCCACGGTCCTGACCTGGGCCGCCGCGCAGGACCTGGTCCTCCCCGAACTCCGGGCGACCCCGGCCTCGCTGGAGACCGCGTTCCTCGACGTCGCCCGGTCCGAGAACGAGAACCCGATGGAGGTGGCGGCATGAGCACCGCCCTGAGCCCGATGATCTCCCTGGTCCGCGCCGAGACCGTGCTGCTGAGACGGAACCGCGCACTGAGCTTCTCCGCCGTCCTGCTCCCCGTCGGCCTCGTCGCGCTGCTGCGCGCGGTCGGCGGGGACCGGCTCGGCGGCCCCGACGGGATCGCGGCCGCGGTCAGCATGCTCTTCGGAGCGCAGCTGCTGTTCGTCGTCTACTACACGGTTCTCTCCACCGCGGTCGCCCGGCGCGAGGAAGGGGTCCTGCTGCGGTTGCGCAGCGGTGAGGCCCGCGACGGCCAGGTCCTGGCCGCCCTGTGCGCACCGGCGGTGCTCGTCACCGGGATCACCACGGTGCTGCTGGTCGGACTGGGGCGCTCGGTGATCGACCTGCCGCTTCCCGCGCAGCCGCTGCTGGTGCTGCTCGGGGTCGTGGCCGGCTGCGTCGTCTTCTCCGCCCTGGGTCTGGCCACCGCCATCTGGACCCGCAGCGTCGAGTCGGCGCAGATCACCAACCTGCCGCTGGTGGCCGTCTGCGTCCTGGGCGCCGGATTGGCCGTCCCGCTCGAGGTCCTGCCGACCGGTCTGGCGGCCGTCCTCGAACTGACCCCGCTGGCCCCGGTGCTGGAACTCCTGCGCGCCGGCTGGAGCGGCGACGTCGTGGCCTACGACCTCGTCGGTGCGGTCGGGACGGTGCTGGCCTGGGCCGTCGTCGCGCTGGCCCTGGTCGCCTCGCGGTTCCGCTGGTCGGCCCGCGGCTGATGCTCGCCCCGGCAGCTGCGAGGCTGAGGCGGATGCGGTGGTTCCAGCTCGACGACCTCGCCCGGGTGGTGCTCATCACCCGGGCGAGCCTGCTGCCCGCGTTCATCGTGCTGCCGCTGCTGGTCCTGGTCGGGCTCGCCGAGAACCGGACCGGCGTCTCGCTCGTCCCGTTCGCGGTGGTGCTGACCGCCCAGGCCGTGGCCGTGGCGATGATCGTGGACCGCAGGGTGCTGTCCCGGCCGCCCGAGCGGTGGTTGGTGCTCACGGTGGCCGCCGCCGCGCTGCTCGCCGTCGTCACCGCCCTGCTCGTGACCGGCCGTTCCGACCCCCAGCTCGCCGGACCGCTGCTGGCCACCACGACCACGCTGGCCGTGGCCCCGTCGAGCACCGGTCGGTGGCGGACGTGGCTGGCGGTCGTCGTGCTCGCCTCGATCGCCGTACCGCTGCTCGCCAGCTCCCGGACCCCGGTGGCGGCCGTCGCCCCGTTGCTCCTCGTGAACGTCGCCGTGGGCCTCTCGGTGCGCTTCAGCATCTGGTACGTCGAGGTGCTGCGCCGGCTGCGCCGCGCCGAGCAGGACCGGGCGGCGCTCGCCGTCGCCGAGGAGCGCCTGCGTTTCGCCCGCGACCTGCACGACGTGGTCGGCCGCGACCTGTCCGCCATCGCCGTGACCGCCGACCTGACGGCCGAGCTGGCCCGGCGCGGTCGCCCCGAGGCGGCCGAGCGGGCCGAGGAGGTGCGGCGGATCGCCCAGGACTCGTTGCGGGAGGTGCGGGCCGTCGTGCGCGGGTACCGCGGGGTCCAGCTCGGCGCCGAGCTCGACGGATCGGTGGCGCTGCTGCGCTCCGCCGGGGTCCGGGCGGTCGTCGAGGGGACCGCCGACGACGTCCCCGAGGAGCTGCGCTCGGCGGTGGCCTGGGTCGTGCGGGAGGGCGTCACCAACATCGTCCGGCACGCCGAGGCGAACCGGGCGAACATCCGCATCACGACCGGTCCGGGGGCCGTCCAGGTGGAACTGGTCAACGACGGGGTGCGCGCCCCGGTGGCCCGGGGTCTGTCCGGGGCCGGGTTGGCGGGGCTGGCCGAGCGGTTGCACCCCCTGGGTGGAACCCTCGACCACCAGGTCGTCGACGGTGAGTTCCGGCTCCGGGCGACCGTCCCGATGCAGGAGGGGCTGCGATGACGACGCCGATCAGGGTGCTGCTGGCCGACGACGAGAACCTCGTCCGGTCGGCCGTCGCCGGGTTGCTGGACCTGGCCGACGACATCGAGGTGGTCGCCCAGGCGGCCTCGGGTCCGGAGGCGATCGCCATGGGGCGCAAGGAGGAGCCGGACGTGGCCGTGCTCGACCTGCAGATGCCCGGCGCCGACGGGCTCACCGTCGCCGCGGCCCTGCACGCCGACGTCCCGACCTGCCGGACGATGATCGTGACCAGCCACGGCCGCCCGGGGTACCTCCGGCGGGCCCTGGAGGTCGGGGTGCGGGGGTTCCTGCCGAAGACGGCCTCGGGCACCACCCTGACCGACGCGGTCCGGACGGTCGCCGCGGGCGGACGCTACGTCGACCCGGAACTGGCCGCCGACGCGATCGCGGTGGGGCAGAGCCCGTTGACCCCCCGGGAGTCCGACGTGCTGGAACTCGCCGCGGGCGGGGCGGGGATCGAGGAGATCGCGGCCAAGGTGTCGTTGTCCCCGGGGACCGTGCGCAACCACCTGTCGGCGGCCGGCGGGAAACTCGGCGTCGCCAACCGGCACGAGGCCGTGGCCAAGGCCCGCCGGCTCGGGTGGATCTGAGGGCCGTAGGGCAGGATCGGGTCGTGCGCGCCGTGCAGATCACCGAGACCGGAGGACCGGAGGTCCTCACCGTCGTCGACGTCGAGCCGCCCCGGCCCGGGCCGGGGGAGGTCCTGGTCGCGGTCGAGGCCGCGGGCGTCAACTTCATCGACACCTACCGACGTGGTGGGGTCTACCCGCTGCAGCTGCCCGCGATCCTCGGTTCCGAGGGGGCCGGGCGTGTCCTGTCGACGGGGGAGGGGGTCGCGGGTTTCGCCGACGGGCAGCTCGTCGCCTGGAAGGAGGCCCCCGGCAGCTACGCCGAGCAGGTCGTCGTGCCCGCCCGCGAACTCGTCGCGGTCCCCGAGGGGGTCGACGCGCGGCAGGCGGCCGCGGTGATGCTGCAGGGGCTCACGGCCCACTACCTGGCGACCTCGACCTACGCGGCGGGCCGGGGCACCGCGGCACTGGTCCACGCCGCCGCCGGCGGGGTCGGGCTGCTGCTCACGCAGATGCTCGTGCTGCGCGGGGCGAGGGTGCTGGCCACCTGCTCCCCGGCCAAGGCCGACCTCGCCCGCGGCGCCGGGGCGGAGCGGGTCGTCGACTACGCCGACGTGCCCGCCGCGGCGCGGGAGTTCACCGACGGTCGCGGCGTGGACGTCGTCTACGACAGCGTCGGCAAGGACACCTTCGACGCCTCGCTCGACGCGCTGCGCACGCGCGGGCTCATGGTCCTCTACGGCGGGTCAAGCGGGCAGGTCCCGCCCTTCGACGTCCAGACGCTCAACGCCAAGGGTGGGCTGTTCCTGACCCGCCCCTCGCTCGTGCAGTACGCCACCGACCCCGCGGAGCTGGCCGCCCGCACCGAGGAGGTCTTCGGCTGGATCTCCGCGGGCCGCCTCGACGTCCGGATCGGGCACACCTACGCGCTCGCCGAGGCCCGTCGCGCCCACGAGGACCTCGAGGGACGGCGGACGACCGGGAAACTCCTGCTGCTCCCCTGAGCCCCGGGACGCGGAGATCAGACCGTCCCGCGGAGCAGGCAGAACTCGTTGTCCTCCGGGTCGGCGAGCACGTCCCAGGTGACCTCGGCGTTCCCGACCTGGCCGACGTCGACCGTCCGTGCGCCCGCGGCGAGCAGTCCGGCCAGGGCGGCGGCGCGTCCCGGGCCGTCGCTCGTCGCGCGCAGGTCGAGGTGCCAGCGGTTCTTGCCCGGCGTGGGGGCGGGGGAGGCGACGAACTCCAGGAACGGACCGGTGCCGGCCTGCCGCAACGCGACGACGCCTTCGTGCACGGATCCGCCGGCCCACCCGGAGGCGTCGACCCAGAACGCGCCCAGGCGCCGGGGATCGCGGGCCTGGACGACGACGGCCGCGACCGCCCCGGTCCCCGCGTAGCCGGGCCGGGGATCGAGCACGCAGAACTCGTTGCCCTCCGGGTCGGCGAGGACGTCCCAGGGCGTCGGCTCCCGTCCGGGGACCCGGGCCGCCCCCGCCGTCAGCAGGTCCTCGACCCGGCGCCGCTGCGCCGCGACGTCGGGCGAGGGTAGGTCCAGGTGCACCCGGTTCGGACCGGCCTTCGGGTCGGCGACGGGGACGAAGACGAGTTCGATCCCCGGCCCGGCGTCCGGGCCGGGGGCGACGTCGGACTCGTGCTCGTCCTCGTAGGAGACCTGCCACCCGAGCGTGCGCGCCCACCAGCGCGCGAGCGCGGGCGGGTCGGCCGCGTCGACCACCACGCTGACCAGCCGGGTCGCGGAGGTCACGGGCACCTCAGGACGCGCCGCGACCGGTCTTCTGCTGCAGCTCGTCGATCAGCTCGGACGCCTGCGCCTTGGTGATCTCCTCGGGCAGGTCCTGGCCCGCCTCGCGGGCCAGGGTCTCCAGGTAGCTCTTCTGCGGCCCGGTCATCGGTTCGTCACCGGTCACCCAGGTCTCGGGGTCCTTCTCCGCGTTCTGGGTGGGGTTCGGGGGCGTCTGCTCGCTCATGCGGTCGAACATAGGTCCGAAGCGCCCGGTCCGCCCGCTGATCCGAGGCCCCGTGCGGTAGGGCAGGATCGCGGCGTGAGCGAACCCTTGAGGATCGGCCTGCTGGGCGCCGCCCGGATCACCCCCGACGCCGTCGTCGGCCCGGCCCACGAGCTGGGGCACCGGCTCGTCGCGGTGGCGGCCCGGGACGAGGAGCGGGCGCGGGACTTCGCCGCCGAGCACGGCGTGGAACGGGTCGTGGCCGACTACGACGCCCTCCTGGCCGATCCCGAGGTCGACCTCGTCTACAACCCGCTGGCCAACGGTCTGCACGGGCGGTGGAACGTCGCCGCGCTGCGGGCGGGCAAGGACGTCCTGACCGAGAAGCCCTCGGCGGCCGACGCGGCCGAGGCCCGCGCGGTGCACGACGTGGCCCGCGAGACCGGTCGGGCCCTGCTCGAGGGTTTCCACCACGCCCACCACCCGCTCTGGCTGCGCGTCCACGAGATCCTCGCCGCCGGGGAGCTGGGCGGGCTCGTCTCGGTCGAGGCGGTCATGCACATGCCGGCCCCCGACGACGACGACCCCCGCTGGAGCGCCGAGCTCGCCGGCGGGTCGGTGATGGACGTGGGCTGCTACGCGCTGCACGCCGTCCGTGACCTCGCCGCGCACGTCGAGGGCGGTCACGCCATTCCCGTGGTGCTCTCGGCCCGCGGGGAGGAGCGGTTCCCGGGGGTCGACGGGTGGTTGGACGCCGACCTCGACCTCGGCGGCGGGGTGAGCGGGCGGATCCGCTCCTCGATGGTCGCCCCCGACGTCGACTTCCGCCTCGAGGTGGTCGGCGAGCGCGGCTCGTTGAGCGCCCCCTGCTTCATCAAACCCCAGCTCGACGACCGCCTCCTGGTCCGCGTCGACGGGGCCGAACGGGTGGAGCACCTGGGGGCGAGGACCTCGTACACCTACCAGCTGGCCGCCGTGGCGGCGCACCTGAACGACGGTGTCCCGTTCCGCACCGACGCCGCCGACGCCGTGGTGGCCATGGAGCTGGTCGACGCCTGCTACACCGCCGCCGGGATGGCCCCCCGCCGCCCCACGACCTGACCCACCGCCCCGACCACCCCGCCCCGACCACCCCGTCGGGCCGGGGCGCCCGGGTCCCTACGATGACCGGCATGACCCACGTCCTCTCCGCGGTGGCCTGGCCCTACGCCAACGGACCCCGCCACATCGGCCACGTCGCCGGCTTCGGCGTCCCCTCCGACGTGTTCAGCCGGTACATGCGGATGGCCGGTCACGACGTGCTCATGGTGTCCGGGACCGACGAGCACGGGACGCCGATCCTGGTGCAGGCCGAGCAGGAGGGGGTCACCCCGCAGGCGCTCGCCGATCGGTACAACCGGGTCATCGCCGAGGACCTGCACGGGCTGGGTCTGTCCTACGACCTGTTCACCCGGACCACGACCGCGAACCACTACTCGGTCGTGCAGGAGATGTTCCGCACCGTGCACCGCAACGGGTACATGGTCGCGCGCAAGGGGATGGGGGCCATCTCGCCCTCGACCGGGCGCACCCTGCCCGACCGCTACGTCGAGGGCACCTGCCCGATCTGCTCCTTCGACGGGGCCCGCGGCGACCAGTGCGACAACTGCGGCAACCAGCTCGACGCGATCGAGCTGAAGAACCCGCGCAGCCGCATCAACGGCGAGACGCCCGCGTTCGTCGAGACCGAGCACTTCTACCTCGACCTGCCCGCGCTGTCGGAGGCCCTGGGGTCGTGGCTGCAGACACGGGCGGAGAACGGGCGCTGGCGGCCCAACGTCCTGAAGTTCTCGACGAACCTGCTCGAGGACCTCAAACCCCGGGCCATGACGCGCGACATCGACTGGGGGATCCCGGTCCCGCTGGCGGGCTGGGAGGACAACCCCGCCAAGCGGCTCTACGTGTGGTTCGACGCGGTGATCGGGTACCTGTCGGCCTCGGTCGAGTGGGCCCGCCGTTCCGGTGACGCCGACGCCTGGCGCGCCTGGTGGACCGACCCGTCGGCGGAGTCCTACTACTTCATGGGCAAGGACAACATCACCTTCCACTCCCAGATCTGGCCGGCCGAGCTGCTGGCCTACGACGGGCGGGGGGCGCACGGGGGGAGCCCGGGACCGTTCGGGTCCCTGCAGCTGCCGACCGAGGTCGTCGCCAGCGAGTTCCTCACCATGGAGGGCAAGCAGTTCTCCTCCAGCCGCGGGGTCGTCATCTACGTGCGCGACGTCCTGGCCCGGTACCAGCCGGACGCGTTGCGCTACTTCATCTCCGCGGCCGGACCGGAGAACAACGACTCCGACTTCACCTGGCAGGAGTTCGCGACCCGGACCAACTCCGAGCTGGTGGCCGGCTGGGGGAACCTGGTCAACCGCACCGCCTCGCTCATCGCCAAGAACGTCGGCGAGATCCCGGCCGCCGGGGAGTTCACCGACGCCGACCTTGCGGTGCTGGCGACCACCCGGGCCGGGTTCGACAGCGTGGGTTCGGCGATCGGGGCCCACCGGCAGCGGGCCGGCATCGCCGAGGCGATGCGGGTGGTCGGGGAGGTCAACAAGTACCTGACCGAGCAGGAGCCCTGGAAGATCAAGAACTCCGACCCGGAGCGGATGCGGCACGTCCTGCACGTGACCGCCCAGGCGGTCGCCGACTGCCGGACGCTGCTCTCGCCCTACCTGCCCACCTCGGCGCAGCAGGTCCACGAGGCGTTCGGCGGCACGGGCACGGTCTCGCCCCTGCCGGAGCTGCGCGAGGTCACCGACCTCGACGACGGTCGCCCCTACCCGATCCTCACCGGGGACTACCGGCGCGGCGAGACGCTGCCGGCGTGGGGGTCGCACCCGATCGTGCCCGGCACCCCGGTCGGTCCGCCCACGCCCGTCTTCACCAAGCTCGACGTCGCCGCGGTCGTCGAGGAGGAGCTCGGCCGGCTGCGCGGGGACGACCCGTCGGCATGAGCACCCCCCGCGCCCGCTCGGGCACCGACGAGCAGGGGCGGGGGCGGGAGCTGCGCCGCCCGCCGGCCCCGGAGCCGTTGCCGCTGGAGGTCATCGACAACCACACCCACCTCGACGTCGCCGACTCCGACGACTCCGCCGACGTGGAGGACCTGCTGGCCGCGGCGGCGCGGGCCGGGGTCGGGCGCGCGGTCCAGATCGGCTGCGACCTGCCGGCCGCGCGGTGGACGGTCGGCGTGCTGGACGAGCACCCCCAGCTCCTCGGGGGGATCGCCCTGCACCCCAACGAGGCGCCGTCGCTGGCCGAGGCGGGGGAGCTGGACCAGGCGATCGAGGAGATCCGGAGCCTGGCCGCCCACCCCCGGGTCCGGGTGATCGGTGAGACCGGGCTGGACTACTTCCGGACCCCGCCGGCCGGGGTGGCGGCCCAGCAGGAGTCCTTCCGCCGGCACATCCGGCTGGCCCACGAGACCGGACTCGCGCTGCAGATCCACGACCGCGACGCCCACGCCGACGTGCTGCGGATCCTGCGCGAGGAGGGGGCGCCGGAGCGCACGGTCTTCCACTGCTTCTCCGGGGACGCGGCCATGGCCCGGGAGTGCTCCGAGGCCGGCTACTACCTCTCCTTCTCCGGCACGGTGACGTTCAAGAACGCCGGTCCGCTGCGCGAGGCGCTGCGGGCCGCCGCCCCCGACCGGCTGCTGGTCGAGACCGACGCGCCGTTCCTCACCCCGACCCCGTACCGGGGTCGGCCCAACGCCAGCTACCTCATCCCGCTGACCGTCCGGAGCATGGCCGAGACGCTCGGGGCCGACCTCGAGGAGCTCTGCGCCCGCCTCACCTCCGCCACCGAGGACGTCTACGGACCCTGGTGAGCTTCGTCACCCCCGTCCACCCCCGCCCCACCCCCCGTGATCAAGGAATGAGTCGACCCCTGTCCCACGCGCCACCTGCGACAACAGGGGCCTGTGACGGGTGGGGCGAGGGTCGACTCATTCCTTGATCACGGGGGAGGGGCGGGGTGACGCGGGGGTGAGGGGGGCGTTCAAAGAGTCACGGAGTCTTGTCGAAAAGGTCTCGGGCGGGTTACGTTCCCCGCCGGTCAGCCGGAGGCGAAGGCATCCAGCGAGGACACGTGGTCAGTGGGCGTCGGGGTCCGCCGGACGCCCACGTCGACTCCTGCCCTCGTGTACGGGAAGAACGACGTCAGGATCTTCGTGGCTCAGCTGCCTTCCTTCCTCACCCGGGCGCCGCGCGCCCTCCGCTACGCCGCCGCCGGCACCACGCTGGCCGTGGTCGTCGGCGGGACCGTGGCCTTCACGACGCTCGACAAGGACATCACCCTCGACGCGGACGGTTCGACCAGCGAGGTCAGCACGTTCGCCGGGACCGTCGGCGACGTCCTGGCCGACGAGGGCATCACCCTCGGCCGGCACGACGTGGTCGCCCCCGCGCTCGACACCGAGCTCGCCGACGGCGACGACATCGTCGTCCGCTACGGCCGCAAGCTCACGGTGACCGTCGACGGCGAGCAGCAGGTCTACTGGACCACCGCGACCACCGTCGACGAGGCGCTGGCCGACATCGGCGTGCGCGCCGACGGGGCCAAGCTCTCGGCCTCCCGCTCCGAGCCCCTGGGCCGGCAGGGCCTCGACCTCGCGGTCACCACCCCCAAGGACGTCCTCGTCGTCGCCGACGGCGCCGACCACCCGCTGACCTCCACGGCCGCGACCGTGGGTGACCTGATCCGCGAGGCGGGCGTCGTCGTCCGCGACGGTGACGAGGTCTCCCTCGACCAGGCCCAGCGCGTCACCGAGGGCCTGCGCGTGCAGGTCGTCCGGATCGACCGCGGTCAGAGCACCGAGGTCCAGGGCATCGGGCACGGCACCCGCACCGTCTCCACCGACGCGCTGTTCAAGGGCGAGAAGAAGGTCCTGACCCCCGGCGTCGACGGCTCCAAGACGGTCACCTTCGCCGACCTGTCCCGCGACGGCGTCCGCGTCGAGCACACCGTCGTCGGCGAGGTCGTGGACCGCCAGCCGGTCGAGGAGGTCGTGCAGGTCGGGACCAAGGCCCGCCCGGTCGCCGCGTCCTCCGCCGGTGGCGGTGGCGGTGGCGGTGGCGGCTCCGTCGGCGGCGGCGCCGACTCCCGCAACTGGGGGGCCCTGGCGGCCTGCGAGTCCGGCGGCAACCCGTCCATCGTGAGCAGCAACGGCAAGTACCACGGCCTGTACCAGTTCAGCGTCTCGACCTGGCGTTCGGTCGGCGGCAGCGGTCTGCCCAGCCAGGCCTCCGCCGGCGAGCAGACCTACCGGGCCAAGCTGCTCTACCAGCGCTCGGGTGCCGGACAATGGCCCGTGTGCGGGAAGCGTCTCTGAACCAGCTGCTCACCGGCTCCGACGTGCGGGAGCTCAGCTCCCGGCTCGGGGTCCGACCGACCAAGACCCTCGGGCAGAACTTCGTCGTCGACGCCAACACGGTCCGGCGCATCGTCCGGGTCGCCGACCTCGACCCCACCGACGTGGTGGTCGAGGTCGGCCCCGGGCTCGGGTCGTTGACCCTGGCCCTGCTCGAGGTCGTCGACCGCGTGGTCGCCGTCGAGATCGACCCGGTCCTGGCCGCCGAGCTGCCCGCCACGGTCGCCGACCGCACCCGCCCGGGGGCCGACCTCGAGGTGGTTCGGGCCGACGCCCTGGACGTCCGTGACCTGCCCGGGCCCGCGCCGACCGCCCTGGTGGCGAACCTGCCCTACAACGTCGCGGTCCCCGTGCTGCTCACCGCCCTGCAGAACTTCCCGACCCTGCGTCGCGCCCTGGTCATGGTCCAGTCCGAGGTGGCCGACCGCCTGGTCGCCCCACCGGGGTCGCGGACCTACGGCGTGCCCTCGGTCAAGGCCGCCTGGTACGGCGCCGCCCGTCGCGTGGGGGCCGTGCCCCCCTCGGTGTTCTGGCCCGTCCCGCGCGTGGACTCCGGGCTCGTCCTGCTCGAACGCCGCGACCCCCCGCCCACCCCGGCCTCGCAGGAGGCGGTCTTCGCCGTCGTCGACGCCGCCTTCGCCCAGCGCCGCAAGACGCTGCGCGCCGCGCTGGCCGGGTGGGCTGGCTCGCCCGCCGCCGCCGAGGCCGCCCTGCGCGCGGCCGGCGTCGACCCGGGGGCCCGCGGGGAGCAGCTCGACGTCGCCGCCTTCGCGGCCGTCGCCGCCCACCGACCCGAGGTGCCCTAGGGTCGGGAGGTGCTCGGACGACTCGCGGCCCGCGCCCCGGCCAAGATCAACCTCCTGCTCGAGGTCGGCCCGGCGCGCCCCGACGGGTTCCACGACCTGCTCAGCGTCTTCCAGGCGGTCTCCCTCGAGGAGGTCGTCACCGTGACCCCGGCCGCGACCTTCGGCGTCGAGGTCCGCGACCCGCAGGGGCGTCCCGTCCCCGGGATCCCGGACGACCCCCAGCACAACCTGGCCCTGCGCGCGGCCCTCGCCGTGCGCGCCGGGCGACCCGAGCTGCCGCCCCTGCACCTCGACGTGGTCAAGGAGGTGCCGGTCGCCGGCGGGATGGCCGGCGGTTCGGCCGACGCCGCCGCCGCGCTCGTCGCCTGCGACGCGTTCTGGCGCACCGGGATGGGTCTGCCCGGCCTGCACCCCTTCGCCGCCGTGCTCGGCTCCGACGTCCCCTTCGCGCTGCACGGGCGGACCGCGGTCGGGACCGGACGCGGGGAGCACCTCGTCCCGGTGATGACGACCGCACGCTTCGACTGGGTCCTGGTGCTGGGCGAGGAGGGGCTCTCGACCCCCGCCGTCTTCCGCGAGTTCGACCGGCTCGCCCTGGAGCACCCGCCCACCCCGCCCCGCCGGGACAGCGAACGGCTGCGGGCCGTGGAGACCGCGCTGCGGGCCGGGGACCCCGTCTCGCTCGGGGCCGCGCTGGCCAACGACCTGCAGCCCGCGGCCGTGTCGCTGCAGCCGGGGCTGGCCCGCACGCTGGAGGCGGGTCGGGAGGCGGGCGCCTGCGGGGTGCTGGTGTCCGGCTCCGGCCCCACCGTGGCCTGGTTGGCCGACTCCCACCGCCACGCCCTGGACCTGGCCGTCCTGGCCGCCGAGCGCTTCGGCCCCGACCGGGTGCGGACCGTGCACGGCCCGGTCCCCGGGGCGCAGGTCCTGGAAGCCGTCCGCCGCTGACCGTCGTCGGCCCTCGCCGCTCGAACCACCCACCCGGAAGGACCCCCGTGGCGAACGCCGCCCCGACCAACCTGATCAGTGCCGAGTCCCTCACCGTCGTGCACGGCTCGCGCGTCCTGCTCGACGCCGTCTCCCTGGGGCTGTCGCACGGCGACCGGGTCGGCGTCGTCGGGCGCAACGGCGACGGCAAGTCGACCCTGCTCCGGCTGCTGGCCCGACGGCAGGAGGGCGACGGCGGTCGGGTCACCCACACCGGCGGGCTGCGCCTGGGGATGCTCGACCAGGGCGACGTCCTGCCGCCGGGGGCGACCGTGCGGGAGGCGGTCCTCGGTGACCTGCCCGACCACGTCTGGGCGTCCCAGCCGAAGGTGCGCGACGTGCTCACCGGACTGCTCGGCGGGATCGACGCGGCCGAGGTCGGCGGGCTCGACGTCGCCGTGGGCACGCTGTCGGGTGGCCAGCGCCGCCGGGTCGCCCTGGCCGCGCTGCTGACCGGCGAGCACGACGTGGTGGTGCTCGACGAGCCGACCAACCACCTCGACGTCGAGGGGGTCGACTGGCTGGCCCGGCACCTCGCCGCGCGCTGGCCCGCAGGGACCGGCGCCCTGCTGGTCGTCACCCACGACCGCTGGTTCCTCGACGCCGTCTGCGAGAAGGTCTGGGAGGTCCACGACGGGGTCGTCGACCCCTACGAGGGCGGGTACGCGGCCTACGTGCAGACCCGGGCCGAGCGCAGCCGGGTCGCGGCGGTGACCGAGGAACGTCGGCAGAACCTGCTGCGCAAGGAGCTCGCCTGGCTGCGTCGGGGCGCCCCGGCCCGCACCTCCAAGCCGCGCTTCCGCCTCGACGCGGCCGCCGCCCTCATCGCCGACGAGCCGCCGCCCCGCGACACCGTCGCGCTGGCCCGGATGGCGACGACGCGGCTGGGCAAGGACGTCCTGGACCTCGAGAACGTCAGCCTCGACCGCGGCGAGGGGAGCCGGCGGCGTCGCCTGCTCGACACCGTGACCTGGCGGCTCGGGCCGGGCGACCGGATCGGTGTCGTCGGGGTCAACGGGGCCGGCAAGTCCTCGCTGATCTCGCTGATCACGGGTGAGCTGGCGCCCGACGCCGGCCGGGTGAAGCGCGGGACCACGGTGGTCGTGGCCCACCTGTCCCAGGACGTCCACGAGATCGACGAGGTGGGCGAGCTGCGGGCGCTGGAGGCGGTCGAGAAGGTCGCCGGCCACGTCCGCCTCGGAGACCGTGACGTCCCGGCCGGGCAGCTCCTGGAACGGCTGGGGTTCACCGCCCAGCGGGCCTGGACGCGGGTCGACGACCTCTCCGGCGGCGAGCGACGTCGGCTGCAGCTGCTCCGGCTGCTGATGGCCGAGCCCAACGTGCTCCTCCTGGACGAGCCCACCAACGACCTCGACACCGACACCCTGGCCGCGGTCGAGGACCTGCTCGACGGGTGGCCGGGCACCCTGGTCGTCGTCAGCCACGACCGCTACCTCCTGGAGCGGGTCACGGACACCCAGGTCGCGCTGTTCGGCGACGGCGCGCTGCGTCAGCTCGTCGGCGGGGTCGAGGAGTACCTGCGCCGCCGGGCCGAGGGGGTCGGTGCGGTGACGCGCGAGACCCCGCGCCCCGCGGCCGCCCCCGACGGTGCCGTGGTCCGGGCCGCGCGCAAGGAGCTGGCCCGTCTCGAACGGCGCCTGGAGAAGCTCGGCGAGCGGGAGGTCGCCCTGCACGCGGCGATGGCCGAGGCCTCCACCGACCACGCCCGGGTCGGCGCCCTCGACGCGGAGCTGCGGGCCGTCCTCGCCGAGAAGGACGAGGTCGAGGACGCCTGGATGACCGCCTCGGAACTCCTGGAGTAACGCCCGGCGACGGGCCGGCGATGTTCCGGCGATGCCCGCTGGTGGTGACGCCGGGTGCGACCGTTGGGCCGTCCGGTCGGACATTGCGCCGAACGGGGGACTCCTGGCGAAGCAACTCACCGTCCGGGGGCATCACCGTGCGACGTATCTTGCGCTCAGGGGGTGACTGTCCCCTAAGGTTCAGGTAGCGACGCCGCGGGGGCGGACAAGCGTCGCAACGGTTCCGTTCAGCGGAAGATTCAGGTCCTGGGGGAAATGTGAGCATCGGTGACGTGGCCCGAACGGCCGGCACGACCGAGCTGGACGACCAGTTGCTGGGGCCCTCTCCGGCCGAGATGGCCGAGCTGACCACCGACGGCAAGGTGGACGGGGCTCGCCGCGAACGGCTCCTCGTCCCCCGTCAGGCCTCCCGCGCCGGTGGGCACCGGGTGCCGGCCTGGCAGCGTTCCTACATCCAGAAGATCATCGCCACCGACGCCGCCGTCGCCGCCATCGCGTCCTTCATGGGCTACTTCGCCCGCTTCAACGGCCAGCCCGCGAATCTCTCGACCGTCCAGGGTCAGGCCGTCATCGCCGTCGCGGTGTGCCTGCCGGTCCTCTGGGTCATGGCGATGGGCGCGCTGCGCACCTACGAGGCCCGCTTCCTCGGGGTCGGTTCGGAGGAGTACCACCGGGTGCTCACCGCCGGTCTCGCCGTGGTCGCCCTCGTCGGGACCACCTCCTACGCCTTCGCCCTCGACGTGGCCCGCGGCTTCGTCGTCGTCGCCTTCCCGCTGGCCCTGGTGCTGACCCTCATGGGTCGCTACACGATGCGGCAGAAGCTGCACTCCAGCCGCATCCGCGGCGAGGCCGGCCAGGCCGTCGTCGCCGTCGGGCACCGCGCCGCGGTCGCCGGGATGGCGCGTCAGCTGCACCGGGCGAGCTACCACGGCATGCGGATCGTCGGGGCCTGCGTGCCCGGCGGCCAGGGCAGCGCGGCCGACGACGCCGAGCTGACCGCCCTGGGCATCCCCGTGATCGGCAGCCTGGAGGACGTGCGGCACGCCGTGTCCCGCGTGGACGCCGACGTCGTGGCCGTCACTGCCTGCCCCGAGCTCGACGGCCCGGCCCTGCGTCGCCTCGGCTGGGACCTCGAGGCCACCCGCGCCGACCTGGTGGTCGCCCCGGCCCTCACCGAGGTCATCGGCCCGCGCGTCGCGATCCGTCCGGTCTGCGGTCTGCCGCTGCTGCACGTCGAGCGCCCCGAGCTGGAGGGTGTGCGACGCGTCGCCAAGGCGCTGTTCGACCGGTCCGTGGCGGGGCTGTCCCTGCTGTTGCTGAGCCCGCTGCTGCTCGGCCTGGCGCTCGCCATCCGGCTGGACTCCAAGGGTCCGGCGCTGTTCCGCCAGGAGCGGGTCGGCAAGGACGGTCAGCCGTTCACCATGTACAAGTTCCGCTCGATGGTGACCGACGCCGAGCGGCTGCTGATCGACCTGCGCGAGTCCAGCGAGGGCAACGGCGTCCTGTTCAAGATGAAGGTCGACCCGCGGATCACCCGCATCGGCCGCGTCCTGCGCAAGTTCTCCCTCGACGAGCTGCCCCAGCTGATCAACGTCTTCCTCGGCAACATGTCGCTGGTGGGTCCGCGGCCGCCGCTGCAGCGCGAGGTCGACGAGTACGGCTCGGACATGCGCCGCCGCCTGCTGGTGAAGCCCGGTCTGACCGGTCTCTGGCAGATCAACGGCCGCAGCGACCTCGACTGGGACGAGTCGGTCCGCCTCGACGTGCGCTACGTCGAGAACTGGTCCTTCACCTTCGACTTCATGATCCTCTGGAAGACCGCAGGCGCGGTCCTGCGGGGCCGAGGGGCGTACTGACCGGTCCGCCCGACCCTCGTCCCACCCTCTCGAGCCCCGACGCGATCAGCGTCGGGGCTCGAACGGTTCCGCGACGGTGCGCAGGAGGTCGGCGAGGGTCTGCTGCCCCGCCGGGTCGAGCGCCAGCAGCATCCGGCGTTCGGCGGCCACCAGGTCCACCAGGGCGGCCTCGACCACGGCCGCACCGGCGGTCGTGAGCCGCACCCGGATGCTGCGTCCGTCGTCGGGGGCCGGGTGGCGGGCGACCAGCTCCCGGCCGACCAGTCGGTCGACCCGGTTCGTCATGGTCCCGCTGGTCACCAGGGTCTCCCGCAGGAGCTGGCCGGGGGAGAGCTCGTAGGGCCGTCCCGCCTTGCGCAGCGCGGCCAGGACGTCGAACTCCCAGGGCTCCAGGCCGTGGGCGGCGAAGGCCTCCCGGCGCAGCCGGTCCAGGTGACGCGCCAGCCGGCTCACCCGCGACAGCACGGCCAACGGGTCGACGTCGACGTGCGGGACCTCGCGGCGCCAGTCCGCCAGGATCCGATCGACCTCGTCGCTCACGCACCCTCCGTGGCGCCCGCGGGGCCGCGCGCGGCCAGGCGCGGGCGTCGCTCCAGGCCGGTCAGGCCGTTCCAGGCCAGGTTCACCAGGTGCGCCGCGACCTCCTCCTTCGGCGGTTCGCGCGTCTCCAGCCACCACTGCCCGGTCGTGGCGACCATGCCCACCAGCATCTGGGCGTACATGGCCGCGGTCTGCGGCGGGAAGCCGCGCGCCGCGAACGCGTCGACCAGCAGGTACTCGACCTGGGTGACGACGTCGGAGAGCAGCGAGGCGAAGCTCCCGGTGGTCGTGGTGACGGGGGAGTCGCGCACCAGGATCCGGAACCCGTCGGTGGAGCGCTCGATGTAGTCCAGCAGCGCGACGGTGGCCCGTTCGAGCAGCGTGCGTGGTGAGCCCCGCCCCGACAGGGCCCGGGTGATCGCCTCCAGCAGGCCCGAGATCTCGCGGTCGACGACGACCGCGTACAACCCTTCCTTGCCCCCGAAGTGCTCGTACACGACCGGTTTCGACACCCCGGCCGTCGCGGCGATCTCCTCGACGCTCGTCCCCTCGACCCCGCGCTCGGCGAACAGCCGTCGGCCGATGCCGATCAGCTGCTCGCGGCGCTCCTGCCCGGTCATCCGGGCCCGGGGGTGGGGGGGCACGCCCTCATCCTGCCGCACGGGTTGCGCCGACCGGGTGACGCGCACCCCGCGTCCCCCGGGCCCGCCCCGCCGGTGACCTGGTCGGGCCCGCCGTGGGCAACTGGCAGGATGGGCCCCGGCGCGAGGGGTCCGACGGTGCACCACCGGGGGCCTTCCTCGCGGTCCCGGGTGGTGTAACGGCAGCACGGCGGGTTTTGGTCCCGTCCAGTGGGGGTTCGAATCCTCCCCCGGGAGCGTCGGGCGGGGGTCCGGCCCCAGGGTGCGCCCCGGTGGCGTCGCCCGGCCGATACGCTCCCCCGGACGTCGCGCCGCCGCACCCGTCACCGACTCAGGAGTCCTCCCCGCCGTGAGCCCCCAGTCCTCCGCCCCCGCCGCCGTGGTCGTGCTCGCCGCCGGTGAGGGCACCCGGATGCGGTCCCGACTGCCGAAGGTGCTGCACCCGCTGGCCGGGCGCGCCCTGGTCTCCCACGCGCTGCTCGCCGCGGCGGGGACGACGCCGGAGCACCTGGTCGTCGTCCTGCGCCACCAGGCCGAGCGGGTCTCCGCGCACGTCGGGGGAGCCCACCCCGAGGTCACCGTCGCCCTGCAGGACGACGTGCCCGGCACCGGACGGGCCGTGCAGTGCGGGTTGGACGCGCTGCCCGCCGACCTGGCCGGGACGGTCCTGGTCACCTACGGCGACGTGCCGCTCCTCAGCACCGCCACCCTCGGCCGGCTGGTCGCCGCCCACCACGAGGCCGGCAACGCGATGACCATCCTCACCGCCGAGCTCGCCGACCCGACCGGGTACGGCCGGGTCCTGCGCGACGCGGCCGGGGTCAGCGGCATCGTCGAGCAGAAGGACGCGACCGAGGAGCAGCGGGCGGTGCGCGAGATCAACTCCGGGGTCTACGCCTTCGACGCCGCCGCCCTGCGGCAGGCGCTCGGACGGGTGGGCCGCGACAACGCCGCCGGTGAGATGTACCTCACCGACGTCCTCGCCCTCGTGCGGGCCGAGGGCGGGAAGGTCGAGGCGCTGGTCCTCGAGGACGAGTGGGAGATCCGCGGGGTCAACGACCGGGTGCAGCTCGCCGAGCTCGCGGCCGAGGCCAACCGCCGCACCCTGCTGCGCTGGATGCGCGCGGGGGTGACGGTGGTCGACCCGTGCACGACCTGGATCGACGCCGACGTCGAGCTCGACCAGGACGTCACCGTGCTGCCCGGCACCCAGCTGCACGGCGCGACCCGGATCGCGGCCGGGGCCACGATCGGCCCGGACAGCACCCTGACCGACACCGAGGTGGGGGAGGGCGCGCGCGTCGTGCGCACCGACGCCACCCTCGCCGTCGTGGGGGCCGGCGCCCAGGTCGGCCCGTTCGCGTTCCTGCGCCCGGGCACCGAGCTCGGGGCCGACGGCAAGATCGGGACCTTCGTCGAGACCAAGAACGCGGTCATCGGCGCCGGTTCCAAGGTGCCGCACCTGTCCTACGTCGGGGACGCGAGCATCGGCGAGCACTCCAACATCGGGGCCGCCTCGATCTTCGTGAACTACGACGGGGTGAACAAGCACCGGACGACTGTCGGCAGCCACGTCCGGATGGGCTCGGACAACATGTACGTCGCCCCCGTCACGATCGGCGACGGCGCCTACTCCGGGGCGGGCACCACCATCCGCAAGGACGTGCCCCCGGGCGCGCTGGCCGTCTCCGTCGCGCCGCAGCGCAACCTCGAGGGCTGGACCCTCGCCAACCGTCCCGGGACGCCCGCCGCCGAGGCGGCCGCCCGGGCCCAGCAGGGTGCGACCGAGCACAGCACGGCGACGGAGCACAGCACGGCGACCGAGAACACCACCGCGACAGGGGAGCAGCGATGACCGGGATCACCACGACGGGCGAGAAGCGGATGGTCCTCATCTCCGGGCGGGCCCACCCGGAGCTGGCCGAGGACGTCGCCGCCTCGCTCGGGGCCGAGTTGGTCCCGACCACCCTGCACGACTTCGCCAACTCCGAGATCTACGTGCGCTTCCAGGAGAGCGTCCGCGGCTGCGACGCGTTCGTCATCCAGTCGCACACCGCGAACGTCAACCAGTGGATCATGGAGCAGCTGATCATGGTCGACGCGCTCAAGCGCGCCTCGGCCAAGCGGATCACGGTCGTCGCGCCGTTCTACGGGTACGCCCGGCAGGACAAGAAGGGCCGCGGTCGCGAACCGATCTCGGCCCGCCTCATCGCCGACATGTTCAAGACCGCCGGTGCCGACCGCCTCATGTCGGTCGACCTGCACACCGCGCAGATCCAGGGGTTCTTCGACGGCCCGGTCGACCACCTGTGGGCGCTGCCGCTGCTGGCCGACCACGTCGGCAAGCGCGTCGACCGCTCGAACATCACCATCGTCTCGCCCGACGCGGGCCGGGTGCGGGTGGCCGACCTCTGGTCGGACCGTCTCGGGGCCCCGCTGGCGATCATCCACAAGCGCCGCGACCCGAACGTGCCGAACCAGGTGAAGGTGCACGAGGTCGTCGGTGACGTCCGGGGCCGGACCTGCGTCCTGGTCGACGACCTCATCGACACCGCGGGCACGATCGTCCAGGCCGCCGAGGCGCTCAAGGCCAACGGCGCCGCCGACGTCGTCGCGACCGCGACCCACGCCGTGCTGTCCGGGCCGGCGGTCGACCGGTTGAAGAACTCCGCGATCTCCGAGCTGGTGGTCACCAACACCCTGCCGATCTCCGACGAGCAGCGCTTCCCCCAGCTCACCGTCCTCTCCATCGCCCCGCTGCTGGCCCGGGCCATCCGCGAGGTCTTCGACGACGGGTCGGTCACCTCGCTGTTCGAGGGTCACGCCTGAGCTGAGGGCAGCCCCCCGGGCTGAGGTCCGGGGTCGGCCGCGGGGTCGGCCGCGGGGTCGGCCGCGGGGTCGGGCGCGGAGACGGGGAACTCGGCCCGGACCAGCCCGCCCCGTGGCGTCGGTCCGGCGGTGAGCGTGCCGCCGAGCAGCTCGGTGCGCTCCACCATCGAGGTCAGGCCGACCCCGGCGGCCCACGGACCGGCCCGGGTGCCGTCGTCGCGCACCTCGGCCAGCAGCGTGGCCGCCCGGATCCGGACGTCGATGGTCACCCTCGACGCCCCGGCGTGCCGGGCCACGTTGGTGAGGGCCTCGGCCAGCACCCGGTAGGCGGCCACCTCCACCTCCGGGGGCAGGTCGGGCACCTCGACGTGGGCCTCGACCGCGCGGTCGGGTCCGCGGAACCGGGCCGCCAGGGCCTGCACCGACGCGGTCAGCCCGCGTTCCTCCAGAGCCGCCGGGCGCAGGTCGTCGATGATCCGCCGGACTTCCACCAGGGCCTCGCCGGCGTCGGCAGCGAGTTCGCGCAGCACCGCCTGGGCCTCGGCGGGGCGGGCCGGAAGGAGCCGGCTCGCCGCCTGGGCCGAGAGGCGCAGTCCGGTCAGCGTCGGCCCCAGACCGTCGTGCAGGTCGTGGCGGAGGTGACGGCGCTCGTCCTCCCGGGCGCGGGCCAGCCGTTGGCGCGACCGTTGCAGGTCGGCCGCGAGCCGGCCGGCCCGGACCGCCTGGGCCAGCGGCGGGGTCAGCAGGGTCAGCACCAGGCGGGTCTCCGGCTCCGGCCGGGGTCGTGACGTGCCGACCACGAGATCGCCCACCCGGGCCCCCTCCAGCAGCAGCGGGAGCACGTGCTCGGTGGACGTGCTGCCGTCCGGGGGGTCGTGGCGGGCCAGGACCCGGCCGTCGACGTCGAGGAGCCGGGCGCCGACCAGGCCCGCCAACCCGCACAGGTCGGCCAACCAGCCGGCGCCGGGACCGGAGTCGGTGAGCCGGCCGCCGAGCCCGACCAGCACGGGCAACGGGTCGAGCCGGCGACCGAAGAGCAGCACGTCCACGTGCGGCCGCAGCACCCGTCGCAGGGGTTCGAAACCAGCGGCGGCGCAGAGCAATACGACCATGCGCACCGCGCGTCCGGGTGGTCCGCCGAGCGCCACGGAGGCCAGTGCCTCGACCACCGAGGCGCCGGCCGCGATCCCGAGGGCCGTCACCCCGTGGCCCACCACGGTGGCGATCACCCGGCGGACGTCGGTCACGTCGGGGCCCCGGGCGGCGACCGCGAGGCAGGCCGCGAGCACCAGGGCGGCGGGGACGGTGAGCAGGACCCCCGGCGCCCCCCCGACGAACTGGGTGCTCGTCGTGCCCAGGAGCGCCGCCGTGCCCACCCCCAGCGCCACCCACGACCCGCGCACCCGACGCGCCTCGACGTCCCCGCCCGTCGCCTCGTCGCGGTCGCGGGGTCCGGCCCCGACCAGCAGCACCAGCACCACGACGGTGGCGGTCCCCACCGCCCGGACCGTGGGCGACGCGAGTCCGGGCGCCACCGCCGCCCCCAGGACCGTCGCCCCGCCCGCGGCCAGGACCACCCGGCCGAGTCCGGGCACCGTTCCGAAGACCACCCGCAGCAGCAACCAGGGCAGGGTCAGCAGGAGGGCCGCGTCTCGGGCGGCCGAGCCGAGGGGGCCGGTCGGGCCGAGGGCCGCGGCGAGCAGCAGCAGTGCGGTCGTCGCCAGTGCGGGCCGGTGGGTCCCGACCGGGCGCAGCAGCACGGCGAGGACGAGCGTCACGGCCCCCGTCACCAGGCAGACGACGACCAGTGCGCCGCCGACGTCGAGGCTCATCCCGCGAACCCGTCACGCCGGGCGATCGCCACCGCCTCCGCGCGCGTCGCGACCCCCAGCTTGGTCAGCACCTCCGAGATGCGGTTGCTCACCGTCTTGGTCGCCAGGCCGAGGCGCTGCGCGATCGCCGCGCTGGGCAGTCCGGCCACGAGCAGGGCCAGCACCTCCCGCTCGCGGGCGCTCAGCTCCCGCAGGCCGGTGGGGGCGACCGTGGGGGCGAGCAGCGTCCCCGCCAGTCCGGCCGGGAGCACGACGTGGCCGCCGGCCACCACCGCGAGGGCGTGCACGATGTCGTCGGCCTCGCTGCCCTTGGCCAGCACCCCGCCGGCCCCGGCGACCAGGGCCGCCCGCAGCGCCGTCGGGTCGGTCTCCAAGGTGAGCACCAGGACGCGGGTCCCGGGCAGGGCGGCCCGGATCCGCCGGGTCGCGGCGATGCCGTCGGGGACCTCCTCGTCCCCGGGCAGCCGCAAGTCCATGAGGACCACGTCGGGCCGGTGCAGCACCGCCTCGCGCACCGAGGAGGGGCCGTCGGCGGCCTGGGCGACGACCTGCAGACCCGCTTCCGCGCCCAGCAGCGCGGCCAGCCCCCGGCGGACGACGGGATGGTCGTCCACCAGCAGGACCCGCAGGTCGCCCACCGCTCAGCGCTCGCCGGGGGCGGGGGAGAGCAGGAGCACCACGGCGAGGATGGTCAGCCCCACGCAGAGCGAGGCCAGCACGACCAGGACCGGCGGAACGCCGTCGACGAAGAAGGCGGGCACCGCGGTGAGAGCCGAGACCGTGCGGACCGCGGCCGCCACGCGCAGCCAGGCCCGGCGCCGGGTCCCGAGGTAGGCCACGACGGCGACGAGGGTCAGCACCCCGAAGCCCTCCAGCATGACCAGGAACGTGGGGCCCGGCTCGAAGTCGGCCGGCACGTCGATCGGCAGCCAGACGAGCGGCACCACGTCCATGACCGCGAGCAGAGCGGCGACGGCGAGCCCGGCGCGGCGGCGGGCGGTCAGGGCGGGGCGGGCGGTGCCGCGCGGGGTCGGTCGCGGGGTCGGTCGCGGGGTCGGTCGAGTGGTGGTCATGACGGGCTCCCGGGGTGCGGTGCGGACAGGTGCCCCCACCGTCGGGGGGCAGTGTCCCGCGCGGGGCCCGCCATGTCCCGGTCCGGCCGGGAATTCGCCCGGTTTCGTCGGGGTGGTGGCGGGCGGCTAAGGTGTGGCGGTTACCTCGGCGAGGGCGGCGTCACGACGTCGCCGTGATCGACGCGGTGGAAGGCGTTGCGGCGTGCTCTCCCGAGGTGTGCAGACCGACCACCCCGAGAGTTCCAGGAGATCTGTCATGGACGCCACCAAGCTCAGCGCCGAGAAGCGCGACTCGTTCGGCAAGGGCGCGGCCCGCCAGGTCCGCCGCGCCAACCGCATCCCCGCCGTCGTCTACGGCCACGGCGAGGCGCCGCTGCACATCACCCTGCCGGGCCACGACACCATGATGGCCCTCAAGCACTCCAACGCCCTGCTCGACGTCACCGTCGAGGGCAAGAGCCACCTGGTCCTGCCCAAGGACGTCCAGCGCGACCCGATCAAGGGCTTCATCGAGCACGTCGACCTGCTCACCGTGCGTCGCGGCGAGAAGGTCGAGGTCGACGTCCCCGTCCACGTGACCGGCGACGCCGCCCCCGAGACGGTCGTCCAGCAGGAGCTCACCACCCTGACCCTCGAGGTCGAGGCCACCAACATCCCCGAGTCCGTCGAGGTCTCGGTCCAGGACGCCGCTGCCGGCACCCTCGTCACCGCCGCCGACGTCACCCTGCCCCAGGGCGCGACGCTGGCCGGCGACGGCGAGCAGCTCGTCGTCAACGTGACCGCGGCCGTCACCGCCGAGCAGCTCGAGGCCGAGCTCGAGGCCGCCGAGGCCGAGGCCGGCATCGAGCGCGACGAGCCCGAGTCGGAGACCGCGTCCGAGGACGCCGCCGCCGACGAGGCTCCCGCCGCCGACCAGGACTGAGCCTCTCCGACGTGGACGCAGGCGCCTGGCTCGTCGTCGGACTCGGCAACCCCGGTCCGGAGTACGAGCGCACCCGGCACAACGTCGGCCAGATGGCGCTCGCCGAGCTCGGCGAGCGGGCCGGCGCCTCGTTCAAGCGTCACCGCACCGGGGCCCGGGTGGCCGAGATCCGACTCGGCACCCGCCCCGGTGGGGCCCCCGGTCCGCGCACGATCCTCGCCGCGCCGACCTCCTACATGAACGTCTCCGGCGGCCCGGTCGCGGGCCTCGCCTCGTACTACGACGTCCCCGTCGAGCGGGTCGTGGTGCTGCACGACGAGCTCGACATCGACGCGGGAGCCGTCCGCCTCAAGCGCGGCGGCGGCGAGGGCGGCCACAACGGCCTCCGCTCGATCTCGAAATCGTTGGGGGACAAGGATTACTTCCGGGTCCGCATCGGGATCGGCCGTCCGCCGGGCCGGCAGGACCCGGCCGACTTCGTGCTCAAGGAGTTCTCCTCCGCCGAGCGCAAGGATCTCCCCTTCCTGCTGATGGACGCCGCCGACGCCGTGGAGCTGCTCGTGCACTCCGGCCTCGAAGCCGCCCAGCAGAAGTTCCACGCCCCCGCCTGAGGCCCGGGCCTCAGTCCGCCCGCACCCCGTCCATCCGGATGTCGCGGTGCCAGCGCGGTCCCCACCCCGGCCCGAGGTGGTGCGTCCACAGCCGGGTCCGCGGATGCGCGGCGACCAGCCGCCCGGCCGCCGAGGGTCCGCGGGTCCGGTCGGAGGTCTCGACGAAGTGCGCCTCGCGCCCGGCGGTCAGGGCGGCCAGGACGGCCGGGACCGCGACCGCACCCCCGGTGCCGACCAGGGCCGTCAGGTCGGGGTCGGTGAGCAGGCGGGCGACGACCGGCCCGCAGCGCGCGGCCCCGGGACCCGCCGGGAGCCACGCCACGGACCGTCCGGCCAGCACCGACTCGCTCTCCGGCGTGCGGATGCTCACCCACGCGCTGTCCGGGCGGGCGTCGAGGGCCTCGGCCAGGCGCGCCAGTTCGACGAGCCGGCGCCCGGGGGAGGCGACCAGCACGAGGCGGGCCGATCGCGGCAGCGCGACCACCGTCGGGTCAGCCTCCGTCCTCAGCCGCGCGCCGGGTCAGCGGGCCAGCCGCACCCGGACGTAGCGGAACCCGATCATGCGCTGGAAGTGGCGCAGCCCGTTGGGCAGATGGGTGGCCGGGACGGTGTCGGCCAGGTGGCGCACCCCGCGGGCCGAGAGTTCGCGCACCGCGACGACGGCCATCAGGTAGCGCGCGTCGCTGTGCGCCGGGCCGGTCCCGATGGTCCGGAAGTGCCGCAGCACGGCCCACTCCCCGGCGTGCGGCAGCACCGCCAGCATGAGGGGTTCCCCGTCACGCTCGGCCACGAGCCACAGCTGGTAGTCGGGCAGGTCGGCGAGGTCCGGGTCGGCGCTGCGGTAGCGCTCGTCGGGGTGGGCCTGCTCGGCGGCCCGGGCCCGGGCCAGCAGCGTCTCGCGCTCCCCCGGACGGACGACCCGGGCGCTCACACCCTTCTTGGTGGCCGCCCGCAGCTTGCGGCGCAGGGTCTGCCGGCTGTTGCCCTCCAGGTACTCCTCCGCGTCGGCCGGGACGTCGAGGACGGCCGTCCCGGTCAGCCCGACCGGGACGATCCCGGCCAGTCGGCGGCCGAGGACCTCCCGCACCTGCCGGGCGTCCGCGGTCGCCGCGAGGGGCGGACCGGGCAGCACGGCCCGTCGCCCCGGCAGCCGCACGACGGCGACCGCGGCCAGGACCGTCCGCAGCGGCTGGGCCCGGACGAAGGCGGGCGCGGAGCGGACCCCGGTGCCCCGGGCGTCGGCGTGCTCGCGGTAGTCACCGAGGAACGAGGCCAGCGCCGCCTCGGTCGACCCGGCCCGGAACCGCTCGACGACCGCCGCCACCCGACCGGGACCGTCCGGCTGCGGCGGCTGCGGTGCCGCCGTGGGCCTCCGCGGCGGGGCCGGGTGGGAACGGGGCGGGCTCACGGGGGTCGTGAGGGGGGCGGGCATGGGTGGAGGTCCTCGTCGTCGTCGGCGCACCCGGAGCACGTCCTCGGGGCAGGTCATTCTCCCACGACCTGAGCGCTTCGTGTGACCGAGCGACGACACCGCGTTCACCCCGCGCCGCCCAGGAACCCCACCGTGGACGCGTCAGCGCGCCGGGCCCGTCCCGCTCGTGGCGACCACGACGGAGAGCACGGGGGCGTGCTCGCTGGCACCCCGGGGGCGCACCGAGGTCTGCTCCGTCCGCGCGTTGCGCGTCAGGACGGCGTCGATGCGGGCGATGCCCGGTCCGGCCCCGCGCGTCAGGCCGGGACCCCACCCCCGCGTGCGGAAGGTGTCGGTGAAACCCGCGGTGGCCAGCGCGCGCAGCGGGTCGTTGAAGGACGTGGCGTTGAGGTCCCCGCCCAGGACGACGAGCCGGCCCCGGTCCGCCGGGGCGGCCACCGCGTCGGCCAGGACCCGCGCCTCGGTCCCGCGCAACCGGGCGGCGCGGCTGCCCCCGCCCGCGGGCCCGGCGTCGGAGGGGTGCAGGTCGCAGGCCACGCAGGGGGAGGCGAGGTGAAGGCTCACCACGTCCACCGTCGTCCCGTCGACGTCGAGGTGCACGAGGTCCATGGGGCGCGACGCCGCGGGGAGTCCCGTGACCGGTTCGGCCCCCAGGACCGGGTAGCGCGAGAGGACCGCGGTGCTCGACGGGGTGCTCCACCGGGCGGCCCAGGCCGGGGGGGCGACGTGCGACCAGGGCAGCTCCGTCCCGAGGTCGCGGCGCAGCGACTCCGCCGTCGAGGCCGTGACCTCCTGGAGCAGGACGACGTCGGGCCGGGCGGCCCGGATCTCCCGGACCGTGCCGGCCGCGTCGGTGCCGGCGGTGACGTTCCACGTCAGCACGCGCAACCGCGGGCCGCTGCCCGCTCCGTCGCCCCCGGTGCCGTCCGCCGCGGTGGCCGGGGCCGGCAGCGGGACGAGGGTCGTGAGTGCGACCAGGGCCGGCAGCAGGGTGGCCGCGGCGGCCCGGGACCACCGCAGGGCCAGGCTGAGGACGAAGGCCGGCAGCGCCCACACCACCCACCAGAACGCCGTGAGCCCCAGGACGTAGAGCAGGGCCTGCCGGTCCCCGAGGACGGCCAGCCCGGCCAGCGCCGCGGTGGCCACCGCCCCGTAGAGCTGGATCACGACCGGGCCGGGGGAGGGAACGGAGGCGGTGCGGCGCGGTCGCCCCACGGTCCCCCCTCGCTCAGCGCGCTCGGACGAGTCCCAGCGCCGGGGTCTCCTTCAGGCCCGGGAAGATCGGGCCGACCGACGGAGCGCCGCAGCGGCGCCGCAGGATCTCGCTGATCACCGAACGATAGTCGGTCGTCCCGGCCAGCGCGCCGTCCACGAGCTGCTGCTCGCCGAGCCCGGGCCAGCGGCCGTAGACCCGTCCACCCTCGACGCCTCCGCCGAGGACGAGCATCGCGTTGCCGTGCCCGTGGTCGACGCCCGACGACCCGTTCTCGACGACCCGACGACCGAACTCGGAGAGGGTGACCATCGTCACCCGCGAGAAGTCGGGGCCGAGGTCCTGGGCGAAGGCGGCGACGGACCCGGCGAGATCGGTCAACCGGTCGGAGATCCACCCGTCGCCGGCCTTGCCGAGGTTCTCGTGCATGTCCCAGTCGCCGCTGTCGACGGTGGCGACCTGCACGCCGACCCGGCTCCGGATCAACCGGGCGATGTCGCGCAGGGAGCGACCGAGGTCGCTGTCGGGGTAGGCGGCCAGGTTCGTCGCCGGGGGCAGGGTCTTGACGGTGGTGGCCGCCGAGAGGGCGGCGCGCCCGGGGCGGGCCACCGTCTCGGGGCCGGTGGCGTGCAGGTCCTGGAGACAGGTCGACCAGCGGACGCGTTCGGCCTCGTTGCGCGGTCCGGACAGGACGAAGCTCCCGAGGGAGTTCATCGCCAGTTCCGGGGTCGGCCCCGCGAAGGACTGCGGCGCGGTGGGGGTGCCGATCTGGATCCCGGCGAAGGTGCTGTCCGCGGGAGTCCCCTGCACCCCGAGGGTGCGGTCCAGCCACCCCGTGCGCAGCGAGGTGCCGGGGGCCGCCCGCTCCATCTCGGCGAGGGCGGCGAAGTGCGAGCGGGTGGGGTCGGGGGCGCCGACGGCGTGGACGACGGCGAGCTGCTTCCGCTTCCACAGCGGCAGCAGCGGGGCCATCGCCGGGTGCATCCCGAACATGGCGTCCAGGCCGAGCAGGCGACCCTGGGGCACCCCGATGCCCGGGCGCCACCGCAGGTAGTCCGGGTCGCCGGTCGGGACGACGGCCGAGAGTCCGTCGAACCCGCCGCGCAGCGAGAGGACCACGAGAACGTCGCGCGAGGCCTGCTCGGTCGGCGCGGCCAGCGCGACCTGGGTGTGCACGGCGTCGGTGGCCAGAAGCGTGACGACACCGGCCCCGAGCGCCTTGAGCATCGTGCGGCGCGTGGTGGCGGCGGCCGTGGCGGCGCGCCGTCCCTCGGCGCAGGTGCCCTGGGTGAAGGTCTCGAGCACTGGTCTCACCTTTCCATGTGTCCGGGGGCGCACAGCACGATCGCGCTCAGGTCGCCGAGGCGCTGGGCCAGCCAGGGGTCGTTCTCGCTGAGGGGGGTCTCCGAGCTCCGGCCGCAGAGCCGGAGCAGGGCGTCGATCTCCGGCTGGGTGGCCGGGCGGAACAGGAGCGTGGCGACGAGACGCGCGAGGAACTGCCCCCACGTGCGGCACCCGGCGATGCGGGTGGCCAGGTTGCTGTTCTCGGGCCAGACCAGGTTGTCGGGCTTGCGGCGGGAGGTGAGTTCCCAGGTGGCGTTCCAGCGGCGCATCGTGGACCCGGCGGAGGACCAGGCGGTGGCCACGTCGGGGAACCCGTTGGGCGCGGGCCACAGCAGGGGGCCGTGGCCCAGGCCGCGGGCGGCGATGAAGATGGCGTCGGCCCCGCCGGCCCCGGTTCGACCGGGTTGGGCGCCGAGCGCACGGACGGCCGCGACGAGGCCTTCCAGCGGGCGGCGGGTCTTGGTGCCGGCGGAGGCCGCGAAGGCGGGGGAGGCGAACAGCGCCCGCAGGACCGGCGCCACGGCGGTGTCGTTGTCCAGGTAGACGCGGGCGAGCTGGGCGACGAGGTCGGGCTGCGGGTCGTCGGAGACGAAGCGGCGCACCAGCTTCGTGGCCAGCGACCGGGCAGTGGAGGGGTGCCGGGCCAGGAACAGCAGGAGGTCGGCCTGCACCTGCGGCCCGCTCGCCGGGTCGTGGTCGGGGGCCGACCAGCCGGCCACCCGCACCGCGCCCGCGTCGTGGCGTCGGGGGTCGAAGATCGCCGTCCCGTCGCCGCGGAAGCACCACCCGGTCATGACCCGGGCGCACGCCTTCATGTCGGTCTCGGTGTACCCCCCGTCGATGCCCAGCGTGTGCAGCTCGAGCACCTCACGGCCGTAGTTCTGGTTCGGGGCCTCCTTGCGCGACACCCCGCCGTCCAGGTACCGCAGCATCGCCGGGTGCCGGGAGGAGGCCAGCAGCATGTCGGCGAACCGGCCGAGCGCGTGGGGCCGGACGACGGTGGCGTCGTAGTCGTGCCGGTCGGCGAAGAACGCCGGGACGGTGTTGGTCACGTTCAGGTGGTTGGACCAGAAGTCGCACATCACCTCGAACAGCTGGCGCCGGCTCCAGCAGTAGCGGCCGATGGTGGCGTAGCTGAGCTGCTGCATCGTGCGGGCGTCGCCCCAGCGTTCCTGAGCGCGAACCTGCTGGAGCGTGCGGTTCAGCTTGGGGAACAGGGTGAGGAAGCGGTCGCAGGCCTCGTCCGGGATCCGCGACGGGTCCAGCTGCTGCTCCAGCCAGCGCGCCGGTCCGACGGCGGCGACCTCCTCGAGCAGCCCGGGGGTGGGTCCCCAGGTCGTCCTGCGCACGAGATGCAGCAGGGTGTCGACCATTCGGTGGTCCTCCTCGTAGCCCGGGGGCTGGCAGCGTCAGAACACCCATCGGCAGGGGCGGGAGGGGGCTTGAGCGGGCGATCATGCGGGTGGTCGTGCTCGTCGGTCGAGCGCGGAAGGAGCTGTCCGATGGCAGTGCGTGAGGCATCGATCACGCGGTGACCCGGGGGGGTGAAGGTTCGGTCGCCTTTACCGCGATCTGGTTGCCCAGGCAATGATCGCCGGGTTATTTTTCCTGCGACCTGCTCCTCCGCCGGTCGCCCACGCATGCGGTGATCTTCGACCGCCCGTCACGTCGAGGGACTTCCCATGAGCGAGATCACCCCTGCCCTGCGTCGGCGTTCCTTCCTGCTCGGCGGGGCCGCCGGGATCGGTGCGGGCCTGACGACCGCGACCGCGGCCCACGCCGCCAACGCGAACAACCCCAACGGCAGCCCGATCCCCACGCTGCCCGGTGAGGTGTGGCGCGACGTGACCCGCTACAGCCGGATCGGCAAGAAGCCCTACGAGGTCATCGACGTCCTGCAGGACGGCGACATGGCCCGGCTGTACGTGCCCTGGACGGCGAAGCTCAAGGGCATGGTCCCCGGGGCGCTGGTCTGGTACTACCACACGTACGGGTGGTCCTACACGTCCATGGACCGCACCTACGCCTACCCGGGCATGCTCTGCGTGGACCAGGACGCGGTGAGCATCTGCCCCGACTACGGCGGGAACATCTGGACGTCGGAGCGCGCCATCTCGTTGCAGCGCACGTGGTCGACCTGGGCCACGAACACGTTCAGCATCGGGCGCAGCTTCGCCCGTTCGCACTCCGGCGGCTGCGCGCTGATGATCTACGCCTACGGCAAGAACATGCTGCGCAACCAGCGCGGCATCTACGTCGTCAACGGGGTCTACGACATGGAGGACATGTACGCCCGGTCCCCCGAGACGGTCGGCCCCGCCTACAACAACGACCCGGTCGCCATCGCCACGACCAACCCGGCTCGGTTCCCGCAGACCGCCTGGACCGGGAAGCGGCTGAAGATCATCGTCTCCGAGGCCGACACGATGGTCCCGCCCGGTCCCCACGGTCTGGCGCTGGCCGAGAAGGCGTCGCCCGTCGCTGTGTCGTGCACCACTGTTTTCCACGACGACGGCCACAACGTCCCGGCCTTCGTGAACAATGACATGATGATCACCTTCCGCTCCTGGGCCTGATGCCGGTGCCGACGCGCTCCGTCCCTCTCACGTCCACCCCCCACGACCTCTCGCCGCCGGACGCCGGTTCCGACCTCGTCGTCCTGCACTCGCTGCGGCGTTCGTCGACGCCGGGCAGCACCTACACCGATCTGGTGTCCGGTTCGTGCCCCCCGGGGACCGAGCTGAAGTTCTTCTCGTGGTCCACGGCCCTACGGGGCCGTTTCGACGTGTTCCACATGCACTGGCCCGAACAACTCGTCCGTGACCGCCACCGTCCGTGGCTGCGTCCCGTGCGGGCGTCGTTGTTCACGCTGCTGCTGCTGCGGTTGCGGGTCCGCCGGATCCCGCTGGTGTGGACGGTGCACAACCTGGCCCCCCACGAACCCGGGGGCCTCATCGAGTCGCTGCTCTTCCGGTTGTTCCGGGGCTCTGTCGCGACGGCCGTGACGATGACCGAGGCCACCCCGGACCCGGGGGTCCCGGCCCGTACCGTCATCGCCCACGCGCACTACCGCGAGCACTTCCCGCGCGAGGTGCTCGCCGAGCGACGGCCCTCGTCGATCCTCCACTGCGGCATCATCCGCCCGTACAAGGGTGTGGAATCGCTGCTGGCGGCCTTCGCCGACCTCCCCGACCCGGCGGCGAGCCTGCGCATCGTGGGCAAGCCGCAGACCCCTGACCAGGCCGACCTGGTGCGGAGCGGGTGCGCGGCCGACCCGCGCGTCTCCGCCCACCTCGGCTACGCCGACGACGCGACCTTCGTGACGGAGCTCGACGCGGCCCAGCTCGTCGTCCTGCCCTACCGGGGCCGGATGCACAACTCGGGTGTCCTGCTCGCCGCGCTCTCCCGGGGGACCCCGGTCCTCGTGCCGCGCTCCCCGGTGAACGAGGCCCTGGCCGAACGGGTGGGGCACGACTGGATCGTCCAGTACGACGGCGACCTCGACGCCACCGTCCTGGCCTCGGCCCTCGCGGTGACGGCGGGGCGGACGGGGACGCCCGACCTCTCCGCGCACGACCCGTCCACGGTGGCGGCCCGGCACGGTGAGCTCTACCGAGAACTCCGGGGCCGCGACGCAGGAAGGAGGCGCCCGTGAGCGGGAACCTGAACAAGGCGGCCGGTCGCGGGGCCGCCGTCACCCTGGGCACCCAGGGAATCCGACTCGTCGTGCAGGTGATCGGCCTCAGCGTCCTCGGTCGACTGCTGGCGCCGCACGACTACGGCCTCGTCGCCATCGTCACCGTGCTGGTCTCGGCCGGCGAGGTGTTCCGTGACTTCGGCCTCTCGGCGGCCGCGATCCAGGCGAAGACGGTGACCGCGGTCCAGCGCAGCAACCTGTTCTGGATCAACCTCGGCATCGGGACCGTCCTGGCCGGTCTGCTGGCCGCGGCCAGCCCGCTCATCGCCCACGTCTACGACGACCAGCGTCTGGTCGGTGTCTGCCTGGCCATGGCCAGCATCTTCGTCCTCAACGGGATGTCGACGCAGTACCGCGCGAACCTGGCCCGCAACCTGCAGTTCGGCCGCCTGAGCGGGGCCGAACTCACCGGCCAGGTCACCGGGGTCGCGGTCGCGGTGCTGGTCGCGGTGCTGGGTGGGGGTTACTGGGCCCTTGCGGCGCAATGGATCTCGGCGCAGGTCATGGTCCTCACCCTGCTGCTGGTGTGGAGTCGCTGGCTGCCCCGCCGCTACGACCGGTCGGGTCCCGTCCGGCCGTTCCTGCGGTTCGGGGCGAACCTCCTCGGGGCCACCCTGCTCGACAACTCGGTGAACTACTCCGCGCCGCTCGCGCTCGGCATCACGACCAGCCCCACCGGGGTCGGCGTCTTCAACCGCGCGCAGCAACTGGTCTCGATGCCGCTGCTGCAGCTGCAGGCCCCCACCTTCCGGGTCGCGCTGCCGGTGCTGTCCAAACTCGTCGACGACTCCCGGCGCTACGCCGAGATGCTGCTGCGGGTGCAGCTGCTCCTGCTGACCGTCATCGGCATCACCTTCGCCGTCCTCTTCGCGCAGGCTCCCGCGGTCGTCCGCATCCTGCTGGGCACCCAGTGGGGTGCGACCGTCCCGCTGTTCCGGCTGCTCCTGGTCGCCGGGTTCTTCCAGGCCTGCACCTACGCCGCCAACTGGGTGTTCCAGTCCAAGGGGATGACGTCGGCGCAGTTCCGGTACTCGCTGTGGACCCGGCCGGTGTTCGTCGTCCTCATCGTCGTCGGCGCGCAGTGGGGCCCCTACGGGGTCGCCGTGGCCTACACCATCACCACCGTGCTGGGCTGGCCGGCGTCGCTGCTCTGGTTGCGACGCCTCGGCGTCGCGCCCGTGCGGGCCATGTTCACCAACGGCCTCGTCACGGGCGTCATCTCCGCCGCCGCCGTCATGGGGTCGTGGGGGGTGACCCGGTTCGTGCCGGGGCCCGCCCTCGTCCAGGTCGTGGTCGGGGGACTGGCCGCCCTGCTGGTCGCCGCGATCGCGGCCCTCATCCTCCCGGGACACCGACGGGGGCTGCAGCAGGCGGTCCGCATGCTGCGGCGTCGGCGGCGGGGTTCGCGCACCCCGGTCGAGCCGGTCGAGGTGAGCGCGGTCAAGAGCTGACCCGCAGGGCAGGAGGGGCCGGTCCCGGATCGTCGGGACCGGCCCCTCGTGCGTGCGGCCGGGGCCGGCGGCCCCGAGGGACGACGAAGGGGGTCCGTCCCCGGACGACCGGGACGGACCCCCTCGACGTGACGGGCGGTGCGGGCGGGCGGGCTCAGTGCTGCAGGGCCCGGCCGCGGTCCTTGCGGTGGTGGACGTGGGCGATCGTCTCGCGCAGGCGGCGCCCGAAGGTCTCCCGCGAGAACTTCTCGGAGTGGGCGCGGATGGCGGCGGGGTCGAACGCGGCGTCGTCGAACTCGGCGAGGGCGAGGGCCAGCGCCTCGACGCTCTCCTCGTCGACGAACACGGTGGCGACGCCCTCGAGACCGCTGTCGAGGTAACCCCCGGCGCGCAGGCAGATGCTGGGCCGCCCGAACCGGTACCCCTCGACGGGGGCCAGACCGAAGTCCTCGTGGCTCATGGCGACGACCGCTCGGCAGTTCGCGTAGGCCCAGCGCAGCTGGGCGTCGGAGATGCCGCGCACGGTCGTGACGCGCTCCCCGTCGTCGGTGGGTGAACCCCCGACGACCAGCAGTCGTACCCCGGGCGTCTGCTCGACGGCCGCGCAGACCAGGGCGGTGTTCTTGTAGCCGCGGCGACGGCCCACGGTGAGGAAGAAACCCGGTTCGACGCCGGGGATCGCCTCCGTCACCCCTTCGGAGTCCAGCCCCGCCGGCGGGTGCACCACGGTCGCCCGGACGCCGTAGGCGCTGTGGATCCGTTCGGCCACCGCGGTGGAGTTCGCGAGGTAGTGGTCGGCCGTGCGGGCCGCCCGGCGGTCCCACCAGCGCAGCGGGGAGAGCACCGACGAGAGCATCCAGCGCACGGCCGACGGCGTGGTCGGGAAGTAGTCGTGCGGCTGGTACAACCAGCGGGCCGGGTTGTGGCAGTAGACGATCTTCGGCCCCCGGGCCCGCAACCCGTGCGCCCAGCCGGAGGAGCTGACGAGCAGCACGCCCTCCGGCACCGGCATCTGCCGGATGGCCGCGGGCAGGAACCCGAACGCGATGCGCGGGTCGCGCCGGAAAGGCTTGCAGCGGTTGAGGAAACTCGTCCGGACGTCGACGCCGTCGAACTCCGGGAAGGTCTCCTCGCGCTGGTAGACGCTGGTCAGCAGCGGGGCCTCGGGGAACTGCCGGGTGAACTCCAGGGCCACCCGTTCGCCCCCACCCCGCTGGGTGAGGTAGTCGTGGGCGAGGACGACCGGCGGGGTCATCTCCTGGGCCGGAGGGCCGGGTTGGGCCGGGGCCTGACCCGTGGTCGACGTGGCACCCGCGACGGTCTCCTGAGCAGGGGGCGTTGCCTGCGCCGAGTGCGCCAAGTGGGACTCCTGACGGGGGTCTTGGGGCCGTCCGGCGGTCGGCGGCGCGTTCAACGTACTGGATCAGCACGGGTTCCTGCAGGGAACGTGGGAAACCCCTCAAAAACTACCCACGGTCAGAACTCTATCGCTCTTGGTCGATCTTGTCGGCGTCCGAGCAGGGCCGAACGGGTCGCCTTGGCCGTTCCCGGGCCCGCGGGACGCGCCGCCGGATACCGTGAGGACGTGATGAAGGTCAGCATCGTTCTGCCCGTCTACAACGATGCCGGTCGACTTCCCTCCGCCGTGGAGAACGCCCTGTCGCAGGCCGGCGCCGAGGTCGAGCTGGTCCTCGTCGACGACGGCTCCACCGACGGTTCCGCCGAGGTCGTGAAGGCCGCGGCCGCGAAGGACCCCCGGGTCGTCGCGGTGCTGCAGCCGGAGAACGGCGGGGTCTCCCTCGCCCGCCGCGCCGGCGTCGAAGCCGCACGGGGAGAATGGATCTGGTTCGTCGACTCCGACGACGAGTGGCCCGTCTTCGCCTGCGCCGCGATGCTCGCGGCCGCCGCGGACGCCGCCTCGTCGGGACGCGAGGCCCAGGTGGTCCTGGCCCGTGCCCAGCTGACCCCGCCCTCGGGCGTCCCCCGTCTGCTGTCCTCGCCGTCGACCGGGACCCTCGACAACCGCGAGGCGCTCCGGGCTTTGCTGCGGGGCGAGGTCACCGGGCACCTGTGGAACAAGCTGGTCCGTCGGGACCTGCTGCTGGGGCTGGAGTTCCCCCTGGCCCGGGTGCAGTCCGACCTCGCCCTGATGGCGCGGATCCTCGGGGCGGCGACGACCGTGGCCTGCATCGAGACGGTCGTCTACCACCACGGGAAGCGTCCGGGCTCCATCATCACGTCCCGCCACCGCCGCGTGCAGTCGTTGCAGATCGTCGAGGACGTCGTGCTGGAAGTGGCCCGACGCAACGGTTTCGGCGAGGACGACGTCGACGCGGCCTACTTCCGGCTGCGGTACGTCGCTCTCTCCGGGCTCAAGGACGCCCTGAGCGGCGCCTACGACGACGAGGCCTCCCGGGTGCTCGTCCGGGCCGTCCGTGCCCGCATCGGCACCCGGGAACTGGCGTTGCTCACGCGCCGTCGGGACAAGCGCGTGTTCCTGGCCCTGCTCGCCCACGCCCCGCGACCGCTCCAGCTGCGCCTGCTGCGCCGCTGGTGAGGTGATTCTCCGGGCGAAACCGCCCGGCGCCCGGCCCCCGGCTGCTAGCGTTTTCTCGTCGTCGCCGTGGCCGGCCTCAGACCCCTGCCCGTTCCCCGCGACGTCTCGAGGTATCCCGTGCGCCAGATCTTCACCGTCGGTCGAGGTCAGTTCGACAACATCGGTGACGCCATGCTGCGTCGGCAGTTGTTCAGCTGGTTGCGCGAGTCGGGGCGGCTGCACATCTTCGTCGGGAACTGCCCGGACGGGTACGAGGAGTGCCTGGGCGTCACCTCCGAGGACGTCACCTACCGCGACCTGGGCACCTGGTACCGGGCGGCCGTGAACGAGGGGCTGGCCGGGCGCGCCTCCTACGCCTTCAAACCGGGTGAGATCCAGCTCTCCCTGGGGGGCATGAAGGAGCACCTGGTCGTCGTCCCGCTGCTCGCGCTGCTGCGCGCCCGCAACGGACGGGTCGTCCGGGTCGGTTCCGGGGCGAAGTCGCTCGCCCCGCTGCCCCGGCTCCTGATGCGACCCTCGATCGCCCTCAGCGACCTGACCCGGTGGCGCGACGACGAGACCGCGGACTACCTCGGCGCCCCGGCGATGCCCGACCTCGCCTTCGGTGAAGGTGCCTCGACGGAGGAGATCGCAGCCGGTGGGCGACGCGACGTCCTCGTCGTCTCGGTCCGCGACGACAAGGGCAGCCCGCCCTACCCGAGCCCGGAGGCGTTGCAGGCCGTGCGGGAGTTCGCCGCCCGCAACGAGCTGGAGATCTGGACCATCACCCAGGTGTTCCAGGACGACCGGCGGGCCCGTCGTCTCGCCGAGGACCTCGGCGGTCAGGTGCTCGGATGGCAGGACCGCATCCGTCACGACGAGCACGAGGCGGCGCTGCGCGCGTTGTACCGCCGCGCGGCCATGGTCGTCTCCGACCGTCTGCACGTCGTCATCGCCGCGTTCACCGAAGGGGCGGTTCCGGTCGCCGGCCTCGTCCAGCGCAGCACGAAGATCGCGCGGCACATGAGCACGATCGGGGTCGAGGACATCTCGGTCGACCTCCTCGGTCGCGACACCGACGCGCTGACCGAACGCCTGCAGTCCCTGCTCGGGCGGCGGGAGGAGTTCTTCGGGCACCTCACCGACGCGCGGGAGCGTCTCGACCAGGTCCGCCTGGCGATCCTGGACACGCTCAAGGGTGCGAACCAGCCGGCGGACGGGTCCGGTCCGGCCGCCGTCCGTCCGGTCCCGGCCACCCCGGCCGCCCCGGCCCCCGTGCGGGCCTCCACGACCCCGACGTCGGCCCGTCCGCGTCCCCTGGTCCACCACCTGGGTCGCGTCGGGGACGTCGCCGGCGGCATGACCCAGGTCCTCAACGGCTACCTCGACGGGCCGTTCGAGAACACCGACGTCACGGTGCTGACCACCCGGGGGAACCCCGGGGACGTGGCGACCGGCGTCCGTCGCGCCCTCGGGGCCGCGGTGCGGATCGCCCGGCTGCGCTCCACCGAGGCGGTCGTCGTGGCCCACCTGTCGAACCGCGGTTCGTGGTTGCGCGAAGGGGCCCTGCTCTGGTGGGCCGACCGCCGGGGTCTGCCCACGGTCGCCCACCTGCACGGGAGTTCGTTCGTGCCGTTCGCCCGACGGCACCCGAAACTCGTCCGCACGGTTCTCCGCAGCGCCGACCAGGCCATCACGCTCTCGGAGGAGACCTCCGAGGTGGTGCGGGCGGCGCTCCCGGTCGACCGCGTCGACCTGGTTCCCAACGCGGTCCCGGTCGCGACGGCCACCGCGAACTCCGAGAACCTCGTGGTCTTCGGCGGTGCCGTCGGTCGGCGCAAGGGTGTGGACGTCCTGCTCGCCGCGTGGGAGCAGCTCGACCTGGCCGCGGCCGGCTGGCGTCTGGTGGTCGCCGGGCCGGTGCAGGAGCCCGACCTGGTGCGCGACCTGCCCGGTGTCGAGTTCCCGGGTGCCCTCGCCCACGACGCCCTCGTCGAACTCCTCGGGCGGTCCCGCGTGGCGGTCCTGCCCTCGCGCGGCGAGGCGATGCCGGTGTTCGTGCTCGAGGCCATGGCCCAGGGCAACGCCGTCGTGGCCACCGACGTGGGTGGTGTCGCCGAGGTCGTCGGACCCGACACCGGTGAACTCGTCCCGGCCGAGGACGTCGCCGCCCTCGCCGCCGCCCTGGACCGCGTCTGCCGCGACGACGCCCACCGGGAACGCCTGGCCGCCAACGGCCGCACCGCGGTCGCCGAACGTTTCGACACCAGCGTGGTCTTCCCGGCGCTGGAACGGATCTGGATCGACGCCCTGCAGCGGCGGGACTGGCGCAACCGCTGACGGTCCGCCGCACCCGGAGGAACGACGAAGCGCCCCCCGCGCGAGGCGGGGGGCGCTTCGTCGTTCCCCGTCAGTTCCGCAGGGCGAAGGGGGTCGTCGCCGAGAGCGACACCTCGTGGGCGGCGGCGTGCTCCAGGTCGGACCACTCCACCGTCCCGGCGTCGCGGACGACGGCCAGACCTCGTTCCTCCAGCATGGCCGCGATCTGCGTCTGGTGGTCGTCGACGTGCTCACCGCGGCTGATCAACCGGGGGAGCAGCAGGGGCATCTTGCCGTTGGCCAGCGCCGTCAGGGTGGAACCCGTCCCGGCGTGGGCCACGACCACGTCCGCGTCGCGGATGGCCGCGTTCAGGGCTTCGGAACTCATCGACGGGGTGGCGGTCAGCGGGAGTCCGTCCACGGGGGTGGAACCGGTCTGCCAGAGCACCTCGACCCCTTCGGGCAGGATCTCGAGCAGGCGTTCCAGGGGGCGGCGGAACGGGTACCCCTCGGAACTGCCGAGCGTCACCACGACCTTGCGGACGGGGCGGGATCCGGTGGGCGTCGCGCGGTAACCGTCGAGGACCGTGCCGGAGTAGCGCCAACGGGCGTCGGCCCACGTCTCGTGCTGCGTGTAGAGGCGGATGCCCGGGACCCGGCTCAGCAGCCGGCCGGAGGAGGAGGGGCCGTCCACGCGGGTGGCGCTCTCGATGTAGTGGCAGGGGATCCCGCGCAGGGCGTAGGGCGGCAGGACGGACAGGGCCAGGCTCGCCCCGGTCGTGATCACCTGGTCGACCCCCCGCTGCGGCAGCCGGCGCAGCGCCAGGGCGGTGTTGCGGGCGACGTGGAAGACGTTGCGCGCGCGCGGATAGGTCAGGTAGACGGCCTTCTCACCCGCCAGCAGCGAGCGGCTCTGCGGTCCGTCGAGGGTCACCCACACCCGGTCCTCGACCGGGAGCCGCCGGAGCAGGCTGTGCAGCTGGGTCAGGTGGCCACCGGTGTTCGCCACGAGCAGGGTCGTCATGAGGGGCTGCCTCCAAGGTCGGGAGCGAGGGGGTCGGGTCGGGGGGTGCTGAGCGGGAGCGTCGCCCCGTCGAGGACGAGCAGCGGCCCGGTGGTGCTGCGCCGGGCCAGGGTCTCGGGCACGTCCCCGGAGGCGGCCACCCAGGGGAGTCCGCCGAGGAACTGCCCGGTGTCGTAGACGGTGACCACGCCGGCCGGGACCCCGAGGCTGACCCGGCCCTCGGCGCGCGCGGCCACGCCGTCACCGCGGCTGCGCCAGAGGACGAGCGTGGCCGGTGCGGTCGTGCGGATCCGCACCCGCACCGAGCCGGAACCGCCCACGTCGGCCCGCGTCGCCTCCGACAGACCGCTCCACCCGCCCTGCGCGTCGCGCAGGGCGGCGACGTAGGACACCTGGCCGCCGAGGACCCCGCGGACACCGTCGAGGGATCCCTGGGCGTCCACGATCTCCGGGGCCTGCAGGTCGGGGCAGTAGGCGCTGGAACCACCCAGGGGCAGCACCCGCCAGCGGTCGCGTCGGGCCAGCTGCCAGCGGCCGGTGGCTCGCAGCCAGGATCCGGAGTCGCTCTCCAGGGCGGTCGTGATCTCGGGGTCCGGGCTCACCACGCGCCAGCCCGCGCTCGGCAACCAGCGGGCTCCCGTGGCCAGGGTGCCGACCTGGGTGGCGGCGCCGTCCACCGACAGCGTCGTGCCGGGTTGCGTCCGACGGACCTCGACCAGCGGGGCGGCCACGACGTCGCCCTGGCGCTCGGCACGCACCGAGGAGGACCCGTCCCGGTGCAGCACCATCTCGGTCACCTGGCGCAGCACGACGGTCGAACCGTTCCCGTCGTCGTCGTCGTCCACGACCAGGGTGGGGGCGTCGGCGTCGCGCGAGGGGTAGAGCACCGAGGTGTCCAGGGTGACGGAACTGGCCCGGACGGCGAACGCCGTCACGGCGCTGAGGTCGGCCTCGGTGTGCCCGCCGGTGACGTGCACGGCGCGGCAGCGGTCGAAGGAGAACCTCCCCGACACGGGCGCCTGGATGGTGGCGCCCTTGCAGTTCTGCAACCGGGCGGCCCCGATGCCGCGTTCGGTCTTGGGGCTCACGAGGACGATCCCGTCGCCGTTGGCGACCTGGTAGAGCAACCAGGCGTCCGGCACGGTGTCCACCCGCGCGTGGCACTGGTCGAGCACGATGCCGTCGCAGTAGTCGAACCACGAGACCAGGGCCCGGGCCGCGGTCATGACGACGCCCTCGAAGCGGGCGGCGCAGCGGTTGAGGAAGGCGAGACCGACGTTGCGCCCCCCGCCGTCGACGACGACGTCGCGCACGACGAACCGCAGCGTGCCGCCGACGTCGGGGCCGGTGGCGCGGGTCGCGGGGGAGACCTCGACGCGCGGGCCCGACGCGCGGGTGGAGTTCGCGAGGAACGCCCAGCGGGTCTCCGGGTCGGCGGTGAAGGCGTCGGTCGCGGCCAGCCCGTCACCGAGGCGGAGGGTGGCCCCGTTGCCCTGCAGGACGAACCGGTCGAAGGGGCCGTCGTCGTCGAGGAACACGGGGCTGTCCAACCGGTAGGTGCCCCGCGGGGCCAGCGACACCAGCCGGGCCCCCTGGTCGTAGAGCTCCTGCAGGGCCGGGGCGCTGTCGCGACGACCGGTCGGGTCGAGCCCGGGCAGGTCCGGGCCGAGCAGCTCGACGGCGTCGCGGTTGGGGGCGCTGCCGTTCAGCACCACGGCCGCCGTCCCGACGCCCAGCAGGGCGAGGGCCGCCCGGTGCAGGTCGCGCCGGCGCGTGCCGGGAACCCCCGGCCCCGTGGGGTTCCCGCGGTGGTCCGGTTCCTGGGTCCCAGGGGTCATCGCGGCTCGGGCACGGTGTCCACGGCGGGGCCGGGAACCGTCGCCGCGGGCCGGGAACCGTTCGCGAGGGCCGATCCGCTTCCCCCGCGCGCGATCCCGGCGAGGACGGCGCCGGCGAGCAGGAGGAACGGGTAGGCGGGGGCCGAGACGAACACGGGGGCGGCCAGGGATTCGGTCACCAGCAGGAGCATCCAGCCGATGCCGGCGATGCGGATCCACCGGAACAGCGGGTCCTCCTCCCGCCACAAGCCCTTGACCAGGAACAGCAGGGTCGCGGCGAGCGCGAGGGCGAACAGGACCCCGCCGATCCAGCCGGCCTCGCCGAAGATGGCCGGCCACTGGCTGTCGTTCAGGAACATGCCCGAGTCCGGCCCGGGGCCCATGCCGAAACGCTTGTCGAAACCGAGCGCGTAGTACCAGGGGCTGTAGTTCTCCGCGGCGGTCGAGCTCGCGTAGCGCCCGAAACCGGCGCCGAACGGGAAGGTCGCCTGCGCGACCTCCACCCCGCCGCGGGTCAGCAGCGACCGGGCCGACTCCTGGAACACGTACTGGCTCACGTCGGTGCGCACGACCAGCCAGAGCGGCGGCGCCAGGAACACGGCCAGGACGGGGAGGAACGCGAGCACCGTGCGCGAACCGGCACGACGCAGCGTCGGGATGCTGAGCACCACCATCGTCCCGAGCAGCCCCAGCATGGTCTTGACCTGCAGGGTGAGCAGCGCGAGCGCGGTGCACCCGAGCACGGCCACGACGGCGGGGAAACTCCGGCGGACCGCGATGAGGTACGCGAGCGCCCCCAGCGCCACGACCCCGCAGAACCGGCTGAGGGCCGCGGGGCGGGTGAAGATGCCGGTCAGCGCGGGCAGTCCGAAGGGCCCGCGCAGCGACGTGGTGCCGAGCAGCGAGGTCCAGGCCCCCGGGACCAGGAGGTTCACCGCACCGCTGGCCAGGACCACCACGACCACGACCGCGCCGATCGCCAGACCGGTGCGCAGGTGGGCCCGGGTCCACGGCACCTGGGCCAGCGCGAAGGCCAGCAGCGCGGCCTTGAGCGCGACGAAGGCCCCGAGCACGACGAGGGACCGCGGGACGTCCTGCTGCAGTCCGCAGACGACGCCCCAGATGCCGAAGAGCAGGAACCAGAGCGAGCCCGGGATCACGACGATCCGGCCCTCGGTCAGCAGCCGGCGCAAGGGCAGCGCGAGGAGGCAGAACACCAGGGCGGCCTCGTCGAGCTGGGAGCTCGCCCCACCGAGGACGGCCTGCAGCGGCGTGGACAGGAACGCCAGGAACAGGGTCACCACGGCCAGCAGCGCCGGGGTGCGGACCGCCATGAGCACGGCGACGCCGACGGCGATGACGGCCAACGGCGCCAGGGGGTGCACCGCGATGAGGGCGACGAGGACCACGGTGACCGCGACCGCGACCATCCCTGGCCGGCGGCCGACCCCGGTCTCCGTCGCGCGACGGAGCAGGTCGATCACGACGAGCTCTGGCTCCGACGCGGGGCCGCGCGCACCGCGACGATGCCACCGCAGACGGCCAGGCCGATCGCCAGGGAGATCGCGAGGTTCAGCGGCAGGCTGGGGGAGGAGGGGGCGGTCGGGACGAGGGGCTCCTCGACGACGACGCCCTCGACCAGCGGCTCTCCGGCGACCTGGCTCTGCTCGCCGATCTGGGTCACCAGGCTGTCGGCGATGGCCTTGGTCAGCTGGGCCGCGGCCTGCGCGTCGGCGGCGGAGGCGTCGATCTCGATGAGGTTGGTGTTCGGGACGACCGTCGAGGTCACCTCGTCCTGGAGGGTGGCCGAGTCGGTGTCGGCGCCGGAGGCGGCGATGGCCGGGTCGAGCACCGTCGGCGTGCCGACGAGCGCCGCGTAGGTCGCCGACTGCTCACCGATCATCGTCGCCACCTGGGTGACCGTGACCTCGGCGGAGGACACCCGGGGTCGCAGCAGGACCTGGGCCTCGGTCGTGTAGGTCTTCGGCAGCACGAGGGTGATCAGCAGTCCCCCGACCACGGCGACGACCATGACCAGGGCCATCAGCCCGGCCGTGCTGCGCAGGAAGGACCGCGGGGCCCTGCCCGGTTCCCCCGGGGAGGAGTGCCGGCCGAGGGCGGCCGCGCGGGGGCGGTCGGCGGGGGACGTGACTTCACTCACAGGTGCTCCTTCAGGAATTCTGCCGCGTCGACGCGAACGTCGCTGGTCATGAGCGGCACACCGTGCCGGTCACCGGGAACCAGGATCAGTTGGTGGGCGATCCCGACTTCCCCGAGTTTCTTGTCCATCTCCTCGGCCTGCTCCGCCGGCACGAGTTCATCGGTCCCGTTCACCAGCATCATGGCCGGATCGGTCGGGTCCACCTCGGTGATCGCCGAGGCCTCCTCTCCCGCCGGGCAGTTCTGCAGGTCCGTGCAGCCCAGGTAGGTCGAGACGAGTTGCTGCGCCTCGGGGCTCGGGTCGCCCAGGGCGAGGGCCGAGGACCGCAGGTCGGCCACCCCGCTCAACGAGACGACCGCCGCCAGACGTGAACCCTCGTCCCGCGCCCCTTCCCCCCGGGCGCCGGCGGTGAGGGCGAGAACCGCCCCCGCGGAACTGCCGAGGGCGCCGATCCGGGCGGGGTCGAGCTTGAACCGTCCGACCTGCGCCGGCTCGCGCAACCAGGTCACCGCGTTCTGCACGTCGTCGACCTGCGCCGGGTAGATGTGTTGCGGCGCAAGGCGGTAATCGATCGCCACACCTACGTAACCCTCACGGGCGCCCCATTCGCACAGGGCCCGCGTGGCGTCGTCGTCGCGGCTGCCGGAGGTGAAACCCCCGCTGTGCAGCACGAGGAGGGCGGGCCGGGTTCCGGTGGCCTCGCGGGGGAGGCAGACGTCGGCGGAGAGGGCCTGTCCGTCGGTCTCGGCGTAGGTGAGACCGGGGACGACGTCGACCGTGAAACCGTCGCTGGGGGCGAGGCGCTGCGGGGGCTCGGCGGAGGAGCAGGCGCTGACGAGGGTGAGCGCGGACAGCAGCGCGACCGTCGGGACGGCACGGGTGGGACGAGCACGCAGTTTCCGAACCGTCGGGCGCATGGCCATTCCTCCGTCGTCACCTCCTCGACAGGGAACCGGTCGGGAGGCCAACCGGCGCATCCCCGCACCCTCAGTAGTGGGAAGGTGACCGAGACGGAACAACCCCGTCGGTCTCTCGTCCTCCCCCGAGAAAGTTGTACCAGCCGGACGTCACCGGGGGGACCCTTTCGTGCCCCGGTTGGGTGAAACCGCCGCGATCCGTCGGGTGGGTCCGGCAGACTGGTGAAGGGGGTGCGGAGGAGCTGCGCCCCTTCGTCGGAGAACAGCGGAGGGGCGGCCGGTGACGCGAGCGGGACGCGATTCGTGGACCGAACCGGTCAAGGGGGCCGCCATCGTCATGGTGGTCCTCTTCCATGTCATCCAGTACCTGGGCGACGCCGGGGTCGACGTGATGCTCGGCCGGGTCAAGGCCCTCGGCGAGCTCTTCCCGCTCCCGGCCTTCTTCCTGGTCGCCGGACTGGCCGCGGCCGGTCACCCGGGGCTGCCGGTCGTCGAGGTGTGGCGCCGCCGGGCCCTGCCGATCGCCTACGTCTACCTGCTCTGGTCGGCGCTGCGGACGGTCGTGTACCTCCTCGTGCCCGCACTGCCCTACGGCGACAGCGACCTGCCCCCGCTCGACTGGCGCACCATCGCGCTGCTGCCGGTCTGGCCCAGCAGCAGCTACTGGTTCCTGTACGCCCTGGTCGTCTTCATCATGGTCCGCCGGCTCGTCTGCCGGGTTCCGCCCGCCGTGCAGCTCGCCGGTGCCGCGGTGCTCTCGGCGCTGTTCGCCGGGGGATGGGTCCGCGTGGACAACCTCGGCTGGAACCGCATCGCCGTGCTCTTCGTGTTCTTCCTGGTCGGAGCCCTCTGCGGCCAGCGGATCAAGGCCTTCGTCCGCGGTTCGCGGCCGTGGTTCCTGCTGCCGCTGGGCGCGGCCCTGCTCGTCCTGTTCGCCGGGCTGCTCCTGGGTCTGCGGGCGGTGCCGTTCGTGCCGCTGCTGGCCCAGCTGCTGGCCGTCACCGTGGGGATCCTCGCCATCGCCTGGCTGCCCGCCGGGCGGCTGCGCGACGGGCTGGCCACCGTGGGCACCCAGGCGTTCCGCGTCTACCTGGTGCACCTGTTCGCCGTCGTGCTCGTGGCGCTGGCCCTGCGCACCTTCTACCCCGACGTCCCCCGGGTCGTCGACGTCGCCCTGCAGTTCGTGGTCACCGGGGTCGTGCTGTGGCTCTCGCTGCGGTTCTCGACGTTCAGCGGACGGTGGCGCTGGTTGTACGTGCCGCCGAAGGCCCTGACCACCCCGCGGGCCCGGCGTCCGCGTCCGGCGGTCACCGGGGCTTCCGAGCGCCCCACCCCGGCGGCCCGGCGCCCCTGACGCCTCGCGGTCTCGAGGTCTCGAGGTCTCGAGCACCCGTCCCCGACGACGTCGAAGGGCCCGTGACGATCTCTCGTCACGGGCCCTTCGACGATGCGGGCTCAGTGCTGGCGGGCGGTCTTCCGGCCGGCCAGGACGAGCGCGGCGCCACCGGCGAGCAGCACGCCGCCGCCGAGGGCCCAGGGCAGCACGTCGGCGCCGGTGTAGGCGAGCTCGCCGCCGGAGCCGGCGACCGCGGACGGGGTGGACCCGCCGGTGGTCGGGGACACGCCGGGGGTCACGTCGTCGGTGACCGAGGGCACCGGGGTGACGGGGGCGTAGTCGGTGGCGGCGAGGGCGGAGCCGGCGCCGACGGACAGGGCGGCGACGGACAGGGCGCCCGCAGCAGCGAGGCGAACGGAGGTCTTGCGCACGGTGGTTCCCCCCACGGGTTAGACGGCTCGTGACGTTCTCGCCCCGAGTCCCGCTCAGGATGACGGAAAGTCACCCCTTACGTCCACCTCATCGCGGCCGAACGGGTTGGCGTTTCACCCCGCCCGACCGACCGTCGTCCGATCGGAGGGGCGGGGACCCGTTCGGGGGCACCCGATCGGAGCAGCGGCCCCGTCCGGGCGGGCCGCGGGTGCGCGCGACGACCCCTGGCGGTGCGTGCGACCTCGCTCACCGCCCGCGATCACGGGCACCCGACCGTCGTCACCGTGGGTGGCGTGACCGTGCTCGGGCCCTCGACGGTGCGGGGCAGCGCGTCGGCGCGTCCGGTGAGCGTCCAGCGGACGACGACGGGTCGGTCCGGCGGGACCTGCACGGTCAACCGGATCAACCGCCACCCGCGTTCGTCGTCGACCGCCGTGGCCACGGGTGAACCGTCGACCACGGCCTGCTGCAGCCCGACCCACGGCGGCACCCACAGCGAGACGATGTCCTGACCCGTCCGCGAACCGAGCGCGCTGCTCTCCCGCTGGTTGCGCATGTACTGCGGGATCTCCTCCGGCACCGGGTTGGTGAGGGTGAGCTGGAGGATCGAGGTGGCCTCCGCGGCAGCGGCCGTGCTGCAGGACGGTTCGACCACGAAGGCCGGCTGCATCCAGTAGTCCAGCTTGGAGGGCACGGCGTTGGTCAGCCCGACCTTCACCACCCCGGGCTGCGCGGCCGGGTCGCCCAGCAGACCCCCGACCCCGGCGGCGACGAGGGCGGACTGCTCCCCGGGTACCGCCGACCACACGGCCAGGTGCCCCGAGCGCACCGCCTCACCCATCCCGCGCAGCACGGTCGAGGACAACCCGTCGGAGAGGATCGCCTCGAACGCGGCGGCGGAGGTGGCGGTCAGGAACGCCTTGCGGGCCGGTTGGTCGCCCTCGAAACGGACGTAGGCCTCGTAGAGCAGCGTGGTCGCCAGGTCGGCCGTCGGGACCTGCCCGAACGGGCCCAGGTCCAGCGGCGGGTGGTCGGGGCCGAGCATGTCGGCCAGCCCCACCGGGTCGACGAGGACGACCGCGTCGGGCCGGGGGAGACCCGCGTCGACCATGAGGTCGGCGGCCAGGCGCCCGGCGTCGTCGGCGTTGCCGCTGACCGTGACGTTCTGGACCAGGTCGGCCTGGGCGGCGCCGTAGGTGCCGACGAACTCGTCGCCGAGGACGCCCGGGTCGGCGCGGGCGTCGTACAGGTCCTCGTCGCTACCGGTGCGGGTCAGCTCGATGTGACCGTCGGTGACGGTCAGGTAGGCGTAGGCGCCGAACATGCCCTGCACGGGCCGGATCTCGGCCGGGTTGGTGAAGGCCACGAGGTAGGTGCGCGCCCCGCCGGCACCGAGCATGGCGGGCAGACGGGGGGCGACCTGCGCGGCGGTCGCCAGCGGCGGGGCGGCCGTGTCGAGCGTCGCGGCCACGGGGGCCACCCGCTCGGCGATCGGGGCCAGCACCCCGGGGGCCTCGGCGGAGTCCAGCGCGCGCTGCGCCTGGGGCAGCCGTCGGGCGTAGTCGGCCACCACCGGTTCCAGCGCCTGGACCCCGGCCAGGTCGACGGTCCGGTCGGCGGAGACCAGCCCACGGCCGAGGACGCTCTCGGCGACCCCGAGCGCCCCGGGCAGCGGTTCGGCCAGCAGCGCGGCCGCCTCCGACACCCCGCCCACCGCGCGCAGCTGGGTGCCCACCCACGGCACGTGCTCGGCGGCCCGGTAGGGCCACTGGTTGGTGGCCCGCGCCGCGGTCACCGAGTCCTCGCTCACCTGCCGGGCCAGCGGGACCGCCTCGCCGAAGCGTTCGGCCCGCAGGTCCTGGGCGAGCACGTCGCTGCTCGCCGCCACCCGCTGCAGCGCCCGCCCGGCCTGCACGCCGCTGACCGCGACCGCCACGACCCAGGCCAGCAGCAGCAGCCCGACCACCGCCAGGACCACGCGCAGCCGCCGTCGCCGGCGCGCCCCGGAGGGCGGGGGACCGGTGTGTCGAGACATGTCCTCGGTGCCGTGCACCCCCCGAGTGTCGTCTACCCGGATCTGGCAGCGGTGCTCAGCCCGCGAGGAAGTTGTTGATCGCGCCTGCGCTGAAGGAAGCCGTCATCGCGGAGAGCCATGGTGGGAGTGCTTTCAGAATGTGCCGAGTCTTCGTCAGCTCGCCCCCTGCCGCCGTCCTCCCGGCTTCCGCGAGCGCCTCGACGGCCTCCCGCCCCGCCGCGTCCAACGGCATCTCGCGCACTTTGGCCACAACGGAGCTGATGTCCTCGGACAGTGCGCTGGCGCCAAAATGATTGACCACGCTCTCGTTGTGGTGGCCACCGATGTTCCCCGAGATGTGGCCACCCGGGGCGTTGTTGATGTTGATCGCTTCCCCAGGATTGACGCCGTTCATGCCGTTGAGCCTCCCGCGCTGTTGTAGGACCCCCCGATGTTTACCCCACTCAGTTTCCCGCTGTTGTTCACGTTGATCGTGGTTCCTCGGACCTTCGAGACCATCTCTGTGAGGAGGTCGTGCACGGTTCGGGTGTCGAGGTGGAAGGTGGGTGCCAGTCGCTCCAACGCCTGCATGATCAGCGGAACGGTGTGCTTTAGATGGGCGGAGGTGTCATCGAGGTCGAAGGAGCTCGACGAGAGGCCAGCGGGGAAGGCAGCTCGCCACGCGGTAGCACCTCGTCCCGACAGTTTGGCCCTCACGACACCAGCGAAGAATCGCGTGCCAAGAATCAAGGCTGCGAGCCACATGATCAGGTCGAACGCCGGTGGACCAACACTGAGCGCCACGAAGAGGGGGAGCAGCGTTGCGGCGGCGCGGAGAGCGACCCGTCCTCGCGCCGTCGGGCCGAGGGCGAAGGAGTCGAGCGCCAGATATACGGAATCATCTCCGTAGGGGCGGCAACGAAGCAGGCTCGTGACGATCGTGCTCCGTTCTGTCGTCCTCGTGATCTCGAGGTAATTCCTGCGTTTTGAGTTCAGGTTGCTGACATCCGTGTACTCGATTACGCGACAGGTCGAACCTGTGGACAAGTCCTCGCGATGGAGGCGTTCAACAATCACGGAGAAGAGAGCGGCCTCAAGGTCGTACCCCCGCCCGCGCCCACCCGCCTGCAGAGGAATCAGCCAGCTCTGGCTGAAGGAATAGATTTGCGGGCCGAGGAAGTCGAATGGGTCGCGGGCCCCGAAGGGAGAATTTATCTGTGCTGAATGGACGGAAGGAAGCGTGAACGCCCGCACCTCGACATCGCTGGCCTCGTCGTCCGAATCTCGTGTGGCCATGGCCTCTCTGATCTCTACAGAATCCGGCACCGCTCACTGCGGGTGGTGACCGCACAGTACTGGCGAGGAGCAGCAGAGGCGGCGTGTTCCGCAGATTGGACCCGGATGCGAGCGGTGCCCCCGCCCAACCCGACGGGCGGGCCGCGCGTCGGGCCCGGACGTAGGGTGGGGAGGTTGCCGACCTGACTTCACCGGAGTGTTCGTGAGCCTCACCGGCCTGCTCGACGTCCTCAAGAACGACCCCGCCGTCGCCGGCGCCGTGACCTCCGCCCGGGAGGGGGACTCCCGGGCCCTCGACGTCGTCGCGCCCCAGGGCGTCCGTCCCGCGCTCCTGGCCGCGCTGGCGGCCGAGCGGCCGCTGCTCGTGGTGACCGCCACCGGGCGCGAGACCGAGGACCTCGCCACCTGGCTGCGCTGCTACGTCCCGGCCGAGCGCATCGCCGAGTTCCCGGCCTGGGAGACCCTGCCCCACGAGCGGCTCTCGCCGCGCTCGGACACCGTCGCCCAGCGTCTCGCCGTCCTGCGCCGGCTGGCCCACCCCGACACCTCCGAGACGGGGTTCGCGGGCGCCGGGGAGATCCGGGTCGTGGTGGCCCCGGTCCGCGCCCTGCTGCAACCGCTGGTCAAGGGCCTGGCCGACCTGGAACCGGTGCGGCTGCGGCCGGGGGACGAGGTCGGCCTCGACGAGACCGTCGAGCGTCTCGCGGCCGCCGCCTACACCCGCGTCGACATGGTCGAGCGCCGGGGCGAGTTCGCCGTGCGCGGCGGGATCCTCGACGTGTTCCCGCCCACCCGGTCCCACCCCCTGCGGGTGGAGTTCTTCGGCGACGAGGTCGACGAGATCCGGTCCTTCGCGGTCGCCGACCAGCGCTCGCTCGAGGTCGAGCCCGAGGGCGTGTGGGCGCCGCCGTGCCGGGAGCTGCTGCTGACCCCCGCGGTCCGGGACCGCGCCGCGGCGCTCGCCGAGAGCCTGCCGGGCGCCGCGGACGTGCTCGCCAAGCTGGCCGAGGGCATCGCGGTGGAGGGCATGGAGTCGCTCGCGCCCGCCCTGGTGGACGGCATGGAGCCGCTGCTCGACGTGCTGCCCCGCGACACCCACGTCGTGCTCGCCGAACCCGAGAAGGTCCGGGCCCGCGCGCACGACCTGGTGGCCACGGGTCAGGAGTTCCTCGACGCGGCCTGGATGAACGCCGCGGCCGGCGGGCAGACCCCGGTCGACCTGGGGGCCTCCTCGTTCTGGACGCTGGCCGAGGTGCGCGCCCACGCGGAGTCGACCGGTCGGCCGTGGTGGTCGGTCACGTCGCTGGTCTCCGACGACGAGCTGCGCGACCTCGAGGACACCCGCGTGCTGCGCGTCGCCGCCCGCGACGTGGTCAGCTACCGCGGCGAGACCGAACGGGCGCTCGCCGAGATGCGGGCCCTGGTCAAAGGGTCCTGGCGGCTGGTGGTGACCACGGAGGGGCACGGCCCGGCCAAGCGCCTGGTCGAGATGCTCGGGGCCGAGGACGTGCCGGCCCGCCTCGTCGAGGATTTGTCCGCGGCCCCCGAGGAGTCGCTGGTCCTCGTCACCACCGCGGGCGTCGAGCACGGTTTCGTGGCCGAGGAGCTCAAGCTCGCCCTCATCACCGAGTCCGACATCACCGGCGTCGGGGGGTCCTCGACCAAGGACATGCGCAAGATGGCTCCGCGCCGTCGCCGCAACGCCGTCGACCCGCTGGCGCTGCGCCCCGGCGACTTCGTCGTGCACGAGCAGCACGGTGTCGGGCGGTTCGTGGAGATGGTCCAGCGGACGATCCAGAACGCGACCCGGGAGTACCTCGTGCTGGAGTACGCCCCCAGCAAGCGGGGCCAGCCGGGCGACCGCCTGTTCGTGCCCTCCGACACCCTCGACCAGGTCACCCGGTACTCCGGCGGCGAGGCCCCCCAGCTGTCCAAGATGGGCGGTGCGGACTGGGCCAAGACCAAGAGCCGTGCGCGGCGCGCCGTCAAGCAGATCGCCGGGGAACTCATCCGGCTCTACTCGGCCCGGATGGCCACCAAGGGCCACGAGTTCGGGGCCGACACCCCCTGGCAGCGCGAGCTCGAGGACGCCTTCCCCTACATCGAGACGCCCGACCAGCTGGCCAGCATCGACGAGGTCAAGGCCGACATGATGAAGCCGGTCCCGATGGACCGGTTGATCTGCGGCGACGTCGGCTACGGCAAGACCGAGATCGCCCTGCGGGCCGCGTTCAAGGCGGTCCAGGACGGCAAGCAGGTCGCCGTCCTCGTCCCGACCACGCTACTCGTCCAGCAGCACCAGAAGACGTTCGCCGAGCGCTACGCGAGTTTCCCGGTGTCGGTGCGGCCGTTGTCCCGCTTCGTCTCCGACGCCGAGTCCAAGGAGACCCTGGCCGGCCTGGCCGACGGGTCGGTCGACGTCGTCATCGGGACCCACCGGCTGCTCTCGGGGGAGGTGAGGTTCAAGGACCTCGGTCTCGTCGTCGTCGACGAGGAGCAGCGCTTCGGCGTCGAGCACAAGGAGGCGCTGAAGACGCTGCGCACCAACGTCGACGTGCTCGCCATGTCGGCGACCCCCATCCCGCGCACGCTGGAGATGGCAGTGACCGGGATCCGGGAGATGTCGACCCTGGCCACCCCGCCGGAGGAACGCCACCCGATCCTGACCTACGTCGGCGCCTACGAGGAGAAGCAGATCGCCGCCTCGATCCGGCGCGAGCTGCTCCGCGAGGGGCAGGTGTTCTACGTCCACAACCGGGTGCAGTCCATCGAACGGACCGCGGCCCGGCTCAAGGAACTCGTCCCCGAGGCGCGCATCGCCACGGCGCACGGGCAGATGGGGGAGCACCGCCTGGAACAGGTCGTGCTCGACTTCTGGGAGAACAAGTTCGACGTCCTGGTCTGCACCACCATCGTCGAGACCGGTCTGGACATCTCCAACGCCAACACCCTGATCGTCGAACGGGCCGACGTGATGGGCCTGTCGCAGCTGCACCAGCTGCGCGGGCGGGTCGGGCGCGGGCGGGAACGGGCCTACGCCTACTTCCTGTTCCCCGCCGACAAGCCGCTCACCGAGACCGCGCACGACCGGCTCGCCACGATCGCCCAGCACACCGACCTCGGGTCGGGCATGGCCGTGGCCATGAAGGACCTGGAGATCCGTGGGGCCGGGAACCTGCTCGGCGGCGAGCAGTCCGGCCACATCGCCGGGGTCGGGTTCGACCTCTACATGCGCATGGTCGCCGACGCCGTCTCCGACGTCCGCAACCAGGTGCCCGGGGCGGAGAACCCCGGCGCCGAGGAGGAGACCACCGAGGTCAAGATCGAGCTGCCGGTGGACGCCCACCTGCCGCACGACTACGTGCCCTCGGAACGGCTCCGCCTCGAGGCCTACCGGCGCCTGGCCACCGTCGAGGACGAGTCGGGTCTGGTCGAGCTGAACGCCGAGCTGACCGACCGCTACGGGACCCCGCCCCAGCCGGTGCTGAACCTGCTCGAGGTGGCCCGGTTCCGGATCGTCGCCCGGCGCGGCGGACTGCGCGAGGTGTCGTTGCAGGGCAAGCAGATCCGCTTCGGCCCGATCGACCTGCCCGAGTCCCGCGAACTCCGCCTGAAGCGGCTCTACCCGGGCACGCTGCTGAAACCGGCCCTCTCGGTCGCCCTCGTCCCCGCCCCCATGACGGCGCGGATCGGGGGCAAGCCGTTGCGGGACGCCGAGATCCTGGCCTGGGCCCACGAGTTCGTGGCCGCGGTCCTGCTCGACCAGCCGGCCAAGGTCGCGGCCGGCGCCCGCTGAGTGCCGGGTTCGTCCGGCGTCAGCGTTCGCTGCGCAGTTCCTCCAGCAGTTCGGTGAGGGTCTGCTCGGCCACCTCGTGGGACACCTGGCAGGTCCCGGCCGCGAGGTGGCCCCCGCCGCCGCGCTTCAGGCAGATGGCGCCGACGTCGACCGGGGAGGTGCGGTCGACGATGGACTTGCCGACGGCGAACACGGTGTTCTGCTTCGCGCGACCCCAGATGACGTGGACCGAGACGCGGGCCTCGGGGTAGAGGGCGTAGAGGAAGAACCGGTTGCCGGCGTGGATCGTCTCCTCCTCGCGCAGGTCGACGACCACGACGTCGCCGTGGACGCGGCTGACCCGGCGCAGCTGGGCGGCGAACTTCTCGGCCTGCTCGCGGTACAGGGCGACGCGCTCGGCGACGTCGGGGGTGGCGAGGATCTCCTCGACGTCCTGGTACTCCGCGCAGCTCTCGATGAGCTGCATCATCAGGTCGTAGTTGGAGATCCGGAAGTCGCGGAACCGGCCGAGGCCCGTCCGGGAGTCCATGAGGAAGTTGAGCAGCGTCCAGCCCTGCGGGTCGAGCACCTCCTCGACGTCGTAGGCCGCGGAGTCGGCCTGGTCGACGGCGCGCATCAACCCGAAGGAGATCTTGGGGAACGCGGCGTCACCGCCGAAGTGGTCGAAGACCACGCGCGCGGCGGAGGGGGCCTCGGGGTCGATGACGTGCGCGGCGGCGTGGCCACCGGTGTCCTCGTGCTCGCGCATGGTCTCGGAGTGGTGGTGGTCGAAGACCAGCGCGGCCCGGGCGTCGTAGGGCACGTTGGTGAGGATGTCGCGGTCGCTGATCTCGACCACCCCGTCCTGCACGTCCTTCGGGTGCACGAACGTGATGTCGTCGACCAGGTCCAGCATGCGCAGCAGGACCGCGCAGACCAGGCCGTCGAAGTCGCTACGGGTGACCAACCGGTAGGGGCGGCCGGAGTGGTGCGGCGGCAGGGTGGCGGGCGCGTCGAGGAGGCTCACCCCGAGATCATCGGCAGGTCGGGCCCGGACCTGACGCCGCCGAACGGGCGGTTCGGGCCCTAGCGTGACCACCGTGACCACCTCGCCTCCCGGGTCCCGTCTGCTCGACCTCGTCGCGACCATGGACCGGCTGCGCTCGCCGGGGGGCTGCCCCTGGGACGCCCGGCAGACCCACCTCACGCTGCGCCGCTACCTGCAGGAGGAGACCTACGAGGTCCTGGAGGCGATCGAGGCCGGGGACCCCGCGGAGCTGCGCGAGGAGCTCGGCGACCTGCTGCTGCAGGTGGTCTTCCACGCCCGGGTGGCGCAGGAGAACCCGCCCGCGGCGGGGGGTTTCGACATCGACGACGTGGCCGCGGCGATCGTGGCCAAGCTGGTCCGGCGCCACCCGCACGTGTTCGCCGACGACCAGCTCGCCGCGGACGCGCCGACCGAGGACCTGCAGCGGCGCTGGGACGCCATCAAGGCCCAGGAGAAGCCCCGCACGTCGGTCCTGGACGGGATCCCGCTGGCCCTGCCCGCCCTGGCCCGGGCCGACAAGGTGCTGGGTCGGCTGCAGCGCAACGGGATCGAGACGCCCGTGGCGGCCCAGGAACTGTCCGAGGAGCAGGTCGGCGCGGAACTGCTGCAGCTGGTGCGGCGGGCGCACGCGGCCGGGGTCGACCCGGAGGCCGCGCTGCGGGCCGCGACCGCCGCCCTGGAGGCGCGGGCCCGCGACGCCGAGCGCGCCTGAGCGTCCCGTCCCCGCCCGCGAGACATGCCCTAGGCTCGCGCAGGGATCAGACGCCGCCCGGGCCCCGGGTGGCCCCCGTCCCACCCGCCGACCAGCATCTGCTCGTAAGGAGTGCCTGTGGCCACCATCGAGGCCGTCGGAGCCCGCGAGATCCTCGACTCCCGCGGTAACCCCACCGTCGAGGTCGAGGTCCTCCTCGACGACGAGACCTTCGCCCGCGCGGCCGTCCCCTCGGGCGCCTCCACCGGCGCCTACGAGGCCGTGGAGCGTCGCGACGGCGACAAGGGCCGCTACCTGGGCAAGGGCGTCGACCAGGCCGTCGAGGCGGTCATCGAGGAGATCGGCCCCGCCCTCGTCGGCCACGACGCGCACGAGCAGCGTCTCGTCGACCAGGCCATGCTCGACCTGGACGGCACCCCGAACAAGGAGCGCCTGGGCGCCAACGCCATCCTCGGCGTCTCGCTCGCCGTGGCCAAGGCCGCGTCCTCGTCGGCCGGTCTGCCGCTGTTCCGCTACCTCGGCGGCCCCAACGCGCACGTCCTGCCCGTGCCGATGATGAACATCATCAACGGCGGCGCGCACGCCGACACCGGCGTGAACATCCAGGAGTTCATGATCGCCCCGATCGGCGCCCCGACCTTCCGGGAGGCGCTGCGCTGGGGGGCCGAGACCTACCATGCGCTGAAGTCGGTGCTCAAGGAGCGCGGGCTGGCCACCGGTCTGGGTGACGAGGGCGGTTTCGCCCCCGACCTGCCCAGCAACAAGGACGCCCTGGACCTCATCGCCGTCGCGATCGAGAAGGCCGGGTACACCCTGGGCCGCGACATCGCCCTGGCCCTCGACGTCGCGGCGACCGAGTTCGTCGCCGACGGCGGGTACGCCTTCGAGGGTGAGAACCGCAGCGCCGAGTGGATGTCGGAGTACTACGCCGGCCTCGCCGCGGACTACCCGCTGGTCTCCATCGAGGACCCGCTGGGCGAGGACGACTGGGCCGGGTGGCAGCACCTGACCACGACGCTGGGCGACAAGCTGCAGCTCGTCGGCGACGACCTGTTCGTCACCAACCCCGAGCGGCTGGCCCGCGGGATCGCGGAGAAGGCCGGCAGCGCGCTGCTCGTCAAGGTCAACCAGATCGGGACCCTGACCGAGACGCTCGACGCGGTCGACCTGGCCCACCGGGCCGGTTTCACCACGATGATGAGCCACCGCTCCGGCGAGACCGAGGACACGACCATCGCCGACCTCGCGGTCGCCGTGGGCTCGGGCCAGATCAAGACCGGCGCCCCGGCCCGTTCCGAGCGCGTCGCGAAGTACAACCAGCTGCTCCGCATCGAGGAGGAGCTGGACGACGCGGGTCGCTACGCGGGGGCCTCGGCCTTCCCGCGCTCCGGTCTCTGACCGCTCGGGAACCCTCCGGGTCCTCCGGCCCGGCGCGCCTGACCCCTGGGGCGCGCCGGGCTTGAGAACCTGGTACCGATGGCGACTCGTCGACCCACCGCACCGCGCGCCCCGCGCCGCACGGCACCGGGCGCGGCTCGACCGCGCCCGGAGACCCGGGCCGGGGCGGCCCCGCCGCCGCGACCGGCGGCCCGGGCCTCGACGCGACCCTCGCCCGCGTCCCGGGGACGCAGTTCGGCGTCGACGAGCGCGGCCGAGCGGCGGCGCACCCGCGGCCCACGGGCGCTGGTGCTGACCGGTCTCGTCGTCGTCCTCGCCGTGTTCCTCGTCCCCTCCGGGCAGACCTGGCTGGAGCAGCGCTCGGAGATCGGTCGGCTCGAGGCGCAGATCCAGCAGCAGGAGAAGGACCTCGCCGCCGCCCGTGCGGAGGAGGCCCGCTGGAACGACCCGGCCTACGTGCGCACCCAGGCCCGGGAACGCCTGCAGTACGTGCTGCCGGGGGAGACCGCCTACCGCGTCCCGGGCTCCGGGCAGACCGACCTCACCGACCCGGCCGAGGTCGCGGCCCGCTCGACCAGTTCCGCGCAGGCCTGGTACGCCAACATCTGGACCTCGCTGCGGATCGCGGGTCTCGACGACGCGGCCGACGCGATCCAGCGCACGCCCGAGCCGACACCCACCCCGACCGGCGGCTGACACCCCGACCGGATACTCCTCGACCGAGGACGACGCAGGAAGGCCACCGTGGACGAGACATCCCTGGGCACCGGGAGCGAGGTCACGGACGGTGACCTCGCTGCGGTCCGGGAACTGCTGGGCCGGGTGCCCCGGGGGGTGCTCGGCATCGCGCACCGCTGCCGGTGCGGACGCCCCGACGTGGTGACGACCGCCCCGCGGCTGCCGGACGGGACCCCCTTCCCGACGACCTTCTACCTGGTGGACCCGTTCGCGGCGTCGGCGATCAGCACCCTCGAGGCGTCGGGCCTGATGCGCGAGATGCAGGACCGGCTGAGCGAGGACGACGAGCTGGCCACGGTCTACGCGCAGGCCCACGCGGACTACCTGGCCCGGCGGGCGGAGCTCGGGGAGCCGGTCGCCGAGATCGAGGGCATCTCCGCCGGGGGGATGCCGACGCGGGTCAAGTGCCTGCACGCGCTCGCGGGCCACGCGCTGGCGGCCGGGGCCGGGGTCAACCCGTTCGGGGACGAGACGCTGGAGCGGCTCTCCGCGCTGGGCGGGTGGCCCGCCACCTGTCCCCACACCGCGTGAGCGCGACGCGTCGGGTCGCCGCGATCGACTGCGGAACCAACTCGCTGCGGTTGCTGGTCGCCGACGTCGCCGCCGACGGCACGGCCCGGGACCTGGTGCGCAGCAACACGATCGTGCGGCTGGGGCAGGGGGTCGACGCCACGGGGGCCTTCGCGCCCGAGGCGCTCACCCGGACCTTCGCCGCCTGCGACGAGGTCGCCGCCACGCTGGCGCGTCTCGGGGTGGGCCCGGACGCGACCCGGTTCGTGGCCACCTCGGCGAGCCGGGACGTGAGCAACCGCGCGGAGTTCGTCGCCGGGGTCCTCGACCGCCTGGGGGTCGAGCCCGACGTCGTCAGCGGGACCGAGGAGGCCCGGCTGTCCTTCGTCGGCGCCACCCGGGAGCTGGTCGGCTCTCGGCCCGACCCCTTCTGCGTCGTCGACCTCGGGGGCGGGTCGACGGAGTTCGTCCTCGGCCGGGCCGACGTCGAGGCGAGCCTGTCGGTCGACGTCGGCTCGGTCCGGCTGACCGAACGCCACCTGCACGACGACCCGCCCACCCCCGAGCAGGTCGCGGCCGCCCGGGCCGACGTGGCCGCGGCCCTGGACCGGGTGGAGGAGGCCGTGCCGCTGGCCCGGACGGCCACGTTGGTCGGGGTCGCCGGGACGGTCACGACCCTGACCGCCGCGGTGGCCGACCTCCCCGCCTACGAGCCGGGGAGCGTCCACGGGCGCGAGCAGCCGATCGCCGACGTCCGGGCGACGTGCGCCTGGTTGCTGGCCCTGCCCCGGGCCGAGCGCCGGACCCGTCCTTGGTTGCACCCCGGTCGGGTCGACGTGATCGGGGCCGGCGCCCTGGTCTGGGACGCGGTGCTGGAACGGTTCGCCGGGCGGGCCGGGCTGAGCAGCGTCCTGAGCAGCGAGCACGACATCCTCGACGGCATCGCCCGCTCGGTGGTGGAACGCGCGGACCGGTCCTAGCCGCTCGTGGCCGGCTTCGCCCGGGACAGCTCGGTGAGCACCTCCCGCACGACGGCCCACCGCTCGGCCCCCACCTCGGCGGCCCAGTCCGCCTCCACCTGCTCCATCGCCGTCCGGACCGCGCGGACCACCTCGGTCCCGGCCGACGTGCGTCGCACCAGCCGGGCGCGCCCGTCGGCCGGGTCCGGCCCCACCTCGACGAAACCGGCCGCGAGCAGGGGGTCCAGGGTCTGGGCCAACGCCTGCTTGGTGAGGCCGGCCACCTCGGCCAGTCGGCTCAGACGTTCCCCCCCGGTGGGCAGCATGACCAGCAACCGGTAGTGCCGGGCGCGCAGCCCGGGGAAGCGGTCCTCGCTGAGCGTCAGCAGCGTCGGGCGCAGCCGCCGGAGCGCGTGCTCCAGCAGGGCGGGCAGCCACGGGCCGTTGACAGAGTCCGTCAAGGAGCTTCACCATCTTCGTCATCCGACAAGGAGCTTGACCAACTGTAGGCAGGCAGACCATGGACGTCGTCACCGCCCTGCGCCACCACCTCGAACGGCCCACGCTGCAGCTGCTCGACCAGCGCGAGGAGCCGCTGGAGCACGACATCAGCGCCCCCACCACCGCCTCGGTCACCCGGGTGCACCTGCACCTGCGCGACCCCCTCGGGGACCTGCGGTTGTCCTGCGTGCGCAAGGTGCTGCAGGCCGCCCGGCACGGGCTGCCCCCGGTCATCCCGCCGGAGGTGATCGCCCACCTCGACGCCGTCATCCCGTGGCGCTTGGAGTCCGACGTGCTCACCCCGGCCCTGGCGGCCGCGATGCCGCCGGGACTGCGGGCCCCCGAGGTGCTCGCACGCCTGGAGCGCCCCGACGACCGCATCGAGCTGTGGCTGCGCGACGTCGAGCCGGTCCCTGCGTCGTGGACGGCCGGGGACACCGTGCACGCGGCCCGTCTGCTCGGCCGGCTGGCCGCCCGCCGCCGGGACGAACCGCAGCCCGCGGGCCCCCGGTTCCTCGACACCTACCGCTGGGAGTCGGTCGCGGTCTGGTCGGCGCCGCGCCTGCTCGACCCGGCGACGTGGGCCCACCCGGTCTTCCGCGACCCCGCCGTCGTCGGTCTGCGCGGGCCGCTCCTCGCGCTCGTCGCCGGCCTGCCGCGCCTGGACGAACGGCTGGCCGCGGTCCCGGTGCTGCCCGCCCACGGGGACGCGACCCCGCTCAACCTGCTGCGGCCGGGGGTCGATCCCGACGACCTCGTCCTGCTCGACTGGGCCTCGGCCACCCCCGGGCCCGCCGGGTGGGACGTCGTCCCCCTCGTCTTCGGGCTGGCCGAGTGCGGGCGTCAGGACGTCTCCGACGCCCGGGCCGTCCTGGACGACGCGATCGCCGCCTACGGCGCCGGGTTGGCCGAGGAGGGGTTCGAACTCGCCCCGGACCGGTTGCGCACGGCCGTCGTCACCGCCGCGCAACTGCGCTACGCCTTCACGACCCTCCCGCTGGGCGTGCTCGACGGCGTCCCCCTGCCCGACCCCGACCCGTCCGCCTACCTCGCCCGCCGGGCCGCGCTGGTCCGCTGCGTGCTCGACCTCACACCGGGGGGACCCGGTGAGGGGGGCGTCGGGCGGGGGCGGCTGGCAGGGTGGAGCGCGACGTCGTAAAGATCGACGCAGGGCACGCCGGAAGGAACCGCAGCATGGGCACCGTCAGCGCCACCACGACCCGCCGCATCGAGGCCCCGCCCGCCCGGGTCCTCGCGGCGCTCGCGGACTACCGGGGGACCCGTCCGCGGTTGCTGCCCGCCCAGTTCACCGACTACGAGGTGGTCTCCGGTGGGGCGGGGGAGGGCACCGAGGTCCGCTGGAAGCTGCACGCCACCAAGAAGCGGGTCCGCGACGTGCACGCCGACGTGACCGCCACCGATTCGCACGGGTTCGTCGAGGCCGACCGGAACTCCTCGCTGCGCACGACGTGGCGGGTGGAGTCGACCGAGTCGGAGGACGGCGACGCGAGCGAGGTCCTGGTGACCCACGAGTGGAACGGTGCCACCGGCGTCGGCGGGTTCTTCGAGCGGACCTTCGCCCCGCGCGGGCTGGACCGCATCTACGGCGAGCTGCTGGACAACCTGGCGGCCGACGTGGCGCGGTGACCTGGCTCGGTGACCTGGCTCGGTGACGTCCGAGGTCGGGCCGGGCGGCGGGCTCCCGCACCCCGGGACGGGGGAGTGCTTCGACTCACCCGTACCGGCCGGTTCCGGCTGGCCGGGCGACCCGGCCCGTGGGGACGAGACCGCCGCGCGGACCGTGACCGACATCGACGCGCTCTCCCGGGCGACGGATCTGCCCGGTCTCGCGGCCCACGCCTCGGTCTGCCGGGCCTGTCCCCGCCTGGTCGCCTGGCGCGAGGAGGTGGCCGTCGGGAAACGTCGCGCCTACCGCGACCAGCCGTACTGGGGGCGACCCGTGCCGAGCCTCGGGACCGACCGCCCGCGGGTCCTCGTCGTCGGGCTCGCCCCGGCCGCGCACGGCGGGAACCGCACCGGGCGGATGTTCACCGGGGACGACTCCGGTGACTGGATCATCGGCGGTCTGCACCGGGCGGGGCTGGCCTCGCAGGCCGAGTCGGTCCACGCCGCCGACGGGCTGACCCTGCCGCTCACCCGGATCGTCGCGCCCGTGCGGTGCGCCCCGCCGGACAACGCCCCGACCCCCGCCGAGCGCGACACCTGTGCCCACTGGCTCGACGCCGAGCTCCGCCTCGTCGAGCGCGACGTCCGCGTCGTCGTCGCGCTCGGCGCCTTCGCCTGGGCCGCGGTCCTGGGCGCCACCCGGCGGGCCGGGCGGCCGGTGCCGCGCCCGCAGCCCCGCTTCGGCCACGGGGCCGAGGTCGCCCTCCCGCTCGGGGGTCCCGCCCCGGCCACGCTGCTCGGCAGCTACCACGTGAGCCGGCAGAACACCGCCACCGGCCGCCTCACCCGCCCGATGCTCGACGCCGTCCTCACCCGCGCGGCCACCCTCGCCACGCCCCCCTGACCCGCCCGGGGCCCGTGGCCCGCGGGGGTCGCGTCGTTGCCGGGGTGGACGGCGGCGCGTCACTACAGTCGGTCCATGGCCGCGCCCGTCTCCCCGCCGCGCATCCTCGTCGTGGGCGGGGGTGGCCCCGACGGGGGGCTCGCCGGTCCCGCGGTGGCCGCCGCGCTGGCCCGTCGGCTGGCTCCCCGGGAGGCCTCGATCAGTCTGGTGCGCCCGCCGGCCCCGGTGACCGACCTCGACCTGCTCGCCGACGTGGTCGTCGGGGCCCTCCGCCCGTCGCGGGTCTCGCGCGAGCTGTCGGAGACGGACCTGGCGGCCGACCTCGCCGCGGTCGAGGAGCTGCCGGGTCGGCTGGCGCACCTCGACCACACCCACCGCGTCGCCCGGTGGCGGCCGGTCTCCGGGCCCGAGCGCGCCCTGCACTACGACGTGCTGGTCCTGGCCACCCCGCCCCGACCGCCGGTCGGGCACGAGGTGCCCGCGGATCTCACCGAGCTCGCCGACGCGACCGGGGCGGAGGAGCTGCGCCACCGTCTGGAGGCCGCGCTGGACCGGGCGGACGCGAGCCGCGACCCCGAGGTGCGCGACCGGGCGCTCACCGTCGTCGTCCGGGGCGCGGGAACCCCCGCCGTCCGCCTGGCCGCGGCGTGCGTGCACGTCCTGCGGCAGGGTGCGCTGAGCCGGAACAGCCTGCGGCGCACCGATGTCCGGGTCCTCCTGCGTTGCCCGGGCCCGCTGCTGCCCACCGACCCGGACTTCGGGGTCGAGGTGGGCGCCCGGCTGCGGGACGTCGGGGTCGAGGTCCGCATCGAGGGGGCGGACGGGTCGGGGACGCCCGAGGCCGCCGACGTGCGGGTGGCCCTGCCCGCGGCGGGGGCCGACGCGGGCGGGCCCGTCGTGCTCGACGCCGACCTGGCGGCGCTGCGCACCGAACCGTCGCTGGACGCCGACCTGCGCCTGACCGGCCTGGACGCGGCCTGGGGCATCCCCGGGGGTGGCGGCCCTCGCGCGGTCCGGCACGCGGCCGAGGCGGTCGCGGCGAACGTGGTGGCCGAGCTGCACGGCGGGAGGAGCGAGGACTACCGGGCGCCGACGGCCCTGCCGGTCGTCGGCCTGACCCCCGGCCGGGGGCTGGCCCGCGTCGCCGGTCTGACGGTGGCCGGGCGAGCGGCCGGGGCCCTGGACCGGGTGCGGACGCTGGTCGAGCTGCCGACCGCGCGGCGCCGCGCCGCCGTGCTGGGCGGGTGGGCGCGCGGGGGGTGGGCCTCCCGACGGTCCGGGCGGACGGGGCGGGACGCCGTCCCGGTCGACCCGTTCGTGGCCGCGGCGCCCGGCGTGGAAGCATGACCGCGTCCGCTCCCGCCCGGGTGGCGTAACTGGTAGGCGCACGGGGCTTAAACCCCCGGGCCGTTCGCGGCGTGCGGGTTCGAGCCCCGTCCCGGGTACGAGGTGACGATCAGGTCACGACGGTGCGGCCGGGAACCCCGGACGGGGTCCCGGCGTTGCACCGGACAAGAAACTCGACTCCCGGGGGAGCCATGCGCAGCAGCAACCCGATCTTCAGCCGCAACAACGAGTGGCAGGGCAAGGGTGGGTACGCCACCTTCGACGCCCACGGTCGCGGCGGAGCCCGTTCCACCGCGCCGGCCGACGCCTCCGCCTCGACGCTGGAGGACTGGTACCGCAAGCCGTCCGCGACGCCCGCCCAGTCCGGGCGGATGACCCTGGACGACGTCGTCGTCCGGACCGCGATGCTCTTCGTCGTGCTCCTGGTCGGCGCCGCGGCCGGGTTCTTCTTCGTCCCGAACCTCGGCATCGCCATCGTCGCGGCGCTCGTCGCGATGGGTCTCGGCCTCTGGGCGTCGATGTCCAAGAAGGTGCGCCCGGGCGTCATGTTCGCCTACGCCGCCCTGGAGGGCGTCTTCGTCGGGGCGATCAGCGGGGCCTACGCGAGCCTCTACGAGGGCATCGTCGGCCAGGCCGTCGTCGGCACGCTGTGCGCCTTCACCGCGATGCTGCTGGCCTACAAGTTCGGCCTGATCAAGGCGACCGCGCGCTTCACCAAGGTCCTGCTCGTCGCCACCCTCGGGTACCTGATCTTCGGCCTCGTCAACCTGCTGCTGGCCTCGTTCACCAGCTGGACCAGCGTCTACGCCGGGGGCGGCCCGCTCGCCATCGGCATCAGCGCCCTCGGCGTCGTCCTCGCCTCGCTGTTCCTCATCCTCGACTTCAGCTACATCGAGCAGGGGATCCGCAACGGGTTGCCGCAGAAGGAGGCGTGGCGCGCGGGCTTCGGTCTCATGGTCACCCTCGTGTGGCTGTACCTGGAGATGCTGCGGCTCATCGCCATCCTCCGCGGCAACGACTGACGTCCCCGCGACCGGCATGAGCACCCCGGAGCTCGGTCCGTCGGCCCCCGCGGCCGCACGGGCCGAGCTTCGTCGTTCCCTGGACCTGCTCGTCGACCGGATCCGCGCGATGCCGCTGAGCCGGCTCGAACGCGCCCCCGAGGGCGCGGGCACGACGCGTGCCGCGGCCGTCGGCGCCGCGGCGCAGCGGTTGGCCGACCTCGCGGCCGCCGCCGAGGGACGACCGCGCCGGGAGCTGCCCGGTCTCGCCACGCACGGTCTCGGGGACCAGCTCGCGGTGGTCGGCGGGGACGCGCTGACCCACGGGGCGCCCTCCGCCGACGTCGAGACGGTCCTGGTCGGCCTGCGGCGCTCGCTCTGAGGAGCGCGGAGGGCCACCCTCCGCGTCCTGCGACAATGCCGTCATGCGCTACGCCGAGTCCGTCGTCGACCTCGTGGGCGGGACGCCCCTCGTCAAACTGTCCAAGGTGACCGCGGGTCTGTCCTGCACCGTCCTGGCCAAGGTCGAGTACCTGAACCCCGGCGGGTCGGTGAAGGACCGCATCGCGCTCAAGATGGTCGAGGCCGCCGAGGCGGAGGGCGCCCTCAAGCCGGGCGGCACCATCGTCGAGCCGACCAGCGGCAACACCGGGGTCGGACTGGCCCTGGTCGCCCAGCAGCGCGGCTACAAGTGCGTCTTCGTCTGCCCGGACAAGGTCGGTGCCGACAAGCGCAACGTCCTCAAGGCCTACGGCGCCGAGGTCGTGGTCTGCCCGACCGCGGTGCCGCCGGAGGACCCGCAGTCCTACTACCAGGTGTCCGACCGGCTCGTCCGCGAGATCGAGGGCGCCTGGAAGCCCAACCAGTACGCCAACGTCAACGGCCCGGCCAGCCACTACGAGTCCACCGGACCGGAGGTCTGGGCCGACACCGAGGGGCGCGTCACGCACTTCGTGGCCGGGGTCGGGACCGGGGGCACCATCACCGGGACGGGCCGCTACCTCAAGGAGCAGGGGCCGGTCACCGTCATCGGCGCCGACCCGGAGGGGTCGGTCTACTCCGGCGGGACCGGGCGTCCCTACCTGGTCGAGGGCGTGGGCGAGGACTTCTGGCCCAGCGCCTACGACCCCTCGATCCCCGACGAGATCGTCGCGGTCTCCGACGCCGACTCCTTCCAGATGACCCGGCGCCTGGCCCGCGAGGAGGGCCTGCTGGTGGGTGGCTCCTGCGGCATGGCCGTCGTGGCCGCGCTCCGCGTCGCCGAGCGCCTCGGGCCCGACGACGTCGTCGTGGTGCTGCTGCCCGACTCCGGTCGCGGGTACCTCGGCAAGATCTTCAACGACGAGTGGATGGCCTCCTACGGGTTCCTGCCCGCGACCGAGGGCGGCACCGTCGGGCAGGTCCTGGCCGCCAAGACCGACGGGCTGCCGGCCCTGGTGCACACGCACCCGACCGAGACCGTCCACGACGTCATCGAGATCATGCGCGAGTACGGCGTCTCCCAGCTGCCGGTCGTCGGCGCCGAGCCCCCGGTCATGGCCGGTGAGATCGCCGGCGCCGTCACCGAGCGCGAACTGCTCGACGCGGTCTTCACCGGGCGGGCGGGCATGGCCGACCCGATCGCGGCCCACATGGGTCCGGCCCTGCCGTTGCTCGGGGCCGGGCAGTCGGTCACCGAGGCCCGCTGCGCCCTCGAGCGGGGCGACGCCGCGGTCGTCGTCGACGACGGCAAGCCGGTCGGCGTCATCACCCGCCACGACCTGCTCGCCTTCCTGGCCGTCAACAGCCACTGACGTCCGTGCTCTCACCCGGGGGCGGGTCCACCGTCCGGATCCGCACCCGGGTCCCGGCGCCGCCGGAACAGGTCCACGACGCCTGCCTGGACATGGACCTGCACCGCGCGTCGCTGGCCGGCAGCGCGGAGACGGCGACCACGAGTTCCGGCTCGGCGCGGCTGGGGGTCGGGGACGAGGTCACCTTCTCCGCCCGCCACCTCGGTCGCCGCTGGTCGATGACGGCGCGGGTGACCGAGGGGGACCGGCCGCACCGCTTCGTCGACGAGCAGGTCCGCGGTCCGTTCGGGTCGTTCCGACACGTCCACGAGTTCCGCGCCGACGGCGGCGGCGGAACCGTCATGACCGACGAGGTGACGTTCCGCCCGCCGTTGCCGCCCCTCGGCCTCGTCGCCGTGCCCGTGCTGCGCTGGTACCTGCGCCGCCTGCTCCGGCGCCGGGCGCGGTTCCTCGCGCGGCGGTTCGATCAGTAGCGGATGGCGTCGATGACCTTGGCTCGCACGGCCATGGTGGCCGGGATCAGCCCGGCCAGGGCGCCGATGGCGGTCGCGGCCAGCAGCCCCTCGAGCGCCGCCGACACCGGGAAGGGCGGGACGTCGGTCAGCGAGAGCTCCGCCGGCAGGATCAGGTCCAACGGCAGGTTGGAGATGATCGCGACCGAGATCCCGACCGCCACCAGCCCGGCGACGAACGTGGCCACGACGCTCTCCAGCAGCACCGCGAAGAACACCCGCCGGGAGGTGGCCCCGAAACTGCGCCGGACGCCGATCTCCCGGATGCGCTGGCGGACCGTGACCAGACCGACGTTGAGCACCCCGATCCCGCCGAGCAGCAGCGCGAAGTAGCCGATGACCCGCAGCCCGATCGAGAGCACCAGGTCGAGGACGCCGAGCGCCTGCCCGCTGTCCGCGCGGTAGACCGAACCCAAGAATCCCGGCACGGCCGAGTTCAGCTCGTTCTGCAGGGCCGCCACCAACGCCTCGCTGTCGGCCTCGGGGACCCAGAGCTCCATCGACGGCGGGCCGGTCGTGGTCGGGTCCACGAGCTGCCAGCGGCTGAGCGCCGAGTTGAGGACGTAACCGGCCGGGACGTCGGGGTCGCTGAAGGGCGGGTCGGCCAGGCCGACCACGGTCGCGGTGACCGGGACGGGCCCGGCCAGGACGACGGTCGGGGGTGCGGCCGGGTCGAAACCGCCGAGCGCGTCGGCGAAGGCCGCGTTGACGACGAGGCGCGGGGCGTAGGCGGCGGCGTCCCCCGCGTCGAACCAGCGGCCGGCGCTCGGCAGGGTCCGGTGCATGGTCCCGTAGGCGGGGTCCACCCCGGTGAGCTGGACGGACATCGCCCCGGAGGGGAATCGCACGATGGTCCCCGAGGACTGCGTGACCAGCCCGTTCCACCGGATCTCGTGGCGTTCGGCGACCTCCCGCAACGCCTGGACCACCTCGGCGTTCTGCGTCGCGGAGACGGTGGGCCCCACGGGGTAGAGGTTCGCGGTCAGCGTGGCCGGTCGCCCGGAACTCCGCTCGAAACTCTCCCCGAGGGTCTGCCGGGCCATGTCGCCGACGGCGGTGATCGTCGTCATCGCGAACACGGCGAGGAACACGCCGACCAGCGAGAGGATCACCCGGACCCGGTGGACCCGGACCTCGCCCCAGGCCTCGACCAGTGCGGCCACGAACCCCATCTAGACCGTCTCCCGGTGCGCGGTGGCGTCGGCCACGGCGTCGGCGTCGAGCGGGGAGAGGACCCCGTGGTCGAGCCGGAACCGTCGGTCGGCCCGGGCGGCCACAGAGAGGTCGTGGGTGATGGTGACCAACGTGGTGCCGTCGTCGCGGACGAGTTCCTCCAGGACGTCCATGACCGCCGAGCCGGTGTCGACGTCGAGGGCCCCGGTGGGTTCGTCGGCCAGCAGCACCCGCGGTCGGCGGACCAGGGACCGGGCTAGGGCGACGCGTTGCTGCTCCCCGCCCGACAACGTCTCCGGCATCGCGTCGACCCGCCCGCCGAGGCCGACGCGGTCGAGCATGTCCCGCGCGATCCGCTTGCGCTGCAGGAATTCACGGGTAGACCCGTAGAACAACGGCGACGCGGTGTTCTCGGTCGCGGTGCGCCCGGGGAGGAGGTTGAACTGCTGGAAGACGAACCCGAAGGTCGCGCCCCGGAGCTTGGCGGTGGCCCGCGCCGACAACCCGGCGACGGACCGACCGTCGAGCAGGTACTCCCCGCCGGTGGGGGAGTCCAGCAGGCCCATCAGGTTGAGCAGGGTCGACTTCCCGGAACCGGACCGACCGACGACGGCGACGTGCTCCCCGCGGGCGATGTCGAGGTCCACGCCGGTGAGGATGCGGAGGTCGGAACCGTCGGGCAGCCGCACGGTCCGGTCCACCGCCCGCAGCGAGATCACGGGCTCGTCCATCAGCCGTAGATCCCGCCCGGGGCGTAGGGGTCCTGGACGGTGTCGTCACCGGGGGCGAACTGCAGGATCCGGGCCCCCTCCTCGACCCCGCCGGTGATCTCGACGTTCACGCCGTCGGTCAGGCCGAGGGTCACGGGCGTCTCCGTCTGCGCGCCGTCGTCGCCGAGGACCCACACCGCACCGTTGTCGACGCGCCCACGGACCGCGGTGACCGGCGCGAGCAGCACCCCGGTGGCCCGGCCGGCCGTGATGTCCAGGGTGGCGCTCAGGCCCGCGAACACCCGGACGTCCGCGGGCACCCGGCAGGAGACGCGGGCCCCGGTCAGGGTGTCGGTCGGTGCGGAGAACGGGTCGACGAACCCCTGCTGGTCCGCGCCGTCGTCGCCCGACCCCGCCGCCGGGGTCCCGGTGGTCAGGTCGGTGCAGGAGAAGGTGCCCGGCCCGCCGGGGACGGTCACCTCCGCCGACGTCGGCGGGGAGAGGAGACGGAACTGCTGCTCCTGGGTGAGGCTCCCGGCGGCGGTCAACGTCCCGGGGGAGACCCGCGCGACCTCCTGCCCCACGGTCACGTCCTGCTGCGGCAGCACGTCCAGGGTGGTGAGGGTCCCGGGGCCGGTGGCGGTGACGGTGACCGTCCGGGTCCGGGGCACCGCGGGGGCGGTGGCCGCGGCGTCGGGGGCGCCCGACGTGGTGCCCGACGTGGTGGCCGTCTCCTCGACCGGCACGACGACGGTGAACAGCGGCGTCCCCTGCTCCACGACGTCGCCGACCGCCACGCGCACCCGCCCGACCTGACCGGCGGCGGTCGACTTCACCACGGTGGCGGCGTCGGCCTCGATGGTCCCGGTGACCGAGACGGTGTTCACCACGTCGCCCCGCGTCACGCTCGCCTCGGGGGAGTCGAGGACCGCCGACGGGCTCGCCGGGCCACCCTCGTCGGCGCGGGCGTCGGGCCGGAAGAACGCCAGGTAGACGAGGGCGACCGCGATGACCGCCCACACCAGCAACCGCAGCGTCGGGAACACGTACCCGCGGACGACTCCTGCCTCGGTCCCCCTGGCCACGCTCGAACCCCCGGTCGATCCACCTCGTCGGGCCCCGTGCCGGACCCGGCGAAACTAGCAGCGGGAGATCGCGTCGCGGGCCCGGACACGAGGGTCCGGGCGGGTGGTCTCGGGCGGGTGGGCTCGGGCGGGTGGGCTCAGGCGGGGTGCAGTTCCACCCAGAGCGACCCGGGGTGCAGGTCGAGCGTCATCCGCAGCGCCCCGGAGCGGGGCAGGACGAACTCCCGGGACCGTTCGACCGCGGCGGCGACGGCGTCGACCACCTCTGGTTCACCCTCGACCGCGATGGTGAGCGGGGTGCCCGACGGGGGCAGGCGGGTGGTGACCCGGCACCGGGCGGCGTGGACCAGGACGACGACGAGGGTGCCCCGTCCGGCCGCCAGCAGCTCGCCCGGGTCGGAGCCGGTGCGCCGGTCGTCGACGACGTCCACCTCGATGCCCCGGGCCCGGGCCACCCGCAGGGCGTCGCGGACGCGGGTGTCGACCAGCGCCCGGGCCCGCAGGTCGTCGCGCAGCTGCCGCTCCAGGGTCCGGGCCGCCCGGGCCGCCGTGTCCCAGGCCGCGTCGTCGTCGGGGGCGGTCCGCGCCACCGTCGACAGCAGGGGCACGACGGTCTGCTCCAGGTCCGTGCGCCGGGACCGGTCGCTGACGGCCCGCGCGGCCGTCGCGGCCCGCTCGGCGGCCACGCTCTCGACCTCCGAGGAGTACCGGGCCAGGGTCCGGGCCGTGGCGTCGAACAGGTGGCGGGCGGCGAGCGAGGCCGAGAGCCAGAGCAGGGCGGGCTGGTTCAGGGCCGCGATGGTCCCGCCCCGTGACCACGGCAGGTCCTCGGCGGTGAGCACGCCCGCGGTGATGACTCCCGCCGAGGCCAGCACGGCGGCCACCGCGGGGAGGCGCCGGTGCCGCAGCACGAGGGCGACGACGATGATCTGACCGGCCCCCGGCCACCAGTTGGGGTAGGTCCGCCAGCTCTCCGGTTCCAGGAACGGCATGACCAGCAGACCGCTCAGCGGGACGACCGCGGCCGCCGCCCAGGCCGCCCGCCGCCCGAGCGCCAACGGGCGTCCGAGCAGCGGGCGCAGCAGGTACGCCGAGGTGCCGACCACGAGCAGGCAGGTGAGGGACATGAGGACCGGCTGGGTCGTCGCCCCCAGCCCGAGCAGGGTCACCAGGACGGCGTGGGAGAAGAGCCAGAGCCCGGCTCCCACCAGGCAGGCGCGTTGCAGGGGGGTCATGGTCGGACCCGCCCGGGCTCCGGATCAGCGGGGCCACCCGGGTCGTCCGGGGCCGAGGGGACCCCCGAGGTCTCCGGCCCGGGCAGCGTGGGGACCCGCAGCCGCACCCGGGTGCCCTCGCCGCGCCGGGAGGTGATCGTGGCCGAGCCGCCGACCGAGGCCATCCGGCCCCGGATCGAGACGGCCAGCCCGAGTCCGCGCCCCCCGGAGCGGTCGGGGTCGAAACCGACCCCGTCGTCGGCGACGTCGACCACGAGGGTGTCCGCCGGCCCGGGCACGACCTCGAGGTGCACGGTCGGCACGGACCCGTCGGGACGGCCGGCGTGGCGGGCCACGTTGCGCAGCGCCTCGGCGGCGGCCACGGTCACCGCCTCGGCCACGTCGGCCCCGACCCGCGCACCGGTCGTCGGCGGGGCGACCCCCACGAGCTGCACCCGTTGACGGCGGGCCATCCGGTTCAGGTCCCGCGCGAGCAGTCCCACGGCGACCGAGGACGCGGGGGGCGCGGAAGGGGCGGTGTCGCCGCCGAGCTGGGCGCGGGCCCCGGCCGCGGCCCGGGTCGCGGTCCGCCGGTCCTGCCGGGTCCGGGCCGCGGCCACCGTCCCCAGCGTCGCCAGCACCTCGTCGTGCACGATCGCGTCCCACCGGGCCTCGGCGGCGGCCCGCGCCGCGACCGCGGCCGCCTCCGCGGTCGCCTCGGCCAGCCGGGCGCGGGCCCGGCCGACCCCGTCGGCGGCGTCGACCATGGCCTGCGAGGCCACCGCCGTCATCGGGGCGACGACCAGGAGCAGGGTCAGGTCGACGACGGTCTGCGTCGCGGGGCTGCCCGGCCCCATGAGCACGTCGTGGAGCACCCGCAACCCGCAGTGCGCGAGGCCGGCGATCAGGCCCCCGCGCAGACCGAACGCCAGCGCCCCGGCCGCCATGGTCAGCGGGGACAGTCCGAGCACCCAGGGCGGTTCCGTCCCCACCGGCGGTCCGAGCAGGGCGTGGGTCAGCAGCGCGAGGTCGCCCCACACCAGCAGGAGCAGCCCGGGGCCGCGCAGGGACGGTCCCGGGTCGCGCAGCAGCCAACCCAGCCGGGCCGCGACGGCGACACCGCTGACGGCGACCGCCACCGTCCACGCCGGGGCCTGCCGCCCCACCGCGAGCGCCGAGGCGGTCGAGAGCCCGGGCAGCGTGCTCAGCATCGACAGGACGAGGGTGAGCAGCACCAGCCGCCGGGCGTTGACCGGGGTCACGTCGAGCTGACCGCGGGCACGGCCTCAGCCCTCGCCGGGGCCGCTGCCGGTCACCGGCGCGATGACGCCGTCCTCGACCGCCCGGTGGTACAGCTCCATGCGCGTGTAGGCCGGTCGGTCCACGGCCGCGTACTTGGCCCGGATGCGTTTGAGGTAGCTCTTGGCCGTCTCGTGCCCGACCCCGAGGCGCAGCGCGACCGATCGGGCCGGCATCCCACCCGCGTAGAGCTCGAGCACCCGCCGTTCCTGCAGGGAGAGGTGGTCGGCGAGGGTCTGGGAGTGCTGGAGGGTCGCCGCGGTCTCGGCCGACTCCGGGGTCTCCCCGGCGCCGGCCGCCCACAGCGCCTCGGCCACCGTGGCCACCGGCCGGTCCTTGAGCAGGACACCCAGGGCCCCGGCCCGCAGGGCCTCCAGGGCCGCGTCGGGACTGCGTCCCTCGGTGTAGACGAGCACCGCGACCCCGGCCCGGAGGAGCCGCTCGACGTTGCGGGCCGGGCGCGACTCGTCGCCCAGGCGCAGGTCGAGCAGCACCACGTCGACCGGTGGGGCCTCGGGCGCACGGCTCACGGACCGCGCGAACCCGGCGAGGAGTTCGTCGACGGTGGGGGCGGTGGCGACCAGCCGGATGCGGTGGTCGAGCTGGGCGAGCTCGACCCGCAACCCGCTCAGCAGTGCGGGGTGGTCGTCGACGGCGGCGACGCGCAGGTCCCCGCCGCCCTCCGCCCCGTCCCCGCCCGGGTCGTGCACGCCGTCCGGCACGACGGCCCCCTCCCTGCCCGGACCCGCTGCCCGGGCCACGAAGGTATACACCGTAGCGATGTCGTACAGGGTGCAAGGTCCCTACCCTCACCCGGCGGGAGGGTAGGAGACCCGGGCAATCAAACGGCGACGGTCAGCTGCCGGTGCGGCCAGGCCGATCTGGCAGGTCAGGCCGTTGGGACCGTGCGTGCAGTACCCGTTGGGGATCTTGTGCAGGTACTGCTGGTGGTGGTCCTCGGCGTAGTAGAAGGGGCCGGCCTCGCTCACCGGACGGATCTCGGTGGTGATCTGCCCGTGCCCGTGCGCGGTGACCTCGGCCTGGAAGGTCTCCCGGGTCTGCTGCGCGGCCCGCAGCTGCTCGTCGGTGCTCGTGTAGATCGCCGAGCGGTACTCGGTGCCCCGGTCGTTGCCCTGCCGGTAGCCCTGGGTCGGGTCGTGGTTCTCCCAGAACACCTTGAGCAGCTGTTCGGCCGAGGTCTGCTCCGGGTCGTAGGCGACCAGGACGGTCTCGGCGTGGCCGGTGCGACCCGTCACGGACTCCTCGTAGGTCGGGTTCTCGGTGAACCCGCCCTGGTACCCGACGGCGGTCGTGACGACCCCCGGCTGGCGCCAGAAGATGCGTTCGGCCCCCCAGAAGCAGCCCATCGCCAGGGACAGGGTCTGGGTGCCCTCGGGCCAGGGGCCCTCGAGCGGCGTACCGAGCACCTCGTGCGTGCGGGGCACGAAGAACGGACGGGTGGGCCGGCCCGGGAGGGCGTCGGCGGCGGTCACCATCTCCGTCTTGAAGCGGTTTCCGAACAGCATGTCGTCAGGCTCCTTCCGCTGTCGTACCCCGATCAACCACGACCGGCCCGCAGACGTTCCCGGCGCCCGGGGCCGGGTCGCGGGCCTCGTAGACTCCTCCGCCGTGAGCACCCCCGCGACCCCCCAGCACGGCTTCTCCACCCGCGCGCTGCACGCCGGTCAGGAGCCCGACCCCGCGACCGGTGCGGTGGTCACCCCGATCTACCAGACCTCCACCTACAAGCAGGACGGCGTCGGCGGTCTGCGCACGGGGCTCGGGACCGGCTACGAGTACTCGCGCTCGGGCAACCCGACGCGGACCGCGCTGGAGATCCAGCTCGCCTCCCTGGAGCAGGGTCACCAGGCCTTCGCCTTCGCCTCCGGCCTCGCCGCCGAGGACGCGATCCTGCGGGCCCTGCTCAAGCCCGGCGACCACGTCGTCGTCCCCAACGACGCGTACGGCGGCACCTACCGCCTGGTCAAGCGCGTCGCCGAACCGTGGGGCGTCGAGCACACCCCGGCCGACCTCACCTCCCTCGACGCGGTCCGCGCGGCGATCCGTTCAGGGACCACGCGCCTCGTCTGGGTCGAGACCCCCACCAACCCGCTGCTCTCGATCGGCGACATCGCGGCGCTCGCCGAGCTCGCCCACGAGGTGGGGGCCCTGCTCGTGGTCGACAACACGTTCGCGACGCCCTACCTGCAGACGCCGCTGACCCTGGGCGCCGACCTCGTCGTGCACTCCACGACGAAGTACTGCGGCGGGCATTCCGACGTCGTCGGCGGGGCGGTCGTGGTCCGGGCCGGTGACGACGGTCGCGGCGAGGACCTCGCGGAGCGGATCGGGTTCCACCAGAACGCGATGGGGGCCGTGCCCGGGGCGTTCGACTCCTGGCTGGTGCAGCGCGGGCTGAAGACGCTCGGGGTCCGGATGGACCGGCACTGCGAGAACGCCGAGCGGATCGTGGAGTTCCTGCTCGGGCACCCGCGGGTCGCCTCGGTCCTCTACCCGGGGCTGCCCGAGCACACCAACCACGCCGTCGCGGCGCGGCAGATGTCGCGCTTCGGCGGGATGATCTCGTTCCGGACCCGCGGCGTCGAGGACGCCCTGCAGGTCTGCAAGTCCACCGAGCTGTTCACCCTGGCGGAGTCCCTGGGCGGGGTCGAATCGCTCATCGAGCACCCGGGTCGGATGACGCACGCCTCGGTCGCCGGGTCGCTGCTGGAGGTCCCCGACGACCTGGTCCGGTTGTCGGTGGGGATCGAGGACGTGGCCGACCTCATCGCCGACCTCGACTCCGCCCTGGCCTGACCCCGGCTCAGCGGGCGGCGTCGGAGTGCGCGATGCGGGACAGGCTGCGCCAGATCAGGACCAGGAACACCGCCGACCCGAGGAAACCCCACCAGAACGGTGCGGTGATCCCGAGGTGCTGGGCCAGGAACCCGCCGATCGCCGCCCCCAGCACCAGCCCGCCGTAGGTGGCGACGGAGTTAAGGGCGGTCACCCGTCCCTGCAGGGGCAGCGGGACCGCGCGCTGGCGCACCGTGATGGACGTGGTGCCCCAGACGAAGGCGTGCACGCCGAAGACGAAGAACACCGGCAGGGCCACGAACGGGTTGCGGGTGAGGGCCAGGACGAGGTGGGTCAGGGTCTCCACGACGAGGCCCGCCCGCATGATGGTCCCGAGGCTCGTCCAGCGCGTGAGCCGGCCGTAGAGCACGGTCCCGAGCAGGCCGCCGGCGGCGATCGTGGTGCTGACCAGGCCGAAACCCACGGCGCCCAGCCCCAGCCGGTCGCGCGCGTAGAGGACCAGCAACGACCACGCGGCGCCGTAGGTCAGGTTGAACACGAAGATGGTCAGCAGCAGGGTGCGGACCGCGTCGTGCCGGACCGTCCAGGCGAAACCCTCGCGCAGGTCCTGGCGGATGCGGCTGCGGGGGCGGTCGGCGTCCGGGGCCGACGTGCGGATGCGCGCCACCAGGACCGCGGCCAGCCCCGCCAGGGCGGCCTGAGCGGCGAACGGCGTGAAGGCGGTCAGGGTGAACAGGAACGCGCCCAGCGGCGGTCCGACCAGTTGGTTCACGGTGATGAAGCTGGCCTGCAGGCGGCTGTTGCCCAGGGCCAGGTCGTCGCGGTGGACGATCATCGGGAGCAACGTGCTGGCCGTGTTGTCCACGAACACCTCGGCGGTCGCCTGGACGAACAGCACCCCCAGGACGACGGCCACGGGCGGGTCCCCGGACGCGACGAGGACCACCAGCACGACCACGACCGCCGCCCGGACCAGGTCGACCGTGAGGATCAGGCGGCGACGGTCCAACCGGTCGGACAGCACCCCGGCGGGCAGGGCGAACAGCAACGGCGGCAACCACTGCAGGAGCGCGGCGAGGGCGACGACGAACGGGTCGCGCGACAGCGAGGCCACCAGCAGCGGACCGGCGGCCAGCGCGATCCCGTCGCCGAGGTTGCTGGTGAACGAGGACCCCAGCAGCCAGCGGAAACTCCGCCCCAACCGGGACGGCAGCAGCACCTCGACGGCGACCGCCGGCCCGGGGATCCTCACCGACCCACCCTGGCGGAGCCGGGGGAGGGCGGGCAAACCCGTTACGGAGGCGGGCTGGACCGCACCCTCTTTCGGTCATGACTCGAGCGCGGCAGTCGCGATGGTGTGGACCTCGGACGAATCCGGCACCGGGGTGCTCATAGGCGCAGATGGAGAGCCAGTGGCCGCACGGATGGTGCTTGCGGCTGCGGACGCCTTGCACGACGCCGTCATCGACGAGCTGCTGCTGGGTCTCACCACCTGGCCCCCCTGTCCGCTGCATTCAGCCAGTCACCCGCTCAGTCCCCGCTTGAGAGCACCAGTAGCGGAGCGCAGACAAGATCTCGACGAGGCCCTCTATCCCGAGGTCGACGTGGTATGGGTGTGCTTGCGGACCGGCGAGGTGGTCTGCCGGGTCGGAGAACTGAGGACCATGCCGTCCCGCACAGCACGAAAGGGATCTGTCGCCGGGGAGGAATCGTGACCCTTCCGATTGCCGACGGGGGTGTGTTGAAAGAATCACCGACTCTGTCTCTCATCGCCTAGCGTCGTCCAGGGTTGGTCCAAGCCGGTCCGCAGCGACGACAGCCCGGCCTTGCGGACGTGGCCGTCGAGAACGGCGACGTCGGCCTCGGAGAGGCTGGTGCTGAGCTTCACGCCCTCGATGCTGCCGCGGTAGTACCGAGCCCGCCGCCGTCTGGGCAGCGGGGTCGACTCCCTGAGGGGCCGCACGACTCTTGTGCTCGACGTTGTGTTCCCGCAACATTGAGGCATGGCGCGCAACGTCGGGGGGTCGAACGACAACAAGCACCTGTACAACCGCCTCGCCGTGCTGCGCGCCGAGCGGGGCACCACCCGCCGCCAGCTCGCCGAGGCCGTCGGGGTCAATGTCCAGACCATCGGCTTCCTCGAACGGGGTGACTACGGCCCCTCCGTCGAGCTCGCTCTGCGGCTGGCCGGCCACTTCGGTCTCCCCGTGGAAGCGGTCTTCTCCCTCACCCCGTTCCCGCCCATGTCCGCCCAGCTCTACCCCGCCCCCACGGCGCCGGCTGCGCCGCCGACGACGTCCGCCCAGGCAGGAGCGACCACATGAACCCCCTCGGCACCCACCGGGCCCAGACCGACGCCCGGTTGCAGGAACGACGTCAGTCGCCGTTGCCGCCGTGGTTGGCCACCCGCATCTCGCGCCGGGCCCTCGCTCTGCTTCCCGTGGCCACCTTCGGGCTCGGCGTGACCGCTGCCACGGTCGGTGGGCCGGCAACCCCGACGGTGGTGGGTGCGATGGCCGTCGTGGGCAGCGTCGGCCTGGGCGCGCTGCGCCGCGCGACCCGGATGCTCGACCACGCCCCCGAGAACCTGCTCGACGAGCGGGAGATCAGCGACCGCGACCACGCCTACCGGCGCGGTTCCCGGCTCACCATGGTCCTGCTGGGTGTACTGGCCGGGCTGGCGATGCTCAACGACTTCCTGGTGCGGCAGGCGGACGGGCGACTCGTCGAGAGCCAGGGCTGGTGGGCGCTGACCTTCTCGGCGCTCCTGACCGCGGGCATGCTGCCCGCGGCCGCGCTGGCCTGGTACTGGCGCGATCCGGTGGACGAGGGCGACGACGTCGTCGGCTGAGCCCCGTCCTCAGACCCGTCTCACGACGCGGTGCCCCACGACGTCACTTCTGCGCCTTCAGGACGTCGACCTCACAGCCTGGCGCGAACGGGTCGAACCCGTGCTCGACCAGCCACTGGATGGCCGACAAGCTGCGAAACGACCACCAGCCTCGGATCACGGCCAGGTCGACGGACGAGTCGTAGCCGGTGAGGACGTCGGTCAGGTGCTCCTCGTGCCCGAAGGTCAGGGTTGCCACGTCGAACAGAGCATCCCCTGGTGCGGCCTCGGACCAGTCGATCACCCCGGTGACGACGTCCCCGTCCACGAACACGTGGTTGCTCTGCAGGTCCCCATGGATGAAGGCCGGGGTCCACTCTCGCAGGGCGACCCGAGCGATCTCGTGGTTGCGTGAGATCAGGTCGACCGGGAGCACGTCGTTGTCGAGGAGCCAATGGCACTGCCGGTCGAGGTTCGTCTCGATCTCCTCCAGTTCTCGACCTGGCCAGGGAGGGAGCGGTGCGTCGTGCAGTTGTCGAAGGGCGGCGCCCGCAGCGGTCCAGGCGCGGGGCGACGCGGTCGAGAGCTGCCCCAGGCGTCCCAGCGCTGACCCCGGCAGGGCGGCCAACGCGAGAACGAGCCGGTTGTGCCAGAGGACGCGCGGTGTGGGGACTGGCGCCAACGCCATGGCGGCCATCTCGACGTTCGTGCGCGCCGGGTCTGCGTCGACCTTGAGGAAGACCTCGCCGACGCGCAAGGTGGCCCGCTCCTGGTGGGCGACGACGATCTCGACCTCAGTCACGCCCATCATCATGACCGCAGCCATGCTGCCCTCGGACCCGTCTCACGACGCGCGCCGCGCCCGCCGCCCGCCCCGGGCCCGCAGGTAGTCCGCGACCACGAACTGCCCCAGCCGTTCCGGGCTGGGGGACAGCATCCGTCCTCCGTTGCGCCGCACGACGGACTCGACGAACCGCCGCATCCCGGCGTCCTCACCGAGCATGAACACGTTGATGACGGCCCCGGCCCGGGTGAGCAGGTCGACCTCGTGCACGGTGGCGCGGATGGTCTCGGGCAGCGGAGGCCAGTGGAACAGTGGTTCCGGGCCGCTGCCGTAGCCCTCGTCGTGCAGGTGGGCGGTGGGTTCTCCGTCGGTGATGACCAGGACCACCGGTTCGGCGTCGGGGTGGCGGCGCAGGTGCCGTCGCGCCAAGGAGAGCGCGTGCTGGAGGTTGGTGCCCTGCACGAAGTCCGGTTCGACCGCGGCCAGTTCCCCGACGGTCATCGGTTGGGCCTGCAACCCGAACCCGATGATCTGCAGGGCGTCGCCGGGGTAGGTCGTCGCGGCGAGGTGGGCCAGGGCCAGCGAGGTCTCCTTCATCGGCCCCCAGCGTCCACCGGAATCCATCGAGTAGGAAAGATCCACGCACAGCGCGACCGCGGCCCGCGACGTGCGTTCGGTCTCGACGACCTCGAAGTCCTCCCAGGACAACCGGACCCGCGAACCCCCTGCCGCGGTCTGCTCCGGTCCGCGCCGCAGCGCGTTCGTGATGGTCCGGACGACGTCGAGAGGTTGTTCGTCACCGAACTCCCAGCGGCGGGAGGCGCCGGTGGGTTCCCCCCCGGACCCGGCCGAGACGTCCTGGTGGGTTCCTCGACCGCGGCTGCCGACGCGGTCGAAGACCGCCTGCAGCGCCGTCTGTCCGATGCGGCGCAACGCTCTGGGCGACAGGGTCATGCTCTCGCCGCTGCGGGCGAGCCACCCCTGCCGTTGCAGTTCCCGTTCCAGTTCCCGGAGCCGACGGACGTCGTCGGCAGCGCCACGACCGAGCTGACGTTCGACCGCCTCCACGTCGATGTCGTCGAGGGTCGCGCCGGGGTGCTCCTGCCCCAGCGACTCCAGCAGGTCGTCCAGCTCGGAGACGTCCTGCAGCGCGTCCGCGGCCTGCGTGTAGTCGAGAGGATCGCTGCCCGGCAGCCCGCGGACCCGCTCGCCGCGGCGGTCCAGGTCGGGACGCAGCGCGCGCAGGTTGTCCTGCAGGCGTGACGCCTCGCCGGCCAGACCGTCCGGCCCGCCGGAACCGAGGGCCTGGTCCATGAGGTCGGCGAGCTCGGCCCGCTGCTGGGCCGAGAGGGAGCGCATCAGACGGTTGGCGGCCGCCGAGCGGCGGGCCAACGTGTCCAGCAGGGCGTCGAGATCGTTCACCCCGCGCGCGTCGGAGCCGAGCATCTCCCCGTGCTGGGCCATGAACTCCTCGAAGTCGGCCTGGGTGTCCTCACCCCGGGCCCGCTTCTCCAGCAGGTCGTTCAGGTCGCGCAGCATCTCCTGCATCGCGGCCAGGGCCTGCGGTCCGCCGTTCTGCAGCGCCTCCTTCATGCCCCGGAACTGCTGGTCGAGGACGTCGTCGCGCAGCCCCTGCAGGATCTGCTCGAACTGGGCGCGCGCCTCCGGGGAGGCCCACTCGTAGTCGCTGAGCTCGCGCACGGCCTGCGCGGTCGAGCGGGGCAGGGCGTCGAGGCGGGTCTCGGCGAAGCGGGCGTCGTCGTCGTCGCGTCCGGCCAGGGCCTCGCGCTCGGCGGCCAGAGCCTGGTCCAGTCGGGCGCGCGCCGTGGTCAGCGCGCCGTCGAGGTCCCCGCGACGCGCGGCCTCGCGCCGCAACCGCGCGGCGCGGGCCCGCAGGTCGTCCAGACCCCGGCCGCGGTCGCCGCGCTCACCCGGCGGGCCCGAGCGCAGCAGGTCGCGCAGGGCGTCGCGGAGGCTGCCGCCCTGCAGCACCTCCCGACCGACCGCGTCGACCGCGGCCCGGACGTCGTAGGGCGGGGCGAGGGGGTCCGGACCGCCGGCCCAGGCGCCGTACCGGAAACGTCCCGGGCGGCGCCGGTCACGGGCGTCGGACATGCGTGCTCCCCTCGACGGGGCCGCTCCGGGAACGGAGCCGGCCCTGCAGGAGAAGCTACGTCCGCTTCCGCGACTCCGCCACGCTCCGGTCGCGGACGTCGAGGGTGCGCCCGCCCCGGCCGCCCGCGGGTGCCCCGGTGGCCCGGGCGCGCAGCTCGGCGTCGACGTCCTCCAGACTGCGCCCCTTGGTCTCCGGCAACGCCTTGGCCATCCAGATCGTCGCGAGCAGCCCGAACACCCCGAACAACCAGAACGTTCCGGTCTCGGTGAACGTCGAGATCATCGTCAGCACGGTCAGCGAGATGATGAAGTCCAGCCCCCAGTGCGTGAACGTCCCCATGGACGAGGCCTTGCCGCGGATGGCGGTCGCGTGCACCTCGGAGTTCACCAGCCAGATGGCGATGCCGAGGGAACCCGCGAACGCGGCGATGTAGACGCAGAGGGCCCCGACCAGCAGCCAGGACACCGTGCTGACGTCCTCCACCAGGTACAGCGCCCCATCACCCCCAGCGCCAGGGTCGACACCGCCGTCCCGCCGATCAGCAGCGGCCGCCGCCCGAGCCGGTCCACGAACATCAGGGCCAGCACGGTGACGATCATGTTGACCGTGCCGATGCCGACCTGGGCCGCGATCGCGGCCGACGAGCCGAACCCGGCCTGGGTGAGCAGCGTGGGCGCGTAGTAGATGACCGCGTTGACGCCGATGAGCTGGTTGGCCGCGGCGACCCCGATCCCGAGCCGCAGGGCGGGGCGGACCTCGGGGCGGAGCAGGTCGCGGTAGCTGGAGCGGGACTCCTCGCGCAGGGTGTCGGCGATGTCGCGCAGCTCGGTCTCGACCTCGTCGGCGGGGCGCAGTCGCTTCAGCACCTCGCGGGCCTCGTCCACCCGGCCGACGCTGGCCAGCCAGCGCGGCGACTCCGGCTGCTTCAGCAGGCCGAGGAACATCACGGCCGAGGGGACCGCCGCCAGGGCCAGCATGAGCCGCCAGTTCTCCGAGGAGGAGAGGGCGAACCCGACCAGGTAGGAGACGAAGATGCCGACGGTGATGAGCAGCTGGTTCATCGAGACGATCCGGCCGCGGGTCGCGGCGGGGGCGATCTCGGCGAGGTAGGCCGGGACCGCGGCCGAGGAGACGCCGATGGCGATGCCGAGGACGATCCGGGCGGCGATCAGCAGCCAGGTGTCGGGGGCGAGTCCGGCGGCCAGGGCGCCCGCGGTGAACACCACCGCGGCGACCTGCAGGACCCGGCGGCGCCCGAAGCGGTCCAGCACCGCCCCGGCCACGAGCGCCCCGACGATGGCGCCGGCCAGCAGGGAGGCGACGACCACCTGCTGCGCGGTCTCGGACAGGTCGAAGGCGGGCGTGATGAACAGCAGCGCGCCGGAGATCACCCCGGTGTCATAGCCGAAGAGCAGACCACCGAGGGCGATGACGCCCACGGTGCGCCGGACCGCGGTCCGGACGGCCGCGTCGGCGGCGGGGGTGGACGGGTCGGACATGGACGCCTCGATTCCGGTGCGTACGGGTCTCCACGATGAGCCGCGACGACGCTACGCCGCACCGGGCCGGACGGCCCGCCGAGCGATGTCGGTGTGAGTATGTCTGGACAAATGGGGGTCCGAGGGTGGCACAATGCCCGTGCACGACGCCCTGCACGGCACCGTTCGAGGAGGATCTTTTCGTGACCACGACCACCGCCAGCTCCACCGCCGCCGCTGGCCAGGCCGACGGCGGCGCCGTCGTCCAGCACTGGATCTCCGGAGCGCAGGCCGCCGGCTCGGGTGAGCGTCGCGCCGACGTCTACGACCCGGCCACCGGTCAGGTGACCAAGCAGGTCGTGCTCGCCTCCGAGCAGGACGTGAACGACGCGGTGGCCGCGGCCAAGGCCGCCTTCCCGGCCTGGCGCGACACCTCCCTCGCCCGCCGCACCACGGTCCTGTTCAAGTTCCGTCAGCTGCTGGACGAGCGCAAGGGTGAGCTCGCCGAGATCATCACCGCCGAGCACGGCAAGGTCGTCTCCGACGCCCTGGGTGAGGTCTCGCGCGGGCAGGAGGTCGTGGAGCTCGCCTGCGGCATCAACACCCTCCTCAAGGGCGGGTTCTCCGAGAACGCCTCCACCAAGATCGACGTGTACTCGATCCGGCAGCCCCTCGGCGTCGTCTCGATCATCTCTCCGTTCAACTTCCCCGCGATGGTCCCGATGTGGTTCTTCCCCATCGCGATCGCGGCCGGCAACACCGTGGTCCTCAAGCCCAGCGAGAAGGACCCCTCGGCGGCGAACTTCATCGCGCAGCTGTGGAAGGACGCGGGCCTGCCCGACGGCGTGTTCAACGTCCTGCACGGCGACAAGGTCGCCGTCGACGGCCTGCTCACCCACCCCGACGTCGCCTCGGTGTCCTTCGTGGGTTCCACCCCGATCGCGCAGTACGTGTACGAGACCGGCACCAGCCACGGCAAGCGCGTGCAGGCCCTGGGCGGGGCGAAGAACCACATGCTGGTCCTGCCCGACGCCGACCTCGACCTGGCCGCCGACGCCGCGGTCAACGCCGGTTTCGGTTCCGCCGGGGAACGCTGCATGGCCGTCTCCGCGCTGCTGGCCACCGACTCCATCGCCGATGAGCTGATCGCCAAGATCAAGGAGCGTGTCGCGACCCTGCGCACCGGCGACGGCCGCCGCGGCTGCGACATGGGCCCCCTGGTCACCGGCCCCCACCGCGACAAGGTCACCGGCTACGTCGACGCCGGCGTCTCCGAGGGGGCCGAGCTGGTCATCGACGGCCGCGAGGTCGTCCCCGACGCCCAGGACGAGCAGGCCGTCGCCGAGGGCTTCTGGCTGGGCCCGACCCTGTTCGACAAGGTCAGCACCGACATGTCGATCTACACCGACGAGATCTTCGGCCCGGTCCTGTCCGTGGTCCGCGTCGCCGGCTACGACGAGGGCATGGAGCTCATCAACTCCAACCGCTACGGCAACGGCGTCGCCATCTTCACCAACGACGGTGGCGCGGCCCGCAAATTCCGCAACGAGGTCCAGGTCGGCATGATCGGGATCAACGTCCCGGTCCCTGTCCCGGTCGCCTACTACTCCTTCGGCGGCTGGAAGGCCTCGCTGTTCGGCGACACCCACGCCCACGGCGCCGAGGGCGTGCACTTCTTCACCCGCGGCAAGGTCGTCACCGAACGCTGGCTCGACCCCTCCCACGGCGGCCTGAACCTCGGCTTCCCCCAGAACGCCTGAAATCCCTCCCGGTCCTCCGGGATCCGTCGACGGCCGTCCTTCCCCGCAGAGTGCGGGGGAGGGCGGCCGTTCGCGTGGGGGGACCGATCATTTCTTCCGCAACGGCTGCAACGCCAGGGGCCGCCCGGACGACGAGGCAGGTGTGAGCGACCCCCGAGCCTGCAGCGCCCCACGCTGGAGGCGGCCTACCGCCGGCACCATGCACCCTTGCTGCGCCTGGCGATGCTGATGACCGGCTCGCGGCACGACGCCGAGGACATCGTGCACGCGGTCTTCGCCAGTGCCTCCCCGCGGTGGGACGACATCGAGGACCCTGCCGCCTACCTGCGTCGCGCGGTCGTCAACACGGTCAACGACCATCACCGCCGCCGCTACCGCGCTCGCCGGTTCACGGCGTTCTTCGACGCCGAACCCGTGGTGCTTCCACCCGAGACGGACGACACGTGGGTGGAGCTGCGGCAGCTTCCCCCGACGCAGCGTGCCGTCGTGGTGCTGCGCTTCTACGAGGACCTCCCGTTGACCCAGATCGCGGACCTGCTGGGTCGCCCGGCCGCAACCGTCCGCTCCGACCTGCACCGCGCCCTGAAGACGCTGCAGCGAACGCTGCCAGGGCCGACGCACACGACCCCCGGAAAGGACCGGCCGTGAACAGCATCGACACCGAACTGGCCCGACTCGAAGCCGACCTGGGGCCCCGCCTCCACCGCGACCTGACGCGCATCGCCGCCCAGGTCCCCGACCTCGACCATCGCGGTGGCGGCAGTCCCCGAGCATCGCGTCCACGCCGGGTCGTCGTCCTGGTCGCCACCGGGGTGGCCGCGCTCGGTCTGGCCGCCGCCGGGTACGGGCTCCGGGTGCCCGACCCCGAAGCCGTCCTGATCAGCGGGACGACGGACGGGCGCGACTGGTGGGTGCAGCCCAAACTCCTGCCCGACGCCTGCGGTGGCCCGCCGCTGTTGGGTCTGAGCACCTTCTCCGACGGTTCGGGGTGGACGGGCCGGCGACTGGGCCACGCCGGCGTGGCCTACGCCGAACCGATCGACACCGACGACGGACTCTGTGCCGGCGACACCAGGCCTGGCTGGACGACCCCTCGCGCATCACCTCGCAGTTGTCATTCTTGAACAGCGGCGGGGAACCCGGGTCAGCGACCGTGTGGTCGGTGATGGTGGCCCGCGACGTCGCCGCCGTCCAGGTCTGCGTGGATGGCGAACCCGCACCGGCGCTCACGGTGGAGACGAAGGCGTTGGTGCCCGGGGAGAACGTTCCGCGGGTCGCGGCCTTCACCCTCCCGGCGGACGTCGAGACCGTGGACCTCGCCGCCGTCACCACGGGAGGGATGGTCGTGCCCGACACCGCGGGGACGATCCGGGTGCCGTTGCCGACCGACCTGGAGAATCAGAACTGATCGGACCACGACGAGATGGCAGCATGGCTGTCAGGAGTGGCAGGGCCGGGTCGTCCGCAGCGGAGCAGGCCCCGTTCGGCGAGGGGTTTCACGTGGGGCGGACCATGATCGGCTCGGTGCCGTCCGGCGACGGCTCCGGGCGTCGGAAGCAGCGGCTGACCCGGGCCGAGCGCCGACGACGAGTGTCGGCGGCCATCCTCGTCGACAACTTCGCGACCGGGGACGACCTCGAGGACTTCCTGTTCCGTCACGGCGCCGACGAGATGTACGCGGCCGGCCTGCCGGAGCTGGCCCGGTGGACGGCGTTCCGCGACCAGCATTACCGACCGCAGGACCTGGACCAACTCGCCCACGACTTCCTGCTGGCCCAGACCATCACCGACGACCCGTACCACCGTGCTGCTCTGGCCGAGGCGGCGGACGTCGTGCGGCGGTGCCGCGAGAACGGGTGGGAACTGGACGCCACCGTGGACTGAGAGTCCGATGCCTCGGCAGTGTTCGACGACGATCCCTGACCCGATTCTGGCGGTAACTCGTTGTGCAGCAACGACTTCGGACAAACTCTGCGTTGATCACGGGCAGCTGTTCGAGTAGAATTCGCACATGAGTGCGGGGGTCGTGGAACCGGATTTCGAGCTGGTGGACGTAGGGGAGCAGCTGTCACCCCGCGACGCGCTCACCGAGTTGTTGTAGGCCTCCGAACGCGTCCGTTCCGCCGGTCACGCCCTGGCCATCGACGCCGTGATCGCGCTGCTGGACTGGGTCCGCCGCGAGCACCCCGACGTGGTCCGCGCCCGCGACCTCGGCTGCACCCGCGACGGGGAGAAACTCACCCCCGAACTCCTCGACCACCTGGTGGCCGAGGTGGCCGCGATGATTCTGGCCGAGGCGCGGCACCTGTCCCACCTGCAAGCCGTGGGGCAGGTCGGCGACGCGGAGGACGCCCTCAAGGACCCGGTCCTGCACGACGCCTACCGGGCGGGGGACATCACCGCCACCCACCGCGCGGTGATCCGCCGCGCCCACGACCGCCTCGCCGCCCGAGAAGCCACCCTCGTCCCCATCGAGGGTTCGGAGGGTGTTCGGGTGGGCGCGTTCGGGGAACCCGTCCTCGACGGCGACACCTTGATCGCCGCCCAGGCCGAACTCACCCGCAGCGCGCTCGGATTCATCGCGCAGGTCCACCCGACCCCGCAGCAGTTGACCCGGCACTGCACGAAGGTCATCCGCCGCCTCACCCCCGACCACGTCCCGGTCGCGGTCCGGGTCGCCGACGCGAACCGTCACGTCTCGGTGGACCTGTGCGACGCAGGTGAGGACTCCGGTCTCTCGGCCCACCTCACCGCGCTGGTCGGCAAGGACGTCGCGGTGCGGTTCGACCGGTGGTTGACCGCCGCCGCCGACGCGGCGGCCGACCACGCCACGGCCACCGGAACCCGTGACCACCGGACGCATCAGCAACGCCGGGCCGACGTGTTCACCGACGTCCTGACCACCGTGATGCGCGACGGCGTCCCGGCCTTGTCGGACCCCACCGAGCTCGCGGAGGCGGGAGAGGGGAACCCGGTGAAGCACGTCCGCGCCCACCGCCCCGCCTCCAGCACCACCGTCCACGTGACGATCGCCGCACGGACGTTGCTGGGTCTGGACGAGGAACCCGGCGAGGTCGCCGGGATCGGCCCGGTCCCCGCCGCCCTGGCCCGCGCCCTGGCCGCGGACTGGGACTGGCGAAGGGTCCTCACCGACCCGGTGTCGGGCGAGGTCCTGGACGTGTCTCCCCGGGTCTACCGCCCCGGCACCGCGCTGCGACGGTTCGTACAGAGCCGTGACAAGACGTGCACGACGCCGGGCTGCCTGGTGCCCGCGATCGACTGCGACCTGGACCACCGGGTCCCGTTCGAGGAAGGCGGGCGGACCGTGCGGTCGAACCTGCACGCCTCCTGCCGGAGGCACCACCGGCAGAAGACGCTGTACGTCTTCGAGACCCGCGCCGCCCACCGACGCCGGGTCCGCGACACCGTGACGTCGAGCTGGGGTGGCGGCGACGCGCCCCCGTTCTGAGTACCCGCCGGGTCAGCCGGCGGCGACGACCTGAGCAGCGGGCCAGAAACTGCGCCCCGCCGGGCTGGAGCGGGGGAACAGTCCCGGTTCGGCGGCCGACCATCCGCAGGACTCCCGTTCGCGCAGGCGGACGGGGAGGATGTTGCGGCGCTGGTAGTGGCGGTCCGGCTGCTCGATCCGGTCCACGACCCGTTGGGCGGCCATGCGGCCCAGGGCCACCGGGTCCTGGTCGATGACGGTGATCCCCGGGGACAGCATGTTCGCCATGGGGAAGTCGCCGAATCCCACGATCGCCCAGTGCCCCCCGGCCACGGCGGGGACCAGGTGCATGGTGCAGCGGGCGTTCGAGGAGAAGATGGCGGTCGGGGAAGCGGGATGGGCCGAGAGGCGGGACACCGCCTCCTCCGCCCCGGTCGCGTCCGTCGCGCCGAGGAACACCAGATCCTCGTCGACGACCAGTCCCGCGTCGCGGAGGGCGTCCTGGTACCCCTCGAACCGGTTGCGGACCGTGGTGATGTCGAAGCTGTCCCCAAAGAACGCGATGCTGCGGTGCCCGTGCTCGGCCAGGTGCCGGGTCGCCAGGTACGCACCGGCGTGGTCGTTCTCGGTGAAGGAGTCGGCGTCGAGGTCGACCGGGCACCGGTCGACGAAGACCAGCGGGATCCGCTCGGCCCACTGCCGGAGGTATCCCTGGTCGGTCGAGGTGGGCACGATGACCAGGCCCCCGGGCTGCCGGCTGATCAGGGCCTCGAGGGCCGCGGCCTCGGCGGCCGCGTCCCAGCCGATGTCGGCGATGAACACCGTCATCCCGTTCTCGCTGGCCACCTGGTCGACGGCCTTGGCCACGGCCGAGAAGAACGGGTCGGCGAGGTCGGGGACGGCGACGCCGATCGAGGTGACCCGGCCACGGCGGAACGTCGTCGCGACGGTGTTGGGGACGTAGTGCAGCTCCCGCAGCACCGTCTCGACCCGCGTCCGGGTCTCGGGGAGGACGTGGGGGTCGTTGTTGAAGACCCGGGACACGGTCTTCACGCTGACCTGGGCCAGCTGCGCGACCTCGCGCATGGTCGCCACCCTGGCCTCCTCGGTCCGTCCGTCCGGTCGCGGTCCCTCATGGAAGCACAGACGGGGGGCCCTTGTCACCGGTGTCATGGCCGAGCCGGGGTCGTGATCGCCGGCCGACCCCGTGTCGTTGACACCGGTGTCATCCCGACCGTACGGTCCCCACCTGCCCCCTCGCCCGGCTCCGCCGGGCCCGTCGAAAGCGACGTCCGACCCGTGAACCGTGAACCCGGTGTGCCGATGACCGTCACCCCCGAGGACCTCGTACGCCGGGCCCGCGACCTGCAGGCCTCCGGGGGGCGACGACTGATCGGCATCACCGGCGCCCCCGGCGCCGGCAAGTCCACGGTCTGCGCGGCCCTGGCCGACGCCCTGGGTGACGACGTCGTGATCGTCGGGATGGACGGGTTCCATCTCGCCAACGTCGAGCTGGACCGGTTGGGCCGCCGTGGCCGCAAGGGTGCACCGGACACCTTCGACGTCGCGGGCTACGTCGCCCTGCTGCGGCGGATCCGGGCGCAGCAATCGGGAACCGTCTACGCCCCGGTGTTCGACCGTGGGCTCGACGAGGCGGTCGCGGGGGCCCAGGCCGTCCCCGCCGACGTCGCGCTGGTGGTCACCGAGGGGAACTACCTCCTGCTGGACGACCACGGTTGGGGCGAGGTCCGGGAGCAGCTCGACGAGGTGTGGTTCCTCGACGTGGACGCCGGCGAGCGGGAACGCCGGCTCACCGCCCGCCGGGCGAGTTTCGGCGACCACGGCGAGACGGCCCTGGCCTGGATCCGCGACGTCGACCTGCCCAACGGCCTCCGGGTCGAGCAGACGCGGGAACGGGCCGACCTGGTGCTCGCCCTCCGACCACGACTCGACCTGACCGTCCCCGGGACCGACCCGACGCACCCGGCGCTGCCGGCCTACGACCGCTCGGCGGTGCGGACGGGCATCGTCCACCTCGGGGTCGGCGCGTTCCACCGGGCCCACCAGGCGATGTTCTTCGACCGGGTGCTCGCGGCCGGGCACCCGGAGTGGGGTATCTGCGGGGTCGGGCTGCTGCCCGGCGACGCCCGCACCCGCGACGTCCTCCGCGCCCAGGACCACCTGTTCACGTCGCTCACCCTGGACGACGCGGGACGCTCCGAGGCCCGGGTGATCGGGTCGTTGCACCGCTACCTCTTCGCCCCGGACGACCCCGAGGCCGTGCTCGCCGAACTCGCGGCACCCGGCACCCGCATCGTGTCGTTGACCATCACCGAGGGCGGGTACAACGTCGACGACGCGACGGGGGAGTTCCGTCCGGTCGACGCCGAGGTCCTCGCCGACCTGGAGGCGGCCGGTCGCGGCGGATCGTGGACCCCGCGCAGCGCGCTCGGTTTCCTGACCCTCGCCCTGCAGCGACGACGGGCGGGGGGCACGGTTCCGTTCACGGTCGTGTCGTGCGACAACCTGCCCGGCAACGGGACGTTCTGCCGCAGCGCCCTGGTGGGGTTCGCCAGCCGGGTCAACCCGGAGCTCGCCGCCTGGATCGCGGCCGAGGTGGCGTTCCCGAACTCGATGGTGGACCGCATCACCCCGGCCACGACCCCCGAGGTCGCCACCGTCCTGCACGACCGCCACGGCATCGTCGACGCCTGGCCCGTCCGCAGCGAGGTGTTCGTGCAGTGGGTGCTGGAGGACACGTTCCCCGCCGGGCGGCCGCCGCTGCAGGACGTGGGGGTCCAGGTCGTCGCGGACGTCGAACCCTACGAGCTGATGAAGCTCCGCCTGCTCAACGCCTCCCACCAGGTCATGGGATACCTGGGCCAGCTGGACGGGGCCGAGATGGTCCACGAGGTCTGCCTCGATCCCGGGTTTCGGGAGTTCCTGCGGGCGTGGATGGACCGTGAGGCGCGCCCCACGCTGCCGCCGGTCCCCGGGATCGACCTGGACGACTACTGCTCCACGCTGCTCGCCCGGTTCGGCAACCGGGCCATCGCCGACACCCTCGCCCGGCAGGTCGCCGACGCCTCCGACCGGATCCCCACCTTCGTGCTGCCGGTGGTGCGCGACCGGATCGCGGCCGGGGTGGTCCCGCCCGTCGCCGCACTGGTGGTCGCCGGGTGGAGCGTCTGGCTGGAACGCCGGTGGGCCGCGGGGGAGGCGGTGCCCGACCGGCGGCACGACCGGTTGGTCGCGGCGATCGCCGCCGAGCACCAGACCCCGGGAGGGTTCGTCGCCGCCCTGCCCGAGGTGTTCGCCGACCTGTCGACCCACGAGGGTTTCCGGGCGGCGGTCGCGCGAGCGCGGGCCGAACTCACCGAGCTCGGCACCCGCGGCGCGATGGCTGCGGCGCTGGCCCGGTAGGTCGCGTTCAGAGCACCCAGCCGAACGCGGCTGCCCGCGAGCGTGCCCCCTGCGCCGCACGGGAACTGTTGTTCTCGCCGAGCTCGGCCGTCAGGTCCTCGCCCAGCCGCACCAGGGCGCGGAACGCGTCCGGGGTCGCGAACTCCGGGCGCAGCCCGAAGGCGAGGTCCTCGCTCGCGGTGTTGCCGCTGGCCCCCGGGGCGAAGGGGCACCCGCCCAGACCGCCGAGGGTCCCGTCGACGAAGGCGGCCCCCGCCCCGACCGCGGCCACCGCGTTGGCGACCCCCTGCCCCCAGGTGTCGTGACCGTGGAACCCGATGCGGCGCGGCGGGGTCTCGTCGCGGACGCGGGCGACGAGGCTCGCCACCTCGCCCGGACGCGCCTGTCCGAGCGTGTCGCAGACGACCACGTCCTCGGTCCCGGCGGTGCGGGGGTCGTTCGCGATGCGGACGACCTCGCCGGGGTCCACGGGCCCCTCGAACGGGCAGGTGAAACTCGTGGCGAGGGTCAGCTGCACGCGCCCGCCGTTCGCGGCGGCCACACCGTCGGCGACGGTGTCGAGGCTCTGCTCGGTGCTGCGGCCGAGGTTCGCCCGGTTGTGGGCGTCGGAGACCGACAGGCAGTACTGGAAGTTCACGACCCCGCGTTCCCGCGCCCGCCGGACGTGACCGGGGGTGGCGACCCAGACCCAGCACCGGGCGAGTTCCTCGGGCGTCAGGGCGTCCACGATGTGAAGCGTGTCGGCCAGGGTGGGAACGAGGTCGCCGCGGGCCATCGACCCGATCTCCAGGGAGGGCACCCCGAGGGCGAGGAGTTCCCGCGCGATCTCGACCTTGCGCGCCGTCGACGGCGCCTTCCCGACCAGCTGCAACCCGTCCCGCAGCGTCACGTCGCGCAATTCGACCGTCACTTCTCCTCCAGGAACGTGTCGATCCGCTGCGCGTCCCAGCCGAGGACCTCGGCCAGGACCGCGCGGGTGTGCTCCCCGAGATCGGGCCCCACGGACCGGACGGGCAACGAGGTCTCCCCGAGGACGGGGACGATCCCGGGGAAGTCCACCGCCTGCGGCCCGCGGCCCGCGTCGACCGTGAGGGACTGCACCATGCCCCGGGCCGCGAACTGCTCGTCGGAGCGGATGTCCGCGGCCTCGTAGATCGGTCCCGCGGGCACCCCGGCGGCGTCCAGCGTGGCCAGCACCTCCGACCGGGGTCGCGCCGCGGTCCAGGCGCCGATGGCGTGGTCGAGCTCGTCGCGACGCCGCCAGCGCTCCGCGTTGGTCTGCAGCGCAGGGTCGTCGGCGAGGTCGGGTCGGTCGATGGCTGTCATGAACCGCCCGAAGATGGAGTCGCCGTTGCCGGCCACCACCACCGACCCGTCGGCGCAGTCGTAGGCGTTGGACGGGGCGATCCCCTCCATGCGGCCGCCGACCCGGGTGCGCGTCACCCCGTAGGCGGAGTGGTCGGGAACCAGCGACTCCATCATGGAGAGCACCGCCTCGCTCAGGGCCACGTCGACCTGCTGGTCGCGGGGGCCGGGCGCCGCCCGACCGCTCGCGGTGCGCCGGTCACGCTGGAACAGGGCCATCACCACGCCGAACGCGGCGTACAGGCCCGCGATCGAGTCGCCGATCGAGACCCCGGTCCGCGCCGGCGGTCGGTCGGCCTCGCCGACCAGGGCCCGCAGGCCGCCGAACGCCTCGGCGACCGCGGCGAAACCCGGTCGCGCGGCCAGCGGGCCCGTCTGGCCGAAGGCCGAGATGCGGGCCACCACCAGGTCGGGGTTCACCGCGTGCAGTTCCTCGGCCGACATCCCCCAGCGGTCGAGCGTCCCCGGCCGGAAGTTCTCGACCAAGGCGTCGCACGCCCCGACCAGGTCCAGGGCCACCGCGCGCCCCTCGGGCGAGCGCAGGTCCAGCACGATCGACTTCTTGCCGCGGTTGACGGTGCGGTAGAGCATCGAGGTGTCCCCGGCGTACAGCCGCCAGTTGCGCAGTTCGTCGCCCGTGCGGGGGCGCTCGACCTTGATGACCTCGGCCCCGAAGTCGGCGAGCAACCGGCCCGCGGTCGGGGCGGCGATGTAGTTGCCGAGTTCGAGGACCCGCACCCCGGCCAGGGGGAGTTCTCGGTCGTCGTCGGTCACGGGATTCCCTCTCGTCGGGGTGGAAGGCTAGCCGGGTAGGGTCGCCCGTGTGGACGGGGTCGGGCTGGGACGGGTCGGGCCGACCGGGGTCCCGGCGCTCAAGGAGTGGGCCGGGGTGGTCCACGCGCTCCTGGAGGGCCGCCAGACGCTGCTGCTGCGCAAGGGCGGAATCCGGGAGAAGCGGTTCGAGGTGGGGGCCCGCGCGTTCCTGCTGTTCCCGACCGTCGCGCACGGCCACGCCGACGCCGTCCGGCCGGGGTTCGCGGACCTCTTGGTGTCCGGCCAGGACGACGTGAGCGAGGACCGGGTCGTGCTGCGAGCCGCGTGCGAGGTGGTCGACGCGATCGTCGTCCGCCGTCCGGACCGTCTCGCCGAGGTCGAGGAGTTCCACCTCTGGACCCGGGAGTCGGTGCAGCGCACCCGGGTCGACTTCCGTCCCCGCCACGAGCTGACGGCGCTCGTGGTCCGGACCCGTCCGCTGACCCCGACGGTCGAGGCGCCCCGGACCCGGGAGCAGGTGGGGTGCTTCAGCTGGCTGACCCTCCCCGGCCCGCCGCCCCCGGCCGGGGACCCGGTCCGCGGCGACGCCGACCTGTCCGCCGTCGCCGCCGCGGTCCGCGACCGGGTGGGGTGACGGCTCAGCCGCCGTAGACCGTGCGGCCGTCCTCGAGGACGATCTTGTCCAACCGGCGGGTGAGGTGCAGCGCCTCGAGCACGAACTCGACGCCGCTGGCGGCGCGGCCGGGGGAGGGGTCCTCCAGGCCGAGCCGGTCGAGCACCTGCCCGAGCCCGGCCACCGAGCCGACCTGCTCCAGCAGCCGTTCCGCCGCGACCAGCTCCCCGGTCTCGATGGTGCGACCTTCGGCGACCAGCTCGGCGAACGCGCCGAGCTCGGCCCCGCCGAGCCGCGCCCGGTAGGTCTCGGCCACGGCGACCCGCAGCAGGTGCTGCAGGACCTCGGCCTCGCGCCCCTCCTCGCCCTGCTCGAACTCCACCTTCCCGCCGAGCACGGGGACGACCGACCAGAGGTCGCCGACCCGGGCGACCGGGGCGCCGGCCTCGTCGGTGAGGGCCGAGCGGCGCAGCGCGGCGGCGGCCACCGTCTCGACCGCGGCGATGGTGAACCGGGCGCTGACCCCGGAGGCCGGGTCCACGGCGGGCGACTCCCGCACGCCGCGGGTGAAGCGGGCCAGGACCTCCAGCAGGTGCTCGGGGACCTCGGCGACGGCGTCGGCCTCCTGGCGCACGAGCTCCACCTCGAGAGCGACCTCGAGCGGGTAGTGGGTCCGGATCTCGGCCCCGAAGCGGTCCTTGAGCGGGGTGATGATGCGCCCGCGGTTGGTGTAGTCCTCGGGGTTGGCGCTGGCCACCAGCAGCACGTCCAGCGGCAGCCGCAACTGGTAGCCGCGGACCTGGATGTCACGCTCTTCCAGCACGTTCAGCAGGGCGACCTGGATCCGCTCGGCGAGGTCGGGGAGCTCGTTGATCGCGAAGATGCCGCGGTTGGTGCGGGGGACGAGGCCGAAGTGGATCGTCTCGGGGTCGCCCAGGGTCCGGCCCTCGGCGACCTTGACCGGGTCCACGTCGCCGATGAGGTCGCCGACCGAGGTGTCCGGGGTCGCGAGCTTCTCGCCGTAGCGCAGCGACCGGTGCAGCCAGCCGACCGGCAGGTCGGCGCCCAGCTCCCGGACCCGCCGTCGGGAGGCCGCGCTCAACGGGGCGTAGGGGTGCTCGTTCAGCTCGCTGCCCTCGATCACCGGCGTCCACTCGTCGAGCAGGCCGACGAGCGAGCGCAGCAACCGCGTCTTGCCCTGGCCGCGTTCACCGAGCAGCACGATGTCGTGCCCGGCCAGCAGGGCCCGTTCGAGCTCGGGCTCGACGGTCTCCTCGTACCCCACGACCCCGGGGAACCGCTTGCCGCCGGCCCGCATCCGGTCCAGCAGGTTCTCCCGCAGCTCGGTCTTGATGCCGCGGTACTCCACGCCCGCCGCGCGCAGCGCGCCCAGCGTGCGGGGAAGGTCGGCGGGAACGTCCGGGAGGGTGGCGGGAACTGCGCTCGACGTCACGCGACCGAACCTACGTCCGCCCGCCCGTACCCGCACCAGAGGCAGGGTGCCCTAGGCTCACGGACCTCCCGGCCCGAGGAGGGCCCGAGTTCGAGGGACGGCCCGTGAACCAGGTCAGCATCCGACCCTTCCACCCCGACGACCTCGACGCGGTCCTCGCCCTCTGGGAGGCGCAGCGGGCCAGCAGCGGGGAACCGGTCTACGCGCTCTCGGAGGTCCTGGCCTCCTGCCAGAAGGACTTCGCGGTCGTCGCGCTGCACCGCGGGGCGGTCGTGGGGGTCGCGGTCGGTCGCGCGGCGCACGCCCAGGGCTGGGTGGTCTTCCTGGCCACCGACCCCGCCCAGCGCAGCACCGCACCGCGGTTGCTGGCCGCCCTCGAGACGGCCATGACCGACGACGACACGGAGGCGACCGCGGGCCTGACGAAGCTCTCGGCCCTGCTCAACGACGACGACGCCACCCTGGACGGGTTCCGCCGCGGGGGTTTCGTCGCCAAGAAGGACCTGCACTACGTCGAGCGGGAGCTCCCGTTGCAGCGCGGGGAGGTCGCGCTGCTGGCCGAGCTCGGGGGCCGGCTGCTGCCGCGCGGGCTGTGGGACGGGATCGGCGGGATGGAGAACGAGAAGGGGCTGCTGGAACGACGCCTGGTGACGCCCCTGGCCAACCCCGACCTCGCGGCCCGCTTCGGCGTGGCCCCGCCGCGGGCGGTGATCCTGTTCGGACCGCCCGGGACGGGCAAGACCACGTTCGCCAAGGCGATCGCCTCCCGCCTGGAGTGGCCCTTCGTCGAGGTCTTCCCCTCCCGCCTGGCCGGGGACCCCCGCGGGTTGGCCGGGGCCCTGCGCGACACCTTCGCCCGCGTCGCGCAGCTGGAGCACGTCGTGGTGTTCATCGACGAGGTGGAGGAGATCGCCGCCCACCGCGGCGGGGAACCGCCCTCGGCCATGCAGGGCGTCACCAACGAGCTGCTCAAGCTCATCCCGGCCTTCCGTGAGCAACCCGGTCGACTCCTGGTGTGCGCGACCAACTTCATCCGGGCCATCGACGGGGCGTTCCTGCGGCACGGCCGCTTCGACTACCTGCTCCCGATCGGCCTGCCCGACGCCACCGCGCGGGCGGCGATCTGGAGCCGGTACGTGCCCGAGCCCGTGCGCGCCGACGTCGACCTGGCCCGCGTGGTCGAGGAGAGCGAGGGGTTCTCGCCCGCCGACATCGAGTTCGCCGCCCGGCGGGCCTCGCAGGCGGCCATGGAGCACGCCCTCACCCTCTCCGCCGAGGACGCCGCCCACGCGGGACCGCGCACCGAGGACTACCTGGACGCGGTGGCCGTCACCCGGGCCACGGTCTCGGCCGAGACGGCGGCGGAGTTCTCCGAGGACATCGCGCGCCTCGGCCGCGTCTGACCCGCCTCGGCGCGCGCGCCGGTGATCACGGAGCAGGATGGCCCCATGCCCGAGGCCCCCTCCACCGCGCCGTCCTACGTGAGCCCGGCGGTCCGCACCGCCGCCTCCTGGTCCTGGCGGTTCCTCGTGATCGTCGGCGCGGTCGTCCTGCTGGCCTTCGGGCTCAGCTTCCTCTCCGAGATCCTCATCCCGGTGCTGGTCGCGCTGCTGCTCACCGCCCTGCTCTCCCCGGTGGTCGCGCTGCTGCGCCGGGCCCGTCTCCCGCGGGCGCTGGCCGTCGCGGTCACGATGCTCCTGGCGGCCGGCATCCTCTCCGGGCTGGTCACCATCGTCGGCTCGCAGGCCGCGGACGGGTTCTCCGACCTGTCCCGCTCGGCCACCCAGGGCGTCGCCGAGGTCGAGTCGTGGCTCGCCTCGGGGCCGCTGCACCTGGACTCCACGGCCCTCTCCGACCTGCTGAGCCGGGCCGAGGCCACGCTGAAGGAGAACCAGAGCAGCCTGGTCTCCGGGGCGCTGGGCTTCGCGACCACGGCGACCCACATCATCGCCGGGTTCTTCATCACCCTGTTCGCGACGTTCTTCTTCCTCTTCGAGGGGCGCCGCATCTGGTCCTGGCTCGTGCACCTGCTGCCCTCCCCGGCGCGACGACCGCTCGACTCCGCCGCGGGGCAGTCCTGGGTGACCCTCACGCACTACATGCGGGCCACGATCATCGTCGCGCTCACCGACGGGACCGGGGTCGCCATCGGGGCGGCCGTGCTCGGCGTCCCGCTCGCGATCCCGCTGGGCCTGCTCGTCTTCCTCGGTGCGTTCATCCCCATCGTGGGGGCGCTGCTCTCGGGAACCGTGGCGGTGCTCGTCGCCCTCGTCGCCCAGGGGCCGGGGACGGCGCTGATCATGCTGGGCGTCGTCATCGGCGTGCAGCAGCTGGAGAGCCATGTCCTGCAGCCGTTCCTGATGGGCCGGGCCGTGGCGGTGCACCCGCTCGCGGTCATCCTGGGCGTGGCCGGCGGGGCCACCGTCTTCGGCATCGTCGGCGCCCTGTTCGCGGTGCCGCTGATCGCCGTCCTCAACACCGGGATCACCGCGCTGGCCCGGGGCGGACGCCCGCAGGAGCAGGTCGAGGAGATCGAGGAGTCCGACGCGCCCCTGGCCCCGGAACGACCCGACCCGACCACGTCCTGAGCGGACGGGCCGGGCCGGGGCGGACGCGCGGGGGACCCCCGCGGCGGTTCAGCCGGTGAAGGGCTTGGTGCTCTTCACCGTGACCGCGAACTCCTTGCCGTTCGGGGCGGTGTAGCTGACCTCGTCGCCGGGCTTGCGGCCCAGCACGGCCGAACCCAGCGGGGACTTCTCGCTGTACACGTCGAGACCGGCTCCGTCGCCCATCTCGCGGCTGCCCAGCAGGAACGTCATCTCGTCACCGGCGAGCTCGACGGTGACGACCGAGCCGAGCACGACCTCGCCGCTGGCGGGCACCTCGGCCTCGCCGACCTTGGCCGTCTCGAGCAGGTGCTTGAGCTGACGGATCCGCAGCTCCTGCTTGCCCTGCTCCTCCTTGGCCGCGTGGTAGCCCGCGTTCTCCTTGAGGTCACCCTCCTCGCGGGCCTGCTCGATGCGCTTCGCGAGCTCGGTGCGGCCCTCGCCGGACAGGTGGTCGTACTCCGAGCGGAGCCGGTCGTACGCGTCCTGCGTCAGCCAGGTGACGCTGCCGTCGGTCATCTCGCTCACGGGTGGTTCGCTCCTCTCACGGGGGGACCCGGACGGCCGCCCCCTACGCCAGAGTCGCCCGTCCCGCGGCGCGGGAGCGAGCGACTCGAAGGGTCAACGGTAGCCCGTCGGCGCGGGCTGTCCAGCCCGGACCCGTCCGTCCGGGGACGCTCAGGAGGCGCGGACCTCGCTGCACGAGCCCACCCGGACGGTGACCGCGCGGGCCGTGGTGCGGACGGTGACGGTGCGCTGCACCGCCGCCGGCTCGTCCGCGGCGACGTCCACGTCGAGCAGCCCGACCTCGGCCGACGTCTCGCTGAGCGCCGCCACGGTGCAGCGCGCCGCCACCCCCGGTTCGTGGTTGATCTCCAGGCGCAGCTCGGCGGTCGAGTCGTCGAGGATGCGGTGCCCGATCTCGGTGGCCGTCGGACCCTGGGTCTGCTCCACCGCGATCCAGGCGCCGTAGGCCAGGACGAGCAGCGCGGCCACGACCGCGCCCAGCAGCGGCAACGGCCGCCGGTACCAGGGCCGCCCCCCGCGCGGGGACCGGCCGTAGCGGGCCGCGAGGTGGTCGGCCGGGACGTCGGCGGACGGTCGGCTCATGCTGCTGGGGCTCCCGGTGCTGGCAGACCCCCGCCGATCGGCGAGGATGGTCCCGATGGTCGCACGGCCCCGCCGAGGGGTCCGGCGGCGGCGAGACGGATTGACCGAGGGAGAGGGAACGGTGGCGGAACCGCTGCGGCTCATGGCCGTGCACGCGCACCCCGACGACGAGTCGAGCAAGGGGGCCGCGTCGATGGCCCGCTACGCGGCCGAGGGCGTCGAGGTCCTGGTCGTCTCCTGCACGGGCGGGGAGCGGGGCGACGTGCTCAACCCGCGCCTGCAGGGCGACGCCCGGCTCGCGCGGGACATGGCCGAGTACCGCCGCCGGGAGATGGCCGAGGCGGCCCGGGTGCTCGGGGTGCAGCACCGCTGGCTCGGCTACGTCGACTCCGGGCTGCCCGAGGGCGACCCGCTGCCCCCGCTGCCGCCGGGGTGCTTCGCGCTGGAGCCGTTGGAGCTGACGACGAACGCACTGGTCCACGTCGTGCGGGAGTTCCGCCCCCACGTGATGACCACCTACGACGAGACGGGCGGCTACCCCCACCCCGACCACATCATGTGCCACAAGGTGTCCCTCGCCGCCTTCGAGGCGGCGGCCGACCCCGAGGCCTTCCCGGCGGCCGGGCCGGCCTGGCAGGTCGACAAGCTCTACTACCACGCGACGTTCCACCGGCGCCGGATCCGGGCGTTCCACGACGCGATGATCGAGCGCGGGTTGGAGTCGCCCTTCGCCGAGTGGGTGCAGCGCATGGACGCCGACGCCGAGGAGGGCCACGCCCACCCCGCCCCGCCGGAGCTCGAGATCACGACCCGCGTCGAGTGCGCCGACTGGTTCGAGACCCGCGACCGGGCGCTGCTCGCCCACGCCACCCAGATCGACCCCGACGGGTTCTTCTTCGGGGTGCCGATGGACCTGCAGCGCGAGATGTGGCCGACCGAGGACTACCACCTCGCGGTGTCGCACGTGCCGACGACGACGCCGGAGGACGACCTGTTCGCCGGGCTGCGCGAGGGGGTCGCGTGAGCAGCGCCCTGGTGCTGGCCCTGGTCGCGGCCACCAGCACCCCGGTTCCCACCCGCCAGGAGACGCCGCCGGCCGATCTCGTCTCGCCCGGCATCGGCGGGTTCCTGGCCCTCTTCCTGCTGGCGCTCGCGGTCTACTTCCTGGGCCGCAGCATGGCCCGGCGCGTCCGCCGGGTGAACCAGCGGGCCCAGGTCGAGGCGGAAGCGGCTGCGGCGCAGCAGGAGTCCGAGACCCCGCGGCAGGACTAGGAGACCTCGACCCCGCGCTCGCCGGGTGCGCGGGCGGCGAACTCCTCGGCCGCGGCGAGCACGGCGACGGTGTGCCGGTTCGCGCTGACGTCGAGCTCGTCGGGTCGGCCCGTCCCCGCCGCCTCGCGCAGCCGGTCCACCGCCCGGGCGAAACCCTGCTGGGGGGTCTGGGTGAACCGGGGCAGGTCGTGCCGGCCCCCGGGCCCCCACACGGTGGCGAAGCTGCCGCCCGCCCCGGCGGGGGCGGTGAGGGTCAGCGACATCGAGGAACCGGCCGCGGACTCGTGCTCCAGGGCCACGACGAGCGCGTCGCGCACCCCGCGCCCGGCGGCGACCCGACGGACCGGGCCGAGCAGGGGCAGCAGGACCGACAGGGCGTGCGGTCCGGTGTCCCACAGGCCCCCGCGCTCACGGCGCCACATAGAGGCGCCGTACGGGTTGCCGGGGACGTCGATGGACCCGGCCCAGCGGGCCACCGCCCCCTCCCAGGGGCCGTCCCGGCGGGCGCGCGCGGCGAGCTCGTCCAGCCAGTCGGTGATCTCGGGCTGGAACCGGTAGGTGAGGTAGACGACGGAGGCGACCCCGGAGCGCCGCACGCCCGCGACCAGCTCGTCGGCGGCGGCGAGGTCCAGCGCGATCGGCTTGTCCAGCAGCAGGTGCCGCCCCGCCGCGGCCGCCCGGAGCGCGACCGTGGCCTGCACGTCCGGGGGCAGCGCGACGGTCACCGCGTCGACCCGGTCGAGCAGGACGTCGAGGTCGTCGAACCCCTCCCCGCCGTGCTCGGCGGCGGCGGCCCGGGCCCGTCCGACGTCCCGGCCCCAGAACCCGACCAGCTCGACGTCCGGGTGCGCCGCGAGGGTGGCCCCGTGGCAGGTCCGGGCCCAGTGACCGGTGCCGAGCACGGCGAAGCGGGTGGGGGTCTTCACCGTTCCACCCTGACAGATCCGCCGGACGTCCTCCCGGGACCGTGAACGTCCGGGCCCGCCCCCGCGTCGTAGGGGTGTCCGGGGCTCCCCGGTCGCCGATCGCCGCGCAGCAGGAGGATGAGGACCATGGCCGGCTCCGAGGAACGCCGTCCCCGACGTCCGGGCGCCCGGTGGCGTCGGGCGGCACCGACCCCGGGGTTGCTGGCCGCGCTGGTGCTGGCCGGTTGCGGCGGGACCGGGGAGGGAGCCGCGATGGGCGCTCCGACGAGCGCCCAGACCAGCGCCGCCCAGACCAGCGCCGCCCCGACCAGCGCCGCCCGGACCAGCGGCCCCCCGGCCGGCGCGGGGTCGGCCACGGTGGTCGACCTCGACGGGGACGGTCGGCCCGACACCCTGTGGTTGGCCGACGTGGACGGGGTCCGGACCCTGGGGGTCACCACGACCGGGCACGGCACGCAGTCGGTCCCCTTCACCTCGGCCGCGCCGCAGGCCGCCTCGGCCTCGGCCGCGATCCTGCAGGGCGGTCAGCCGGTCGTCCTGCTCGACACCGGGCGCTCCGTCCTGCTCTACGGCTACCGCGTCGAGAACCCCGGGCTGGTCGAGCTGACGAACCCGCAAGGGCAGCAGTACACCTTCGGCCTGGGTTTCACCGACGTCGGGACGGGCCTGCAGTGCCGGCCCGGTGACGACGGGCTCGACCTGTACGGCGTCGACGCGCGCAGCGGTCCCGACGAACGGTGGACGGTGACGCGGACCCGGGTCGTGGTCGACGTGAACCGCAGCAGCGCGCACAACGACGCGACCACGACCGTCGTGAGCGGGGTCACCGCGGACGACCCGGCCGTCGCCGGGGCGCACGGCACCGTCTGCGGCGACGACTCCGGCGTCGCCGACGAACCCCAGGACTGATCCCGGCCGGCATCTCGGCGGGCCGGACCCCGCAGGGGACGCCTACTCTCGCGACGTGGCGAACCGGTTGGCGCAGGCGACGAGTCCGTACCTCCAGCAGCACCGGGACAACCCCGTCCACTGGTGGGAGTGGGGGGCCGACGCGTTCGCGGAGGCCGCCCGCCGGGACGTCCCGGTGCTGGTCTCCACCGGGTACGCGGCCTGCCACTGGTGCCACGTCATGGCCCACGAGTCCTTCGAGGACCCGCAGACCGCGGCCGAGATGAACGCGGCGTTCGTCTGCGTCAAGGTCGACCGGGAGGAACGTCCGGACGTCGACGCCGTCCACATGGCGGCGACGACGGCGATGACCGGTCAGGGTGGCTGGCCGATGACGACGTTCTGCACGCCCGAGGGGCAGATCTTCTACGCCGGAACGTACTTCCCGCCGCGGGCGCACCCGCAGCTGCCCGCGTTCCGGCAGGTGCTGGCCGCCGTCGCCGAGGCGTGGCGGGACCGTCGCGAGGAGGTGCTGGCCTCGGGGGCGCGGATCGCCACGGCGCTTGCGACGCCGCAGCTGCCCGCCTCGGCCGAGGTCCCCACCGATCGCCTCGCCGCCGAGGCCGTCCGGCGCCTGCTCACCGAGGAGGACCGCGAGCGCGGGGGTTTCGGCGGCGCCCCGAAGTTCCCGCCCTCCATGGTGGTGGAGTTCCTGCTGCGCCACGCCGCCCGCACCGGATCGGCGGAGGCGGCCGGGCTGGCCTCGCGCACGCTGACCGCGATGGCCCGGGGTGGCATCCACGACCAGGTCGGCGGGGGTTTCGCGCGCTACGCCGTCGACGCCGCCTGGGTGGTCCCGCACTTCGAGAAGATGTTGTACGACAACGCGTTGCTGGCCCGGGCCTACGTCCATTCCTTCCGCGCGACCGGGAACGCGGAGCACCGCCGGGTGGCCGAGGGCACCTGCGACTGGATGATCGCCGAGCTGCAGACCTCCGAGGGGGCCTTCGCCGCCTCGCTCGACGCCGACACCCCCGTGCCCGACCCGGACGGTCGGGTGCACGCCGTCGAGGGCGCCACCTACGTCTGGACCCCCGCGGAACTGCTCGAGGTGCTCGGGGTGGAGGACGGTCCGTGGGCCGTCGAGCTGTTCCGGGTGAGCGAGACCGGGACCTTCGAGCACGGCACCTCGACCCTGCAGCTGGACCGGGCCCTGGCCGACGACGAGCTCGACCGGTTCGCGCGGGTCCGGGAACGGCTGGCCGCGGCCCGGGCCGACCGGCCCCAACCCGGCCGCGACGACAAGGTGGTGCTCGCCTGGAACGGTCTGGCGGTCGCCGCCCTGGCCGAGGCGGGGGCGGTCTTCGGCCGTCCCGACCTGCTCGTGGCCGCCCGCCGGGCCGCGGAGCTCCTGGTCTCGGTGCACCGCGTCGAGGGTCGCTGGCGGCGGGTGTCGCGCGACGGGGTCGTCGGGGAACCGCCCGCCGTCCTGGAGGACCTCGGCGACCTCGGCGAGGGTGTGCTGGCCCTCTACGCGGTGTCGGGGGAGATCCGCTGGTTCGACGTCGCCCTGGACCTCGGCGAGCAGGTCCGCACCGCGTTCACCGACGAGCAGGGTCGGTTGGTCGACGTGGCCGAGCACGCGGTGGACCCCGCGCTGGCCGCGGCCCGGGCGGGGGAGGGGCGGGCCACCGACCCCACCGACGGGGCCACGCCGTCGGGCACGTCGGCCGCCGCGGGGCTGCTGCTGAGCCTCGGGGCCCTGACCGGGGCGGAGGAGTTCCGGGAGGCGGCCAGTCGTGCACTCGGCCCCGCCGTCGCCGTGGGCGGGGCGGCACCGCGCTTCGCCGGGCAGGGGCTCGCCGTCGCCGAGGCCTGGCTGGACGGCCCGCGCGAGGTGGCGGTGCTGTCCGACCCGGGCGACCCGGCCGGGGCCGAGCTGCACCGGACCGCGCTCGCCGGGACCGCGCCCGGGCTCGTCGTCGCCCGGGGCCTGCCCGGCTCCGAACGCCCCGAGCTGCTGGCCCACCGGGGTCTGGTCGGGGGCGAGCCCGCCGCCTACGTCTGCCGCGGTCAGGTGTGCGACGCCCCGACCACCGACCCGGCCGCCCTGCGCGCCGCCCTGAGCTGAGCCGCGGTCAGGCGGCGGTGGCGTGGACGCCGTAGGTGGCCAGGGAGATCCCGACGTAGTGGGCCGCGAAGGCGACGACCGTGAACGCGTGGAACACCTCGTGGAACCCGAACCAGCGGGGTGAGGGGTTCGGCCGCTTGAGGCCGTAGACCACCGCCCCGGCCGTGTAGAGCAGCCCGCCGACCACGACCAGGACGGCGACCGCGAGGCCGCCGCCGCGGGTGATGTCACCCAGGTAGCCGACCGCGACCCAGCCGAGGGCCACGTAGATCGGGGTGTACAGCCAGCGCGGCGCCCCGACCCAGAACACCCGGAAGGCGATGCCGGCCACGGCTCCCGACCAGACCAGCCACAGCAGGACCTGGGCCCGCCCCGGGGGGAGGGTCGTCACCGCGATCGGGGTGTAGGTGCCGGCGATGATCAGGAAGATGTTGCTGTGGTCGAGCCGGCGCAGCACGGCGTTCGCCCGCGGTGACCAGACCCGCCGGTGGTAGAGCGCGCTGGTGCCGAACAGCAGGGCCGCGGTCACCGTGAACACGGCCGCGGCGACCGTCGCGGCGGTCGTCGGGGCGAGCGCGGTGAGCACGGTCCCGGCGGCCACGGCGGCGGGGAAGGTGCCTGCGTGCAGCCAGCCGCGCCACCGGGGGCGGAGCGCCGCCGCGAGGGTCGGGGGATCGATCGGGAGCGCCGGGCTCATGCCCCCGACGGTAGCCTACGCAACCGTAGGTTCGGGGGGGCGGCGGAGCTGCCGGGCGGGGTGCCGGACGGGGTATACGGTGACGCCGATGGCCTTCCGCGACCTGCTCTACGGCGCGTACGGGCGGCGGCTGGAGAAGTCGCTGGACTCGGCGGCGCTGCCCCGCCACGTCGGCATCATGGTCGACGGCAACCGGCGCTGGGCCAAGGCCTTCGGCGAGACCTCCGCCCACGGCCACCGCGCCGGGGCCGACCGGGTCGTGGAGTTCATGGGGTGGTGCGCCGACGAGGGCATCGAGGTCGTCACCCTCTACCTGCTCTCCACCGACAACCTCCGACGCCCGGCCGAGGAGCTCGCCCCGCTCATCGAGATCGTCGAGGACTGCGTGGCCCGCGTGGCGGCGGCCCGCCGGTGGAGGGTGCACCCCGTCGGCGCGCTGGACCTGCTCCCGGCCGAGACCGCCGGGCGGCTGCGGCGGCTGCAGGAGGAGACCGCCGACATCCGGACGGGTCTGGTCAACGTCGCGATCGGGTACGGGGGTCGGCAGGAGATCGCCGACGCCGTCCGGTCCTTGCTGCGCGAGCACGCGGCCAGGGGCACCTCGATGGAGGAGCTGGCCGACGTCGTGACCGTCGACCACATCGCCGACCACCTCTACACCAAGGGTCAGCCGGACCCCGACCTGGTCATCCGGACCTCCGGCGAGCAGCGGCTGAGCGGGTTCCTGCTCTGGCAGAGCGCGCACTCGGAGTTCTACTTCTGCGAGGTCCTCTGGCCGGACTTCCGCAAGGTCGACTTCCTGCGGGCGCTGCGCTCCTACGCCGCGCGCGAACGCCGCTACGGCGCCTGAGGGGCCAGTCCGCCAACGGGGACCGACCGTGACACGAACGGCGGAGTTCCCACGGCGGTTCTCCCGCGGTTCGGGGTGATCGGGGATAGCGTCGGGGACGTGGGGAGGCATCCGCCGCCCCACCCGGGAGGTCCTTCGTGTCCGCTGCCGCACGCAGCAGGGAGGCCCGGACCCGGGTCGCCCGACGGGAGACCTGAGGTCCCGGTTCCTTGCCGAGGGGAGCCGGTCCGCGCGCCGCGGTCGGTTCCCGAGACGGGAGACGTCCGTGGTTCAGAACCTCACGACCGCAGCGCCCACCCCGACCGCCGCCCGCGCGGCCGACGCCGCCGTCCACCGTCGGACCTTCGTCCTCGACACCTCCGTCCTCCTCTCCGACCCCGGTGCGCTGCAACGCTTCGACGAGCACGACGTCGTCCTGCCCCTGGTCGTGGTCTCCGAGCTGGAGGGCAAGCGTCACCACCCCGAACTGGGCTACCTCGCCCGTGAGTCCCTCCGCCGCCTCGACGACCTGCGCGTGCGTCACGGCCGGCTGGACCGGCCGCTGCCCATCGGGGAGCAGGGCGGCACGCTGCGGGTCGAGCTCAACCACTCCGAGATCGCCACCCTCCCCGCCGGGCTGCGGGTGGGGCCCTCGGCGAGCAGCAACGACACCCGGATCCTGGCCGTGGCCCGCAACCTGGCCGACGAGGGGCTCGACGTCACGGTCGTCTCCAAGGACGTGCCGCTGCGGGTCAAGGCCTCCGCGGTGGGGCTCGCCGCCGAGGAGTACCGCGCCGAGCTCGTCCCGGACTCCGGCTGGACCGGGGTCAGCGAGCTGGGGGCGAGCGCGGAGGAGGTGTCCGCGCTCTACGAGACCGGGCGCCTCGAGCACGCCGAGGGTCGGGAGCTGCCGACCAACACCGGGGTCGTCCTCGCCTCGCCGCGCGGCCACGCCCTGGCCCGGGTGCTGCCGGACAAGCAGCTGCGGCTGGTCAAGGGCGACCGCGACGCCTTCGGGGTCCACGGGCGCTCCGCCGAGCAGCGGATCGCCCTCGACCTGCTGCTCGACCCCGAGGTCAGCATCGTCTCCCTCGGTGGCCGGGCCGGGACGGGCAAGTCGGCCCTCGCGCTCTGCGCCGGGCTGGAGGCCGTGCTGGAACGCCGGGAGCACCGCAAGGTGGTCGTGTTCCGGCCGCTCTACGCCGTCGGCGGTCAGGACCTCGGCTACCTGCCCGGGACCGAGGCCGAGAAGATGGGGCCCTGGGGGCAGGCCGTCTTCGACACCCTCGAGGCCCTCGTCTCGCCCGACGTGGTCGAGGAGGTGCTGGCCCGCGGGATGCTCGAGGTCCTCCCGCTCACGCACATCCGCGGACGCTCGCTGCACGACTCCTTCGTCGTGGTCGACGAGGCCCAGTCCCTCGAGCGCAACGTCCTGCTGACCGTCCTGTCCCGGATCGGGCAGAACTCCAAGGTGGTGCTCACCCACGACGTCGCCCAGCGGGACAACCTGCGGGTCGGGCGGCACGACGGGGTGGCGGCCGTGGTCGAGGCGCTGAAGGGGCACCCGTTGTTCGCCCACGTCACGCTCACCCGGTCGGAGCGCTCACCGGTGGCCGCACTCGTGACGGAGCTGCTGGCCGACTTCGGCGCCTGATCGTTCACCCGGATGCGTGTGAGGTTGCCCACGAAAGTCGACGAACAGTCGCGCCACTGTTACCTCTCCGTGACGAAACCGAGTCTGGACGTTTGCCAGGAGGCCGGGGGAGCAGGCACCGTCGTACCTCGACAGCACGCACCACCGGCTCCCCCTCCCGCCCGCGGCTCCGCTCCCGGGCATGTGCGGGACCGGACCTCACGACGGGATCGCACCCCTGGCGGGTGACGCTGCCCCACGGCCCCGAGCGGGCCGGGCTCCCGTGATCCGGGGTGGTGCGCGAAGATCGACCGGGCGTGGGCCGGGCGACCGAGGGAAGGCCTCGTTTGCCGCACCGTCCGACCCACCGTTCGACCACCGTCCGCCCCGAGCGCCCGACCGAGAGCACGCGCGGCTTCGTCCGCCGCCGCGCCCTCGCGGGGACGGCCGTCCTGACCCTGGCCGCAACCGTGGTGCTCGGGGCCTCGGCGGCCACCGGCCCGGCCCCCGAGGCCGAGGCGGCCGAGCCGGACCACCTGTACCTGGCCGCCGTGGCCGCCCACCAGGACCTGACCGCCGACGCCTTCTTCTCGGCGCGGGACTCCCGGGCGGCCACCAACGCGCGCATCGCCGAGGAGCAGCGCCTGGCCGCCGAGGCCGAGGCCGCGCGGCTGGCCGAGGAGGCCCGCATCGCGGCCGCCCAGGAGGCCACCCGCAACGCCCAGCGCGACCCGCAGGCCGCGGCGCAGGCCCTGGCCGCCGACCGCGGCTGGGGTGCCGACCAGTTCGGCTGCCTGGTCAAGCTCTGGAACAAGGAGTCGGGCTGGCGCTGGGACGCCGACAACCCCTCCTCCAGCGCCTACGGGATCCCGCAGGCCCTCCCCGGCAAGAAGATGGCCTCCGCCGGGGCCGACTGGGAGACCAACCCCCTCACCCAGATCACCTGGGGCCTGGGGTACATCGAGAACCGCTACGGCTCGCCCTGCCGGGCGTGGTCGCACTCGCAGTCGGTCAACTGGTACTGATTCCCGGGCGCGATCCCGGACTCAGCGGCGGTGCGAGAGCCCGCCGCAGGGGCAGGCGAAGAGACGGCAGAGCGCTTCGCCGAGCGGGTGCTCCCGCCCGACCGCCCGGTCGAAGGACCCCCGCAGGGTCCGGGTGCGCGTCCCGGTCGTGACGAGCACGTCGAGGCCGTAGCGGTCCACGCCGAGCACCGACACCTCGCGCACCTCGGCGGCCTCCGCCGCCCTCAGCCGCCCGAGCACCCAGCCGATCAGCGCGTCGCTGTGCTGGTGCTCCAGGTGGGCGACGAGGGAGTCTTCGTCGACGTAGAGCGGGTCCGGCGTGGCCAGCAGCACCTCGTCCTCGTCCAGCAGGTGGACCTCCGAGCCGGTCGTGACCCGCACGTCGGCGACCTCCAGGCGCCACAGGCGACGGGAGGAGCCCACGTCGAGCAGGGCCCCGAGGGGCCGGACCGAGGCGGCGTCCCCGGCCAGTTCGCGCTGTCGTGCGGAGGAGACCGCCTCGACCCATCCGGTGATGCACAGTCGCGCCCGCGGCAGGCTCGCCCGCCCGGGCGGCACGTCGAGGACGTCGAGGGCCGCCGGGACCCCGTAGGTGGCCCCGCCGTGGGCGGCGTGCGCGGCCTGACTCGTCAGCTCCAGCAGGCGCACCGCCAGGGGCGAGTCGTCCTCCACGAGCAGCAGCAACCCGCCCATCGGGTCGGTGAGGTGCTGGACGGGGTGGCCCACGGTGCCGGCCCGGGCCTGCCGCTCCCGCCCGCCGGAGCCCGCGTGGGCGCCGGGGCAGTCGGTGGCGTGCCCGTCGTCGGTCGGCAGGACCAGCGTGCCGGGGACGACCCCCAGGGCCAGCGTCCGCGCCCACTGCGCGGGGGAGGGGCGGCGGTCGCCGGTGGGCGCCTCGATGGTCGGGGGCACCCCCGCCTGACCGGTAGAGTTGGGCTCGGTGCGCTCCGTGCCGTCACTCGACGTGGCGGTGCTGGGTGCGGTGGTCCAGGCGGTGCTGGAACGAGTACCCGGCTGAGTCACTGTGCCTCCTCGGAGCGCGATCGTCCTGTGCTGGCGGTGTCGGAGACCTCTGATGAGGTCTCCCTTCGGTCAGGACAGGCTTACCTTACGATCAGGAGACGGAATGAACAACGCACGACCCAAGGTGCGCATCTCTCGCGCGCTGGGCGTGGCCCTCACCCCGAAGGCCGCGCGCTACATGGACCGTCGCCCGTACCCGCCGGGCATGCACGGCCGCAAGCAGAAGAAGGCGTCGGACTACGCGACGCAGCTGAAGGAGAAGCAGCGCCTTCGGTACCAGTACGACATCAGCGAGACCCAGCTGCGTCGGGCCTACGACCTGGCCAAGCGCAAGCCGGGCAAGACCGGTGCGAACCTGGTCACGCTGCTCGAGACCCGTCTCGACGCCGTCGTCTGGCGGGCCGGCTTCGCCCGCACCATCTACCAGGCCCGGCAGATGGTCGTGCACCGTCACATCGTCGTCGACGGCCTGCGCGTCGACCGTCCGTCCTACCGGGTCGTCCCCGGCCAGGTCGTGGAGGTCGCCCCGCGGTCCAAGGCGAAGACCCCGTTCATCGTGGCCGCCGAGGGTGGCTGGTCGGACAACGAGATCCCGGGCTGGCTCGACGTGCAGCGCCAGGACCTCTCGGCTCGCATCCTCGCGCTGCCGGTCCGTGAGCAGATCCCGGTGACCTGCGACGAGCAGCTCGTCGTCGAGTACTACTCGCGCTGAGGCCCGAGCAGGGTTCCACCCGGAGGGCGTCGACCGCACGGTCGGCGCCCTCCGGCGTTCCCGGGCCCGGTCCCGTTTCCAGTACGGTGCCGATCATGACCCAGGTGCAGACCCCGCCGACCACCACCTCCTTCGCCGACCTGCTCGTCGGGCAGGTCGCCATGGAGTTCCACGCCCACCAGCAGTACGTCGCGCTGGCCGTGTGGTTCGACGCCCACGACCTGCAGCAGCTGGCGAAACTCTTCTACGCGCAGGCGTTGGAGGAGCGGAACCACGGGATGATGATGGTGCAGTTCCAGCTCGACCGGGACCTGCCGGTGACCATCCCGGCGACCCCCGCGGTGCGCAACGACTTCACCGAGGTCAGTGAACTCATCTCGCTCGCGCTGCAGCAGGAGAAGGCGGTCACGACGGCGATCGAGGGTTTGATGGCCGCGGCCCGACGCGAGTCGGACTTCATGGCCGAGCAGTTCGTGCTGTGGTTCCTCAAGGAGCAGGTCGAGGAGGTCGCGAGCATGTCGACGCTGCTCACGATCGTCCAGCGCGCCGGGGACGACCTGTTCAAGGTCGAGGACTGGATCGCCCGCGAGCACGGCCCCGAGGGTGCCGACCCGACCGCCCCGCCCGTGGCCGGCGGGGCGCTCTGAGGGCGCTGCTCCCGGGGGCCGGCGCCCGGGCCCGGTGCTAGCGTCGCGGGGTGGCGAAGAAGCGGCGGTGGCCCAAGCAGAAGTGCTGCGTGTCCAAGCCGCGGTGCAGTCGCTGCCCCCTCCAGATGCTCAAGGACGGGACGCTGCCGGAGGGGTACACGGTCAAGAAGCGGAAACTCGTCAAGGTGGCGTGACCGGTCCGGTCACGCCACCTCGGCCGAGGGTGGTTCAGAGGAACTTGTGCGAGGCGTTGTTGTCGCGCAACGAAGTGTTGAGGTTCGTGTACGAGTTCGCGGGGATGAGCTGCGACGCCCCCGAGTAGTTGCTGTTGTAGTACACCCGAACCGCGCGGGTCGACCGGTTCCAGACGGACTGCACGTTGTTCTTGATGCAGGCGTTGTAACCGGACAGTCCCCGGGTCTTGAACACGTAGCAGGTCGCGGGGTCGGTCCCGTAGGTGGACACGGAACTCGTGAAGTCGGACAACGAGCCCTGGTAGTTCGAGAGGTAGTAGAAGCAGACCTCCCCGCTCTCGCACACGCCGTTGCGCGGGGTGGCCGCGTCGGCGGCGGTGACCGGTCCGACGACGGCAAGGCCGCTCACGGCCAGGGCGGCCGCGACGACGCGGCGGGCCCGACGGGTGCGCGGGGAGGTGCGGGTGGAACGGGTGGCGGACGTGCCGGTGCTGAGCATGAGCAGACTCCCTGTCTGGTCTCACCGCCCACCGCGGGCGGCGTCCCACCGTTGTAGGCCGCGCGGCCGCGCGGGGTGGTCGGCCTACGCAGTTCTGCGTAGTTCTCGGTGGGTGGTGGGCGTCCGGCGCGCCGCTCGGAGATCCGTGATACCCCAGGCGCATGCTCAGCGACGCTCAGTGGCGGTCGGTGCGTGACATCGGGTTCGACCTGCTCGACGCCGAGGGGGAGAGCGATCCGTACCGGGCCGAGCTGGAGTGCCTGCTCCGCCTCGTCCCGGCGGAGGTCGCCGGGTCCGGGGAGCTCGACCTCGTCACCGGGGCCGGGGAGATGCGCGAGACCCCGGACCTGCTGATCCCGCTCGCCGTCAACGGGGTCGAGGAGGTGCTGGCCCACAACCCGGGCATGCGCCACCTCGCCGAGCGGGGGGACCTGGCCGCGGTCCGGGCCGAGCAGATCCCCGAGTCGGGGGACTGGGCCCGCAACCCTTGGCGGCGCGAGCTGCTGGACCCGGTCGGGCTGACCCACGCGGTGGTCATCGGCCACCGTCTGCCCGGAGGGCGGGTCGTGCAGGGGTGGGGGGTGAACCGCGACCGGCCGTTCCGCGACGACGAGGTCGAGATGCTGCAGGCCCTCGACCCCGCTCTCCGGCGCGCCGCGCGGGCCCGTCGTCGTCGGGAGGTCGTGCTCCACCTGGACCGGGCGGTCGCCGAGGGCGCGGGTCTGGTGATCTTCGGGCCGGTGGCCGTCGTCTACCGCAACGCGGAGGCCGACGAGCTGCTGGAGCGGCACCGCGTCGCGTTGGCGACGCTGCGGGGGGTGACGTGCGGGCAGTTGTCCCCCGGACGTCCCGAGGGGTCGATGTCGACGGCGGTCGGGATCCTGCGGTTGCAGCGACGTCCGGCCCTGCCCGGGTGCTCCGCGGTGGTGCTGGACGAGGTCGGTGCGGGCCACCGGGTCCCGGGCGGGCTCACGCCCCGCCAACTGCTGGCCCTCGGCCACCTCGGGGAGGGACGGACGGCGGCGGCGATCGCCCGACTGATGGGCGTCAGCGAACGGACCGTCCACAAGCACCTGGAGAACCTCTACCGCACCCTCGGGGTGGGGGACCGGCTGTCGGCCGTGCTCAAGGGCCGGGAACTGGGGCTGCTTCCCGTGCTGGACCCGGCGGTCGCCGACCCCGACGCCTGATCGCGCCGGAGGCCGGCCCCCGCGGGGGGACCGGCCTCCGGTGTGCCGGTTCAGGCCTTCTTGGGCGTCGTCATGCTCATGACGTCGAGGGCGGCGTCGAGCTGCTCCTCGCTCACCTCACCGCGCTCCACGTACCCGAGTCCCACGACCGCCTCGCGGACGGTCAGGTTCTCCTTGACCGCGTGCTTGGCCACCTTGGCCGCAGCCTCGTAGCCGATGACCCGGTTGAGCGGGGTCACGATCGAGGGGGAGGACTCGGCGAAGCGGCGGCACTGCTCGACGTCGGCCTCCAGACCGTCGACGCAGCGGTCGGCGAGGAGTTTCGAGACGTTGCCGAGCAGGCGCGCGGACTCCAGCACGTTGCGGGCCATGACCGGGATCTGCACGTTCAGCTCGAACGACCCCGACGCCCCGGCCCAGGCCACTGCGGCGTCGTTGCCGACGACCTGCGCGGCCACCATCAGCGCGGCCTCGGGGATGACCGGGTTCACCTTGCCCGGCATGATCGAGGAACCGGGCTGCAGGTCGGGCAGGCGCAGTTCGCCGAGGCCGGTCCGCGGGCCGGAACCCATCCAGCGCAGGTCGTTGCAGATCTTCGTGACGCTCACGGCCACGACGCGCAGCGCCCCGGAGAGTTCCACGAGCGCATCGCGGGCGCCCTGGGCCTCGAAGTGGTCCTCGGCCTCGGTGAGCGGCAGCCCGGTGTCGGCGGCCAGCAGCTCGATGACCCGCTGCGGGAAGCCGGGCGGGGTGTTGATGCCGGTGCCGACCGCGGTGCCGCCCAGGGGGACCTCGGCGACGCGGACGACGGTGGCCTCGACCCGCTCGATCCCGCGCCTGACCTGGGCCGCGTACCCGGCGAACTCCTGGCCCAGCGTGACCGGCGTCGCGTCCATCAGGTGGGTGCGACCGGACTTCACCACCGGGGCGAACTCCTCGGCCTTGCGCCGCAACGAGGCCTCGAGGTGGCGCAGGGCCGGGACCAGGTCGTTGACCACGGCGGAGGTCGCCGCGACGTGGACGGAGGTGGGGAACACGTCGTTGCTCGACTGCGAGGCGTTGACGTGGTCGTTGGGGTGGACGGGGGAGCCGAGCCGCTCGGTCGCCAGGGTCGCGATGACCTCGTTGGCGTTCATGTTCGAGCTGGTGCCGGACCCGGTCTGGAAGATGTCGACGGGGAAGTCCCCGTCGTAGGCGCCGCCGGCCACGTCCTCGGCGGCGGCCGCGACGGCGTCGGCGACGTCCCGCTCCAGCACGCCCAGCTCGGCGTTGGCCAGCGCCGCCGCCTTCTTGATCCGGGCCAGGGCCTCGATGTGCGCACGTTCGAGGCCGGTGCCGGAGATGGGGAAGTTCTCGACGGCGCGCTGCGTCTGCGCCCGGTACTTCGCGGCCGCGGGGACGCGGACCTCACCCATGGTGTCGTGTTCGATGCGGTACCCACTCTGGTCCATGGGGACCATCCTGCCGTGCGCCGGACCCCCTCCGGACCCCGGGGCGGGTGAGGCCGGACACACAACGGTGGGGTCACGATCCGCCCCTCGCTGTGTTCTCACCGTGCCCGAACTGTGAGCCGGGTGTAGCCATGTCCCGTCGCGACGAAGCACACCTGAGGAGGCGCGATGAGACGAACGAGCAGCGGTGGGGGCGCCCCCCACCTGCGGCGACGGACCGGGCTGGGGGCGGGCTGCGCAGCGGCGGTCCTGGCCGCGACCCTCACCTCGTGCGGGTCCTCGGCGGGGTCCGGACCCCCCGAGCTGACCTGGTACGTGAACCCCGACAACGGCGGACAGGCGACCATCGCCCAGCAGTGCACCGAGGAGTCCGGCGGCGCCTGGTCGTTGGAGGTCTCGGTGCTGCCGAGCTCGGCCTCGGCGCAGCGCGAGCAGCTGATGAGACGCCTCGCGGGCAACGACTCCTCGATCGACCTGATGAGCCTGGACCCGGTGTTCGTCCCGGAGACGGCCGAGGCCGGGTTCCTCCTGCCGCTGCCGGCCGAGCTCCAGGACACGTTCACCGACGGCATCGTCGAGGGAGCCGTGCAGGGGGCCTCCTGGAAGGACGAACTGGTCACCGCACCGTTCTGGGCCAACACCCAGCTGCTCTGGTACCGCACGTCGATGGTCGAGGCCGCCGGGCTGGACCTGTCCCAGCCGGTCACCTGGCAGCAGGTCATCGACGCCGCGGCGTCGCAGGGATCGGTCCTCGCCGAGCAGGGCGCGCGGGCGGAGTCGATGACGGTGTGGGTCAACGCCATGGTCGAGTCCGCGGGCGGGTCGGTGATCGAGAACCCGGAGGCGTCGGCCGACGAACTGCGTCTCGGCCTCGACTCCGACGCCGGGCGCGCGGCGGCCGACGTCATGCGGCAGATGACCGAGAAGGGGGTCCTCGGTCCGGGGATCGACAACCGCGACGAGGCCGCGACGGCCAACCTGTTCCAGCAGGACGGGGCCATGTTCATGCTGAACTGGCCCTTCGTGTACGCCCAGGCCGCCGCGGCGGCCGAGGGGGGCACGATGGACCGGGCCGTGTTCGAGGACTACGGCTGGGCCCAGTTCCCCCGGATGAGCGCCGACCAGGAGTCCGCGCCCCCGCTGGGCGGCATCGACATCGGGATCGGGGCGTTCACCGAGCACCCGGACCAGGCGCTGGAGGCGGTGCGGTGCATCGTGGCCGCCGACAAGCAGGCGGCCTACATGATCTCCGACGGGAACCCGGCGGCCGCCGTCGCGGCCTACGACGACCCGGCGGTGCGCGAGGCGTTCCCCATGGCCGACGCCATCCGGGAGTCCCTGCAGAACGCGGCCCCGCGGCCGCAGACGGCCTACTACAACGAGGTCTCCTCGGGGATCCAGGACACGTTCCAGCCCGTCTCGGGCGTGAGCGAACGGACCCCGGAGGAGGCGCAGGAGTTCATCACCGCCGTGCTGCGAGGGGAGCGGTTGCTATGAGTGTGGACACCAGTTCCCGGCGCGGGACGCGCGACGGGGGAGCGACGCCGGCCGGTCGACGCCCGAAGGCGACCGACCGGGCCCGGCAGGAGGCCCGGCTCGGCTGGTACCTGGCCGGGCCCGCGTTCGTCATCCTCGTCGCGGTCACCGGTTACCCCATCCTGCAGGCGCTCTACGACTCGCTCTGGAGCTACCGTCTCACCGCCCCGGCCGACCGGGAGTTCATCGGCCTGCGCAACTACGGGGTCATCCTGACCGACCCGCTGTGGCTGTCGTCGTTGGCGAACACCGTGCTCATCACGGTGGTCACGGTCGCGGTGGAACTCGTCCTCGGGTTCGCCCTCGCGATGGTCATGCACAAGGTGCTGGGGTGGCTGCGACCCATCGTCCGCACCGCGATCCTCGTGCCCTACGCCATCATCACCGTCGTCTCGGCCTACGCCTGGCAGTACGCGTTCGGGCTGACCACCGGGTTCATGAACGCCGTCCTGAACCTCGACGACTTCGACTGGTTCGCCAACAAGTGGACGGCCCTGCTGGTCATCTGCCTGTCGGAGATCTGGAAGACCACGCCGTTCATCTCGTTGCTGCTGCTGGCCGGGCTCGCCCAGGTGCCGGAGGACATGCACGAGGCGGCCAAGGTCGACGGGGCGACCGCGTGGGAGCGGCTGTGGAAGGTCACGCTGCCGAACATGAAGGCCTCGATCATGGTGGCCCTGCTGTTCCGGGCGCTGGACGCGTTCCGCATCTTCGACAACGTCTTCATCATGACCAAGGGGGCGGCCGACACCGAGACGGTGTCGTTCCTCGCCTACAACCAGACCATCTCCCGGCTCGAGATCGGGCTGGGGTCGGCCGTGTCGGTGCTGCTGTTCGTCTGCGTCATCGTCATCTGCTTCATCGCGATCAAGGTGTTCAAGGTCGACCTGGCCCGGGCGAGGGGGGAGTCCTGATGGGTGCGATGTCCACCAAGGAGAAGGTGCTCTGGTACCTCGGGGCGCTGCTCATCGTCCTGTACGCGCTGGTGCCCGTCGTCTGGATCGTCTCGCTGAGCCTCAAGAGCGAGGGGGAGCTCTCCCAGGCCGGGAACTTCTTCCCGACCAGCCCCACCTTCGCGAACTACAGCGAGATCTTCACCGGAAACGCCTCGGAGCTGTTCATCGCGGCGTTGCGCAACTCCATCATCACCTGCCTGCTCGCGACGTTCATCGCCGTGGTCTTGGCGATGTTCGCCGCCTACGCGATCGCCCGGCTGGACTTCCCCGGCAAGCGGGTCGTGCTCACCTCGGCGCTGGCGGTGGCGGTGTTCCCGGTCATCACGATGGTGACCCCGATCTTCAACCTGTGGCGGCAGATCGGGCTCTACGACACGATCCCCGGGCTGATCCTGCCCTACCTGGCGCTCACGCTGCCGATCTCCATCTGGACGATGTCGGCGTTCTTCCGGCAGATCCCGTGGGACATGGAGCAGGCCGCCCAGGTCGACGGCGCGACGAGCTGGCAGGCGTTCCGCAAGGTCATCGTCCCGCTGGCCGCACCGGGCGTCTTCACCACGGCGATCATCGCGTTCTTCATCGCCTGGAACGACTTCGTCTTCGGGATCTCGCTGACCTCGACGACGCGGGCCCAACCGGTCCCGGCGGCGCTCAGCTCGTTCACCGGGTCCAGCTACTTCGTGCAGCCGACGGGCGCCATCAGTGCGGCCGCGGTCATCGTCACCATCCCCGTCGTCCTGCTCGCGCTGCTGTTCCAGCGGCGGATCGTGGCCGGCCTGACCAACGGCGCCGTCAAGGGCTGAGGAGGAAGAACTCATGGCACGCATCGAGCTCAAGAACATCGTCAAGAAGTACGGCGACGGGTTCCCCGCCGTGAACGACGTCAGCCTGGACATCGCCGACGGGGAGTTCGTCATCCTCGTCGGGCCCTCCGGCTGCGGGAAGTCCACGCTGCTGCGGATGATCGTCGGCCTGGAGGACATCACCGAGGGGGACCTGCTCATCGACGGCAAGCGGGTCAACGACCTCGCGCCGCGCGACCGCGACCTGGCGATGGTCTTCCAGAACTACGCGCTCTACCCGCACCTGACCGTGGGGGAGAACATCGCCTTCCCGCTGCGGCTCGGGCACTCCAAGGTGGACGAGAAGGAGATCAAGGCCCGGGTCCAGCGGGCCGCGGACATGCTCGAGCTGAACGAGCACCTGTCGCGCAAGCCGGCCAACCTCTCCGGGGGGCAACGGCAGCGCGTGGCCATGGGGCGGGCCATCGTCCGCGACGCCAAGGCGTTCCTCTTCGACGAGCCGCTGTCCAACCTCGACGCCAAGCTGCGCGGGCAGATGCGCACCGAGATCGCCCGCATGCAGCGGTCGCTGGCCACCACCACGGTCTACGTCACCCACGACCAGACCGAGGCGATGACCCTCGGCGACCGGGTCGCGGTGCTGCGCAAGGGGTCGCTGCAGCAGGTGGCCAGCCCTCGCGAGCTGTACGAGCAGCCCGTCAACCTCTTCGTGGCCGGGTTCATCGGGTCCCCGCCGATGAACTTCCTGCCCGCCCGGGTGGCCGGGGACCGGCTGCAGCTGCCGTTCTGCGAGGTGCCGGCCCCGCCGGTGGTCCGCGACGGCGGGCACGACGGCAAGCTCCTCATCGTCGGCATCCGCCCGGAGCACTTCGACGACGCCGAGGTCACCGACCAGCCCGAGGGGGCGGCGACCTTCGAGGCTGACGTCGACGTGACCGAGTGGCTGGGCAACGAGCTCTACGCCTACCTGCCCTTCGAGGCCGAGGAGGAGACGAAGGCCCAGCTCGCCGAGCTCGACCGTGAGCTGGACGGCGAGAGCATGCGCAGCCAGCTGGTGGTCACCCTCGACGCGATGAGCGGGGTGCGCGACGGGGACCGGGCCCGGCTGTGGTTCGACCCCCGGCGGATGCACGTGTTCGACCCATCCTCCGGCGCCAACCTTACCCGGGACGAGGAGAAGGCCGCACGGATCGGGGAGCAGTCGGAGAAGCTGCGGCGGCGTTCCCTGGAGCGGGCCCAGCAGCAGCAGGACGAGCGCAGCCCGGCCCCCTCGGGGGCCTGACGGGCCGCTGCATCGTCGGCGTGATCGACGCAGAGTGGCTGTTTGACACTCTCCGTCGATGGGTGGGGGTCCGGTCGGGGCACGGCCGGGCCCCCACCCGCGTGCCGGACCCCGTCGTGTCGGACCCCCTGGTTAGTCTGCGGCCAGATCCAGCGACAGCCCCCGCGCGGGCTGCTCCGCCGAGCCCGAGGGAGGTGCCTGACGTTGTCGACGGACGCCCTGTCCTCCGGCCGTCCCGCCCTCGATCCCGAGGTCGTCCCGGTGCCCGCGCCGACCCCGGCGCCGGTGCTCGACGACCTGCAGGTGGTGCTCCGCCGCGGGCTCGCGGGCGCCCCCGTCCCGGAGTGGCGCGCGTTGCAGGTCGGGGCGGGCGCGCCCCCGTTCTGCGGGCCGGACTGGGTGCTCGCGGTGGCCGCCCACCTCGGCACCGGTGAACCCCTGCTCGTCACCGTGCGGCGCCAGGGTCGGCTGCTCGCCCTGGGCGCCTTCGCCGTGCATCCCGGTCTGCGTGCACCCGGGCGGCGCGGCGGCCGCCCCCTCATCACCTTCTACGGATCCGGGGTCAGCGACTACGCGACCGTGCTGTGCGACCCCACCTGTCCCGTCCCGGCGACCCGGCTGGTCGCGGCCGTCCTCGACGCCGTGGTGGCCGAGGTGCCCGGGGCCATCCTCGACCTGGAACGGGTCGTCGAGGGCGAACCCCTGCACGAGGCCCTCGACGTGTGGGCGCGGGCGCGGGGCTACGGCCTCCGTCGGCTGCGCCAGTCCAGCGTGCACGCCCTCGCCCTGCCCGCCACCGTCGCCGAGCACGACCGCGCCCTGGGCCGGCACGCGCGGCACGAGGAGCGTCGGCAGTGGCGACGGCTGCTGCGCCGCGGGCAGGTCGAGGCGGCCGACGACCTGCTGGCCGACGTCGCCCCGGGAGACCTGGACGCCCTGCGCGCGCTGGTCGCCGAGCTGGGGGCGGTCGACGCCGCGCACCCCCGTGCCGCCGAGCGCGAGCAGCCGTGGCGCGGGACGTCGGGCCGGACCCTGTTCCAGCTCCTGGCCACCACCCCCCGCCCGGTCCTGCAGCTGGCCGGCCTGCGGGTCGACGGGGACCTGATCGCCTACACCTTCTGCCTGGCCGGTCCGCGGGCGCTGCACGGGTACGTCCAGAGCTACCGCCGCGACTGGGCCGACGTGGGGCCGGGGGCCCTGCTGCTGCTGCGCCTGCGCCGGCGGGCGCTCGAGGCCGGCTACGACGAGCTCGACCTGCTGCGCGGGGAGGAGGAGTACAAGCGGCGCGGCGCCCGGCGGACCCGGACGACGGTCCGGGTCATCCTGCGCCCGGACGCGCCGCCGATGACCGCCCTGGTCGACCGGGTCGTCCTGCTCCGGCGCACCTACCGCGACGAGATCCGCCGCTCCCGTCGTCTCGACGGGGCGGTCTCCGGCCTGGGCCGCGGGGTGGACCGGGCCCGTCGGGAGACCGCCGCCTCCCTCGGCCGCTTGAACCGGCTCCGGCCCGGCCGCTGAACCTCAGCCCAGCTCGGCCCGGGTCGGCGGGTTGGCCCCGGCCCGTTCGCAGGTGATCGAGGCCGAACGGACGCTGGTCGTCACCACGTCGCGCAGCGTCGCCACGTCGATCGCGCGCAACGCCTCGCGTCGCCCCGCGCCCAGCAGGTCACGGACGGCCAGGGCGTGCAGCAACCCCGACATGCCCGCGTCGCCGGCCCCCACCGTGTCGACGACGTCGGTCGGCGGGGCCGGGACCTCGACCTCCCCGGCCCGGCTGAGGGCGAAGGCACCCTCGGGGCCGCGGGTGACCATGACCAGCGCGGGTCCCCGGGCCAACCACTCCCGGGCGACTTCGTGGTCGGGGACCCCGGGCCGCAGCCACTCCAGGTCCTCGTCGGAGACCTTGACGACGTCGGCGACGTCGACGAACGCCTCCACCGCGACGTTGGCGGCGGCCGGGTCGGCGAAGAACGCCGGCCGGATGTTGGGGTCGAAGCTCGTCGTCGCGGAGGCCCGACGGGCCGTGAGCAGGTCGAGCACCTCACCCGCCCCGGGTTGGACGGCGGTGGCGATCGACCCGGTGTGCACGACGTCGACCTCGTCGGGCAGCTCCACCGCCGGGACGCTCCACTCGAGCTCGAACTCGTAGCTGGCCCGGCCCTCGGCGTCGAGACGGGCGTGCGCGATCGCGGTCCGCCCCTCGTCGACCGCACCGGGGACGAGGTGGACGTCGGCCTGCGCGAGGTGTCCCCGGAGCAGGCTGCCGTAGGGGTCGTCGCCCATCCGCGTCAGCAGGTGGACCTCGTGCTCCAGGCGCCCCAACCCGTAGGCCACGTTGAACGGACTGCCGCCTGCGTAGTCGGCGCTGCTCCCGTCGGCCCGGGTGACCACGTCGACCAAGGCCTCGCCGACGACGACCGCGACGCTGCGTTGCGTGCTCATCGGCGGATCAGCGGGGGCCGCGGAAGTCGATCGCGGAGTACGCGGCGAGCTTCGAGAGCTGGTGCTCGGACTCGACCCGACGGATCGTGCCCGACTTGGAGCGCATGACGATGCTGGAGGTCGAGATGTGGTCGCCGCGGTAACGGACCCCGTGGACCAGCTCGCCGTCGGTGATGCCGGTGACGACGAAGTACACGTTGTCGCTGTCGACCAGGGTGCGGGTGTCGAGCACGGCGTCGAGGTCGTGGCCGGCGTCCAGCGCGCGCTGCTTCTCCTCGTCGTCCTGCGGCCAGAGCCGCCCCTGGATCGTCCCGCCCAGGCAGTGCATGGCGCAGGCGGCGATGATCCCCTCGGGGGTGCCCCCGACGCCCAGCAGCATGTCGACGCCGGTGCCCTCACGGGCGGCCATGACCGCCCCGGCGACGTCGCCGTCGGAGATGAACTTGATGCGCGCACCCGCGGCGCGGACCTCGTCGGCCAGCTTGGCGTGCCGCGGACGGTCGAGCAGGCAGACGGTGATGTCCTCGACCGCGGCCTTCTTGGCCTTGGCCAGGCGCCGCACGTTCTCCTTGACGGGGAGGCGGATGTCCACGACGTCGGCGGCCTCGGCCCCGACGACCAGCTTGTCCATGTAGAAGACGGCCGACGGGTCGTACATGGTGCCGCGCTCGGCGACGGCCAGGACGGCGACCGCGTTCGGCATGCCGCGGGCGGTCAGCGTGGTGCCGTCGATCGGGTCCACCGCGACGTCGCACTCGGCGCCGCTGCCGTCGCCGACCCGCTCCCCGTTGAAGAGCATCGGGGCGTTGTCCTTCTCGCCCTCACCGATCACCACGGTGCCGTTCATGCTGACCGTGCCGATGAGGACGCGCATGGCGTTGACCGCGGCCCCGTCGGCCCGGTTCTTGTCCCCGCGGCCCACCCACCGCCCGCCGGCCATGGCCGCGGCCTCGGTGACCCGGACGAGCTCCAGGGCCAGGTTCCGGTCCGGAGCCTCCTGCCCGACACTCAGCGAGGGCGGCAGCGACGTGCTGGTGGGCTGGGACATGCGTGACCTCCGGGCTCGACTGACCGGATCCTAGCCACAGCCCATCGCGTGGAAGCATGGCGGTGTGAGCTCCACCGGCAGCCCGACCGACCGCCCCTCCCGCCCGCGCGCCGAGCAGGGCGTGCCCCGCCGCCGGGGTGGCGGCAGCGTCTCGTCCATGATCATCTCGATGGCGCTCATCATCGGGGCCGTCCTCGTGATCGTGCTCCTGGTGCCCCGACCCAACACCATCGAGCAGCCGGCGGTCGACGTCGCGAACGCGGCCGAGGGGGCCACGTCCCGCCTGGACTTCGTGCCCCCGGTGCCCGTCGGGCTCGACGGCTGGACCCCGACCGCGGCCGTCGTGAACCGCTCGACGAACGACGTCGTGACCTGGCACGTCAACTACCGCACCGATTCCGGGGAGTACCTGGCCCTCGACGTCGCTCGCGGCGCCACCGCGGGGTGGGAGCGCGCGCTGTCCGCGGGCGGCGGGCCCGACGGGGAGCAGCAGATCGACGGACAGACCTGGGAGCGCCTCTACCAGGCCGACCGCGGGCGCTCGACGCTCGTCCGGGAGGCCGACGGACTGACCGTCCTGGTCTCGGGCGAGACCGGCTACCCGGTCCTGGCCGAACTGGTCCAGGCCACCGAGCGGGCCTGGAGCGAGCAGGGTCGCACCTGGGGCTGAACCGGTCCCCGGGGCCGGGGCGAGGAGACCGAACTCACGTCCCTCAGGCCTGCTCGGGAGCCGCCGTCCGGCGGTCCAGGCGCTCGCGGGCCCCGTCGAGGATGTGCTGGCAGCGGTCGGCCAGGAGCTCTCCGCGCTCCCACAGGGCCAACGACTCCTCCAGCGGCGTGCCGCCCGCCTCCAGCCGACGCACCACGTCGAGCAGCTCGTCGCGGGCCTGCTCGTAGCCGAGCCCGGACTCCTCCGGCGTCGACCCCTGGTCGTCGGGGCCGGGTGCGGGGGTGGTCTTCGCGGGCACGGGCGTCATCCTGCCCCACCGCCGCGACCCGCGACCGCCTCCGCCCCCTCCGCGACCGCTATCAGCGCCCCCTCGGCGACCCGGATCCGCAACCGCGCCCCGGCGGGGACGGCCGCCGGGTCGTGCACGAGGCCGGCGGGTCCCTGCACGACGGCGTACCCGCGTCGGAGGGTCGACAGCGGCGACAACGCCCGGACCTGGGCCCGCAGGTGCCCGACCTCCACCCCGGCGCGCTCGATGCGGCGGTGCAGGCCGTCGCGCCCGCGCGCCCGGGCGGCCCCGACCTCCTGCTCGCGGACGTCGAGCAGCACGTGCGGGGCGGCGAGGACCGGTCGGCTGCGCAGGGCCGCCAGCGCGGCCGACTCCCGCTCGACCCGGGTGCCGATCCCGCGCCGGGCCCGCGCCCGCAGTGCCTCGACACCGTTCAGTTCCTCGGCCACGTCGGGGACGACCAGGCGGGCCGCGTCGGTCGGGGTGGAGGCGCGGACGTCGGCGACGAGGTCCAGCAGGGGTGAGTCGACCTCGTGCCCGATGGCCGAGACGACGGGGGTGCGGGCGGCCGCGACCGCCCTCAGCAGGGCCTCGTTGCTGAAGGGGAGGAGGTCCTCGACGCTGCCGCCGCCCCGCGCGACGACGACGACGTCGACCTCGGCCAGGGCGTCGAGCTCGGCCAGCGCGTCGGCCACCTCCACGACCGCGTTCGGGCCCTGGACCGCCACCTCGCGGATCTCGAAGCGGACCCCCGGCCACCGGGCCCGGGCGTTGTCGACGACGTCGCGCTCGGCGGCCGAGGCCCGCCCGCACACCAGCCCGACCACGCGGGGCAGGAACGGGAGCGGGCGCTTGCGGCCGACGTCGAAGAGACCCTCCGCGGCCAGGACCCGTTTGAGGTGCTCGAGGCGGGCCAAGAGTTCCCCGACCCCCACCGGGCGCAGGTCGTCGACGGCCAGGGACAGCGACCCGCGCTTGGCGAAGAACTCCGGCCGGGCGTGGGCGACGACCCGGGTGCCGTGGGTCAACCCGTCGGGCAGGACCTCGCGCAGGCGGGCGATCACGCGACGGTGGATGGTCACCGGCAACGACATGTCCGTATCGGCGTCGCGCAGGGTCAGGAACACCACGGAGGCCCCGGGCCGGTCGTTCACCTGGACGACCTGCCCCTCGACCCAGGTCCAGGGCATCTTGGCGATGTAGGCGTCCATCTTGGCCGCCAGCAGGCGCACGGGCCACGGGTTCTCGGCCGTGGTCTCCCCGGCGGTCGCGGGCCGGCGGCGGGGACCGGGGTCGGGGGCGGGGCTCACCCCTCCATCCTCAGGGCGAGCGTGAACACCGCCCCCGGCAGGGTCCCGGATGGCAGGTCCGGACCGGCGGGGTCGACGCAGGTCAGCGTCGCGCCCGAGGCGGCGGCCAACCCGCGGGCGATGGCCAGGCCGAGGCCGGAGCCGCCGTCCCCGGCCCGCGCGGGGTCGAGGCGGACGAGCCGCTCGAAGACGCGTTCACGGTCGGCCGGGGCGACACCGGGGCCGGTGTCCGAGACGACGACGCGACCCCGGGGATCCAGCTCGACGCGGACGCGCCCGGCCGGGGCGGCGCGACGGGCGTTGTCGAGCAGGTTGTCGACGATGCGCCGGACGTGCTCGGGATCGGCGTGCACCAGGACCGGGCGGGCGGGGAGGACGACCTCGGCCCCGGGCACCTCGGCGGCCTCCCGCAGCAGTCCGGCCGGGTCGAGGTCGCGGGGGGCGGCGCGCACCTCGGGCAGGCGGGCGGCCGTGAGCAGGTCGGCGACCAGACGGGCGGCGCGGCGGGCCTCGCGCACGGTGCGGGCGGCGGTCTCCTCCCGCGCCAGGCGGGCCGCGTCGGCGACGGCGGGATCCCCGTCCGCCTCGTCCTCCATGTCGTCGGAGTCCTCCGCCGCGGACGAGGACAGCAGCAGCCGCTCCGCCCCGACCACCACCCCGGTGATCGGGGTCCGCAGCTCGTGGGCCGCGTCGGCCAGGAACTGCCGGGTGGTCTCGCTGGCCTGCCGGGCCCGGGCCTCGGCCCCCTCAAGGGCGTCGAGCATGTCGTCGAAGGCCGCGGCGGTCCGCCCGAGCTCGGTGTCGGTGCGGTCGGGGGAGAGGCGTCGGCCGCGGTCGCCCGCCGCGATCGAGCGGGCCGTGGCGGTCATGGTGTCCAGCGGGCCGAGCGCGCGGCCCAGCAACCACCAGGCCGCCCCCGCGGCCAGCAGCAGCCCGACGACACCGCCGAGACCCATGAGGATGCGGAACTGGCGCAGGGTCTGCGTGATCGGGCTCAGCGACGTCGAGAGTTCCAGCGTCCGTTCCGGGCCGAGGCGGCGGGTCACGGTGATGACGCCGTCGTCCTCCGCGACGGCGTCGCGGGCGGCCGGTCCACCGTCGGCGGCTGGTCCGAGCGGTCCACCGGCCGGGCCGGGGCCGGGTTCGGCGGTGAGGGTGGAACCGTTGCTGCGCAGCACGACCGACGCCCCGGCGGTCCGCATCCGGTCGACCAGGGTCTGGTCGTCGACCGACCCGTCGAGCTGCACCGCGAGGTCGGCCAGCTGTACCAGACGGTCCTCGGCCTCGGCCCGCAACCGCACCCCGAGGCTCACGTCGACGAAGATCCCGACCAGCAGCAGCAGCGCGGCCATGACGGCCACCGTGACGGCGACGACGCGCCGCTTCAGCGACGCGGTGCGCAGCGGACGGTTCCCGGCCCGGTCCGCGGGGCGCCCGCTCACGGGGCCGGACGCAGCACGTAGCCCAGACCCCGCACGGTGTGCAGGATCCGGGGCCCGTGCGCCTCGAGCTTGCGGCGCAACGCGGAGACGTGGACCTCGACCAGGTTCGGGTCGTACGCCTCGTACCCCCAGACCTGGGTCAGCAGCTGCACCTTGGACAGGGTGCGACCGCGGTGACGGACCAGGTGGGCCAGCAGGCGGAACTCGGTCGCGGTGAGGTCCAGGGTGTGCCCGTCGCGCACCGCGGTCGTCGCGGTCTCGTCCACCACCAGGTCGCCGACCTGGAGGACGGCACCGGCGTTCCCGGCGCGGCGCAGCAGGGCTCGCAACCGGACCAGGAGTTCCTCGACCGCGAAGGGTTTGACGACGTAGTCGTCACCCCCGGCCTCGAACCCGGCCAACCGGTCCGGGACGGCGTCGCGGGCGGTGACGAACACGACGGCCACCCCGCGGGGGACGCAGTGCCGCCGTGCCAGCGTCAACCCGTCCTCACCGGGAACCATGACGTCGAGCACGGCCACGTCGGGCCGGAACCCGTCGAGGACCAGGTCGATCCCCTCGCCGTCGGCCATCGCCTCGACGGCCATGCCGGCCTCGCGCAGGCTCTCGGCGACGGAGTCCCGGATGAGGGGGTCGTCCTCGACCAGCAGGATCCGGGCGGCCCCGGTGCCCGGGTGGCCCGGGCTCATCGCGAGGACCGGACCCAGGCGCTGAACGAGCGCAGCGACCCCGAACCCGGGCGGCGCAACCACGGCCAGGGGTGGCGCTCCACGACGTCCACCGTCGCCGAACGTCGGGCGAAACCCGGGACGGGGGCCCAGGTCACCGCGACCCGTCGCCCGGCCAGTTCCTCCTCGACCCGGCCGAGGCGCACCTCCGACCCGAGTTCGGCGAGGGTCTCGGCCAGGAACACCAACCGCTTGCCCGACAGGCGAAGACGCGCCAGCAGGGGTTCGTCGAACACGAACACGGAGGGCCGGTCCGGGTGCGCGGCCAGGGCCGGGTCGTCGTCCCCCAGGGATTCGGCGGTGAGCCACACCGTGTCCGGCTCGCCCGCGGTCTCCACCGCGGTCGGACCCGCGTCGGTCGGTCCGCCCGCCAACCCGGACGGGGGTTCGGTACGGGCGCCGGCCTCGGTCTCCGGCCAGCCCTGGATCGGGCAGTTCCGGTTCAGCGCGCACCCCGCGCACAACTGCGGGGCCCGTTTCTCCACCTGCCAGCGGCTGAACCCGTAGACCTTCCCCGTCCCGGTGCCGACGGTCCACTGCCACCCCAACCGGTTCGCGGCGGGGGACCCGTCGAGCAGGTGCCGGTACATCTCCAGCTGGCCCTCGCGCCAGTCGGCCCCGGCGCGCACGGAGTACTGCGAGGCCAACCACATCCGGGTCTGGTTCACCAACCAGCCGTCCTCGTGGAGTTCGTCCGTGGTCTCGGCCATGCAGGCCATCTCCCTCGCCCACGGTGCCCGGTTCCAGGGTCGGGAGGGCACCGGCCCGGAGAACCGCAGCGGCTGGGCGGTGGCGGGGCCGACCCGGGCGTAGAGGTGCCGGGCGTACTCCTGCCACAGCAGTTCGTCGCGGAACTTCGTCCGGTCCCGGGCCGGGGCCCCGGCGGCGGCGGCCCACACCTCCGGCAACGGCAGCAGGCCGTGGCGGATGTAGGGGGAGAGGCGGGTGGCCCCGCGCCGGGAGCGGGGGAGCACCTCGTTGCGGCGGGCGGCGTACCCGGTGAGGTCGAGGGTCGCCAACGCGGTGTCGGCGGCGGTCTGACCCCCGCGGACGGAGGAGCCGCTCGGGCGACCGGGACCCTCGAGGGTCAGGTGACCCAGGTGGGTCCCGACCCAGTCGAGGACGCCCTCGCGGTCGCGGGGCGGCGGGGGGAGCAGCGGCATACCTCTGATCTTGGGCCCCACCTCCCCGGCCAGCACCCCCACCGGGGGCTGAAGGATCCCTGAAGGGACGGGAGGGACCGGTCGCGCTTCAGGTCGGCTTCAGATTCGGAGGGTGATCTGGATGTCGGCCGTTCATCGCGGTCCACCGATCCGGATGGAAGAGGTTCATCGCATGTCCGTCGAGCAGACGACCACCCAGACCACCCCCCGTCGCCGCAGCCGGGCGCTGCGCGTCACGCTGGCGACGATCGCCGCCGGCGGCATCGTGCTCGGCGGCGCGGCCGCCGCCGGGGCGCTCCCGCTGACCGGGACCACGACCCCGGCCGCGACCAGCGCTCCGAGCGCCCCCGCCACGCCCTCCGCTCCCGACGGGTCGGCCACCCCGCCCGCCGCTCCGACCCCGCCCGCCGACGGTGCCCTGCCGGGTGGACCGGGCGCCCCGGGGGGTCCCGGCGCCCCGGGGGCGCCCGGTGGTCCCGGTGCTCCCGGCCCCGTGGCCGACGGTGCCGTACACGGCGACGTGACCGCCGTGAGCGACGACTCGATCACCGTCACCAAGCCGGCCGGTCCGGCCGGGGACGCGGCGACCGAGACCGTGCTCTCGATCACCGGTGACACCACGGTGACCCGCGACGCGGGCCCGGGGCAGGAGGCCACGGCGGCCGCCGTGTCCGACATCGCGGTGGGTGACCACGTCCACGTGACCGCCGTCGACCCCGACGCGAGCGACCTGGTCGCGGCCGAGATCCGCATCATGCCCGCCCCGCCCGAGGGTGGGCCGGCTGGTCCCGGTGGCCCCGAGGCCGCCGGGCGGGTGCACGGTGACGTGACCGCCGTGAGCGACGACTCGATCACCGTCACCAAGCCGGCCGGTCCGGCCGGGGACGCGGCGACCGAGACCGTGCTCTCGATCACCGGCGACACCACGGTGACCCGCGACGCGGGCCCGGGGCAGGAGGCCACGGCGGCCTCGGTGTCCGACATCGCGGTGGGTGACCACGTCCACGTGACCGCGGTCGACCCGGATGCGAGCGACCTGGTCGCGGCCGACATCCGCATCATGCCCACCCCGCCGGCCCCGCCCGCCCCGCCGACCGGTAGCGGCTCGGCCACCGCCCCCGACGCGGGGGCGACCCCCGACGCGGCCGGGTCGACGAGCCTCGGCTCCTGACCCCCACCCGCGTTCCCTGACGGCACAGGGGGACCTTCCGCCCGATCATCGAGCGCAGGGTCCCCCTGTGCCGTTCCCGCGCGGCCGGGGCGGTGCTCGGGCGGCCACCTACCATGGAGGGGTGAGCCAGCCGTCCCCGTCCGCGACCGCCGCCGACCCCGCCCTGCCCGCCGTCCCCGACATCGCCGACGACTGCAACGACTCCGCGACCCTGGCCGCGGACGCCGGTCGTCCGGCCTGGGACGGGTCGAAGCGGGTCCTGCTCGCGGCGCCGCGCGGGTACTGCGCCGGGGTCGACCGGGCGGTCATCGCGGTGGAGAAGGCGCTGGAGCTCTACGGCTCGCCCGTCTACGTGCGCAAGGAGATCGTGCACAACAAGCACGTCGTCCGGACGCTGGAGAACCGCGGGGCGATCTTCGTGCAGGAGGCCGACCAGGTCCCCGAGGGCGCCCACGTCGTGTTCTCCGCCCACGGCGTCAGCCCGGCGGTCCGCGAGCAGGCCGCCGCCCGCAACCTGCAGGCCATCGACGCGACGTGCCCTCTGGTGACCAAGGTGCACAAGGAAGCCGTCCGCTTCGCCAAGCAGGACGCCGAGATCCTTCTCATCGGCCACACCGGCCACGAGGAGGTCGAGGGCACCGCCGGGGAGGCGCCCGACCACATCACGATCATCGACAGCCCCGAGATCGCCGACACCGTGCAGGTGAAGGACCCCGACAACCTGGTCTGGTTGTCGCAGACCACGTTGAGCGTCGACGAGACCATGGAGACGGTCCGCCGGTTGCGGCAGCGGTTCCCCAACCTGCAGGACCCGCCGAGCGACGACATCTGCTACGCCACCCAGAACCGTCAGGTCGCGGTGAAGAAGATCGCCCCCGAGGCCGACCTGGTCGTCGTCGTGGGTTCCGCCAACTCCTCGAACTCCGTGCGGCTGGTCGAGGTCGCCCTCGACGCCGGCGCCCGCAGCTCCTACCGCGTCGACAACGCCGACGAGATCGACGAGACCTGGCTCGACGGCGTCACCACGGTCGGGGTCACCTCCGGCGCCTCGGTGCCCGAGATCCTCGTCGAGGAGGTCGTGGAGTGGTTGGCCGCGCGCGGGTACGGCTCGGTCGAGACCGTCACCACCGCGCAGGAGGACCTCGTGTTCTCCCTGCCGACCGACCTGCGGCGCGACCTCAAGCGGAAGTCCCTGCCGGTCACGCCCGTCTGATCCGGGGGAGGTCCTCCACCCCCTCCGCCGCCCGCGCGTCGTCCAGCAGTTCCGGTGCGGTCAACGGCCGCACGGTGTCCTGCAACGGGAGCTGACGCTCCAGCTCGCTGTCGGCGAGGTCCAGGTCGCGGATGCGCCGGGCGGACACCAGCACCCGGCGTTCCAGGGTCCCGACGAACCGGTTGTAGTCCTCGACCGCGCGGGTCAGGGTCCGCCCGAGCGAGGCGGTGTGACCGCCGAGGGTCCCCAGCCGGTCGTAGAGCTCGCGCCCCACGTCGAACAGTTCGCGCGCGTGGGTGGACACCGCGTCCTGCTGCCAGGTGAGCGCGACCGTGCGCAGCAGGGCGAGCAGGGTCGTCGGGGTGGCCAGCACCACCCGGCGCGACATCGCGTGCTCCAGCAGGGTCGGGTCGGCCTCGCAGGCCGCGGCCAGGAACGCCTCCCCGGGCACGAAGCAGACGACGACGTCGGGGGAGTCCGGGACCGCGCTCGGGTACTCCTTGGCCGCCAGCGAGTCCACGTGCCCGCGCACCGCCTTGGCGTGGGCCAGCAGCTCGGCCCGGCGGGCGTCCACCCCCTCGGCGTCCCCGGCCCGCAGGAACGCCGCCAGCGGGGCCTTGGCGTCGACCACGAGCTGGCGCTCCCCCGGCAGGTGGACCACGAGGTCGGGGCGGACCGTGCGCCCCGAGGCCGTCGTCAGCGTCGACTGCTCGCTGAAGTCGACGCGGGCGAGCATCCCGGCGTGCTCGACCACGCGCCGCAGCTGCACCTCGCCCCACGAGCCGCGCGAGCTGGACGCCCGCAGCGCCCCGGCCAGCGTCGCCGTCTCGGTGCGCAGCGCCTCGGTGCCGCGCGAGACGGCGGTGAGCTGCTCGGTGAGCGCCGCGTACTGCGCGACCCGGTCCCGTTCCAGCGTCGCGACCTGACGCTCCATCCGGCCCAGGGAGTCCGCGACGGGGTCCAGCGTCGCGGCCAGCTCCCGGGCGGTGTCCGTGCGGGTCTCCAGCTCCGCGACCCGGTTCCGCAGCACGTCCCGTTCGCCGGCCAACCACCGGCGCGCGAGCAGCACCCCGAGCGCCACCCCGATCAGCAGCATGGTGAGGGCCAGCAGGAGGGCGGTGCCGAGGTCCATGGTCGGCACTCTGGCACCCGCCTCCGACACGGGCGCGTCCCTCCGTTCGCGGAGATCCCGCGAAGATGCCTGCCCGCGTGATCACAGCGTGCTACAACGCAGCGTGATCGAGAGCCCGGTCAGAACCGCCCCCGCTGCGTCGACGACCTCGGCGCCCCGTCCGGGCGCCCGTCCGGACGGTCGCTGACGGCCCCGGACGGTGCCCGCGCTCGACGTCACGCTCGCCCTCGCCGGGACGACCGGTCTGGCCTTCGTCTCCGCCGCCGTCCCCGTCGTGAACGCCGAGGCGCTCACGCTGGCCGGTGCCGCCGCGACCCCGGGGGGCGTGCACCCCGCCCTCGTCGTCCTGGCCGTCACCCTCGGGCAGACGCTCGGCAAGGTCGCCCTCTTCCTCGTCGCCCGCAGCGGCTCGGTCGTGTGGGCGCGGCGGCTGCGCCTCGACCGGCACCGCCACCCCGTGCAGCGCCGCCCGCGGCACTGGCCACCGGTCGTCGCGCGTCCCGTCCGGTTCGTGAAGGACTGGACGGTCCGGGCTCTCGACTCCCCGGTCGCGACGGCTCCGCTGGTCCTGGTGAGCGCGGTCTTCGGGATCCCGCCGCTGCTGGTCGTCACCGTGGCCCTGGGGGTGCGCGGACGGGGACTGCGGGTCTTCGTCCCCTGCTGCTTCGCCGGGCGACTCGTGCGGTTCGGGCTGCTGGCGGCCTCGGTCACGGCCGTCTTCTGAGCGGGCGGCGCACCGCGAAGACGACCGCTCCCACCGCGAGGACCGCGGCCCCGCCCAGCAGGGAGGGGACCGGCACGGCGACCGCCAGCGCGAGGCACCCCAGCAACCCCAGCGCCGGGACCACGCGGTCCCGGACGGCGGCGGACAACGTCCAGGCGCTCGCGTTGGCGACGGCGTAGTAGACGAGCACCGCGAACGAGGAGAAGCCGATCACCGCGCGGACGTCGGCGACCGCGGCCACGACGGCGACCACCGCCCCCACGACCAGCTCGGCCCGGTGCGGAACCCCGTGCCGGGGGTGCACGGCGGCGAGCGCGGAGGGCAGGTGCCGGTCGCGGGCCAGGGCCAGCACGGTCCGGGAGATCCCCAGGATCACCGCCAGCAACGAGCCGAGCGCCGCCACCGCCGCCAATCCCCGCACCGCGGGGACGAGGGCCTCGTACCCCGCCGCGCGCACCGCGGCCTCCACGGGCGCGCTCGCCCCGGCGAGGTCGTCCCCCAGGATCGAGAGCAGGGTCAGCGCGACCGCCAGGTAGACCAGGACCGTCACGAGCAGGGCCACCGAGACGGCGCGGGGGATCGTCCGGGCCGGGTCGCGGACCTCCTCGCCCAGCGTCGTGATCCGTGCGTACCCCGCGAAGGCGAAGAACAGCAGCGCAGCCCCCTGCAGCAGCCCACCCGCCGACCAGTCCCCGCCGGCCCCGTCCGCGAAGCGGTCCGGGCCGGGAGAGAGAAGGCCCAGCAGCACGAACCCGCCCAGCCCGAGCAGCACCACGGTCACCAGGACCCGGGTCAGCCGCGCCGACTTCTGCACCCCCAGGTAGCTGACGGTGGTCAGGGCGAGCACCGCGACCACCGCCACGACGGGGGCCTGCTCCGGCCACGCGTACAGCCCGACCGTCAGGGCCATCGCCGCGGCGGAAGCGGTCTTGCCGACCACGAACCCCCACCCGGCCAGGTACCCCCAGAACGGGCCCAACCGTTCCCGGCCGTAGACGTAGGTCCCGCCCGAGGCGGGGTAGCGGGCCGCGAGCCGCGCCGAGGACGTGCCGTTGCACCATGCGACGCCGGCGGCGACCAGCAGGGCCGGGAGCAGGGCGGGCCCGGCGGCGCTCGCGGCGGGGCCGAAGGACACGAAGATCCCGGCCCCGATCATCGAGCCGAGGCCGAGGACGACCGCGTCGAGCAGGCCGAGGCGACGGGTCAGCGGGGCGCTCATCCGGTGCCGGTCTCCTTGCACGCCGGGGGCGGGCGGTCCGCGCGGACCGTGATCGGCGCCCACGCTACCCAGGGGCGGGTAGGCTCCACGTCCCGTGGCACTCACCATCGGCATCGTCGGTCTCCCCAACGTCGGAAAGTCGACGCTGTTCAACGCGTTGACCAAGAACGACGCCCTCGCGGCGAACTACCCCTTCGCCACGATCGAGCCCAACGTGGGCATCGTCCCTCTCCCGGACCCGCGGCTGCAGCAGCTCGCCGACGTCTTCAACAGCGAGAAGCTCGTGCCCGCCACCGTGTCGTTCGTGGACATCGCCGGGATCGTCAAGGGCGCCAGCGAGGGAGAGGGCCTGGGCAACAAGTTCCTCGCCAACATCCGCGAGGCCGACGCGATCTGCCAGGTGACCCGCGCGTTCGCCGACCCCGACGTCGTGCACGTCGCCGGGACGGTGGACCCCTCCGACGACATCAGCACCGTCCACACCGAGCTGGTGCTGGCCGACCTGCAGACCCTGGAGCGGGCCATCCCGCGCCTGGAGAAGGAGGTCAAGGGCAAGAAGGCCGACCCGGCCGTCCTCACCGCCGCCCAGGCCGCCGCCACCGTCCTCGACTCCGGCCGTCCGCTGTCGGCCGCGACCGCCAAGGACGGCGTCGACGTCGCCCAGCTCCGCGAGCTGGGGCTGCTCACCACCAAGCCGTTCCTCTACGTGTTCAACGTGGACGAGACCGTGCTGGGTGACGAGGCCCGCAAGGACGAGCTCCGCGCGATCGTCGCCCCCGCCGAGGCCGTGTTCCTCGACGCCAAGCTCGAGTCCGAGCTCGTCGAGCTCGACGCCGAGGAGGCCGCCGAGCTCCTGGCCAGCGTCGGGCAGACCGAGTCCGGCCTCGACCAGCTCGCCCGCGTCGGCTTCGCCACCCTCGGCCTGCAGACCTACCTGACCGCCGGCCCGAAGGAGTCCCGCGCCTGGACGATCCGCCAGGGCTGGACCGCCCCCCAGGCCGCCGGGGTCATCCACACCGACTTCCAGCGCGGCTTCATCAAGGCCGAGGTCGTCGGGTTCGAGGATCTGATCGCCGCCGGGACGATGGCCGACGCCAAGGCGGCCGGCAAGGTCCGGATCGAGGGCAAGGAGTACGTCATGGCCGACGGGGACGTGGTGGAGTTCCGCTTCAACGTCTGACTTCAGCAGCACCCGTCGCCGCAGGTGCCGGCGGATTCGTCGGCCCGCCCGACCAGCGTCGCCACCCCCGGAGGGCAGCAGCCGTCGCCCCGCCAGGCCGCGACCCCTTCCTTCACCGCCACGGCCGCGATCACCAGGCCGGCGACGGGGTCCGCCCACGTCCACTGCAGCAGCGAGTTCGCCAGCAGGCCGAGCAGCAGCACCGCGGACAGGTACGTGCACAGCAAGGTCTGCTTCGAGTCCGCGACCGCGGAGGCGGATCCGAGGCGTCGCCCGGCCCGTCGTTGGGCCAGGGACAGGAACGGCATGATCAGCAGCGACAGGGTCGCGAGGACGATCCCCACGGTGGAGGGTCGCGCCTCGTGCCCCCCGGCCAGGGCGAGGACCGAGTCCACCGTCACGTACAGGGCGAGGACGAAGAACGACACGGCGGTGACGCGCAGGGCGCGGCGCTCCCGCGCCTGACGACGGTCGTGGTCGGCGGCGGAGAACTGCCAGGCCACCGCTGCGGCCGACGTCACCTCGATGACGGAGTCCAGCCCGAAGGCGATCAGCGCCCCCGAGGAGGCGACCGACCCGGCGGCGAGGGCCACGACCGCCTCGACGACGTTGTAGGCGATGGTGGCGGCGACCAGGAGCCGGATGCGCCGGACGAGCAGCGTGCGGTCGGACTCCGCCGTGACCAGCGGCAGCGGGGCGACCATCAGCAGCACCCCTCGGACGGTGCCTGGGCGCAGGCACCCCGGTCGGCCTCCACCGCCAGGACGACGCGGCGCAGGTCGTCCAGGGCGTGGGCGAGGCGGTGGTCGGCGAGCTCGTACCGCAGGCGGCGACCGTCGGGGGTCGCCACCACGAGACCGCAGCCCCGGAGGCAGGCGAGGTGGTTGGACAACCGCGACCGCGAGACCGACAGCGCCTCGGCCAGGTCGGCCGGGTAACCGGGACCGTCGAGCAGCGCCAGCAGCAGTCGGCAGCGCACCGGGTCCACCAGGGCCTTGCCGAGACGACCCAGGATCTCGACGTCGGTGGCGGTGGAGAGCATGGCCGCGACGATACACGATTCGCTGAACTCACGAAGGGCTGAATCGTCGGAACCGAGGCCCGGCGCCCACCTCGGGATGGTCGGTCGCGGGTCGTGACAGGGTTCTGCCGTGATCGACCAGCGCCTCGCCCAGCCCGTGTCCGCGGGCGTGGTCTCCGCCCTCGTGGGGTTCACCAGCTCGTTCGTCATCCTGCTCAGCGGGTTCGCGGCGGTGGGGGCCGACCCCGGCCAGGCCTCCTCGGGGTTGCTGGCCGCCGCGGTGACGATGGGCCTCGGCTCGATCGTGCTCTCCCGCTGGACCCGCACCCCGATCACGACGGCGTGGTCGACCCCCGGTGCGGCGCTGCTGGTGACGACCGGGACGGTCGACGGCGGATGGCCCGCGGCGGTGGGGGCGTTCCTGGTCACCGGAATGCTCATCCTGTTCACCGGGATCCTGCCGCAGCTCGGTGAGCTGATCGCCCGGATCCCGACCGCCGTGGCCCAGGCGATGCTCGCGGGTGTCCTGCTGAAACTCTGCCTCGGTCCGGTGACCGGGCTCACCGAATCTCCCCTCGCGGTGGCCCCGGTGATCCTCGTCTGGCTGCTGGGCGTGCGGTTCGCGCCGCGCTGGGCGGTCCCGCTGGCCTTCCTGGCCGCGGCCGTCGTCATCGGGGTCCACGTCCTGATCGGGGGAGTTACCACGGGTTCCGTGTCGCTGGTCCCGCACGTGGAGTTCACCGCCCCGGTGTTCACCCTCGCCGGCATCACGGGGATCGCGCTGCCCCTGTTCCTCGTCACCATGGCCGCGCAGAACGTTCCCGGGGTGGCCGTGATGAAAGGCCTCGGGTACGAGGTCCCGTGGCGGCGTTCGATGGTGGTCACCGGCGTCGGCACCCTGGTGGGCGCCCCCGCCGGGAGTCATGCGATCAACCTCGCCGCCATCAGCGCGGCGCTCGCGGCTGGCCCGGAGGCCGGGCCCGACCGGTGCCGCCGGTGGATCGCCGCCCAGACCTCCGGGATCGTGCTCGTCCTGCTCGGGGTCGCGTCGTCCGCGTTCGGGGCGTTGGTGGCGCTCGCCCCCACCGGGGTCGTCGCCGCGGTGGCGGGGCTCGCGCTGCTGGGCACGCTCGCGGCGTCCCTGCAGGCCGCGCTGCACGAACCGGCGGACCGGTTGCCCGCGATCGCCGCGTTCGTGACCGCCGCCTCCGGGGTGGCGATCGCCGGGGTGAGCGCGGCGTTCTGGGCGCTCGCGGTCGGGCTGGTGGTGCGGTGGGTGCTGCGGACGGGGCGGGCCTGACGGCACCGGGGTCCGGTCAGGATGCGGGGAAGAATCGGCCCCGGGCCCACAGCGCGACGTAGACCAGGCCGACCAGGACCGGCACCTCGATCAGCGGTCCGACCACCCCGGCCAGTGCCTGCCCGGAACTCACCCCGAACGTCCCGATGGCGACCGCGATTGCGAGTTCGAAGTTGTTGCCGGCGGCGGTGAAGCTCAGCGTCGCGGTCCGGGGGTAACCGAGACCGAGGGCCCGCCCCAGGGCGAACGACCCGGCGAACATGACGAGGAAGTAGGCCAGCAGCGGCAGGGCGATCCGGGCGACGTCGCCCGGCCGGGACGTGACCGCCTCGCCCTGCAGGGCGAACAGGACGACGATGGTGAAGAGCAGCCCGTAGAGGGCGAACGGTCCGATGCGGGGGAGGAACTCCGACTCGTACCAGACCCGCCCCCGGCGACGTTCCCCGACCACGCGGGTCAGGTATCCCGCTGCGAGGGGGATGCCCAGGAACACGAGCACCGAGACGAGGATCGCCCCGACGGAGAAATCGGCGCTCGTGGTGGGCAGCCCCAACCACCCGGGCAGCACCTGCAGGTAGAACCAGCCGAGGGCCGCGAACGCGACGATCTGGAACACGGAGTTCAGGGCCACGAGGACGGCGGCGGCCTCCCGGTCACCGCACGACAGGTCGTTCCAGATCAGCACCATGGCGATGCACCGCGCCAGACCGACGATGACCAGCCCCGTGCGGTACTCGGGCTGGTCGGGCAGGAGCAGCCAGGCGAGGGAGAACATGACCGCCGGGCCGACGACCCAGTTGAGGACGAGCGAGCTCACCAGGAGGCGGCGGTCACCGGTGACCCGGCCCGTCTCGGAATAGCGGACCTTCGCGAGGACCGGGTACATCATCAGCAGCAGGCCGAGCGCGACCGGCAGGCTCACCGAACCGATCTCGACCGCCGCGAGGGCTTCGTCGAGCCCGGGGACGCCCCGACCGAGCAGAAGACCCACGCCCATCGCCGCGACGATCCACACCGGGAGGAGTCGGTCCAGCCGGGACAACCCGTCGAGGACGGGGACGGCGTTCGAGGAGGGTTCGGTGCGGGCGACCACGGCGACGACCCTGCTTGACGGATCGACGCGTGTCAATATCGACAGACGTCGATGCGTACGGCACCATCGGGGTCATGCCCTCCGCCCGCCCCGCCCCGTCGACCGAGGACCGGTGCAGCGCGACGCTCGTCGGAGAACCCCTGACGGCCGGAACCGCGACCGACCTCGCCCGGACCTTCAAGGCTCTGGCCGACCCGGCCCGGCTGCGGCTGCTCTCGCTGGTCGCCGCCCACGAGGGCGGGGAGGCGTGCGTGTGCGATCTGGTGGAACCCCTGGGCCTGAGCCAGCCGACCGTGTCGCACCACCTGCGGGTGCTCGTCGAGGCGGGGCTGCTGCGCCGGGAGAAGCGCGGGGTGTGGGCCTACTTCGCCCTGGCCCCGGAGACCCTGGCCGACGTGTCCGCCATCCTCGACCCCCGTTCCGCCCTCGTCCCCGGGAGCCGTCCGTGACCCGCCCCAGCGTCCTGTTCGTCTGCGTGAAGAACGGCGGCAAGAGCCAGATGGCGGCGGGACTGATGCGGCACGCCGCCGGTCCCGCGGTCGAGGTCCGCTCCGCCGGCACCCGGCCCGGAACGGCCCTGAACGCGCAGTCGGTCGCGAGCCTGGCCGAGATCGGCGTCGACATCGCCGGCGAACGACCCACCCTGCTGACCGACGAGCTGGTCCGCACCGCCGACCTCGTCGTGGTCCTCGGGGACGAGGCCCGGGTCGAACCGGCCGGGGGGACACCGGTCGAGGTCTGGGACGTGGACGAACCGTCGCGGCGGGGGATCGAGGGGGCCGAACGCATGCGGCTGGTGCGCGACGACATCGCCCGGCGGGTGGAGGAGCTGCGGGTACGGCTCGCCGGACTTGGAACCGACTCATCGCGCTAGGAATCCTCGCTCCTGCGTTCCTCTCCGTCGGGCTACCGCCGTCGGGCAAGGTGGGTGCAGGAGGTGCCCGTCATGACCCTGACCGGCGGAGCGGTGCGGACGACGGACAGCCGTCGGCCGGTTCGAGAAGCGGTGCTGACCACGGCCGGTCTTCTGTGGTTGGCGGCCTACGCCACGACGGTGCTGCGCCCCGACCTCGGCGCGGGGCCCAGGGGCGTCTGCGAGGCGGTCGGGATCCTCGTCTGGGTCGCCTTCGGGGTGGACTTCGGTTGGCGCTGGTTCCGTTCCGGGCGCCGCCGGGCGTTCATCCGGGCGAACCAGGTGGATCTGGCTCTCCTGGTCCTTCCCGCCCTGCGTCCGCTGCGGATGCTGCGCCTGCTGACCCTGCTGCACGTTCTCAACCGCTCCGGGGGGTCGTCGCTGCGGGGCCGGGTCGGCGTCTACGTGGCCACGGCGACGATCCTCGTCGGTTTCTGCGCCGCTCTGGGCGTTCTCGATGCCGAGCGCGGGGCCCCGGGGGCCCTCATCACCACCTTCCCCGACGCCTGCTGGTGGGTCACGACCACGATCACCACGGTGGGGTACGGGGACCTGTACCCCGTGACGGGAACGGGCCGGCTCGTGGCCGTCGCGCTGATGCTGGCCGGGATCGCGCTGCTGGGCACGGTCACGGCTTCCCTGGCGTCGTGGTTCATCGAACGGGTCGGTGCTGAGCAGGAGGGTTCGGCGGCGGCGACGCGGGCCGACGACGCGGCACTGACCCGGGAGGTCCGGGAACTTCGCGCCGAACTCCGACGCCGGGAGAACTGAGAGGGCCGACGTCGGCCACGAGCACCAAGCGGGACGCGGTCGGAGTGGAGGTGGCGGCCGGAGCACCGGTGCTCGTCCGGTTGTGGTCGACGGGACAGCTCGACTGGCACGACGGATCCGATGCCCGGGACGCCTGGGCGCAGCGCCGGGGAGCGGTGGTGTCGCCCGGTGCGAAGGTGCCGCGGGGCGAGGTGGCGTGGACGGCGGGGGTCTGGACGGACGGGGACGCGGTCGTCGTCCTGCTCGACGGGCACTGCTGATCGTCTCGGTCGGACCGGGGGTGGGCATACTCCGGTCATGGAGAACCGTGTGGTCACGGCCGAGCTCGTCGTCCCCGCCGCCGCGGACGTGGTGTTCGAGGCGATCGCCGACCCGGCCCGCCAGCCGGAGTGGGACGGCAACGACAACCTGGCCATCTCCCCACCGGGGCAACGGGTCCATGCGGTCGGGGACGTCTTCGAGACGATCCTCACCAAGGGCGGCGTCCGGGAGAACCACGTGGTCGAGTTCGTCGAGGGTCAGGTCATCGCCTGGCGGCCGGCCGAACCCGGTTCACCGCCGCCGGGGCACCTGTGGCGCTGGGAGCTGGAACCCCTCGACGCGTTCACGACCCGGGTCCGGCACACCTACGACTGGACCGACCTCACCGACGAGGCCCGGCTCCCGCGGGCCCGGGCGACCACCGAGGACCGGCTGCGCGCGTCGTTGGACCGGTTGGCGACATTGGTCACGGCGAGCTGACCTCAGGCCGGTTCCAGGGGGCGGCGGGGGAGCGGGCTGGAGTAGACGACGCTCGTCGTGATGCTCCCCAGGGTCGCGAGCCGGCCGGTCAGGCGTTCGAGGTCGCGCATCGAGCGGGCCAGCACCTTCAGCACGAAGCAGTCGTCGCCGGTGACGTGGTGGGCCTCGACGATCTCCGGGGTGCTCGCCAGCAGGTCGTGTAAGGGGCGGTAGTTCCCGGTCGGGTAGGCCAGTCGGACGAGGGCGGTGATCGGGTAACCGAGCGCCTCCGGGTCGAGGGTGGCCGTGAAACCGGTGAGGATTCCCGCATCCGTGAGGCGGCGGACCCGGTCGGCGGTGGCGCTGGCCGACAGGGAGACGGTGCGGGCCAGGTCGGCCACCGGCATCCGACCGTCACGCTGCAGCAGCTCCAGGATGCGCCGATCGGTCGGATCCAGCTCGGGCCGGGAATTCGACGCCATGCCGGCGACGATACCGGGGATCACCCGGTCGAGAGCCCCGTTCGCCGTCGAAGCGGCCTTCCACGTGGTCGGGGTAACGTCGTTGGATCGCAGCATGACGATCCCGTCCGCGGCCGAGTTCTTCGCCGCCAAGCTGACCTACGAGACCGACCCCGCCGACCTGGCCGCGGCGCGGGCCGCGGGCACCGCCCCGTTGCTCCTCGACGTCCGCTCGGCGGCCGCCTGGCGGCAGGGGCGCATCCCCGGCGCCGTCCACCTCCCGGGGGACCGGCTCGCCGACGGGATCACGGCCGTGGCCCCCGACCCCGCCACCGCGATCGTCGTCTACTGCTGGGGTCCGGGGTGCAACGGCTCGACCCGGGCGGCGCTGGCGCTGACCCGCCTCGGGTACAGCGCGGTGCGCGAGCTGATCGGCGGGTACGAGTACTGGGTCCGGGAGGGGCTCGCCGTGGTCGACGACCGGGGGCGGTCGCGGCGGCCCGTCGATCCGCTGGTCGGCCCGGTGCCGGGGGCGACTGTGGTTACCTGAGCGGATGCACCCACGCCCGGCGGCGGAGACCATCCGTCGAGGCTCCAACCTGCCGCGCGTCGGGGACTACAACCAGGTCGTGGTGCTCGAGGCGATCCGGCGCCACCCCGAGGGGTTGAGCCGCGTCGAGCTGGCCGAGCTGACCGGGCTCTCGGCCCAGGCGATGTCCAACATCTGCCGTCGACTGCTCACGGAGGGCCTGGTCGAGGAGGCCGGGAAGCAGGGGGGCGGCCCCGGGAAGCCGCGGACGCTGCTGCGGCTCGCCTCCACGGGGCGCTACGCCGTCGGGGTGCACCTGGACCCGGCCCTCGTCACCGTGGTCGTGCTCGACCTGGTGGGCAACGTCGTCGCGCGCCACGACCTCCCGTTGCGCCGGCGCCGCTCGGCCGACGCCGTGCTGGCCGAGGTCGCGCGCGAGGTCGAGACGCTCGTCGCCACCTCCGGGGTGGACCGCGAGCGCATCGTCGGGCTGGGGGTCGCCGCTCCCGGCCCGGTCGACGCCGCCACCGGTTCGCTCGTCCACCCCCCCAACCTGCCCGGGTGGGAACGGGTCCGGGTCCGCGACGTGCTGGCCGCGGCGACCGGCCTGCCCGTCGTCCTGGACAAGGACGTCATCGCCGCGGCGGTCGCGGAACTCTGGTCCGGCGGGGTGGGCGGTACCGGCAGCGCCGTGTTCGTCTACCTGGGGACCGGTATCGGCGCCGGCCTGGTCCTGCGCGGCGAGGTGTTCCGGGGGGCGTCGGGCAACGCGGGCAGCATCGGCGACCTGATCTCGGGAACGGACGGGCTGCGGCTGGGCGAGGTGTGCGCGCCCGCCGCGGTGGTGGCCGAGGCGGAACGGCGCGGACTGGGTTCATGGGGCGGCGATCCGACGGCGCTGCAAGCGGTCGCGGCCCTCTCCGAGGGGGGGTCCGCCCCGGCCCGGGAGTTGTTGGAGGACCAGGCTCGGCACGTGGCCAAGAGCGTGGTCGACCTCGTCGACCTGCTCGACGTGGAACAGGTGGTGTTCGGGGGCCCCCTGTGGTCGCGGCTCTCGCCGACGTTCCTCGCGGTGGTCCCCCCGGTCGTGCGCCGGGAGGCGGTGGCCGCCGGGATCCACGCCGTCCAGGTGCGGGGGACCCGGGTCGGGGTGGACGTCGCCGCCGTGGGGGCGGCCTGCCTGGTCCTGGAGGACGCGTTCGGCCCGCGGGCCGCGACCCTGCTCGTGGGGCACTGACCCCGCCGCTCCCCGTCGGCCGGAGCGGATCAGCTGCGGGACCGCCCCGATCGGATCACGGTTCGATGACGCCTCTTGACAACTATTAGTCCACTTGATGTAGAAACCTGTCTGAACGAGTCACTGCGGACTCGCCACATCCTTGAGAGGACCAGCCATGCAGAGCAGGCGCACCTTCGCGGCCCTCGCGGTCTCCGCCGTCACCGCCTCCCTCGTGCTGACGAGCTGCGGTTCGTCGTCCGGCGACGCCGACGACGCGAACACCATCACCGTCGCCTACCAGAAGACGGCCCAGTTCACCCAGCTCGACGCCGTGCTGCAGAAGGCCAAGGGCGAGTACGAGGCCGCGAACCAGGGCAAGACCGTCGAGCTGGTGCCGATCGAGGCCGAGCAGGACCAGTACTTCACCAAGCTCGCGCTGATGAACAAGTCGAAGTCCACCGCGCCCGACGTCATCTACGAGGACTCCTTCCAGGTCCGCTCCGACGCGGCCGCCGGGTTCCTCGCCCCGATCGACGAGCAGCTGAAGGGCTGGAGCGACTGGTCGCAGTTCGACGACGTGGCCAAGCAGGCCGGCATCGGCGACGACGGCAGCACCTACGGCGTCTCGATGGGCACCGACACCCGCGCGATCTACTACAACAAGAAGATCTTCGCCCAGGCCGGCCTGCCGACCGAGTGGACCCCCAAGACCTGGGACGACGTCCTGGCCGCCGCCCGCACCATCAAGGAGAAGGTGCCCGGGGTCACCCCGCTGAACGTCTACGCGGGCAAGGCCAACGGTGAGGGCACGTCCATGCAGGGCTTCGAGATGCTGATGTACGGCACCGACGACACCCTCTACGACACCGACACCAAGAAGTGGGTCAGCGGGTCCAAGGGCTTCGTCGACTCCCTCGACTTCTACAAGTCGGTCTACGGCGAGGGTCTCGGCCCCTCGCTCGACGTGGCCCTCGACGCCAACGTCGGCAGCCGCATCTCCACCGAGCTGATCCCCGAGGGCAAGCTCGCCATGTCGATCGAGGGTTCCTGGCTCCCCGGCCAGTGGATCTCCGGCGACAACGCGTGGGCCGACTGGGAGGACACCATGGGCTTCGCCCCCATGCCCACCCAGGAGGGCCAGGCCCCCGGTTCGACCTCGATGTCGGGTGGTTGGCTCCTCTCGGTCGGGGCCAACGCCCCCGACAAGCAGGCCGCCTTCGACTTCATCGCCACCGCGCTCAACCGCGAGAACGCCCTGAAGTACGACACCGAGAACTCCCAGATCGCCGTCCGCAAGGACGTCGCGACCGACCCGGAGTACCTGGACTACAACCCGTCCTTCGAGTTCTTCTCCTCGCTCGTCCCGGTCACCCACTTCCGCCCCGCCACCCCGGACTACTCGCAGATCTCGGGGAACATCCAGGTCGCGGCCGAGTCCGTCGCCACGGGCAGCGCGACGCCGGAGGAGGCCGCCAAGACCTACGACGAGGGTCTCGTCAGCATCGTCGGCGAGGACAACGTCCAGTCCGGCAACTGATCCGCGACCGCGTCGTCAAGGAACCCCGCTCATGACCACCGTCACCATCGAGCGCCGGGGGACCTCCCTCGGCCGGACCGTCGGCCGTCTGCTGCCGATCGGTCCGGCCGTGGTCCTCATGGCCGTCTTCCTCGCCGGGCCGATCGGCTACGCGCTCTACGGCTCGCTGACCAACGCGGCCCTCACCGGTTACCGGGCCGTGAACCCCGACTTCGTCGGGCTCGACAACTACACCGAGCTGCTCGGCAGTGGTGACTTCTGGAAGTCGGCCTGGCTCACCCTGCTGTTCGTCATCGCCTCGGCGGTGGTCGGGCAGAACGTGCTCGGGATGGTCATGGCCCTCCTGCTGCGCACCGGGCCCAAGGTCGTCGGGTCGGTCGTCTCGGCGCTCGTGGTGGCGGCGTGGGTCCTGCCGGAGATCGTCGCGGCGTTCGCGCTGTACGCGTTCTTCTCCACCGACGGCACCCTGAACGAGATCCTCGGGCGGGTCGGGCTGGGGTCCACGACCTGGCTGCTGACCTTCCCGATGATGGCGGTCATCCTGGCCAACGTCTGGCGGGGTACGGCGTTCTCGATGATGGTCTACAACGCCGCCCTCTCCGAGGTCCCCCCGGAGGTGCAGGAGGCCGCTCAGATCGACGGTGCCGGCGGTCTGAAGCGGTTCTTCTTCATCACCCTGCCCATGGTCCGGCGCTCCATCTCCACCAACATGATGCTGACGACGCTGCAGACCCTCGGGGTCTTCACCCTCATCTGGGTGATGACCGGGGGCGGGCCGGGGACGGACAGCTCCACGCTGCCCGTGCTCGCCTTCCAGCAGGCGTTCAAGTTCGCCCAGATCGGCTACGGCACCGCCATCGCGACGGTGACCCTGCTGATCGGTGCGATCTTCGCCGTCGTCTACATCCGCGTGCTGAAACCCGAGGTGGACTGATGTCCCAGGCCGCAACCACCGCCACCGTCGCGGTGGCCCACCCGTCGCTGAGCATGTCGGCCCCCCAGAAGCGGGGCGCCGCCGTCGCCTCGGGGGCCGCCCTGGTCGTCGTCGGACTCGCGTTCCTCGACCCGCTGGCCTGGATCCTGCTGGCCTCGATCGACCCCGCGGCACGGGTCTCGGTGGGGCTCCCGACCGCTCCGACCCTGGACAACTTCAGCGCCGTCCTCACCCCGGAGCTGACGTTCCGCCCCCTGGCGAACTCGTTGGTGCTCTCCGGGGGCAGCGCGGTCCTGACCGTGGTCGTCGCCACCCTGGCCGCGTACCCGTTGTCGCGCTACAAGATGCGCTTCAACCGGTCGTTCCTCTACGTGATCCTGTTCGGCAGCTGCCTGCCGATCACCGCGGTCATGGTCCCCGTCTACACGCTCTTCGTGGCGCTGGACACCCTGGACTCGATCCCGGCGACGATCGCGTTCCTGGCCGCGACCTCGCTGCCGATGGCCGTCTGGATGATGAAGAACTTCGTCGACAGCGTGCCGATCTCGCTGGAGGAGGCGGCCTGGATGGACGGCGCCTCCTCGATGCGGACCCTGTGGAGCGTCGTGGTGCCGCTCATGCGGCCCGGTCTCGCCGTCGTCTTCATCTTCGTCTTCACCCAGGCCTGGGGGAACTTCTTCGTCCCCTTCGTCCTGCTGCTCGACCCGGCGAAGCAACCGGCCGCGGTCACCATCTACACGTTCTTCGGGACGCAGGGCGCGGTGGCCTACGGGCAGCTCGCCGCGTTCTCCGTCCTGTACTCCGTCCCCGTCCTCGCGCTCTACCTCCTGGTGCAGCGCTTCGCGGGTGGTTCGTCGGCCCTGGCCGGCTCCGTCAAGGGTTGAGAGGAAACACCCGTCGTGCACGACAACACCCATCTCGTCGAGCAGCGCATCGAGCGCTTCGTCCGTGAGCGCCTCACCCCGGCGCTCTACCGTCGACGCAGCCCCCTGACGGTGGCCTCCTGGGACGTCCCCGGGGAGCCGGTGCCGTTCGCCGAGGCGGCCGCCGCCGCGTTCACCCCCTTCCGGGTGGGCGACCTCTGGGGGCGGCCCTGGGGCACGACGTGGTTCCACCTGACCGGTCAGGTCCCCGAGGGGTTCGGCGGTGAGGGCCTGCGCGTCGAGGTCGTCGTCGACCTCGGCTACTCCGACGTCCAGCCCGGGTTCCAGTGCGAGGCCGTCGCCTACCGTCCCGACGGGACGGTCGTGAAGGGTCTGCACCCGCGCAACCGCTACGTCCCGGTCGAGGCGGTCACCGGTCCGGGGGAACGCCTCGACCTCCTGGTCGAGGCGTCGGCGAACCCCGACGTCACCGACGACGGGAACTTCACGTGCGAACCCACGCCGCTCGGCGACGTGCTCACCGCCGACCCGGCCCCGATCTACCGCTTCGCCTCGGCCGTCGTGGCCGAGCTCGACGAGACGGTCTGGAACCTGCAGCAGGACGTCTTCGTCCTGCGCGGGCTGATGGCGCAGCTGCCGCCGGCCACGTCGCGCCGGGCCGCGGTGCTGCGCGCCCTGGAGGACATGGTCGACGCGGTCGACCCGTTCGACGTGGCCGGGACCGCCGCCGCAGGGCGGGCCGCGCTGGCCGGGGTGCTCGCCGCCCGCGCCGACGCCACCGCCCACCGGGTGGTCGCGGTCGGCCACGCCCACATCGACTCGGCCTGGCTCTGGCCCGTCCGGGAGACCGCGCGCAAGTGCGCCAAGACGTTCGCCAACGTGCTGGCGCTCATGGACGTCGACCCCGACCTCACGTTCGCCTGCTCCTCGGCCCAGCAGTACGCCTGGATCCGTGACTCCTACCCCGACGTCTACGCCCGGATCAAGGAGCGGGTCGCCGAGGGGCGGTTCGTCCCGGTCGGGGGGATGTGGGTCGAGTCCGACACCAACATGCCCGGCGGGGAGGCGCTGGCCCGGCAGTTCGTGGTCGGCAAGCGGTTCTTCGCCGAGGAGTTCGGCGTCGAGCCGCTCGACGTCTGGCTGCCCGACTCCTTCGGTTACACCGCGGCCATGCCGCAGATCGCCCGGGCGGCCGGGGCGCGCTGGTTCCTCACCCAGAAGCCGTCCTGGAACGAGACCAACCGGATGCCGCACCACACCTTCTGGTGGGAGGGCATCGACGGCTCGCGCATCTACACGCACTTCCCCCCGGCCGACACCTACAACTCGATCCTCGAGGCCGAGGACATCGCCCGCGCCGAGCGGCAGTTCGCCGAGAAGGGTCGCGCCAACACCTCGCTGCTGCCCTTCGGCTACGGCGACGGCGGGGGCGGGCCCACGCGCGAGATGCTGGCCGTCGCCGCACGGACCCGCAGCCTGGAGGGATCGCCCCGCGTCGAGCTGGGGGGCCCGCACGAGTTCTTCGCCGACGCGGAGGCCGAGTACCCGGACCCGCCGGTCTGGAGCGGGGAGATGTACCTGGAGTTCCACCGGGGCACCTACACGTCCCAGGCCCGGACCAAGCGCGGCAACCGACGCAGCGAGCACCTGCTGCGCGAGGCCGAGCTCTGGGCCGCGAGCGCGACCGTCCACCACGGGACGCCGTACCCCTACGCGGAGCTCGCCGAGATCTGGCAGACGGTCCTGCTGCTGCAGTTCCACGACATCCTGCCCGGCTCCTCGATCGCCTGGGTGCACCGGGAGGCCGAGGAACGCTACGCCGAGGTCGCCACGCGGCTCGAGGCGATCATCGCGTCCTCGCTCGCGATCCTGGCCGGGTCGGGGACGCAGCGCCTGAACTTCAACGCCGCCCCCCAGGCCCGGGCAGGTGCGCCGGCGCTCGGGGCCGGCCCGGCCGGACCGGCCGCGGCGGGCGACGTCGTGGTCGAGCGCGACGGCGAGGGCATCGTGCTGCGGAACTCCCGGGTGCGCGTCGTCGTGGACGCTGACGGCCTGCTCGCCTCCGTCCGCGACCTGGTGGCCGACCGCGAGGTGCTGGCGCCCGGCGTCCGTGGGGGTCTGCTCCAGCTGCACCGGGACACCCCCACCCAGTGGGACGCCTGGGACATCGACGAGCACTACAAGCGGCACACGACCGACCTGGTCGAGGCCGACGCCGTCGAGCTGGTCGAGGACTCCGCGCAGCGCGCGGTCGTGCGGGTCACCCGCAGCTTCGGGTCGTCGTCGCTGACGCAGGAGATCTCGCTCGCGGCGGGGGAGGCCCTGGTCGGGTTCGACCTGGACGTCGACTGGCACGAACGGCAGAAGCTCCTCAAGTTCGCGTTCGGCGTCGACGTGCACGCCGACCGCGCCGCCTCGGAGATCCAGTTCGGTCACGTGTTCCGCCCGACCCACGCCAACACCTCCTGGGACGCGGCGCGGTTCGAGACGTGCGCGCACCGGTGGACCCACGTGGGCGAGGACGGGTACGGCGTGGCCCTGGTCAACGACTCCACCTACGGCCACGACATCGGTCGGGGCACCCGGGAGGGTGGGGGCACGACCACCACGCTGCGGATGTCGTTGCTGCGCGCCCCGCTGTTCCCGGACCCCGACGCCGACCAGGGCCGGCACCGGTTGCGGGCCGGTCTCGTCGTGGGTGCGGGCATCGCCGACGCCGTCCGGGAGGGGTACCGCATGAACCTGCCGGTGCGCGAGGTGACCGGGGCGACCGCGCCCGCGCCGCTCGTGCGGGTCGAGGGGTCTGCGGCCGTGGTCGTCGAGGCGGTCAAGCTCGCCGAGGACGAGAGCGGAGACGTCGTGGTGCGCCTCTACGAATCCCTGGGCGGACGGGCCGCGGCCCGGGTGGTCCCCGGTTTCGCGGTCGCCGAGATCGTCGAGACCGACCTGCTGGAACGCCCCGTGGCCGAACCGGTCGCCCTGCGCGACGCGCAGACCGGTGAGATCGCCCTGCGGCCCTTCCAGCTGCTCACCCTGCGTCTGCGGCGGGACTGAAGGTCACTGCGGGGGCAGCTGGAAGGTGTCGGCCGGCGGGCTCGCGAAGCGGGCTCCGAGCGCCGACAGCCCCCGCCCGACCGGTCCGCCGGCCACGGTGAGAGCCGCGCGCATCGCGGCGAGGCCGGCCCGGCTGCGGGGGTGGGCCAGCCGGGGGGTTCCCGGGGGGAGTTTCTGCCCGCGGGTCACGAACGGGCGCAGCCGCTCCTCGGCGCGTCGGAACGCGGCGCGGGGATCGTCGCCGTCGGAGGGGGCTCCCAGCTCCCGGGCCAGCACGTACGCCCCGGTCAGGGCGAGCGTCGTGCCCATCCCGCTGATCGGGGTGGCGCACCAGGCGCTGTCCCCGACCAGGGCGACCCGCCCGCGGCTCCAGGTCGGTAGGTGCACCTGGGCCAGGTCCTCCAGGTAGAACGGCGCGGCGTCGAGGCCGTCCAGCACGCGCGGGGTCTGCCAGCCCGCGTCGGCGTAGACCCGGCGGAGCACGCGGCGCTGGCCCTCCTCGTCCACCCGGTCCAGGCCGGGGGTGTCGGAGAGGAAGGTCAGCAGCGCCCGGGTGGTGCCGACGGCGTCGGGGCGCAGGTGCACCGACCGCCCCCCGGTCGCGGTGTACCAGCGCCAGGTCGGTTCGTCCTCGGGGCTGCGGGGGATCGCCAGGTAGGCGCAGTAGGCCCCGAGCCGACGCACCGCGCCCTCCGTGCCCGGACCGCCGAAGACCCGCGTGCGGGTCCGGGAGTTCACCCCCTCGGCCACGAGGACGGCGTCGACCTCGAGCTCCTCGCCCGACTCCAGCGCGACCCGCACGAGGGTGCCCGTGTCGTGCACCCGGGCGATCGAGTCCCCGTAGCGGTACTCGACGGCGTCGGCGGAGGCCGTCTGCAGCAGACCCGCCAGGTCGCTGCGCAGGATCTCCAGCTCGGCCGTCAACCCGCGGGTGTCGTCCTGCGGGGCCGGGAACCGGGCCAGGTCGCGGCCGTCCGCGTCGACGAAGACGGTCGCCTCCTCCGTCGTCGTCCGTTCCAGCGCCGCCTCCTCCAGGCCCATGCGCCGCAGCACCTCGCGTCCGGCGCCCCGGACGTCGACGTTGTGCCCCTCGGGTCGGGCGGCGGGCGCGCGTTCGAGGACGGTGACCCGCCATCCCGCCCGCTCCAACCAGAAGGCGAGGGTGGGGCCGGTGACGCCCCCACCGGAGATCAGGACGGAACCTCGACCCATGGCGGTCTCCCGGTAGCGGTTGCGCGGCGGTTGATCTAGGGAAGTCTCGGGGCCGTGGACACGTCGAGCAAACCGGGATGGATCGGGCTCCTGGCCCCCGAGCGACGGACCGCGGTGGTCGACATCGGGGCCAACCCGATCGACGGGGACCCGCCCTACAAGCCGCTGCTCGACGCGGGACTCTGCACCGTCACCGGGTTCGAACCGCAGGCCGAGGCGCTGGCCGAGCTGCGGGCGGCGGCCGGGCCGCTGGAGACCTACCTGCCCTACGCCGTGGGCGACGGGGCCGAGCACGAGCTCAAGGTCACCTGGATGAACGGGATGACCAGCCTGTTCGAGCCGGACGTCGAGCGGCTGCGCACGCTGAACGAGTTCGAGCGCTACGGCGAGGTCCTGCGGCGCATCCCGGTCACCACGACGCGGCTCGACGACATCGCCGAGATCGCGGCGATGGACCTGCTGAAGATCGACGTCCAGGGTTCGGAGCTGATGATCTTCGCATCGGGGCGGCAGAAGCTGGCGGGCGCGGTGGCGGTGCACACCGAGGTCGGTTTCATCCCCTTGTACCGCGACCAGCCGCTCTTCGCCGACGTGGACGCCGAGCTGCGGGCCCAGGGTTTCCGTCCGCACGCCTTCGCCGCGCTGAAGCGCTGGCCGCTGGCGCCCGGGGTCCTCGACGGCGACATCTTCGCCACCCACCACCAGGTGCTCGAGGCCGACGTGGCCTACGTCAAGGACCTGGCCCACCTGGACCGGCTGGACCGGGAGCAGCTGGTGCACCTCGCGGTGATCGCCCAGCACGTCTACGGTTCCCCGGACCTGACCGTCCGGTGCCTGGCCGAACTGCTGGGTCGCGGCGAGGTGGACCGGGAGGTCCTCGACGCCTACGGCCGTGAGGTCGGACGCCGCATCACCCTGGACGGGGTCCGCAGCGACCGGTGAGGGCGTCCTGCCGGCGGTGCTCGGCGTGGCCCCACTCCCGCTGCAGGTCGGTGTCCCGGGCGGGCCGGGCGGAAACCCCCGCCGGCGCCGGACACGCCTCCGCGCGGTCCGCCCGCCCGAGACCGGCCCGCGCGAGATCACGGGTTCGGTGCACGCGCAGGTGCTCGCCGACGCTCACCGGGCCCCGGTCGACGAGGTCGGTCAGGTCGCGCAGACCGGCCCCGACCAGCCGCACGGGGGTGTCGACCTCGGCCAGGAACCGACTGCGCCGCAGCAGGTCGGCGGGGACCGGCCCGACGTGGACGCGCGGGTCGCGCAACCGGTCGGCCGCGCCGCCTTCGAACAACCACACGGCCGCGTCCGTGCCGCGCAGCAGATCGGCGACGCAGGCGACGACGTCGGCGGGGTCGGCGCCGGTGTCGTCCAGGGTGACGACCACGTCGGGCACGTCCCAGACCAGACCGGTCCCGCGGGCCAGCGGGTCGGGCACGAACCGGGCCAGGGTCAGCCCCTCCTGGTTGCGGGCCCGTCGGGCGTCGAGATCGCGGCCGGCGAAGTCGGGGCCGTCGTGCCAGGCGACCGCGGTGGGCACGTGCCGGAACTCGGCCCCGGAGTTCCAGCACCGGTGGGCGAACTCCCAGTCCTCCCCGCCGTACCCGACGAACTCCTCCTCGAACCCGCCGACGACGTCGAAGGTCTCGCGACGCACGCCGAGGACCGCCGAGATCACGAAGCGGTAGGCGTCGGGACCGGCCGTCCGGAGGTTCTCCGTGCGGCGGTAGGCGTCGCGCAGCCACGCCGGTTCCTCGAACTCGGCGGGGGCCGGCCCCCCGGCGAACCACGCGCGCAGCTCGGTCGGTCCGAACCGGGAGAGGTCGGCGTGCCGGCGTCGGCCGACCACGAGATCGGCGGGCGGGTCGGACGACGTCGCCGGGGCGACGGCGGCCAGCAGGGCGCCCACGTACCCCGGTTCGGGGACGGTGTCGGCGTCGAGGAACACCAGGAACTCCGCGTCGGTCGCGGCGGCCCCCAGGTTGCGCGCGGCCGCCGCGCGGAAACCCCGGTCGGGTTGGGCGACGACCCGCACGGGGTAGGGCCGCGGGCCCGGGTCGGGACGGGTGGGGGAGCCGTCGTCGGCCACGACCACGTCGAGCGTCACCCCCTTGGGAAGGCGCTGCAGTTCGAGGCCGGTCAGGACGAGGTCCAGGCGTCGCGGGTCGTCGAAGTGGGGGACGACGACGCCGACGGTGCCCGGGGTACGGTCGGGGCTCACCCCCGGACCTCGATCCGGCGCAACAGGTCCCGGACGGCGAGCACCGTCTCCGCGAGGTCGGGGGCGCCGCGCCGCCCGGGGTCGGCGAAGGTCCGGGCGGGGTCGGCGAACGCCTCGGCGAGGGCGCCGCGGAGGTCGGAGGTCAGCAGGAGGGAACCCGGGTTGCGCTCCTCGAACTCCTCCGCCCAGGGACTCGGGGGGACGATCGGACGACGGCCGGCGGCGACCCAGGTGCCGATCGACCCGGACGCCGACAGGTGCTCGTGGGCGGCGACGGGGATCACGGGGGAACGCAACCGCCCGAGCAGGACGTCGTCCTCGAGGTACCCGGTCACCGTGAACCGTCGGCCCAGTTCCGCCGCCCGCGCGGCCAGGGCCTCGGCCAGGTCCTCGTGCCCGGGGGACGTGCGGCCGAGGGCCACCAGGCCCACGTCGGCGGGGAGCCCGCTCATCGCGGCCAGCGTCGGGACGTGGCCCTTGCCGGGGTAGAGGTAACCGAGGACGGCCACCGCGGTGGGTCGTGCGCCGGGGTCCACCGGCGCGGTCGCCCGGTCCGGTCGGAGGGTGGGGACGGGCAGCGGCACGACCGTCACCGGGCTGCTCGTCGTCAGCAACCCCCGCTCGTGCCGTGAGCTCACCACGACGTGCCGGGCGGCGTCGGCCACCCGCGAGTAGGCGAGGCGGCGTCGGGGGAAGTTCCGTTCACCGTCGCTGGGTTGCGGCAGGTCGTGCAGCGTCACGAGCAGCGGGACGCGCCGGGCGAGGGCGACGAGGCGGTCGGCCGCGTCCTCCGGCCCGTCCCCGAACAACCGGTCGGTGACGTGGACGTGCACCGGGCCGGACCCCAGGTCGGCGTCGAGCAGCTCGATCCCGCCGCGCAGGACGACGTCGTGGGCCTCGGCCTGCGCGAGCGCGGCGGCGGTCACCCCGTGCCGGGGGTCGCCGACGGCCAGCAGGGTGGAACGGGTCCGGATCACGCGCCCGATGCTCGCAGCAGATCGAGCAGGGCGCCGTGCCGGCGCAGCCCGGCGGCGACGACCTCGGGGTGCGCGGCGTACCAGTCGGCCTGGACCCGGCGGATCTCCTCGTCGGGCACGGCACGACCGGCCACGAGCCAGTCCCGGCGCACGGTCGCGGGCGTGACCGGCAGCCCCTGCGCGGCGAGGGTCTCGGGCAGGCGGGGGGCGTGGACGGAATCCAGCAGGACGCGGCCCGGGTCGGCGACCGCGACCCGGATGCCGCACCGGGCCAGGGCCCGTTCCGCCACCCCGCGCAGGACGAGGTTCCCGGGATGGTTGATCACCTGGCAGGCCTCGGCCCCCGCGGCCACGAACAGGTCGTCGGCGGCGACGGTGCCGTGCCGTTCGGTCCGTGCCCGGAGTTCGGTGATCGAGTTCTCCCGGATGGTGCGCACGGCCTCGGGGCCGGGAATCTCCGGGATCGGGGAACCCGCGGCGGCCGCCAGCACGCGGAGATCGTGGTAGGGAACCCCGGGCGGATCCCCGAGGGGGGTACGGACGATCACCTGGAACGGGTGCAGGGCCGACCAGCGCAGGACCGGCAGCATGATCACGGGAGCCGCGTTCGGCGCGAGTTCCATGATCTCGGCCGTACCCAGCCGCAGATCGCGGTAGCCGGCGCGGATCGGTTGGCTCATCACGAGATCCGCGCGACCCAGCAGCTTCGCCAACCAGGGGAGGTCGTCGGCGGTCAGTTCGTGCACCGGGGGGATCCGGACGGTGCGGAGGTGGGGGGACACGAGGACCCGCAGCGACTCGGCCTGGCAGTTGCCGTGGATCACCAGCAGTGGCCCGGTCCCGGCGGGGATCTCCTGCAGGCCGTAGAAGATCCCGTAGTGCCTCCGGCGTCCCTCGTCCCCCACGATCTCCAGCCTAGTGGCGCCCTCGTGGTGCGCGTCCGGAAGCGATGATCAACAGGTCCCGGGGGGGCGGTCATGGTTCACTCCCGCTTGTGCGCCGAGTCCACCGTCCGTCCTCCGGTTTCCGATCTCCCCTCCGGATCGCCGTGATCGGCCCGTCGGCGCACCCCGTCGTGGAGCCCTACGCCGGCGGCCTGGAGTCCTTCGTCGGAACCCTGACGGCCGGGCTGCGCGAACGCGGTCACGACGTCACGTTGTTCGCTGCCGCCGGTTCCGCCGGTGCCGACACGTCGCTCAGTTTCCCGGGCGTCGGGTGGCACCCCAGCGAGATCGCGGCCGGTGACACCTCGATGCCCGCGGCCCGTTTCATGGCCGACCACCACGCGCACCTGCGCCTGATGACGGCGCTGCGCCGCGACTTCCGCGGCCGCCTCGACGTGGTGCACAACAACTCCCTGCACTACCTGCCGCTGTCCATGGCCGAGACCCTGCCCTTCCCGCTGCTGACGACCCTGCACACGCCGCCGACGCCGTGGTTGGAGTCGGCGATCCTGGCCGGGGGTGGCGGGGCGGGCGCGGACACGGTCTTCACCTGTGTGAGCGCGTCCACCGCCCGGCAGTGGACCCACGTCGTCGCCGAGCCGCGGGTGATCCCGAACGGGGTGCCGGTGCACCAGTGGCCGCTCGGCCCGGGCGGGGGCAACCTCCTCTGGTTCGGGCGCATCTGCCCCGAGAAGGCCCCGCACCTCGCGGTCGCCGCGGCCACCCGGGCCGGACGCGACCTCGATCTCGTCGGCCCGATCTCGGACCCGGCCTACTTCGAGGCGCTCATCCGGCCCGAGCTGGGGGACCGGGTGGGGTCGCGCATCCGTTACCTGGGTCACCTCGGGGGCGCCGAGCTCGCCGACCGGGTGGGCCGCGCCGCCGCGGTCCTGGTGACCCCGGTGTGGGACGAACCCTTCGGCCTGGTGATCGCCGAGGCCGCCATGTGCGGGACCCCGACCATCGCCTTCGACCGCGGCGGGGTCAGCGAGACCCTGGGGGCGGGCGGGCTGGCCCCCGTGGGCCTGACCGTCCCCGAGGGGGACGTCGACGCGATGGCCGCCGCCATCGGCCCGGCGACCGCGCTGGACCGGGCCGCGGTGCGGGCCCGCGCGGTGCGCCGGTTCGGGGTGGACCGGGTCGTGGACGCCTACGAGGCGCTCTACCGCGAGGTGGTCGCCGGCGCCGCGGACCTCACCGACCAGGTCGACGAAGCCGCGTCGTAGTCCGCGAGCCCCAGCTCGCGGAAGGCGGTCAACCACCCCTCCATCGGGAACCAGCCCCACCGACGGTGGAACACCGTGGCGTTGCGGACGATCGCGTGCAGGTGCTGCACCGGCGGCCGCGACGTCGGATGGTGCTGGTGGAAGGCGTGCGCCCCGCCGACCCAGAACAGGGTGCCGCCCTGCTGCTGCAGCACGGCGGCCAGGTCGGTGTCCTCGGCGCCGTAGCCCGTGTACTCCTCGCAGAAGCCGCCGAGCCGCTCGAGGTCCGCCGCGGTCACGGCGAAGGACAACGACCAGAACAGCCAGCGCTCGTCGGCGGTCGCGGCCCGCACCTGTCCCGCGGGCAGGTCGGGGCGGGCGGGGTGGGGGCGCGCGACGAGTTCGGCCCGGTCGTAGTGCGGGGGGTCGAGCGCGGGGGGCAGGTAGGTCACCGCCCCGCAGAGCAGCGCCGGGCCCTCGCCGCGGACCAGCGGGCCGGTCGCGGCCCGGGCGTAGGCGTCGAGCAGCTCCGCGTCGGGGACGCAGTCCACGTCGAGCAGGACGAGCAGGTCGGCGCCCGCCCCGATCGCCGTGCGGGCCGCGGTGTTGCGGGCGCGGGCCAGGGGCAGCTCCCCGTCGAGGACCGGGACGTCCACGACGATCGTCCGTCCCGCCGTCGACCCGGCCGTGAACTCCGCGACCACGCCCGCGACCCCGGCGTCCCCCATGGCGACGACCACGTGGAGGTCGGCCCGGCGCCGGCTGCGGGCCAGCCCCGCCAGCTGACCGCGCAGGTGGTCGTGCCGACCGGCGACGATGGTGAGGACGGCGATCACCGTGACGCCTCCCGGGCCGAGGCGAGCCGTTCCAGCCAGACCGCGGTCCGCCGGGCGCCGTCGCCGGGGGACCAGGCCTGCCAGACCGCCCCCCCGACGCCGCGGGCGCGGTCGAGCAGGCCGGGCCAGTCCGCGGCGGGCGGCCAGGCGTCGAGGGCCACGATGCCCAGCTCCCGCAGCCGCTCCACCCGACGGTGCTGCTCGGCGAACGGGCGGTGCTGGGCCACCACCACGGCGGGGCGGCGCGCGGCGGCGACCTCGGCCACCGCGTTGTGCCCGCCGTGCACGACCACGACCTCGGCGGCCCCCAGGTCCGCCCAGACGTCCGGACCCGGGGTGGCCCAGGTCCAGCCCGGGGTCGCGGCCTCGGCGGCCGCGAGCTGGGTGGCGTCGACGTCGGAGCCACCGAGCCCCCACAGCCGCAGCACCCGCCCGGTGCCCGGGACGGGCGTGGGGGAGAGATGGTCGAAGCGGGAGAACGCCCCCACGTGGTGGACCTCGCCCGTCGTCCGACCGGCGGGGGCGGGCCAAGGGGCGAAGAGCGCGGTGGCCGCGGCCCGGCCGAGCGTGTGCACGGGGTCGTCGCGGTCGCCGAGCATCGCGGCGACCACCACCGGGACCCCGTGCAACCGCAGCAGCAGCGTCATCTCGACCGAGACGTCCACGACGACGAGGGCGGGGCGGGCGGCCGCGACCCAGGACGAGACCCGCGCCGCCCGCTCGCGCAGCCCGGGGTGGTCCAGAGGCACCCAGTGCAGCCGCCCGCCGGCCGTCGCGTCGGCGTCGGGCAGCGGGGCGGGGACGTCGTCGCGGGGCAGCTCGACCCAGTCGCCGGGCCAGCCGTCCGGGGCGGGGAGGGAGCTGAGGCCGGTCACGGGCCGGTCCAGGTGCTGCGCGACGGCGAGCGCCCGGCGGCGGTGGCCGTCGCCCTGGTGGTGGACGTAGTAGCCGATCGGTGCGCTCACGACCGGACCGCCTGGGCGCCGACCCCGGCGCGCAGGGCGCGGTAGAGCTCCCCGTGGCGACGGGCGACCTCGGCGGCCTGCCGTCGGCGCCGACCGGGATCGACCCGGTGGCCCGGCCGGGTCAGGGCCAGGGCCACCGACCCGGCGACGTCGGCCGGGTCGAGGGGCACGAACGGCTGCTGGTCGCGCAGGTGCCCGTAGGGCAGCGCCAGCACCGTCGTCCCCAGGTCGGCGCACAGCTCCAGCCAGCCCGAGTGCGTGCCGTGCGCGGAGGGGACGAGAGAGACGTCGAGCCCGCGCAGCCAGTTGCGCAGCCCCGCGTCGTCGAGCCGCTCGTCCAGCTCCCGCACGCGCACCCCGGCCCGCCGCCACCCCGCCACCCGCTCCGCGAGCCCCGGGTCGGCCCGGACGAACCCGGGGCGCAACGCCTCCGCGTGCACGAGGACCTCGACCGGAACCCCCCGGTCGAGCCCCGCCCGCAGTGCCGCGTCCAGCAGCGGCCAGGGAGCGAGGTTGGCCCGCAGGCTCTTCAGGTGCAGCCCCAGACCGCCGCCGCGGGGCGGCCGGTCCGCGTCGAGCTCCGCGTCGGGGACCACGGGGGGGTGCGCGACGACTCCCGCCGCCACCCCGAAGTCCGTCGCGAGCTCGGCGGCGGCGCCCGGGGTCAGGGTGAGGACCGCGTCGGCGTGCTCCAGCAGGACCGCGAGGCGCTCGCGGTAGGGCTGCTGGGCGTCGGAGGGCAGGTGCGGCAGGACGAGGTCGTGGACGGTCACGACCAGGGTGGCCCCGACCTCGCGCACCGCCCCGACGAGCTCGCGGAGCTCGGCCGGGGTGCGGTTCTCGAAGCCGAAGTGGACGTGCAGCACGTCGAACCCGCCGCCGTGGGCGCGGACCCACCGCGCGTCCAGCGCGGGCGAGGTCCACGGGTCCGGGCCCGGCCCCGGGTCGACCGGCACCACCCCGGGCCCCAGCAACCGTCGGGAGTAGTCGTGGTCGGCCGGGACGTGCAGCACGCGCAGGACGGTCGGGGGTGGGGCCTCGGGCACGGAGGTCACGCCACCACGGCCCCGCCGCCGGAGCAACCCGGCCCGGACCGTGACCCGGCCGGCCCGAGCGTCGGGCTCAAGCACCGGGCTCGACGGGCCGACGTCAGGACGGGGACCACGAGGGGCCCCCGCGCCCCGACGCACGAGGAGGTCACCGGGAATGACCCGGAACGGTCTGCTGAGCAGCCTGGGCTTCGGCGTCCTCTTCGCCGTGGCCGTGCTGGTCGGTCGCCTGACGATCCTCGACGGCACCTCGCTCAGCCTGGTCTGGCCGGCCGCCGGCGTGGCGACGCTGTGGTTCTCGGTGCAGCGCGAGCAGCGGACCCTGCCCCTCGACCTCGCGCTGCTGGCCGGGATCACGGTGACCGGCAACCTCCTCACCGGCGCCGCCCCGACGCTGGCCGCGGCGTTCGTCGGGGTCAACGTCGTGCAGGTGCTCGTCTTCCACCGGCTCTTCGCCCTGTTCGGCAGCCACCTCTGGGGCGCGGGCGGCTGGGCGCCGATGAGCTCGATCCGCGACCTCGGCGGCATCACCGTCGCCGCGCTGGTCGCCTCCACCGCGGGGGCCGGGCTGGGCTCGCTCGCGCTGGCCCTGACCTCCGGGTCGTTCTCGGGGCAGGCCGCCGCGGTGTGGTTCGCGCGCAACGTCGTCGCCGTGCTGCTGGTGACGGTGGTCGGGCTGCGCCTGACCTGGCTCGGCACGCCGGCCGCCCGGGCGGCGCTCGGACCCCGCCTGCGCGACCGGCTGGAGCTGCCTCGGGGTGGGCGTCTCGTCGAGTTCGTGCTGACGCTGCTGCTCTCCAGCGGGGCCTACGTCCTCGTGTTCCTCGTCATCAACGGCGTGCCCATCGGGTTCAGCCTGCTCGTCATCACCGTGTGGGTCGCGGTCCGTTACCCGACCACCCAGGTCCTGCTGTACAGCACGGCCGGCGGGATCTTCGCCGTCGCGGCCACGCTCGCCGACCACGGACCGTTCGCGACCGTCGCCTCCGACGCGGTCCAGGCCCTGGTCATCCAGTTCTACATCCTCGTCCTGGCCGGGACCGGGCTGCTCCTCGCGCTCGGTCGCGACGACCGCGTCCTGCTGGTGACCCGCCTCGGGGTGCAGGCCGAGGAGAACGCCCGCCAGCGCCGACTCCTGCAGGTGGCCCTCGACGAGGTCGAGCGCAGCGACGAGCTGAACACCGCGGTCCTGGACACCGCGGGCGTCGGCATCGTCGTGTGCGACGCCGAGGGGCGGCTCCTGCGGTTCAACGACGAGGCCCGGCGCTGGCACGGCCTGGACGCCGACGCCTCGCTGGACCCGACCCAGCACGGCGACGTCTACGGCCTCTTCCGCGCCGACGGGCGCACGCCGCTGCCGGCCGCGGAGGTCCCGCTGCACCGGGCGATGGCCGACGGGAGCGTGTCCGACGCCGAGATGGTCATCGCGACCACCGGCCGCGACCCGATGCTCGTGGTCTGCACGGGCCGGGTGGTCCGGACCGAGGACGGGCGCCGGCTGGGGGCGGTCGTCGTCATGCAGGACGTGACGCGCGACCGCGCCCGGGAGCGGGCGCTGCGCGAGGCCCACGGCGACCTCGGGGCCGCCCACGCCGAGCTGGCGGCACGCAGCCGCGAGCTGTCCCGCCACGTCGTCGAGGTCGAGACCCTGGCCCGTGCGACCCGCGCGGTCGTCGGGGCCGACGACCCCCGCCAGGCCATCTGCGAGGCCATGCTCGACCTGACCGGCGCGGACGGGGCCTACCTGCTGCAGCCCGACGAGAACGGGGTCCTCGTCTCGACCGCGAGCGTCGGCCTGCCACCCGGGCTGCGGCTGCGGACCGACCCCCGCACCCAGAGCAGCCTGCCCGCGATGGTGATGGCCGGTCGCGAGCAGCTCTTCGTCGCCGACGTCGCCGCGCACCCGGCCGCCAGCGCCGACTTCATCGCCGCCTGCGGCACCGTCTCGGGGGTGTGGCAGCCCGTGCTGCTGCCCGGCGGACGGGCGACCGGGGTCCTCGGCGTGTTCTGGCAGAGCCGGATGCCGGCGATCACCTCGACGCTCTCGGCACTCCTGCAGGGTCTGGCCGGCGAGGTCGCCCACACCGTCGAGCGGCAGGACCTGCTGGCCCGCCTCGCCGAGGCCGCCCAGCACGACGCCCTCACCGGGCTGACCAACCGGCGGCAGTGGGACACCATCGCCCAGGCCGAGGTGGCCCGGGCGACCCGGACGGGCGTGCCGCTGACGTTCATGATCGTCGACCTCGACCACTTCAAGCGGTTCAACGACACCTTCGGTCACCTGCAGGGCGACGAGCTCCTGCGCGGGTTCGCCGGGGCCGCCTCGCAGCAGCTGCGCGAGGTGGACACCCTGGCCCGCTGGGGTGGGGAGGAGTTCTGCGTCGCCCTTCCCGGGTGCACCGCGATCGAGGCGATCGTCGTCGCCGACCGCATCCGCGGGGTCGTGCCGCAGGGGCAGACCTGCACGATCGGGATCGCGCAGTGGCGCCCCGAGGAGACCCCCGCCCAGGTGCTCGGACGGGCCGACTCCGCGCTCTACCGCGGCAAGCAGTCCGGCCGCGACCTGAGCGTCGTGGCCCCCGCGCTGCCGCCGCGTCCGCTCCGCGACGCGCCCTCTCAGGAACTCTTAACCTCATCGTGACGTGCGCCCCCGGCCCGCACGGTGCGTCACCGTCGGGGGGTCGGCGTGCTTCGTTCCCGCACGGGTGCACACTGGTTGCTGGAAGCGCTATCGCCACGGACGGCAGTCGTCGACGCACAGAGTGACGGCGCGGACGGTCGCCGGGGTCGGTCGCGGGCGACGGGGCCCGTGTCGGCCCGGAGCAGGGTTCGGGCAGTGTTAGCGTTCTGCACACCAAAGGCCGGTGGACATCCTGCTCGGCAGGAGTCCCGTGAGCTGAGCATCCTGCTCAGCGCGCCCTGTCGAGGAGGATTCGCTGGTGGGCATCGAGGACACTCAGGTGCAGGAGAACTCTCGCCGCGGACGGGGTGGCCCCGTCCTCAGTCGGCGTCAAGGTCTCATGGGTCTGGCGGGAGCCGGTGCCCTGTGGACGCTCAGCGCCTGCGGTGGTGGGGACGACGGCGATGGAAGCGGTGAGGGCGGCAGCAGCACCCCGATCACCGTGTGGGGCGGCGAGCCGCAGAACCCGCTGATCCCGACCAACACCAACGAGACCGGCGGCGGGAAGATCCTCGACTGCGTCTTCGCGGGCCTGGTGGCCTACGAGGCCGACGGCACCCCGGTCAACGACGTCGCCGAGAGCATCGAGTCGCCCGACGCGACCACCTACACGATCAAGCTCAAGGCCGACCAGAAGTTCTCCGACGGGTCCCCGGTGACGGCCGACTCCTTCGTCAAGGCGTGGAACTACGGGGCGCTGTCGACCAACGCGCAGCTCAGCAGCTACTTCTTCGAGCCCATCGAGGGCTACGACGCGGTCTCCGCGGAGACCCCGACCGCCCAGGAGCTCTCCGGTCTCGTGGTCGTCGACGAGACCACCTTCACGGTGAAGCTCAACGCCCCCGAGGGTGACTTCCCCCTCCGCCTCGGCTACTCGGCCTACTACCCGCTGCCCGAGAGCGCGTTCGAGGACATCGCGGCGTTCGGCGAGAACCCGGTCGGCAACGGCCCGTACAAGCTGGAGGCCGAGGGCGCCTGGCGGCACAACGAGGGCATCAACCTCGTCGTCAACGACCAGTACGCCGGGCCGCGCAAGCCGGTCAACGCCGGGGTCAACATCGTGTTCTACGCCGACCTCGACACCGCCTACTCGGCGCTGCAGTCCGGTGAGCTCGACGTCCTGGACCAGGTGCCGGACTCGGCCCTGACCACCTTCACCAGCGACCTGGGCGACCGGGCCGTGAACCAGCCCTCGGCCGTCTTCCAGGGCTTCGTGATCCCGACCGCCCTGGCCGGGTTCACCGGAGAGGCGGGCCAGCTCCGTCGCCAGGCCATCGCCTACGCGATCAACCGGGCCGACATCTGCAAGGTCGTCTTCAACGACACCCGCACCCCGGCCAAGGACTACTCCTCCCCGGTCGTGCCCTACTGGACCGAGGACGTCCCGGGCAACGAGGTCTGCACCTACGACGCCGACAAGGCCAAGGAGCTGTGGGCGCAGGCCGAGGCGATCGAGCCCTACACCGGCACGTTCACCATCGCGTACAACACCGACGGCGGGCACGCGACCTGGGTCGACGCGGTCACCGCGGGCCTGCGCCAGACGCTGGGGATGAACGCGGAGGGCAAGCCCTACGCGACCTTCGCCCAGCTCCGCAGCGACATCACGGGCGGCACCATCAACGGTGCGTTCCGTTCGGGCTGGCAGGCCGACTACCCGTCGATGTACAACTTCCTCGCCTCGACCTTCGCCACCGGCGGCGGCTCGAACGACGGCAAGTACTCCAACCCGCAGTACGACGCGCTGCTCGCGCAGGCCTCGGCCAACACCGATGCCGAGGCCGCCGTGGCCACCCTGGTCCAGGCGCAGACCATCCTCATGACGGACCTGCCCTCGATCCCGCTGTGGTACTCCAACGCGGCCGGTGGTTACGCCGACACCGTCTCCGACGTGAAGTTCGGCTGGAACAGCGTGCCGATCTACGAAACCATCACGAAGGCCTGACCCGCCTGCCCTCCCACGGGGTGGGTCACCGCTCGGGCGGTGACCCACCCCCTGCCGTGCGCCAACGCCGACGCTCGGCCATGATCAGTACCCTTCGGAGGAGGTCATCGGATGGGCTGGTACATCGGACGCCGCATCCTGCAGATGGTTCCCGTCTTCATCGGGACCACACTGCTCATCTACGCACTCGTGTTCGCCCTCCCGGGCGATCCCATCGCCGCCCTGTTCGGCGACCGCCCGGTCAGCGAGGCCGTGGCCAACCGCCTACGGGCGCAGTACCACCTGGACCAGCCCTTCTTCGTGCAGTACCTGCTGTACCTGAAGGGCGTCTTCACCCTGGACCTCGGGAACACCTTCAGCGGCCGGCCCGTCATCGACGTCCTGGCCGGCGCGTTCCCGGTCACGATCAAACTGACGATCGTGGCCCTGGTCGTCGAGGCCGTCTTCGGCATCGGCGTCGGGCTGCTCGCCGGGCTGCGTCGCGGCGGGATCTTCGACTCCGGTTCGCTGCTCGTCTCGCTGATCGTCATCGCGGTGCCGATCTTCGTCATCGGCTTCCTGCTCCGTTACGTGTTCGCCGAGCGGCTCGGCTGGGTCCGGGCCTCGGTCGGGGGCGATCCCTCCTGGATCGACCTGCTGCTGCCCGGGATCGTGCTCGGGTCGGTGTCGTTCGCCTACATCCTGCGGTTGACCCGGAACTCGGTGGCGGAGAACCTGACCGCCGACCACGTGCGGACCGCGACCGCCAAGGGCCTGTCCCGTCGGCGGGTGCTCTCGGTGCACGTGCTGCGCAACTCGCTGATCCCCGTGGTGACGTTCATCGGCACCGACGTCGGCGGGCTCATGGCCGGGGCCATCGTCACCGAGGGGATCTTCAACATCCCCGGGGTCGGCGGGACGCTCTACCAGGCGATCATCCGGACCGAGGGCGCGACCATCGTCTCGTTCGTGACCGTGCTGGTGGTCGTGTACCTCATCATCAACCTGCTCGTGGACCTGTTGTACGCCGTCCTGGACCCGAGGATCCGTTATGCCTGAGGCCGTCGTGCGCGAGGGGCAGCAGCACTTCGTCGCCAAGCTCGAGGACACCCCGCTGAAGGCCGTCGACGCCGTCGACGACTCCGCGCCCCCCACCAGCACGTGGGGCGAGGCGTGGCGCCAGCTGCGCCGACGCCCGCTGTTCTGGGCCTCGGCCGTCCTCATCTTCCTGGTCGTGCTGGTCGCGGTGTTCCCCTCGCTGTTCTCCGGCACCGACCCGCGGTTCCAGGACCTGTCGAAGTCGTTGCAGGGCTCCCAGGACGGGCACCCGCTGGGGTTCACCCGGCTCGGGCAGGACGTCTACGCCCGGGTCATCTTCGGGGCCCGCGCCTCCGTCGTCGTCGGTCTCATCTCCACCGGCATCGTCGTCCTCATCGGCGGGGTGTTCGGGGCGGTGGCCGGGTACTACGGCGGGATCTGGGACTCCCTGCTCTCCCGCATCGGCGACATCTTCTTCGCGATCCCGCTGGTGCTCGGCGCCATCGTCCTGATGTCGGTGCTGGACAACCGCAGCGTGTGGGTGATCTCGCTGGTGCTGGCCCTCTTCGCCTGGCCGCAGGTGGCCCGCATCATGCGCTCGGCGGTCCTGCAGGTCCGCGGGGCCGAGTTCGTCACCGCCGCCAAGGCGCTCGGGCTGAGTTCGACCAAGGTGCTGCTGCGTCACGTCGTGCCCAACGCGCTCGGCCCGGTCATCGTCGTGGCGACCATCATGCTCGGAACCTTCATCGCGGCCGAGGCCACGCTGTCGTTCCTGGGGGTGGGCCTGCCGCCGAGCACGGTCTCCTGGGGCGGTGACATCTCCAACGCCCAGGCCTCCCTGCGGACCGACCCGCTGATCCTGTTCTGGCCCGCCGGCGCGCTGTCGCTCACCGTCCTGAGTTTCATCATGCTGGGCGACGTCGTGAGCGACGCCCTGGACCCGAAGGCGCGTAACCGATGAGCCAGCCGAGCCAGTCGTCCGCAGTCCCGCTGCTGCAGGTCAAGGACCTGCACGTCGAGTTCTCCTCCGGCGGACGGGCGGTGCAGGCCGTCCGCGGGGCGAACCTGACCGTGTACCCCGGCCAGACCGTGGCCATCGTCGGGGAGTCGGGGTCGGGCAAGTCGACCACCGCGCAGGCCGTCATCGGGTTGCTGCCCGGCAACGGCAAGGTCTCCGGCGGTCAGATCCTGCTCGACGGCCAGGACATCGCGCGGGCCTCCCGGCGGGAGTTCGAGAAGCTGCGCGGCTCCTCGATCGGCATGGTCCCGCAGGACCCGATGTCGAACCTGAACCCCGTGTGGACCATCGGGTACCAGATCCGCGAGGGGCTCGTCGCCAACGGCCTGGACAAGGGGGCCAAGGCCAAGCAGCGCGCGGCTGAGCTGCTCACCGAGGCCGGACTGCCCGACGCGCACCGGAGGGTCAAGCAGTACCCGCACGAGTTCTCCGGCGGCATGCGCCAGCGCGCGCTCATCGCCATCGGGTTGTCCTCGCGCCCGCGCCTGCTCATCGCCGACGAGCCGACCTCGGCCCTCGACGTGACGGTGCAGCGGCAGATCCTCGACCACCTCGAGAAACTGACGAGCGAGCTCGGCACCGCGGTGCTGCTCATCACGCACGACCTCGGTCTGGCCGCGGAACGGGCCGAGCACCTCGTCGTCATGTACAAGGGGCAGGTCGTCGAGTCCGGGCCGGCGCTGCAGATCCTGCAGGAACCGCAGCACCCCTACACGCAGCGCCTCGTCGCGGCCGCGCCCTCGCTCTCCTCGCGCCGGTTGCAGTCGGCTGCGCGGGCCGAGGTCGTCGAGGCCGCGCAGGCCCACGCGGTCGAGGCCCACGAGCAGGCGGTCTCCACGGGTCAGGACGCCGTCCCCGACGCCGGGGTGACCCCCGACGTCATCGAGGTCGAGCACCTCACCAAGGTGTTCACCATCCGCGGGGCCGGGCCCCGCGGGGAGAAGCTGACCGCGGTGGACGACGTGAGCTTCTCGGTGCGCCGGGGGACGACGACGGCCATCGTCGGCGAGTCCGGCTCGGGCAAGTCGACCGTGGCGCAGATGGTCCTGAACCTGCTGCCCGCCACCGAGGGGGTCGTGAAGTTCGACGGGGTCGACATCACCCGGCTCGACCGCGCCCAGCGCTTCGCGTTCCGGCGCCGGGTCCAGCCGATCTTCCAGAACCCCTACGCCTCGCTGGACCCGAGCTACTCCATCTTCCGGGTCGTCGAGGAACCCATGCGGGTGCACGGGCTCGGTTCGGCGAAGGAACGGGAGACCCGGGTCCGCGACCTGCTCGACAAGGTCGCCCTCCCCACGTCCTCGATGCGGCGCTTCCCCAACGAGCTCTCCGGGGGGCAGCGTCAGCGCGTCGCCATCGCCCGGGCCCTGGCCCTGCAGCCGGAGGTCGTCGTCTGCGACGAGGCGGTCAGCGCGCTCGACGTGCTGGTGCAGGGGCAGATCCTCACCCTGCTGAACGACCTGCAGGCCGAGCTGGGCCTGACCTACCTGTTCATCACCCACGACCTCGCGGTGGTCAAGCAGATCGCCGACGACGTCGTCGTGATGAAGCAGGGGAAGATGGTCGAGCACGCGAGCGTGGACGAGGTGTTCGCCGCCCCGCGCGAGGAGTACACCCGCGCACTGCTCGACGCGATCCCCGGCGGGAAGATCCAGCTGGGCGCCTGAGGGACGGGAGCGGACGTGGCGACGCCCGTCCTGCCGGAGCCGCTGCGACGGGCCCTGCGCCAGGGGCGCCGCGACGACGTCGTCGCGGCGCTCCTCGCGCTGACCCCCGCCGACCGCCGGTCGTTGCGGCGGCCGCTCGCCCACCAGCACGAGGTCACCGGCGCGGCGCCGATCGGCGCCCTCGCCCCGGCGGGCGAGTGGTCCGGCCGGCTGCGGGTCGCCCACCAGTCGGCCGCGGTGGCGGGGTGGTTGGCCTGCTGCGGTCTCCCCACGGCCCTGCGCCTGTGGCCGCTGGACCCCGCCGACGCCCGCGACCTGCCGCCGTTGCTGCACCCGGACGACCTGCCCGCGTTCGTCACGGCGTGGTCGCAGCGGTTCGAGCGCCGCCCCAAGGGCTACGAGCGCAACCGGGGGATCGAGGCCATGTTCGACTGGGCCCACGCCGGTCTGGTGCCGCCGCCGACCGAGCGGGGCGCGGTCCTGCTGCTGGCGACGGCGGTCCCCGGGGTGATGGGTGGGGTGCCGTTGCTGCGCTACCTGGAGGCGCGACCGGTCCTCATCGCGACGACGATGGCCGCGATCTTCGACGTCGACGGCGTTCCGGGGGCCTCACCGGCCCAGGCCGACCAGACCGTCGCGCGCCCCTCCCGGCGGTTGGACGACTTCGTCGTCCCCGAGCTGGTCCGCCGGGGGTACTGGACCCGTCGCTTCGTCCTGGACGGCGTCGACCGGGCCCTCGAGCGCGGGCAGACGCCCTACCACCGCCGCTGGTTCGAGGGCCTCGCCGCCCACGTGCGCGCTGCGTGAGGCGCAGGGGTCATCGGACCCGGGCGAGCGCGAAGCCGTCCCAGCCCTTGGCCCCGACCATCTGCAGCGCGGTCACCTCGAGGCGGTCCTCGGCCCCCATCGCCTCCAGCACCCCGCGGGAGCCGACGACGACCGGGTCGGTACCGCTCTCGTCGAGCACCCGGCCGGCGCGGACGACGTTGTCGACCACGATCAGGCTGCCGGGGCGGGTGAGCTCCAGCGCCCACGTCAGGTAGTTCACGTTGTTCTGCTTGTCGGCGTCGACGAAGACGAGGTCGAACGGGGGCCGACGACCGGCGCTCACGTCCTCCCGCAGCCCGGGCAGGGTGTCGAGGGCGGCCCCGACCCGGATCTCGACCCGCCCGGCCATCCCGGCAGCGGCCAGGTTGCGGGCGGCCACCTCGGCGTGGCGGGGTTCGTACTCGCAGGTCACGACCCGCCCGTCGGCGGGGAGGGCGCGGGCGAGGTGGATCGTGCTGTAGCCGCCCAGGGTTCCGATCTCCAGCACGGTCCGGGCCCCGACGAGCCGGGCCAGCATCCCCAGCAGGGCCCCCTGCAGCGGGGAGACGTCGATCGCGGGCAGACCTGCCGCGGCGTTCTCGTCCAGCGCCAGCTCCAGGACCTCGTCCTCGGGCAGCAGGGTGGCGGTGAGGTAGTCGTCGACCTCCGCCCAGGTCTCGGGACCGGCTCCGTCGCGCGAAGAAGTCATGTCCGCATCCTGCCCAAGGGGGAGGCACTTGGGTACGGTGGGTGGATGCTCGGAATGCTCGGCATCGTCGCCGCAGCCGCCGCCGTCGGCTGCGGAACCGTCTACTGGCGGCTCTCCCCGCGTCAGCGTGAGGCCAAGATGGAGCGTCAGCTGCACCCGCACCGGGTGCGCACCGACTGACCGGACCTCAGCCCGCGGACCCGCCGACCGTGCAGACGCACACCTCGTTGCCCTCCGCGTCGGCCAGGACCCACCACCCCGGGGCGTGGCTCTCGTCGCGCAGCACCCCGCCGGCCGCCACCGCCGCGCGCACCCGTTCCGGCGCCTCGTCGACGTCGAGGTAGACGTCGAGGTGGGTGCGACCGCGACCCGGTCGTGGCGTCGTCATCCTCTGGAACCACACGTCGGGCGCGCGTCCCGCCGGGTCGACGAGGTGCGGGTCGCCGTCGTGGTCATGGGTCAGCCGGTAGCCGGTCACGACCTGCCAGAACGGCAGGACGAGCGCCGGGTCCAGCACGTCCACGGCGACCTGGGCCCCGAGCACCGAGCAGGGCAGCGGCTCCGCCCCCGCCTCCCGGGCCAGGACGTCGATGCGGGCGGCCAGCTCCAGGTCGAGGGCGCTCACGCCCCTGCTGGAGTGGGTCGACAGCAGGAACCACAGGTCGCGGTGGCGCAGGTCCACGTCGGGGTGGTGGTCCAGCTCCTCGGCGACGGTCCCCACGCGGGTCAGCAGCGCCAGCGCCTCCGGCTGCGAGGGCAGCCGGCGGCCGGTGACGAGGCGGCTGTGGTCCTGCCACCAGCCGTCCAGGGTCGCCAGTCCGGCCCGCACGTCCGGCATGCCGAGCAGGGCCCGTCGCGAGATCGCCATGTCCCGATCGTCGCGCGTCCGGTCCGTCGGTGCCGCCCGGGATCGAAGCGGGGCCCGTGCGCGTTGGGCCGGATGAGACGTGATCGCGCCCCGACCCCGAGGACCCTTCCGCATGAGTGAGCAGACCGACCCGCGCCCCGACGACCGGCGCACCGACGACCCGCGCGAGGAGCAGCGCCGGGCCCGCGCCGAGCGGGTGGCCAAGATGCAGCAGGCCGACCGCCGTTCGGCCGGCCGTCGACGGGGCGCGATCATCGCCGGGGCGACCGTCGCGGTGCTGGCCGTCGCGGGCGGGGTCACCGCGGTCATCGTGTCCCAGCCGGATCCGCCCTCGCTCGACGCGGTGCAGACGTTCCAGTACTCCAACGGCGAGGCCCACGTCACCACGCCCGTGGACTACGCCGAGTCGCCGCCGGTCGGTGGCCCGCACAACGGGGTGCCGCAGACGTGCGGCGTCTACGACACCGCGGTGCCGAACGAGAACGCCGTCCACAGCCTCGAGCACGGCGCGGTCTGGATCACCTACCGCCCCGACCTGCCCGCCGACCAGGTCGAGGCCCTGCGGGCCGACGCGCAGGGCCAGAGCTACGTGCTGATGTCGCCCTACCCGGACCTGCCGAGCCCGGTCGTGCTGTCCGCCTGGAACAACCAGCTGCGCCTCGACAGCGGCGAGGACCCCCGGATCGGCGCGTTCCTGGCCCGCTTCGTCCAGGGCAGCCAGACCCCCGAGCCGGGTGCGGCCTGCATCGGCAACGGGGCCCCGATCGCGTGACCCCCCGCCGCGTCCTGATCGCCGTCGTCGCCCTCCTGGCGGTCCTGCTCGCCGGGGTCCTGCTGGGCCGCGCGCTGCCCAGCACCCCCGGAGCCCAGAGCGTCGACGTCGGTTTCGCCCAGGACATGGCCACCCACCACCAGCAGGCGGTGCAGATGGCGGTCCTCGCCGTCGAGCGCACCCCGTCGCCGGACGTCCAGGCGCTCGCCGAGGACATGCTGCTGACGCAGCAGAACCAGGTCGGACGGTTGCAGCAGCTGCTCGGCGTGTGGGACCAGCCGGTCGCGAACACCGGTGAGGTGATGGGCTGGATGGCCGGCACCGACCTGCACGCCCGCCACCTCGGCGAGATCCAGCAGGGGCGGACCATGCCCGGCATGGCCACCGCGGTCGAGCTCAACCGGCTGCGGGAGGAGACCGGCGAGCAGTTCGAGGTCGACTTCCTGCAGCTCATGCTGCGGCACCACGCCGGGGGGATCGAGATGGCCGAGTTCGCCGCCGACCGCGCCACGACCGAGGAGGTCCGCAGCCTGGCCCGGGCGATCGCGGGCTCGCAGACCTCGGAGACCGAGCTGCTCACCGACCTCCTGGCCCAGCGGGGGGCCGAGCCGCTGGGTCCGGCGGCGTGAGGCTCGTGGTCGGGGCGGCCCTCGTCGACGACCTCCGCCGCCCTCGGCGCCTGCTCGCCGCCCGGCGCAGCGCCCCACCGGCGCTCGCCGGACGCTGGGAGCTGCCCGGCGGCAAGGTCGAACCGGGGGAGACCCCGACCGCCGCCCTGCACCGCGAACTGGCCGAGGAGCTCGGTGTCGTGGTCGAGCTCGGGGCCGAGGTCGTCGGCCCGGTGGAGGGCTGCTGGCCGCTGACCCCCGAGCTGCGCATGCGCGTGTGGTGGGCCCGGATCGTCACGGGGGACGCCCAGCCCTTGCAGGACCACGACGAGCTGCGCTGGCTCCAAGAGGGGGAGTGGGGCGCGGTCGACTGGTTGCCCGGTGACGTGGCGCTGATCCGGCACATGGGGTCCACCGCGTCGCAGCGGTAGCGCGGCTCAGCGCCGGTCGGGTTCCGCACCGGGAGCGGGCGGGGTGGGCGGGCCGGCGGGGGCGAGGTCGACCGGGAAGTTCTCGGCCCACTCGTGGTCCACCGCGGTGACCCGCGGGTCGCGCTCGTCGCCCTCGCGCCGCACCCGCGTGGTGATGGCCGGGTCCCGGGCCAGGTCCTTGACCAGGGCGATGCACATGAGCGCCATGATCAGCAGGAACGGGGCGGCGGCGATGATGGTGATGTCCTGCAACGCCTGCAGCCCACCGGCGAAGAACAGGACGATGGCGACGGCGCCCATGAGGCAGCCCCACAGCGCGGTCAGCCACTTCTTGGGCTCGTCCACCCCGTAGGAGCTGAGCGAGGCCATGACGATGCTGGACGCGTCGGCCCCGGAGATGAAGAAGATCGCCACCAGCAGGACGACGACCACCGAGGTGACCTGGCTCCACGGGAAGGCGTCCAGCAGCGTGAACAGCTGGGTCTCGCTCTCCAGCGAGGCCAGGTCGGCGCCGCCCTCACCGCTGAGGAACTTGCGCTGCAGGTCGATCGCCGCGCCGCCCAGGACCGAGAACCAGACGAGGCTGACGGTCGTGGGGATGAGCATGACGCCGACGACGAACTCCCGGATCGTCCGGCCGCGGGAGATCTTGGCGAGGAACGCGCCGACGAACGGCGTCCACGACACCCACCACGCCCAGTAGAAGAGGGTCCAGCCGGCCAGCCAGTCTGTCCCGCCGAAGGCGCCGGTCCGGGCGCCCATGGTCGGCAGGGCGGCGAGGTAGTTCCCGGCGGAGGCCGGGATGAGGTTGAGCATGAAGACGGTCGGCCCGACCACGAACAGGAAGAACAGCAGGACCAGCGCCAGGATCATGTTGGTGTTCGAGAGCCACTTGATGCCGCGCTCGATGCCGCTGATCGCGGACACCACGAAGCACAGGGTCAGGACGGCGATGACCAGCACCTTGACCGTGGTCGTGTTGGGGACCCCGAACACGGTCGTCAGCCCGCCGTTGATCTGCGAGGCCCCGAGCCCCAGCGACACCGCCGACCCGAACAGCGTCGCGAAGATCGCGAAGATGTCGATGACCCGGGCGGCGCGTCGGCCCCGGTTGCCCTTGAGCAGCGGGGCGAAGGCGGCGGAGAACCCCCCGACGCGTTCGCGGCGGTAGGTCGAGTAGGCCAGGGCGAGACCGACCACCGCGTAGATCGCCCACGGGTGCAGTCCCCAGTGGAAGAGCGAGTAGTTCATGGCCTCGCGGGCGGCCTCCTGGGATCCGGGCTCGATCCCGGCCTCGGGGGTGGTCATCAGGTGGCTGACCGGCTCGGTCACCCCGTAGAACATGAGCCCGATGCCCATCCCGGCCGAGAACATCATCGCGATCCAGGAGGCGCGGCTGAAGTCCGGTCGGTCCTCGTCGCGGCCCAGGCGGATGCGCCCGAACCGGCTGAACGCCAGGACGAGGGCGAGGGCCACGAACGCGGTCGCCCCGAGGACGAAGGCCCAACCGAAGTCCTCGACGACGACGGCGAGGGCGGCCTCGGAGCCCTCCTGCAACTGCCCGGGCCACACGGCCCCGACGACCAGGAAGGCCACGACGATCCCCGCCGCGATCGCGAAGGTGCGCTTGTCGATCGGCGACGCGTGCGGCTTGCGGGAGGCCTCCGGCCCGCCCGCGACCGGCGGCTCGATCGGGGAGGTTCGGTGATCGGGAGGGGCAGACATGCGGAAGAGAGTGGCACGGGGGGACCGGGCGCGGCCAGTCCTTCGATGACCCGAACGAACCATTTCTGGAGCATCCGTGCAGGTCGCAGCCCTGTCGACGACTTCTGGAATAGTTCAGAATGACGGGGTGAGATGGTCCACGGCGGTACGCCGGATCGAGGAGATCGCCGACGAGTGCGCCCGGATGGCGGCCCAGCCCGCGGCCATCTTCCGGCTGCGGGTGACCGAGGCCTGGCTGCACGGCCCCCTGCTCGACCCGCCGGTCGAGGAGCTCACCGACGCGACGGTCCCGCTGCGGGTCGCGCTCGTCCACGAGGACCGGGTCGAGGGTGACGCCGGGCCCGCGGCCTGGGGCACGCTGCCGCCCGGGGCGGGGCAGTGGCTGGCCGCGTCCCGCCTGCCGCGCTGGCAGGTGCGCACCCGGTTCCGGGCGGTCGGCAGCCCCGTGGCCAACCACGAGATCGTCGCGCCGCTGCGCTTCTGGACCCTCGACGCCGGGCTCGACGAGGCGGTCGTGGCGGCGCTGCGATCGGGCCGCGCGGAGGAGGTGGCCCGGCGGCGGGAACCGGAACCGGCTCCGGGGGAGGCCCTCGCGGCGGTCGAGGCCGAGCTCGCCCGGAGCCTGCACCGGATGGGCGAACTGAGCGCCGCGCGGGAGCGGCACCGCCACGAGCCGGGGCAGGAGAAGCGGCTCGAGGAGCTCGCCGACGTCGTCGCCGGGTACCTCGATCTGCGCCACGCCCGGGAGCGGGTCGGGCGCGGGTAGACTCCGGTGACCGCCCCACCACTCTCGGAAGAGCCTCTTCATGCCCTTGAGCACCCGCCACGACCTGCGCAACGTCGCGATCGTCGCCCACGTCGACCACGGCAAGACGACCCTCGTCGACGCGATGCTGTGGCAGTCCGGGGCCTTCCGGGCCAACGCCGACGTCGCCGACCGCGTCATGGACTCCGGCGACCTGGAGCGTGAGAAGGGCATCACGATCCTGGCCAAGAACACCTCGGTGCGCTACGCCGGACCCGGCTCGCCCGAGGGCGGAATGACCATCAACATCATCGACACCCCCGGCCACGCCGACTTCGGTGGCGAGGTCGAGCGCGGGCTGTCGATGGTCGACGGCGTCGTCCTGCTCGTCGACGCCTCCGAGGGGCCGCTGCCGCAGACCCGCTTCGTGCTCCGCAAGGCGCTCGCGGCCGGGATGCCCGTCGTCATCCTGGTCAACAAGGTCGACCGTCCCGACGCCCGCATCGAGGCCGTCGTCGAGGAGACCATCGACCTGCTGCTCGACCTGGGCTCCGACGTCGAGGGCATCGACGCCGACAAGCTGCTCGAGGTCCCCGTCGTCTACGCCTCGGCGAAGAACGGCCGCGCCTCGCTGAACCGTCCCGACGACGGCGGCCTGCCGGACTCCGAGGACCTGGTCCCGCTGTTCCAGACCATCCTCGACACCATCCCGGCGCCGACCTACGACCCCGAGACCCCGCTGCAGGCGCACGTCACCAACCTCGACGCCTCGCCGTTCCTGGGCCGTCTCGCCCTGCTGCGCGTGTTCTCCGGCGAGCTGGTGAAGGGTCAGCAGGTCGCCTGGTGCAAGCACGACGGCAGCGTCGAGCGCGTCAAGATCACCGAGCTGCTCGTCACCGAGGCCGTCACCCGTGTCCCGGGCGAGAAGGCGGGCCCGGGCGACATCGTCGCCGTCGCCGGCATCGAGGGGATCACCATCGGTGAGACCCTCGCCGACCCGGAGGACCCGCGGCCGCTGCCGCTCATCACCGTCGACGAGCCCGCGATCTCGATGGTCATCGGCACCAACACCTCGCCGATGGCCGGTCGGGTCAAGGGGTCCAAGGTCACCGCGCGCCTGGTCAAGGACCGCCTCGAGTCCGAGCTCGTCGGCAACGTGTCCATCCGCGTGCTGCCGACCGAGCGCCCCGACGCCTGGGAGGTGCAGGGCCGCGGTGAGCTGGCCCTGGCCATCCTCGTCGAGCAGATGCGTCGCGAGGGCTACGAGCTGACCGTCGGCAAGCCCCAGGTGGTGCTGCGCAAGGACGAGAACGGCAAGACCCTCGAACCCTTCGAGCACCTGACGATCGACTCCCCCGAGGAGTACCTGGGGGCCATCACCCAGCTGCTCGCCGCCCGCAAGGGCCGCATGGAGACGATGACGAACCACGGCACCGGCTGGGTGCGCATGGAGTTCTACGTCCCCTCCCGCGGGCTCATCGGGTTCCGCACCGAGTTCCTCACCGACACCCGCGGCACCGGCATCGCCCACGCGCTGTTCGCCAAGTACGACCAGTGGGCCGGTGAGATCCGCACCCGTCAGTCCGGTTCGCTCGTCGCCGACCGTGCGGGGGCCGCGACCGCGTTCGCGATGACGAACCTGCAGGAGCGCGGGCAGATGTTCGTCGAGCCGACCTCCGAGGTGTACGAGGGCATGATCGTCGGGGAGAACTCCCGCGCCGACGACATGGACGTGAACATCACCAAGGAGAAGAAGCTCACCAACATGCGCTCGTCGACCTCCGACGAGTTCGAGCGGCTGATCCCCCCGCGCCACCTGTCCCTGGAGCAGTGCCTGGAGTTCTGCCGCGAGGACGAGTGCGTCGAGGTGACCCCGGATGCGGTCCGGATCCGCAAGGTCGTGCTCGACCAGAACGCGCGCGGCAAGTCGGCCTCCAAGGCCAAGAAGGGCTGACGCTCCCCGTCGGGGGCACCCGGCGGCCGCACGGTCGCCGGGTGGCAGAGTTGGGTCATGACCACGCTCCCCCCGGAGGAACCCGCCGGCGCCGGAACCCTCGGCCGTGACCCCTTGGAGACCGTCGCCGACATCGTCGACGACGTGGCCCGGGAACTCGACCCCGAGGAACTGGCTTCGATGGAACGGCTCGACCAGCCCCGGCGGGTGCTGTTCGTGCACGCCCACCCCGACGACGAGTCCTTGTGCGCCGCAGGCACGATGGCCCGCTACGCCGACGCCGGGGCGCACGTCGCCCTGCTCACCGCGACCCGTGGCGAACTCGGCGACATCGTCCCGCCCGAGCATGCGCACCTGGACCCCGACGGGCTCGGGGAGCTGCGCACCCACGAGCTGGCGACCGCCATGGAGGCGCTCGGGGTGGGCGACCACCGGTTCCTGGCCCGGCCCGACGGCAGCGGGTACCGCGACTCGGGCATGGTGTGGGCCGAACCCGGTCGGGCCGCGGCCGGCACCGACATCGACCCGCGGGCCTTCGTCGCCGCCGACCCGGAGGAGGCCGCGCTCGGGGTCGCCGACGTCATCCGTGAGCTGCGGCCCCAGGTCGTCGTGACCTACGAACCGGGCGGGGGGTACGGCCACCCCGACCACGTCCGGGTGCACGAGGTGACGATGCGGGCGCTGGTCCTGGCCGCCGGATCGGGGCCCGACGGCACCGCGGTGCCGTGGAACGTCGCCAAGGTCTACTGGCACGTGCTGCCCGAGTCCGTGGCCCGCGCCGGGGTCCGGCGGCTGCACGAGACGGGCGCCCCCGGGGCGGCCGATCCCGAGGAGAACCTGCCGAGCATGGTCACGCCCGACGCCGACGTGACCACGGCCGTCGACGTCACCGAGCAGCTCGCGGCCAAGGTCGCCGCGCTGCGCGCCCACGCCACCCAGCTCACGCTGGACCTCGAGGCCGAGGTGCCCGCCCTGCGGCTCAGCAACGACGCGCCCCAGCCGGTCCTGCCGCGGGAGTTCTTCCGACTGGTCCACGGGGTCGTGTCGGGCCCCTTCGACCGGGATGGTCGCGAGACCGACCTGTTCGCGGGGGTTGCGCCGAACGGGTGAAGCACTCACCCGCCGGGGTCACAGCGCGTAGAACAGCGGTGCATCCTCCGGCGTCGACGGCGAGGCTGTCCGCATGACGGCGATCACCGAGCAGCGCTACGGCCGGGTCAACGCGGACGTGCACCGGGCCCGCGAACGGACCCGGCGACGGCGGACCGTCCGGCTGCTGCTCGTCGTGCTGGCCCTCGTGGTCGCGGTCGACGTGCGGTTGCTGATGGGTCTGCCCGTCGTGCCCGCGTTGCCGGTGGTGGACCCGCTGTACGTGATGATCGGCATCTTCTTCGCGGTGATGATCGCGATGCTGGTCGGGCAGACGCTGGTGTCCGGGCGGTCCCCGCACGTCCTGTACCGCCCCGAGCAGATCGACGTGGCGCTGGAGGACGTGAAGGGTCTGCCCGCGATCCGGGAGGAGGTCGAACGCAGCCTCGACCTCTTCCTGGGGGCCCGCACGTTCCGTCGGGAGATGGGTGGTCGGCCGCGGCGCGGCCTGCTGTTCGAGGGCCCGCCCGGCACCGGCAAGACCCACATCGCCAAGGCCATGGCCCGGGAGGCGGGGGTGCCGTTCCTCTTCGTGTCCGCGACCTCGTTCCAGTCGATGTGGTACGGCGCGACGGCGCGCAAGGTGCGTTCCTACTTCCGGGCCGTGCGGCGCACCGCGCGGGCGGAGGGTGGGGCGATCGCGTTCATCGAGGAGATCGACGCGATCGCCGGGGCCCGGGGTGGGATGAACTCCATGACGCCCGCGGTCGCGCCCGCGGCGCAGCACCTCGGGTGCGGGGGCCTGACCGGCCTGGGCGGTTCCGCGGTGGCGGCCGCTGCCCCGGGTGGGGTGCGGGTCGAGCGCCTGGCCTCGTCCGAGGGGGCCTCCGGGGTGGTCAACGAACTCCTCGTGCAGTTGCAGTCGTTCGACGAGCCGACCGCGGGGGAGCGGTTGCGCGCCTTCGCCGTCGAGACCGTGAATCGGTTCCTGCCGGCCGGACGCCGGCGTCCGCTGCCGCGGCCGGAACCCGTCGAGATCCTCGTGGTGGCCGCGACCAACCGCGCCGACGCGCTCGACCCCGCGCTGCTGCGGCCGGGGCGCTTCGACCGCCGGCTCACGTTCACGCTGCCCGACAAGGCGGGACGCCGGGAACTCATCGAGCACTTCCTGGCCCGCAAGGCCCACGACGCCGACCTCGCCGTCGCCGAGCGGCGCGACGCCCTGGCCGGGATCACCACCGGGTACTCGCCCGTGATGATCGAGAACCTGCTGGACGAGGCCCTGGTGAACGCGGTGCGCCGCAACGCCCCTGCGATGTCCTGGGCCGACCTGGAGCACGCCCGTCTGGTCACCGAGATCGGGCTCGGCCAGCCCGTCGGCTACACCGACCACGAGGCGCGGCTCATCGCCACCCACGAGGCCGGTCACGCCACCGTCGCCTGGCTTGTCGCGCCGGAACGCCGGTTGGAGATCCTCACCATCGTCCGCCGCGCCAACGCGCTCGGCCTGCTGGCGCACGGCGACGCCGAGGACGTGTTCACCCGTTCCCGCGCGGAGCTGCGCAGTTTCATCCAGATCGCCTTCGGCGGTCAGGTCGCCGAGGAGGAGTTCTTCGGCGACGTGTCCACCGGGCCCTCCGGCGACCTGCAGGCGGCCACCACGACCGCCGCCCAGATGGTCGGCGCGGCCGGGATGGCCGGGACGCTGATCTCGTTCGCCGCCGTCCAGCAGGGTGCTCTCGCCGACGGGAACCTGGTGTCCCGGGTCCTCGGGGACACGCAGGGGCGGGCCATGGTCGAGGAGCTGCTGACCGAGCAGAAGGAGGTCGTCCGGACCCTCGTCCGCGAGAACCGGCACCTCGTCGAGGCGCTGCGCGACGCGCTGCTGGAACGGCACGAGCTGATCGGTCACGAGATCACCGAGGTCCTCGAGCGGGCGTCGCGGCCGGCGGTCGTGGACCTGCGGGAGGCGGCGTCGAGAGCTTCCCGTCCCTGACGGGGGTCTCATTCGCCGAGCAGGCCCCGGCAGGTCCGTCCCAGTGGCACCATCAGCCTCACCTGTTCCAACGGCGAAGGCAGGTGGCGGAGATGAGTGACGGCGGAGCGACCGGAGAACCGGGCGGCCCGGGGCCAGCGCCCGCTGCCGCGCAGGACGACGGAGCACAGGGGGCGGCCCGTGTCCGTCGGCGCACCGCGTTGCTCGCCTCCGGCGGGGCCTTCGTGGGCGGGTGGGCCGCAAGCAAGGCGCTGGACGCGGTGTCGGGAGCGGTCGAGGCCTCGCTGACGCCTCCGCTCCGGGTGACGCCTCGTGACAACGCCCCCGCCAGGGACAAGGCCGAGTTCGACGCCATCGCCTTCACCCCCGGCGCGCCGCAGTACGTCCTCCCCATCAGCGAGGAGCGACTTCTGGCGTCCCAGCCCTCGCTCGATCGGGACGTGGACCTGGACGCCTGGGCTCGAAAGCTCGGGGGCGTGCCCTCCAGCGCGGCCATCGTGGAACTGACCGTCGGGGCGAACGAGGGGCGAATCCTCGACGTGATCGACATCCGCGTGGACGTCGTCTCGCGGGGACCCGCGTTGACCGGGATCTACATGGCGCCGGAGGGGGGCGGCGACTATTGGGAGTACACCCTCTCCGCCGACCTGGACACCGATCCCGTCACCTACCGACGGGTCTTCGACTTCGGGGACGAGACCTGGAACTTCCCCTTCACCGTGAGCGGTGACGAGAAGCTGATCGTTTACGTCTACGCACACACGGACACCCAGACGGTCGAGTTCAACGTGCTCTTCGATCTCTACGATCCCGACGCCGACGAGCGGACGACCCAGATCGTCAACCGTCGGGGCGTCCCCTACAAGGTGACCGGCCTGTCCAACGCGGCGACGTCGTTCGTGTTCCGGCGGGGGCAGGGCATCGAGAACTACGGCCCGCGAGCACGCGGGCCGTTACCGAACCCGGCCTGAAGCCCAGTCCTGTTGCGGTGTCAGAACGGGGCTTCCGCGGGCCCGCCCCACCTTGTCGTGGCGGCGGCGCGCCTGCGTCGTCGGTGGGCGGCGCGGGTCTCGAACACGTACAGCGTCTTCTGCCGGTGGTGCCTCCGGCAGGAGGCGTGCAGGTTCGCCCGGACCGTCTGCCCGCCTTCCTCGAACGGGACCTCGTGGTCGAGGTCGCAGTCGATCGCGGGCACCAGGCAGCCCGGGGTGGTGCACGTCTTGTCCCTCGCCTGCACGAAACGGCGTAATGCGGCGCCGGGGCGGTAGACCCGAGGTGAGACGTCCAGAACGTCGCCCGTCACCGGGTCGGTGAGGACTCTTCGCCAGTCCCCGTCGGCGGCCAGGGCGCGGGCCAGCGCGGCGGGGACCGGGCCGATCCCGGCGACCTCACCCGGTTCGTCGTCCAGACCCAGCAACGTCCGGGCGGCGATCGTGACGTGGACGGTGGTGCTGGAGGCGGGGCGGTGGGTCCGGACGTGCGTCACCGGGTTCACCTCGACCGGGCTCCGCCGGCGTGGTGGGGTCGGAGAAGGCGGGGACGCCGTCGCGCATCGCGGTGGTGAG
>NZ_JBHLUI010000013.1:0-28765 GCF_042433995.1 Kineococcus gynurae
ACCATGGGCGAAGGCGTCGCCATCATGACCGGCGCCGTCACCGTCCCCACCGAGGACCAGGCGGTCGACGGCGCGGCCTGACGGCGGGGAGACGAACTCCGTCCGGGCCCCGTCGAGGGGTCCCGGGCGGCCACAGGCGGATCGCGGGTGCAGGCACACCCCGCGGTCCGCCTTCGTCGTCCCGGCTTGACACCTACATCCTATTGGATGTCTCCTGGGGGCCGGCAAGGATGCCTATCGAGGAGATGTGTTCGTATGGCTGTTCCCGCGACCGACGAGGCCGACGTCCGGCTCGTCGACTCCGCCGTCCGCCGTTCGGTGGTCCGGCTGATCCCGTTCCTGCTCCTGATGTACGTGATCGCGTTCCTCGACCGGTCGAACGTGAGTTTCGCCAAGGAGGAGCTGGAGATCCACGTCGGGATCTCGACGGCGGCCTACGCGCTCGGCGCGGGGTTGTTCTTCGTCGGGTACGCCGTGTTCGAGGTCCCCAGCAACCTGATCATGCACAAGGTGGGCGCCCGGTGGTGGATGGCCCGCATCATGATCACCTGGGGGATCATCGCCACCGCGTTCGTGTGGGTGAACGGCGAGACCATGTTCTACGTCCTGCGGTTCCTGCTGGGCGTCGCCGAGGCCGGGTTCTTCCCGGGCGTGCTGCTCTACCTGACCTACTGGTTCCCCGAGGACCGGCGCGCGTTCGCGACCGGGTTGTTCCAGATGGGATTGCCGATCGCCAACATCGTCGGCGGTCCGCTGTCCGGGGGGCTGCTCGAGCTCGACGGGCTCGGTGGGCACCACGGGTACCAGTGGCTGTTCGGGGTCGAGGGCGTCATCGCCGTCCTGGTCGGCATCGTCGCGATCTTCTACCTGACCGACCGACCGGCCAAGGCCGACTGGATGCCGGAGGACGAGAAGGCCGCGCTGGAACGGCGCCTGCAGGCCGACGACCGGGCCCGGGCCTCGCACGGCGGTCGCCTCGGCTGGGCGAAGGCCCTGGTGAACCCGCGCGTGCTGTTCTTCTGCCTGATCTGCCTCTGCATCCAGATCGCGGTCTACGGCCTCACGTTCTTCCTGCCCACCCAGGTCGCCGCCATCACCGGGCGCGACGTCGGGTTCGTCGTCGGGCTGCTCACCTCGTTGCCCTGGCTCTGCGCCCTGGTCGCGATCATCGTCATCCCGCGGCTGGCCGACCGGTGGCGGCGGCACAAGGAGATCGGCGCCCTGCTGCTGACCCTGTCCGGGCTCGGCATCGCGGTCTCCGCGGTGGCCGGGAACGCGCTGCTCGCGATGGCCGCGCTGTGCCTGGCCGCCGTCGGGTTCGTCGCCGTCCAGCCGCTTTTCTGGACGCTGCCCACCCGCTACCTGAGCGGGACCGCGCTGGCCGCCGGGTTCGGTCTCATCAACGGGCTGGGCAACCTCGGTGGTTTCGTCGCCCCCAACGTCCGCGTGTGGGCCGAGGAGACGTTCGACTCGAGCACGGCCGGCCTGTTCGCCCTGGCCGGGGCCGCGGTCGTCGGCGCCGTCCTGCTGCTGCTCACCAAACTCATGGCCCGACCGCCGGCCGACGAGGCCGTCACCACCCCCGCTCCGGAGAGGAACTCCTGATGACCACCCCGTTCCCGCCCGCCCGTACCGCCGTCGTCACCGGGGTCGGCGCCCCGCGCGGCATCGGCCGGGTCGTGGCCCGGCGCCTGGCCGAGGAGGGGTGGCAGCTGGCCCTCGTCGACGTGGCCGCCGACGGGGTCGCCGAGATCGAGACGGAACTGCGCGCCGCGGGCCGCACGGTTCTCGGTCTCGCGCTCGACATCACCGACCCCGACGCCGTCGCCCGCGGTCTCGCCCGGGTCGACGCCGAGCTCGCCCCGGTGGTGGGCCTGGTGAACCTGGCGGGCATCGCCGACCCGACCCCGCTCATGGACCTGACGCTGGAGGGGTGGAACCGCACCCTCGCGGTCAACGCGACCGGCTCGCTGCTGATGATCCAGGCGGCCGCGCGCCGCATGGCCGACGTCGGCGTGGGACGCATCGTCACCACGTCCTCGATCACCGCCCTCGACGGCGGCGGCACGTTCTCCAAGACGGGCTACGCCGCGGCCAAGGCCGCCGTGCTCGGGCTGACCCGGGGCGCGGCCCGGGAGCTGGGACCCGCGGGGATCACGGTCAACGCGATCCTGCCCGGCCCGATCGACACCGACATCATGGGCGGGGCCCTGACGGACGAGCGCAAGGCGGACATGGCGGCGGGGATCCCCGTCGGGCGCGTCGGTACGCCCGACGACATCGCCGCCGTGGTCTCCTTCCTCCTGTCGGAAGGGTCCGGTTTCGTGACCGGCGCGAGCTACCAGGTCGACGGCGGCAAGCACATCCACTGAGGCCCGGGGGCCGGGCAGGTCGAGGAGAGGACGCGACGTGGTTGACCGAGGGGGATCGGGGATCCCGGCCGTGCCGTCGCGGGCCTCGCTGACCGACGCCGTCCACGAGTCCCTGCTGGGCTGGCTCATGGACGGCAACGTCCGCCCGGGGCAGAGCCTCAGCATCGACGGCCTCGCCCGCGACCTCGGCGTCTCCCCGACCCCGGTGCGCGAGGCGCTGGCCCGGCTGGAACCGAGCGGTCTCGTGGAACGCGTGGCGCTGCGGGGGTACCGGGCCGCGCGGATGCTCACGGTCGAGGAGATGCACGCGCTGATGGACGCGCGGGTGCTCATCGAGTGCCGCAGCAGCGCCGTGCTCGCCGGGTCGGTGACGCCCGCGACCGTGGAACGGTTGCAGGACACGGTGCGGCGGCAGCGCGGGGCCGGGCGGGGACCGGACTTCGCGCAGTACCGCGACTACCACGTGGCCGACTCGGAGTTCCACCGCGTGCTGAACGAGGCGGCGGGCAACCCCTTCCTCGCCGCCGCGTTCGAGGGTCTGAACGGGCAGCTGCAACGGTTCCGGCTGCGGTTGCACCCCCACCACGGGGTGACCGACGCCGAGGCGGCCGTGGCCGAGCACGTCGCCATCCTCGACGCGGTGGAGGCGGGCGACCCGGGTGCGGCCGAGGCGGCCATGCGGGCGCACCTCGAGGCCGTGCGGGAGCGGGCCGCGGCCGAGGTCGCCGAGGTGGGCGGGGCTGCTCAGCCGGCCGCGGGCGTGCCCCCGTCGTCGGCGGGCAGGAACCGCGCGAGGTAGACCAGGCCGAACGGAAGGGCCTCCTGGGCCGTGCTCCACGTGTGCCCGCCGCCCACGACGTCGTGACGCAGCACGGGTTCTCCGCGGCGCTGCAGCAGTCGTTCCAGCTCGTCGACCCCGCGCAGCTCGTCGGCGTCGACCTCCGAACCGGTCGAGAGGAACACCGGCACGGGCGCCGGGAGTTCGATGGTCGGGAGGTAGTGCGCGGGCGACACGGCGTCGAACTGCTCGGGGTCGAGCTGGTCGCGCCAGGCCGGGCCGGGGTCGCCGAACGGTTCGATCGCGAGGATCGGCCCCCACGTCCCGCGGTGGCGCAGACCCTGGTCGAGGGCGCAGAAACCCCCGGCCGACATGCCGCCGAGGATGCGGGCGCCCGGACGGGCGTCGGTGCGGAACGTGCCGTCGACCCAGGGGACGAGGACCGTCTCCAGGTAGGTCTCGATCTGCGGGCCACCGGTGGGGGAGTTCAGGCACTCGGTGTCGGTGAAACCGCTGCCGTTGACGTCGGGGGCGACCGCGATGACCGGGGGGATCTCCCGTCGGGTGATGAGCACGTCCAGGGTGCGGGCCGCGTCCCCGGCCGCGAACCAGTCCGTGGAACGTCCCGGGGACCCGTGCACGAGGTAGACGACGGGGTAGCGCCGACGCGGGTGCTCCGCGTAGCCGGGCGGCAGGTAGACCAGGGTCGTCGCCGAGGTCACCCCCAGTTCCGGGGCCGCGACCTCACGGGTCACCACGGTTCCGGCCCCGGCGTCGACCGTGCCCGTCACGATCGTCTCGGCCGCCTGCAGCGTCGGGACGTAGCCGACCGCGGCGTTCACCACGGTCGCGACGGCCAGGACGGCCGCGACCAGCGTGAGCAGGGTGGAGCCGCCGCGCGCGACCCAGCGCGACCTCCGACCGACCCCGCGACCGCGCCGGGTGCGGCGCCAGAGGAGCACCGTGGCGACGAGGAGGAGCAGGAACCCGGCGCAGACCGCCCCGACGAGGACGGGCGACTCGAGGATGCGGTCGGGCGGACGGAGGGCCCGCAGGATGCGCGGATCGAGCGTCACGGTCGGTGCCCGCAGCTCGGGGACGGTCATCCTCCGAGGATAGGTCGGGCGTGATCGCGGTCCGATGACGACGACGGGGAGGTTCCGTCGCCCGATCTGGTCACCCGTCTTGGTCAATCGTCCAGGTCAGACGTCTTGGTCAAGCGACCAGATATCGGGCATCCTGGGGTCATGACGACGGATGAGCACCCCTGGCTCCGCGTGGCCGCGGCCGGACCGCACGACGTCCCGGAGGTTGCGGCCCTGCTGTCCGCGGCGTTCGCCGACGACCCGGTGATGACGGCCTTCCTCGGGCCGGGACGCGACCGGGAGCGACGACTGGCCGGGCTCTACGGCGCCGTCCTGCGATCCGGCCCGCTGGCGAGCGGGGCGGTGGACGTCGTGCGCGACGGTTCGGGCCGACTGCTCGGGGCCGCGGTCTGGGAGGCACCGGGACGGGCCATGAAGCTGCGCGACCAGCTGCGACAGCTCCCCGCGTTCTGGCGTTCGGTCGGACCGACGGGCATCGTGCGCGCCCTGGGCAACGAGCGCGTCCTCGGTCGGTACCGGCCCCGTCCGCCGCACTGGTACCTGATGACGATCGGGGTGGCACCCGCGGCCCGGGGGCTCGGCGCCGGGTCGAACCTGTTGCGGCACCGGCTGTCCCGCATCGACGCCGAGGGGTGTCCCGCGTACCTCGAGGGGTCGGCCCCCCGCAACCAGGCGCTCTACGCCCGGTGGGGTTTCGTCCGGTTGGGGACGATCGAGGGGTTGCCGGCCGGCGCGGCCCCGGTCGGCATGTGGCGGCCCGCCGCCGCGCCCGGGGTGGGCGCGTGAACCGCCCGCGGCGGGAGACCGGGGGGCGGCGGGAGGATCTCGTCGCCGCCGCGGCCCGGGTGCTCGCCCGCGACGGGGTCGCCGCGACCACGACCCGGGGCATCGCCGCCGAGGCCGGGGTTCCGCTGGGGACCGTGCACTACTGGTTCGCCGGCAAGGACGCCCTGCTGCACGAGGTGGCCCTCGCCCACACCCGGCGGGTGGCGGACGCCGCGGCCGGGGAGGGGTTCGGGGGTTCTGCGGCGGGAGAGGCCGCGGCCCGGTTGCGGGCCGCGTTCGCGGTCGTGCGCACGGCCGGTCGCGGTGAACGCCTGGCCTCGCTGGAGCTGCTGTCCTGGGCGCTGCGCACCCCCGGGAAGGAGGATCTGGCCGCCGAACAGGTCCGGGTCGCCCGCGAGGTGGCAGAGACGGCGATCGAACCGTGGCGGCGACGGCACGGTGGCGACGTCGCGAACCGCGAGGACGGTTCCGGCGCCGACCCCGACCTGCTGGCCGTGCTCGTGGCCGCGCTGGTCGACGGGTTGGCCACGGCGGAACTGGCCGACCCGGCGGGGACCCGGGCCGAGGAGGTGCTGGACCTGCTGGCGGATCTGCTGTCCGGGATCACCCGAACAACGGGCTGAGGTTCTCCTGCCACACGTCCCGACCCAGGACCACGACCAGGGCGGCGACGACCAGCAGGAACACCACCCGGATGAACCCCGTTCCGCGGGCGATCGCCATCCGGGCGCCGAGCCACCCGCCGGAGGCGTTGCCCAGGGCGAGCAGCAGGCCCAACCCCCACACGACCGAACCGTGCGGGATGAAGAAGATCAGGGCGCCGAGGTTGGTGGCGACGTTGACGATCTTCGCCTTGGCGCTGGCCTGGAGGAAGTCGTAGCCCAGCAGGCTGACCATGGCGATGACCAGGAACGTCCCGGTGCCCGGCCCGAGGACGCCGTCGTAGGTCCCGATCGCGGCGCCGATCAGCGCTGCCGCCACGTAGTGGGTCCGGCCGGCGTAGCGCAGCGCGGTGATCTGCCCCAGGGCGGGACGCAACGCGGTGAAGACCGCGACCGCGACCAGGGCGATGACGATCACCGGTTTGATGACCCCCGCCGGCAGGCTCGCCGCGATGGAGGCGCCCAGCAGGCTGCCCGCGAGCGCGACGCTCGCCATCGGGACCGCGGTCCGCAGGTCGGGCCGGGCCCGCCGGTAGTAGGTGAGGGCGCTGGTCGTGGTCCCGAAGATCGACCCGAGCTTGTTCGTCGCCAGCGCCTGGACCGGGGTGATGCCCGGGACCAGCAGCAGCGCCGGGAGTTGCAGCAGACCGCCGCCCCCCACGACCGCGTCGACCCAGCCGGCCGCGAACGCGGCCAGGACGACGAGGGCCACGGTCCCGGGTTCGATGCCGGGCGGGAACGCGCCGTCGGGCAGGAGGTCGGCGAGGGTCACGTGGTCGGACCGTACCAGCGGGGCGATGATGCCCGGGTGATCAACGGCGCGGTCTCGTTCTGGTGGGGTTCGCTGCCCCGGCAGGCCCGCGGCGCGCCCCTCGTCGGGGACCTCGACGTCGACGTCGCCGTGGTGGGCGGCGGCCTGACCGGGTTGTGGACGGCCTACCACCTGGCCCGGGCCGCCCCCGGCCTGCGGATCGCGGTCCTGGAGGAGCGGTTCGTCGGGTTCGGCGCCTCGGGGCGCAACGGCGGGTGGTTGACCAACGAGATCACCGGTGGGGTCGAGCAGTACCGGCGGTCCCACGGGTCGGCGGCGGTCGACGCGTTCCAGCGGGCCATGAACGGTGCCGTGGCCGACGTGGTCGCGGTCGCCACCGCGGAGGGCATCGACGCCGACCTGCGGGCCGGCGGTGAGCTCACCGTCGCCCGGAACCCGGCCCAGCGGCAGCGGTTGCGGGCGTCGTTCGAGGCGGCCGCGGCCCGGGCCGGGACCGACGTCGAGTGGTTGCCGGTCGGGGCCGTGCGCGAGCGGGTCGCGGTGGCCGGGGCCGAGGCCGGGGTGTGGCAACCGCACTGCGCCCGGCTGCACCCGGCCAAACTCGTCGACGGTCTGGCGCGCGCCGTGGGCCGGCTGGGGGTGCGGTTCCACGAGGGCACCCGGGTCGAGGAGATCGGGAGCCGTGCGGGTCGTCCCTGGGCCCGGACCGCCGCCGGGACCGTCCGGGCCGACGTCGTGGTGCGGGCCACGGAGGGGTTCACCACCCGGCTGCCCGGCCTCCGCCGCGAGTGGCTGCCGCTGAACTCCTCGATGATCGTCACCCCGCCGCTGCCCCCCGGGACGTGGGATCACATCGGCTGGGCCGCAGCCGAAACTCTGGCCGACGCGGCCCACGCCTACGTGTACGCCCAGCGCACCGCCGACGGCCGCGTCGCGATCGGCGGTCGCGGCGTCCCGTACCGGTTCGGGTCGCGCCTCGACGCTGACGGCCGCACCGACCCGCGGACCGTGCAGACCCTGCGCCGGATCCTGGGCGACATGTTCCCGGTGCTGCGCGACGTCGAACCCGAGCACGCCTGGTCCGGGGTGCTCGGGGTACCGCGGGACTGGCACGCGACCGTCGGTCTGGACCGGGCGACCGGCCTGGCCTGGGCCGGGGGTTTCGTCGGGACCGGGGTCACCGCCAGCAACCTGGCCGGCCGGACGTTGCGCGACCTCGTGCTGGGTCGAGGGACGGAGCTGACCGCGCTGCCGTGGGTGCAGCACCGGGTCCGGCGCTGGGAGGTCGAACCGCTGCGCTGGCTCGCGGTCACCGCCCTCTACCGCGCCTACCACCTCGCCGACCGGCAGGAGGCCCGCGGGAGCCTCCGCACCTCCCGCCTCGCGGCCGTCGCCGACCGGGTCGCCGGTCGCTGAGCGGGTCGCACCGCCGGGTCGCGGGCCGGGGGACCGGACCGCAGGATCGCCCTCATGGATCCGCAGCTGAGGAACCCGTTCGCCGACCGGCCCGACCCTGCCGACCGCGGGTCCGAGCCCGCGCGGCCCTCCCGGTTGCGCGCGGTCGCCCGGGTGGCGCTGGGGGGTGCCCTGATCTTCGCCGGCACCACCCACCTGACGGTCGCCCGGGAGGAGTTCCGCGCGCAGGTCCCGCCGTGGGTGCCGCTCGACGTCGACGACGTCGTGCTGCTGTCCGGGGTCGCGGAGATCGCGTTGGGCTCGGCGCTCGCGTTCCTGCCCCGGCACCGTCGTCGCGTCGGCGTCGTCGCCGCCGCGTTCTTCGTCGCCATCTTCCCCGGCAACATCGCCCAGCTCACCGAGCACCGCGACGGGTTCGGGCTGGACACCGACACCAAACGGGCGCTGCGGTTGCTGGGGCAGCCGTTGTTGGTGGCCTGGGCGTTGTGGTCGACCGAGGCGTTGCGCCGCGGGCGTCGCCGCTGACGGTGGGGGTCCGGGGGGGATGAGACCCGTGGGGCGGGAGAGGAGAATTCCTTGATCACGGGGGAGGTGGGGGTGGGCCCTGTGGGACTCGAACCCACAACCCGAGGATTAAAAGTCCCCTGCTCTGCCAATTGAGCTAAAGGCCCGCGCACGGCGGCGCGGCGCCCATCCTGTCAGAGGGCGCCGCGCCGGGCGGAGGTGGGCCGCTCAGAAGGCGGCGGGGTCGGTCCCGGCCCGCACGCCGGGGGTGGACTGCGCGGGGGCCGCCTGGCCGGACTGCTGGGCCTGCTGCTGGGCGAGGGCCTGGGCGTACTGCTCCTTGACGACGTCCATGTCCAGGCCGCGGACCTGCTCGATGAGCTGCTCCAGGGCGGGCTCGGGGAGCGCGCCGGGCTGGCCGAACACGGGGATGCCGTCGCGGTAGGCGACCAGGGTCGGGATCGAGGTGACGCCGTAGCGGGCGGCGAGCTGCTGCTGGTCCTCGGTGTCGACCTTGGTGAAGGTGATGTCGGTGTGCTTCTCCGAGGCGCGCTCGAAGACGGGGCCGAACTGCCGGCAGGGCCCGCACCACTCCGCCCAGAAGTCGATGAGGACGATGCCGTCCTTCACCGTCTCGTCGTGGGTGTCCAGGGTCAGGGTCCGCGTCGTCATGCCCGGGTCAACGCGGGACCTCCGCACTTCCTTCCCGCCCGCGCCTCACGACGGTGCCGGCGCCGTCCGCAGGCGGTACCCCATGCCCCGGACCGTCTCGACGTGGTCCGGGCCGAGCTTCTTGCGCAGGTAGCGGACGTAGACGTCGACCACGTTGGAGCCGGGGTCGAAGTCGTAGCCCCACACCGAGTCCAGCAGCTGCTCGCGGGACAGGACCTGGCCCGGGTGCCGCAGGAACGCCTCGACCAGGGAGAACTCGCGGCTGGACAGGGCGACGGAGCGGCCCGCGACCGAGGCCGTCCGGGTCAGCAGGTCCAGCTGCAGGTCGCCCCCGACCAGCACGGTGACCTCGCTGGTGCGGTCCTCGCGCAGCCGCAGCCGCACCCGGGCCAGCAGCTCCTCGAAGCGGAACGGCTTGGTCATGTAGTCGTCGGCCCCGCCCTCGAGCCCGGCCACCGTGTCACTGACGTCGTTGCGGGCGGTCAGCATGATGACCGGGAGGTCGTGCCTGCGCCGTCGCAGCTCGCGCAGGACGCTGAACCCGTCGAGCTGGGGCAGCCCCACGTCGAGCACGAGCAGGTCGAAGCGCCCGGTGCCGGCCAGGTCGAGCGCGCTGCGGCCGTCGGTCACGACGGAGGTGGCGTACCCGTTGCTGCGCAACCCTTTCTCGACGAAGGCGGCGATCCGCGCCTCGTCCTCGGCGATCAGGATGCTGGTCACGGGTACTCCTTGGGGTCGGGGTCGAGGGGCAGCCGGAGGGTGAAGGTCGCCCCGGCCCCGAGGCGGCTGTCGACCTCGACGGACCCGCCGTGGGCCTCGGCGATCGCGGACACGATGGACAGGCCCAGCCCCGACCCCTCCACCCCGCGGCCGGTCTCGGCGCGGCCGAAGCGCTCGAAGATGCGCCGGGTGTCCTCGGGGGCGATCCCCGGGCCGGTGTCGCGGGCCCAGAGCAGCAGGTCCCGCCTCCCGTCGCGGGTCTCGACGGCCGAGCCGAGGGCGACCTCGTCACCGGGCGCCGAGAACTTCACGGCGTTGGCCACCAGCTGCAGCAGCGCCTGGGTCAGGCGTTGCGGGTCGGCGAGGCACTCGACGTCGACCCGCGCGTCGACCCGCCAGGTGCGGTCCCCGAGGGCCCGGACCTTCTCGGCGGCGTCGTCCAGCAGCCGGCCGGTGCGCACGGGGCGCAGCACGACGAAGTCGGGGGAGCGGGAGGTGGCCAGGAGCGTGAGGTCGTCGACCAGCCGGGCCATCCGGGCCAGTTCGTCGAGCACGAGGTCGCGCGTCTCCAGCACCTCGCCCGGGTCGGAGGCGTCCAGCAGCTCCAGGTGACCCTGCACGATCGTCAGCGGGGTGCGGAGCTCGTGACCGGCGTCGTCGAGGAACTGCCGCTGGCCGGCGAACCCGGCCTCGAGCCGTTCCAGCATGGCGTTGAACGCCCGGGCCACGTCGGCGACGTCGTCGTCGCCGTGCACGCGGGCCCGACGGGCCAGGTCGTCGGCCCCGATCCCGACGGCCGTCTCGTGCAACTCGTCGAGCGGCCGCAGCAACCGCCAGATCACCAGCCACCCGACCGCGATGACCAGCAGCAGGGCGCCGAAGGCCACCACCGCGAAGGTGCGGGCGTTGTCCCGCACCCCGAGGAGTTCCCGGTCCAGGGCGTGCCCGACGACGTAGACGCCCGTGCCCCGGCCCTCGGCCGCCCCGGGCACCACGACCGGGACCGCGATGATGCGGACGGTACCGACCGCCCCGGCGTCCAGGTCGCGACGCGCGACGGGGGAGTCCGGGCCCATCGCGGCCACGAGCTTCTGGACCTCGCGCAGGTCCTCCAGCTCGAAGGGTCGCGGCGCGGCGGTGGCGATGGTGGGCCCGCCCTGCACGAAACCCACCGCGGACTGGTTGTCCTCGGGCACGTCGCGGGCGAACAGGTCACGGAACAGCTCCTCCACCGAGGCGTAGGGGACCCCGTCCCCCGCCTCGCCCGAGGCCAGCTCCCGCAGCTCGGCGATCTCCTGGTTCATGGCGACCGTCAACCGGTCGTCGGTGCTGTCGCGCTGCACGACGTAGGACACGGTTCCACTGATCAGCAGCCCGGTGGCCGCGGCCAGGGTCACGGCGAGCAGGACCTTGGCCCGGACCGGACGCAACCAGCGCCGCACGGAGCGCCCACCCTCCCGGTCAGCCGTCGGAGTCGTCCTGGTCGTCGTCGAGGTCGTCGTCGAGGTCGTCATCGCGGTCGTCGTCATCATCGCCGTCGTCGTCGGTCACGACCACGGCGGGTCGCGGCTGGGGCGGGACCTCCACGACCCGGCCGCCCCCGGAGCCGGCGGCCGGCGGGGCCGGGGTCGGGACCGGCGCAGGCGTGGTCGTCGGGGCGGCGGGCAGCGGACTGGTGGGCAGCGGGCTGGTGGGCGGTGGGTCGGTGGGGACCCCGGTGCCCGGACCGGACGCGGGGGCCGCCGCTGCGGTGATCGCGCCGCCGGGGGACCCGACGGGACGTTCGGCGGAGGCCATCGACAGACCCAGGGCGGTGACGCCCACGGCACTGAGGCCGAGCACGGCCACGACGGCGGAGGTGCGCATGTCCCGATCGTGGCAGCCGGAGGGGCCCGTCGACATGAGACGAGGATGAGAACGTCCTCATCCGGACCTCATCCACCTCTCACGGGGACTTCCTAGCGTCGGGGCGAACGGAGGAACTCCTCCGCCACCAGGACACCCAGGGAGGGCATCGTGCGACGGATCCCCGCGCGACCACGCCGAGCACGTCGGGCACGCATCGCCCTCTACGGCCACGACACCTGCGGCCTCGGCCACCTGCAGCGCAACCTCGCCCTCGCCGGGGCGTTGAGCGAGCTCCCCGGGGGCGCCGACGTGCTGCTGGTCACCGGTTCCCCGCACGCGCAGCGGTTCAGCCGTCCTCCCGGGGTCGAACTGCTGGTGCTGCCGGCCGTGCGCAAGACCACTGACGGCGAGTACCGCGCCGACGTGCTGGACATCCCGTTGGAGGACCTGGTGGACCTGCGCGCGGCGGCGGCCACCGCGGCGCTGCTGGCCTTCGACCCCGACGTGTTCATCGTGGACAAGACCCCGACCGGGTTCCGCGGGGAACTCCTCTCCGCCCTGTCCGCGCTGCGGCACAACGGCACGACGAACATCCTCGGCCTGCGTGACGTGCTCGACAGCCCCGAGGTCGCCGCGGCGGAGTGGATCCGCGACCAGGGGCCGGAGGCGGCGGCGGACCTGTTCGAGGAGGTGTGGGTCTACGGCGACGCCGAGGTCCACGACCTGACCCGCGACCTGGGGGCGGGAGCGGGTTTCCGCTTCCTCGGTTACCTGGCCGAGGGACGACCCGAGGTCGCCGACCCGCTGCCCCGCAACGACCCCCGGTCCCGCACCGTCCTGGCCACGGTGGGTGGCGGGATCGACGCCGCCGCCCTGGTGCGCACGCTGGTCGCCACCCCGCTGCCCGCCCGCACCGAACTCGTCCTGCTCCCCGGACCGTTCGCCGACGAACAGCTGCGCGGCGAGCTCGACCGGGCCGCGGCCACCCGGCGCGACCTGCACGTGGTGGGTTTCAGCGCCGCCGCCTCGCACTGGCTGGCCGAGGCCGACGCGGTCGTCTGCATGGGCGGCTACAACACCGTCACCGAGATCCTGGCCACGGACACCCCCGCGCTCGTGGTGCCCCGCACCCGCCCGCGCCGCGAGCAGCTCGTCCGGGCCCGCTCGCTGCAACGGGTCGGCGCCCTGGACCTGCTGCCCCTGCCGGACCCGGGTCGCCCCGCCCCCGCCGACCTCGCCGCGTGGATCACCGCGGCACTCGGAGGTGGTGCCGCGCAACGGGACCGCCTCGTCACCGCCCGCACCCGCATCGCCCGGGACGGGCTGGACGCCGTCCGGGACCGGACCGCCGAACTGCTCGACGCGACCCAGGAGCTGATCTCCCGTGCCCAGTGATCCCCACCCCCGGATCGGTTACGTCGTGAAGATGTACCCGCGGTTCTCCGAGACGTTCGTCGTCCGCGAGATCCTCGCCCGGGAGGCGCAGGGCGAGGACGTCGCCGTCGCCAGCCTGCGCGCCCCGACCGATCCGCGCTTCCACGCCCTGCTGGCCGGGGTCCGGGCCCCGGTGACCTGGATCGGGGAGCAGGGCGGCCGCAGCAGCGCGGTGCTCTGGGCGGCACTGCGCCGGGCCGCCGACCTCCCCGGGTTCACCGCGACCCACCCCGAGCTGCTGGCCGAGGAGGTCGACGTCGTGGCCCAGGCGGTGGGGGTGGCGCTGTGGGGGCGGGCCGAGGGGATCGGGCACCTGCACGCGCACTTCGCCTCGTTGCCGGCCCGGGTGACCCGGCTCGCGGCGGCGCTGCTCCGGGTCCCGTGGACGGTCACCGCGCACGCCAAGGACATCTACGTCGAGAGCGAGAACACCCCGCTGCTGGACACGGTCCTGACCGACGCCGACGCGGTCGTGACCGTCAGCGAGCACAACGTGGCCCACCTGGCCGACCGGCACCCCCGGGCCCGCGTCACCCGTATCTACAACGGCGTCGACCTCGGCGAGCTGCCGTTCTCGACGGCACCCCGGGAACGGGTGATCGCCGCGGTCGGCCGCCTGGTGGAGAAGAAGGGTTTCGACGACCTGCTCAGCGCGTTCGCCCGGTTGCGCGCCGAGGGAGACCCGGCCCGGCTGGTGCTGGCCGGCGCCGGTCGGTGCGCCGAGCGCCTGCGGGTGCAGGCCGCCACCCTGGGGATCGCCGAGCACGTCGACCTGCCCGGCCCGCTGCCCCAGCACGAGGTGCTGGACCTGTTGCGGCGCAGCGCGGTCTTCGCGGCCCCGTGCGTGGTCGCCGCCGACGGCGACCGGGACGGGCTGCCCACCGTGCTCGTCGAGGCCATGGCGCTCGGCACCCCGGTGGTCTCCACCGACGTGGTCGGCATCCCCGAGGTCGTCCGGCCCGGCCGGACCGGACTGCTGGTGCCGCAACGCGATCCGTTCGCCCTGGCCGCGGCGCTGCGCTCGGTCCTCGACGATCCCGCGGCCGCGGCCGTCCGGGCGCGGGCGGCCCGGGACCTCGTGGAGACCTCCTTCGACGTCCGGGGGCAGGCGGCCGCGCTGCGGTCGCTGACCCGCGCGCTGCGTCCCGTCGGTGCGTTCGCCGGGGGGTCGCGATGAACTTCCGGCCGGGAACCCGGGTCGTCCACGTCTGCCTCGACCCGGGCATCCCGGTGTTCGGGGCCAAGGGGTGCTCCGTCCACGTCCAGGAGGTCCTGCGGGTCATGGTGGCCGCCGGGGCCGACGTGCACGTGGTCGCCGCCCGGGTAGGAGGCGCTGCGCCGCAGGGGTTGTCGGCGGTGACGGTGCACGAGCTCGGCCGTCCGCAGGGGGAGCCCGCCGACCGCGAACGTCGACAGGTCGCACTGGACGCGACCGCGGCGGACCTCGTCGCCGACCTGCTCACCGGGACCGACCCGGGCACGGCGCTCGTCTACGAGCGCCACGCGTTGTTCGCGGCGGCGGTCGCGGAACGCTGCCGTCGGCTCGGGGTCCGGCACGTGCTGGAGGTGAATGCGCCCCTCGTCGAGGAGCACGCGACCCACCGCGGCCTGGTGCACGTCACCGAGGCCCGCGAGGCGTCCCGCCGGGCGCTGCGGGCGACCTCCCGCGTCGTCGCGGTGAGCAGCGCCGTCGCGGAGTTCGTGCGCAGCAGTTCCGGGGTCGAGGCCCTCGTGGTGCCCAACGGGGTCGACGTGCAGCGGTTCCGTCCCGCGCCGACCGACCCGGCGCCCGGGGCGACGCCCGCGGAGTTCGACGTCGCCTTCGTGGGGGCGTTCCGCCCGTGGCACGGGCTCGACGTCCTGCTGGAGGCCGCGACGCGCCTGCGCGACCTGCCCGGGAAGCCGGTGCGGCTGCGCCTGATCGGCGACGGCCCGGGCCGGGCCGACGTGCTCGACCGGGCTGCCGCCGCCGGCATCGCCTGCACGGCGACGGGGGCGTTGCCGCCGGCGGACGTCCCCGCCGCGTTGTCCGGGGCCCGGGCCGCCGTGGCCCCCTACCCGCGGGGCGCCGCCTACTTCTCGCCGCTCAAGGTGGCCGAGTACCTGGCGGCGGGCATCCCCACGGTCGCGGGCGCGGTCGGCGACCTCGCCCGCAGCTACCGCGACGGGCACGAACTCCTGCTCGTCGAACCCGGTGACGCCGCCGCGCTGACCGCTGCCCTGCAACGGATCCGGACGGAACCCGTCCTGGCCGCCGGGCTCGCCGCCGCCGGTCGGCGGGCCGCCGTCGAGCGGTTCTCCTGGACCGGGGTGGTGCGGCGCAGCCTCGCGGACGTGCCCGCGCCCGACGGGGCGGAGGTGGCGGCATGAGGCGCTCGGCGCTGCGGCGGACCCTGCGCCTGGTCGGGCCCCACACCCGGGGTTCGCGGACCGTGGCCGCCGGGGGGCTCGGAGCCCTGCTGGCGGAGGTGGCGTTCCGGCTGGCCGAACCCTGGCCGATCGCGTTCGTCATCGACCTGCTGGTCGCCCGCGTCCCCGCGGCGGGGGCCACCCTCGACAGCGGCGGACTCCTCCGCCCCGTCCTGCTGGCGGGGCTCGCCGTCCTGCTCATCGCGGTCGGTCGGGCCGCCGCGGCCTACCTCAGCAGCATCGCGTTCGCGATCGTGGGGTCGGCCACGACCACGCGGTTGCGCGCGGCGGTCAACGACCGGCTGCTGCACGCGGGTCCGGACTTCCACCACCGCAACCGCACCGGGGACCTCGTGACCCGCGTGGTGAGCGACGTGGGGCGGGTCCAGGAGGCGGCGATCACCGCGGGCCTGCCGTTGCTCGGGTCGGTGCTCACCTTCGTCGCGATGGGTGTCGTGATGCTGGTCCTCGACCCGGTGATGGCCCTGGTCGTCGTCGGGGTGCTGCCGCTGCTGCTGCTGACCGGGCACCGGTCCGGCGGGCGCATCACCGACGCCTCGCGCGAGCAACGGCACCGGGAGGGCGCGCTCGCCTCCGACGCCGCCGAGGCGTTCTCCACCATCGGCTTCCTGCAGGCCTACGACCTGCAGGGCGTCCGGGCCCGGGTGTTCTCCCGGGCCAACGAGGGTTCCCTGCGCGAGGGCCTGCTCGCCCGGCGGCTGGCGGCCGGGTTGGAACGCCGGGTCGACGTCGTGGTGGGTCTCGCCACCGCCGTCGTCCTGGTCTTCGGGGCGCTGCGGATCGGCTCCGGCGCGCTCTCGGTCGGCGATCTCGTGGTGTTCCTGACCTACCTCAAGGCGGCGTTGAAACCCGTGCGGGACCTGGCCAAGCACACCGGCCGCATCGCCCGGGCCGCGGCTTCTGGCGAACGCGTGGCCGACGCGCTGGACGAGGCCGAACCCCTGCCGGACCCGGCCCGTCCCGAGCCCGCGCGCGTGCAGCGGGGCGAGGTCGAGTTCCGGGGGATCACGCTCGTCCGGCGGGACCGTCACGTCCTGGACGGTGCCGACCTGCGCATCCGCGCCGGGGAACGGGTCGCCGTCGTCGGCCCCAGCGGCTGCGGCAAGAGCAGCACGCTGCAGCTCCTCCTGCGCCTCCTGGACCCCGACGCCGGGCAGATCCTGCTCGACGGTCAGGACGTCACCCGGGTCCGCCGCGCCGAACTCCGCGACCGCCTCGCCGTCGTCCTGCAGGAACCGGTGATCGTCGCCGGCACCGTCGCCGAGAACGTGCGCCTGGGCCGACCGGAGGCCGACGACGCGGCCGTCCGGGCCGCGGTCCGGGCGGCCGGGGCGCACGACTTCGTGGCCGCTCTGCCCCAGGGCTACGACACGCCGGTCGCCGAACGCGGCGGAACCCTCTCGGGGGGGCAGCGGCAACGTCTGGCCATCGCCCGGGCCATGCTCCGGGATCCCGCGGTCCTGCTGCTCGACGAACCCACCACCGGTCTCGACGCCGCCTCGGCCGCGACGGTCCTCACCGGGTTGCAGGCCCTCGCGGCGGGCCGGACCACCGTGCTGGTGACGCACGACGAGACCCTCCTCGCCGGGTGCGACCGGGTGCTGGAACTGCGGGGCGGGCGTTTCGTGGAACGCGTCGCGGCGGTGGCCCGGTGACCGCCGTCGCCGCGGGTGAACTGCGGCTGATCGCGGCCGAACCCGGGTTGCCCGGCCTGGCCGTCCTGCTCGACGACCGGTCCCTCGGGGTCTGGGCCCGCACGCACGGTCTCGCGCTGCCGAGCGGTGCCCGGGTGGACCGCCTGCGGCACAAGCCGGGCACGCGCGCCCAGGCGGCGGTCGACCCCGGGGACGGCGGCCCGTGGTGGGTGGTGGGGGCCTTCGCGCGGTCCGCCTGGGACAAGGCGCGCAAGGACGCCGCCGTCGCCCGGCGCGCCTTCGGGCCCGAGGCCGTCGTCCTCGACGAGCAGCGACTGCTGGTCCTGACCCCGGCCGCGGCCGACCGCGACCTGCCCGCGCTGCGCCGCCTCGCCACGGCGCCCGGGGCCCGCTTCCTCACCCACAACCCCGCCCGGCGCAGCGTGCTCGCCCTCGGCGGCGAGGTCGTCAAGGTGCACGCCGACCCCGCCGTCGCCGAGCGGGCCGCCCGGGCGGCCCGGGCCCTCGGTGCCGCCGGGATCCGGACGCCCGTGGTCCGGGCCCGGGACGGGGTGGCCCGCACCGCGTTCTGCGCGGGTCGCCACCCCCGCGGGGCCGAGGGGCGGACGGCCCTGGCCGAGCTCACCGCCCGGCTCGCCCGGGTCGACGCGGCAGGCCAACCAGTCCTGCGGGTCGAGGAGCTGCGGGACGCGGCCGCCGCCAACCTCGTGGCGCTGCGGCACTGGGCCGGGGCCGCGGCCACCGTCGCCGAGCAGGCGCAGGAGCTCGCGCACCGCGTCCGGACCCTGGACCTCGGCCCGCTGCACCGGCTCCCGGAGGTCTTCCTGCACGGCGACCTCTCGGCCGACCAGGTGCTCGTGGACGACGCGTCGGACGCCGGCCTTGGCCCGACGCTGCTGGACCTGGACCGCGCGGGCCGCGGTCCGCGGGGGTTCGACGAGGCCTCGTGGTGGGCGGCGGCGGTCGCGGCCGGAGAGCCGGGGGCCGTCGGGGTCCCGGGGTCCTCCCCGCTGCTCGCGCTGGCGGCCGCCCTCCGGCTGCCCGAACCGTTCCGGCGGCGGCGCCCGGACTGGGAGGCCCGGACCGCCGACCTCCTCGACCTCGTCGAGAACGCCCTGGGGGAGCGGTGGTGACCTGGCGCCGGGTCTGGCCGGGGGGAGGGCGGGGACGTCCGGTGGCCGAGCGCCACCTGGTCCTGGAGGGGGTCGACGACGGCGGGGCGATCGTGGTCGGCCGCGCCCGGGCCGGGCTGCGCGACGTCCGGGTGCTCGACCACGACCCGGAGCTGCCCGCCCTGCGCCCGTTGCTCGACGCACCGGGCGGGCCCCGGTTGCGGGCCCACCGGTTCGGACGACGGGCGGTGCTGCACGAGGCGGGTCCCGAGGGCGGCACCTGGGTCAAGCTGGCCACCCCCGCGGCCACGCGGGCGGCGTTCGCGGCCCTGCACCGCGTCGACCGGCTCCTCGCCGACCGGCCCGGGCGCCCCGGCCTCGTGCGGGTCCTCGCCGCCGACCCGGACGCCGGGACCCTGCGGCTGGCGGCGGCCCCGGGGAGCGACCTGACCACGATCCTCACGTCGGCCGACCCGGTGACCGCCGGGTCCGCCGGGGCCGCGACGGGGCGGGCGTTGGCCGTGCTCGCCGGGTCGGGGACGGGCGAGGGGTGGCCCGAGCACGACCTGACCACGGAGGCCCGCACCCTGCGGCGCTGGGCGGACGACGCCCTCGCCTTCGGCGTGCTGAGCCCGGCGATGGCCGGCCCCTACGACGACCTGGTCGCGCGGACCGTCGAGGAGCTGGTCACCCTGCCCCGACGGGAATCCGTCCCCGCCCATCGCGACCTGCACGACGGCCAGGTGCTGCTGGACCCGCGCGACGGCGGCGTCACCTTCCTCGACGTCGACACCGCGGCGCTCGCCGACCCGGCGCTGGACCCGGCCAACCTGCTCGCCCACCTGGACCTCCTCGCCCTGCGTCGACCGGGGTGCGGGACGGCGGTCGCCGCCGCGGTCCGGGGCCTGACCGCGACGCTCACCGGCCCGCGCAGCCCGGAGCACGAGCGGGTGCTGCGCCGGGCCGCGCAGCTCCGGATCCTGGCCGTCCACGCCTTCCGGGGGCCCGTCCACGACCTCGCCCCGTTCCTGGACGGTTCGGCGCGGCGGTGGTGATCGAGGGCTGCTTGACTGCTGACCATGCGCCGGATCGTCCGTCTCCTCGTCACCCTCCTGGCGCTCGCCGTCGTCGTCGTGGCGGCCGACATCGGTGCCCGGACGGTGGTCCTGGACCGCGTGGCCGACGAGCTGCAGCAGGCCTACGCGCTGCCGGAACGTCCCGCGATCACCGCCGCCGGGGGCTCGTTCCTGCTGCAGGCCGTCCGCGGACGCTACGACGACGTGACGGTCCGGGCCGCGAGCTGGCCCGGGGAGGTGGAGCTGCGAGACGTCGAGGTGACCTTCCCGCAGGTCGAGGCCCCCGCCGGGATCGTGCTGGGCCGGCAGGAGACCGTGCGGCTGGCCGAGGGGCACGCGGCGGCCGTCGTCGGGTACGACGAGTTGTCCCGGCTGGCCTCGCAGGCGGGCGTGGCGGTGACCGTGACCCCCGAGGGACGGGACCTGAAGGCGTCCTCCGGGTTCAGCGTCCTCGGGCAGGAGATCGGGCTGGCTCTCACCGCCGAACCCGAGATCGTGCCGGGGACGGACCGGGCCAGCGTCCGGCTCACCCCGCTCAGCGCGACCGTCGCCGGGCAGCAGGTGTCGCTGGACCGGGTGCGGCAGTTCGCGTCCACGGCCGGGATCGACGTCCTCGCCCCGGTCGACGTCCCCTTGACCGACGTCCCGCCCGAGGTCGACCCCCGCACCCTGGAGGTCACCCCCGGCGGGGTGACCGTCCGGGCCGTCGTCGAGGCCACCGAGGTCCCGGCGGGGGGCTGATCCGCGCGTGCCAGGATCGGGGGGTGACGTACACCGCTGACGAGTCCCGGTACTCCTCCATGCCCTTCCGCCGCTGCGGGCGCAGCGGCCTGGACCTCCCCGCGCTGTCATTGGGGTTCTGGCACAACTTCGGCGACGACAAACCGCTCGAGAACCAGCGGGCCGTGGTCCGCCGGGCGTTCGACCTCGGCATCACGCACATGGATCTCGCGAACAACTACGGCCCGCCCTACGGTGCGGCCGAGAAGAACTTCGGCGAGCTCATGCGTACCGACCTCAAGCCCTACCGCGACGAACTCGTCATCTCGTCCAAGGCGGGGTGGGACATGTGGCCCGGCCCCTACGGCGACTTCGGTTCCCGCAAGTACCTCGTGGCGTCCTGCGAGCAGTCGTTGCAGCGCATGGGGTTGGACTACGTCGACATCTTCTACCACCACCGTCCGGACCCGCGGACGCCGCTGGAGGAGACGATGGGGGCGCTGGACTCCCTCGTCCGGGCGGGCAAGGCCCTCTACGTCGGGATCTCCTCCTACGGCCCGGCCCGGACCCGCGAGGCCGTGCGGATCCTGCGCGAGCTGGGCACCCCGCTGCTCATCCACCAGCCCTCGTACTCGATGTTCAACCGCTGGGTCGAGACCGAGCTTCTCGACGTCCTGGGGGAGGAGGGGGTCGGCTGCATCCCGTTCACGACCCTCGCCCAGGGCCTCCTGACCGGCCGCTACCTCGACGGCATCCCGGCCGACTCCCGTGCGGCGCAGGGGAAGTCGCTGGACACCTCGATGCTGTCGGAGGAGAACCTGGCGCGGATCCGCGGGCTGAACGAGATCGCGGCCGGCCGTGGGCAGAGCCTGGCTCAGCTCGCGCTGGCCTGGGTCCTGCGCGACGAGCGGGTCACCACCGCCCTGATCGGGGCCAGCAGCGTGCAGCAGGTCGAGGACAACGTCGCCGCCCTGGACAACCTCGAGTTCAGCGACGACGAGCTGCGGGCGATCGACGAGTTCGCGGTCGACTCCGGGGTCGACCTGTGGGCCGACGCGCGCGCGGGCGGCGACGCCTGATCCTCTCCTGATCTTCTCCGAATCCCGTCCCGCGGGCCTCAGCCCGCGACGTAGTCGGCCAGGTGCCGACCGGTCAGCGTCGACCGGTCGGCCACCAGGTCGCGCGGGGTGCCCTCGAAGACGATCCGCCCGCCGTCGTGCCCGGCCCCCGGTCCGAGGTCGACGATCCAGTCGGCGTGGGCCATGACGGCCTGGTGGTGCTCGATGACGACCACCGACTTCCCGGAGTCCACCAGCCGGTCGAGCAGTCCGAGCAGGGCCTCCACGTCGGCCAGGTGCAGACCGGTCGTCGGCTCGTCCAGGACGTAGATCCCCCCCTTCTCGCCCAGGTGGGTCGCGAGCTTCAACCGCTGCCGTTCCCCGCCCGAGAGCGTCGTCAGCGGTTGTCCCAGCTTCACGTAGCCCAGGCCCACGTCGACGAGGCGACGCAGGATCGCGTGCGCGGCGGGGAGGCGGGCGGCACCGGCGGCGAAGAACTCCTCGGCCTCGGCCACCGGCATCGCCAGGACCTCGCTGATGTCCTTGCCGGGGTCGTCGTCCTGCCCCCCGTAGCGGTACTCCAGCACCGAGGCGTCGAACCGTCGGCCCTCGCACACCTCGCACGGGGTCGCGACCCCGGCCATCATCGCCAGGTCGGTGTAGACCACCCCGGCGCCGTTGCAGTTCGGGCAGGCGCCCTCGGAGTTGGCGCTGAACAGCGCGGGCTTCACGCCGTTGGCCTTGGCGAACGCCTTGCGGATGGGTTCCAGCAACCCGGTGTAGGTCGCGGGGTTGCTGCGCCGCGACCCGCGGATGGCGCCCTGGTCGACGGTGACCACGCCCTCGCGGGGCGAGACCGACCCGTGCACCAGCGAGCTCTTGCCCGACCCGGCGACGCCCGTGACGACCACCAGCACGCCGAGGGGCAGGTCCACGTCGACCGAGCGGAGGTTGTGGGCGTCCGCCCCGCGCACCTCCAGCGTGCCCGTGGGGGTGCGCACGGACTCCTTGAGCCGGGCCCGGTCGTCGAAGTGTCGTCCGGTCACGGTGTCGCTGGTCCGCAGGTCGGCCACCGGACCCTCGAAACAGATGTGACCGCCGGCGGTCCCGGCCCCGGGCCCCAGGTCGACCACGTGGTCGGCGACCAGGATGGTCTCGGGTTTGTGCTCGACCACCAGGACGGTGTTCCCCTTGTCGCGCAACCGCAGCAGCAGGTCGTTCATCCGCTGGATGTCGTGCGGGTGCAACCCCGTGGTCGGTTCGTCGAACACGTAGGTCACGTCGGTCAGGGACGATCCCAGGTGCCGGATCATCTTCACCCGTTGGGCTTCCCCGCCGGAGAGCGTGCCCGAGGGACGTTCCAGAGACAGGTACCCCAGCCCGATCTCCACGAACGAGTCCAGGGTGTGCCGCAACGAGTCCAGCAGCGGGGCGACGGAGGGGTCGGACAGCGACGACACCCAGGTCGCGAGGTCGCTGATCTGCATGCGGCACGCCTCGGCGATGTTCACCTCGCCGATCCGGGCCGAGCGGGCCGCCTCGTTCAAGCGGGTGCCGTCGCAGTCCGGGCACGTCGTGAACACCACGGCCCGTTCCACGAAGGCCCGGATGTGCGGCTGCAGGGCGTCGACGTCCTTGGACAGGAACGACTTGCGGACCTGCGGGACCAGCCCCAGGTAGGTCAGGTTGATCCCGTCGATCTTGATCTTGGTGGCCTCCTTGTGCAGGAGGTCGTCGAGCTGCTTCTTGGTGAACCGTTTGACGGGCTTGTCCGCGTCGAAGAACCCGCAGCCGTTGAAGATCCGGCCGTACCACCCCTCCATGCCGTAGCCGGGGATGGTGATGGCGCCCTCGTTGATCGACTTGTTCTCGTCGTACAGGGCGGTGAGGTCGATGTCGCTCACCGAACCCCGGCCCTCGCAGCGCGGGCACATCCCGCCGGTGACGGAGAACGCCCGCCGTTCCTTGACGGTCCGCCCGCCCTTCTCGACCGTGATGGCGCCCGCGCCGCTGACCGAGGCCACGTTGAACGAGAACGCCTGGGCCGAGCCGACCCAGGGTTTCCCGAGCCGGCTGAACAGGATGCGCAGCATCGCGTTGGCGTCGGTGGCGGTCCCGACCGTGGAGCGCGGATCGGCCCCGAGGCGCTGCTGGTCGACGATGATCGCCGTGGTCAGGCCCTCCAGGACGTCGACGTCGGGGCGGGCCTGCGTCGGCATGAACCCCTGCACGAAGGCCGAGTAGGTCTCGTTGATCAGCCGCTGGGACTCCGCGGCGATCGTGCCGAAGACCAGCGAGCTCTTGCCCGAGCCGGACACCCCGGTGAAGACGGTGAGCCGGCGCTTGGGGATCTCCACCGTCACGTCGGCCAGGTTGTTCACCCGGGCCCCGGTCACCCGGATGACGTCGTGGCCGTCGGCCGAACGGCTCGCTGCTGCGGCCCTGCTCATGTCGTCCTCCTCGGTGCGGTGACCCGGTCAGCATCCTGGCCCAGGACCGGGCAGCGGTACCAGGGAGTCCGTGCCGGACTGCTACGGTCGGCCGCGACACGGGGTGTCCCGCACCGGCGGGGCTGAGAACAGACCCGTACGACCTGACGCAGGTAATGCTGACGAAGGGATGTCGCGCGATGTCGCGTCCGGACCTCACCCCGGAACTCCTGGCCGAGCTGCGGGCGGCGGTGGCCGAGCAGGCCCCGCTGGTCCAGTGCCTCACCAACTCGGTCGTGCAGACCATCACCGCCAACGCGCTGCTGGCCGTCGGGGCCGCCCCGGCGATGGTCGACAACGTCCACGAGTCGGCGACGTTCGCGGGGATCGCCACCGGCGTCCTCGTCAACGTCGGGACCCTCGACGACGACCGGGCCGCGGCGATGGCCCTGGCGGCCGCCGCCGCCCACGCGGCCGGGACCGCCTGGGTGCTCGACCCGGTCGCGGTCGGCGGCCTGGAGTTCCGTACCCGGGTGGCGGGGGAACTCCTGGAGCACCGACCGGACGTGGTGCGCGGCAACGCGTCGGAGGTCATGGGCCTGGCCGGGACCGGGGCCGGCGGGCGCGGGGTCGACAGCACCGCGGCGGTCGACTCCGCGGTCGAGGCCGCGGTGGCGCTCAGCGGACGGACCGGCGGGGCGGTCGCGGTGTCCGGGGAGGTGGACCTCGTCGTCGCGGGGGACCGGCGGGCCCGGGTCCGTGGGGGGCACCCGCTGCTCACCCGCACCACCGGGGCCGGCTGCGCCCTGGGGGCGCTCACCGCCGCCTACGCCGGGGTCGCGGACGACCCGTTCTCCGCCGCCGTGGCCGCCCACCTGCACGTCGCCCTCGCGGGGGAGCGGGCCGCCGAGGGCGCCCCCCGCCCGGGGAGCTTCGCGATCGCCTGGATCGACGCGCTCGACGCCGTCGACGCGGCCGCCGTGCGTTCGGCCGCCCCGGACCGGCTCGCGTGAGTTCCGCCGTCGACTACCGCCTCTACCTCGTCACCGACACCGGGCAGTGCGGTGACCGCGGGGTCGTCACCACGGTGCGGGCCGCCGTCGCCGGCGGGGTCACCGTCGTGCAGGTCCGGGCCAAGGACGGTGGGGACCGCGACCGGCTCGCGCTGGTGCGCGCGGTCGTCGACGCGTGCGCCGGGACCGGCGTCCCCGTCCTGGTGAACGACGCCGTGGATGTGGCCCTGCTGGGCGGGGCCGACGGGGTCCACCTGGGCCAGTCCGACCTGCCGGCCGACGAGGTCCGCACCCTCCTCGGCCCCGACCGGCTGCTGGGGCTCTCGGTGTCGACCGTGGCCGAGATCGGGGCCGCGCCGACCGGGGTGCTCGACTACCTGGGCGTCGGTCCCGTCCACGCCACCCCGACCAAGACCGACGCCGCCGCTCCCCTCGGTGCCGACGGGGTCGCCGCGCTGGCGGCGGCGACCGACCTGCCCTGCGTCGCCATCGGCGGGATCCACCTCGACACGATCGACCCGTTGCGCGACACCGGTATCGCCGGGATCTGCGTCGTCTCCGACATCTGTGCCGCCCCCGACCCGGAGGCGGCGGCCCGGGCGCTGCGGACGCGGTGGGACCGCTCGTGACCGCGCGGGTGGCCCTCTCGATCGCCGGCTCCGACCCCAGCGGGGGAGCCGGCGTGCAGGCCGACCTCAAGACGTTCGGCGCGCTCGGGGCCTACGGCTGCGCGGTCCTGACCGCCCTCACCGCGCAGAGCACGCGGGGCGTCACCGGCGTCCACGTCGTTCCCGCCGAATTCGTGGCCGAGCAGCTGCGCACGTTGCTCGCCGACGTCACCGTGCACGCCACCAAGATCGGGATGCTGGCCGACGTGGCCGTCGTGGGCGCCGTCGCGGACGTGCTCGCGGAGCGGCCCGCCGGACCGGTGGTGCTCGACCCGGTCATGGTCGCGACGAGCGGGGCCCGGCTGATCGCCGAGGACGCGGTCGTCGCGTTGCGGGAGCGACTGCTGCCGCTGGCCGACCTCATCACCCCGAACGTCCCCGAGGCCGCCGTCCTGCTCGGGACGACCCCGGCCGGCGGGGTGCAGGAGTGCGTCGAGCAGGCCGAGGCGCTCACGGCCCGGACCGGGGCCCGCGTGCTCCTCAAGGGCGGGCACCTGCCGGGGGCGGAGAGCGTCGACGTGCTGGCCGAACCCGGTCGCCGGACCCGGCTGGTCGTCCGACCCCGCGTCGCGACCGAGCACACCCACGGCACGGGCTGCACCCTGTCCTCGGCGCTCGCGGCGCTGCTGGCCCGGGGGGTACCCGAGGGTTCCTGGGAACCGCTGGTGGAGAGTGCGCGCGACTACCTGCAGGCCGCCCTCCTCGCGGGGCGCGACCTCGGGGTGGGCGGTGGCCACGGGCCGCTGCAGCACTTCCCCGCCACCGACCCGATCGAGGTGCGATGAGTTTCACCGACGAGGCCTGGGCCCGGACCGCGGCCCTGCGCGCGGCCGTGGACGGTCTGGACTTCCTCACCGAGCTGGGGGCGGGAACCCTGGCGCCGGAGACGTTCCGGCACTACCTGGAGCAGGACACCCTCTACCTCGAGGGGTACGCGAAGGCGCTCGCGCTGCTCGCCTCCCGGGCGCCAAACACCGCCGCGGGCGCGTTCTGGGCGACGTCGGCGGCCGGGGCCTCGGTGGTCGAGGCGAGCCTGCACGAGGACCTGCTGACCTCCGGGGTCCTGCCCGCCGCGACGGGTCCCGCCGTCGCCACCCCGGCGACCCTGGGCTACGTCTCCTACCTGGTCGCGACCGCGGCGACGGCGCCGTACGCGGTCGGGGCCGCCGCCGTCCTGCCCTGCTTCTGGATCTACGCCGACGTCGGTCGCAGCCTCGCCGCGACCGCGGCGGGGGTCGGCGCGGAGCACCCGTACCGGCGCTGGGTCCTGGCCTACGACGACCCGGAGTTCCACGCCTCGGTCGACCGGGCCAGGGCCTTGGTCGACGCCGCCGCCACCCCAAAACTCGCCGAGGAGATGCACACGGCGTTCGCGACGGCTGCCCGCTACGAGTACCTGTTCTGGGCCGAGGCCCACGACCGACGGGACTGGCCGCTCGGCCTGGACGGCTGAGGAGGGGCCGGGCGGGCGTCCCCGGGTCAGCGGACGGGCGGGTCGTCCTCCACGAGGTCGACGGCCTCACCGCGGAGCTCGGCGTGGACGACGTCCTCGTCCGTCCGGGTCCGGATCCGCACCCGGACACGCTCCACGGGGTGGACGGTGAGGACGACGCTGGGGACCTCCTCGAGCAGGACGATCTCGAACTCCCGCCCGGGCGCCTCCGCTCCCGTCCCGTCGACCTCGATGTGCTCCTCGCGGACGTCGGCCTGGACGGTCTCGGTCCCTCGGACCGTCTCGGTGCCGAGGTGCACCCGCTCGACCGGGACGACCTCGGTCCCGGCCACGGCGCGCTCCTCGGTCAGGACCACCTCGTGCTCCTCCTCGGTGAGATCGCCACCCGACAGGGCGTCACCCCGGTTGGCCTCCGTGATCGGCTCCCGGGTCACGACGACCTCCTCGTGCGAGACCGGGACGGAACGCGTGACGTTCTCCGAGGTCACGTACTTGCGGAGGCGGGCGCGACCGGCCTCACGGGTCTCGGTACCGACCCGGAGCTCTTCCTTCGACCGGGTCATCGCGTCGTCGGTGTTCGGGCCCGAGGTGTCGTGCCCCTCGGACCGGTGCGTGCCACCGACGGTCTCCGTCCTCCGGTCGACCTCACCGGGGACCGTGCCCGCGCGACCCACGAGATCGTCGTCGCCGTCCACGCGGGTGGTCGCCGCGGACGACGCGTGGTCGGAGACGCCGTAGTACCGGTACAGGTCGGCCTCGTCGGCCTCGCCGAGCTCGCTGCCCGGGTCGTGATGGGGAGCGTCCCGGACGGTCGACTTGTCGAACGGCACCGTGACCGTGCCGCCCGACACCGTGGCCCGGGACAGCGGGATGAGGGAGACGTTCGAGCCGAACAGTCCCGTCTTCACGGACACCCATTCGGGGCGGCCGGAATCGTTGTCGAGGTAGACCTCCTCGACCTTGCCGATCTTGTCGCCGTCACTGCCCGTGACGGTGGCGCCGAAGAGGGATTCTGGGGTGGTCTGGTCAACCAAGGGGTTCCTCACGAGGTTGGACCCGGCGCCGGAGGCGACCGGGGGCGTGAGTCTTGTGGGGGCCTGGCTCTGGACCCGGGCGGTGCGGGCCAACGCTGCCGTCCGCGCGGCGAGCCGCAACTCGATCAATCCGCTGCGCCGGAGGACAAGCGGTCACGGAGCACGGCGAAGAGATCATCCCAGCACCGGACGATCTTCCCGCCCTCGAACCGGTAGACGACGAGTTCCTGGACCGGGCGTCACTCATGGCGCTCATCATGGAGCCGGCCCGCGACCGACTCTCCCGTGATCAAGGGAACCACTGCTGGTCGTCGAGAAGTGCGACGCGCACCGACCGTCTCCGGCAGCGCCGGTTGAGAGGCCGGGAACCTGCGACGACGCCAAGGAGGACATCGACCCTTCTTCCCGGGAGGCCCCGCGTCGTCCCGTCGGATCATGACAGCCCCCGAGGTCGCGACAGAGTGGTGAGGGTGGCGTACGGCGCGCCTCGGCAATTGCGCACAGTAACCCGTTGTGCAGCAACGGGTGTGCTCAATCCTGTCTTGATCATCGCGTCCTGGTCGAGTAGAATTCGCACATGAGTGCGGAGGTTGTCGAGCCGGTGGACGTACGGGATCAACTGACGCCCCGCGACGCCCTCGATGAGTTGCTGCAGGCCTCCGAACGGCTCCGCTCCACCGGCCACGCGATGGCCATCGACGCCGTGATCGCGGTGCTGGACTGGGTCCGCCGCGAGCACCCCGACGTGGTCCGCGCCCGCGACCTCGGTTGTACCCGCGACGGGGAGGAACTCACCCCCGAACTCCTCGACCACCTGGTGGCCGAGGTGGCGGCGATGATCCTCGCGGAGGCTCGACACCTGTCCCACCTGCAAGCCGTCGGTCAGGTCGGCGACGCGGAGGACGCGCTCCAGGACCCGGTTCTGCACGACGCGTACCGGGCTGGGGACATCACCGCCACCCACCGCGCGGTGATCCGCCGCGCCCACGACCGTCTCGCCGCTCGCGAGGCCACCCTCGTCCCGGTCGAGGGTTCGGAGGGTCTGCG
>NZ_JBHLUI010000014.1:0-4204 GCF_042433995.1 Kineococcus gynurae
TGGGGGGTTTCCTTTGGTGTTGTTCCCGGTTTCTCTCTCGCCAGGGGGTTGCCGGGGTGAAGACGATGCCTGGGTTTAATTGTTTGTTGTGCCTGCCTGTTGTGGGTGGGTTTCGACGGAGAGTTTGATCCTGGCTCAGGACGAACGCTGGCGGCGTGCTTAACACATGCAAGTCGAACGGTGAAGCCCTTCGGGGTGGATCAGTGGCGAACGGGTGAGTAACACGTGAGCAACCTGCCCCTGGCTCTGGGATAACCACCGGAAACGGTGGCTAATACTGGATGTGACGCCTGCACGCATGTGCTGGGTGTGGAAAGATTTTTCGGCTGGGGATGGGCTCGCGGCCTATCAGCTTGTTGGTGGGGTGATGGCCTACCAAGGCGACGACGGGTAGCCGGCCTGAGAGGGCGACCGGCCACACTGGGACTGAGACACGGCCCAGACTCCTACGGGAGGCAGCAGTGGGGAATATTGCACAATGGGCGCAAGCCTGATGCAGCGACGCCGCGTGAGGGATGACGGCCTTCGGGTTGTAAACCTCTTTCAGCAGGGAAGAAGCTTCGGTGACGGTACCTGCAGAAGAAGCACCGGCTAACTACGTGCCAGCAGCCGCGGTAATACGTAGGGTGCAAGCGTTGTCCGGAATTATTGGGCGTAAAGAGCTCGTAGGCGGTGTGTCGCGTCTGCTGTGAAAACTCAGGGCTTAACTCTGAGCTTGCAGTGGGTACGGGCATACTTGAGTGCTGTAGGGGAGACTGGAATTCCTGGTGTAGCGGTGAAATGCGCAGATATCAGGAGGAACACCGGTGGCGAAGGCGGGTCTCTGGGCAGTTACTGACGCTGAGGAGCGAAAGCATGGGGAGCGAACAGGATTAGATACCCTGGTAGTCCATGCCGTAAACGTTGGGCGCTAGGTGTGGGGTCCATTCCACGGATTCCGTGCCGCAGCTAACGCATTAAGCGCCCCGCCTGGGGAGTACGGCCGCAAGGCTAAAACTCAAAGGAATTGACGGGGGCCCGCACAAGCGGCGGAGCATGCGGATTAATTCGATGCAACGCGAAGAACCTTACCAAGGCTTGACATGCGCAGTGGAATCCCAGAGATGGGGTGTCATTTAGTTGGTTGCGTACAGGTGGTGCATGGTTGTCGTCAGCTCGTGTCGTGAGATGTTGGGTTAAGTCCCGCAACGAGCGCAACCCTCGTTCCATGTTGCCAGCACTTCGGGTGGGGACTCATGGGAGACTGCCGGGGTCAACTCGGAGGAAGGTGGGGATGACGTCAAATCATCATGCCCCTTATGTCTTGGGCTTCACGCATGCTACAATGGCCGGTACAGAGGGCTGCGATACCGTGAGGTGGAGCGAATCCCTTAAAGCTGGTCTCAGTTCGGATCGGGGTCTGCAACTCGACCCCGTGAAGTCGGAGTCGCTAGTAATCGCAGATCAGCAACGCTGCGGTGAATACGTTCCCGGGCCTTGTACACACCGCCCGTCACGTCATGAAAGTCGGTAACACCCGAAGCCGGTGGCCTAACCCTTGTGGGGGGAGCCGTCGAAGGTGGGACTGGCGATTGGGACGAAGTCGTAACAAGGTAGCCGTACCGGAAGGTGCGGCTGGATCACCTCCTTTCTAAGGAGCTTCGTGGCTGGGGCTGCCCGTTGTGGGTGGTTGCTGGTGCGGGGTTTTTGAGATCGTCTGCTCGGACGCGTGTTCCGGGGGCGGTCGAGGGTGGAACGTCAGCATGGCAGGTCCTGGGTTTTGCCGGGGTGAGTACGGCGGCGCGTGAGTGTCGTGGGGAAAGCTTTCTGGTGGGTTCGGGGTGTGTCGCGTGGTGCACTGTTGGGTCCTGAGGGACCGGGCTGGGTTCTGCCCTGTGGTTGTCTGCTTCTGGCTGTGTGTCGGGGTGGGTGGTCGGGGGTGGGGTTGGTCGGGTGTCTTGTCGGGGTCTGTCCCTGGTCGTTCATACCGGTTGCCTGTTCGTGCTGATCTTTCGGGGTTGGTGGGGGTGGGTGGTGTCTGGTGGCGGTCGTGGTGGGGTGGGTGCCTGGTTGGTGGTTGAGAACTGCACAGTGGACGCGAGCATGATTCGCACATGTCGGGCCTGTCGGTCTTCGTGGAGGGGTGTTCGTTCCTTTTCGCGGGGTTGGTGGTGTCGGGTGTGTGTGGGTGTGCGCGTAGTGTTTTTTCGTGATCTGGTTTTTGTGGCATTCGTGCTGCTGTCGTCTCGGCTTCGTCTTCGGGCGGGGTGTGGGGTGGTGGTGGTGTGGGTGTGTCAAGTTTTTAAGGGCGCATGGTGGATGCCTTGGCATCAGGAGCCGATGAAGGACGTGGGAGCCTGCGATAAGCCTCGGGGAGTTGGCAACCGAATGTTGATCCGAGGGTGTCCGAATGGGGGAACCCGGCCGTCGTCATGGGCGGTCACCCGCACCTGAATGTATAGGGTGTGTGGAGGGAACGTGGGGAAGTGAAACATCTCAGTACCCACAGGAAGAGAAAACAAGAGTGATTCCGTGAGTAGTGGCGAGCGAAAGCGGATGAGGCTAAACCTCGGTCGTGTGATACCTGGTAGGGGTTGCGGTCGTGGGGTTGTGGGAGTTCACCGGAGCCGGCTACCACTGGTTCGGGGAGTGAGAAAGTTGTGGTGTAGCTGAAGGGCCTGGGATGGTCCGGCGTAGTGGGTGAGACCCCCGTAGGCGAAACATCATGACCTCCTTGGGTGGATGTCCCGAGTAGCACGGGGCTCGTGGAATCTCGTGTGAATCTGCCAGGACCACCTGGTAAGCCTGAATACTTCCTGATGACCGATAGCGGATAGTACCGTGAGGGAATGGTGAAAAGCACCCCGGGAGGGGAGTGAAAGAGTACCTGAAACCGTGTGCCTACAATCCGTCGGAGCAGACGTGTTCTGTGACGGCGTGCCTTTTGAAGAATGAGCCTGCGAGTTAGTGGTGCGTGGCGAGGTTAACCCGTGTGGGGTAGCCGTAGCGAAAGCGAGTCCGAACAGGGCGTGTGAGTCGCGTGCTCTAGACCCGAAGCGGAGTGATCTACCCATGGCCAGGTTGAAGCGCGGGTAAGACCGTGTGGAGGACCGAACCCACCAGGGTTGAAAACCTGGGGGATGAGCTGTGGGTAGGGGTGAAAGGCCAATCAAACTCCGTGATAGCTGGTTCTCCCCGAAATGCATTTAGGTGCAGCGTCGCGTGTTTCTTGCCGGAGGTAGAGCTACTGGATGGCCGATGGGCCCCACCGGGTTACTGACGTCAGCCAAACTCCGAATGCCGGTAAGTGAGAGCGTGGCAGTGAGACTGCGGGGGATAAGCTTCGTAGTCGAGAGGGAAACAGCCCAGATCATCAGCTAAGGCCCCTAAGCGTGTGCTAAGTGGGAAAGGATGTGGAGTTGCGCAGACAACCAGGAGGTTGGCTTAGAAGCAGCCACCCTTGAAAGAGTGCGTAATAGCTCACTGGTCAAGTGATTCCGCGCCGACAATGTAGCGGGGCTCAAGTACACCGCCGAAGCTGTGACATTCATGCGTTGAACTTCAGGGGCTTTCGGGTTCCTGCAGGTGTGTGGATGGGTAGGGGAGCGTCGTGTGTGGGGTGAAGTTCTCGGGTGACCGGGGGTGGACTGCACGCGAGTGAGAATGCAGGCATGAGTAGCGAATGACGGGTGAGAAACCCGTCCGCCGATTGACCAAGGGTTCCAGGGCCAGGTTCATCCGCCCTGGGTAAGTCGGGACCTAAGGCGAGGCCGACAGGCGTAGTCGATGGACAACGGGTTGATATTCCCGTACCGGCGTAGAACCGTCCATGTCGAATCTGGTGATGCTAAGCACCCAAAGCCCTCAGCACCTTCGGGTGGTGGGTGGTGGAGCGTGTGGCCCGAGCTGGTAGTAGGCAAGCGTAGTAACAGGGGTGACGCAGGAGGCTAGTCTCCGCACGGCGATGGTTGTCCGTGTCCAAGGGTGTAGGGAGTGTCGTAGGCAAATCCGCGGCGCTGACTTTGATGTCGATCTTGAGACCTGATGGTGACCGCGTATGCGGGAAGTGGGTGATGCCATGCTGCCTAGAAAAGCCTCGGCGCGAGGTTCGAGCCGCCCGTACCCTAAACCGACTCAGGTGGTCAGGTAGAGAATACCGAGGCGATCGAGTGAATCGTGGTTAAGGAACTCGGCAAAATGCCCCCGTAACTTCGGGAGAAGGGGG
>NZ_JBHLUI010000015.1:0-1090 GCF_042433995.1 Kineococcus gynurae
CCGGATTTCGTGCTGAAGGACGGGCCGGGGGTGAACCCGGCGAACGTGGGTCGGCGGGTGGATCACGGGGTGATCCTGAAGTTGGTGGCGACGAACATCTGCGGGTCGGACCAGCACATGGTGCGGGGTCGGACGACGGCGCCGCCGAACCTGGTGCTGGGTCATGAGATCACCGGTGAGGTGGTGGAGACCGGGCGGGACGTGGAGTTCTTGAAGGTCGGGGACCTGGTGTCGGTGCCGTTCAACATCGCGTGCGGGCGGTGCCGGAACTGCAAGGAGCGCAAGACGGGGATCTGTCTGAACGTGAACCCGGACCGGCCGGGGTCGGCGTACGGGTACGTGGACATGGGTGGCTGGGTGGGGGGTCAGGCGGAGTACGTGCTGGTGCCGTACGCGGACTTCAACTGTCTGAAGTTCCCGGATCGGGATCAGGCGATGGAGAAGATCCTGGACCTGACCATGTTGTCGGACATCTTCCCGACGGGGTTCCACGGTGCGGTGACGGCCGGGGTGGGGGTCGGTTCGACGGTGTACGTGGCGGGGGCGGGTCCGGTGGGTCTGGCCGCGGCGGCCGGCGCGCAGCTGCTGGGGGCGGCGGTGGTGGTCGTGGGGGACCTGAACGCGGAGCGTCTGGAGCGGGCGCGCAGCTTCGGGTGCGAGACGGTGGATGTGTCGAAGGGGGATCCGCGGGATCAGATCGAGCAGATCCTGGGGGTTCCGGAGGTGGACTGCGGGGTGGACGCGGTCGGGTTCGAGGCGCGGGGGCACGGGTCGGGGTCGGCGTCGGAGGCGCCGGCGACGGTGTTGAACTCGTTGATGGAGTTGACGGCGGCGGGTGGGGCGTTGGGGATCCCGGGTCTGTACGTGACGGGGGATCCGGGTGGGGTGGACGAGGCGGCGAAGAAGGGGTCGTTGTCGTTGGACCTGGGGACGGGGTGGGCGAAGTCGTTGTCGTTCACGACGGGGCAGTGTCCGGTGATGAAGTACCACCACGGTCTGATGCGGGCGATCCTGCACGACAAGGTGCAGATCGCGAAGGCGGTGGGGGCGACGGCGATCTCGTTGGAGGAGGCGCCGGCGGCGTACGCGG
>NZ_JBHLUI010000016.1:0-1285 GCF_042433995.1 Kineococcus gynurae
AAGCTGGGTGCGGTGCAGAACCGGTTCGAGCACAAGATCAACAACCTCAACGTGTCGGTCGAGAACCTGACCGCCTCGGAGAGCTCGATCCGCGACACCGACATGGCGCAGGAGATGACGCGCTTCACGCGCAACCAGATCCTGTCCCAGGCCGGGACCAGCATGCTCGCGCAGGCCAACCAGGCCTCGCAGAACGTGCTGAGCCTGCTGCGCTGAGCCTGGTCGTTCCATCACGAGGGGCGGGGGATCTTCGGATCTCCCGCCCTTCGGCGTTCCCGGGTCCTGCGGGTGGGTCCGAGCTCCCGGGGCCGGCGGGGTGCTTCACCCGTTCGGACGTTCAGGTCGCGGGCGTGGGGGCCGATGAATCTGGTGTCGCCGGGCCACGGAAGGCCCGGCAGGTCCCACCCGGGGCCGCCACCACTCACGGAGGATGATCATCATGGGTCTTCGGATCAACAACAACATCGCGGCGCTGAACTCCTACCGGAACCTCAACGCCACGGACAAGGCGCAGTCCTCCTCGCTGGAGAAGCTGTCCTCGGGTCTGCGGATCAACCGTTCCGCCGACGACGCGGCCGGCCTGTCCATCTCCGAGGGGCTGCGTGGGCAGATCGGTGGCCTCAAGGTCGCCGTCCGCAACGCCCAGGACGGCGTCAACGTCGTCCAGACCGCCGATGGCGCGCTCAACGAGACGCACGCCATCCTGCAGCGCATGCGTGACCTCGCGGTGCAGGCGGCCAACGGTGGCTCGCAGAACACCACCTCCCAGGCCGCGGCCAACGACGAGTTCACCCAGCTCTCCTCGGAGCTGGACGACATCTCCGGCCGCACCAAGTTCAACGGGCAGGCCCTGCTGGACGGCACCTTCTCCAGCAAGTCCTTCCAGGTCGGTTCGGAGTCCGGTGAGACCCTGTCGGTCTCCATCGGCTCGATGTCGGCCTCGACCCTCGGTGTCTCCAGCACCGCGGTCGCCCTGTCGTCCACCGCCAGCGCCTCGGCGGCCATCACCGCGATCGACACCGCGATCGCGACGGTCTCCTCCGAGCGTTCCAAGCTGGGTGCGGTGCAGAACCGGTTCGAGCACAAGATCAACAACCTCAACGTGTCGGTCGAGAACCTGACCGCCTCCGAGAGCTCGATCCGCGACACGGACATGGCGCAGGAGATGACCAAGTTCACGCGCAACCAGATCCTGTCCCAGGCCGGGACCAGCATGCTCGCGCAGGCCAACCAGGCCTCGCAGAGCGTGCTGAGCCTGCTGCGCTGACCCTGACCCCGGTATCCG
>NZ_JBHLUI010000017.1:0-1049 GCF_042433995.1 Kineococcus gynurae
CTGGAACGTTAAGGGGACCGGTTACTCCACCTTGTGTGGGGGACGCTGAGAACTTAAGCGCCAGTAAACGGCGGTGGTAACTATAACCATCCTAAGGTAGCGAAATTCCTTGTCGGGTAAGTTCCGACCTGCACGAATGGCGTAACGACTTCTCCGCTGTCTCAACCGCGAACTCGGCGAAATTGCACTACGAGTAAAGATGCTCGTTACGCGCAGCAGGACGGAAAGACCCCGGGACCTTCACTATAGCTTGGTATTGGTGTTCGGGACGGCTTGTGTAGGATAGGTGGGAGACTGTGAAGCTGTCACGCTAGTGGTGGTGGAGTCATCGTTGAAATACCACTCTGGTCGTTCTGGATGTCTAACTTCGGTCCGTGATCCGGATCAGGGACAGTGCCTGGTGGGTAGTTTAACTGGGGCGGTTGCCTCCTAAAGAGTAACGGAGGCGCCCAAAGGTTCCCTCAGCCTGGTTGGCAATCAGGTGTTGAGTGTAAGTGCACAAGGGAGCTTGACTGTGAGACGGACATGTCGAGCAGGGACGAAAGTCGGGACTAGTGATCCGGCCGTGGAGTGTGGAATCGCGGTCGCTCAACGGATAAAAGGTACCCCGGGGATAACAGGCTGATCTTGCCCAAGAGTCCATATCGACGGCATGGTTTGGCACCTCGATGTCGGCTCGTCGCATCCTGGGGCTGGAGTAGGTCCCAAGGGTTGGGCTGTTCGCCCATTAAAGCGGTACGCGAGCTGGGTTTAGAACGTCGTGAGACAGTTCGGTCCCTATCCGCTGCGCGCGTGTGAAACTTGAGAAGGGCTGTCCCTAGTACGAGAGGACCGGGACGGACGAACCTCTGGTGTGCCAGTTGTTCCGCCAGGAGCATGGCTGGTTGGCTACGTTCGGAAGGGATAACCGCTGAAGGCATCTAAGCGGGAAGCCTGCTTCGAGATGAGGTTTCGATGCCCCCTTTGTGGGGTGGGAGGCTCCCTGTAGACCACGGGGTTGATAGGCCGGGTGTGGAAGCAGCGACTGAAGAGTTGTGGAGCTGACCGGT